>CAVVHA010000001.1:0-36962 GCA_963747925.1 uncultured Acidobacteriota bacterium
GGCGGCGTGCTCACTCTCGGGGCCGTCCCGGGAGAAGCCCCCGCGACGCCTCCGGCGCCGAAGCCGTGACGGCCCCGCGGAGCCGGCGATGAGCCCCGTGACCCGCGAGCAGCAGCTGGCGGCGCTCGAGGAGAGGCTCGGCTACCGCTTCCGCGACCGGGACCTTCTGGACCAGGCGCTGACCCATGCCTCGTTCGCGAACGAGGAGGGGCTCGCCGCGGGCAGGCACTACGACCGGCTGGAGTTTCTCGGCGACGCGGTCGTGGGGCTCCTGCTCGCGGAGCGAGCGTTCCGCGCCGCGCCCGGCGCCCCCTCCGGGGAGCTGAGCCGCACCCGCGCCGCGCTCGCTCGCCGCCCCGCGCTCGCCGCGGCCGGCGAGCGGCTGGGTCTCGGCGCGGCGGCGCGGCTCTCGGCGGGGGAGCGCGATCACGGCGGGCCGTCCCGCAGGCGCCTTCTCGCCGACCTCCTCGAGGCGGTCGTGGGCGCCGTCTACCTGGACGGCGGGCTCGAGGCGGCGCGCGCGTTCGCGGGGCGGGTCCTGATCGAGGAGGCCGTTCGCCCCGGGCCGCAGGGCGATTTCAAGAGCGCCCTGCAGGAGGTGGTGCAGGCCGCGGGGAAGCCGGCCCCCCTATACCGGGTCGTCGAGACCGGCGGCCCGCCGCACGACCCGACCTTCCTCGTCGAGGTCGAGCTCGACGGCGCCGTCGCGGGGCAGGGGATCGGCGGCTCCAAGCGCGAGGCGGAGCAGGAGGCCGCGCGGGTGGCGCTTGGCTCGCTGCCAGAGCGGCCCGGCGGGTCCTCCTAGCGGAAGATGGCCGGCTGGACGATGCCGATGCGGTAGAGAAGGTAGCGGGCGGCGACCGCCAGCGTCTTCAGGCCGTACACGGTGCTCTGGCGGAATGACGCGGAGGAGGCTCCCGGGAAGTACTTCGTCGCCACGGGCACCTCGGCGATGCGGAACCGGAACCGGACCGCCTGGAAAAGCACCTCGGTGTCGAAGGCGAAATCGACCGAGTTCCTCAGGAACGGCACCGTCTCGAGGAACCGCCGGCTGTAGGCCCGGTACCCCGTGTGCATCTCCGACAATCGCGTGCCGAGGACGAGGTTCTCGGCGCCGGTCAGGAACCGGTTGCTGACGTACTTGTACAGCGGCATGCCGCCGCGCAGCGCCCCGCCCGCGGTCAGGAAGCGCGATCCGAGCACCAGGTCGGCCTCGCCCCGCGCGATCGGCGCGATCATGTCCGGGAGGATCGCCGGGTCGTACTGTCCGTCGGGGTGCAGCATGACGACGATGTCGGCGCCCGAGCGGAGCGCCTCCATGTAGCAGGTCTTCTGGTTGCCGCCGTAGCCCACGTTGTGCGGGTGGCGGATGATCGGGATCCCGAGCTTGCGGGCGGTCTCGACCGTGGCGTCGCGGCTGGCGTCGTCCACGAGGATGATCTCGTCGGCGATGCCGGGCGGAATCGCCCGGTAGGTCATGTCGAGGGTCTCGGCGGCGTTGTACGCCGGCATGACGATGACGATCTTCAATCGTCCGCTTCGCCGCCCGCGGGGGCGAGCATGTCGGGCCGCATGAGCACCTCGCGCGGCTTCGCCCCGTCACCCGGGCCGACGATCCCCTCGGCCTCCATCATGTCGATGATCCGCGCCGCCCGCGCGTATCCGAGCCGGAGCCGCCGCTGCAGGTGGGAGATGGAGGCCTGGCCGGAATTGACGACCAGGTCCACGGCCTTGTCGTACATCTCGTCGCGCTCCCCGGAGACCGCCTCGGCCTTCTGCTCGTCCGTGTCCCGGGTGACCGATTCGTCGTAGGCGGGCCGCGCCTGCTTCTTGAGGAACTCGACGATCCGGCTCGTCTCGCCCTCGGTGATGAAGGCCCCGTGCAGGCGGAGCAGGCGCGAGGAGCCGGGGGGCAGGAAGAGCATGTCGCCGTTCCCGAGGAGCTGCTCCGCGCCGTTCGCGTCGAGGATCGTGCGCGAGTCGACCCGCTGGGAGACGCGGAAGGCGAGCCGCGCGGGCAGGTTGGCCTTGATCAGCCCGGTGATGACGTCCACGGAGGGGCGCTGCGTGGCGAGGATCAGGTGGATCCCCACGGCGCGCGCCATCTGCGCGAGGCGGCAGATCGACAGCTCGACGTCGGCCGAGGCGACCATCATGAGGTCGGCGAGCTCGTCCACCACGACGACGATGTAGGGAAGCGGCTTGAGCGGCTCCTCGACGCCGGTCTTCTCGTTCCTGCGGGTCCGCTTCGTGTCGCGCCGCAGCAGCGAGTTGTACTGATCGATGCTGCGCACGGCGGTCCCCGCGAGCAGCTTGTAGCGGTTCTCCATCTCGCGGACGGCCCACTTGAGCGCGTTCGAGGCCAGCTTGGGATCGGTGACGACCGGGATGAGGAGGTGCGGCAGGTCCTGGTAGATCCCCAGCTCGAGCATCTTCGGGTCGATCAGGATCAGGCGGACCTCGTCCGGGGTCGACTTGTAGAGGATGCTCGTGATCATGCAGTTGATGCCGACGCTCTTCCCGGACCCGGTGCTGCCGGCGATCAGCAGGTGGGGCATCCTGTCGAGGTCGGCGGTGAACGCCTCCCCCTCCTGCGTCTTGCCGATGCAGAGCGTCAGCTTCGATTTCGCGGCGCGGAACCGCTCGGAATCGACGAGGTCCCGCAGGTGGATGACCTCCTTCGAGTCGTTCGGGACCTCGATCCCGACGGTGGACCGTCCCGACACGCGGTCGATCCGGATCGCCTCGGCCTTGAGGGCGAGGCACAGGTCGTCCACCATGCCGACGATCCGGCTGTACTTCACCCCGGGCTCGGGCTTGTACTCGTAGGTTGTCACCACGGGTCCCGGGTGGATCTCGATGACGTTTCCGTTGACCTGGAACTCGCGCAGCTTCTCGCCGATGAGCCGCGCCTTCTCCATCAGCTCCTTCTCGTTGATGGGCGACCCCTCGGGCGGGGACTTGAGCAGGTCGCTCGGCGGCAGGACGAATCCCTTCTCCGCGACCGGCGCGAGGGGCAGGACCGGCTGCTCGACCGGCTCGGGGGGCGCCTTGGCCGCCTTGCGGTCGGCTTCCTGCGGGACGCGCAGGGGGTTCAGGCGGGGCGCGGGCTCGGCCCCGGGGGCCGCCTGGGGCCTGGCCGCGGGTCGCGCGGGCGGGGTCGCGTCCGCCTCGGCCGCCCTGGCCACCGCCTCGCGGCGCTTCTGCTCCTTTTCGTGCTTCTTCAGGACGGCGCGCTGCATCTTGCGGCGGCGCCTGTCCTCCTTGAACCGGGCCCAGGCGAGGGTCATCCTCGAGGAAAGCCGCGAGAACGGGGACCGCAGGAGCCCCGCCACCGCGCTGAACGAAAGCTGCGTCGAAACGATCGTGGACAGCCCGATCAGCGTCACCAGCACGATGGCCGCGCCGGTCCTGGCGAGGAAGCTCTCGAGGAAGCCGTACAGCGTGCCGCCCAGCCATCCGCCCGCGGGAAGGGGCGGCCCGCCGCGGAACCCCTCGAAGGTCCCGAAGGAGAGCGAGAACAGGGCGGAAACGAACAGCAGGAACCCGCCGTGCCCCGCCGCCCTGAACCCGGCGGCGTCCATCCCGCGGCCGCGGATCGCCTCCCAGGCGAGCAGGGCCAGGATGACCGGCAGCAGGTACGCCCCGAGCCCGAGGACCTGGAACGAGGCCGCGGAGAGCGTGGCGCCGAAGGTCCCGATCGCGTTCAGCGGGCGGGCCCGCCCGCCGCCGCGGAAGAAGAACGAAGGGATCGTTCGGGTGATAGGAGAGGATCGCGATGGCGGAGAGCACGGCCAGGCCGGCGAGGAACAACCCCGCGATCTCGCTGAACCGGGGGCTTCGCAGCAGCTTCTTCCACTCCATCTGGACCACCCTGACCCTTAAACCTCGACCACGATCGGAGCGACGAGCGGCCTCTTGCCCGTGCGGCGCCGCACGAACCGCCTGACCTCGTCGGTGACCAGCTCCTCGAGGGCCGGATCGGACCCGGACCCGGGGGCTGCCCTCGCCGTATCCGCCACGAGCCGCGCGGCCTCCTCGAGAATCGAGCGCTCCGCGGCCGGAACGGCGAACCCCCGGGCGAGGATCCCCGGCTCGAAGACGACCCTGCCGGTTCCCCGCTCGCGGACCACCAGCGGAACCAGGATCCCGTGCCCCCCGAGCTGCCGGCGCTCGCGGAGCGTCCGCTCGCCGACCGGATCCTGCTCGCGGTCCACGAACAGGAGGCCCCGCTCCAGCCGTCCCTCGATCCGGACGCCGGCCGGATCCACACGGATGATATCGCCGTTCTCCACGACCAGGGTTGCGCGGGGCGTGCGTGAGGGCGCACGTCCGATCCGCTCGCACGCCAGGAGGTGCAGATAGGTCCCGTGGATCGGGACGAGCGTCCCGGGAGCGAGCAGGTCGAGGAACTGCGCGAGGTCGTCGGCGCACGCGTGCCCGGAGACGTGCAGCCCGCTCCCCGGGCCGGCCAGCACCGAGGCCCCGCGCCGCGCAAGGGCGTCGAGCATCCGGGCGATCGCGAGCTCGTTGCCGGGGATCGGGCGCGCCGAGTGCACCACGGTGTCGCCCGGCTCGACGCGGATGTCCGGGTGCTCGCCGCGGGCGATCCGCGTCATCGCGGAGGAGGGCTCCCCCTGCGAGCCGCCCGCGATGATCAGGACCCGCTCCGGGGGCAGACTCATCGCCTCGTCCGCGTCCACAAGGGCGCCGGCCGGCAGGGCGAGGTGGCCCGTTTCGCGGCCGATCCGCACGGAGGCGTTCATCCTCCGTCCGACGATGGCGACCCTGCGCCCCGCGTGCGCGGCGAGCTCGGCGAGGAGCTGCACCCGGTGAAGATGGCTCGAGAAGGTGGTCGCGAGGATTCTCCTCGGCGCGCTCTCGAGCAGCCGCGCGAACGGCCCGGCGACCGCGCGCTCTGAGGGGGTCGAGCCTTCGTTGCGCGCGTTGGTGCTGTCCAGGAGGAGGACGCGCACGCCGGCGCGGCCGAGCTCGGCCAGCCGCTCGAGGTCGGACGGCGGCCCGGCCACCGGCGTCGGGTCGAGCTTGAAATCGGCGCCGACGACCACGACGCCGGCCGGCGTCCCGACGGCGATGGCGAACGTACCCGGCACGCTGTGGGTGACGTGGACGAACTCGACGGTGAACGGGCCGGCCTGGATCCGGTCCCGGCCGCGGACGGGGACGAGGCGGCCGGTCCCGTCGAGGTCCAGCTCGCGAAGCCGCTCGCCCAGCAGCCCCAGGGTGACGTCCGATCCGTAGACGGGGCAGTCGGTGACCATCATCGCGCGGGAGACGCCGCCGATGTGGTCCTCGTGACCGTGGGTGAGAACGATCGCGGCGGCCCGGCAGCCGGGGCCGAGGACGGTGCCGAGATCGGGGACGATGGCGTCGATGCCCCAGGCGTCGCCGGGCGGGAAGGCCATTCCCACGTCGACGACGATCGCCTCGCCGCCGGACCGGATCAGCGTGCAGTTCATGCCGAACTGCCCGAGCCCGCCGATCGGGACGATTTCAACGACGCCGTTCATGCACGGATTATATCCGCCCTGCGGCCCGTCTCCCGCACCCTTTTGCGCCGGAGCGGGGCCCGGTTCCGGCCGCGTTCAGGCGCCGCGCAGGAGCTCGGCGAGGCGGAGGTACGATTCGGGCGCGAGCTGCTCGGGGCGGGCGTCGGGATCGGCGCCCGCCGCCGCGATGAGTGCGGCGGCCCGGGGCTTTCCGATCGCCAGGTGCTTCGCGAGGTTCCCCGCGAGCTTCTTGCGCCGCTCCGAGAACGATGGCTTGAGCAGGGTGAGCAGCCGCTCGTCCCCCTCGCGGAACCCCGCCGCGGGGGAGGCGGAACTGGATCCTGACGACGGTGGAGTCGACCTTCGGCGGCGGGGAGAAGGACCGGGGGCCGAGGGAGAGCACCCGGCCGCGCTCGGCGCACAGGCCCAGCACGACGCTGAGCAGGCCGTACGTCCTGCCGCCGGGCGGGGCGAGGATCCGGTCGGCGACCTCCCTCTGGACCATCACGAGCGCGTCCTCGATCAGGTCGCGCTCGCGGATCATCCGCTGCAGGAGCGCGGTCGCGACCGAGTAGGGGAGGTTGCCGATCACCCGCAGGCGCTCCCCGGGGTCGCGCCCCGAGCAGCGCCGCGAGGCCGGAGTAGTCGACCTCGAGGGCATCGGCGCGGAGGACGAAGCGCGGGGGCTCGCCGCCGGGACCCGTGGCCGGCGCGCCGCCTTCCCCCCGCGCGAGGGGCCACTCGAGAAGGGGAAGGCGCAGCTGGGCCGCGAGCGGGCGCGCGAGGTCCGGATCGATCTCGACGGCGGCCAGCGCCCCCGCGCGCTCGAGCAGCGGGCGCGTGAGAGCCCCGCGGCCCGGACCGATCTCGACGACGCGGTCGCCGGCCCCGGGCGCGAACCTCGCGAGGATCGTGGCGACGGCCCCGCGGTTAGCGAGGAAATGCTGGCCGTGGGGAGCGCCCATGGTTCTCCGGGTGCGCGGGACAAAGCGTGCTAAAATGAGCTTTCCTACCGAGGAAACCCATGAGCGAGAACATCAAGAACCTGACGGACGAAACCTTCACCACCGACATCTCCTCCAGCAAGGAGCCGGTCCTCGTGGACTTCTGGGCCCCGTGGTGCGGCCCCTGCCGGATGGTGGCGCCGGTCCTCGAGTCCCTGGCCGAAGAGTATGCGGGAAAGATCCGCATCGCCAAGCTGAACGTCGACGACAACCCCCGGGCCGCGGCGACCTACCGCGTCAGCTCGATTCCCACCCTGATCCTCTTCAAGGGGGGGAAGCGGTGGATGTCATCATCGGGGCCCAGCCGCGGGCCGCGCTCCAGTCGCTCATCGACAAGCACCTGGCCTGACCGGGCGCCTCAGAACGGGGCGAGGCTGAGCGGGTCGAGGATCAGCGCGATCGCCCCGTCGTCGAGGATGGTGGCGCCCGAGAACCCGCGCAGCTCCTCGAGCGGCCGGCGCAGGGGCTTCACCACGATCTCCCTCCGGCCCAGGATCCTGTCCACCGTGAACGCGACCGACCTGTCGCGGTCCGAGGCGAGCAGGGCCTCGCGCGCCGGGAGGGGGTCGCCGGCGCGCGCCGGGAGCCCGAGCATGGCCGCGAGGTCGAAGAGGGGAACCTCCTCCCCTTCGATCGTCAGGCAGGGGCGCTCGCCGCTGAGACTGACCGCGCCCTCGTCGGCGCGCAGCGTGCGGCGGACGGAGGCGAGCGGCACGGCCCAGCGGCGTCCTCCCGCCTCGACGAGGAACGCCTTCACCACGACGATCGTGAGCGGCAGCCGCAGCTCGACGGTCGCCCCCGCTCCGCGCACGGAGCGAAGCCGGAGCCTCCCTCCCAGCGTTTCCACGCGGGTGCGGATGACGTCCATGCCGACCCCGCGTCCCGACAGCTCGGTCACGCGATCGGTGGTCGAGAAGCCGGGGATGCTGGTCAGCATCAGCGCGTCCCGGTCGGCGATCGCGTCGAACTGCGCGCGCGTGATGAACCCCTTGCGAAGCGCCGCATCCTTGATCCGGGAGGCGTCCATGCCGCGGCCGTCGTCCTCGATCCGGATGGTGACGCTGTCGCCGGCGCGCTCGAGGGAGATCGCGATCGCCCCGGTCTCCGGTTTCCCCGCGGCCAGCCGCTCGTCCGGCGGTTCGATGCCGTGGTCGATGGCGTTGCGCAGGGCGTGGTTGATCGGGTCGCTCGAGCTCGTCGAGCATCGAGCGATCGAGCAGGACCTCTCCGCCCGTGATCTTCAGGGAGACCCGCTTGCCGACCAGGTCCGACAGCTCGCGGGCGGAGCGGGTGAAACGGTGCGCGATCGTCTCGAAGGGGAGCATCCGCAGCGTCATGACCTCCCCGTAGAGCCGGTCCACCAGGCCCTTCAGCCGGTCGAGCTCGAGCATCGCGGAGCGGTCCCCGGTGACCGAGGGGAGGGCGGACAGCCGGCTGCGCTGCACGATGAGCTCGCCCACGGCGTCGAGGAACCGGTCGAGGCTGCGGGCAGGGATGCGGACCGTCGCCCCCGCCTGGGGCTCCGGCACGCGCCCGGGTTCGAGCGCGCCCCCGCCGTTCCCGCCGCCCGGGGCGCCGGGCGGCGCGGCCGCCTCCTCGGCGCTCCGGGAGCCCGCCACTGCTCCCAGCCCGGCCGGGGCCTGCTGCCCGGTGCGCGTGCCGGCCGGCGACGGCCCCGTCACCTCCGCGGCGACCGCCCCTGCGCCGGCGTTCTCCTCCTGCGTCTCCCCGCGCTCGATCGCCACCTCGACCGTGTCCACGTCCGCGAGGCGCCCGAGCTCCCGCGCGATCGCGTCCGTCGCCTGGTCGGTCCGGAGCAGCGCTTCGAGGCGCCCCGCGAATTCCCGCCGCGCGATCTGCTCGCGGGTCGGCGTGCACCGCTCGATCCGGCCGCGCGCCTCGAGCCGCTTCAGCACCACGGCGGCGCGGGCGGAGGGGAGGGGCGAGTCGGGGTGGATCCGGACCTCGATCCGCAGCAGCGCGGCGCCGCGCTCGTCCCCGGGAGGCTGCGGCGCGCGGGCCGCGGCCGGGCGGAGCTTCCCCGGTGCGGGCGCCGGGGCGGCTCCGTTCGCCAGGCGCCGCAGCTCCGGGAGGAGCGACCCGGCGGCCGGGACGGGCTCGTGCCCTTCGGCGATCGCCGCGATCATCCGCTCGAGCGCGTCGAAGGCGCGCGCGAGCGCCGAGCGAAGCGCGTCGTCGAAGGGGACGCCCCGCTGCTTCACCTGCTCGAGCGCGTCCTCGATGGCGTGGGCGTGCTCGGCGACGACCGCGAACCCCATCGTGGCCGACATCCCCTTGATCGAATGGGCGTGGCGGAACAGGTCCTGCAGCGTCCCCGCGTCGCCCGGCGTTTCGGCCAGCCGCGCGAGCTCCGCGTCGATCGCCGAGAGGTGCTCCCGGGATTCGGCGATGTACAGGTCCCGGTACTTCGCCATGCTCATCGGCGCACCACCGTCATGCCACGGGAAGGATGGTCGCGAGAACCTGCATGACCTTCTCGCTGGCGAATGGTTTCACGATGAAATCGCGCGCGCCCGCGGCGATCGCCTCGATGACCAGGTCCTCCTGCCCGAGGGCGCTGCAGATCACGACCGTCGCGGAAGGATCGAACTTCACGAGCTCGCGCGTCGCCTGGATGCCGTCCATCTCGGGCATGACGATGTCCATGGTGACGAGGTCGGGGCGCAGCTCGTGGAACATCGCGAGGGCCTCGATGCCGTTCGAGGCCTCGCCCACGACCGTGAACCGGCCTGTCTGCTCGAGGATGTCGCGGATCATCGCCCGCATGAAGAGGGCGTCGTCCACGATCAGAACCCGCAGCGAATCCATCCGGCTCCCCTAGGCGGTCACGCGGAACCTGTCCCGGACCCTGGCGGTGCAGTGGTCGGTCAGGGCCTGCAGGTCGAGCAGGAACGCGGGCGCGCCCCCGGCGAGGAGCACCTCGCGTCCGAGCGGCCGCCGGGCCGGCCCCGGGCGCGGGAGCCTGCGCGCCGTCCGGCGCGGTCTGCGGGGCGGTCCCGGGGTCGGTGCGAAGGTCCTGGATCGCGGCGGGGACGAGCAGCGCGAGGTGCGCGTGCGGGTCCGCGAGCTGCACCGCGAGGCGGCCGCGCGGAAGGAGCGGTGCCCGAGGCCGAAGATCTCGGCGAGGTCCATGAGGGTAACGATCCTCCCTCGCATCTCGATGATCCCCGCGATCGCCGGGGGGGCGCCCGGAACGGGCGTGACGGGGCCCGCCTCGCGGATCTCGGAGATCCCGGCGACCGGCACGGCGAACCACCGGGCCCCGGCGGGGAAGTGGAGGAGCTTCTCGCCCGCGTCCATCACTCCACCTTGAAGACGGAGATCACGTCCTTCAGCTGGTTCGAGGCCTGGACCAGCCGCTGGGCCGATCCGGACATCTCCTTCATCGCGGCGGTCTGCTGCACGGTCGCCGCGGAGGCCTCCTCCGTCCCGGCCACGTTGTCGGCGGCGATGCGGGCGATCTCCTCGATCGCGGTGACCAGCGCTTCCACGCCGCGCGCCTGGCGCGTGGCGAGGGTCGTGATGACCCGGACGCCGTCGAGGGTCGCCATGACGGTGTCGTTGATCTCCTCGAAGGCCGTCGTCGCCGATTCGACGACCTCCTTCCCCTCGAGCGCGGCGGCGGTGGAGCGCTTCATCGCCCCGATGACGTCCACCGACTCGGTGTCGATCTGCCGGGAAAGGTTCTGGATCTGCTCGGCGAACGCGCGCGAATCCTCGGCCAGCTTGCGGACCTCCTGGGCGATCACGCCGAACCCGCGCCCCTGGTCCCCGGCGTGGGCGGCCTCGATGTCGGCGTTCAGGGCGAGGAGGTGGGTCTGCTGCGCGACCTGCGCGATGAAGTCGACCGTCTTGGTGATCAGCAGGGCCCTCTCGCGGAACCCTTCCACCGAGCTGGTGGCCTGGTGGATCCGGTCCACGATCTCGCCGATCTTCGCCTTCGCCTTGGCCGCGTCGTCCGCGGAAGCCCGCGCCCGGACCCCCGCCTCGCGCGCGCTGAAATGGGCCGACTCCGCCTTGCCCGTGATCTCCTCGGCGGCGGCGGCGATCTCGCGCGTGATCTGGCCGGCCCGGCGCACCATGGCGGCCTGGGTTTCCGCCCCGTGGGCGATCCCCTGCGAGGCGGCGGCGATCTCCTCGGTGCGGGCGTTCATGTTGGCCGCCGTCGAGGAGAGGGCCTGCGCGGACTGGTAGATCTGGTCGCTGGTGATCCGGACCTCCAGGGCGATGTTCAGGATGCTCGTGAGCATCGCGTTGAAGGAGTGGGCCAGCTGCCCGATCTCGTCGCGGGACTTCAGCTCGACCTTCCTGGTGAGGTCCCCCTGGCTGATCACCGAGGAGGCGCTGACCAGCTGGCGGATCTGGCGGGTCAGGAAGTAGGAGAGGATCCAGGCGGCGGAGGTGGCCACGACCACCTCGGCGAGGACCAGGGCGATCGAGGTGGAGATCAGGTTCTGGTCGTCGACGACGGTCGCGACGGCGCGGTCCACCAGGAGGATGAGGGCGGCGACGACGAGAAAGGAGATTCCAAGTTTGACTTGCATGGGGGGTTCGATCCTGTCGGGGGGATACTATATCGGCTCGGCGGCCCCCCGTGTCAATCGTGTCATCATGCGCGGGCGCTCTCCGCGTCAAATCGGCGCGCGGGAGGTCCGCGCCGCGACACCCGGGGAGCGCACCGTGCCGCCTTGACAGGGCGCGGGACCGTTCCTAGAATTCCGCGCCGCCCAAATGGCCGAAAAACGGGGGAGGCGCGGCGCCGGCCGACCCGGCACGAACCTTGAATAGGGAAGAGGCAACGAAGGACGACTCCCTTGCTCGTCCGATGCCCGCTCCCGAACCCTCCCTCGGGAGCGGGCAGTTGATTTTCTAGAATCGAGAGCTATGGAAAAAGAGATTCAGGCGATACACGAAATGGTTCAGGTGCGGTCGGCATTCGTCGACGCGCTCCTGACGGAAGTGCGGAAGGCGATCGTCGGGCAGAAGTACCTGCTCGACCGCCTCCTGATCGGGATCCTCTCCGGGGGGCACGTCCTCGTCGAGGGGGTGCCCGGCCTGGCGAAGACGCTCTCGGTGCGCTCCTTCGCCTCCGCCATCAACGCGAACTTCCGGCGGATCCAGTTCACCCCCGATCTTCTGCCCGCGGACCTGATCGGGACGATGATCTTCAACCCGCGCGACGGGAGCTTCTCCCCGCGCAAGGGGCCGATCTTCGCGCAGGTGATCCTCGCCGACGAGATCAACCGGGCGCCCGCGAAGGTGCAGTCCGCGCTGCTCGAGTCGATGCAGGAGCACCAGGTCACCATCGGGGACACGACCTACCCGCTCCCCGAGCCGTTCCTCGTCATGGCCACCCAGAACCCGATCGAGCAGGAGGGGACCTACCCCCTTCCCGAGGCGCAGATCGACCGCTTCATGCTGAAGCTTCGCGTGGACTACCCGTCCCGCGAGGACGAGCTCGAGATCCTCGAGCGCGTGGCGATCCAGCGGCCCCCGACGGTCAACCGCGTCGTGGAGGCCTCGGACATCCTCGAGTCGCGCCGGGCCGTCCAGATGGTCTACGTGGACGCGCGGATCAAGGACTACGCGGTCAACCTGGTCGTGGCGACGCGCAGGCCGAAGGAGTTCGGCCTCGACATCGGTCCGCTCGTGGAGTTCGGCGCCTCCCCTCGCGCGACCATCTTCCTCGTGCAGGCCGCCCAGGCCCACGCCTTCATCCGCGGGCGCGGCTACGTGACCCCGGAGGATGTGAAGGCGATCGGGCCCGACGTCCTGCGCCATCGCGTCATCCTTTCCTACGAAGCCGAGGCCGAGGACGTCACGGCCGAGGAAATCGTCCGCCGCGTCTTCGACGCCGTTCCCGTCCCCTGAGGGATGGCCGCGATCGAGCAGGACCGGCTGAAGGCCGTCCGGAGGATCGAGATCCGGACCAGCCGCCTCGTCAGCGAGGGGATGGGAGGGGAGTACCACAGCGTCTTCAAGGGGCGCGGGATGGAGTTCGCCGAGGTCCGCGAGTACGTGGCGGGCGACGACGTGCGCTCCATCGACTGGAACGTCACCGCGCGCGCCGGCGCGCCGTTCGTCAAGCGGTTCGTCGAGGAGCGGGAGCTGACGCTCATGCTCCTCGTGGACGTCTCCGGCTCGGGCGTCTTCGGCAGCGGGGCGCGCACCAAGATGGAGCTGGCGGCGGAGGTCTCCGCGGTTCTCGCGTTCGCCGCCATCCGGAACAACGACCGCGCGGGCGCCATCCTCTTTTCCGACCGGATCGAGAGGTACATGCCCCCGCGGCGCGGGCGCCGCCACGTCCTGGCCGTCGTCCGCGAGCTCCTCTGGCCGCAGCCCGCGTCGAAGGGAACCGACATCGGCGGGGCCCTGACTTTCCTCTCGCGCGTGGCGGTGAAGAAGGCGATCGTCTTCCTGATCTCGGATTTCCGCTCGAACGGCTTCGAGAAGGCGCTCCGCCTCGCGCACCGCAAGCACGACGTGATCGCGGTGCAGATCCGCGACCCGCGCGAGGAGACGCTGCCCCCCGTCGGGCTGATCTCCCTCGAGG
The DNA here is from genome assembly GCA_963747925.1 of uncultured Acidobacteriota bacterium. Classification (GTDB taxonomy): domain Bacteria; phylum Acidobacteriota; class Polarisedimenticolia; order QHYA01; family CAVVHA01; genus CAVVHA01. The sequence continues at coordinate 13,089 of CAVVHA010000001.1, forward strand.
ACGCCGAGACCGGCGAGGTGAGGCTCGTGGATGCGTCCAGCGCAAAGGTGCGGGACGCCTGGGCGGCGGCGGAGCGGGAACGGCGGGAGCGGCTCGCCCGCCTCTTCCGCAGCGCCGGTATCGACAGCATCGAGCTGGACACGGTCCGGCCGTACGACCGGCCGCTGCTGGCCTTCTTCCGGAAGCGGGAGCGGCGCCTGCGATGAGGGGCCCCGCCCTGACGCGTGGGCGGCCTCCGGCCGGCCCTCCTCGCGCTCGGAGTCCTGCTGCAGGCGGGGGCCGGGCTCGCGCTCGCCGCCGGGGAGGGAGAGGCGGCGCCGGCCGGCGTGACGATCGAGCCCGCGCAGCCGCGGATGGGCGACACCGTCCTGCTGACCGTCACGGCCGGGGGGCCCGAGGCCGGGACTGCCGAAGCCCCCGCGGAGCTGAAGCCGGGCGGAGAGTTCGGACCGTTCCGCGTGCTCGGGGTCGAGACGGGCGTCCCGGGAGCGCTCGGAGTGCGGCTGATGCCCCTCGAATCGGGCGCGCTCGCGCTCCCGGGGTTCGAGGCGGTCTTCGTCTCGGCGGGGAAAGCGGGGCGGAAAGTGGCCGTTCCTGCCAGGACGATCGCGGTCGCGTCGGTCCTGGGGGAAGGGGACGCCACGCTCGCGGACCTGAAACCTCCGGCCGAACTGCCGGTTCCCTGGCCGTGGAAGGCGATCCTGCTCGGGGCGCTCGCCGCCGCGGCGGTCGGCGCCGCAGGCTACCTCCTGGCGCGGCGGCTCCGTCGGCCCCCGGCAGGCCAGGCCGCTCCCGGAGGAAGAGCTCCCCCCGGGCGTCACGGCCGATGCCTGGGTGCGGGAGCGCCTCGCGGAGCTCCTCGCGCGACGGCTGCTCGAAGCGGGACGTCATCGCGAGTTCCACATCGAGCTGTCCGACCTGATCCGCCGCTACCTCGAGCTGCGATACCGGGTTCCGGCGCTCGAGCGGACGACGGAGGAGATCGCCGACGAAATGGCGCGGGCCCTGATCGGTCCTCCGGCCGTGGCGGCGACGGTTGCGATGCTCGAGCGGTGCGATCGCGTGAAGTTCGCCAAGCACGTTCCCCCGTCCGGGGAGACGGCGGAGACGGTCGGACTCGCGCGGGAGGTGATCGAGCGCACGGCGCCGCCCCCCGCGCCGCTCGCGACGGAGCCCGGGGCGGCGCCCGCGGGGAGCGCGGCCTGACATGTTCCGCTTCGCCAATCCCTGGATGCTGCTCGGCCTGCTTCTGGCAGCGCTCCCGGTGGCGGGGGCGCTGCTGCGCGAGCGGGGGCGGCGCGAAGCGCGGCTGGTCTACTCGGGGCTGGGGGCGCTGCGCGGGCTCGGTCCCACCCCGCGCGCGCGCCTGCTCGCGACCATGCCCTGGGCGCAGGGATTCGCCATCGCCCTGGGGGTGGTGGCGCTCGCGCGACCGCAGGCGGGGCACAAGGTCGAGCAGGTGACGACCGAGGGGATCGACATCGTCGTCGCCCTGGACGTTTCCGGGTCGATGCGCGCGGAGGACTTCGCCCCGAAGAACCGCCTCACCGTCGCCCGCCGCACCATCGCGTCGTTCATCGAGGGGCGCAGTTCGGACCGGATCGGTCTCGTGACCTTCTCGCGGGTCTCCGAGACGCGCTGTCCGCCGACGCTCGATTACGACGCGCTGCGCGCCTCGCTCGAGGCCGTTTCCTTCTCCGATCCGCGCGACGACGGCACGGCGATCGGCACGGGGATCGCCACGGCGGTGAACCGCCTCAGGGGCTCCCCCGCGAAGAGCCGCGTCGTCGTGCTCCTGACGGACGGCATCAACAACGCCGGCTCGATCGATCCTCTGACCGCCGCCGATCTCGCGAAGGCCGTCGGGGTGCGGATCCATGTGATCGGCGTGGGGAGCGAGGGGCCCGTCGTCATCCCGCTGCCGGACGGGAGCCGGGTCCGCGCGCTTCTCCCGATCAACGACGAAGAGCTCCGGAAGATCGCGGTCGCGACCGGCGGCCGGTATTTCCGCGCGACGGACGCGGCGGCGCTCGGCGGGATCTTCCGGACGATCGACGGGATGGAGAAGACGAAGATCGAGGTCCTCTCCTACGGACGGTACGAGGAGCGGTTCGGCTGGTTTCTCGGCCCCGCGCTCTGCCTGCTGGCGCTCGTGCTGACCGCGACGGCGACGCTCCTGGCGAGGGTTCCCTGATGCGGTTCGCCCAGCCCTGGATCCTCGTCCTGCTCGCGGCGCTGCCGGCGCTGGGGGCCCTTCTCTGGGCGGCGCGGCGGGCGCGGCGGCGCAGGCTCGCGAGGTTCGCGTCCCACGCGCTCGTACCGCGCCTCGCCGTGGGGGATTCCACGGGGCGCTGGGTCCTCGGCGTGCTGCTGAAGCTGGCCGCGATCGGTCTCGCGATCGTCGCGCTGGCGCGTCCCCAGTGGGGACGGAAGGACGAGCCGGTGGTGCGCCGGGGCGTCGACGTGGTCTTCGCGCTGGACCTGTCGGCCTCGATGCTCGCCGAGGATGTCTCGCCGAACCGCCTGGAGCAGGCGCGGGCCGCGGCCGGCTCGCTGCTTCGCACGCTGGAGGGGGACAGGGTCGGCCTGGTCGTGTTCGGCGGGCGCCCGGCGACGCAGTGCCCCCTCACGCTCGACTACGGCGCCGTGCGCCTCTTCCTCGACGCCGCGGAGGCCGACTTCGCGCCCGGGCCGGGCACCGACCTGGGCCGCGCCATCGAGGAAGCCTCCCGCCTCTTCAAGGCCTCGGAGAGGCGCTACAAGGCGATCGTGCTGTTCACGGACGGCGAGGACCTCGAGGGGCGCGGCGTCGAGGCCGCGCGCCGGGCCCGGGAGGACGGGATCGTGATCCACGCCGTCGGCATAGGCACGCCGGCCGGCGGTCCGATACCGCTGCGCGACGACCAGGGGCCACTCGTCGGCTACAAGAAGGACCGCCAGGGGCGGGTGGTGACGACGCGCTACGATCCCTCCAGCCTCGAGAAGCTCACGCTGACGACCGACGGGATCCTCCTGCACGCGGGACCGGTCGGGGAGGAGGGGCGGAGGATCGCGGAAGCGATCGGCGGCATGGAGAAGCGGGAGATCGCTTCGCGCCTCGCGACCCGATTCGAGGACCGATACCAGGTTCCGCTCGCCCTCGCCCTCGCCCTGCTGGCTATCGAGTCCCTGTTGATCGGACGCGGGGCGAAGGCGCAGGCGCCCGGGGCGGGCGCGGCGGCCGCCGCGGCGCTGTGGGCGCTGGTGCTCGCCGGGCTCGCGATCGGGCCGCCTGCCCCCGCGAGCGCGCAGGAAAGCGCCCCCGCGGGCGCGGACGGCGGGACGGCGGGAGGGGCCGCGGGGAATCGGGCGCCGGGAGCCGGCCCGGCCGCGCCGGGCAACGGGAGCCCTGCTGAGGCGGCGCCGCGGTCGAAGGAGGCGGGGAGGGCGCGCGAAGCGGCGCGCCCCGCGCCGGCCACGGGCGCGCCCCGCGAGGAGCGGGCCGCGCCGGCCTCCGTCGCCCGGCGCAACCGCGACGGGAACCGCCTTTACGAGGACAGGAAATACGCCGACGCGCTCGGACGGTACGAGGAAGCGAGCGCGGCCGCTCCCGACCTTCCCTCGCTGCGCTACAACATCGGGAACACCCTGTTCCGGCAGGGGAAGTACGATGCGGCCGCCTCCGAGTACTCGCGCGCCCTCTCGGGCGCCGGGCCCCGGCTCGCGCCCGCGGCGCGCTACAACCTCGGGAACGCGGAGTACGCGCAGGAGCATTACCGGGAAGCGGCCGAGGCGTACGGCAAGGTGCTCGAGCAGAGTCCGCAGGACGAGGAAGCGCGCCGCAATCTCGAGCTCGCGCTGCGCATGCTGAAGAAGCAGCAGGAGAAACAGCAGCAGGAGAGCCAGGAGCAGAAAGGCGGGCAGCAGCAGAAGCAGCAGAATCCGCAGGGCGGGGGACAGCAGGACGAAAAGAAGGAGGAGCAGCGCGGCCAACAGCAGCAGGACGGCCGCGACCCGCGGCAGGACCAGGACCCCGGCCGGAAGCAGGAGGGGCAGTCCCCCTCCGACGCCGATCGCAGCCGCGCGAAAGGGCAGGGCTCCCCGACCGGTGAGGGTAAGATCGGCCGGAAGGAGGCGGAGAAACTGCTCGATTCGCTCGCCCAGGAAGAGAAGAAGGACCTGAAGAAGCGCCTCGCCCGTCTTCCGCAGGACGAGGGGCCGGAGAAGGACTGGTGAGAGACCCGCGGGCGCATGACCAGGGCTGGATCGTTGATCCGCCGGCGGCGCGGCCGATCGGCGCTGCGCCCGCAGCGCGGCGCGGTCGCCCCCTGTCCGCGGGGCCGCACCGGCTCGCGGCGGCGGTGGCGGCGCTCCTCCTGTCCGCCTCCATGCTTCCCGCGCTCGCGGGCGAGGGCGTGAGCGTGACGGGCGCGGTCGACGCGCATGAGCTTCCCCTCGGCGAAACGCTGAGCTACACGGTCACGGTCCAGGGAGCAGGCATGAGCGGAGTCGCGCCGTCCGCTCCGTCGGGCCTCGTGAACCTTCAGGTCGTCGGCGGGCCGGGCACCTCCACCCAGTTTTCGTTCGTGAACGGCGTCGTCTCCTCGACCCGCTCCTACAAGTGGTTTCTCTCCCCGCAGGCGGTCGGCAAGGCCCGGATCCCGGCCCAGGAGGTGAAGGTCGGGGACAAGATCTACCGGACCGAGCCGATCGACGTCGAGGTGACCCCCGCCGGCTCCGGCCGGAAGGGGAGTGCCCAGGCCGACCGGCCGCCCGACGTGGCGGGTGGGCGCGATCCGGGGTCCGCGGACCTGCGTATCGAGAACGAGCTGTCCGCGCCGAAGGTCTATGTCGGCCAGCCGGTGATCCTGACCACGCGGCTCCTCTCCCGCATCGCGATCGTGGATGTCTCCGCGGCCCCCGATCCCACCGTGCCGGGATTCCTGCTCGAGGAGTCCGATACGAACGTCGTGCCGGAGAGGGTCTTCCGCGAGGGGCGGGAGTACCAGTCGTACGTCCTCATGCGCAGGATCCTGACCCCCACCTCCCCCGGCAGGACGGTCATCCCGTCCGAAACGCGCACGATCCGGGTCCGCGCCGGCGGACGCGATCCGTTCGATTCCTTCTTCGCGCCCCGCGTAATGGAGCTCGTCGCGCACCACCGCCCCGGTCACGATCGAGGCGCTCGCCCCGCCCGCCGCGGGCAGGCCGCCCGGATACTCGGGCGCCGTCGGCCAGTTCCGGATGGAAACGGTCGCGGACCGCACCGAAGGGGTGGTCGGTGACGCCGTGGGGCTGAAGTGCACGATCAGCGGGACCGGCAACCTGAAGATCGTGGAGAGCCCCACCCTCGCGCCAAGCGCCGACTTCCGCGTGTTCGATCCGCGCGTGGAGGAAAAGGCCTCCGGGACGAAGCCCCGCTCGTACACGAAGACCTGGAGCTACGTCGTCACGCCGCTCTCGACAGGCTCGCTGACCCTGCCCGCGATGACGTTCAGCTACTTCGATCCCGAGGCGGGCGCCTACCGGACCCTCTCCTCGCCCGCCGCCCGGCTCACGGTCACCCTCGGGACGCCGGCGGGGGGAGGCGAGACGGGGCCCGCGGCGGCGGCGGGCCGCCACGAGGTCCAGTCCCTGCAGAGGGACATCCGCTTCCTGAAGACGCTCGATGGTCCGCTGGAGCGCGCCCGGAGCCCGCTGTACGCGCGCTGGTGGATCTGGGCCCTGCTCGCCGCGGCCCTGGCTGCCCAGCCCGCCGCGTGGTTCCTGCACCGGCAGGGCGGGCTCGCCGCCCTGCGCCCGGGGGGCGCGCGGGGCGGGCCTCGCAGGCGCGCGCTCGCGTCCCTCGCGCGCGCCGCGGCCCCCGGGGTGGACCCCGCCGCGGCGGCGGCCGCCGTCTCGCAGGCGCTGGTCGGGTTCATCGCAGAGCGCTGCGGCATCACGGCCGGCGGGCTGACCTACGAGGAGATGGAGCTGGAGCTCGGACGGAGGGGGGGCGGGACCGGGACCCTGTCGGAGCTGCACGCCCTTCTCGAGCTGTGCGATCTCGGACGCTTCGCGCCCGAGGCCCGGCGCGAAGGGGCGGGGCAGGACCTCCTCTCCCGCGCGAAGGCTCTCGTCGAGCGGCTCGACGCGGAGCTCGGGAGGGCGGCGTGAGAAGGCTTCTCGTGAGCGGCTTCGCGGTCCTCGCGTTTTTCGCGCTCGCTGCCTGCGCGCTCGCCGAGCCGGCCGGGAGCGGTGCCGAAGAGCGGTTCCGCCGGGCCGGGGCCGCCTACGAAGCGGGACGATGGGAGGAGGCGGCCTCGGCCTACGAGGCCCTGCTCGCGGACGGATACAACGACGCCCGCGTGCACTACAACCTCGGCAACGCGCTCTTCAAGCAGGGCCGGCTCGGCCCCGCGATCCTCGAGTACGAGCGCGCCCTCGCGCGACATCCCTCGGACGCCGATGCGGAGGAGAACCTCGCGTACGCCAACCTCCTCACGGTCGACAAGGTGGGGCCCGAGGAGGAGACCCTGCCGGAGAAGGCCCTGGGCCGCCTTCGCCAGACGTTCGGACCGGACAGGGCGACGGCGTTCTTTGCGGGCTTCTTCGCCCTCGCGGGCGCGCTGGGCGCCGCGCTCTGGTTCCGGCCGCGACCGGGGGTGGCGCTGGGACTGAGGGTCGCGCTCTGCGCCGCGATCCTGGGAGCGCTCCTGTCGGGCGGCCTCCTCGCGCTTCAGCTCTCCCGGGCCGGGGGCAAGCCGCCACGCGGTCGTCATGGCGGCCACGGTGGACGGGCGCAGCGCGCCCGTTTCCGACGGCACCGTTCTCTTCACCGTCCACGAGGGGTTGAAGGTCGAGGTCCGGAGCGAACGGCAGGGCTGGGTTCAGATCGCGCTGCCGAACGGACTGGTGGGATGGATCGAGTCGACGAAGGCCGAGCGGATCTGAGCGACCCGCGCGACAGGGCGGGCGTGTACGTCCATCTTCCCTTCTGCGTGGTGCGCTGCACCTACTGCGACTTCTACTCTCTGGCGGGACAGGACGCTCTGGCGCCCGCCTACACGCGCGCCCTGGTCCGGGAGATCCGGGAGTTCCCCGCGCGCGCGGGGTACCGCCCGCCGGTCGCGACGATCTACGTGGGGGGCGGCACCCCCACCCACATGCCTTCCGGCACGGTGCCCGCGATCCTCGACGCGATCGCGCCGGACGTTTCCCGTGGACGAGGACGCCGAGATCACCGTCGAGGCCAACCCCGAATCCGCGGGCGCGGAGATCCTTCGCGAGCTGCGCGGGGCAGGGGCGAACCGCCTCTCGATCGGCATCCAGTCGTTCCAGCCCGCGCTGCTGGCGATGATGGGCCGGCCTCACGGCCCCGACGCCCCGCTCGAGGCCGTGGGGGCGGCGCGCGGGGCGGGATTCGAGAACGTGAGCGCCGACCTGATCTACGGCGTTCCCGGCCAGGACGAGGGGATGTGGGAGGAGGACCTGGAGCGCGCGGTGGCGCTCGGGACGGATCACCTCTCCGTCTACCTCCTGGAGACCGACAAGGAGACGCCCCTCGCCCGGCTGGTGAACGGCGGATCGATCGAGGAGCCGGACGCGGTCACGATCGGCGCGCTCTACCGCGCAACGGAGTCGCGCCTCCCGGCGGCAGGGTTCTCGCGGTACGAGGTTTCGAACTGGGCGCGCCCGGGCCGCGCATCGCGGCACAACCTGGGATATTGGAGCGACAGGCCCTACCTCGGGTTCGGCGCCTCGGCGCACTCCTACTATCTGGGGCTGCGCCGGGCGTGCCGGCTTTCCGCCGCCGCCTACGCCTCCGCCGTCGAGCGGGGTGAGGAGACGCGGGAGGCGCTCGACGATGGGGCGAGCGGCACGCGCCTCTCCGAGGCGATCGTGACCGCCCTCCGGCTCACGGCCGGGGCCGATTTCGACGAGCTCGGGAGCCGCTACGGGGTGGACCTGTGGGCTCGGCACGGGGCCGACCTCGAGCGGCTGGTCGCGCGCGGCTGGGCGGCGCTCGATCCGCCGCGGGTCCGCCTTACGATCGAGGGGATCCTCTGGTCCATGGAAGCCCTCGCCCCTTTCGCCCCCGATCCTCCGGATGCGACGGGCGGTCCGGAGGCGGGCGGCGGACGGCAGGGCGGATGGCCGGACGCCGGCGCCGGACCCGCTGTCGTCCGCGGGGAGCGCGGTGAAGTCGGCGCGCCCGGGCGGCGTCGGCCACGCCGGCGCAGCCGTCGGCGATCGACGCGGAACACGGGACCTGCTCACGGCGCTGCTCCTGGCCCTCGCGGTGATCGCCGTCTTCTGCTCCCGTCCTGCGCCACGATTTCCTCGACTACGACGACCCGGACTACGTCACCGGAACAACCCGTGGGTGCAGCAGGGGGTGACCCGCCGGGGGCGTGGCCTGGGCCTTCACGGCACTTCGCACGGCTCGAACACTGGCATCCCCTGACATGGCTGTCGCACATGCTGGATTGCCAGCTTTACGGTCTCGAGCCGGGATGGCATCACCTGACGAGCCTGCTGCTGCACGCCGCTGAACACGGCGCTGCTCTACCTGCTGTTCGTCGCGCTCACGGGACAGGAGGGGCCGGAGCGCCTTCGTGGCCGCGCTGTTCGCGTTTCACCCGCTGCACGTCGAATCGGTCGCGTGGATCGCGGAGCGCAAGGACGTTCTCAGCGCTTTCTTCTGGTTCGCGGGATGCTCGCCTATGTCCGGTACGCCGCGGCCCCGTCCTGGAAACGATACCTCCCCGTCCTGTTCCTGTTCCTGCTGGGGATCCTTTCGAAGCCGATGGTCGTGACGTTCCCGTTCGCGCTTCTTCTGCTCGACTACTGGCCGCTCGGGGGACCCGCCTGCCGGTTCCGGGACTCGCCTCGCCCGGGCGCGTGGACCGCGCGGGGGGGACGGGCTCCCCTGCGGCCTGATCGTGGAGAAAGCTGCCGCTGTTCGCGCTCACGGCGATGTCGGTCGCGATCACCTCCGGGCGCATCCGGCGGGCGATTTCGCCTCGCTCGAGAGGGTGTCCCTGATCGGAGGGTTGCGACCGCCTTGACCGCCTACGCGACGTACATCGTGGAAGATTCTCTGGCCGACGGGTCTCGCGGTCCTGTACATCGACAAGGGCACGCCCCCTCCGGGGGAAGCGCTCGCGGCCGCCGCCGCGCTCGCCGCGGATTATCCGTCATGGTCGTCCTGGGAGCCCGGCGCCGCCCCTGGCTGGGCTTCGGCTGGTTCTGGTTCCTGGGAACGCTCGTGCCGGTGATCGGGCTTCTCAAGGTCGGTTCGCAGGCATGGCGGACCGTTACACCTACATCCCCCTGGTCGGGCTTTTCGTGATGGCCGCCTGGGGGATTCCCGAAGTCGTCGGGAATCGGAAACGCGCTCCGCGCCCTGCTGCCGGCGGCCGGCAGCGGCCACCGTGGGAGCGCTCGCCGTCGCGACCCTGATCCAGCTCGGGTACTGGAAGAACAGCGCCACCCTGTACGAGAGGACGATCAAGGTCACCGACGGGGAACTGGATCATCCACTTCAACCTCGCCAACGTGCTCTTCGCCCGGGGCGACCTCGAAGGCGCCCTCGCCCATTACGGGAGGCCGCCCGCATCAACGGCGCGTGCGCCGAGGCCTTCACCGGCGCGGGGAACGTCCATCTGTCGAGGGGGAGGTGGGTTCAGGCGGGAGGATGTTCACGCAGCGCCCTCGCGCTTCAGCCCGGGAACCTCGTCGCCCTCGATGGCATGGGGCGAGTCCTGATGGCCACGGGGGATCCGGACGGCGCGACTGTCATGTTCCGGAGGGCCCTCGCGGTCGCGCCGGGGGACGCCGCGCTGCACGAGAGCCTCGGGCTCGCCCTCAGGCGCGAGGCTCGTTCGACGAAGCGGCCGCCGCAATCTGGGCGAAGCGCTCCGGATTGATCCTCGCAGGACTGCCGCCAGGCAGCAGCTGCCCATCGTCATGCAATGCGCGGGGGGCACGCGGGAGGCGGCGGCTTTCTACCGGGAGATCCTCCGTCAGCGCCGGGGGATCCCGAGGCGTTGAACGGTCTCGCATGGATCCTGGCCACCACGCCCGACGCTTCCCTCCGTTCCGGGGCGGAGGCGGTCGGCCTGGCGGAGCGCGCGGCGCGGGCCGTCGCCGGGGAGGCTCCGTCAGTGCTCGATACTCTGGCCGCTGCCTACGCGGAATCGGGGCGTTATCCCGGAGGCGATCACGGTCATGGAGCGCGCGATCGAGCTGCTGACCCGGCGCGGCGGGACGGCGGAGCTCGCGGATTACCGCGCTCGCCTGGAGCTCTACACGCGCGGTGCGCCGTACCGGGAGCATCCCCCGGCGGCTCCGCCACGCTGACGCCGGGCGGGGACCCGGCCGCTGCGCCACGCCCTGCGCGGATCCGGCCCTGCGCGGAGTATCATCACCGGCCACCGCACCCCTGATGCCGGGCGGGACCGTGGAGCGAGATGAACGACCGGATCGTGGACCTGCGAAGCGACACCGTGACCCGCCCGACGGAGGCGATGCGGCGCGCGATGTTCGACGGCCCCGCTCGGGGACGATGTTCTCGGCGACGATCCCACCGTCCGCGCGCTCGAGGAGGAGGCCGCCGCCGCGGTGGGGAAGGACGCGGCGCTTTTCGTCCCCTCAGGGACGATGGGAAACCAGCTCGCGATCCACCTGCAGGCGCGCCACGGCGACGAGGTGATCCTCGAGCGCGACTGCCACATCGCGAACCACGAGCTCGCGGGGATGGCGGCCCTGTCGGGGACGATGCCGCGCACCGTCGGGGCCGTGAGCGGGATCCCGGACGCCGCGGAGCTCGCCGCCGCGTACCGCAGCGGGCATCCCTACGACGAGCCCCGGACCGCCCTGCTCGCGCTCGAGAACACCCACATGTTCGCGGGCGGGGTTCCCCATGCCCCGGCCGCATGCGCGCCCGCCCTTGCCTTCGCGCGCGAAAGGGGATTCCCGTTCACCTCGATGGGGCGCGGATCTTCAATGCGGCCGTCGCGCTCGGCCTGCCGGCGAGCGCTCTCGCGGAAGGGTTCTCCACGGTCATGTTCTGCTTCTCGAAGGGGCTCGGCGCGCCGATCGGCTCGTGCCTCGCCGGGAGCGCAGCGCTGATCGAGGAGGCCCGGAAGGTCCGCAAGCGCTGGGGCGGGGGAATGCGGCAGGCGGGCCTCATCGCCGCCGGCGCCCTGCACGGCCTGCGCCACCATGTCGCGCGGCTGGCCGAGGACCACGAGCGCGCCCGGCGGCTCGCAGGGGGGATCGCGGGCCTGCGCGGGCTCGAGGTGTCGCCCGATCCGCCCCCGACCAACATCGTGATGGTGCGCGTCCCGGCGGGCTCGGGCGAGAGGATCCGCTCTCTCCTCGAGGCCGAGGGCCTGCTCTCCCTCGTCGAGGGCGGGAGGATCCGCCTCGTGACGCACCTCGACGTGGACGATGCGGGGATCGAGCGCGCGATCGCCGCCCTGCGCGCGGTCTCGCGCGCCCTCTGAGCCCGCGGCCGGGCCCGCCGCCGCGCCGCGCGGCTTGACCGTGCCTCGAAGCGCCTCCTATAATCCGCATCCCCCCTTGAACCTGGAGGATCCCTTGGAGTTCAAATTCACGGAAGAACAGGAGTCGATTCGCCGCACGGTGCGGGACTACGCGGAGACGCGGATCCGCCCGACGGTGATGGAGCACGACGAGGCGCAGAGCTTCCCCACGGAGATCATGAAGGAGCTGGGGGAGATGGGCTTCCTCGGGATCCTGATCCCCGAGTCGCTGGGCGGATCGGAGCTCGGCTACGTCGAGTACGCGCTGATCATCGAGGAGCTCTCGCGCGTGGACGGCTCGGTCGGCCTGAGCGTGGCCGCGCACAACTCCCTTTGCACGGGCCACATCTACATGGCCGGGAACGAAGAGCAGAGGCGCAAGTACGTGCCGCTGCTCGCGCAGGGGAAGTGGATCGGGGCCTGGTCGCTCACCGAGCCGACCGCGGGCAGCGATGCCGCGGGAACCAAGACGGTCGCGGTCCGCGACGGAGGGGACTGGATCCTGAACGGATCGAAGACCTTCACCACGCACGGCACGGTCGGGAGCGTGGCGGTCGTGTTCGCCGTCACCGACAGGAGCAAGGGGAAGCACGGCATCAGCGCCTTCATCGTCGAGCAGGGCACGAAGGGGTTCCGGCCCGGCAAGAAGGAGAACAAGCTGGGCTGCCGCGCGAGCGACACCTCCGAGATCATCATGGAGGACTGCCGGATCCCCGGCGGGAACCTCCTCGGCAAGGAGGGCGAGGGGTTCGTCGACGCGATGAAGATCCTCGACGGGGGGCGGATCTCGATCGCGTCCCTCGCGCTGGGGATGTCCCAGGGGGCGTTCGACGCCGCGCTCGCCTACTCCAAGGAGCGCCAGCAGTTCGACCAGCCGATCTCCTCGTTCCAGGCCATCCAGTGGTATCTCGCGGACATGGCGACCCGCATCGAGGCGTCCCGCCTGCTCACGTACCGGGCCGCCGTCCTGAAGGACTCGGGGGCCAACACGACCCGGGAATCCGCGATGGCGAAGCTCTTCGCGGGCGAGACGTCGGTCTACGTGGCCGACCGCGCCGTGCAGATCTTCGGCGGGTACGGCTTCGTGAAGGACTTCCCGGTGGAGAAGTTCTACCGCGACGTGAAGCTGTGCACGATCGGGGAGGGGACCTCCGAGATCCAGCGGATGGTGATCGCGAGGCAGCTCCTGAAGTGAGCGCCGCCGCTCTGGCGAAGCGCGTCCTGTCCGGCGAGGCGCGCGCGCTCGCGCGCGCGATCTCCATCGTCGAGGAGCGCTCCGCGGAGGCGCCGGCGCTGCTGCGGGAGATCTTCCCCGCGACCGGCCGGGCCTTCGTCATCGGGGTCACCGGGTTTCCCGGGGCCGGCAAGTCCTCCCTGGTGGACCGGCTCACCGCGGCCTACCGCGGGGAGGGGCTCCGGGTGGGGGTCGTGGCGGTCGATCCCTCCTCCGCTTTCTCGGGCGGCGCGATCCTCGGCGACCGGATCCGGATGATGAGGCACTCGACCGACCCGGGGGTGTTCATCCGGTCGATGGCGACCCGCGGGGCGCTCGGGGGGCTCTCCCGCGCCACCGCCGACACGGTGGACCTGATGGACGCCGCCGGTCACGACGTGGTGATCGTCGAAACGGTCGGCGTCGGCCAGGACGAGGTGGATGTCGTCCGCACCGCCGACACGGTCCTCGTCGTGCTGGTCCCCGGGATGGGGGACGACATCCAGGCGATCAAGGCGGGGATCCTCGAGATCGCGGACATCTTCGTCATCAACAAGTCCGACCAGGCCGGGGCGGACCGCCTCCAGGCCGAGCTCGACACGATGATGTCGCTCGGCGCCGCCGCGGGACGGCGCGAGATCGTCCGGACGGTCGCCGTGCGGGCCGAGGGGATCCCCGAGCTCGTGGCCGCGGTCGGGAGGCACCGGGGCTCCGCCGAGTCGAGCGGGGACGGACTCCGGAGGCGAAGCCGCCAGAGCCAGTCGCGGTTCCTCGACCTTCTCCGGGCGCGGCTCCTGGACGAGGCGCGTCGCCGGGTGCCTGCCCGGCGACGCCGTCGAGCGGATCGCCGAGGAGATCGCGGCGCGGCGGGTGGACCCGTACGCGGCCGTGGAGCGGGTCCTGAGGGGCATCACGTTCTCCGAGGGGGCCGCGCGCCGGGGCTGAGGCCGGCGGGACGCAGGGGCCGGGCGCCCCGCGCGCCGGCCGCGAGGAATCCATGAAACGACCCGGCGACGCGACCCACCTCGATCACATCGGCATCGCCGTGCGGAGCCTCGCGGAGAGGCTTCCCTTCTACCGCGACCTGCTCGGCCTGGAGCACGCCCGCGAGGAGGAGGTCCCCACCGAGCGGGTGCGCGTGGCGTTCCTCGAGCGGGGCGAGACGCACATCGAGCTCCTGGAGCCGCTGGGGGGGGAGGGACCGATCGCGGACTTCCTGGGCCGCAGGGGCGAGGGGATCCACCACCTCTGCTTCGCCGTGGACGACATCGAGGCCGCGCTGTCCCGCGCGCGGGAGGCGGGCATGGCCGTCGTCGGCGAGGCGCCCCGTCCCGGCGCCGGCGGCTGCCGGGTGGCGTTCCTGCATCCGAAGAGCACGGGCGGGATCCTGATCGAGCTGTCCGAGAAGCCGCGGAAGGGCTGAGCCGCCCTCAGGCGTCGGCGACGATCACGCGGTCCTTCCCCTCGCGCTTGGCGCGGTAGAGCGCCTCGTCGGCCTTCTGGAGAAGGCCCGAAACGCTCCCCTCGAAGTGCAGGGGATAGCACGCGATCCCGATGGACGCCGTGGTCCCGAGGTAGTGCGCCCCCTCGCGGAGCTGGAGCGCGCCGATGTCGCTCCTGAGCCTCTCCGCGATGGCGCGCGCGCCGGCCAGGTCCGTTTCGGGAAGCAGCGCGCAGAATTCCTCGCCGCCGAACCGGCAGGGGATGTCCGCCCCGCGGAGCGAGGACCGGACCAGCGTCCCGATCTCCCGGAGGAACCGGTCACCCGCCATGTGGCCGAAGCGGTCGTTGATCTTCTTGAACCAGTCCAGGTCGAGCATCAGCACGGAGAACGGCGTGCCGTACCGGCTCGAGCGGTGATACTCCTCGCCCAGCCGCTGGGTGAAGTAGTCGCGCTGGTAGAGCCCCGTGAGCTGATCCACGGTGGCGAGCTGGTGGTGCCGCGCGTTCTCCAGGGCGATCGCGGCCTGCTGCGCGATGGTGGCGAGCAGCTCGATCTGCCTTTCCCCGTAGGCGTTCGCGCGGAACGACTGGACGCTGAGGACGCCGACCACCTTCTTCTCGACGAAGAGGGGCACCGCGAGGATCGAGCGGATCTTCGGCTCGACGACGATCGGATCGATCTCGCGGAGCCTCGGGTCCTGGGCGGTGTCCGTGACGAGCAGCGGCTGCTCGGTCTCGATCACGCGGGAGGCGATCCCCCGGCCGAGCGGGAAGGTCAGCGAGCGGGCCGGCGCCTCGCCCGCCATCGAATAGGCGACGCGCACTTCGCGCGTCTCCCGGTCCAGGCGCGCGATCCAGAAGAAGTCGGGCTGAAGGACCATCCGGCATTCCCGGCGCACCGTCTCGAACACCCGTCGGGGGTCGAGGCTCGAGGAGATCTCCCGGCCGATGGCGTTCAGCATCGCGAGCTCCGCGACGCGGTCCTCGAGCTCCGCGTTCGCGTGGCGCAGGCGCTCCTCGGAGCGCCCGAGGTTGCGCAGCAGGAGGCTCAGGTACAGGCCCACGCTGGCGAGGAGCACGAACCCGGGAAGGCCCGTCGCGCCCGCGAGCAGGAAGGCGAGGAGGCACCCGAACGGGACCGTGATCGTCTCGAACGGGAAGATCCGGAGAATGAAGTGCCGCGCGTAGTCGCGCGCGGGCTCGGCCCGCGCCACCATCCACGCGGACGCGAGGACCAGGTTCACGAGGTTCATGGCCAGGAAGAGAACGCACCCGGCCAGGAGCGTGCGCCCGAGGATCTCCCGCGCGCCGTCCCCCGCGGCCGCGGCGCCGGTCAGGGCGGGGAGGATGCCTCGGGGGGAGGAGAGGAACAGGACGGTGCCGCTCGCCGCGGCCGTGATCGCCGTGGCGAGGGCGGCATTGGCGGCCGCGACGGCGGCGCAGCGGAGCGGAGGGAGCCGCCGCGCCCCGCGCAGGAGGGAGCCGACGAGGGCGCTGGTCGCCCCGACCACGAGCGCGCCCGGGAACGGGAGGACGAGCGCGGCGGCGAGGAAGTACGCGAGCTCCAGGGAGACCCGGTCGCGCCCGCTCGGCGAGTAGGAGAGGGCGCAGGAAAGGATGGCGAAGAGGATCAGCGCGGCCAGCTCGGGGAGGCGCTCCCCGAGCGCGGCGCGGCTGCCGTACGCCAGCCACGCGGTGAGGGCGAGCGCGCCCGCCCCGGCGGGGAGCGCCGTCGCGGTGAACAGGGCCGATTCCCGCGATTTCATGGCCGGTTACAATATAGTGACTTATGCGGCGGACGCCCGTGGAGAGGGTCACCCTGAAGCTCAGCGCGCAGCCCCGCCTGGCCTCCGTTGTCCGGGCGGCGGTGCGCTGGCAGGCGCGCGCCTGGGGCGCGGGCGGCCCGGCCGCCGCCGCCCTGGCCGCGCAGCTGGCCCGGAGCTTTCGCGAGGCCCTGCGCGGGGCTGGAGAGGGCAGGGGACGGGTGATCCACATTTCGCTCGAAGCGCGCGTGGGAGAGATCCTGGCGCGTTTCTCCCCCGGCGGCGGGGGACGGGTTCTCCTCTTCCGCGCCCGCCGGTCCCTCCCGGCCCTCGGGAGGAGGCCTCGGCGGGGAGACTCGGGCCGCGAGCCGACCATCCGCCGGAGCGCGGGGCCCCCTGTTTGACCGACCCGGGGCGGCGGGTAGACTTCCCCGTCCTGCCCGGCCGGCGGTCATCGGGAGATCGAGTGATCCTCTTCAAGCGCGCTTTCACAGCAGCCATCTTCGCAGCCATTCTCGCGGCCTCCGTCATCGGCCCGGCCTCCGGGGCCGGGAAGGCCGCCCCCTCCGCTCCCGCCGCCTCCCCGGAGAAGGGGAAGGCCGCCGGCGCGGTGAAGGCGCCCGCGCCCGAGCAGGCGCGGATCGAATGGATGGACTGGGGCCCCGAGGCATTCCGCAAGGCGATCCTCCGCGAGCGCCCGATCCTCCTCAACATCGTGGTTTCGTGGAGCCGATCCTGCCGCGAGGCGGAGGCGCTCTGGAACGACCCCGCGATCGCGCGGATCGTCAGCGATTCGTTCGTCGCCGTGCGCGTGGACGCTGACCGCCGCCCCGATCTTCGCGAACGGTACCCGGCACCAGGCTGGCCGGCGATCACGCTCCTGCTTCCGAACGGGGTCCCGTTCTACGCCGCGCGGGAAGGGGGCGGCGCGCCGGTGCGCCTCGCGCTCTCGAACTTTTCCCCGGAGAGGCTGAAGGGGGTCCTCGAGGAGGCGGCCGCATCGCTGCGGGACCCCGCCCGCCGGGCGGCCCTGAAGAGGACCGTCGAAGAGGGCCAGAAGGCGGACGCGGAGCCGAAGCTGGAGAAGGGCCGGATCGATCCCTCCACGCCGCGGAAGGTCTTCGACGCGCTGCGCGGCAACTTCGACGCCATCCACGGCGGCTGGACCAAGGCGCCCAAGTACTTCATGCCGGGGCCGACCGAGCTCTGCCTGTTCCAGTACGCGCACGACCGCGATCCGAAAGGGCGCGAGCTCGCGGGCCAGGCGCTGGACGCGGTCACGAACGGCCCCCTCTTCGACCGCGTGGACGGCGGAGCCTTCCGGATCGCCGCGAAGGAGGACTGGTCCGCCCCCCAGTACGAAAAGCTCCTCGACCGCAACGTCGCGCTGCTCGACTCACTCCTCGACGCGTACCTCCTGACCTCGAAGCAGGACTATGCCGACCGCGCAGGGGAGATCCTCCGGTTTCTCGACGGGACGCTGCGCCGCCCGGGCGGCGGGTACGCGGCCAGCCAGGCGGCCGACCCGGCCTCCCCCGACGGCGGCGCCTGGTACCGCGCCACCGCCGGCGAGCGCCGCAAGCTGCCCCCTCCTCCGGTGAGCGGCCTGGTCCCCGTTGCCGGAAGCGCGAAGGCGGCCGCGGCGGAGCTGCGGGCGGCCATCCTGATGCAGCGCGAGGACTGGCTCACCTCGGCGCGCGGAACGCTCGCGTGGGTCATGAAGACGGGCTACGAGCGCGGCCGCGGGGTCTATCACGCCATGGACGGGGCGGAGGCGATCCTTCCCGCCTTCCTCGAGGACCAGGTCCTGTTCGCCGAGGCGATGATCGATGCCTACCAGCTGACCGGCGACAAGGCCTACCTCGCCGCCGCGCGGGACGTGGCGGGCTTCGCGATCGAGAACCTCTTCGATCGGAAGCTGGGCCTCTTCGGCGACATCATCCCGAACCCGGCGGACCCCGCCAAGCCGATGCGCGAGCCTCTTCATCCCTACGAGGGGAACTGCCGGATGGCCCGCGTGCTCGCGCGCCTGTACTACCTGAGTCCGCAGGAGAAGTCGCTGCGCCAGTCCGCCGAGAGCGTGCTCGAAATGTACGCCTCGACGAGCGATCGCGGGCCTTCCGCCGCGCTCTACGCGCTGGCCGTCTCGGAGTACAGCGAGGGACCGGTCTGGGCCTGGGTGGTGGGCAATCCCCAGATCCCCGGTTTCCAGGCGATGCTCTCGGCTGCGCACCGGGCGCCGGTCCTCTGGAAGCTGGTCGTGTCCCTCGATCCCGCCGACGGCAAGGACGCGCAGACCATCGCCCAGCTCGGCTTCACGAAGCGTCAGCCCCCGGTCGTCTATTTCACGAGCGGTACCCACACCTCCCAGCCGGCGGCGCTCGCAAGGGAGGTCCCCACGGTCTGGCAGTCGCTCGCCCAGGTTCTCGCCGCCGAAAAGGAGGAGGCCGCCAAGGCGCCACCGGCGCCGGCCGGACCCGGCTCCCGGGCCGGCCCCGGGCGGGGGCCGCTGAGCGGCCGGACCCTGTCGATCGGGGCCGCCGTGACGGCGCCCGACCAATCCGGCGCCGGTGTCGCGGCGCCACGGCATCCCGGCGCCGGTCATCCGTCGCCGGCGGAGGAAACAGCTTGCAGGCAAGCATCGGCGTGATCGGGGGCAGCGGCCTCTACGAAATGGAGGACCTCGGGCAGCTCGAGGAGGTCCGCCTCTCCACCCCGTTCGGTGATCCCTCGGATTCGTATTTCGTGGGAACGATCGAGGGGCGCCGGGTCGCGTTCCTGGCGCGCCACGGACGGGGGCACCGGCGGATGCCGTCGGACGTCAACTACCGGGCGAACATCTACGGGATGAAGCTGCTCGGCGTCGAGAGGATCTTCTCCGCCAGCGCCGTGGGAAGCCTGCGCGAGGAGATCGCCCCGCTCCACATCGTGCTCCCCGACCAGTTCGTGGACCGAACGCGGCAGCGCCCCTCGACCTTCTTCGGGGAAGGGCTCGTCGCGCACGTTTCCCTCGCCGAGCCGTTCTGCCCCGCGCTGCGCGGGGTCCTCGCGGCGGCGGGCCGCGCGCTGGGGCTGACCCTGCACGAGGCGGGCACCTACCTGTGCATCGAGGGTCCGCAGTTCTCGACGAAGGCGGAGTCGCTGATCTACCGCTCGCTCGGGCTCTCGATCATCGGGATGACCAACGCCACCGAAGCGCGGCTCGCCCGCGAGGCGGAGCTCTGCTACGCCACCATCGCGCTCGTCACGGACTACGACACCTGGCACGAGGAAGAGGAGCCGGTCACGGTCGAGGCGATCCTCGGCCGCCTGCACGCGAACGCGCAGGCGGCCCGGCGCCTGGTGCGGGACTCGATCGCCGCGCTGCCGGCGGGCCGGGGGTGCGGGTGCGGGGACGCTCTGCGCAACGCGATCATCACCGATCCGCGCGCCGTCGACCGCGCGGCGCTGGAGCGGCTCCGGCCCCTGGTCGGGCGGTACCTGGGAGGGTCCGGGCAATGAAGGTCCTGGTCGTGGGATCCGTCGCGTTCGACACGGTGCGAACCCCCTTCGGCAGCGGCGAGGAGGTGCTCGGGGGCTCGGCGGTCTACTTCTCGGTGGCGGCCTCCTACTTCACCGAGGTCCGCCTCGTCGCGGCGGTCGGAGAGGATTTCGGCGAGGCGCAGTCGGCCGTGCTGAGGGAGCGCAGTGTCGACCTGCGGGGGCTCCAGGCGGTCGCCGGGCGCACCTTCCGCTGGGAAGGGGAATACGGGGACGACCTGAACAGCGCGCGCACCCTGAAGACGGAGCTCGGCGTGCTCGGGACCTTCCGTCCCGAGATCCCCGACGCGTTCCGCGACAGCGAGGTCGTCTTCCTGGCGAACATCGACCCGGAGATTCAGCTCGAAGTCCTCAGGCAGGTCCGCTCCCCCCGCCTGGTGGCGTGCGACACCATGAACTTCTGGATCGAAGGGAAGCCCGAGGCCCTCCGCAGGACGCTCGCGAAGGTGGACATCCTCCTGATCAACGACGCGGAAGCCCGCATGCTCGCCGGGGAGAAGAACCTCGTGAAGGCGGCGCGGGCGATCCGAGCCATGGGACCCTCCACGGTGGTCGTGAAGCGGGGCGAATACGGGGCCGTGATGTTCCGCGATGGGTCGACCTTCAGCGCGCCGGCGTATCCTCTCGAAACGGTTCTCGATCCGACGGGGGCGGGGGACAGCTTCGCGGGGGGCTTCATCGGCTACCTGGCCAGCCGCGGGGAGGCGACGGACGCCGCGATGCGCCGCGCCGTGATCTTCGGCAGCGTCATGGCGTCCCTGAATGTCGAGGATTTCAGCCTGAACCGTCTCAGGAAGGTGCGCGAAGGCGATATCCGGGAGCGGTTCGACGCCTTCAGCGGTCTGACCCGCTTCGAGCCCACGGCGTGACCGCGCTCGCGCGCACCGGGTTCCTGCCGTGTCCCTGATCGGGCGCCCGGGCCGGCAGGGGAACGCTGGTCCCCTGGCTCCTCGTCGCGCTGTCCCCGGCGTTCGCCTTCGCCGGGTTCGCGCTCGGCTCGCGGTGGCTCCTTCCGATCTTCTGCTCCCTCCCCGCCTGGGTCGCGATGGTCGCCCTGCTGCGCCGCTCCGGCCGCGCGGAGGCGATCGCGGCGATGCTGCTCTGGGCGCTGCTGCTGGGAGCCAGCACGACCCTCCTGAGCGCCGCCCTGCCGGGTCGCGCGGCCGACGTCGTGCTCCACGGGACGGGGTACTGGGACGAGATGAGCCGCTGGCTCGAGACGGGGCAGGGCAGGGAGGCCGATCCGGCGGGGTTCCTCCCGCAGCATCTCCTCCACGCGGTCCTCTTCATCGCGCTCTCGCTCGCCACTGCCTCGCTCGTCTCGATCGCCTTCGGGGCGGTCCTGATGAACTACATGGCCTACTACGTCGCCCGGGTGGTGCTCCTGACCCCCGCCCACCCGGTGCTCGCCGGCCTACTCGCCTGGCACCCCTGGTCGGTCGTGCGGGTCGCCTCGTACGTGGTCCTCGGGGTCTGCCTGGCGGAGCCCCTGCTCGCGCGGATCGGGGGAGGGGACTGGCCGGCGGCCGGCCGGCGCCGCTGGATCGGCGCGGCGGTGGCGGGACTGCTCCTCGACGCGGCCTTGAAGGCCGCGCTCGCGCCCCACTGGCACGACCTGCTGCGATCCCTGAGGTGAGCGCGGCGCCTTGACAGCGCGAAAAGACGGTTCCTATACTGCCAACGACCGGCAGAATCCGCGCGCCGCCCGGGTCGGCGGGGAGCGCGGGCCGCTCCTCAACCCGAGAGGTCACCCCATGCCCGAGGTCCTGCAGGGAAGTCTGGTCGCGCGCGGTCTCAAGTTCGCCATCGTCGCCAGCCGCTTCAACGAAACCGTCACCGCGCGCCTCATCGAGGGGGCGCTCGACGCCCTCGCGCGGCACGGAGTGGAGGAGAAGGCGATCCGCGTGGTTCGCGTGCCGGGCTCGTTCGAGATCCCGCTCGCCGCGCGCAAGCTCGCGCTGTCGAAGAAGTACAGCGCCGTCATCTGTCTCGGGGCCCTGGTCCGCGGCGAGACGCCCCATTTCGAATACCTCGCGGCCGAGGTCGCGAAGGGCGCGGCGCAGGTCGGGATGGAGACGGGGATCCCGGTCATCTTCGGCGTGCTGACCGCCGATACGATGGACCAGGCCGTGGATCGCGCCGGCGGCAAGGCGGGGAACAAGGGTTGGGACGCGGCCCTGGCGGGGATCGAGATGGCGAATCTCCTGGACCGCCTGGGCTCGGACCGTGGCTAGCCGGAGGCAGGCCAGGGAACACGCTCTCCAGGTCCTCTTCCAGATCGACATGACCGGCGACTCGCCGGACGGCGCGCTCGAGCTTCACTGGGACGGGCACCCGGTCGATCCCGAGACCGCCTCCTTCGCCGAGCGGATCGTCCGCGGCGCGATCGCCGACGCCGTGCGGATCGACTCGCTGATGACCTCGGCCTCCGAGAACTGGAGGCTGGAGCGGATGGCGACCGTGGACCGCAACGTGATCCGGGTGGCGATCTACGAGCTCCTCCACGAGGCGGACACGCCTGCGGCCGTGGTCATCGACGAGGCGATCGAGGTCGCGAAGAAGTTCGGGGGCGAGGAATCCGGGCAGTTCGTCAACGGCGTTCTCGACGCCGTCCGCAAGAAGCTCGACCCCGCCCCCCGGGCGCCCCGCGGGCGCAGCTCCAGCCCCGCCAAGCCCTCCTGACGGCCCCGGTTGCCTGCCCCCGCGCGGGACCTATATTCCCCAGGGAACCTTTCTGCGAGGTCGCGCGTGATCCTGACATGCCCGGAGTGCCAGACCCGATACCGTTTTGACGAGGCGCGCCTGCCGGAGCGCGGGGTGCCGGTCCGCTGCAAGCGCTGCAGCGCCGTCTTCCGCGCCTACCGCGCCGGGGCACGAGCCGCAGGCCAGGCCGGCCACCGCGGCCGGAGCGGCGGCGCAGGATGCGCACTCGGTGCGCACGTCCTCGTGGCGCCCCCCCCGGCGCCGGCAGGTGCCGGCGGCGAAGGCGGAATCCCGGCCCGCGGGGCCGGCCGCGCCCAGGGTGGAGCCGGCAACGGTCGTCCCCAGCATGGTGACCCCCACCATGCCCGTGCAGGAGGGGCTCGCGGTCCCCGTCACCGTCGTGGCGCCGCCGCCCGCGGAAGCGAGCCCGGACGTCAGGCGCCTGACCCGGATCATCCTCTCGGACATCGTCATCTACAGCCCCGCCAAGGCGGAGAAGGCGATCCGCGACGGGAAATTCCTCGCGCTGTACCGGAACGAGGTCGAAGAGGGGCGCAAGATGATCCGGACGAGGTTCCCGGGGAACAGTGCGGCCCTCAGCGCCTTCGAGCAGTCGCTCAACGAGCTCCTCGAGGCGCGCCGCAAGGAGCTGACCGAGGCCGCCGTCGCCCTTTAGCGCGCTTCCGCGGCGCTGAATCCTCAGGCGCGGGGCACGCGCCGCTCCCGCCTGTCCCTCCACCCGTTCCCCCTTCCCGCGAGGCCTGCCGCGGCGCGGTCCACGGCGGCTCTCTATGCTACGATCCCCCTTTCTATGAAAGAGTTGCCCTTCCAGGACATCGAGGGCCGCTGGCAGAAGCGCTGGGAGAGCGCCGGGGTCTTCGAGCCGGACGAGAACGACCCCAGGCCGCGGTTCTACTGCATCGAGATGCTGCCCTATCCCTCCGGGCGGATCCACATGGGGCACGTCCGCAACTACGCCATCGGCGACGCGCTCGCCTGGTTCCGGCGCATGCAGGGGTACAACGTCCTGCATCCCATGGGCTGGGACTCGCTGGGATTGCCGGCCGAGAACGCCGCGATCCAGCGGGGCGCCGACCCCCGTGAATGGACCGTCGGCAACATCGCGGCCATGAAGGCGCAGCTGCGCCGCCTCGGCTTCTCCTACGCCTGGAAGCGGGAGGTCGCGACCTACAGCCCCGCGTACTATCGGTGGAACCAGTGGTTCTTCCTGCGCCTGCTCGAGCGCGGGCTGGCGTACCGGGGCCGGCGCGTGCTGAACTGGTGCCCGCGCTGCGCGACGGTGCTCGCGAACGAGCAGGTCGCCGGCGGGTTCTGCTGGAGGCACGACGACACGCCGGTCGAGCCCCGCGAGATGGACCAGTGGTTCGTGAGGATCACCGCCTACGCGGACGAGCTGGCCGGCGCGCTGGACGGCCTCGAAGGCTGGCCCGAGCGGGTCGTGACGATGCAGCGGAACTGGATCGGCCGCAGCGAGGGGTGCCGCGTCCGCTTCCCGGTCGAAGGGCTCGACGAGCCGATCGAGGTCTTCACGACGCGGGTGGACACCATCTACGGGGCCACCGCGCTGGTGCTCGCGACGGAGCATCCGCGGCTCCAGGAGCTCTGCGCGGGCCGGGGCAGGGAGGCCGAGGTCGCCGCGTTCGCGCGCGAGGACCGGGCGCGGAAGCAGGCGGACCGGTTC
>CAVVHA010000002.1:0-30676 GCA_963747925.1 uncultured Acidobacteriota bacterium
GTCCATGCACCACTTCGAGAACCTCAAGGTCGAGAACCGCGACGGAGTCCTCTGGATCACCGTCAACCGCCCGGAGAAGCTGAACGCGCTGAGCAGCAAGGTACTGGCGGAGCTCGGGGAGGCGGTCGCCGAGGGCGAAAGGGACCCGAGGGTCGGCGCGATCGTCCTGACCGGGGCGGGGGAGAAGGCCTTCGTCGCGGGAGCGGACATCCTGGAGCTGAACACGCTCGACGCGGCCGGGGGCAAGGCGTTCTCCGAGGCCGGGCAGCGGGTCTTCGACCGGATGGAGAGCTGCGGCAAGCCCGTCATCGCCGCGATCAACGGCTTCTGCCTCGGCGGCGGCTGCGAGCTGGCGATGGCGGCCCACATCCGGATCGCCTCGGGCAACGCGAAGTTCGGCCAGCCCGAGGTGAACCTCGGCCTGATCCCCGGCGCCGGCGGCACCCAGCGCCTGCCGCGCCTCGTCGGCAAGGCCAAGGCGCTCGAGCTGATCCTCTCGGGGAACACGATCGACGCCGCCGAGGCGCACCGGATCGGCCTGGTGAACATCCTCGTCCCGGCCGTCCCGGCTCCCGCGGGCGCGGCCCCGTCCGCCGGGAAGGGCGGGGGGCACGACATGGCGGCCACGATCGTCGCGCTGCACGCCGCGGTCACGACCCTCGCGAAGACGATCATGTCCAAGGGGCCCGTGGCGGTCCGCTACGCGATCGAGGCGATCACGGCCGGCGCCGAGCAGCCCCAGGCGGACGGCCTGAGGCTCGAGGCGAACCTGTTCGGGCTCTGCTTCGCGACCGAGGACATGAAGGAAGGAACCACGGCCTTCAAGGAGAAGCGGCCGGCCTCGTTCAAGGGCAAGTAGAATAGCGGGCGGAGGGCGGACGTGCTGCACGACGAGCTGATTTACGACTGGAACAAGTCGGGCGATGCCTGGCGGCCCGCCCGGAGGATCCAGATCGACGACGAGACGCTGCGCGACGGCCTCCAGTCCCCGTCCGTGACCGACCCGCCCCTCGAGGTCAAGATCCGGCTCCTGCACCTGATGAACGAGCTGGGGATCGACACCGCCGACGTGGGCCTGCCGGGCGCAGGCCCCCGGGCGGTGGCGGACGTGACGGCGCTGTGCCGGGAGATCGTCTCCTCGAAGCTCGCCATCCGGCCCAACTGCGCGGCCCGGACCCACGCGAGCGACATAGACCCTATCGTCCAGTGCTCGCAGGCCGCCGGCATCCCCATCGAGGCCTGCCTGTTCATCGGCTCCTCCCCGATCCGCATGTTCACGGAGGGCTGGTCGCTCGACCACCTGCTCGAGTGGACGGACCGGGGGGTGACGCACGCCGTGCGCGAGGGGCTGCCGGTGATGTTCGTCACGGAGGACACGACCCGCGCGAACCCCGAGCACCTTCGCCACCTCTACACGACCGCCATCGAGTGCGGGGCGGCCCGCGTGTGCGTCTCGGATACCGTCGGGCACGCGACCCCGCAGGGGGTGTCGAGGCTGATCACCTTCATCAAGGAAGTGATCTACGTGACCGGCTGCGAGGTGGAGATCGACTGGCACGGCCACAAGGACCGCGACCTCGCGACGGCCAACTGCATGGCGGCCGTCCGCGCCGGCGCGACGCGGATCCACGGCGCGGGGATCGGGATCGGGGAGCGGGCGGGGAACGCACCGATGGAGCTCCTGCTCGTCAACCTGCACCTCGAGGGCTGGAGCCCGCGCAACCTCTCGAAGCTCGCCGAATACTGCCGCACCGTCTCCGAGGCCTGCGGCGTGCCGATCCCCCGCAACTACCCCGTGGTGGGCGCCGACGCCTTCGAGACCGCCACCGGCGTGCACGCGGCGGCGGTCATCAAGGCGATCCGCAAGGGGGACATGGCGCTCGCCGACCGCGTCTACTCGGGGGTGCCGGCGACCGAGCTCGGCCTGGAGCAGAAGATCCGCGTCGGCCCGATGAGCGGCCGGTCGAACGTCGTGTTCTGGCTGGAAAGGCGCGGGATCGAGCCCACCGAGCCGCGCGTGGACGCGATCTTCGGCGCGGCGAAGCGCTCGACGAAGCTCCTGGAGGATCAGGAGATGCTCGGACTGATCCAGGACCTGTGAGCCTGGCGTCCCGATCGTTCGGCCGGATCCGCACCGCCCGCACCGTCCTCCTCGCCCTCGCCGTCCTCCTCGCCCTCGTCGTCGCCGCCACGATCTGGTCCCGCCGCCCGCAGAAGAGCGCGCGAGCGGCGGCCCCGCCCGCGCCCGCCGCGCCCTCGGACGCGCTCCAGGCGCTCGAGAAATTCCGGTTCACGTCCACGGTGTCGGGAAAGAAGACCTGGACGATCGTGGCGGACCGCCTGCTCGGCGTCTCCGAGGGGGTCCACACGCTCGACAGGATCCGAGAGATCGAGCTCGTCCGCCCCGACGGGAAGGTCCTGCGGGGAAGCGCGGACCACGGCTCGTTCGTCGAGGGAGAGGCGGCCCCCGCGGGCGGACGGGGCCGCGGTCGCGTCGTGCTCGAGGGGAACGTCCGTATCGAGGGCTCCGAAGGGGAGGAGTTGCTGAGCGAGCGGGTCGAGTACGACCAGGCCTCGCAGACGCTGCTTTCGCCCGGCGCGTGCTCGTTCCGTTACCGGCCGCGGGCGGACGGCAAGGGGGCCGCACCTCCGATGGCAGGGGAGTCGAACCGGCTCGCGTACGATCTGGCGGCGAACCGCGCGGAGCTCGACGGAGGAGTCCTGCTGCGGCTGCAGGAGGCCGGCGAGCCGGAGACGATCGTCCGCGCGGCCCGCGCGGAGCTGGCCGTGGACGCCTCCGTCGCGACCTTCACGGGCGGGATGACGATCGAGCGCGGGGAGGACCGGCTCACCGCCCCCAAGGGACGGGTCGAGCGCGGGTCGAGCGGCGCGGGACGCCTCGAGGCAGGCCCCGGCGCAACGGCGCGCCTCGTCCGGGCCGCGGGAGTCGCGCCCACGCTGGCCGCCGCCGACCGCATCACCGTCGAGCAACGGGCCTCCTCCGCGGGGGCCGGACGGACCGTGACGCTCGCGGGCAACGCCAGCATCGAGGAGGGAGCCGCCCCGGGCGGGGCCGCGACCGGAGGCGGGGTCGCACCCCGTCCTCCGCGCCCCCCGCGGCCGGCCCCGCCGTCGCCCAGCGCCTCTCCGCCGACACGATCACGGTGATCGAGGCGGCGGCGGGAGCGCCGCGCCCCGTGCACGCGGCCGGCAACGTCGCCCTCAGGCTTCCTCCCGCCCCGGGCGAAAGCGCGCCCCGGACCATGACCAGCGCGGCCCTCGACGGCGCGCTCGATCCGGACGGCAGGCTGAAAGACGCCGACGCGACGGGGGGCGTCGTCATCCACGCGGGGCCGCGAACGGCCACCTCGGCCTCCGCCAGGTTCGTGGGAGAAACGAAGATCGAGCTGCGCGGCGCCCGGCCGCGCGTCGAGGAGACGGGCCGCACCCTGGTCGCCGACGAGATCGACCTCGTCCGTCCGGCCGAGAACGCCCCGTCCCCCTCCGCGGGAACCACCGTGACGGCGCGCGGGCAGGTCCGCGCCCGCTTCACGCCCCGGACGGACTCGGCGGCGGGGGCCCGTTCGCGCCCGGCCAGCCGGTGGACACCTCGTCCGAGCAGGCCGAGTTCCGCGACGGAGCGCGCACCGCGCTCTTCACGGGGAAGGTGGTGGCGCGGCAGGCGGAACGTGCGCTTTCCGCGGCCCGCCTTCTCGTGAACGACGCCGACAGGACCGTGACAGCCGAGGGGAGCGTCGGGCTGCGGACCTTCCGTCGCGAGGACGGGCGGGCCGCGTCGTCCGCGGCGGGACCGGCGCCCTCCCCGCCCGCCGCCGCGGCGAAGCCGGTCCCGGTCCACGTCGTCGCGGACAGGCTCTTCCACGACGAGCGCGCGAAGAGCACGCGCTTCGAAGGGCACGCGGTCTACCGCGAGCCGGGCCGCGCGCTCGCGGCGGACCGGATCACGATGGTGGGCGGGGCCGGCGGGGAGGCCTCGAGGACCTCCGCCGAGGGACACGTCACCGTCGACGGGGACGGCAAGACCGGGGAGGGGGACCGGGCCGAGCACGACGCGGCCTCCAGGAGCATCACCCTCACGGGCACGGACCGTCCGGCGCGGGTGACGGAGACCGCCACGGGCAGGACCTGGCGGGGCCCTTCGTTGACATGGTCCCTGACGCCCGATAGCATCCCCGTCGCCTCGGGAGAGGCGGGACGCTCCACGATCACGGCGCCCGGGCCCGCGGGAAAGCGCAACGTCATTGACCGACCGACTGACAGCAGAAGCGCTCGCTAAGACCTACCACCGACGGCGCGTCGTGGACGGGGTGGACATCTCCGTCGGGCGCGGCGAGGTCGTGGGGCTCCTGGGGCCGAACGGCGCCGGCAAGACGACCACCTTCTACCTGATCCTCGGCCTGGTGAAGCCCGACGCGGGGAGGATCCTGCTCGGCGAGGAGGAGCTCACCGACCTTCCGATGTACCTCCGCGCGCGCCAGGGGATCGCGTACCTGCCGCAGGAAGCGTCCATCTTCCGCAACCTGACGGTCGAGGAGAACCTCGTGGCGATCCTGGAGCTGCGGGGCCTGTCGCGCGCCGAGATCCGGACGAAGTCGCACTCGCTGATGGAGGAGTTCGGCATCGCCCACCTCGCGGCCTCGCCCGCCTACCAGCTCTCCGGCGGGGAAAGGCGCCGCGCCGAGATCGCGCGGGCGCTCGTCACCTCGCCCTCGTTCATGCTCCTCGACGAGCCGTTCGCGGGGATCGACCCGATCGCCGTCACCGACCTGCAGCGCCTGATCGGCGTGCTCCGTGAGCGCGGGATCGGCGTGCTGATCACCGACCACAACGTCCGTGAAACCTTGCAGATCACCGACCGGGCCTATATCATTAACAAGGGCAGGATCTTCCGCCACGGAACACCCCAGGAGCTGACCGGCGACCCCGAAGTCCGCCGTGTCTACCTGGGCGAGACGTTCAGGCTCTAGGCGGAAGGCGGCGCCCGGGCAGAGGGGATACGGCAGGGAGATGCATCTAGAACAACGGCTCTCGGTCAAGCTTTCGCAGCGGCTCATCATGACGCCGAGCCTGCAGCAGGCGATCAAGCTGCTGCAGATGAGCAAGCTCGAGCTTCTCGACGAGGTCGCGACCGAGCTGGTCGAGAACCCCGCCCTCGAGGAAGGCCAGAGCGCCGAGACGGCCCCGGAGCCCTCCTCCGAGGACGCCTCCCCCGCCGAGAGGACCTCCACCCAGGAAGTCACGACGACCCCCGAGAAGGCCCCCTACGAAGAGATCGACTACGAGTCGTTCTTCGAGGACCTGGAGGGGGGCTACACCCCGCGCGCTCCCATCGAGCAGCGCGAGGAGCTGCCCGTCCTACGAGAACATCCTGACGCGCGCCCAGACGCTGTCGGAGTATCTCCTCTGGCAGCTCGACATGAGCAAGGTCTCCGCCCTGACCGCCGAAGTCGGCCGGGCGATCATCGGCAACCTCGACGAGGACGGGTTCCTCCAGGCGACGATGGACGAGCTCCGCCAGATGGGGGACTACCCCGAGGCGGAGGTCCTCAAGGCCATGGAGGTCGTCCGCCAGTTCGACCCCGTCGGCGTTGCCGCCAGCACGCTGCAGGAGTGCCTGCTCCGCCAGCTCGACCACCTCGATCTGGAGGGGACGCCGGCCTGGGCGCTCGTGCACGACCACTGGGAGAAGCTGCAGGGGAAGAAGTACAAGGAGCTGGCCGAGGCCCTGGGCTGCACGATGGTCGAGCTCGGCCACCATCTCGAGATCGTCAAGCACCTCGACCCGCGCCCGGGACAGCGCTACAACACCGAGAGCAGCCGCTACGTCATCCCCGACGTCTACGTCGTGAAGCTCGACAACGACTACAAGGTGATCCTGAACGAGGAGGGGCTTCCCCGCCTCCATGTCAGCTCCTTCTACCGCCGCATGGCCGGGGGCTCCACCGACGGTGCGCCCGTCGGATCGCAGGAGAAGAACTGGGCCAAGGAGAAGGTCCGGTCCGCCTTCCGGCTCATCAAGAGCATCGAGGAGCGGCAGAGGACCATCTACAAGGTCGCCGAGAGCATCGTGCGCCACCAGAGGGAATTCCTCGACCAGGGGGTCGATCGCCTGAGGCCCCTGATCCTCAAGGACGTCGCCGAGGACATCCAGATGCACGAGTCCACGGTGAGCCGCGTGGTGAACAACAAGTACATGCACACCCCGCGCGGGCTGTTCGAGATGAAGTACTTCTTCCACAGCGGCATTTCGTCCTCCCACGGCGACGACGTCTCTTCGCGCTCGGTGAAGGAGAAGATCCGCAAGGTCATCAGCGAGGAGGACCCCAAGCACCCCCTCAGCGACTCCGAGATCGCCAGGATCCTGAAACAGGAAGGCCTTCAGATAGCGCGCCGCACCGTGGCCAAGTACCGTGAAGAACTCCGGATACCGTCGTCCAACAGCCGGCGGCAGATCTTCACCTAGCCGCGATCGTGTTATCGTCCTCGCCGGGGCGGCGGGGGCCGCCCGGGGCGGGGGGAAGCGCTCGCAGGCTCCGGGTCCCTTTCAGTCACGCTGTCCTCAATAGCAACCAAGGGAGAATCCTGTCATGACGATCGAGATCACGGGAAGGAAAATCGAGGTCACACCGGCCCTCCGCTCCTTCACGGAGAAGAAGCTCAAGAAGCTCGACAGGCTCCTCGACGGCATCATCGAGGCCCACGTCATCCTCACCGTCGAAAAGCACCGCCACACCGCCGAGATCCTCGTGAAGTCCCGGCTGGCGCGCCTGTCCGGCTCGGAGACGACCAGCGACCTGTACGCCTCCATCGGGAACGTGCTGGAGAAGATCGAGCGGCAGGCGAAGAAACTGAAGGACAAGCACAGCTGGGGCAAGAAGCGCGTGAAGGGCGTCGCCACGATCCGCGCCCCGCGCCCCGAGCCGGAGCCCGAGCCCGAGACCGAGCAGGGGCGCCGGGTCCAGGCGAGTCCCCGCCTCATCCGCTCGAGGCGCTACGCCGTCAAGCCGATGACCGTGGACGAGGCGGTCCTGCAGGTGCAGGACTCCAAGGACTCCTTCCTCGTCTTCCGCGACGCGGTGAGCCAGCGCGTCGGCGTCGTCTACCGCCGCGCCGACGGCAACTTCGGCCTGATCGAGCCCGAGATCTGAGTCTTCCGCGGCGCCGCCGCCCCGCCCCCGCCGCGGTTCGCGGCCGGGGGCGCGAGGAGCCCCGGAGTGCGGCGCGGCCGGGGGATCCACGAGAGCACGGCCCCGTGCGGGGGGCCGGACCGCAGGGGGGTACCCATGGACTTTGAGCAGACCGAGAGCGAAGCCCTGATCCGCCAGATGGTGCGGGAGTTCGTCGAGGGCGAGCTGCGCCCGCAGGTCGAGGAGAACGAGCGGCTGGGCCGCTTTCCCGCCGAGGTTGTCTCGAAGATGGCCGAGATCGGGCTGTGCGGCATGGTCGTGCCCGAGGAATGGGGCGGCTCGGGGCTCGACACGCTCAGCTACGCCGGCGCGATCGAGGAGGTCGCCCGCGTCTGCGCCTCGACAGCGGTCACGCTCTCGGTGACGAACTCGGTCTGCGCCTACCCGATCTACCGCTTCGGGACCGAGGCGCAGAAGGAGAAGTACCTGCGTCCCCTCGCGGCCGGCGAGCACATCGGCGGCTTCTGCCTCACGGAGCCGGGCGCGGGCTCGGACGCGGCGGGGATCCGCGCGCGCGCCGAGAAGCGCGGCGACCGCTGGATCCTCAACGGCGAGAAGGCCTGGGTCACCAACGCCGTCATCGGCAAGGTCTTCATCGTCTTCGCCGTGACGGACCCCGCGAAGGGCAAGAAGGGGATCAGCGCCTTCATCGTGGAGCCCTCGTTCCACGGCTTCCGGTTCGGCAAGGTCGAGGAGAAAATGGGCCTGCGCTCGTCGAAAACCGGCTCGGTCGTCCTCGAGGACTGCGAGGTCCCCGCGGAGAACCTCCTCGGGGAGGAGGGGGCGGGGCTCACGGTCCCCCTGGCCAGCCTCGAGTCCGGCAGGATCGGGATCGGCGCCCAGGCGGTCGGGATCGCGCAGGCGGCCCTCGAGGAAGGGATCAAGTACGCGAAGCAGCGCCAGGCCTTCGGACAGACGATCGCCGAGTTCGGGGCGATCCAGGAGAAGCTCGCCGAGATGGCGACCCACGTCGAGGCGGCCCGCCTCCTCGTCCGGCGCGCGGCGGCGGACCGGGACGCCGGGATGCCCTGGGGGCGGAGGAACTCCTCCATGGCGAAGCTTTTCGCGACCGAGGCGGCCAACCGCGTGACCTACGACGCCGTCCAGATCCACGGCGGGTACGGATACTCGAAGGAGTTCCCGGTCGAGCGCTACTACCGCGATGCCCGGGTCACCACGATCTACGAGGGGACGAGCGAGATCCAGAAGATCGTCATCGCCCGCTCCTTCCTCGACGAAAAATAGCCATCCCGGTTTAGAATCCTCTCTCCGCGCGGGGTCGCGGGACGCGGGGGCCCGGCCGGGCGCCGCGCCGTCCGCCCCGCGCGAGCCGAGGGAGATCACCGCATGCCGCCTGCCGACAGGAAGAGCCGCACCAGGAAGGACTGGGAAATCGGGACCCTGGCCCCGCTCCTCAAGGAGCGCCCGGAGCGCGCCGCCGAGTTCTCGACGGTCTCGAGCCTGCCCATCGAGCGCCTCGCCGCGCCCGGGGATCTCGCCGGGCTGGGACCCGGACGAGAAGCTGGGCTTCCCGGGCGAATACCCCTACACGCGGGGGATCCACCCCACGATGCACCGCGGCAGGCTCTGGACCATGCGCCAGTTCTCCGGGTTCGGCTCGGCCGCGGACACGAACGCCCGCTACAAGTACCTGCTCTCGCACGGTCAGACGGGACTCTCGGTCGCCTTCGACCTGCCGACGCTGATGGGCCGGGACTCGGACGACGGTCTGGCGACGGGCGAGGTCGGCCGCGAGGGGGTCGCCGTGGACACGGTGGAGGACATGCTCCGCCTGTTCGAGGGGATCCCGCTCGACCGGGTCTCGACCTCGATGACGATCAACTCGCCCGCGGCCATCCTCCTCGCCATGTACCTCGCCGTGGCCGAGCAGCAGAAGGTCCCGTTCGAGGTCCTGGAGGGGACGCTCCAGAACGACATCCTCAAGGAGTACATCGCGCAGAAGGAGTGGATCTACCCGCCGCGCCCCTCCATGCGGATCATCACCGACCTGATGGCCTACTGCGCCGAGCGCGTGCCGAAGTGGAACACGATCTCGATCTCCGGCTACCACATCCGCGAGGCCGGCTCGACCGCGGTCCAGGAGCTGGCCTTCACGATCGCCGACGGGATCGGCTACGTCCAGGCGGGGATCGAGGCCGGCCTGGACGTGGACGTGTTCGCGCCGAGGCTCTCGTACTTCTTCAACTCGCACAACGACTTCTTCGAGGAGGTCGCGAAGATGCGCGCGGCGCGGCGGATGTGGGCGAAGATCATGCGCCACCGTTTCGGCGCCAGGAACCCGCGCTCGTGGATGCTCCGGTTCCACACGCAGACCGCGGGCTGCTCCCTGACGGCCCAGCAGCCGCTACAACAACATCGTGCGCGTCACCATCCAGGCCCTCGCGGCGGTCATGGGCGGCACCCAGTCGCTGCACACGAACTCCCTCGACGAGACCCTCGCGCTCCCGACGCAGGAGGCCGTGACGATCGCGCTGCGGACCCAGCAGATCATCGCCGAGGAGTCCGGCGTCGCGAACACGATCGACCCGCTGGCCGGGTCCTACTTCGTCGAGAGGCTGACCGACACGATGGAGGCGGAAGCGACCGCCTACATCGAGAAGATCGACGCCATGGGGGGGATCATCCCCGCCATCGAGGCCGGCTTCCCCCAGAAGGAGATCGCGGACGCCGCCTACCGCTACCAGCAGCAGATCGACCGGGGCGAGAAGGCCGTGGTCGGCATGAACAAGTACGTGGCGAGCGAGGAGAAGCCGATCGAGATCCTGAAGATCCCGGCGGAGGTGGAGGAGCGCCAGCTCCGGCAGCTCGCCGCGATCAAGTCGGCGCGCGACGCCGGCGCCGTCTCCCGCAGCCTGGAGGCGGTCGAGCGCGGGGCGCGCGGCAAGGACAACCTCATGCCGCTCATCCTGCAGGCGGTCCGCGACCGCGCGACCGTGGGGGAGATCTGCGGGGCCATGAAGACCGTCTTCGGCGAGTACCGCGAGGTGAGCGTGTTCTAGGTCCCGTGCCGGACGAGGTACCATCCTGCACGGAGCGTTGGGAGAACGAAATGAGCGAAGCCAAGCTGAGACTCCTCGTCGGCAAGGTCGGCCTCGACGGGCACGACCGCGGAGCGAAGATCATCGCCCGCGCCTTCCGTGACGCCGGGTTCGAGGTCATCTACACCGGCCTGCACCAGACCCCCGAGATGGTCGTCTCGACGGCCATCCAGGAGGATGTCGACGCGATCTCGCTCTCGATCCTGTCGGGGGCCCACAACCACCTGTTTCCGCGGGTGCTCCAGCTCCTGCAGGAGCGCGGGGCGGAGGACATCCCCGTGTTCGGGGGGGGCATCATCCCGCCCGAGGACATCGCCGAGCTCAAGAAGAAGGGGATCAGGGAGCTGTTCACGCCCGGGGCCAGCACCGAGGAGATCATCCGCTGGGTCCGGGAGAACATCCGGCCCCGCCACGCCGCCGGCGCTTGACGGCTTCCCCTCCGGACCCTAACTTTCGGCCATGAGGCGGCGCGGCCGCGGTGCGGCCGGACGGAGCCTTTCTTTCGCACTGAGGCCGGAGGGAACCCCTGGTGAAGCGCAGGAATCCGAAGCGCAAGGAAACCGACATGGCGAAGACCGTCCTCGTCGCGGACGACAGTCCCACCATCCGCAAGATCGTCGAGCTCTGCCTCGCGGGGCAGGGGATCAGGGTCCTCGGGGCCGCCAGCGGCCCGGAAGCGGTGGAAGCCCTGAGGAGATCGGTCCCGGACCTGGTCCTCGCCGACTCGGTCATGCCGGGCCCCGACGGCTACGAGCTGTGCGAGCGGATCAAGCTGGGCGAGTTCGGCGCCACGCCGCCGGTCGTCCTCATGGCCGACGTCCTCGAGCCGTTCGACACGAACCGCGCCTCCGGGTGCGGAGCGGACGGGCGAGATCGCGAAGCCGTTCGAGGCGGCGACGCTGCAGCTCATGGTGTGCGACCAGCTCGGCGTCGAGCCTCCGCCCGCGGCCCGCGTCGCGGCTCCCGCGCTGAAGCCGTACACCGCGCGGATGGCCGGCGCGCGCATGGCCGCCGGCGGGGACGAGCTTCCCCCGGCCGCCCTGCCCGCGGCGGCCCGTGCGAGCCCCGGGACCCGCGTCGTTGTCCGAATCCGAGATGGACACCCTCGCGCGCCGCATCGTCGGCATGATGTCGGCCGACGTCGTCAGGGAGGTCGCGTGGGAGGTGGTCCCCGAGCTCTCCGAGGTCCTGATCAAGGAGCGCCTCCAGAAGCGCTCCTGACACCGAGCGCGCGCCGGCCGCGGTTTCTGCTATATTTCCGCGGATGGAGCGAGAGCCGACCGACCTCGACAAGGGGTACACCCCGGAGAACTTCGAGTCCCGCTGGTACCAGTTCTGGCTCGATCACGACCTTTTCCGCGCAACGGAAGAGGGAAACGGGCGCGGAGCCCTACTCGATCGTGATCCCGCCGCCGAACATCACCGGCAAACTCCACTTCGGCCACGCCCTCAACAACACCCTCCAGGACATCCTGGTCCGCTGGAGGCGCATGCAGGGGCGCGACACGCTGTGGCTGCCCGGCACCGACCACGCGGGGATCGCGACGCAGATGGTCGTCGAGCGGGACCTCCGCAAGCGCGGCCTCTCGCCGCCACGACCTCGGGCGCGAGAAGTTCCTCGAGGAGGTCTGGCGCTGGAAGGAGAAGCACGGCGGGGAGATCCTCGCGACCAGCTGAAACGGCTCGGCTGCTCGTGCGACTGGTCGCGCGCGCGGTTCACCCTCGACGACGGGCTCTCGCGCGCGGTGCGCGAGGTGTTCGTCTCCCTCCACGAGCAGGGGCTGATCTACCGCGGCGAGGACCTGATCAACTGGTGCCCCTCGTGCCGCACGGCCCTCTCGGACCTCGAGGTGGAGGTCGAGGAGGGGGCGACGGGGCACCTCTGGCAGATCGCCTACCCCCTCGCCGACGGCTCCGGCCGCCTCGGTGGTCGCGACGACGCGCCCCGAGACCATGCTCGGCGACACGGCGGTCGCGGTCCATCCCGAGGACGAGCGGTACCGGCACCTCATCGGCAGGGACGCGATCCTGCCCCTCATGGAGCCGCAGGATCCCCATCATCGGCGACCCGATCCTCGTCGACCCGAAGTTCGGGACCGGCATGGTGAAGGTGACGCCCGCGCACGATTTCAACGACTTCGAGACGGGCAAGCGCCACGGCCTTCCGCTGATCTCGGTCCTCGACGAGGCGGGCCGGATCAACGAGAAGGCGGGGGCCCTACCAGGGCCTCGACCGGTTCGAGGCGCGCAAGAAGGTGCTCGAGGACCTCGAGGCGAAGGGCCTGCTCGTCTCCGTGAAGGACCACGTCCATGCCGTGCGGCCACTGCTACCGCTGCGACGAGATCGTCGAGCCGTACTTCTCCCCGCAGTGGTTCGTGAAGATCGAGCCGCTGGCCGCGCCCGCCCTCGAGGCGGTCGAGGACGGCCGGGTCGTCTTCGTGCCCGACCAGTGGGCCAAGACCTACTTCGAGTGGATGCGGAACATCCACGACTGGTGCATCTCGCGCCAGCTCTGGTGGGGACACCGGATCCCGGCGTGGTACTGCGCCGCGCGGCCACATGACGGTGGCGCGCGAGGAGCCCGCCGCCTGCGCCGGCCTGCGGCGGCGACGCCGCTTCGGCAGGACGAGGACGTCCTCGACACCTGGTTCTCCTCGGCGCTCTGGCCCTTCTCGACGCTCGGCTGGCCGGACGAGACGGCCGACCTCGCGCGCTTCTACCCGACCTCGGTGCTCTTCACCGGCCCCGACATCATCTTCTTCTGGGTCGCGCGGATGATCATGATGGGCCTGCGCTTCCGCGGCGAGGTGCCGTTCCGCGAGGTCTACTTCCACGGCCTCGTGCGCGACGCCGAAGGCCAGAAGATGTCCAAGACCCGGGGGAACGTCGATCGACCCCGATCGACCTGATCCGGCAGTTCGGCGCCGACGCCGGTCCGCTTCACGCTCGCGGCGCTCGCCTCGCCGGGCAGCGACATCCCGGTGGCGCGCGAGAGGATCGAGGGGTACCGGGCCTTCGCGAACAAGCTCTGGAACGCGACGCGCTTCGTGCTGATGAATCTCGACCCGGCCGAAGGGCGGCCCGCGCTCGACCGCGGCGCCCTGGAGCCCGTCGACCGCTGGATCCTGAGCCGCTACCATCGGCTCGCGCGCGAGGTCGGCGCGGACCTCGAGGGGTTCCGGTTCGACCTCGCCTCGAACCGGATCTACCAGTTCCTCTGGCGCGAGTTCTGCGACTGGTACATCGAGTGGGTCAAGGCGCCGCTGCTGGCCGGCGGCGCCGCGCGCGCCGCGGCCACCCCCGAGCCGCATGGGGGCGAAGGGCGGCAGGTCGCGCCCCCTTCGGCCGCCGAGCTCGCGCGGGGGCGCGCGGTGCGGGCCGTGCTTCTCGAGGTGCTCGACGGCACGCTGCGCCTGCTGCACCCGTTCATGCCGCATCTCACCGAGGAGCTGTGGCAGCGGATCCCTGGACACGGCCTGTCGCTGGTCGTGGCGCCGTTCCCGCCGGGGGACCCCGCCATGGAGGACGCCGGCGCCGAGGAGGAGATCGCGGCGATCGTCGCCCTCGTCGGCACGGTCCGCAACCTGCGCGCCGAGTCGGGGATCGATCCGGCGAAGAGGGTCCCGCTGCTGGTCCACCCGCACGGTCCCGCCGAGGAGGCGATCCTGGGCCGGCACCGGGCGGCGGTGGCGGCGCTCGCGCGCTGCGAGGCGATCGAGCTCACGGCGGACCTCGGGAGCAGGGGACCCGCGGCGCGCGGCGTGACCGACCGGTTCGAGCTGGCGCTCCCCCTCGAAGGGCTCCTGGACATCGAATCGGAGAAGAAGCGCCTCCACAAGGAGCGCGAGAAGCTCGACAAGGAGATCGCGACGCGCGAGCGCAAGCTCGGAGACGCGTCGTTCCTCGCGCGCGCTCCCGCGG
Source organism: uncultured Acidobacteriota bacterium (assembly GCA_963747925.1). Classification (GTDB taxonomy): domain Bacteria; phylum Acidobacteriota; class Polarisedimenticolia; order QHYA01; family CAVVHA01; genus CAVVHA01. The sequence goes on from CAVVHA010000002.1 coordinate 14,190, forward strand.
CCGTGGTCGAGAAGGAGCGGGGGATCCACGAGGAGCTGACCGGCAAGCGGGACCGGATCGACCGGATCCTCGCCACGCTCGGCGGGGGCTAGGACGCGCCTTGGAGCACCGCCCGCCGGAACCGCCCCCGGGAGAGCCGGCCTCGACCCCGCCCTGGTGCGCGAGCTCGTGGCGCGCGCCCTCGCGGAGGACGTGGGCGGGGGCGATCTCACGACCGCCGCGACCGTGGATCCGGCCCTGCGCGCCACGGGACGGTTCCTGGCCCGCGAGCCGTTCGTCGTCTGCGGCCTTCCGATCGCGCGCGCCGTCTTCGAGCAGCTCGATCCCGGCGTCTCGTGGCGGGAGGAGGCCTCCGCCGGCGGGGCAGGCGGGCCGTCCGGGCAGGGCGGGGGCGTCGAGGGGTCCGATGCCGGGCCGGGCGACTGTTTCGCGTCCGTGACCGGCCCGTGCGCCGCCATCCTCACCGGCGAGAGGACCGCCCTCAACTTCCTCCAGCGCCTGTCCGGGATCGCGACGATCGCGCGGCGCGCGGTGCGCGAGGTCGAGGGCACCGGGGCGGTCATCCTCGATACGAGGAAGACCACGCCGACCCTGCGCGCGATCGAGAAGTACGCGGTCCGCGTCGGAGGCGCTTCGAACCACCGCGCCGGCCTGTACGACGCCGTCCTGATCAAGGACAACCACGTCGCGCTCGCGGGGGGCGTCGGAGAGGCGATCCGCCGGGCGCTCGGCGCGGGCCATCCGATCTCCGGCATCGAGATCGAGGTGGACGATCTCGACGGGGTGCGCGAGGCGCTCCGGGCGGGGGCGAGGCGGCTCCTGCTCGACAACATGACCCCCGCGCAGGTCGCCGAGGCGGTCGGCGTCATCGCCGGCCGCGCCCGGATCGAGGTCTCCGGCGGGCTGAGGGCGGGAAACCTGCGCGCGTACGCCGAGGCCGGCGCCGATTTCCTCTCGATCGGGGCTCTCACCCATTCCGCGCCCGCCGTCGACATCTCCCTCGAAGTCGAACCGCTCGCCTGACGCTCCGGCGTTTCGCGGCTGACGGTGCGCACGACCGCTGTCCTACAATCGCGCGGCAGCGGCGGGCATCCCCCGGCGCCCATGCAGCCGCCGGCGCGCCTCCGGCGCTCCGCGGCTGATGAGGCGCACCACCGCTGTCCTACAATCACGCGGCCGCGGCGGGCATCTCCCGGCGCTCGTTCAGCCGCCGACCCGCCTTCGGCGCTTCGCGGCTGACGGCGCGCACCACCGCTGTCCTACAATCGCGCGGCAGCGGCGGGCATCCCCCGGCGCCCATTCAGCCGCCGGCGCGCCTCCGGCGCTCCGCGGCTGATGAGGCGCACCACCGCTGTCCTACAATCGCGCGGCAGCGGCGGGCATCCTCCGGCGCCCATGCAGCCGCCGGCGCGCCTCCGGCGCTCCGCGGCTGATGAGGCGCACCACCGCTGTCCTACAATCAGGGGGGAGGGGTGATCTGTGTCGGTTGTTCCGATGTTCGATCCGGTCCGGTTCCGGAGCCTGCTCGGCCGAGCCGCGGACGCGGAGGTCGGGGCGGAGCCGCCCCCGATCGGAGAGACCGCGCTCTGGCTCGCGACCGCCGGGACGACGCAGGAGGAAGCGCGCGCCCTCGCGCGGCGCGGGGCGCCGCACGGCACGATCGTCCTCGCGGAGGAGCAGAACGCGGGACGCGGCCGGCGGGGGCGCACGTGGATTTCCCCCCCCGGCGCGGGGATCTGGGCCACCGTGATCCTGCGCGATCCGCTCGGCCCGGAGGGACCGCACTGGCTGACGCTGGCCGCCGCCGTGGCGGTCTGCGAGGCCGCCCGCGAGCTCGGCGCCTCCGCGGCCGAGATCAAGTGGCCGAACGACCTGATCGCCGGCGGACGGAAATTCGGCGGCGTCATCGGGGAGCTGATGCCGGCGGAACCGCGGACCGGCCGCGGCGGCAGGGGAGTCCGCGGGGGGACTGCCGGGGAGCTCGCCCCCTCCGCCGCGGGCTCCGTGGCGCTGCTCGGGCTCGGGGTCAACCTGGAGCTCGATCCCCACTCCCTGCCCGCGCCGATGTCCGCGGCCACGACCTCGCTTCGCGCCGAGGGACTTTCGCCCCTCGCGGGGACGCGAGGAACTGCTCGCCGCGATCGCCGCGCGCCTCGACCTCTGGGCCCGCGCCCTCGCCTCGGGGCGCGCAGGGCTGCTGCGCGAGCGATGGCGAGAGCTCTCCCCCTCGTGCGAAGGGCGCCGGGTCCTCGTCGAGGAGGCGGACGGCGGGGGCACGGTGCGCGGCGTCACGCGCGGCATCTCGGAGGACGGCTCGCTCGCAATCGAGGAAGAGGCGGGCGGGGCCGTTCACCTGATACGATTCGGCGGGACCCTCCGCTTCCTCGAGGGCCCGCACGGGAGAGACGATGTTCCTCGCGATTGACATCGGCAACACGAACACGGTCCTCGGCGTATTCAGGGACGAGGACCTCGCCGCGCACTTCCGCATCATGACCCGTCCCGAGCGGACGGTGGACGAGTACGGGGTGGTGCTTCTCGCGCTCCTGCGCGAGGGAGGGATCGACCCCGCCGCGTTCGACGGGATCGCGATCTCGAGCGTCGTGCCCCCGCTCAGCCCGATCTTCGCGGACGTGGCGCGCGAGCGGTTCGCGCGCGAGCCGCTCATGATCGAGCCCGGCGTGAAGACGGGCATGCCGATCCTCTACGAGAACCCCCACGAGGTGGGGGCGGACCGGATCGTCAACGGGGTGGCCGCCTTCGCCCGCTACGGCGGTCCCGCGATCGTGATCGATTTCGGCACGGCGACGACCTTCGACACGATCACCGCGAAGGGGGAATACCTCGGGTGGCGTCATCGCGCCGGGCCTGGGCATCTCGGCGGAGGCCCTGTTCGAGCGGGCGGCGCGCCTGCCCCGCGTGGACATCAAGCGCCCCCCGCGCGTGATCGGGCGCAACACCGTGAATTCGATGCAGAGCGGGCTCTTCTACGGGTACGCGGGGCTCGTCGAGGGGATCGTCCGGCGGATCCGGGCCGAGCAGGGCGAGGAGCTGAAGGTGATTGCCACGGGCGGCCTGGCGCGCGCTTTCGAGGACGAGCTTCCGTTCGTGGACGCCTTCGATCCGCACCTGACCCTGCACGGGCTGCGGCTCATCTTCGAGAAGAACCGGGAGCGCTGAGAGGGGACCGCCGCGCAGGGGCCGGCCCGCCCCGGACCGCGCGGGCTTCCGCGACGCGACCGGACGCCGGCGGCGCGGGCCCTGCCGGGAACGGAGGCGGATCCGGGACCGGGCCACGCCGGGAGACGCCGCAGCGATGCACGCGCCATGAGCGACACCGCACGCGAGAAGGCTTACATCCGGACCATCGAGCGCCGCTTCAACGCGCTGCGCGAGAGCGGGCTCTACATCTCGCCGCGCGACTTCTCCCTGCTGCTCGACTGGCACGAGAGGGGGGTGCCGGCCGAGTTGGTCATCCTCGCGATCGAGGAGGTGTTCCGGAAGGCGGCGGCGCGCGGGAGCACGAAGCAGATCTCGACGATCGCCTACTGCCGGCGCGCGGTCGAAACGGCCTGGCAGGAGCGGCGGGCGGCGCTGCTCGGCTCGGAGCCGCCGGCCCCCGGCGGGAGCCGCGGGGCCTTCACGCGCGAGGAGGTCGCGGCGCATCTCGAATCGTGCGCGGCGGCGACCGAGGCGGCCGCCTCCGCGATCGACACGGGGGCTGGCGGCGCCAGCTGCCGGAGGAGGGGGAGGAGAGAGCGCGGGCGGGCGAGGAGCTTCGCTCCGTCGCCCGGCGGCTGCGCGAGCTGAGGGCCGGCCTGGAGGAGCGCCCGTCGGCGGACTTCCAGGCGCTCGAAACGGAGCTGGTGTCGCTCGAGGAGCGCTCGGTGGGCGCCGCGAAGGCGATGCTGAGCGCGGAGCAGCTCGATCCCCTCGCGCGCGCCGCGGAGGACTCGCTCGCCGCTTTCGCCGCGCGCATGAGCGAGAAGGCGAAGGCCGCGACCCTTCGCCGCGCGATCGAGAGCGCGATCCGCTTCCGCTTCGCGCTCCCGCGCTGTTCCCTCTTCGCGATGAACCGCTGAGCCGGCTCCCCCGGGCGTGGTAGGATCGCCGCGCCTCCCGAACCGTCCGCCCCCTGGGAACACTCCGCCCTCTCCTACCGGTGCTTCCGCTCGCCGCCGGGGCCGCGTTCGCGCCGTCCGCCCCTTCCGCGGCGGCGACCGGCCTGCTCGCCCTCCTCGCGCTGGCGCTCTCCCTGCCTGCCGCTTCCTTCGCGCCCGCGGGGCGCCGCCGCGTGCTGCTCCCGGGGCTTTGCGTCGGGCTCGCGCTGTTGCTGTGCGGAGCCATCCGCCGCCCGGTCCGGCAGGGAGCGCCTGGAGAGCCCGCTCCGCGGGCTTCCCCACGCTCTCGATTTCTCCCGCGACGGCGGGAGGCTGGTCAGGCTCACCGGCCGGTTCGCCGGCGATCCCGAGCTGTCGAACGGTCTCGTCCGCGCCGAGCTCGACGCCGAGGCGATCGAGGACGGGGGCGCGAAGGCGGAGTTCCGCGCCCGCGTGCTGCTCACCTGGCCTGCCCCTCGGGAGCGATCGTCGGGACCACCGCGAAGAGGCGCCGGCGCCCTGGTCGAGGAGCCCGGCGGCGAGCGGGCGGAGCGCGTGGAGACGCAGTTCACCGCGGGGGGCGGGGAGGAGGGGGACGAGGCGGAGCGGGAAGCGGGAGCCGGTGCGTCGCCCCCGCTCCTCGCGGGCCTGCGGATGGAGGCGATCGTCCGCCTGAAGCGCCCCCGCAACTTCGGGAATCCCGGGGGATTCGATTTCGAAGAGTACGCCGCGCGCCGCGGGGCGGCAGCGATTGGCTACATCAAGAGCGCCCGCCTCATCACGCTCCTCCCGGGCGGGGGAGCCCGCACCCCCGCCCTCGTTGTCCGCCGGCGGCTCGACCACATCTTCGCGCGGCTATACCCCTCGCCCGCGGGAGGTCTCACGGTCGAGGGAGCGGTCCTGCGCGCCTGCGTGCTCGGGGGGCGGACCGGGCTCCCCCCCGAGAGCGAGAGGGCGCTCGTCGCCAGCGGCGTCTACCACGTCCTGGCCGTCTCGGGTCTCCAGGTCGCCGTCCTCGCCGGGGTCCTCGTCTGGGCGCTCTCCTGGCTGCCCGTCCCCCGGCGCGCCGTGATCGCCTCGGCCTGCGCCGGCGTCGCGCTCTACGGAGCAGTCGTCGCGCCCTCCGCGTCGGTGCAGCGGGCCGTCCTGATGGCGGCCTTCACGGCGGGGGCGCGGCTCCTGAACCGGCGGACCTGCGCCGTCCGGATCCTCTCCCTGACCGCGCTCGTGCTCCTCGCCTGCCGCCCCCAGGAGCTGGGCGATCCCGGATTCCAGCTCACGTTCAGCGCCACCCTCGGACTGCTCCTCTTCTCCGCTCCTCTCTCCGCGAGCATCGACGCTCGCTGGGGCCTCTCCGCCCTCGCGGCGGCCTCCCTCGCCGCCCAGGCGGCCACCTGGCCGCTCGTCGCGCTCTGGTTCCACCGGATCGTCCCGTACGGACTCGCCGCGAACCTGCTCGCGGTCCCGCTCGGATCGGCCGCGGTGATCCTCGGCCTCGCGCTCCTCCCGGCCGACCTGGTCGGCGGCGCCTGCTCCGGCGCCGTGGGTTCGCTGGCGGCGCTCTGCGTGAAAGGGATGCTCGCGGTCGCATCGGTCCCGGTCGGCGGAACGCCGCTCTCCTTCAGGATCGCCGAGCCCTCCACGACCCCGCTCCTGGGGGCGGCGGCCTCGCTGCTGCTCTTAGCCGCGGCACGCGGCCCCCGCGCGAGGGTCGCGGGCCTGGTCCTGATGGCCCTCTCCCTCGCCGCCGCCGCCGCGGGTCCCCGGAGACCGGCGTGCGCCGCGCCTGCCCCGGAAGCGGGGGAGCGCGGGGTGCCGTCGCTGCCTGGCCGGGAAGCGCCGGGGAGGCGCCCTCCCCGCCGGCGCGGTTCGCGCTCTCGATCGACCTGATCGACGTGGGCCAGGGGGACGCGATCCTCGTAGGGTTCCCGGACGGGGAGACGATGCTCGTGGACGGCGGGGGCATTCCCGGGTCGGCCTTCGACATCGGCCAGCGCGTGCTGGTCCCCGAGCTGGAGCGGCGGGGAATCCGGCGGCTCGGCAGGGTCGTGCTGACGCACGCGCACGAGGATCACGGCGGGGGGCTTCGCGAGGTGCTCCGCGAGCTGAGCGTCGGCGAGCTGCTGACCCCGGACGCGCCCGAGGAGCCGCTCCGCGAAGCCCTCGAGGAGCTCGCCCGCGCGCAGGGAGCCCGCGCCATCCGGATCCGGCGCGGCTACACGATCCAGGAAGGGGAGACCACCGTCGAGTGTCTCTCGCCCCTGCAGGCGCCGGTGGACGATCCGAACTCCGACTCGATCGTACTCCGGATCACGCACGGCGGGCGCTGTGCCCTGCTGATGGGGGACGCCGGCGCCGGGGTCGAGGCGGGCCTTCTCGCCTCCGGCATGGGGCGATGCGATTTCCTCAAGGTCGGCCACCACGGCAGCGACACCTCCACCTCGGGGCCGCTCCTCGCCGCGACCGCTCCCAGGGTCGCCGGCATCTCGGTCGGCAGCGCCGCGCGGTTCGGGCATCCTGCGCCGGCGGTCCTCGAGCGCCTGCGCGAAGGCCGGGCACTGGTCCTGAGCACGTTCGCTTCCGGGGCCCTGCGGTTCAGCACGTGCGCGGGGCACCTGCACGCCGGCGCGCTCCTGCCCTCGGCCGCCGAGCCGTGGCCCGGTCCGCCGCTGCGCCCGCGCCCTCTCAAGGGACCACGATGCTGTCAATCGGAACGGGAATGAAGCTCAGGAGGAAGATCGCGAGCGCCGCGAGCGCGAGCGCCTTCCTGGCCGGACCCACGGGAGCGTCGCTCTCGAGGGGGGGGTGGGGGAGCCGGCCGAGGAACAGCAGGATGAGCGTCCAGACGAGCCAGGTCGAGAAGACCCCCCTGGCGATGCAGACGCCGACGAACGCCGTCATCGCGATCGCCGCGAGGCTCCGCGCCGGCCGGGGAAGCCGCTTCCACCCCGCGCTCAGCGCCATCCCCGCGAGCGCCCCCGCCGCTCCCGCCGCGCTCGCCCAGGCCCCGTCGGGTCGCGCGGTCGCGGCGAGTCCCGAAGCGAGGCTCCAGGAGACGAGCCCGGCCATCCCCGTGAGGGTCAGGCGCGCGAGGCCGGCGTGCAGGCGCTTCGAGAGCGCGAACACGACGTGGCCGCCGTCGAGCTGTCCGACCGGGAAAAGGTTCATCGCCGTGATGAGCAGGCCGAACCAGCCGGCCATCATGAAGGGGTTGCCCACGAGCGTCTGCCCCTCGGGGACCGCGCCGTGGAAGAGCGAGGTGAAGATCCTCGCGAGGAGCGGATCACCGAACACGAGGTACTCGCCGGGAACCTGGGGAAGAGGCTCCAGGCGCGCCGTCGCGATGCCGTAGGCGAGCACCGGGACCGCGACGACGAACCCGGCGATCGGGCCGGCGATGCCGATGTCGAACAGGGCGCGGCGCCCAGGCAGAGGGGACTTCATCCTGATGACGGCCCCCATCGTCCCGAACAGGAACGGCGCGGGGATGAAGTAGGGAAGCGTCGCGCTCACACCGTAACGGCGGCAGTACAGGTAGTGCCCCATCTCGTGGGCGCCGAGGATCAGGAGCGCGGGAATCGCGTAGCGGAGCCCCTGGCCGAGCAGCGTCCCGAGAGGCGGCAGGGGGCTGTCGGGGCCCGACCCGGGGATATCCGCGAAGAAGAGGGCGCCGCAGACCGTGGTGCTCGCGAGCGTCAGCAGGACCAGGATCAGGTTGAGGCGCCAGCCCAGCCGCGCCGCCCCCCGCGCGATCGCTCCGCTCAGGCCGCCCCTCGCGCCCCCGCCCCCGGGCGGTACCGGCTCACCGGGAGCGGCCGACCCGACGGGACTGTCCCACGGACCCGGGTGGAGGTCCGGAGAAGGAGGAGGCGGAAGCGCCGCTTCCGGCGGATCTGTCGGATGGGTGGTCACGGGCGGACCATCCTGAAGCCAGATGCGGCACCGGTCAACCCCGTGGGGGATCGCGCAGGATCGTCGCCGGCAGGCGACATCGTGCCCCGCGGAGGACAGCGCGGGCCGTCTCCCGGGGTCGTCCGGCCGCCGGAATCGCGGGATGCGGCGCCCCGCCGGTGGCACCGGGCTTGCGTCCATGATCGAATGAATGTGGTCCCCGGGCGCCAGGCCCCGCGAGCGGGCGGCGGGGGACCGGAGGCAATCGCGTCATGTCGAACATCAGGATGGCAGTGCTGCTCACCGCTTCCGCCTCGGTCCTCCTCGCGGGAGCGGCGCCCGCGCTCGCGGGGCATGGCGGCGGAGTGCACGTTTCGATCTACGGCGGCTTCGGCTGGGGCTATCCGTGGTACCCCTACTGGGGCGGGGTCTACGCCTATCCGGTCGCCGCCTACCCGTACCCGGCCCAGCCCCCGGCGTTCGCCGTCGTCGACACCGACATCTCCCCCGAGAAGGCGCGCGTCATTCTCGATGGGGAGGATATCGGCAAGGCCGACAACTTCGACGGCTTCCCCGACTACCTGTACGTGACGCCGGGTGAGCACACGATCGAGTTCCGCGCCGAAGGGTACCGTCCGCTCCAGGTCCGCCTCAACGCGCGCGGCGGGTTGTACTACGGCCTCGACCGTTCCCTGGCGCGCCTGGAGAAGGGGCAGCCCGTGCCCGAGACCGAGGTGGAGGTCGCCCCGCCCCTGCCGGAGGGAGCCGCGGCGCCCTTCGCGCCCGCCCCCGCGCCCGGGGAGGAGGGGAGTGCGCCGCAGTCCGGACCCGCCGATCGCGGCGGGGAGCCGCCGCCTCCCGCTGCCGCCGCGCCGCCCGGAGCTCCTGTCGACGGCCCCGGCGCAGAGACATCGGCCCCGCCGCCCGGGCGGGCAGGGGGCACGACCGCGCTGGCGAGCGTGACGTTCCGCCTGCGCCCTGCCGACGCCGCGGTCTGGATCGACGGAAAGCTGGTCGGCGGTGGGGATGCGATCGGCGAGGCCGGCGTCGTCAGGATCGCGGGTGGACGGCACCGGGTCGAAGTGGTCAGGCCCGGGTATCTCCCGTTCCAGATCACTGTTCACCTGCGCGCGGGCGAAAGCCGCACCCTGACGATCGAGCTCGACCCCGATCCGGACGAACGCTGACGTGCGGCCTAGAAGATGTTGCGGAGGTGCTTGCCGGGCTTGAACCGGATCGTCTTGCCCGGAGGGATGCGGACTTTGTGGCCGGTCCGGGGATTCCGGCCGATCCCCTTCTTTCGCGGCTTCACCTGGAAGACTCCGAACCCGCGCAGCTCGATCCGCTCCCCGCGACGCATCGCTTCCTTCATCGCATCCAGGACGGCTTCCACCGCGACGACCGACTTCACCTTCGTGATGTCGGCGACCGCGGAGACCTTGTTGATGATGTCAACCTTGATCATTGCCGGAAGCCTCCTGCGGACAACAACTTAGCCGTGAAAGAGGATGATAGGGGCCTGCCGGGCGCAAGTCAAGACCGGATCGGGGCTATCCCCATGAGAATGGACAGGTTACAGGCGCGGTCTCCCCGGCCGGGACGGCGGCCCCGCCCGTGCTAGACTCCCCCTGACAAAAAACCATGACAACAAGCGAAAAACAGGCCCTGCCCGTCGTGGCTCTCGTGGGAGTCCCGAACGCAGGGAAATCCACCCTCTTCAACCGCCTTCTCGGTGAGCGGCGGGCTCTCGTCGCGGATATCCCCGGCACCACCCGCGACCGGATCCAGACCCGCTGGCGCGCCGCGGGCAAGCCGTGCCTTCTGTGCGACACGGGCGGGTACGCGGGCAGGGGCGTGGAGGAGCTCGCGCTCGAGATCGAGCGCCAGACCTTCGCGGCGGTCGAAGAGGCCACGGTGATCGTCCTGGTTCTGGACGGACGCACGGGACTGACGGCGGGGGACCGGGAGCTGGCGAGCCGGCTCCGCCCGGTCTCGGACCGCATCGTGGTCGCGTGGAACAAGGCCGACGAGCCGCGCAGGGCGGCGCAGGCGACGGAGGCGTTCGAGCTCGGCTTCGGTGAGCCGGTGGCCGTCTCCGCGGAGCACGGTCTGGGGACCGCCGACCTCGTCGAGGCGATCGCCGGGAAGCTGCCCGGGGAGGCCGTCGAGGGAGCGCCGGATCCAGGCGAGGAGATCCGGATCGCGATCGTCGGACGGCCCAACGTGGGGAAGTCCTCGCTGCTGAACCGCCTCTGCGGGGCGGCGCGTGTGACCGTCGCCGCCGAGCCGGGGACGACGCGCGACACCGTGGACACGGAGGTGGAGCGGGACGGACGGCTCTACCGTTTCGTCGACACCGCCGGCATCCGGCGCCCCTCGAGGCTGTCCGGGCCGCTCGAGCGGCTCGGCGTGATGATGGCGCGCCGGGCGATCCAAAGGGCCGACGTCGCGCTCGTGCTCTTCGATGCCTCGGAGGGGATCGTCGCCGGGGACCTCTCCGTCATGGGGATCGTGGAGGAGAGCGGCCGCGGTGCGGTGCTCGTGGCGAACAAGTGGGACCTCGTGGAGGACAAGGAGGAGAGGATCAAGCTCCTCAAGCGGGAGGCCGAGGCGCGCATGCGCTTCGCGCGCCACGCGCCGTTCGTCACGATCTCCGCGAAGAGCGGGCAGCGCGCCGAGGGGCTGTATCCCCTGATCGACGAGGTCAACCGGGCGGCCGACATCACGATCTCGACTCCCCGCCTGAACCGCTTCCTCACCTCCTGGCGGGCGGGCGGCGAGAACCGGGCCTCGGGCCCGAGGTTCCTCTACCTGACCCAGGTGGGGACCCGGCCTCCCCGGTTCGTGGCGTTCGGCACGGGGGCGGAAAAGGTCCACTTCTCGGAGGCCAGACACCTCGAAAACCGCCTGCGGGAGGAGTTCGGGATCGGACCGACCCCGATCCGGATCACCTTCCGATCCGAGCGAAAAGAGCGCCCCCGGCACCCCCACCGGGACCGGTCAAATCGACCGACTTGATGACCTGCCGGTTGTTCTTTATATTCGATGAGGCGAACCACGGACCCGCCGGGGCGGGTTCCTAACGAACATGCGGCGAGGCTGATGGTCCTTTTCAATTATTCGACGCGAGAACTGACGGCCAAGATCGTCTATTACGGGCCCGGCCTGTGCGGGAAGACGACCAACCTCCAGTACATCTTCGACAACCTCCCGGGATCGGTGAAGGGGAAGATGCTCTCCCTGGCCACCAAGACCGACCGGACCCTCTTCTTCGACTTCCTGCCCCTGGATCTCGGCGAGATCCGCGGCATGAAGACGAGGATCCAGCTCTACACGGTCCCGGGGCAGGTCTTCTACAACGAGACCCGGCGGCTGGTGCTGAAGGGGGCGGACGGCGTCGTCTTCGTCGCCGACTCCCAGAAGCAGATGGCGGAGGCGAATCTCGATTCGTACAAGAACCTCGAGGAGAACCTTCGCGTCCACTCGATGCGCCTCGCGGAGATGCCCCTGGTCGTGCAGTACAACAAGCGCGACCTTCCGGGGGTCGCCCCGATCGCGGAGCTGAACAGCGCCCTGAACCTCTACGGTTCTCCCTACTACGAATCGGTGGCGACGACCGGGATCGGGGTGCAGGACACGCTGAAGGCGATCACCAAGCTGGTCCTGCTTCACCTCACGAAGAAATACGACACCCGCCGCCAGGCCGGCGCGGAATCGGCCCGCTCGACGGTCCAGGTTCCCGCGCAGGTTGCCGCGACGGGGACGTCGGGGGCGGGACTTTCCGCCCCCGCGGCGCGGTCCGCGATCGCCGCCGCGCCGGGCTTCGACGACGCCATCGAAGGCGAGGAGGAGATCCTCGAGCTGACCGAGGTCGAGGACGACCAGTCGGTGACCGCCCTCGAGGACGAGGAGCCGATCGCGCTCGAGGAGGAGTTCGACCAGCCCGCCCCGATGGCCGCCGCGCCCGCGGCGCGCGGCGCGATGCTCGAGCAGGAGCTGGAGATCGATGAGTCGGAAGACGGCGAGCCCGCTCCGTTCGCGCATCCTTCTTCCGCGCACCCCGCGGCCCGCCATGCGGAGCCGTCGCTGCGGGGCAGGCCGTCGAAGGGAAACGGCGACGGGGCGGTGCATGCCCCGCCCGTCCCGGCCGCGGGCGTCGATTTCACGCTCAAGGAAGGCGCCATGGCCGCGGGCGCGGAAGTCCCGCGCCTCGTGCCCGGCCAGGAGAGGGAGATCGCGGTCCCCGTCGAGATCGAGCTGAACGGCACCGTCCGCCAGTTCACGCTGTCCATCCGGGTGCGCCTGTCGGAATCCCCGCGCGGGCGATGAGCTCCGGCGGCCCCGCAGCGGCGCCCCGGCACGGTTCCCTTCATCCTCCTCGCGGCGGGAGTGTCTGTCCGCGGCCACGACGATCGCCCGGCCCGCCGAACCGACGCTTTACGAGAAGCTCGCTGCGAGCCACCTGGTCCTCCACGGCCGGTGTTCTGCCGTCAACCGGCGGGCGACCATCGAGGTCCTCGAGGTGTTCAAGGGGAGTTGGAGCGCGCCGACCCTCCAGGTCGCCTTCCGCTCCGACAACGTCAACCGGGCTCCCGGCACCTCGAAGATCGTCTTCGAGCCCGGCGCGGATGCGATCCTCGTGCTCGAGCCCGAGCTGGACTCGCGGGAGCGTCCGATCGGCGGGGATCGTTTCCAGCTGACCGGCGGAATCCGGGGGAAGATCGAGCTTCCGCCGGAAGGGGCGGAAGCGCTCCTCGCGGCGGCGCGACGTTTGTCGGCGATTCAGCGGCTCACGAACCAGGAAGAGGTGTGGGAGGCGCAGAAGGGGCTGCTCAGCGAAACGAACCCCTGGCTGGTGCGGGTCGGGTTCGAGGAGGTCCTCAAGTTCCGCCTGGGGGACGAGGCGCTCGTGATGCCGCTCCTGGCGCATCTCGACGGCCCGCGGCCCGAGTTCCGCCGCGAGGCCGCGCGGGTGATCGGCCAGATGTTCGAGCGCCAGCAGCGGACCGGCAGCGCGCTCCCGTCCTCCGACCTGCTCGTGCGGGAGACGCTCGCGCGCGCGCGGGGGGACGAGGCTGCGGAGGTCCGGGTCGAGGCGGTCCACGCCCTGCGACTGCTGGAGCGCCCGGAGCTTGCCGCGACGTTCCGCGAGATCGCCGCGAAGGACCCTTCCCAGCTCGTGCGCTACGAGGCCCAGGTCGCACTGAAGGACCTGGCCGGGAAGGCGGAATGATCGGTCAGGGAACCGCGGCCGCGCGAAGCGCCCGAATCGTTGACACACCCGGGTGCGGACACTATGATCCATTCACCGGTGAGCCCACCCCAATGACGGCCTCATCCCAGGCTTTCCAGAATCTCATCGTGACGGTCGCGGCCGGTGAGCGGATCTTCACCGAGGGCGAGATCGGCACGACCATGTTCATCGTCCAGTCCGGGCGCGTCCTGCTGTTCCGCGAGCCGGGCGGGGGCAAGGTCGCGATCTCCGAAATGGAGAAAGGGGATTTCTTCGGGGAGATGAGCCTCCTCGAAGGGACGCCCCGCAACATGTCCGCCGAAGCCCTCGACGCCTGCGAGCTGATCGAGATCAACAGCACCACGTTCGACCGGATGATCCGGGGCAACGTGGAGATCGCGGTCAGGCTGCTGCGCAAACTGTCCGGCCGCCTGCAGAAGGCGGAGGCGCTCATCATCACCCAGCGATCCGCCCTCGAATCCGCTCAGCCGGCTGCACCTGCGGCCCACCCCGCGGCGCAGGTCACGCGGCGCAGGCCGCGCCCGTCGCCGCTCATGCCGGGCGGCGGCGGGTCCGTCGCGGGCTCCCGCCGCCGCGGGAGCGATGAGCGGGGAGCCGGCCCAGGCGAGGGCGCACGTCGCCGGGACCATGGTGAGCCCGCCGCCGGCCCGCGCAGCGGCGCCCGTCGCGGAGACCCCGGCCCCCGCCGGGACACCCGCACGGCCCGCGAAGGGGGCCGCTCCGGCGGCCGCTTCCGCGCCGGGCGGGTCTCTCTCCGCCACGCGGCCGCCGTCCCCCTCGATGCAGGCCACGCCGCGCGCCGGCGCCGCCCCCGGCCAGGCCCGCGCGTCGCGCCGCCCAAGCCGGGCCTGCAGGGTCCGCGCCTGGTTTCCGAATCGGGCGACACCATCTATCCCCTGGCCACGGGGGAGTCGCTGATCGGGCGCTACGATCCCGTGACCGAGACGCAGCCCGAGGTCGACCTCACCCTTCTCGACATCAAGCGGTCGGTTTCGCGGCGCCACGCCCGGATCACCATGCAGGACGGCGTCTTCCACCTGGTCGAGGAGGTGGGCGCGCTGAACGGGACCTTCATCAACGGCTCGAAGCTGGTCACCGGCAGGCCTGCGCCGCTGCGCGATTCCGACCGGGTCAGCGTCGGGACCGTCAACCTCGTCTTTCACGCCTGACATGAGCTCTTCCGGCCGGCACTCCGCAACCGCCGCCCCGGGACAACGTCGCCGGCGCCGCGGCGCCGCGCTCCTGCTGTGGACCCTTCTCCTGTGGCCGGTCGCCTCCCACGCGCTGGGAAGCCGCAAGACCGGGCCGTTGCCCTGGACCGTGCGGATGGAGGTCCACTGGGGGACGAAGAAGAACCGCGACGCCTATCGCGACGGGTTCGCGCGGCAGCTCCTCGAGCGGCTGGTGCAGCAGGGCTGCTTCCGCAGCGTCGTGGACAAGGGGGAGGCGGAGCTCCTGCTGGACGTCCAGCTGAACGACTTCATCACCGAGCAGGAATACGCCGTCGTCACGGGCCTGGTTCCGGGGCAGGGGGAGGAGCACCGGATGATCGCCGCACGGGCCAGCGTCGACCTCGACTACTGGCTTTCCCCGGATGGCCGGACGGAAATCGAGATCGTGACGGGCCAATCTTCCGGGAGATCACGCGCGAGAACCAGGGGAGCGCGGACCCCACGGAGGCGCGCGCGCTGAAGGAGCTGCTCAAGGACGCCACGGGATGGGTCGCCCGCGATCTGTGCGATCAGCGCGAGAAGCTGGGCAGGAAGATCGAGGCCGCCCTCGCCGCGCCGCCCGCCGCCCCCGCCCCGCCCCTCCCGGGCTCCGCCGAACCCGCTCCCTGAGCCGCGCGAGCCGAGGGGCCGGCAGCGGCGATCCAGCGCCCGCTCCGGCGGCCCGAATCCTCCACCCGGGGCCGGACCGATTCCTGTTACCATGGGCGTCGAAAGGGACCCCATTTGGAAGAGCCCGGTACCGAGACGACGCCCCAGAGCGCGCCACAGGCCGCTTACGAGGTCAAGCTTCCCGCCTTCACGGGGCCGCTCGACCTGCTCCTGCACCTGATCCGCGTCAACGAGATGGATGTCTTCAACATCCCGATCTTCGAGATCACGCGCCAGTACCAGGATTACCTCGAGCTGATGCGCCAGCTCGATCTCGAGGTCGCCGGCGAGTACGTCCTCATGGCGGCGACCCTCATGCACATCAAGTCGAAGATGCTGCTGCCGCGCGACACCGAGCCCGGAGGCGAGGAGCAGGAGGATCCGAGGGCGGAGCTGACCCGCCAGCTGGTCGAATACCAGCGGATCAAGCAGGGGGCCGAGAACCTGCAGGCCCTCGAGAGCGTCCGGAGCCTGGTCTACACCCGCGGCGAGCGGACCTTCGAGGAGTTCGAAGGGGAGCGCCTCCTCGTCGTGGACATGTACGCCCTGCTGGGCGCGATGAAGAAGGTGCTCGACAGGCTCGAGGTGCGCGCGCGCTTCGAGGTCCGCAGCGAGGAGTTCTCGATCGCCGACAAGGTGGAGTGGCTCACGGAGCTGCTCGCGAAGGGGCGGTCGCTTTCGTTCTTCGAGCTGGTCGGCTCCATGACCGCGCGCGGGGAGGTCATCGCGACCTTCCTCGCCATCCTGGAGCTCGTTCGTCACAGGACGATGCTCATCCTGCAGCGCCTGGCGTTCGACGACATCCTGCTTGCGCCGCACACACCGGAGGAACCCGCCCCTTGAGCACCGCTACGAGCCGCGACGAGCGCACCGCCGCCCCGCCCGCCGATCCGGAGACCGCGAAGAAGGTCGTCGAGGCGCTGATCTTCGTTTCCGACGAGCCCGTCACCGGCGAGCAGGTCGCCCAGGTGCTTCGCGCTCTGAGCGCGGAGGAGATCCGCGCCATGGTCGAGGAACTCGACGCCGACCTGCGGGCGAGCGGGCGGGCCCTGAGGATCGAGGAAGTGGCGGGGGGCTGGCGCCTGGCGACCCAGTCCGAGCTCGCCCCCTGGATCCGGACCTACTTCCGGAACCGCAACCGCTCGCGCCTCTCGGCCGCCGCCGTGGAGACGCTCGCCGTGGTCGCCTACAAGCAGCCGATCACGGCCCCGGAGATCCAGGAGATCCGGGGCGTCGATCCGGAGGGATCGCTGAAGACCCTTCTCGACAAGGGGCTCATCCGGATCGCCGGCAAGAAGAAGGTCGTCGGGAGGCCCTTCCTGTACGGCACCACCCGCGAGTTCCTCATGCACTTCGGCCTCG
>CAVVHA010000003.1:0-16031 GCA_963747925.1 uncultured Acidobacteriota bacterium
AGGACCCCCCAGCCGACTGCCCCGCTGCCGACAACCCCGTTTCCGACCCGGGGGCACCCGACGGTCCGGAGCTCGAGCGGGCCTCCGCGCGCTGCTAGGACGGCGCGGGCTCCGCGCTCTTCACCTCGAGCCGGTACTTGCGCCGCATCGCCGATTCACCCGGTTTTCCGGGGGCGACCACGAACCTCTTGACGACAAGCGTCGCGTAGCCGTCGGCCAGGATCTCCAGGCGGTAGAGGCCGCGCGGCACCGAATCGAAGATCGCCTCGCCGTCCGCGTTGGCGAGCTGCTTGCGCGCCAGGGCGGCCCCGCCGCTGATGGCGGGAGTCAGCCTGACGGCGACACCCGGGGCGCGATGCCCTGTCGCTTCGGTCACGGCGATCACCACCTGCATCGCTTCCTCCGCGGGACCGGCCGGGGGCATGTCGGGAGCGGGCGGTTCGGTGGCGGGCGGGTCGACGCCGGGAGGAGCGGCGGCGGGTGGCGCGGCCGCGGGTGGCGCCGCGGGAGGAGCGGCCGCGGGCGGCGCCGCGGCCGGCGGCACGGTGGCCGGCGATGCGGCGGCGGCCGATCCGGCAGCAGGCGGCTCGGCGTCGGGGGAATCGGCGCCGAACGGAGCGGCGGCGCACCACGCCCCCGCGAGGAGGATCGCAAGGGCCAGGCAGGGTGCCGCGACAACGCTCAGACACTTCCCGGCGAACGATCTGCTCCGGCGCATCACGCTCTCCCCTGCTGTCTCCGGTCCGAGGGATCGGCCCGCGGACTGAATCCGACCCTCTCCATCCGGCCCGGGCCGGTTCACCCGCTCCCCCCTGTGCGCCGGCTGGACCGGCACCGCGCAGACTCGATTGTAGCGGGGAATGCCCGCGGCGGAACCCGCGGTGCGACACGCCGGCTCCCGGCCCGGGAGAGCGGGCTGCATCGGTGCAGCACCTGTTCCCCGGCTGCGTGGCGGGCGCCCCCGGCTGGTGGCAGCCTCGACCTCATGATGATGACCACCGGATCAGACCTCGCATCGTCCGCACCCGACCCCGGGGCGGCGCTGCCGCGGCGGACCAGGTTCACCAGCTTCCGGGAGTGCCGCCGCACCTGGCGCGCGCTCGCCCGGGGGGAGAGCGGCCCAGGGCAGGGATGGAGCGGGGGCGGCATCACCGACGCTCCTCCGATCTCGAAGCTCCGCGCCGTGACGCAGGTGGCTCTCTCAGCCGTCCTTGTCCCGGCCTGCCTGTGGGCCCTGTTCGGGCCGCGGGAGCTGGGCGCTCCGGCGCGGGAGACGGCGAGCGCCCTGCTCGGCGCCATCGTCGCCTTCTGGCTGAAGGACTGACGGCGATTCCCGGCCCCGGGATGCGCGAACGCAGCGCGAAGTTCGCGGGGAGCGGGGCGTCCCGGGGGCCCACGGGCTAGAATCGTGGGGTGCGAAGGCGAGCGAGAGCTGGCGGCGGGACGTACCGCGCCCGGGCGGCGATCGGGCCACTCCTGATCGGCTGCCTGCTGCCCTTCCCCGGAGTGCTCGCCGCCCCGGCCGCCCCCGACGCCCCGATGAGCGCGCCCGCCCGGATCGCCGCCGCATCCGCGCCTTCTGCTCCGGCGCAGGCTCCATCCGCGGCCCCCCGGCCGGCTGCCGCCCAGCAGCAGCCCGCGCCCGCGCCGCCATCCCAGGCTCCTGCCGCGGTCCCCCAGCCGGCTCCAGCGCCGGCGACTCCCACGGCGCCATCGGCAGGGGCCGCGGCGCCATCCTCGGCGCCGGCGGGGGTCGGGACGGACCCCGCCGGGGCCACGCCCGGCGTCGCGACGGGAAACGGCCTGATTCCCCCCGCCCCGGCGGAGCCTGTCTATCCTCCGGCCGTCTTCAAGGTCCGCTCCGCGTCGGAAGCCCACAAGCTGGCCTTCGAATCGCTCAACCGCGGGACAGCGCTCCTCAAGCAGGGAGATTATCTCGGGGCGATCGAGCAGCTCCGCGTGGCGGCGGCGATCGGGATGAACTCCTTCGACGCGCACTACAACCTCGGCCTCGCGCTCAACGCCGCCCGGCGCTACGCCGAGGCGATCGAGCCCCTGCAGACGGCCATCGACCTGCAGAAGACCCACCTCCAGGCCCACGTCTCCCTGGGCGACGCCTACCTGAAGATGGGCGACGAGGAGGCCGCCCGCGGCGAGTACGCGCTGGCCCTCAAAGCGAAGGAGGATTACGCTCCCGCCTTCGACGGCCTCGGGCGCCTCGCCGAATCGCGGGGGAAGTCGGTCGAGGCCGAGGAGTTCTACAAGAAGGCGATCGCCGCGAACCGCGGCTATCCCGATCCCCTGCTGCACCTCGGCGAGCTCGCCGCACGCAACGGCGCGCTGGACGACGCGGTCTCCTACCTCACCCAGGCTCTCGCCCTGCAGCCTGACCTGGCCGCCGCGCTCAACAGGCTCGGCCTGGTCTACGGCAGGCTCGAGCTGTTCGACGAGGCGCTCGCCATCGCCGGCAAGGCGGCGCGCATCGAGCCGAAGAACCCCGCCCACCCGACCACGCTCGGCCAGCTCTATCTCCTGCTCAACTCGCCCGCCCGGGCCGCGGACGCGTTCGCGCAGGCGATCGCGCTCGATCCGGAGTACCTGGAAGCGTACGAGGGTCTCGCCGAGGCCCGCACCCGGCTCGGGGATTTCGACGGCGCGGTCGCCGCCATGGACCGCGCGCTCGCGAGCCCGATCCTCGACCGGCAGTCGCAGTCGATCTACGCGCGCAAGCGCGACGAGGTCCGGGCGCGCGGAACGGAAACGGTGGCGCTCCGCAGGCGCCTCGAGGCGGGTGACGAGAGTCCCGAGGTCTTCGCCCGCCTCGCCACCCTCGAGATCGCCGCCGGCCGCGACGCGGCGGCCCTTCCCTACCAGGAGCGGCTCGTGGCGAAGCAGGAGACGCCCGCGGCGCTGCGCCGCCTGGCGTTCCTCTACCTGAAGCTCGGCCGCTACCTCGAAGCTGTCCCCATCTACACGAAGATCACCGACGCCCCCGGCAGCGACGCGGGATCGCTCGTCAACCTCGGCTGCGCGAAGGCGGCGCTCGGCGACGACGCCGGGGCCGTGGACGCCTACCGCCGCGCCGTCGCGCTGGACCCGAAGCTGCTCGAAGCCCGCCTCGACCTCGGGATCGCCCTCTACCGCTCCGGCGACGAAGCGGGGAGCGTCGAGACGCTCGCTTCGTATCTTGCGGCGGCCCCCCGCGGGGAATCGGCCGAGCGCGTCCGCAAGTTCCTCGCCTCGCTCGGATGGAAAGAGCCCGCGGCCCCGCCCTCCGGCGGCCTCCCCGTACCTCCCGCGCCGGGCTCCGGAGGAGGACTGTGAGAGGCGCAGCGCATCGCCGCATGGGCCCTGCCACCGCAGGCCCGGCGCGGATCCGGCTCACCTGGCCGGAGGCGGCGTTCCCGGCCCGCGGCCGGAAAGACGGGCCGGACATGACGCTCCCGATCCGGGGCCGCGTCCGCGGACCGGTCCTGCCGTTCCCCGCTTCGTTGCTCGCGCGTCTCGCCCTCCTGGCCCTGCTATCCGGGCTGCTCGCCGCGGCCACAGGATTCCCGTCCACGTCGGCGCAGGAGATGACGAAGCGCCGCGGGTTCTCGATCAAGGTCACGAGCCCCGCGAACCAGGATTTCGTGCTCGGCAAGACGAAGATCTCCGCCGAGGTGAAGATCGACAAGCCCGAGGCGATCGAGAAGGT
This sequence comes from uncultured Acidobacteriota bacterium, assembly GCA_963747925.1. Taxonomy (GTDB): domain Bacteria; phylum Acidobacteriota; class Polarisedimenticolia; order QHYA01; family CAVVHA01; genus CAVVHA01. The sequence continues at coordinate 3,698 of CAVVHA010000003.1, forward strand.
CGAGTTCTACGTCGGCGACACGCTGATCTTCATCGACACCGAGCCACCCTACGAGTGCTTCTACGACTTCGGCCAGGAATCGAAGCAGCTCGTCATCAGGGCGGTCGCGACCCACCGCGAGGGGATCACGGTCTCCGACTTCGTGGTCACGCGGAAGATCTCGATGGTGTACGCGGTCCGCGTCAACCGCGTCGTCATCAACGCCTCCGTCTTCGACAAGGACGGGTACTTCGTCACCACGCTCGGCAAGGACGATTTCGCCGTGTTCGAAAAGGGGGTCCGCCAGGAGATCATCGACTTCCAGCTCGAGACGCGGCCGATCCTGATGGGGATCCTCCTGGATGTTTCGGGCTCGATGAAGCAGGGGCTCGAGGAGGTCCACGAGGCCGCCGGCGGGTTCGTGGACACGCTGCGGGACAAGGACCGCGCGATGGTGGTCGAGTTCAGCGAGAAGGTCTTCATGCTCTCCGACCTGAGCAACGACCGGCCCGCGCTCAAGAGCCTCGTGGAATCGACCACGGCCCTCGGCGGGACGGCGCTCTACGATGCGATCCACTCGACCCTCCGGCGCCTGTCGAAGTACCCCGGCACGCGCAAGGCGCTGGTGCTCCTGACCGACGGCGACGACACGGCCAGCACCACCGAGTACAAGAAGGTGCTCGAGGAGGTGCGGGCCGGGGAGCTGACGGTCTACACGATCGCTCTCGGAGGGGGCTTCGACATCGACAGCCGCTCGAAGCTCAAGGAGCTCGCCGACGAGACGGGGGGGCGCTATTTCTCGCCCGGCAAGGCGAGCGAGCTCGAGGCGGTCTACCAGAAGATCGCCGACGAGCTGCGCAACCAGTACCTCGTGACCTACGCGTCGAGCAACGAGGTGTTCGACGGCCGGTGGGTCCCCCTGAAGGTCGAGATGAAGCCCAAGGGGCTCTCCGTCCGCCACCGCCAGGGGTACTACGCCGTGCCGCGGCAGGAGCAGTGAGCCGCCGGCCCGCCGCTTGACGGGGCCGGCGCCCGTTCCTATAATTCGTCATATGACGAAATATAGGAACCTCCTCCATGCGTGAGCTCGAGGCGGCCCTCAAGGCGGCCGGGGACCCGACCCGGACGCGGATCCTGAAGCTCCTGGAGGGCCGGGAACTGTGCGTCTGCCAGGTCCAGGCCGTCCTCGGGCTCGCCCCGTCGACCGTGTCGAAGCACCTGGCCATCCTCAAGGCGGCCGGCCTCGTCGAGGACCGGCGCGAGGGGCGCTGGATCCACTACGGCCTCTCCCCCGAAGGGCGAAACCCCTACGCCCGGCCTCTCCTCGAACTGCTCCGCGGGCCGATCGACAGGGACCCCACGGTCCTCGAGGACCGCCGCCGCCTGAAGGAAGTCCTCCGGGTCCCCCTCGCCGACCTGTGCGAGCTGATCCCGATCGCGGGTCTTTCCGCATCGCCCGCGCCGCCCGCCGGCGGCGGAGCGCGGCAGAAGAGGCGCCCGGCATGACGGCATGTCGGCCGGACCGGGAACGGCGACGCGGCCCGGCCCTCGCTCCCCCTCGCGGGGCTTCCCTGCCCTGCCTGCCGACGATTCCCTCCGGGGCCCGGCCTTCCCTGCCGGTGCTGGTCCATGGCTGAGCGCGCCCCGCTGAAGGTCCTGTTCGTCTGCATCGGCAATTCCTGCCGCTCGCAGATGGCCGAGGGGTTCGCCCGGGCGCTCGGCCCGGGCCGGGTCGCCGCCCACAGCGCCGGCTCCCGACCCTCCGGCCAGGTCAACCCGACTGCCGTGCGATTGATGGCGGAGAGGGGGATCGACATCTCGGGCCAGGCCTCGAAGGGGCTCGGCGACCTGCCGCCCGGGGTCGCCTGGGACTTCGTCGTCACGATGGGATGCGGCGATGCCTGCCCCGCGCTGCCGGCCCGCCATCGTCTCGACTGGGACCTCCCCGATCCGATCGGGATGGAGGACCCTCCCTTCAGGCGGGTGCGCGACGAGATCGAGCGGAGAGTCTCGGGTCTCCTGGCGGAAGGCGCCCCTGCGCCGAAGCGGCTGAACCTGTTCGAGCGGTACCTGACGCTCTGGGTCGCGGCCTGCATGCTGGCCGGCCTCGCGCTGGGCAAGGGCCTGCCGGGCCTCACCCAGGCGCTCCGGGGGCTGGAGTTCGGGGAAGGGAGCCGGATCAACCTCCCGATCGCCGTCCTGATCTGGCTGATGATCTACCCGATGATGCTGAAGATCGACCTCGGGTCGATCCTCGGGGTCCGCCGCAGGCCGGGCGGGATCCTCATCACGCTGTTCGTCAACTGGGTCGTGAAGCCGTTCTCCATGGCATTGCTGGGCTGGATCTTCTTCAAGCACCTCTTCCTTCCGCTCATCGGGCCCGCGCTTGCGGACCAGTACGTCGCGGGCGCCATCATTCTCGCCGCGGCTCCCTGCACGGCGATGGTCTTCGTCTGGTCCTACCTGACCGACGGCGATCCCGCCTACACCCTGGTCCAGGTTTCGCTGAACGACCTGATCATGCTGGTGCTCTTCGCGCCGATCGTCGGGCTTCTCGTCAGCGGCGCGAGCGACCTGCACGTCCCGTTCCGGGTGCTCCTGTACAGCGTCGTCGCCTTCATCGTGATCCCCCTCGCCGCGGGCAGCATCAGCCGCGTGGTCCTCATCCACGGCCGGGGGAAGGAGTGGTTCGAGGGCTCCTATCTTCCCCTCTTCCACCCCGTGACGACCGTCGCCCTCCTCGCGACGCTGGTCCTGATCTTCGCCTTCCAGGCGGACAACCTGACCGGCCGGTTCTTCCACGTCCTGCTGATCGCGGTGCCGATCACGATCCAGGTCTACTTCAACGCCGGCCTCGTGTACGGCCTGATGCGGTTCTTCCGGATCCCGCACGACGTGGCGGCCCCGGGGGCCCTCATCGGCGCCAGCAACTTCTTCGAGCTGGCGGTCGCAGTCGCGATCACCCTGTTCGGCGCCGATTCGGGCGCGGCCCTGGCCACGGTCGTCGGCGTCCTGGTGGAAGTCCCCGTGATGCTCTCGGTCTGCGCCGCCTGCAACCGCACGCGGCACTGGTTCCCGGCCCCCGCGGCCGGCGGAATGGAGTCACATCCATGAACGTCAGAATGCGAGCTGTCCTGATGCCGGCCTTGCTGCTCCTCGCGAGCGCGGCTCTCGCCGCGGCCGGAGCCGGCGCGAATCCATCCTCAGCGGGGAGCGACACCCAGGGGACCGTGCGCGCCCGGGAGAGTTCGCCCGGCTCGTCCGGCCCGTCCGCGTCCGCTCCCACGCCTGCTGCCTCGCCCACCGCCGCACCCGACGCACCACCGGCCGCCTCCCGCGCCGTCGCCGTCTACTACTTCCACACGACGGCCCGCTGCGCGACCTGCCGGAAGATCGAGGCGCTCTCCGAGGAAGCGATCCGGACCGGCTTCGCGAAGGAGCTGAAGGAGGGGAAGGTCCGCTGGAGCGTCGTGAACACCGACGAGCCGGACAACCGCCACTTCCTCCAGGACTACCAGCTCTACACCAAGTCGCTGGTGGTCGTGGAAACGGCCGACGGCCGGCAGCTGCGGTGGAAGAACCTGGCCAAGATCTGGCAGCTGGTGCCCGACGATGCCGCCTTCCGGCAGTACGTGCAGGACGAGGTCAGGGGCTATCTCGAGGGGCGCCCGTGAACGAGCTCGCCGCGGGCAGCGCCACGGCCCTGTGGCTCGGGGTCCTGACGGCCATCAGCCCCTGCCCGCTCGCCACCAACATCGCGGCGATCTCCTTCATCGGGCGCGACGTCGGAAACTCCTGGCGCGTGCTCGCCTCGGGGCTCGCCTACACGCTCGGCCGGATCCTGGCGTACGTCCTGGTGGCGGCCCTGCTGATCACGAGCCTCCTGTCGATCCCGAGCCTCGCGTCCTTCCTCCAGACCAGGATGAACCAGGTCCTCGGGCCGCTGCTGATCGTGATGGGCGTGCTCGCGCTCGGCTGGGTCCGGCTGCCCGTGTCGATTGCCCCGGTCGGGGAATCGGTCCGGCTGAGGGCCGCCCGGTCGGGCGCGGCCGGGGCGGGTCTCCTGGGCATCCTGTTCGCGCTCTCCTTCTGTCCCCTCTCGGCGGGGCTCTTTTTCGGAAACCTGATACCTCTCTCGGTGGAGGCCGGCTCGCGGCTCCTCCTCCCCGCCATGTACGGGATCGGGACGGGGATCCCGGTCGTCGCCTTCGCCGTCATGATCGCGCTCGGCGCCGGTTCCGTGGGCCGCGCGTTCAACCTGCTGACCGCGCTCGAACGGTGGGCCCGGAGACTGACCGGAGCGGTCTTCATCCTGGTCGGGCTCTACCTCTCGCTCACGCAGCTGTTCGGGGTGAATCTCTCATGAGAAACCAGACCAGCTCGCGCGGGAAGCGCGCCGCCGCCGTGGCCGCCTGCGGGGCCCACTCCACGGGGAGCCCGGCATGACCAATTACCTCGAGACGAAGGTCGACAAGTTCACCTTCACGGTGGCGACCGACCGCGGTTATTCGCCCGAGGGGATCTGGGTCCTCCTCGAGGAAGGCGGAGCGGTCGCCCGCCTGGGAATGTCGGACTACCTGCAGAGGACGAGCGGGGACGTGGCGTTCGCCGAAGCCCGGCCGGAGGGCACCACCCTTGCGGAGGGGGACGAGTTCGCCTCGATCGAAACCATCAAGGTGGCGATCGGCCTCGCCTCGCCCGTGGCCGGCGCGATCCTCGAGGCGAACCCCGCCCTGAAGACCGCCCCCGAGTTTCTCAACCAGGATCCGTACGGTGAAGGCTGGATCGTCCGGGTCCGGCTCGCCGGGCCGCCCCCGGCCCGGCTCCTCGACCCGCCGGCCTATCTCACCCTCATGACGGGGCAGGCCGAAGAGGAGGCGAAGGGACAATGAGCGGCCGGGAACACGATCCCGCGGCGGGCCACCCCGGGCTCGTGGCCGTCGTTCCGTGCAGCGGCATCGGGAAAAGCACGGCTCGGTCGCGCGCGAGGCCGCCTACGAGCTCGTCGAGGAGCTGAGGCCGGACCGGACGCGGCTCGTCGCGCTCTCCCTTCTCGTGCTCGGCGACGAGGAGGCGCGCTCCACCGTCGCGGGCAGGCCCTGCCTCACGATCGACGGCTGCCGGCTCGGTTGCGCGAGGAAGATGGTCGAGCTCAGCGGCGGGGTCATCTCACGGGCCTTCGAAGTCCTCGAGGTCCACCGCGCCCACCGCGAGCTGAAGCCCCAGGGGATCGCCGAGCTCAACGAGGATGGCCTCCGACTCGCCCGCCTCCTCGCCGAGGAGGCCGCGGGGGCGGTCGACGCGGCATCGAGCCGGGAGATCCCGGAGCCGGGCGGCGCCGGGCGAAAGGACGGGAGCCATGCCTGAGCTGCCGAGGATGAAGGTCGGCGTGGTGGCCTGCTCCGGCGAGGAGCTGGCCGAGGGGACGGTGACCCGCCTCGCCGCGCTCGAGGTTCTCGAAAGGCTGCGGCCGCACCGCACGGTCACGATCTGCCTCCCCCTGTTCCTCGCGGGAGGCGAGGAGGACCGGACCTTCGCGCGCCTCCACCCGACGATCACGGTGGACGGGTGCGACAAGAGGTGCGCCGAGCGCGCCACCACCATGCACTCGGGTCCGCCGGCGGTCTCACTCGTCGTGACGGAGCTCGCGGGGAGCTGGGGATCGGACCGATCGAGGGACGGCGGCGCCTCAACGGGGCCGGGCTCGCGGCGGTCGCGGCGACGGCCGCGCGGATCGCCGAGAAGGTCGACGGAATCCTCCCGCAGACGCGTTCCGGATCGGATGAGACGACATCGGATCCCGGTCCGCCCCCGGCGGGCTGCGCGTGCGGGTCCGGACTTCCTGTCTCCCGGATCTTCATCGGAGGAGCGCCGGTCACGGTCGCCGCTCTTCCCCTCATCCTCGACCGGCTGGCGCAGGCGGGCCGGCCCGCCGACGAAGAGACGGGACGGGAGCTGCTCGAGCTCGTCCGCATCTACAACCCCGTGCCGGCTGGATCGGAGTCCGCGTGGACGAAGGCCCTCCTTGGCGAGTACGCCGCGAGGATCGCGGCGAAGGAGGGCCGCCGGTGAGCCGCACCGCGACCTACCGCGCGACCGTGGCCTGGACCGGCGGGCACCGCGGGCGCGTCGCGCTCGGCAACGGGCCGGAGCTGGAGTTCTCTGCGCCCCCGGATTCCCACGGGCACGAGGGGGTCCTCACGCCCGAGGACGCGTTCGTCGCCTCCGTGGACACCTGCATCATGCTGATGTTCCTCTGGGCCGCGGAGCGGTTCCGGCTCGAGCTGGTCTCCTACGAGTGCCTCGCCGAAGGCACGAAGCGGATCGAGCTGGACCGCACGGAAAGCTTCACCGAGGTCCGCCTTCGTCCCCTGATCCGGATCCGCGCCGGCGCGGAGGATCCGGGCGAGGTGCGAGCGCGTGCGCGCCGCGCCCTCGCTACCGCCGAGAAGTACAGCCTGGTCGCCAACTCGATCCGGTCCCGCGTCATCGTGGAGCCGGACATCGAGATCGAAACGACCGGTAAGGAGCCCTCCTGATGCTCTCCATCAAGGTCCTTGGTCCCGGATGCCCCAACTGCGCCGCCGTGGAGCGGACGGTTCGGGAGGCCGTGAGCTCCCTCGGGGTCGAAGCCCGCGTCGAGAAGGTCACCGACATGGGCGAGATCACGAAATACCCGATCCTCGCCACGCCGGGCATCGTGGTCAACGACAAGGTCGTCTGCGCGGGACGCCTTCCGACGGTCGCCGAAGTGACCACCTGGCTCGCGAACGCCCTGCCGTAGCGAGGACAGGTCCCCCGCCTGTGCCGTCCGCGCCCCCGGGCGATCGCATCGTTCGCGGCGGGGACGCTACCAGGCCGGGGCGAGGCCTCCGGATGCGTCGCGCCAGTGGGGCGCCCAGGCCAGGGCGACCAGGCGGACGGCGATGTCCTTGCGCAGCGGGCTCAGCGCGACCGGTTCCAGAATCTCGGTCAGAGGATCGGTCCTGGTCTCCAGCGACTGGAGCTCCGCCTGGAATTCGGCCTCCAGCTCCTCGAGCTGCGCCCTGATCGCCTCGACGCTCTCCCGCGCCCGGCCGATGTCCCCGGATTCCTTCATCGCGCGCCCCACGCCCCGCGCGGCCGTCGTCGCGCGCCCGATCGTGCCGGCGCTCACCGCGCGGCGGCCGAAGAGCGATCCGAGAAGCGTCGCCCCGATCGAGATCGCGGCCTGCATCTTCTGCGCGTTCGCCTGCTCCGCCTCGCGCGCTACGGCCAGCTCCGCGCGGCGCAGGCGTTCCGTCAGCGAGGCGGCCTTCGGGGCGTACCTGGCCTGCAGCCGCTCCTTCTGCTCGTCGCGCCTCTCCCGCCCCAGCTGCTGCAGGCGGATCCTGAAGGCTCTTTCGTCCTCGCCGGGGCGGGAGAGCTCGCCGGTCGAGGGGCTCCTCAGGAAGGTCGCCTTCTGCGTGCGCGCCAACCAGGCCGCGAAATCCCGGCTCCAGCCGTCGTAGGACGCAGGCTTCGCCGCCTTGCCCGCGAGCGCCCCGAAGGCAGCCTCTTCCCCGGCCTCGCGCGCGAGCTCGGCGTCGCCGAACCCGGCCTCGCGGGCTTCGTCCCAGTTCACGGGGACCGGGACCTCGGTGATCGGGGTGAGCCAGACCGCGTCCTGTGTCGTATCGACGCCCGCCTTCCTGTCGACGAACCGCACCTGGGCCGAACCGAAGAGCATCGGGAGGTAGACGAGCGAGGCCCCCGCTGGACGCCCCCGCTGGATCGGCGCGAAGAACTGCGGGATCGCCGGGGGCAGGAGCGGCCGTGGGACGGCCTCGACAGGGGCTCCAGCCATCGACCCTCTCCCCGTCGCCGGCCGGCTCGGCCGATCGACGCTCCGCCTCCGCCGCTGTCAGACCGGGCCGGCTCCGACGCCCGGTTCTCCCGCTCTTCGCCGCGTCCGCCGCCGTCTTCTCCTTGAGCGACTTGATCTGGGAGCGCGTCAGGGGTCCGCGGAGATAGGAGAGGGTCCACCGCGTCTGGAAGATCTCCGGCCTGTCGTCGTGCACGTTGTGCATCAGGAAGACGCGGCTTCCCAGCCCCGACAGGATCCGCTCCATCGCGCCGCGGTCGAAGTCCGTCCCGGCCCCCGCGGCGGCCCCCTGCAGCCCGTCGAGCACGCGCAGCTTGTCCCTCTCGGTCTGCAGCCGCCCGAGGAACCAGGTCCCGGCGTTCGCCAGCCCCTTGTAGTCGAGGTCGACCGGGTTCTGGGTCGCGAGCACGCACCCGAGCCCGAACGCGCGCGCCTGCTTGAGCAGCGTGAGGAGCGGCACCTTGGAGGGGGGGTTCGCGACCGGCGGGAAGTACCCGAAGATCTCGTCCATGTAGAGAAGCGCCCGCAGGCTGGTCGTGCCCGACTGCGAGCGCATCCAGCCGATCATCCGGTTCAGGAGGAAGGAGACGAAGAACATCCGCTCCGCGTCGCCGAGGTGCGCGATCGAGAAGATCGACACGCGCGGCTTTCCGCCCGCGCCGTGGAGCATCCTGCCGATGTCGAGCGGCTCGCCCTCGAGCCACGCCTCGAAACCGGGCGAGGCGAGAAGGATGTTGAGCGTCATCGCGAGGGTGAAGCGGTCCTTCTCCGGGAAGAATGCGTCGAGCTCGAGGACGCCGATCCGCGCGACGGGCGGCGACTGGATCTGCCCGATGAGGGCCGGAAGGTCGAGGTCGCGCCCCTCCTTCCAGGCCGCGCCGAGGAGCGTGGAGACCAGGATGTGCTCGCGGCTGCGCAGCGGGTCCGCGTCGATCCCGAGCAGGCCGAGCAGCCCCGTCACCGTCGCCGTGATCTGCTCGGTGAGCGCCTCGCCGTCCTCGATCACCGCCGGCGGCGGCGCGGCGAGAGACTTCAGGACCGAGACGGGGAGCCCGGCGCTGCTCCCGGGCGTGTAGAGCGCGAACTCTGCCGCCTCCCGGAGGCGGCGGATCCGCCCCCCGTCCTGCCCCCACTCCGCGAGCCCCTTCTTCCAGAGCGCCGCCTGTTCCGCCGCGTACTGCTCGGGTGTGACCCCCTTCGCCTGGGCCTCCTCCTCGTTGATCCAGGGGCGGAAATCCGCCGGGAGCAGCTCGGGGAAGGTCAGCAGGAGGTTCGCCAGGTCCCCTTTCGGGTCGATGACGATCGCCGGGATCCCGTCGATCGCCGCCTCCTCGAGGATCCCCAGGCAGAGCCCCGTTTTCCCGCTCCCGGTCATGCCCACGCAGACCGCGTGCGTCACGAGGTCGCTCGAGTCGTAGAGGATCAGGCCCTCGCCCGGCTTTCCCGTCGCGAGTTCGAATGGACGTCCCAGGTAGAACTTGCCGAGCTTCTCGTAATCCTGCATGGAGTCGGTCCCCTTGCTTAAGCGGCAGAAAAGCGTAGCGTAGATGGAGGGGCGGTACCAGCGCGCGGCGCTCGGCCGGACTGGCCGCCATCGGGTATCCTAATGGCAGCGTCCAGGCGAACGAGGGTGCCTACCTTATCGCGGGCGAAAGATCCTTCGCCCATCAGGGGTGGACGACCATGAAAAACATCGAGAACAAGAGCCGCAAGCCGATCAAGGTGCCGCTCCCGGGCGGGAAGTTCCTCCACCTCGGTCCTGGAAAGACGGGCCAGATCGCGGATTCCGCGATCGAGCGCCCCGCCGTCAAGAAACTGATCGAGGCCGGCGAGCTCGAGGTCCACGTCGACGGGGCCGGGCACGCCGGCGGGGGCGAGGCGGGATCCGCCATCCACGCGGCGACCCACGGCCATGTGCCGAACACGATGATGAGGCCGAAGGGGGACCGCTAGGCCCGACGGACGGGGGCTTGCCCCCCGTCCATGCGACCGCAAGCGCGAAACTCCCGCCTGCCGGCCGCGGCCGGGCCCTCAGGACGACGGCTTCGGCTCAGGTCCTCCGGGGAACCCCTCCGGGGGGACCGGCTTTTCCTCCGGCAGCAGCTCGCCGGGGCTGGCGGGGTAATCCAGCGGGCGCGGGTTCAGCACGACATAGATCCTCGGCGGCGTGTGTCCCAGGATCAGGCGGTCCACCCGCACGGGGAGAAATCCCGGCACCGAGACCCGGAAGAGATATTCGCCCGCCTCGGGGGCCTGAAGTGTCGCGACCCCCAGGCCGTCGGTCACCTCGCGCAGCGGGTTGACCAGGGGCCCGCGGCTTCGAAGCACCACACGCGCTTCTCGCACGGGCTTCATCTCCACGTCGAGAACCTGGACCACCATGCGCGCGTTCGGGGACGGAGCCGCCGATCCGGGCGGGGCGGCCGCGCCTCCCCCGGCGGCCGGCACGCCGTTCCCGGCCAGCCCTCCCGGGGCCGCGCCCGCAGCGGCACCCCCCTCGGATGGCGCCGGGGATGCTCCCGTGGGCCCCGCCGGGCCTGTGGCCGATCCCCCGCCTGCCGCGGCGGGCGATCCGCCGGCCGTTGCGCCTGCGCCGCCGCCGGCTCCCGCCGCCGCTGCGCGCGCGGCTTCCTGGTCGGCCTGCCACTGCTCGAATTTCCCGAGGTCGATCAGGGGGGCCGTCCAGCGCCCCGTTTCCTTCTTCAGGACGATGTCCACGACGGAGCGAATCGGCGGCTTCACCTCGATCCCCGTCTTCAGGACGACCGATGCCCCTTCCTTGACGATGCCGACCGTGTAGGTGCCCGCCGGGATCGACTCGAAGCGGAAGTACCCGTGGTTGTCGGTGGTGCCGACGGCGAGGCGCGACGAGTCCCCCTCCTTGACGAGGATCACGGCGGCTCCAACAGCCGGTTCCTGCCTCGTGAAGATGACTTCGCCGCGCAGGCGGCCACGCTCGGCCGAGGGGGGCGGAGGAACCGAGGGGGGAGGCAGCGCCGGGGGGGTCTGCGCAGCCGCGGGGGCGGTTTCCGCCGCCGGGGGCCGGCCCGCGGCGCGGGGGGCAGCGCCCCGGCCGCACCGACCGCAGCGTCGGCGTGCAGGAGACTGGTGCGCCGCAGCGCCGGCGGAATGTGGAGGGGCGCGCGGGTCGCATCAGAGGCGCCGGCGGCGCAGGCGCACGCCGCGAGCAGGAGCAGGCACCAGGATGCGCCGCGTCTCATCGGACCGATTATAGGAGGAGCCGCTCCCTCCGCCAGCGAGCCGCACCCTTTGCCGCGGAGTCCGGGCCGCGGATAATTCCCGTGGAGGACCGGCCCGGGATTGCGCCGCCCGGCACCGCCGGTCCGGGGATGCCACACCGTGGGAGCGAGTGACGCCAGCGAGCCGCGCTTCGCCGCCGACTGCATGCTCGGCACGCTCGCGAAGTGGCTCAAGATCCTCGGCTACGACACGCTCTACCTCAACAAGGTGGACGACGCCGAGCTGGTCGAAGCGGCGCGCGCGCAGGGGCGGATCCTCCTCACGCGGGACCGGAGGATGACCGAGCGCCGGCGGGCCGCGCCGTTCCTGCTGATCGCGGCGGAGCAGCCGATGGAGCAGCTTCGCGAGGTGGTCACCGCCCTGGGCCTCGTCTTCGACGAGGACCGGATCCTGACCCGCTGCCTTCCCTGCAACGAGCCCACGCGCGAGGCAGAGCCTGCCGCCGTTCGCGACCTGGTTCCCCCCTACGTCCACCGGACCCAGGTCCGGTTCCGCCGGTGCCCGTCCTGCGGGCGCGTCTACTGGGGCGCGACCCACAGGGAGAACATGCTGGAGCGGATCCGGGGGGTCTTCGAGGGGCCCCCCGGATCCGCCTGAGACGCATGCGCGCACGGCGCCGGGCCGCGCGCGGCCCTAGGGTGCGACCGGCTGGTCGCGCTTCATGAACGAGCGCAGGGCCGCCCACGTGATCGGCAGGACCCCCACGAGGATGAAGGTCAGGTCGCCGATGATCCGGAGCCACTCGAGCGTGTGGAACGGCCCGGTCATCAGGAACTCCACCTGGCGCGCGTGCCAGTAGCCGTTGGTCAGGACGTCCGCGAACTGGAGGATTCCCGCCGGGAAGAGGTTGAGCACGACCATCAGCCCGAGCCCCACGTTCAGGCCCCAGAATCCCACCCGGACGAACTTCTCCGTGCCGGCCCACGCCCTGTCGCTCTGCATCGCCCGCATGCAGTAGACCAGCACGGCGAGCGCCAGCATGCCGAACACTCCGAACATAGCCGCGTGGCCGTGGTTCGGGGTCAGGAGCGTTCCCAGCTCGAAGTACGAGACGATCGGGAGGTTGATGAGGAAGCCGAAGATGCCCGCGCCGATGAAGTTCCAGGCGCCCACCGCCATGAGGAAGTAGATCGCCCACTTCTGGGCCGAGGCAAGCGAGCGACCGCCCGGGGCTCCCGACGTGTTCTTCAGGCGGACGAAGTCCCAGGCGTCGAGCGTGAGCAGGGTGAGCGGCACCACCTCCATCGCCGA
>CAVVHA010000004.1:0-176074 GCA_963747925.1 uncultured Acidobacteriota bacterium
CGACAGCTCCTGAAACGAGTCGACAAACTCGGCTCAAAGACCCAGGTGCTGCTCAATGCCCGCGACGACTCGAAAATGCCGGTGCAAATCTCCATTCGTCGACAGGCAAAGAGCGGCGTTAACCGCGGGACCATGGGCATGGTCGTGACGGACATGACGGAGCCCCGGCGCAACGAAGAAATGCTGCGGGCGCTGTCCCACCGGCTGGTCCAGGCGCAGGAGTCCGAGCGTGGGCGCGTTGCGCTCGAGTTGCACGATCGCATCACGCAGCTGCTCTGCGCCAGCCTTTTCCGCTGCCAGTCGCTGACGGACACCCTTCCGGCGCGCGACGGGGAATCGAAGCGAAAGGCGGCGAAGCTCGGCGAGATGATCGCCAGGGCCGCCGAAGAGGTCGGGCGCATATCACGCGATCTGCGGCCCAGCGTGCTGGACGAACTGGGTCTGCACGCGATACTTCGCGCCACCGCCACGGAGTTCGCGGAGCGGACGAACATTTCCCTCAAGCTGGACTGCGCGCCGCTGGCCGCACGACTTCCCGCCGACACGGAGCTGGCGCTCTTCCGCATCCTTCAAGAAGCGCTGAGAAATGTGCAAGTTCACGCCGGCGCCCGCCATGTTGCAGTGTGCCTGCGGAAGCGGGGCGCATACGTTCGTCTGGCGATCAAGGACGACGGGAACGGCTTCGATCCGGATCATCGGCCGGCCGGAGGAGACGGAAAGAGCGGACTCGGTCTGGTGGGCATGCGCGAGCGAGCAGCCTCCGTGGGTGGCACCATCAAGGTCAAATCCGTCCGCAAAGCCGGCACGGAAATCGAGGTACGCATCCCCCTGACGCCTCGTGCCTGAAGGCGTCCACGTTTCATGGAAACATCAGACCCTCATCTGCCTCTTCCCGTTGATCGCCCGGTCTATCCGGAGGCGTGAGCCGCACCGAAACCATCATGTCCGGCGAATGGAGGCCGCGAAGGGCTTCCGCCTGCAGGGCCCTCTCACTGCCGGCCTCGAGTCGGCCCCGACAGCGGAACTGGACGACCGCATTGCGGGGCAGATCGCATAGGCTCTCGGCCAGGCGGCGGGCCAGCGCCTCCGGCTCGAACGGTTCCTGACGATTTTCGGGAAGATGACCGGTTCCCTTCCGCCGGAGACCATGAGCCCCCTTCTGGAGTCCGCGGACGCTTTCTTTGCGACGACCATCCTCGAGGAGAGGGAAGGCACGATCCGGACCGTAACGCGCACGTGGCGCAAGCCGCCGCTCTCCCGCTGGTGGGCCGGGAACCGTCATCGGTATTCGGTATCGGAACCGCCCGAGGAACGCGCCTTCTCCCTGCCGGCGATCCCCGGGAGCGGTTGCACGGTCGGTCAGTGGACGCCTTCCTACGCCACCACCCCGCCCCAGGGCCGCCACTGGCACAGCGCCGTCTGGACGGGGGCCGAGATGGTCATCTGGGGTGGCAGCAACGGGTCGACCGACCTCAACACCGGCGGCCGTTACACGCCCGCCACCGACTCCTGGGCCACCACATCCACCGGTACCAACGTCCCGGACCCACGGCGCTTTCACGTGGCCTTCTGGACGGGCACGGAAATGCTTGTCTGGGGTGGCGTCTCCGGAACCGCGACCCGGGCTTTTCCGATCGTCGGGGGCCTTTACGATCCGCTGCTCGACGCCTCGAGACCAACATCGGCGGTCGCCTCTCCGCCCGGACGATCCGCGTTCGCAGCCGTATGGACGGGAAGGAAGATGCTCGTCTGGGGCGGCGACGGCGACGACTTCTTGACGCTCAACACCGGGGGGCAGTACGACCCACAGACCGACACCTGGGCACCCACGTCGGCCACGGAGACCGTCCCCACGGCCGTGCGCGGCTGCTCATCGATCTGGACAGGTGCCGAGCTCATCCTATGGGGAGGTAACAGCTTCTCTCTCGGAATCCTTGATTCCGGCTACCGGTACGACCCTGTCCTCGACAGCTGGACTCTTCTCCCGTCCACGCCCGACGCTCCTTCGGCTCGTGGCGGCCACACTGCGGTCTGGACCGGGAGCCAGATGATCGTGTGGGGAGGATACGTGCCCAACAATCAGTTCCAGACCACGACAGGCACCTACTGTGTCGCGAATTGCACAACACCCTCGGTCTATTATCAGGACTACGACGGAGACGGACACGGCGTTTCCGCCGTCTCGGTTCTCGCGTGCGTCCGGCCTCCTGGCTATGCGGTCTCGTCCGGCGATTGCGACGACGGCAACATGGACGTCCAGCCGGCAGCGGTCGCGGTTTGCAATGGCATCGATGACAACTGCGACGGCACGATCGACAACGCGATCCCGCCGCCCTCGGGCGTACCGGCACTATCCGGGACAAAGTCGGGCGCGACAGTCACGCTTTCATGGTCGCCTGTCACGGGGTCCACGGGGTACGACGCGGTCAAAGGAGATCTCGGGCTCCTGCACACGAGCGGGGGGAACTTCACGTCGGGCACGACAGCGTGCCTCGGGAACGACCTGGCCCCGGTGACCGTGCAGGACGCCGCGGCGCCTGCCCCGGGAACCGGACTCTGGTACCTGGTTCGCGCCGTGAACTCGTGCAGCGGGAACGGCAGCTACGACGAAGGGGCGCCAAGCCAGCAAGGCAGCCGCGACGCAGGGATCCAGGCTTCTGCAGCGGCGTGCCCCTGAGCAGGACTACGCTCAGGGGCTCGAAGACCTGCCCGTGCGCGGCCGCTTGACGTTGTAGTCTCATGAGACGGCGCGGACCTGGTTCTGACCTCGGATAGCCGGCCCTCGGAGCCGCGGGAGGCAGGCCTCCTGCTCCGCCTCGCTTGGAAGGCCGTTCCGGGGTTGTGACGGGTCCCCTTCGAGGGGCAGTTCTCTCAGGGGCAGCTCCTCCCGGGGCAGCCCTCCCCTACCGCCTCACTCCTTCGTCCACTGATCGATCCAGGCCAGCACGGTCTCGTGCCACTGCATGCTGTTGCGCGGCTTGAGGACCCAGTGGTTTTCGTCCGGGAAGTGCAGGAACCGGCTCGGGACGCCGAGGCGCTGCAGCGCGGTGAAAGCCATCAGGCCCTGCGTCTCGACCACGCGGTAGTCCCGCCCTCCGTGGATCACGAGGGTCGGCGTCTTCCAGTTCTTCACGAAGCGGATCGGGTTGTGCTTCTCGTAGGCGTCGGGGTTCGACCAGGGCGTCCCCTGGAACTCGCGCTCGGGGAACCACAGCTCCTCCGTGTCGAAATACGATGCGCGCCCGTCGAGGAAGCCGTCGTGCGTCACGAGGCACCGGAACCGGTCGGGCCAGACGCCCAGGATCCAGTTGATCATGTAGCCGCCGTAGGAGGCGCCGAGCGCGGCCACGCGGTCCTTGTCCATCCAGGGGCAGCGGGCGAGCGCGGCCTCGAGCCCCTTCTGCAGGTCCTCGAGCGGCTTGCCGCCCCAGTCGTTCTGGATCGAGTCGGTGAAGGCCTGCCCGTAGCCGACCGAGCCGTGGAAGTCCACCATGACCACGCCGTACCCCGCCCCGGCGTAAACCTGCGGGTTCCAGCGGTAGTGGAAGTCGTTCGAGAACGATCCCTGCGGCCCGCCGTGGATCAGGAAGGCGACGGGGTACCGCTTCGAGGCGTCGAAGCCGGCCGGCTTCACGATCCAGCCGTGGACGGTCTCCCCGTTCCAGCCGGCGAACGTGAACTGCTCCGCTTCGCCCATCCGGACGACCGCGAGCTTCTCCGCGTTGATCCGGGTGAGGGGGCGAGGATCGATCCCGTCGGCCTGGACGGAGTGGAGCTCGGCGGGCGAGTTCGCGTGCTCGAAGGTGTACACGATCCGCCGCCCGGCCGCCGCGGCGCCCTTCACGGTGCCGCGGTCCACGACGGTGCGCACCGCGCCGCTCGTGGCATCGAGCGTGAAGAGCGCGTTGTGCCCCAGGCTGTGGGCGACGGCGTAGAGACTGCGCCCGTCGGGCGCCCAGAGGAGCTGATGCGGCGAGCGGTCCCATCCCGCGGCGAGCTCGCGCGTTTCGCCTTCCGGCCAGGCCCGCAGCATGATGCGGAACCGGTCCGCCTCGTAGCCGGGCACCGACATGGCCAGCCAGGCGAGCATGCGCCCGTCGGGAGAGAAGACCGGGGCGGTGTCCCATGCGGGGTTGCCGGGGGTGAGATTGCGGGGAGGCTTCGAGCCGTCGAGAGGCACCGCGTACAGGTCGAAGTTCGTGGACCAGGCCTCCTCGCGTCCCGCGTCCCGGGCGGAGAAGACGACCCACCGCGAGTCGGGGCTGATGGCCATCTCCTCGGTCCCGCCGAACGGCTTGCCGGGGCAGTCGGCGTCCATCCCCTTCATCAGGTCGAGCGCGTCGCCCCCCGCCATGGGGACGGCGAACAGGTGCGAGCGCCGGCCGTCGCTCCACTGGTCCCAGTGCCTCACGAAGAGCCGGTCGAAGACGCGGCCGCTGGGCCCCTTCTTCCCCTGCTCCTCGAGCGCGTCGAGCCGCTGCTTCGTCTCCGCGGGGGAGGCGCCCGGGAACACCTCGAGCGCGACCACGAGCGCGCGCCCGTCCGGCGCGGGCACGAAGGCGCCCACGTCGAGCGGCAGGTCGGTGACCCGCTCGGCCTCTCCCCCGTCCACCGGGATGCGCCACACCTGCGAGGAGCCCGAGCGGGACGAGAGGAAGAGGACCGAGCCGCCGTCGGCCGACCAGCGCGGGCTGTTCGAGCCCGATTCGTGCGAGGTCAGGCGCCGCAGGCCCTCGCCGTCCGCGCCGACGAGCCACAGGTCGGAGCGCCGCTTGTTGCGCTCGAGATCGGTGACGCTCACGGCGAAGACGATGCGGGACCCGTCCGGGGAGACCTGCGGATCGGCAAGGCGGTCCATGGCGAGCAGGTCATGGACGGTGAAAGGGTGGGATTCGCCTGACATGGGAGCCTCCTCGGCTGATCGGGTTTCTGGGGAAGCCCTATCCTAGCGCGGGGCGCGGGGAGCGGAGCGGGGCGGAGGGCAGCCCGGGCCTCCGATCCGACAGCGCGTCCGGGAAGGCGCGAGGGGCACCACGGCTGGGAAATGCCCCGAGCCTAGCGGGTCGCCCGAAACCGGACTAAGTACTTGCTACCCGCACTTTTTTCGGGCGTTGTATTTCCGGGCGTTGCTTGACCCAGGGAAAAATTAGTCGTAAAGGTAGGTCAAGTTCACCGGGCTTCCTGGGCGCTTCCGGGGAGGAAGTCGAGTTCCAAGAGGTCCCTGCGAGGGACCTGTTGTTCGCCGCGGCACGGTCTCCAGATCAGGGCGGGGTCTTCCAGGAGGTGGGTTCGCGGGCAGACAGCACAGCCCGACCACCCCCGATCTGTGCCCCGCCCAGGATTTTCTTCCGACCGCGCCCTCATCTCGCAGCTCACCCAAAACAGGACCGGGACCGAAGGACGCCCGCAGGCACGGGGAAGCCCAGGCTCATGACGGGCGGGGCAGACGGGCATCGGCCGGCTCCGGCCTTCTCAGCGGCACGACGATCAAGCGGTTCGTGCGAGGAGGAAATCATGAAGTGCAAGACGAGGTGGCATCCTGGTACGGCGCTGCGCAGTCGGGCGGAGCGGGGCGCGAGAGTCATGGGAGGACTCGCTCTCTGCTGCGTGCTGCTCGGTGCGCCGGCCACGGCCCTGGCCGCGGGGGTGACGGTCGGCGGCGTGATCGCCGCCGGCACGACGGCACAGAACCGACCTCTTCCCGATGACGAGGCACCCGATGCAGGTCCCGTCCGCCGCAGTCGCCAAGACCAACCCCACGATCCTGGTCGAGATCGTTCCGGAACATCCCGCGGTCGAGACATGTCCACGTCGCGGCGCTGAACTTCATCACTGGCGAAGACAAGGACCTCGTCGGTGGGGGCGCTGGCAGGTCGCTGAGCCGCGCGAGATCGAGATCATCAGGCCGACGATCCCGGCATGGGCAGAGGGGACGCGAAGGAGCGGGCGCAATCCATGCATTCGGCTGCGCAAACAGCCTCTGTGTTCGTCCATGCAAGGATCGAACACTGCACAGACCCAGCGTGATACATCCACGAGCGGTGCCCCGGTCGCGATGCCGACCTTCGCCGCGATGCGCCGGCGGCGGCGCAGCCAGAGAACGTGGAGACGATCGGGACCTTCACGGGACGAACCGTCGGGAACTGGTGCTCCGAGGCTGATCTCTGGGTGGACGAGGTCCTCGTGCAGCTTGGATACACGACCGGCTCCCTCAGCGACAAGCTCACCTCCCTCTCCAACACCCGGCGCGATGCCACGTGCGGCATGAGCCCCGCCTGCGGAGGATGCGGCGTGAACTCCTCCTCCTTCCTCTTCTTCGTCACGCGCGACGACAGCACCATGTGGGGAGGCTGGAACTGCGGCGGCGAGTACCTTATCTCCTACTGGAACCGCTACGCGGATGCCCAGGTTTATTCTCACGAGGTTGGCCACGGGTTCGGGGCCAATGACGAATACTGCGTCCCAAGCCAGGACTACTGCTGCGGCTGGGTGAGCGGGACCTGGGGCTGCTCCAACACGGGCGGCTGCCTCAGCGGTCCGAACGACAACTGTGATCCCACGTGCGGCGCCACCTGCGGCAGCACGGATTGCCAGGACGGCTGTCCGGCCGCGAACTGCACGACGCACACCGCCTGCGCCATGGACGGGAGCGGCACTCTCACCTACTGTAACCCCACGCGCCGGCAGATGGGCTGGATCGATACGGACGGGGACGGCGGCCTCGACTGCCTCGAGTCGGCGTGCGGCACCGACCCGAACGACCCGGCCTCCGTGCCGGGGTGCGTGAACCTCCCGCCCGTCTGCGACCTCGGCGGGCCTTACACAGCCGAGTGCAACGGAGCCGTCACCAGCATCCCTCTCGACGGATCAGGCTCATCGGAGCCCGAAGGGCACCCGCTGACCTACACCTGGGAGAGCGACTGCCCCGGCTCGTCATTCCAGAACGGCGGGACCGCGAGGCCCACCCTCCTGAGCGCGGGTCCTCCGCCCTGCCCGGTCTCGTGCAACGTCCGGCTCACCGTGACGGACGATCAGAACGCCTCCGCTTCATGCGCCACCACGGTCGGCGTGGTCGACACGACGCCACCCTTCACCGTCGCTCCCCCGCCGATCACGCTCGAATGCACCGAGCAGGGCGGCGTCTCGAAGGGCGATCCCAGGCTTGCCGGCTGGCTCGACGCCACCGGGACCGACGTCTGCACTGCGGTGACAAAGAGCAACGAAGCCCCGCCCTTCTTCCCGGCGAGGTGCCCCCGCGGCACGCCCACGCAGGTTCACTTCCACACCGAGGATGCCTGCGGCAATTCGAGCACTGCGAGCGCGGCGGTGACTGTCCTCGACACGACACCGCCCTACCTGGTCGCGCCGCCGCCCCTCGTTCTCGAATGTGCAACGCAGGGGGGCGTGCTGCGCGACGATCCCAGCATCGTGGCCTGGCTCGCCCTCGCCCATGCATCCGACGCGTGCGACACCGTGACAATCACCAACGATGCGCCGCCTCTCTTCCCCGCGGGCGGCGGGACCGGCCCATCGCGCGGGTCACAGTCCGGACCTCCGACCGCTGCGGCACACAGCCTCGGCGGCCTCGGGGCACGGTGGCGGAACGCTGGGAAGGATCACCGACGTATCTTATCGCCGGCGGGTGCGGTTACCTGTGGCCCCCGGAGCATGGCTACGTTGACTTTACGGTCGCCAACACGGGACTTGTCGCCCACGATATCTGCAACGGCACCTCCGCCGCGTTCACCAGTGCGAGTCGAGCCAGCCGGAGGACGTGAACGGACTCGGGGACGGGCTCTCGAAGCGCGACTGCGTGACGGACGGACTCAACGTCCACCTCCGCGCTGAGCGCGATGGGGCCTGCTACCCGCTCGGCCGCACCTACCGGATGAGAATCGACGTCGTCGACCGGTGCGGCAACGGACCCGGTCGGCCCCGTTCGACGTGGGGGTTCCGGCCGATGTTCTCCTGCAGGGCGGGGGGACGATGTTCTCCGCCAACCCGTACTCGACCCAGAGGGACAAGAGGTCCGGGCAGAACGGGACCTACGGCACCGGCTGCGGCTGGGGCTCGCCCTGCTCGATCACGCCCTGAGTTGTTCGTGACCCAACCTCGCTGATGCGGACCCCGGCTCGCGCCGGGGTCCGCCCAGCGCCGCGGCCGGCCAAGCGGGCCGCCTCTTTCGGCGCCCGGGGCTACAATTGTCGGCCCTGCCTCCGGCGGGGAGAGGAGACGCATGCGATGAAAGCGGTGCGCGTTCACGTTCCGGGCGGCCCCGAGGTCCTGCGCTACGAAGATGTCGCCGAGCCGTCCCCGGGCGCGGGCGAAGCGGTCGTCCGGGTCGAAGCGGCCGGGGTGAACTTCATCGACGTCTATCACCGGACGGGCCTCTACAAGGTCCCGCTCCCGCGCACGATGGGCGTGGAAGGGGCCGGGACCGTGACCGCCGTCGGAGCCGGCGCGGGCGGGGTGAGACCCGGCGACAAGGTCGCCTGGACCGGCGTGCCGGGCGCCTACGCGGAATACGCCGCCATCCCCGCCGATCGCCTCGTCCCGCTCCCGGCGGACATCACCACGAAGCAGGGCGCGGCCGCGATGCTGCAGGGGATGACGGCCCACTACCTCGCCTGCTCGACCTACCCCCTCAAGGACGGCGACACCTGCCTCGTGCACGCCGCGGCGGGCGGGGTGGGCCTGCTCCTGTGCCAGATCGCCCGCCTGCGCGGGGCGCGCGTGATCGGCACGGTCTCGACGGAGGAGAAGGCCGCGCTCGCGCGCGCCGCGGGAGCGAACGAGGTCATTCTCTACACGCAGCAGGACTTCGAGGCCGAGGTGCAGCGGATCACCGGCGGCAGGGGCGTGCAGGCCGTCTACGACTCGGTCGGCCGCACCACCTTCGAGAAGAGCCTGGGCTGCCTGGCGCACCGCGGGACGATGATCTCGTTCGGCCAGTCCAGCGGCCCGATCGGCGCGATCGACCCGCTGACCCTGAACCAGAAGGGGTCGCTCTACCTCACGCGGCCGAGCCTGCACCACTACATCGAGACGCGCGAGGAGCTGCTCGCGCGCGCCGGCGACGTTCTCGGCTGGATCCGCGAGGGGCGGCTGAAGCTCCGCACGGACCACGAGTTCCCACTCGCCGACGCGGCCGAGGCGCACCGGGCCCTCGAGGGGCGCCGCACGACCGGCAAGGTCCTGCTGATTCCCTGAAAGCCGGGAAGTCCCGGCCGGCGCACCCCGCGGGAGAGTCGGGTTACACTGGTTCCCGTGCACGAATACTCGATCGTCAGCGCGCTCCTGGACCGCGTCGAGGCCGAGGCGCGCGCGCGCGGGGCCACGGCGGTCCAGCGGATCCGGGTGCGGATCGGGGGGCTCTCGGGCGTCGAGCCCGACCTGCTGGCCACGGCCTTCGAGACGTTCCGCGAGAAGACGATCTGCGCCGGCGCGACCCTCCAGATCGACCGCGTGGAGACCCGCTGGACCTGCCCTTCCTGCTCCCGGGCGTTCGAGCCGGGAGAAACGCTGACCTGCGCCGCCTGCCGCGTCCCCGCGCGGCTCGCGGGGGGCGACGAGATCATGCTCGACCAGATCGAGATGGAGGTTCCCTGATGTGCCAGACCTGCGGGTGCGGCGACCCCGGCATCGTCCCCGTCGACGTCCACGAGAAGATCCTCGCCGGGAACGATCGCACGGCCGGGCACAACCGCGAGCACTTCATCGAGCACGGCGTCCTCGCCGTGAACCTGATGGGCTCGCCCGGATCGGGGAAGACCGCCATCCTCGAGGCCACCTCGCGCGCCCTCGGCGGCGCGAAGAAGATCCGCGCCGTGAGCGGCGACCTCGCCACCCACCACGACGCCGAGCGCCTGAGCGCCGCGGGGATCCCGTCGGTCGCGATCACGACCGGGTCGGCCTGCCACCTCGACGCGGAGATGGTCCACCACGCCCTGCACGACATCCCGCTCGCCGGCCTCGACATCTTCTTCATCGAGAACGTCGGGAACCTCGTCTGCCCCGCGGTCTACGATCTCGGCCAGGCGTTCAACGTCGTGGCGCTGTCGGTGACGGAGGGGGAGGACAAGCCCCTCAAGTACCCGGTGATGTTCCACAAGGCGGACCTGGTGCTCCTGACGAAGGTGGACCTGCTGCCGCACCTCGGGATCCGGGTGGAGACGATCGAGGAGGGGCTCGCCTGCGTCATGCCGAAGCCCGAGCTGATCCGGGTCTCCGCGAAGACCGGCGAGGGGGTCGAAGCGTGGATCCGCTGGCTCGAGGCGCGGCGCGCGGCCTCGCCCGGGCCCGGCGCTCCCGCCCACCGCTCCCCCATCCCTCCGCGCCGGGCGCCTGAGCGGCGGCAGGGACCGCGGCATGATCTCCGACGACAGGCGGCGCGACGAATCCGGGGACGGCACCGGCGAGTCCGCCTCGAGAGACTGAGGGTCGAGCTCACGGGGCTCGTGCAGGGGGTCGGGTTCCGCCCGTTCGTCTACCGCCTCGCGTCGGAGCTCGAGCTCGCGGGATGGGTCCTGAACGACACGCGCGGCGTCTTCATCGAGGTCGAGGGGGACCGCGGGCGGCTCGAGCGGTTCCTGGCGAGGCTGAAGGCCGAAACGCCTCCGCGCGCGCAGGTCCAGACCCTCGAGAGCGCCTGGCTCGCCCCGGCCGGCTTCACCGCCTTCGAGATCCGCCACAGCGACGAGGCGGGCGCGCCGACGGCCCCCGTGCTGCCCGACATCGCGACCTGCTCCGAGTGCCTCGCCGAGGTCCGCGACCCCGCCGACCGCCGGCACCGCTATCCCTTCGCCAACTGCACGAACTGCGGTCCCCGCTTCACGATCGTGCGGAGCCTCCCCTACGACCGGCCGCGGACCACCATGGCCTCCTTCGCGCTGTGCCCCGACTGCCGCGCCGAGTACGGGGACCCGCGCGACCGGCGCTTCCACGCCCAGCCGAACGCGTGCCCCGCCTGCGGTCCCTCGCTCACCCTGCTCGGGCCGGATGGCGCGACCCTCGCCCGCGGCGACGGGGCGCTGCGCGCCGCGGCGGCGGCCCTGCGCGAGGGGCGCATCGTCGCCGTCAAGGGGCTCGGGGGCTTCCACCTGATGGTGGACGCGCGCAACGGCGCGGCCGTCGCGTCCCTGCGCGGGAAGAAGCCGCGCCGCGAGAAGCCGTTCGCGCTCATGGTCCGCGACCTCGACGAGGCCGCGCTGCTGTGCGAGCTGCCGGACGGCGCGGGGGAGATCCTCTCTTCGCCCGAGGCCCCGATCCTCCTGCTCCCGCGCCGGCCCGGCGCGCCGGTCGCCGCCGAGGTGGCGCCCGGCAATCCGAACCTCGGCGTCATGCTCGCCGCGACGCCGCTGCATCACCTGCTGCTCGGCGAGACGGGATTCCCCGTCGTCGCCACGAGCGGGAACCTGAGCGACGAGCCGATCTGCACCGGCGAGGACGAGGCCCTGTCCCGCCTCGGCGCGATCGCGGACCTGTTCCTGGTCCACGACCGGCCGATCGCCCGCCACGTGGACGACAGCGTCGGATGGATCGTGGGCGGCGCGCTGCGCCTGCTGCGGCGCGCGCGCGGCTACGCCCCGCGCGCCGTGCTGGTCCGCCGGCCGCTCCCGGCGATCCTCGCGGTCGGCGCGCACCTCAAGAACACGGTCGCGCTCGCGGTGGACCGGCGCGTGTTCCTGAGCCAGCACATCGGCGATCTCGACACGCCCGAATCGATGGCCGCCTTCGAGCGCGTCATCGGCGACTTCCTGCGGCTCTACGACGCCTCGCCCGTCGCGGTCGCGCACGACCTTCATCCCGACTACCTCTCCACCAAGTGGGCCCTGGCCGCGGTCCGGGGCGAGGGGGCGGGCATGGATGGAGCCGGCTCACCGGCCCGGCCGCGGGCGGAAGCCTCCGCGCTCGCCGGCGCCCGGCTCGTTCCCGTGCAGCATCACCACGCCCACCTGGCCGCCTGCCTCGCGGAGAACGAAGCCGTGGGAATCGCCCTCGGCGCGACCTGGGACGGGACCGGCTATGGAACCGACGGCACGGTCTGGGGCGGGGAGTTCCTGCTCGGCTCCGCGGCCGGGTTCGAGAGGGTGGCCCACCTGCGCCCCTTCCGCCTGCCGGGCGGGGAGGCCGCCGTGCGCGAGCCCCGCCGCGCGGCGCTCGCGCTCCTGTTCGAGCTGGAGGGAGAGGCCGCGCTCGAGCGCGAGGAGCTCGCTCCCGTCGGCGCCTTCGCTCCCGGCGAGCGGGCGCTCCTCGCCCGGATGCTCGCGCGCGGCGTCAACAGCCCGGTCACCACGAGCGCGGGCCGGCTGTTCGACGCGGTCTCCTCGCTGATCGGCCTGCGCCAGGAAGGGACCTTCGAAGGGCAGGCCGCGATGGAGCTCGAGTGGGCGGCGGAGCCGGGCCACCGCGATGCCTATCCCCTTGCCGCTTGTCCGGCCGGATCGCACCGCCGCGCAGGCGACGGCCGCCCGGAACACGGCCGCCCGCCGCTCGTCCTCGACTGGGGGCCGCTCATCGCGGCGATCCTCGAGGACCTCGGCCGCGCCGTCGCCCCGGGCCTGATCTCCGCGCGCTTTCACAACGCTCTCGCGGCGGCGATCGTCGCGGTCGCGCGCGAGGTCGGCGAGGCGCGCGTGGCCCTCTCGGGAGGCTGCTTCCAGAACCGCCGCCTCACCGAGGCCGCCTGCCGGGGGCTCGAGGCCGCGGGGTTCCAGGTCCTCCTGCACCGCCAGGTCCCGCCGAACGACGGGGGGATCAGCCTCGGCCAGGCGGCGGTCGCCGCGGCCGCCCTCTCCCCGGACTGATCCGGTCCGAAGCGTCCTCGCGTCGGGCGGCTGATCCCCTCCGTTTTCCTGCCTGTGGCGCGGGGGCGGGGCGATGTGGCATTGTTGTGGACTCCCAAGGAGCCAGCGCATGTGCCTCGGAGTGCCCGGTCAGGTCCTGGAGATCATCGAGAGTCCCGTCGGGATGACCATGGGGAAGGTCAGCTTCGGCGGCGTCGTCAAGGAGATCTGCCTCGCCTACCTCCCCGAGACGAAGGTGGGCGACTACGTCCTGGTCCACGTCGGGTTCGCGCTGAGCCGGATCGACGAGGAGGAGGCCGCCGAGGTGTTCCGGCTCGTCCAGGAGATGGGCGAGCTGTCCGACATCGGCACCCCGCCCCCGGGCGGGAGGAGCGTGGAGTGAGCGTGCCGCGCATCCCGGGACAGCGGCGCGTGAAGTTCGTCGACGAGTACCGCGGCGAGGCCGAGGCGCAGAAGCTGACCGCCGCGATCCGGCGCGCGGTCACGCGGCCCTGGACCCTGATGGAGATCTGCGGCGGGCAGACCCACACGCTGCTCAAGTTCGGCATCGACCGGATGCTCCCCGGCGAGGTCACGCTCGTCCACGGCCCCGGATGCCCCGTCTGCGTCACGCCGATCGAGCAGATCGACCGGGCGGTGGCGATCGCGGGCCGCCCCGGCGTCATCCTCACCTCCTTCGGCGACATGCTCCGCGTGCCCGGCACGAACGGGGACCTGCTGGGCGCGAAGGCGCGCGGCGCCGACGTGCGGATCGTCTACTCGCCCCTCGACGCGGTCGCCCTGGCCTCGAAGAACCCGGACCGGCAGGTGGTCTTCTTCGCCGTCGGCTTCGAGACCACCGCGCCCGCGAACGCCATGGCCGTCTGGCAGGCGAAGCAGCTCGGCCTCGCGAACTTCACGATCCTCTGCTCGCACGTCCGCGTGCCCGCCCGCGATGGAGGCGATCCTCTCCTCGCCCGGGAACCTCGTGCAGGGGTTCCTCGCCGCCGGCCACGTCTGCACCGTCATGGGGTACCGCGAGTACGAGCCGATCGCCGAGAAGTACCGGATCCCCATCGTCGTGACCGGCTTCGAGCCGCTCGATCTTCTGCAGGGGATCTACATGACCCTCTCGGCGCTCGAGGAAGGGCGCTGGGGCGTCGAGAACCAGTACGCGCGCTCGGTCGTCCCCGACGGGAACCGGATCGCGATGGAGACGATCGACCGCGTCTTCGAGGTCTGCGACCGGCAGTGGCGCGGGGTCGGGCCGATCCCGATGAGCGGCCACCGGCTCCGCCCGGAGCTCGCCTCCTTCGACGCGGCGAAGCGGTTCGACGTCGAGACGGTCACGGCGACGGAATCCCCGCTCTGCATCGCCGGGGAGATCCTGCAGGGGCGGCGCAAGCCCCGCGAGTGCTCCGCCTTCGGGCGCGAGTGCACGCCCGAGCACCCGCTCGGCGCGCCGATGGTCTCCACCGAGGGGGCCTGCTCCGCCTACTACCAGTTCGGGCGCAAGGAATGAGCGAGCCGGAGCGCGGGAGACGCGCTGGCGGGGCTCGCCTGCCCGATCCCGGCGAGCGACTACCCGACGGTCACCCTCGCGCACGGGGGCGGCGGGCGGATGTCGCAGATGCTGATCGAGAAGATCTTCGTCCCCGCCTTCGACAACCCCGCCCTGTCCGAGCTCCACGACGGCGCGCTGCTCGACGTCCCCGGCGGGCGGATCGCCTTCTCGACCGATTCGTTCGTCATCAGCCCGATCTTCTTTCCCGGCGGCGACATCGGCTCGCTCGCGGTCCACGGCACGGTGAACGACGTCGCGATGTGCGGCGCGCGCCCCCTGGCGCTCTCGGCCGGCTTCATCCTCGAGGAAGGCCTGCCGATGGAGGACCTCTGGCGGGTCGTCCTGTCCATGAAGCGCGCGGCGGCGGCCGCGGGCGTGCCGGTCGTGACCGGCGACACCAAGGTCGTGGACCGGGGCAAGGGGGACGGCGTGTTCATCACGACGACCGGGATCGGCATCGTCCCGCCCGGCGTCTCGATCTCGCCCCGCCGCGCCCGCGCCGGCGACGCCGTGATCATCAACGGCTCGATCGCGGACCACGGGATCGCGATCATGTCCGTGCGCGAGGGGCTGCGGTTCGACACGACGATCGAGAGCGACGCGGCCGCGCTCCACGGCCTGACGGCCGCCATCCTCGAGGCGGGAGGCGACGCCGTGCACGTCCTGCGCGACCCGACCCGCGGCGGCGTCGCGAGCGCGCTGAACGAGATCGCCTCCGCGTCGCGGCTGGGGGTCGGCCTCGACGAGACGCGGATCCCGCTGCGCGAGGAAGTCCGCGGAGCCTGCGAGATCCTCGGCCTCGACCCGCTCTACGTCGCGAACGAGGGGAAGTGCCTCGTCATCGTCGCCCGCGAGAAGGCGGGCGCCGTCCTGGACGCGATGCGCCGCCACCCGCTCGGCGCCGGCGCCGCGGTCATCGGCGAGATGCGCGACGAGCACCCCGGCAAGGTGGTGCTCCGCAGCCGGATCGGCGGCTCCCGCATCGTGGACATGCTGAGCGGCGAGCAGCTTCCCCGCATCTGCTGAGCCGCATCGGCTGAACCGGCGATCCGGCCAACTCGGCCCGCAGCCCGGGAGCTCCGCCGTCGAGCTCTGAAGGCGGCCACGGCTCGAGCGGACCCGTCGCCGGCGGGCGCGTGGGCGGGGCGGCGGCGCTCCGGGTGATCTCAGATTTCCAGCGAGGTGATCGCGAGAAGGTGCGGGGGCGGGGAGGCCGCGCTCTGCGCCAGCAGGCCCGCGACGTACCCCTCCTCGGGGGCCGCGCCCAGCTTCCCGAGGACCGCGGCGAAATCGCCGCTCTCGGGATCGAACGCGCCCGCCTCGATCCCCAGGAAGTTCCGGAGGATCGTCAGGAACCGCTCCAGCACCGCGCGCTCCTGCGGCCCAGGGCCAGAGCGTGAGACCGTAGAAGCTCTGCTGGACCTCCTGGCAGAGGTAGAACTCCTCCCAGAGCGACTGCTCCGAACCGTCGAGGGGAACGACCAGGCCGCCGGCCATGAAGGCGGCCTTCATCAGGATCATCCGCGGGTGGGGCGGAACGCGCACGACGAGCAGGTCGGAGTCGAGCTCGTGGCGGCGCAGCCGATCGAGGACCGCCGCCATCAGCTCGGGCGGTTCCTCGCGGAGCTTCTCGAGGCCGCACGGGATCGTCGCCAGGGGGACAGCCGCGCTCCCCGGAGGGACGCGGCTCGGCCGCAGCGGGCCCCTGCGGCTCGGGATCGAGAAGATCGAGAACGGCCGGGAACCTCCCGCTCCGCAGGCCCCATCGCACCGCGGCGCGGAGCGCCTCCTCTCCGCGATCGGCTCCCTGCCCGACGACGACCAGCATCCTGCGCCCCTGGTCGGACCCCTGGGAACGGGCGAGCCCGGGCGCCGCCCCCTCCCATGCCGCGGGGGAGCCGGCGGCCTCCCTGCCCCGGATCGAGAGTCCCGTTTCGAGGCCGAGCAGCGGGGCGCCCAGCCTCGGCACGGCCGGGGGGGCGGGGTTCGAGGCGGACGGCGCGGAGCCGGCGGGCCAGCGAGACGCCCGCGGCCTCCTGCCGCAGGGCGATCCGCCGCAGGATCGACGAACGGGGGCTCGCGCTCCAGAGCCGGTGGCCGGCTCCGGCGCGGCCAGTCCGGGCGCGGCCGCTGCCGCGGAGCCCGCCGCGCGGCCGAACACCGGCGAAGGGGGCGTCCCCGCGCCGCGCTCGCGGGCGATCAGCCGTTCGAGGACTCCCTCGAGCGGGTGAACGCGCGGGCCGGGTTGCTCCGGCTCCTCGGTCATCCCTCGATCTCCAGGACCGAGTTCACCGAGCCGACGCTGTTCGGGATCCGGCGCGGGTTCAGCGGGTCGGGAATCCAGCGGCCGTCCACGACCAGCTTGTACTCGTAGCGGCCCGGCGTCGAGCGGCACGAACTTCGTCCAGCCTCCGTCCTCGTGCAGCTCCAGGCGGACGCCGGAGTCGGGCTCCCAGCCGCCCCAGTCCCCGGCGACCCGGACCGCTTCGGGCGGGACGTCGTGGCGCGTGATGTAGACCCCCTCGTTCGTCACGACGAAGCCCGGGTTCTTCTGCGCCCCCGGGGCCGTCAGCCCGGCCGATCCGAGCCGCTCCAGCTCGGCGGCGAGCGCCTCGTAGTCGCCCGCGATCGGGGCGCCCGGCGCGTGCCGCTGGACCGGCACGCCGTGGACCGCCGCCTCGCGCACCCGCACGCTCGACCGGATCACCGACTCCAGCGTCTCGGCGGGGAACGTGCGGCGGATCTCCTCGAGCGTCTCGCGCGCGAAGCGCGAGCGGCCATCGAAGGCGTTGACGAGGATCCGCAGCCGGATCTCATGCGCGCTGCGCGCGGTGAGCAGCTTGACCAGCTCGGTGAGCCGCGCGAGGCCGTGCAGCGAGTAGAGGCTCGGCTCCACGGGCACGACCGCCTCGCCCGCGGCCATGAGCGCGTTCAGCGTGAGCATCCCCAGCGAAGGAGGGGCATCGATGATCGCGTAGTCCAGCTCGTGGGCCAGCGGGGCGAGGTGCTCGCTCAGCCGCTCCTCGCCGCCGCGCGCCCGGGCCAGGAGCGTCTCCAGCTCGGCCAGCTCCGCGCCCGTGGGGGCCACCTCGAGCCGCTCTCCCGCCCCGACGAACACGGCCCGCAGCGGGATGGCCGCTTCGTCGAGCCCCGATCGGGAGAGAACCCTCGCGAGCGATCTCTCCGGCGGAGGCGGCGGAATGCCGAGCCCCAGCGTGGAATGCCCCTGCGGGTCGAGGTCGACCAGGAGCGTTCTCCGGCCGGCCGCCGCGAGATACGAGGCGAGGTGAATCGCCGTTGTGGTCTTCCCGCATCCCCCCTTCTGGTTGACGAGCGCCACGATGCGCATCTCGACCTCCGGGAGCCTCTGGGCGCCGCTCCAGCCGGCTGCGGCTCAACGAATCGGCAGGGGGGGCGGAAAACCGGATCAGCGGCCTTCGGGCACCGTATATGGGGGCGGCAACCCGCCACACCCCAAAATTCAGGGGAAGACTAGGCTTTTTGAGGCACCCAGGTCAAGAGGCGCGGGCGAATTTCCGCTGCCGCTGACGGGATCTGCCCCCCGCGGATCGCACCCGGCAGAGCGCCACCCGCAGCCCACGGCGGGAATCCGGGCGGGGGCGCCCCGCTACTCTTCCTTCATCCCCTCGACGATCACCGGGTCGGACTGCTCCGGGAGGCGGGGCTTGCCGCTGAAATCGATGTAGTGGCCCGAGCGGGTCGCCTTCGTCTCGAGGTAGAAGCGGTTGTGCGGGTTCGGCGGCATGACGTGGGGCAGGCGGCCCGTCACCGTGATGCCGTGCTGGAGGAGCTGGCTGATCTTGGACGGGTTGTTCGTCATCAGCCGGATCGAGCGCACATCGAGGCTCCGGATCATGTGCGCCGCGATCGAGTAGTCCCGCTCGTCGTCGAGGAACCCGAGCGCCACGTTCGCCTCGACCGTGTCGAGCCCCTCGTCCTGCAGCGCGTAGGCCCGGATCTTGTTGATCAGGCCGATGCCGCGCCCTTCCTGGCGGAGGTAGAGCAGCAGGCCCCTCTCCATCGAGCCGAGCGTCCTGAGCGCCACCTCGAGCTGGTCGCGACAATCGCAGCGGAGCGAGCCCATCACGTCGCCCGTGAGGCACTCCGAGTGGATGCGCATGGGCACGTCCTCGGCCCCGACCACGTCGCCGTGCACCATCGCGACGTGCTCCTTTCCGTCGCGGTTGTTCCAGAAGGCGACGATCCGGAAATTGCCGAACCGGCTCGGCAGCTCGGCGACGCCGACCACCTTGACGCAGATCTTCTTCGAGCCGTATCCGTCGCACTCGTGGTCGCGGTCCCGCTCCACGAGATTCTCGAGCCGAAGCGTGTCGCTCATCCGCTGCCCTCCTCCATCACCAGGCGCGCCAGGCGACGGCCGGAAAGCCACGCCGCCTCGATGCCGCCGCCGGGGCCGAACACCTCGCCCGCGAAGCCGATCCTCGCGCCCCCGCCCGCCGCCGCCAGGATCGGCGCGCCGAGCTCGCTGCCGGGATCGGTTCGAGCGTATCGCCACACGTGCGCCTGCGTCCAGGACGGCCGCGCGGCCCAGTCCCCGGCGAGACGGGCCGCCTCGGCGAGAAGCTCGGCCGTCCAGGCCTGCGTCTTCGCTTCGAGGCGCTCCCGCGACCAGCGCGGATGCGCCTGGAGGACCAGGACGCGGAAGCGCGGGGCGGCCCGCTTCGCCGAGTCGTGGGACAGGAGCAGCAGCGTCCTCGAGTCCTCGGGATAGCAGACATCCCACGGCGGCCCGGGCCCTTCCAGCGGGTAGCCCGCGAGAACCGTGAGACAGGGAACGCTCGCCGACCATCCCCAGCAGGCGCCGCGCCGCGCGCGCGCCGCCGGGAAGCGGGCCGGGAAGCGTGTCGAGCAGCGCGGCCGCCTGCTCCACCGGCAGCGCCAGCACGACCGTCCCCGCGCGCCATTCCCCGTCCCGGGCAGTCAGCCGGAACGCCGCCTCCCTCGAGCGCGAGACGCTCCACCTGCGCGCCGAGCGTCACATCGAGACCGCGCGCGAGCTCTTTCGGGAACAGGCTCACGCCCTCGGCGAACGCCAGGCGCGTCTCGGTCCTTTCGAAGGCGGCGGGCTGGCAGGGCGCGCCCGTTCCGTGCACGCGGAGCGGCCACACCCTCGAGCCGCGTCGCGCCCTCCACGGCCCGGATCGCGTCGAGGAAGGCGGGGTCGGAGCCGTGAAGAAAGGCGACGCCGTGGTCCACGGCCTGTCCCTCGACGCGCCGCGTGGCGCACCGGCCGCCCACCCCGCGGCCCTTGTCGAGCACGGCCACCTTCGCGCCCGCGCGGCCGAGCTCCCGCGCGCAGGCCAGTCCGGCCACGCCCGCGCCGACGATGAGGATCTCTTCCATGGAGGCTTTCCCGGCCCGATGATAGCGCACCCGGCGGCCGGAGCGGGGAGACGCGGGGGCCTTACAGGGACGGCGCGAGGGCGGCGCCGCACAGGATCTCGGCTGTGACCTGCGCCACCTCCGAGATCTCGAACGGCTTGTGGATCATCGCCGTGATGTTGTGCCGGCGCAGCTGCTCCTCCTCGATGGTGGCGGCCCACCCCGTGACGAGGACGACCGCCTGGTCCGGCCTGATGGCCCGGATCGCCGCCGCCACCTCCCAGCCCGACAGCTCGGGCATCCCCAGGTCGGTGAACACCAGGTCGAACGTCTTCGTGGTGGCCAGCCTGACCCCTGCGCGCGCCGAGAGCGTCATCTCGACCGAGTGCCCCTGGATCGCGAGCACGTCGCGCAGGAGCTCGGCGATCGCCGGCTCGTCGTCGATCACGAGGATCCGCGCCGAACGGGCCACCTTCTTCTCGGGGACCAGCGCCGGCTCCTCGGCGGACGACCCGGCCTCGGCCTTCGGGAACGCGACCACGAACGAGGTCCCCTTCCCGGGCTCCGTGCGGACCTCGATGCGTCCCTCGTGCCGGTTCACGATGCCGTACACGACGCTGAGGCCGAGCCCCATCCCCCGGGCTCCCTTGGTCGTGAAGAAGGGATCGAAGAGATGGCGGCGCACCGACTCGGTCATCCCGACGCCGGTGTCCGTCGCCTCCGCGACG
The DNA here is from genome assembly GCA_963747925.1 of uncultured Acidobacteriota bacterium. Taxonomy (GTDB): domain Bacteria; phylum Acidobacteriota; class Polarisedimenticolia; order QHYA01; family CAVVHA01; genus CAVVHA01. The sequence continues at coordinate 20,442 of CAVVHA010000004.1, forward strand.
ACGTTCCCCCCCTCCTCGCGGCACGAGAGGTCGAGGGTGCCGCCGTGCGGCATCGCGTCGACGGCGTTCAGCACGAGGTTGATGAACAGCTCGCGCAGCTCCGTCGCGTTCCCCCGGATCGGCGGCACGGGCGGCGTATCGAGACGGATCTCGATCGCGATGTTGCGGCTCTGCGCCTCGGCCTTCCAGCGCGTCCGGGTCATCTCGACGGCGTCGCGCAGGATCTCGGGGAGGTTGATCGGACTTGAAGCGGCGGTCCCGCCGGACGCGCGAGAACTCCTGGATCCGGCGGACCGTCTCCCGGCCGTCGCGCGCCGCCTTCTCGATGACCGCGAGCTCCTCGTCCGCCTCCTCGTCGAAGCCGCGCCGCCGCAGGAGCTGCGCGCGGCCCAGGATCGCCCCGAGCAGGTTGTTGAAGTCGTGCGCGACGCCGCTCGCGAGCTCGCCGAGCGAGCGGAGCTTCTCGGTCTCGTTGAGACGCTCGCGCAGCTCGTTGGTTTCCGTCGTGTCGATCAGGAGGCACTCCGCGGCCGGCCGGCCGAGGTACTCGATGACGCTCCCGCGCAGCTCCAGGACCCGCTCGCAGCCCGAGGCGTCGTGGGCCCGGACCTCGGCGGGAAGGGGCCGCTCCCCGCGCTCCCAGGCCTCGATCCGCTCCCGGACGGCGCCTGCCGAGTCGGCCTCGAAGATCGACATGAAGTCGAACGAGGGAGAGAGGGCCGCCTCGCGCGGGATCCCGAAGGCGGTCTCGAAGACCGGGTTCACGAACCGGACCTTCCCGTCCTGCACGATCAGGATCGCGTCCGGCGAGTGCTCGACGAGGGTCTTGTACTGCGCCTCGGACTCCTGCAGCGCGCGGGTCCGCTCGTACACCTGGTGCTCGAGGTTCACGTTGAGGCTGGCCAGCTGGTGCTGGAACCGCTCCGACTCGCGGGCCTTCTCCTGCACCTGGTCCATCATCGCGTTGAAGGCCCCGGCCAGCTCGAACAGCTCCTTCGCCCCGGTGAGCGGGATCCGGTGCTCCATGTCGCCGGCCGCCAGCGCTTCGGTCCCCGCCACCAGGCGCCTGAGGGGCGCCGTGATCTGCCGCGCGAGCCAGCGAGCGCAGCCGGCCGCGAAGAACGCGAGCGCCAGGCCCATCCCCGCGAGCCCGAGGTCGAGCCGGCGGAGCTCCTCGATCATCCCGGCCGTGGACAGCCCGACGCGGATCGTGCCCCAGCTCTCCGCGCCCTCCTCGACGCGGACCGGCACCGCGACCTCGCGGACCTGCTCGCTGCCTCCCTGCCCGTCCGGGACCTCGAGCGTGATCGTCCCGGGATGCAACCTCACCTGCTTCGGCAGGTCGCTTCCCGGCGGCGGGCGGGAAGAGCCTTCCGGCCTCCCCGGCGACCATCCCTTCCTTGTCGTGGAGGACCACGTAGGCGACCCCGGTGTCCTGCGACGCCGCCTCGGCGGCGAGCTGCAGGGCGGCGTAGTTGTACGCGAGCAGGGACGGCGTCGCGACGGCGCCGATGCTGCGGGCCATCGAAAGGCCGCGCAGGTCGAGATCGTTCGACAGGCTGGTCCTGAGCCGGAAGTGGACGGTCATCATCGTGACGCCGATCAGGACCATCACGAGGATGATCGTCGGGATCGTGAAGCTCCATTCGAGCTTCCAGCCGCCGAACCTGCGGCCGCGCTCCGGGCGGGCGGGCGTTGCGCTCACATCCGCCTCGCCCGGGCGATCCGCACCCGCCCGAAATTGACGCTCGACACCCCGAGCGGCCCCGGCGTGAAGTCCAGAACGTCGGCCCTCACGGCGAGATGGTTGACCGGATGGTAGAGCGGGACGAGGGGCGCCTGCTGGAGGATCCGGTGCTCGATCCTCCGGTAGATCCGCGCCCGCAGGACGGGGTTCGTTTCGCTCGCTCCCTCGGCCAGGAGCTTCTCCGTCTCCTCGTCACGGTAGGCGAAGTAGTTGCTCGACCCTCCGCTCTCGAACAGGGAGCGGAGGAACGAATCGGGGTCGGACAGGTCGGCGAGCCAGTTCAGCAGGAACAGGGGCGCCTCCTGGTCGTCCACCAGGCGGCTCAGCTCGGCCCACGGAACCTGGCGGACCTCGACGGTGATGCCGACGGCGGCCAGATCGGCCCGGATCATCTCCGCAATGGCCCTGGTGGAAGCCCGGCTCGCGCCGCAGTAGAGCGGCACGACGGGAAGGCCGCGTCCCCCCGGGTACCCCGCCTCGGCGAGGAGCCTGCGGGCCTTCTCCGGGTCGTACGCGAGGGCCTTCGGCTCGGGAGAGTAGGCCTGCATGCCCGGCGGAAGGATGCCGATCGCGCTCCGGCGGTAGAGCGGGGAAGCCCCGACGATCCGCTCGCGGTTGACGGCGCTGGCGATCGCCTGGCGCACCCGCAGGTCGTCGAACGGCGCGTGCTTGCGGGAGATTCCCATGAACGCGAGGTTCAGGTCCTGGTAGCGCCGGATGTGGACGTTCGGATCCACCGAGAGCGTCGCGAGGTCTTCGGCCTGCACCTCGAGGACGTCGATCTCCCCGCGGCCGAAGCGGGCGGTTCCCGCGTCGGTTTCCCTCGGCCGGTAGAAGGCGATGTCGACGCGCTGGAGAAGCGGCTTGTCGCCGAAATGCGAGGGGTTCGCCTCGAGCACGAGATGCTCGGAGTCCCAGGCCGCCAGGCGGAAAGGCCCCGTGCCGACCGGCGCGCGCCCGAATGCCGCCTCGCCGCCCTTCTCGATGGCGGCGCGCGGCACGATCTTGAGCCCGTCCATCGCGAGGACCTCGAGGAACGACATGTAGGGGCGCTCGATCGAGATCTTCACGGTCAGGGGCCCCTCGGCCACCACGCCCGGAAGGTCCCTCCGTTTCCCGGCCATGTAGGAGCGGGCCCCTTCGACGATCTGGAGGTAGGAACAGGCGACGTTCGGGCGGCTGCGCGCCGGCGACAGGAGCCGCCTGATGGTGAAGACCACGTCGTCCGCCGTCAGCGGCGACCCATCGTGAAACCGGACGCCGGGACGAAGGTGGAACGTGTAGACGCGCCCGTCCCGGGAGATCGTCCAGGTGTGGGCGAGCGAGGGAAGCACGTGCATCCCCGGATCGACCGCCACGAGACCGTTGAAGATCTGGTTCAGGGGAATCGATTCGTAGACCGAGTCGGCCTCGGCGGGGTCGAGGCTCCGGGGCGCCTCGCTGATGAGCCGCAGCACATCGCCCCGCGGCCCCGGAAGGACGGGAGAGCCCTCCTGCATGGGGGATCCGACGCCGATCCACCATTCCTGGAGGATCAGGAGGGCGCAGATCCCGGCAAGCACCGCGCAGAGGCGGATCCCTGACCATCGACGCAATGGCACACGACTAATCTCGATTCCGGGTCCCAAAAGGGCAAGCCGGCCTGCATGTTCCGACGATGCCTCGCGGCGTCTTCCGTTTCACACTCCGTCCTCCGCCCCACTTTCGCCTCCACGATGATCCCCTGCCGCCCGGCCGGGGAAGGCTCCCGGGCGATCCCCGGCCCCCGAGGGCTGGGCAGGGGCTTTCAAGCGGGGCGGCGTCCCCACCATATCGTCCGGTTCTGAACGGTGGCGTCCGGGGCCGCACGGCGTCAGCCCGGCCCCGGCAGGGAAAATGGCGCGGATTCGGCGCATTTCGTCCGACCGTGATGGCACCGGGCTTGCGCTGTGCTCCGGATGGAGAGGCTCATGGACCGTGAAATCGGCATCGAGGTGAGGCGTGGGCGGCTGGCGCGCAGGGCGCTGGCCGCGCTCCTGCTCGCCTGCGCCGCCGGCGTCCTGGTGTTCGGCCTCCCCCGCTGGCTTCGACCGTCCGTGAGCCGTGCCCGGATCCGGACCGCCCGGGTCGAGCGCGGGCACGTCGAGGCCGTGATCGAAGCGTCCGGCTCGGTGATCCCCGCTTCCGAGAAGGTGCTTTCGAGCCCCGTGGAGGCGCGTGTCGAGCGGATCCTGAAACGGACCGGCGAAACGGTTCGCGCCGGGGACACCATCGTGGAGCTGGACACATCCGAAGCCAGGCTCGAAATCGAGCGGATCGAGGACCGCCTCGCTCAGAAGCGCAATGAGGAGACGCAGCTGCGGATCGCGCTCGAACGCAGCCTCGACGAACTGCAGGACAGGATCGAGAAGGGGCGCCTCGACTTTGAGATCCTCACTTCGAAGGTCGACCGCAGCCGCAGGCTGCGCGCCGACGGGCTCGTGTCGAGCCGGGGAGCTGCGCGAGGCCGAGGTCGAGGCCCAGAAAGCGCGGATCGAGCTCGACCATCTCGAGGCTTCGATGGAGGGAGAGCGGCGGGCGACGCAGGCGAGGCTTGCAGGCACGGCGCTCGGCCTGAAGATCCTCGAAAAGGAGCTTGCCGCGGCGAAGCACCAGCTCGAGCTCGCGACCGCCCGCGCGGACGAGGACGGGGTCGTCACCTGGGTGGTGCCCCGCGAGGGGGCCACGGTGGGACGCGGGGAGATCATCGCCCGGATCGCCCGACTGGACTCGTTCCGCGTCGAGGCCGCAGTCGCCGACGTCCATGCCCCGCAGCTGCGGCCCGGCCTTCCGGTGAAGGTCCTGGCCGGCGGCCAGGCGCTCGAGGGAACCCTGGCGAGCGTGAATCCCGCGATCGAGAGCGGCGTCGCGAAGTTCTTCGTGGAGCTCGAGGACCGATCGAACCCGCGGCTCCGCGCGAGCCTTCGCGTCGACGTCCTCGTCGTCACGGGCGCGAGCGAGGGGGCGTTGCGCCTCGCGCGCGGGCCCTTCGCGCAGGGCGGCGCCATTCCAGCCCGTGTTCGTGGTCGAGGGAAGCCGGGCGCGCAGGACCGACGCGCGGTTCGGCCTCACGGGGCGCGAGTTCCTCGAGGTGCTGGACGGATTGCAGGAGGGGGACGAGGTGATCGTCTCCGACACGCAGGACTACCTCCATCTGCGGGAGCGTCGGGATTCGATAGCCACCGCGGCTGCCGGCTCGGACCAGTCGGGCATGCCGACGGTGCGGCACGCGGGGATGAACCAGTTCGGGAGAGGGACGTCATGATTCGCCTCGAAAACGTCAGCAAGGTGTACCGCACGGACCGCATCGAAACGCTCGCGCTCGACAACATCAACTTCTCCGTCGAGCAGGGCGAGTTCGTATCCATCATGGGGCCTTCGGGCTGCGGCAAGAGCACGCTGCTGAACCTCATCGGCCTGCTCGATCAGCCCACGCGGGGCAGCATCGCGCTCGAGGGGCGGAAGCTCGCCTCGTTCGGCGACCGCGAGATGGCCCGTCTCCGCAACAGCATGATCGGGTTCGTCTTCCAGTCCTTCCACCTCGTCGCCGACCTGACGGTCCTCGACAACGTGGAGCTCCCCCTGCTGTACAGGAAACTCTCCGCGTCGCGAGCGCAGGAAGATGGCGCTCGCCGCCGTCGAGCGCGTGGGACTCTCCTCGCGCGTCCACCACTTCCCCGCGCAGCTCTCCGGCGGGCAGCAGCAGCGGGTCGCGGTGGCGCGGGCGATCGTCGGGACGCCCGCGGATCCTCCTGGCCGACGAGCCCACCGGGAACCTCGACAGCCAGATGGGGGACGAGATCATGGCGATCCTCCAGGAGCTGAACCGGGCGGAGAACACCACCGTCGTCATGGTCACCCACGATCCGCGGCTCGCGGACAGGACGCACCGGACCAGCCGCCTGTTCGACGGCCGCCAGGTGCAGTGAGGATCCGATGCTCGCAGAACTACCTGAAGATCGCGGTCAAGGTCCTGCTCCGGCGGAGGTTCTTCACGTTCATCAGCCTGTTCGGGATCAGCTTCACGCTGCTCGTCCTCATGGTCGCGACCGCCATGCTCGACCATGTCTTCGCGCCGTATCCGCCCGAGACCCGATCCGATCGAACGCTGCTCGTCAGGCGGGCGACCCTCCGTGGCCCGCGCACCGAGATCAACGGCGCGGTCGGGTACGGCTTTCTCGACAGGTACGTCCGCACGCTGCCCGGAGTCGAGCTCGTTTCCATCGCGAGCGAGCCGCGGCGCGTCATCAGCTACGTCGCCGACCGGAAGGTACAGTCATTCCTCAGGCGGACCGACGGCGAGTTCTGGAAGATCCTCGAGTTCGACTTCGTCGAGGGAGGCCCCTTCACGCCGGAGGACGAGCGGAACGCGGATCCGGTGGCGGTGATCAACGAGGCGACGCGCGACCGGTTCTTCGGTGGAGGGCGAGGCGCTCGGGAAGACGCTGGAGGCGGGAGGACAGCGCTTCCGGGTCGTGGGCGTGGTCCGGAACATCCCGATCACGCGGGACGGTTCCGTTCTCGGACATCTGGGTCCCGATCAGCACCCAGCCGTCCGACGGCTACCGGAACGCAGCTCGTCGGGGACTACACGGGCATGATCCTCGCGAGGGACGCGGCGTCCCTTCCCGCCCTGAAGGCGGAGTTCAACGCCCGCCTGGCCACCGTCCAGCTGCCCGACTCCAGGCTCTACGACAGGTTCGAGAGCGGCGCCGATTCGCTGTTCGAGGCGTTCTCGAGGGGGATCTTCCCCACGCGCGGCGCACGAGAGCCATCCGGGCTGGTTCCGGGCCCTCCTGTTCGGTCTCGCGATCCTGTTCATGGCCCTTCCGACGATCAACCTCGTCAACATCAACCTCAGCAGGATCCTCGAGCGCGCTTCGGAGATCGGGGTGCGCAAGGCGTTCGGGGCCTCCTCGCTCGCGCTCGTCGGGCAGTTCCTGGTCGAGAACATCCTCCTGACCCTCGTCGGGGGCGCGCTGGGCTGGATCCTCTCGGCGGCCGTCCTGAGGGCGATCAACGTGAGCGGGTTCATCCCCTACGCCGAGTTCCACCTGAACCTGCGGATTCTCCTCTACGGGGTCCTGACCGCGCTCTTCTTCGGCGTGATGTCCGGGATCTACCCGGCCTGGAGGATGTCGCGTCTGCACCCGGTCCAGGCGCTCACGGGGAGGTCCGAATGATCCGCCACCTGCTGAAGCTGGCGTGGCACCGCAAGCGCGCCAACGCCCTCGTGTGCCTCGAGATCCTCGTTTCCTTCCTGGTCCTGTTCGTGGTGGTGACGCTCGGGACCTGGTTCTTCCACCTGTCACGGGCTTCCCCTGGGATACGAGTGGCGGGACGTCTGGAACGTCGCGGTCCAGGCCGGCGCGTCCGACGACAGCCCCCCCCAGCCCGGCGACGCGAAGGCGTTCGAGCGGGCGCTTCGGCGAGATCAGGAGCCTCGAGGGCGTCACGGCGGCCGCGGGGGCGTTCGTCGCGCCCTACGACGACGGCACGATGCTCACCGCGTTCAACCTCGACGGCCGCGTCGTGGAAGTGGAGGTGGACGATGTCACGGACGACTTCGCAACGCGTGATGGCCGTGCGGATCCTGGAAGGACGGTGGTTCGAGCCGGGGGACGCGGCGATGTCCTGGCGCCCTGTGGTCGTGAACGAGGCCTTCGCCGCCGCGCTCTTCCCCGGCGAGCATGCGCTCGGCAAGGCGCTCCCCCGCGATCCGGACGGATCCCGAGTCCCGCATCGTCGGGATCGTGCAGGAGTTCCGCAAGGAGGGCGAACTGGCCATGCCGGGCTCCTTCATGTTCCGCCGGGTCGCCCCGGGCGAAGCCCCGCCCGAACCCCGCGGCGAGGAGGCCCGCCTGCCGCGGAACATCGTCCTGAAGGTGCGCGCCGGGTCGGGGCCCGCGCTCGAGCAGCGGATCCTGGAGCGCCTCCGCGGGATCGCCCCGACCTGGAGCTTCGAGATCCGGCGCCTCGAGGACATGCGCGCCGAGTCGATCCGCCAATACCTCACGCCGCTCGCCATCGGCGCGCTCGTCGGCGCCTTTCTCCTTCTGATGGTCGGCGCTCGGGCTCGTCGGGGTGATGTGGCAGAACGTCACGAGGCGTACCTGCGAGATAGGCCTGCGCCGCGCCGCGGGGGCAGGACGGCGCCGCAGATCCGGCGCCAGATCATCCTCGAAGTCTGGGTGACCACCACCGTGAGCCTGCTGCTGGGTGTGACGATCCTGCGCCCAGCTCCCCGCTCCTGGGCCTGTCGCGCTACCTGCCGCCCGGCGTCTTCGCGGCCGGTCTCGCGGTCTCGATCGTCTCGATGTATCTCCTGACGCTGCTCTGCGGCTACTATCCCTCCTGGATGGCGACGCTCGTACAGCCGGCCGAGGCCCTGAGAAGCGAATGAAACCGAAGGGCTCCGGCGCGCTGCGCGGGCCAGGCCAGCCTGCGGGACAGCGGTGACACGAAGGAAGAGCCGGTGATTCTCATCGTCGACGACGACCCGTCGGTCACGGCCTCCCTCGGCCTGCTGCTCAAGCAGCACGGGCTACGAGACCGCCTCCGCCTCCTCCCCGCCGAGGCGATCGAGCGGCTCGAGGCCGGGCCCGTTCGAGCTGGTGCTGCAGGACATGAATTTCTCGCGCAGCACGACGGGCGAGGAGGGGCTCGAGCTGCTGGCGCGGATCCTCGACGCGGCGCCCCGGCGCTGCCCGTGATCCTGATCACGGCCTGGGGCTCGATCCCGCTGGCGGTGCGGGGCATGAAGGCGGGCGCCGCCGACTTCGTCTCCAAGCCATGGTCGAACTCCCAGCTCGTCCAGGCCGTCGGGACCGCGCTGAGCCTCGCCGCGGTCCGCCCGGCAGACACCGCGGCCGCGCCCAGCCGCCGCGAGCTCGACGAGCGGTTCGAGCTTGCAGGCGCTCGTGGGGCAGGATCCGAAGTTCCTGCGGATCCTCGAGCTGGTCGGGGCGCGTCAGCGCCGACGGACGCCTCGGTGCTGATCACCGGCGAAAGCGGCACGGGCAAGGAGCTCGTGGCCGAGGCGATCCACCGCAACAGCCCGCGCCGCCGGCGGCCCCTTCGTCAAGGTGAATCTCGGCGGCATCTCCTCGACGCTGTTCGAGAGCGAGATGTTCGGCCACGTGCGCGGGGCCTTCACGGACGCGCGAGACCGACCGGCGCGGGCGGTTCGAGGTGGCCGACGGCGGGACGGTCTTCCTCGACGAGGTCGGCGATCTCGACCCGAGCTCGCAGGTGAAGCTCCTGCGGGTCCTGCAGGACCGCTCCTTCGAGGTCCTCGGCTCGAGCGTGACGCGACCGTGGACGTGCAGGGTCGTCTCGGCGACGAACCGCCCGCTGCCTGAGCTGGTGGCGCGGGGGCAGTTCCGCGAGGATCTTCTCTACCGCCTGAACCTGATCTCCGTCCGCCTCCCGGCCCTGCGCGAGCGCCCGGGGGACATCCCCCTGCTCGCGAGGCATTTCCTCGAGCGGGCCGCGCAGACCTACGGCGCGGGCCGCGCCATCCCTCGCGCCACGCGCCAGTCGAGTGGCTCCTGGCCCGGCCCTGGCCCGGCAACGTCCGGCAGCTGCGACAGACGCTCGAACGCGCCGTCCTCGTCCTCGACGGGGGACCTGCTCGAGGCGGACCATTTCCGCGCGCTCGCCGATCTCGAGTCGGAGACGGTGAGGGAGAACGAGCTGCCCACGCCGGGCGCGATGACCCTCGACCAGATCGAGCGCGAGATGATCCGCAGGTGCCTGCGCCATTACGAGGGGAATCTCACCCGCGCCGCCGAGGCCCTTGGACTGAGCCGCGCGGCGCTCTACCGCCGTCTCGAGAAGCACGGTCTCGACGTGCCCCGGGGATGAGAACGGTCAGCCTGCGCGCGAAGATCGTCGTCTACCTGGTCGCTGGTCCACGCGGCCCTCGGCGCGGTCGCGTGGCTCGTCCTCTCGCGAGAACCGCTACCTGCTCTTCGCCGCCGAGGCGTTCTTCGCCGCGTCGGTCGCTCTCGGGGTCCTCCTCGTCCGGGCCTTCTTCGTGCCGCTCCGCCTCGTGCGGACCGGCGCCGAGCTGATGCGCGAGGGGGACTTCACGACCCACTTCCGCGAGGTGGGCCAGCCCGAGCTCGACGCGCTGATCCGCGATCTACAACGAGATGAGCGACCGCCTGCGCGAGGAGCGGCTGCGCGCCGAGGAGCAGCACTCTTTCCTCGAGAAGGTCCTCGCGGCCTCGCCCGCGGGCGTGCTGACGCTCGACTTCGATGGCCGCGCTCAGCGCTCTGAACCCGAGCGCGGAGCGCTTCCTGCAGGCGCCGGCGCCGTCGCTGCATCGGCCGCCGCCTCGACGAGATCGGGCACCCCTCGCGGCGCGCCCTGGCGGCGGTCCCCGAGGGCGAATCGCGGATCGTGGTGGTCGAGGGGGGCCGCCGCGTCAAGGCGACCCACGCGACGCTTCTACGACCGGGGGCACCCGAGGAGCTTCTTCCTCGTGGAGGAGCTGACCGAGGAGCTGCGCGCGACCGAGAAAGCGGCCTACGAGAAGCTGATCCGGATGATCACCCACGAGGTGAACAACTCGGTCGGCGCGGTCCGCTCGCTGCTCGAATCCCTGCGCCACTACGAGGGCCAGATCGCCGGCGAGCGACCGCGCGGACTTCGCGGGAGCGCTGGAGGTCGCCGTCGGGCGCATGAACAACCTGAACGCGTTTCATGCGGGGCTTCGCCGACGTGGTGCGCCTTCCCTCCCCTGACAGGCGGCCGTGCGACATTAAGGCCCTGGCCGACGACATCCTGGTGCTGCTCCGCCCCGAGCTCGAGGGGCGGCGGATCGCCTGCGAGTGGGAGCGCGCCGAGCGCCCTGGAGCCGGCGCTCCTCGACAAGAACCAGCTCGAGCAGGTCCTCGTGAACGTCCTGAAGAACGCGATGGAGTCGATCGGCGAAGGAGGGACGATCGCGCTGCGCTGGAACGCGACGGCGGCCGGCCGGTGCTCACGGTGTCAGGGACACGGGGGCCGGGATCCCGGAGGAAGTCCGGTCGCGGCTGTTCACCCCCTTCTTCAGCACGAAACGCGACGGGCGGGGGCTCGGCCTGACCGTGATCCGGGAGATCCTCGCGCAGCACCGCTTCGAATTCAGCCTGCAGGGACGGCCCGAGGGGGGCGCCGAATTCCAGATCCGGTTCTAGCCCGCCCGGCGGACAGGCGCGCGGTCTATTCGGCGGTCTTCCTGAACTCGTAGCCGGCCTTGGTGGCTCCCCAGACCTGCCCGCCCTTGTCGTCGAAGCCGCGGTCCCAGCTGACCATCCGCGACGCCTCGATGCGGACCTCCGAGGTGGCGTAGGCGGCACCGCGCAGGTCGCTCGGGCACTCCTTGCCGGTCGTGCTTCCCTCGAAGATGTCCCCCTTCTTCACGAGGACGATCGAGCAGCCGGTCCTCGGCTCGAGGTCCGACGGCTTCAGCTCCGCGAACAGGGCGGGATTCTTCCAGGCGCCGGCGTATTTCAGGGGATCTCCCGGCAGCTTGAAAACGGCGCTCTCGAACGAGCCATCGGCACGCTGGGTCACGTGGTAGACCCGCTGGCGGTAAGGCTTGTCGGCGCTCGAGGCGACCGCCTGCTCGACGTAGAGCCAGCGCCCGTCGGCCCGCTCCGTCCATATCGGGGCCATGTGGAGGCGGATATCCCGGTAGTCGGGATCGGCGGCCGCCTGCTCCTGGCTGCTGAACGAGCCGCTCATCCACGCCACGAGCCGGTCGAGGTCCGCGGCCGGCGCGCCCGGGGAGGGCCGGTGGGCGGCGCCGCACCCGGTGCCGACAAGGACGATCGCTACGAACAGCGCGGTGATGGCGACGATGCGGAACACCCGGGCGGCGACGCTCGATGACTTCATCAGGAACCCCCGTCGTGAGCCTTCCCCCGTTCAGGGACGGCAGCCAATCACGGTCGCGCCCGAAGCCGTCGCGGCCCGCGGCGGCCCGATCGCGGTCCTCATTGTGATCGGTTCCGCGGCCGCAGCCAAGCCGCGGCTGCCCTCAGGGCATCGTCGTCCTGCTCCGCCGGCGGAGCCTGCGTGGGCGGTTGTTGACGCCTTTCCTTGCCGGGTGGAAGAATCCGGGGGCCGTCAGCAGCCGGAGGACCCGCACGATGTTCCGCGCTGTCCGACTCGATCCCCGCGTGCTCCTCATGCTCTTGGCGCTGGCGCTTGCCGCCGCGTCGCCCGCGCCCGCCGCGCCCCCGGCCGGCTATCTCTCCGCGACGCTACCCAACGGCCTTCGGGTCTCCATCCTCCCCGATCCGCTCAACCCGGTCGTCGCGACCCAGGTCTGGTACCACGTGGGCTCGGCCAACGAGGAGCCGAGGACGCGCGGCTTCGCGCACCTGTTCGAGCACCTCATGTTCGGGGGCACGACCCTGCACCCCAAGCGCGACTACTGGGACCTCCACTACCGGCACGGCGGGGACGAGAACGCCTACACCTCCTTCGACGAGACCGTGTACCTCTCCGAGATCGCGCCGGAAGCCTCCGCGCCCCTCCTCGCGCTCGAGGCGGACCGGATGGTGAACCTCTCCCTCAACCAGGAGAACCTCGACAACGAGAAGCGGATCGTCACCGAGGAGCTGCGCCTCGGCACGGAGAACGACCCGATCAACCGCCTCGCCTTCGCCATGATGAAGAAGGTCCTCGGAGAGCATCCGTACGCGCCGACCCCGATCGGGACGAAGGAGGACATCGCCGCCGCGACGCTCGACCACGCGCGCGAGTTCTACGCGGACTACTACCGGCCGAGGAATGCCCACCTCGTGATCGTCGGCCCCGTTGACGGCCCGGCGACCCTGGCCGGGGTGGAGCGCCTGTTCGGCCCCCTGCCCGCCGACGGCAGGACCCCCGCGGAGGTTCCTTCCCTCACGGAGTGGACCTACCCGGCCGAAGCCGACTTCTCGGAGGACATCCCGCCGGTGGAGGTCGCGATCCTGGGATTCCCCCTTCCGCCCCCCGGGCAGGAGGACCACTGGCCCCTGCTGGTGATGCGCCGGATCCTCGGAGGGCAGGCGGCGCCGTTCCGGGAGGAACTGGTCCGGCGCCGGCACAGGGCGATCGAGGCGGGCATCTTCGCCGAGGAAGTCCGGCGCGGAGGGATCCTTGCCTTCTACGCCGTCAATCTGCCCTACCGGCGGCGTGCGACCGCCTTCAGGGACATGGAGCAGGCGCGGCAGGTCCTGGCGCGGATGGAGTGGCTCACGCCGGAAGCGTTCGAGGGGGCCAGACGGGCGCTGCTCCGGGAGGAACTGGAGAGGGTCTACCGCCCGGACCAGCGCGCGGAGGCGATCGGCCGCGCCGCGTGGTGGCTCGGCGACGAGCGGCTCGCGTTCGAAGCGGCCGACCGCCTCGAGGCGCTGACACGCCAGGACGTGGAGGCCGTCTTCCGGAAGTACGTCGTGGACCCCGCCCCGGTCCGCGTCTACATCCGTCCAGAACACGTCCCGCTCCTGGTCCGTCTTTTCGGGTGGCTCTACCCGCTGGTGGCCGGGTGAGCGCATGAGAGGAACAAGTCAGAGAATGTCGCGAGGCGGGCAGTCGCGCGGCGTCGCCGGAATGCGACGCTGGCGGGGCGCTCGTACGCTGCGCGCCGCGGGCCCGTCCATGGCGGGGACGCCATGGGGGTCTGGCGCGGCCTCGCGGCCGCGCCTGCCCCCGGGCTGCTTGCCGGCTGGGTCGCGGTGCTCCTGACCTCCGCCGCGCTGCTGCCTGCGCTTCTGCAGGGAGCCCCTGTCCGTGGCCGGGAGCAGGTCGCCCGCGGCCCCGGTGATGCCGGGGTCCGAATGGGGCCCCGCTGAAGCCACAGCGCCACCCGTGCCCGCTCCGCCCGGCTCGTCGCTGGTCCGGTCGCTGCCCACGCAGGGCCAGCCTTCAGCCGCGCCCGCTCCTTCCCCGTCCGCGTCCGCGCAGGAATGGCCCGCGGACGCGGGGACGACCCTGGTGCTCGTCGAGGACCACCGGGCACCGCTCGTGACCGTGATGCTCGAATTCGCCGCGGGGACCTGGTCCCCGTGGTTCGTGGACAACCACGCCGAAGAAGCGTTCGAGCTCCAGCTGGACGACGCGGCGGGGTCGCTGCGGCGGCGGGCCGACGCGCTCGGTCTCGCGATCTCCCTCCGCGCCGGGGCTCTATCCAGCACGCTGTCGTTCTCCTGCCTGAAGAAGGACCTGAAGGCCGCGCTGGCCCTTGCCGGCGACCTGCTCGCGAATCCGTGACTACGACAGGCGCGAGCTGAAGCGCGCGGGCCAGGGGCGCGCCCTCGAGTGGAAGACCGCCCTCAAGGACCCGAAGTTCCGCCTGGCGCAGGCGGCGGCGCGGCTGGTCTTCCGCCCGGACGACCCGCGCCGGCGCCCCTACGAGGAGCCCGCCCCCGTGCTGACCGATCCAGGGCGCCTCGCTGCCGCGCGCGACACGCTGATCCGTCTGCCGGGCCGCGTCATCGGCCTGGCGGGCGACCTGGACCGCGCGGAGGCCGGGGCGCTCGCCGCCGGGCTGCTGCCGCCCGTGAGCGACGCTCTGCCCCCTGCGCTCGCGCCCGCCCTCGCACCCTTGACCGACGCCGCCGCGCGGCCCCGGGAACTGGCCGTGCGGATGCCCCGCCTGACGCAGGTCTACATCGGGTGCGCCCGCGACTCGCTCCGCTACGCCGACGCCGACTACCCGGCCTCGATGGTCGCGAACAAGGTGCTGGGCGGGAACTTCTACTCGCGGCTGAGCGTGGCGCTGCGGCACGAGGGGGGCGAGACCTACGCCGCGCTCGCGATCGACACGGGAGGCGCCCAGCGGGGGATCGCCTCGATGTTCACCTTCACGAGGGCGGAAAACGCGGGCGTGGCGGAACGGAAGCTCCGGGACGTTCTCGAAGCGTTTCATCGCGACGGCATCACGGAGAAGGAGCGCGCGGACGCGGCCGGGAACATCCTTGGCGGGCTCGCGTTCAGAAAGCAGGCCCCGGCGCAGATCCTGGGCGAGCGGCTGAGGGAGCTGCGCGAGGGCCTGCCGGCCGGCTATCACGAGGACCTGGCGCGGCGCGCCGCCTCCGTGCCGCTCGATGAGCTCAACGGGTTCATCAGGAGGTTCTACGATCCCGCCGCCTACACGATGATCACCGTGGCGCCGGAGTAGCGCCTTGTGGCCCCGGCCGCCGCTGCGTAGAATGGTTGGCCAATAGCCCGAACAAACAACACAACCGAACCGGAGGTATAGACATGGCCCACATTCTGGACCCGCTTCCCTACCCGTACGACGCGCTCGAGCCGTACATCGACGCGAAGACGCTCGAAATCCACCACGGCAAGCACCACCAGGCCTACATCACCAACCTGAACAAGGCGCTCGAGGGGCACGCCGAGCTCCAGGCGATGTCGCTCGAGGCGCTGATCGCCAACCTCTCGAAGGTCCCGGACTCGATCCGCACCACCGTCCGCAACAACGGCGGCGGCCACTTCGCCCACACGCTCTACTGGCGGACGATGCGCAAGGCCGGGGGCGGCGAGCCGAAGGGCGAGATCGCGCAGGCGATCACGTCGGCGTTCGGATCGTTCGCGGACTTCCGCGCGAAGCTCTCCCAGGCCGCCGTCGGCCAGTTCGGCTCCGGCTGGGCCTGGCTCTTCGTGCACGACGGGAAGCTCGCGATCAAGGGGACGCCCGGCCATGACTGCCCGAACATGGACGGGGACAAGCCGGTCCTCGTCGTGGACGTGTGGGAGCACGCCTATTACCTGAAGTACCAGAACAGGCGCGCCGATTACGTCGAGGCCTGGTGGAACCTGATCAACTGGGACCAGGTGACCGAAAACTACAAGCAGGCGATGAAGTAGGGAAGGTAACCCTGGCGCTCATTCAGCCGACGGACCGCCTCCGGCGGTCCGCGGCTGATGATGCGCGGACCTGTTCTCTCGCCACCTCCGCGATCCAGCGGTCCGTGCTGATGATGCGCGGACCTGTTCTCCCGCCACCCCTGCGATCCAGCGGTCCGCGGCCGATGGGGCGGGGGGCGCTTACGTCAGCGCCAGCTCGAGCTCGATTTCGTCGCGCAGGGGGATGCCGTCGTTGCCGACAAGCGGGATCTCCGGCTTCAGCTCGCGCGAGCGCGCGACGGCGCCGCGGTGG
Source organism: uncultured Acidobacteriota bacterium (assembly GCA_963747925.1). Taxonomy (GTDB): domain Bacteria; phylum Acidobacteriota; class Polarisedimenticolia; order QHYA01; family CAVVHA01; genus CAVVHA01. The sequence continues at coordinate 36,357 of CAVVHA010000004.1, forward strand.
ATCGCAACCAGGGAGAAGCCGCGCTTCTGGTAGAAGCGCAGCGCTTCCAGGTTGTCGTTGGTGGTGATCAGCCAGAGCCTGCCGCATCCCGCCCGGCGGGCCCGGTGCCTGACCGCCTCGAGGAGCGCCGACCCGATTCCCCTCGAGGGACGGATGCTGTCGAGCGTGACGACCTCGCAGGCGCCCGCCGCGAAATGGCAGGTCACGAGCCCCACGAGCTCCTCGCCCCGAACCGCCGCGAACCCCGGCAGCTCGTGGGGCCGGTGGATCACCCCCCGGGCGATCACGGTCGGCGCGCCCCAGCGGCGGATGATGAAGCTCCGCACGCGGTCGCGGTCCTCCTCCGTGATCTCCCTGATCGTGACCCCTTTCATCGGCCGCACAGGTCCAGGGGAGAGGGGGCGGCAGGGGCTCGCATCACGAGGCGCTCCCGGCCCTTTCCGCGAAGGCGAGGACGTGGCCGTCCGGATCGAGCAGGTAGCCGGCCAGGTCACCCCAGTCCCGCACCATGGGCGGGCTCAGCTCGCGCCCCCCCGCCTCGACGCCGCGCGCGTGGCTCGCCCGCGCGTCGGCCACCACCAGGTAGAGCTCCGCCCGGGGCGGGCGGCCGCCCGTCGCCGGATCGCCCAGCGGCGTCCCGAGCAGGCGCCGGATCCCCGTCTCCGGCATCAGGCCGAGCACGGCGTCATCGCCCAGCCGGAACTCGGTCATGCCGGGGACATCGAGGGATGGCCGGATGTCGAGCGCCTGCTCGTAGAACCGGCGGCTCCGGTCCTGGCGCTCGACGTAGAGGATGAAGTGCGCTCTCATCGCGGTTCCTTTCGCCGGGGCACGAGCCGGCAGCGGGACGCCGTCGAAGTATAGGCTGCGCGCCCGGAGTGTGTCAGCCGCGGGCGCGGTGGCGCCTACGCGGGGGCGCGGGGTGGCTGTTTCGGAGGCGAGCCGCCCTGACTGCCCGCGCGGCGAAGCGGGCTGCTCCGTCCGGGGAGCGACCGCGCCGTGCTACATTCCGGTCACACGGACGGCTCGTCGGGAGGGAGATACATGCAGCAGCCACTCGGATCTTCGGCAGCGCCGCGCATCGCGCTCATCACGCTCGCCCTGGTCTTTGCCCTGGCGCCATTGGTTCCGGCATCGGCGCAGGCCCCCTCCGCCACGGTGCAGGCGCAACCCGGAACGGCGATGGCCCCGGCCGACCAGCCCCCGGCAGCGTCCGGCGCGGGAGCAGCCGCCCCGCCGTCGGGGGCGCCGCAGGGTTCCGCGCCCGACCCGTCGGGATCGCCGGGAGCGCCCCCGGCGGTCGGGCGCCCGAAGCTGGCCCTGGTTCTCAGCGGAGGCGGCGCGCGGGGCGCCGCGCACATCGGCGTGCTCAAGGTGCTCGAAGAGCTGCACGTGCCGGTCGACCTCGTGACGGGCACCAGCATGGGATCGATCATCGGCGGCCTCTACGCGACCGGCTGGACCCCCCAGGAGATGGAGAAGCTGCTCGTCGAGATGGACTGGACCAAGGTCTTCGTGGACCGCCTCGACCGCGACGAGCGCTCCTTCCGCCGCAAGCAGGACGACGTCACGTACCTGATCCCCCTGAAGATGCGCTTCAAGAACTGGAAGCCGTACATTCCGCCCGGCGTCCTCGGCGGCCAGCGCCTGGAGATCCTGCTGCGCTCCCTCGAGATCGAGTCGACGGGCGAGACCGACTTCGACCGGTTCCCGATCCCCTTCCGCGCCGTCGCCGCCGACATCGTGACCGGCGAGACGGTCGTGCTGGGCCGGGGCAGCCTCGCCGACGCGATGCGGGCCAGCATGTCGATCCCAGGGGCCTTCCCGCCCATCGAGCTCGAAGGGCACCGCCTGGTGGACGGCGGGGCGGTCGCCAACCTGCCGATCCGGGTCGCCCAGGGTCTTGGCGCCACGTCGGTCATCGCCGTGGACATCACGAGCCCGCTCTCCAAGAAGGACGAGATCACCTCCTTCCTGAGCGTGATGAACCAGCAGAGCGGGTTCCTCACCGTCGGGAACCGCATCGAGGACCTCAAGCACGTTCGCCCCGGCGATGTCGTCATCAGGCCGGAGTTGGGGGACATCAGCTTCATCGACTTCAAGCGCGCCACCGAGGCGGTCGGCATCGGCGAGGCCGCCGCACGGGCCCTCGCATCCGAGCTGCGGAAGTTCGCGGTCAGCGACGAGGAATGGGCCGTCTACATGGCCCGCCACCACCGGCGGCCCGCAGAGGAGCTCATCGTCGACAACATCGAGCTGGTCAACTCGAGCTGGGTGGACGACCGGGTGATCGAGCCGTACATCGAGCAGAAGACCGGGGCTCCTCTCGACGTGGAGGTACTCGGAAAGGACATCGCCTGCCTGTCCGGGCTCGACTACTTCGGAATCATCCGCGAGGACTTCCGCCGGGACGCCCAGGGCAGGACCTTGGTGCTCGACACCCCTGCCAAGCCCTACGGGAAGAACAGCCTCCAGTTCGGCCTCGCGCTGCGGGACGATTTCAAGGGGGAATCCAGCTACACGCTGTCCGTCCGGCACCTGCTCCTGGCCGTGAACCGGCGGGGGGGGGAGTGGGAGAACAGGGCCCAGATCGGGACCCCGACCTACTTCGGGAGCACCTTCTACCAGCCGCTCGACTACGGCATGCGCTGGTTCGTCCAGCCGTCGATCGAGTGGCAGCAGACGACGCAATCGATCTGGGCCGATGGCGAAGCGATCGCCGAATTCCAGTTCCACTCGGCGGTCGGAAGGCTCGAGTTCGGGCGCGTGCTGGGGAACTGGGGGGAAGTGCGGGTGGGAGCCTTCTACGCGAACTTCAGCGGCCGCATGAGAATCGGCCCGCCGGTCGTCCCGCCGTTCGACCAGGGAGACGGAGGCCTGCGCTTCGTTTTCCGGGTCGACACCAGGAACTCGACCGTCTTCACCCGCACCGGCACCCTCGTCGAGGCGGTCTACCGCGATTCCTCGAGCGCGCTCGGCGCCGATCAGCCCTTCCGGCAATGGCAGCTCTTGGCGGGGGAGGCGTGGACCTTCGGCAAGAACACGATCTATCCCGAGGTCCAGATCGGCGACAATCTCGTGCCGGGCGCACCGTTCCGCTTCACCTTCGCGCTGGGCGGACTGATCAGGTTGTCCGGACTTGCGCAGAACGAGCTGATCGGCGAGCGCTACGGCCTGGCCCGGATCGCCTACTATCGCGAGCTGACCAAGCTCGACCTCGGCGTGGCCTCCATTCGGCTGTACGTGGGCGCGACCGCGGAGGCCGGAAACGTCTACATGATCGGCGACCCCGTGAGTCTCGACACGCTGAGGCACGGCGGGTCGGTCTTCGTCGGCGCCGACACCCCGATCGGACCCGTCGTCTTCGCCTGGGGGGCCGCGGACGGCGGCCGCCGCCGCCTCTACCTCGTCATCGGCGAATCGTTCTGAGCCGGGACCACGCGCCCGGACCAGGAGCCCGGGGTCGCGCGACCAGCCCCAGCGCCCGGGAAGGTGCGAGCGGGACAGGCGCCCGAGGGCGCGCACCCGGACAGGCGCCGCCCGCATCGGGCTCCCGGGGTGGGCGTGGGCGACCTTGCTCCCGGGGCGTGCCGACCGTCAACTTCCCCGGCCGGACCGGCCGATCCGCCCCGCCCGTTTGACTTTTGGGCCGTCTGCGGATAGCGTTGTCGGACCGTAGCCTCCGATTGACGTCCCCCAACCGTTGGCCACGCGCAGCGCATCGAGGTCCGCAGCGGGCTCTCGTGCACTTATGAATTGATGGGGAGCCTGGAGAGCGACAGAAAAAAGATGGGCAGGAGACTCTACGTAGGTAACCTTTCGTACAGCACGACCGACGTCGAATTGCGCGAGATGTTCGCGAGCGCCGGGACGTGCGAATCCGCCTCCGTCATGATCGATCGCGCGACCGGCCGCTCCCGCGGCTTCGGTTTCGTGGAGATGAGCACCGACGAGGAGGCTCAGCGCGCCATCACCGAGCTCAACGGGAAGGACCTCCAGGGCAGGTCCCTCACGGTGAACGAAGCGCGCGAGAAGTCCGCGGGCGGGGGACGCCGGCCCGGATTCGTCGGCGGGGGCGGCTTCGGCCGCGACGAGGGCGGGGGCGGCGGCTTCGGCTACGACGCCCAGTCACAGCGTCCTCGCTTCGGGAAGGAAGGCGGCAGCCGCCGCGGCCTTCGCGGGAAGAAGCGCAGCCTCTAGCCCGGCCTCCCCGGCGGCGGCCCGATCAGGCCGCCGCCCGGGTCATCCCCTCTCCCGGCCTTCTCACCAGACGGTGCAGACGTTCTGCGGGCGCATCGGATCGCCCACCTTGCAGGAGAACGCCTCGCCGAATCCGGAGAAATTCGACAGCGGCCCGTTCACCCGGTACTTGTCCGGCGAGTGCGGATCGAGGTTGATCAGCAGCCGCTGGATCTCCGGGGTCATCTTGGCGCACCAGGCCTGGGCGAACCCCACGAAGAACAGCTGATCGTTCGTCAGTCCCTCGACCGCGCCGGCGGGCGTCCTCTTGTCGGCCTCCCAGGACTTCCAGGCCTGGTAGGCCGCCTTGATTCCCCCGAAGTCCGCGATGTTCTCGCCGAGGGTGAGCTTGCCGTTGACGTGGACGCCCGGCTGGGGCTCGAAGCTCGAGTACAGGTCCTCGACGCAGGCCGCCTGCTTCTCGAACTTCTCGCTGGCCGAGGGATCCCACCACTCCGCGAGCCTTCCCTTCGGATCGAACTTCCGCCCCTGGTCGTCGTACCCGTGCGTCAGCTCGTGGCCCATGACGAGGCCGATCCCCCCGAAGTTCATGGCGGCGGGATAGTCGTCCTTGAAGAAGGGGGGCTGCATGATCCCCGCCGGGAAGACCATCTCGTTGTTGAGCGGGTTGTAGTAGGCGTTGACGGCCGGCGGGCTCATCCCCCACTCCTTCCGGTCCACCGGCTTGCCGACCTTGTCCATGACCCTCTTGAACTCGAACGATTCCGCCGCCGTGGCGTTCGCGTAGTAGTCGTTCCTGACCACCTTCAGGGCCGAGTAATCGCGCCAGGCGTCGGGGTAGCCGATCTTGTTCGTGAGCGCCTGGAGCTTCTCGAGGGCCCGCTTGCGGGTCGCCGGGTCCATCCACGCGAGCTTGTCGAGGTTCGCCTGGAAGGCCGCTTCGATGCGCCGGATCAGGTCGAGCCCGATCGTCTTGCTGTCGCCGGGGAAGGCGCGCTCCACGAAGTAGCGCCCCAGGCTCTCTCCCATGGCGCCGTCGGTCGCCGCCACGCACTTCTTCCAGCGCGGGCGGTCTTCCTTCTGTCCCGAGAGCGTGGCGCCGTAGAACTGGAAATCCTCCTCCACGAACGCCTTGCTCAGGTAGGCGGCCTGGGAGTGCAAGAGGTGCCACCTCAGGTAGGCGCGCAGCGTCTCCGTGTCCGCTTTCGCGGCCAGCGTCGAGAGCCCTTCGAAGAACTCCGGCTGCCCGACCACGATCTGGGTCAGGCCGGGGTAACCGCTGGATGCCAGGTAGGTTTCCCACGGGAACCCGGGCGACAGCTTCCTGAGGCCCGCCAGCTCCACGCGGTTGTAGTTCTTGTCCGGGTCGCGCAGGTCGGACCGCTGCCGGGAGAGCTTCGCGAGCCCGGTCTCGAAGGCGAGGATCTGTCCCGCGTGCCTCTTCGAGTCGGCTTCAGGCTCGCCGAGCAGGACCAGCATCTTCCCCACGTGCTGCTCGTAGGCCTGCCGCAGCGGCGCGTGCTGCTCGTCGTCCAGCAGGTAGTAGTCGCGGTCGAAGAGGCCGAGGCCGCCCTGGTTCAGGAACAGCACGGAGAGGTCCGGATCCTTGAAGTCGGCGTCCACCTCCGTCCGGAAGAGGGCGCCCGCGGAGATGCGGTGCAGCTCCCCGACGACCTTCGCCATCCCCTCGGTGCCGCTGACTGACGCGATCCGATCGATCATCGGTTTCAGCGGAGCGGCCCCCGCCTTCTCGACCTCGCGCTCGTCCATGCACGCCGCGTAGTAGTCCCCCAGCTTGGCGAGTTCCTTGTCCGGGCCGGGATCCCTCTGGGCCTTCTCGAGAATGTCGCGCAGGAGCTCCTCGTTCCTCTTCTCGATCTCGCTGAAGCCGCGTCCCCAGTAAGGCTGGTCCGCCGGGATCTCGGTCTTCGCCAGCCAGCCGCCGCAGGCGAACTGGTAGAAGTCCGTGCAGGGGTCGGCGGTGCGATCCAGGGCCGACACGACCGTCTTCGGGACGTCGGCGGCGGGGGGGGCCGCGTTCGCGGAGGCGGGGGCGGCCTCGCGGGGACCGGGTGCTGGCGCCTTCACGGCATGACAGGCGGACGCAACGCACAGCAGGCAGACCAGGGACAGGGCGGCGAGCGTTCTCATTCGGGGCTCCTCACAAGTGGGTCCGGAAGTCTATACGCTCCCGGCACCCGCGGGTTCTCTTCCTCGCGTTTTCTACGGCGGTTTCGGGGATTCTCGCTTGCGGAACCGTCACCTGCCTTCGAAACAGCAAGAGAGCCTGCTCATTCGCTCCACGCGAAGTCCCGGCCGACCGACCAGTCCAGGTCGAAGAAGCCGGCGGCGAGGAGGCCGTCGCCGGAGGCCGGGCCGGCCGCGCGGAAGAGCAGGAAGTCCGGGAAGGGATAGCCGGCTTCGAGGTAGAGCTTGTTGTCCGTCAGGCGCATGCCGGCGATCCCCGTACCGGCGATCGCCCCGACGCTCGCCGTCGGGCTTCCCGGCCGGGGACGGATGAAGAGGCAGGCGAGATCGGCGCCGGCGACCCGCCGGTCGCCGATCCTCACCGCCTCGCCGTCCACCTGGACCGGGCTCGCTCCGAGAAGCGGCCCCCACGCGGCGTTCGTCCTCGCGTTGCCGTAGAGGACGACGTTGCGGTCCGGGTCGGCGGCGGCGTCGAAGCCGGTGTCGGGCACGAGCTCGATCGATCCGTTTCCCTGGTACCAGAAACGCTCGGCGTCGTAGCGCGCCTTCGCGAAGGCCCACGCGTTCTCCTCCGGCGTCCCCTTCGTGCCGTACACGAAGAGGACCCGGTTCCGGAACGCGTCCTTGAGCGTGCCGTAGCGGTGGGGGCCCTTCAGCGAGGGGGACGGCTCGTCGGCAACCGCCCACGCGCCGTCCCTGCGCTCGAGGCGGAGCTTCGGTCCGCGCTCGCGGCCGGTATTCCAGACACCGCCCGCGGCCCCTGCCATCCTGGAGGTAGCAATCGAATCCGAACTGGGTGAGGGCGTTGAGGATTCGTTCCCCCGGGTGCTCAAGCTCGAGATTGATATCCCGTCGAGCTTCTGCCCGTCGAGCTCGACGCTGACGGGGCCTTCAGGAGCGAGGGGGGCGAGCTCGAACGAGAGGCGCGCCACGTTGTCGGTGCTCCCCGTGAAGCGCCGGCTCCCGGGCTCGTAGCGGACGCTGGCCGAGCTGAGCCCCAGCGGCTTCGTCTGCGCCTCGATCTCGAGCCAGTCGCTCCGCGACGAGATTCCCGGGCTCGCGGTGATGAAATCGACCTGCCGCACCCGGCCCGCACCCGGCCGCGCGCGCCGCGCGAAGAAATCGAACAGCGGAGGCCAGTCCACGCAGTCGGCCCCTGGCTCGTCCGAGAGGTCCCACCAGTGGCCCGCTCCCTTCTGCTCGTGGTAGACGAAATCCCTGTGGAACCCGGACAGGACCTCGACCATCCGGCGCGACTCGGTAACCGGCACGTTGTCGTCGTCGCTCCCGTGCAGGACGTAGACCCCTTCCTGTTTCAGGTTGGGCGCGAGCGCGAACGTGTCGCTCGGCGAGGTGGCGCGCGCGAGGATCGCGCCGATCGGCGTCGAGGCGTCCGGCCCCTTTCGCGAACGGTACGAGTAGAAGCTCAGCCAGCCCGCGCTCGGGCCGATCGCGGCGAAACGGTCCGGGAACGTTTCGCCGATGTGCCACGTGCCGTGGCCGCCCATCGAATGGCCCGTCAGGTAGACCCGCTCGGGATCGATGTTCAGCTCCTTCTCGACCAGCGCCAGGACTTCCAGGGCGTCGAGCTGGCCCCAGTCCTCCCAGTTGTAGCCGAAGGGGCGCCGGTTCGTGGGAGCGACGATGTGCCCCCAGGTCTTCGGCGCGTAGGCCCTGGCCTGGTTGAGCGCCTCGACGGCCGCGCCGTGCAGGGAGAAGAACAGCGCGAGGGGCCGCCCGCCCGGCTCCGCGCCGCGCGCCGGATTCACCGCGTAGTACTGGACGCTCCCGTCGATGCCGCTGAGGAAGGTCCGCTTGTACACCTCGCCCCGATTGACCACCCGGATCGGGATCGAGGCCCGATCGAGAACCACGGCACGATCGAGGGCCGGCATCGGTAGGAGCCCCGCATGGCTCCCCGATCCATCCGGCGCGGCGGCCGCAGCCGGCTCGGATCGACCCACGTCGTTCCGGTCTTCTCCGCGCCGTGCTGCGCTCCCGGGACCCCGGCCCGCGGCAGAGCGCTGGTCCGCCCCCCTCACCAGCTCCAGAGCGAGCGAGTCGTCGCCGGGATCGGCGGGCGCGGCCCCTTCGATGCGGAAGCCGACCTTCCTGATGCTGAAAGGAGGAATCACGGGGATGGCCGTTTCCGTCGGGCGCAGACGCCCCTTCCCCACCGGATCCGCCTCGGAAATCGGTCCCGCGGTCCCAACCCCGGGCGACCTCGCTTGAACATGACCGGCGCCGGCCATGGCACGTTTCGTCTCGATGCGATCAGCTTCGCCCTTCGAGGAACCGGTCGAGGCCTGGTTGGCCTTGCTCATTCCGCTCCCGGCGCCGCCCGCGGGGGCGCCTCCAACCCGCAGGACAGCATCGCGCAGCGGGACCGGTGACGCGTTGACGACGACGACCGCGCCCCAGTAGGCCGAGGGCTCCCCGGCGATCAGGTCGGGCAGCGTGAGGTCGGCGGCGTTGAGCAGCGCCCCCGGGCGCGTCTCGCGCAGGCGCACCTTCAGCCGGCCCCGGTAGCACTTGAAGAGGAGGTCGTTCCGGCCCGCCCGCAGCTCGATCGGGATCACGGAGAAGGTGAAGCGGGGCTCCCAGGCCTGGTACTCGTCGGTGGTTCCGTACTGGTTCCCGGCGCGGGGCTCGCCGTTCACGTAGACCATGTCGTGCCCCATTCCCTCGAGGAGCATGGTCCTCTTCCTGGGCGAGTCGAGGCGGAAATAGACGTACCCCCCCTCGAGCGCCTCGAGCTCGAACCACCCCTTCTCGTCGGCCCGCGCAGGCTGCCACGACCGGACCGCGCCGTCGCCGAAGGCGACCGCCATCCCCGCCTTCGGCGGCGCCCGCCGGCCGAGCACGAGGTCCGCCTCGACGGGATCGAGCGACATGCCGGTCCGCGCGCGCAGATCCTCGGAGACGCGGATCGCGAGCCCTTCGCGCAGAATCGTTCCCGCCAGCTTGTCCGCAGGAGCGGATGCGGCCGCCAGGGCTTCCCCCGGCTGTGTCGCAGCGGGCGTAGCGGCCGCCGTGGGATGGATAATCTCCGAAGCGCCCGCGACGATCGCGCCCCACACAGCCGCGAGGACGGCCGCGCGCGCAAAGAACGATCGGAGCGGCCGCTGCCGTCCTGCGGGTCTGCCTGCGCTTCCGGCCTGATCCAGGGTTCCGGCGTTCTCCATGACGGAGATCCTAAACCAGCCGTCGCGCCGATCGCACCCGACGTCCTGCCGGAAACCCCGGCAGGAACTTGCTCAGTTTCGGATCTGCCGCAGGCGCCCGGCGAAGGCGGCCGCGAGCAGGACCGCCGCGAGGATGAGATAGACGAGGGGAACGGCCGAGGCCCGCGCCGCCGCGGAGGCGCCCATGAAGTCGAGCGCGGGGACCGGCTGGAGTGGACCGACGTACCAGAGCACGGTGTAGAGGGCTTCGAAGAAGCGGCTCGTGCCGCTCCAGACACCGAGCGCCAGTGCGAGGGAAGGGATGAAGAGCGCCCCCACGAGCCACGCGGCGAGCCCGCGGGCCTCCCCGGCGAGTGCGAGGCGCGCGCCTGCTCCCGCGCCCGTGGCGAGCGCGAGGACGACGCCGGCCGCCCACGACGCGGGGAACTGCCGGAACAGCGAGCGGGCGGACGAGAGAACGATCGGTCCGGTGCCGTGCTCCCGCTCCCGGGTCCCCATGCCCGACCAGAGAAGCACGGGCCAGATCCATGCGAAGCAGAGAATGCGCAGCGAAACCTGGAGGGGAGCGGCGAGCATGGCGATAGTCAAGCCCAGGGCGCCAGCGAGCCACCACCACCTGGCGCCCTTCAGGAGAACCCGCAGCTCGGCGCGGACCATCGGCGCGAAACGGAAAGCCGTGTCGGCGGGACCCAGGGCCGTCAGGTGCACCGATGGTCCTGCGGTGCCCGACAGTCCATTCCCGACGTCACCCCCCGGTCCTCCTCTTCGAACCTCGCCTGTCAGCATTCCGCTCCTGATCTCGTCCGCCGGCAGTTCGCTCCGCGCTGCGCCCGCCTCAGGTTCGATGCGTCGCTCTCCCGTCAGCCCCGCCCCCTGCTCCGGCCCGGCCAACTGGCCAGAACCGGAGCCTGCCGCTTCCCGATCCCCCGGCGTGGGGACTCCCGCCTGACCTTCGCCCAGGCCACGCCCGCCGCGGATGCGGAGGCGCCGCCGTGAAGGATCGAAGCGGTCGAATGAGAGGGCCGCGGTCGAGGCGAACAGGACCGCGTACAGCAGCATGGCGGCACGCGACGCGAGCAGGTCCGGTGTCCAGTCCACGCCGTTCCACACGAACGTCGAGAGTTTCCCGGTCTCGGCGATGGTCAGGCTGAAGCCGTCCGCGGCAACCGGGAGAGCGGCGCGCATGCTCTTCCAAAAGAGGGCCAGGCCCGTGAAGTCCGCCAGCCCCGTTCCGCCGAGCGCCGACAGGGTCAAGGCGAACGACCAGAGGAAGAACCATGCGACGTTGCCCGCTCCGCCCCGCAGACCCGGCACGGTTTCGAACAGCACCGCGACCGAGGCGACGACCGCCATCGCGGGCAGCGCGATCAGGAGAAACGGCGAGAGGAGGGTCCACAGCTCGATCCGCGCGTCCTCGCCCCGGATCAGCTGCATGGCCAGGGCCGAGGCGGCGAGGGCGCAGACCATCGCGGCGAGGAAGACGAAATTGCTGAGGCTCTTGCCGAGCGTGTAGTGGAGCTTGCGCATCGGCGTCGTCGCGAGGATCTCGCCGACCCCGGTCCGCCGGTCGCGCTCGACGCTGTTCTTGACGAGATAGAACCCGGCCAGCGACAGGAACGTCGTCGTGACCGTGGTCATGAGACCGCCCACCCAGGCGGAGTTGTAGACGCCGCGGTAATCCCCCAGCCGCAGGACGATGTGCCCGGCCCCGGCCGCCCAGCCCAGGTAGAGCGCGGCCGCCAGGGTCACGAGGAAGCTGTAGCGGCGGGCGCGCTCGAGGAAATCGGCCCGGCCGAGCTGGTAGAGGACCCGGAGCGTTCTCACGCCGCGGCCCCGGCCCGCGCCGCGGCCATCTGGTGGAGGTACGCATCCTCGAGCGTCGGCGGGACGGCGACGGCCCCCGCCGCCGGAGGGCCCTCCGAGACGAGGCGGGCGTGGACGCCGTCGGCCCGGCGGACCGCCGCGCTGATGATGTGCCGCTGCCTCGCCGCCGCGAGGGACGCGCTCGGGATGACCCACTCCCAGACCTTCCCCTCCACGGACCGGAGCAGCTCCTCGGGCGAGGCGTGCGCGAGAAGCCGGCCGCCGGCGATGAGAGCGATCTCGGTCGCCGTGGCCTCGACATCGGAGACGATGTGCGTGGAAAGGATGACGATCCGCTCGCCGGACAGCTCGGAGAGGAGGTTGCGGAGCCGGACGCGCTCCTCGGGATCGAGTCCCGCGGTCGGCTCGTCCACGATCAGGAGCTTCGGATCGTTCAGCAGGGCCTGGGCGATCCCGACCCTCTGCCTCATCCCCCCGGAAAACCCGCCCAGCGGACGCCGGCGCGATTCGGTCAGGTTCAGGACCTGCAGCAGCTCGTCGATGCGGCGCCGGGCCGCCGCGCCGTGGATCCCCTTCACGGCGGCCATGTACTCGAGGAACTCGACCGCCGTCAGGTTCGGGTAGATGCCGAAGTCCTGGGGCAGGTAGCCGAGAACCTGGCGCAGGGGGTCGGGCGCCTTCGCGATGTCGGATCCGCTCCAGGTGACGGTCCCCTGCGTCGGCCGCGTGATGGTGGCCAGGATCCGCATCAGGGTCGATTTCCCCGCGCCGTTGGGCCCCAGCAGGCCGAGCAGGCCGGGCCCAACTTCAAGGCTGAAGCCGCGAAGGCCCCACACGCCGCCCCTGTACTGCTTGCTCACGCCGTCGATGACGAGCTTCATCAGGGCCTCCCCTGCACGGCGTATTGAACGAGCCCGGGCGCAAATTGGTTTCGCGCTTCGGCGGAGCGCGGTCCCGCTCCGATCGGGCCCGCACAAACAAAAAGGCCGGCGGGAACTGAATCCCGCCGGCCGTTCCATCCTGGGTCCGGTGCTGACGCTACGCCGTGTCGGCGCTGGCCAACGGTCGGTCGACGTGATGTCGGCCGATGCCGACGCTGCCGCCGACGAGGCGAACTAGGACTTCACCGGCTCGATCGCGGACGCATCGATCCACATCTTGCCGTCCTTGTCCTTCACGGTGCCGGTGACCTTCACGTCCTTGGCGCCGGAGCAGACGTGGCCGAACTTCTTTTCGACCTCGTTCTTGACGAGCCAGTAGCGCTCTTCCTTGTCGCCGGCCTTCACGACGAGGATGTCCTGGCACTCCTTGACGCCTTCCATCTTGAGCGTGCACTTGCCGCACATGAGCTGACCTTCGAGGGTCGTCGGGGCCGCCTTCTCGCCGGCGAACGCGACGGTCGCGAGGCCGAGGACGAGGCCCGTGGCAACGAGGATCGTGAACAGCTTCTTCATGGCTGAATCTCCTTATCTTTCCCCATCAATCCCTTCAAGCGTTGAAAGGACGCCGGCCCTGCAGGGGGGCGGCCGGCGGATGACTGATTCTAGCGGTCAAACGAGAACCCCGCCACGAAGGAGGTCGAATCTGCCGGAAACCGGCCAATTGACGATGCCTTCCCCCGTGATGCTCCCCTTTTCCGCGCGATTCCGAACACCGCTCGCCGGCTCATGGGGGCTTCCGGCGCGCAACTCTCGGGCAAGCCGGATGGATTCATCGGGGGGATCAACCCCCGAATTCGACCTCGAGCGTGACGATCTCGTGGGAGCCGAGTGAGACCCTCAGGGCGTGGGCTCCCGCCAGGACGAGCGGCGCCTGCCGTTCCTCGAGAAGGTCGGTCCGCCAGGCGGCGCGCAGCGCGGGGCCGAAGGTCAGCGTCTCGAGGACCTTCCGTCCCGTCAGGTTGTAGAGGCGCACCACGAGCGTGTCGCGGCTCTCGTGCTTCTTGATCGCGCTGACGGCCGTGGCGGGCGACGCCTTGTGAAGGAGCCCGCGGCCGCCGGGAACGTGCTGGTCCTCGACCCCCTGGACCACGAGGGGCGGCACGCGGTACCGCTGGCTCCACTGCTTCGCGCAGGCCGCCGCCGAAGCCCGGCGTCCCGCTCCCGGGCCCGAGGCGGCCGCCCCGGCGATGGTGGCGAACGGCAGGACCGCGTAGCGGAAGCGGTGCGGGCCCGGGCACTGCGCTTCGGGTGTGGCGAGCGTGGGGCCCGCGTTCTGCCGCCGGCGCGCTTCGAGGTCGTCCCGCGAGAGCCACCCGACCGCGCGCAGCAGGGTGAGGGCGAGCCCCACCCTGCCCCGCGCGTCGCGGCGCGGGGCGATCTCGGGCAGTCCCCGGTTCAGGACGGCGAGGCCGCCCTGCGCGTCCTCGATCAGGGAGAACTCCTGCTGCGGGAAGGTGCCGGTGGGGGGCTGGGCCCAGTCCTCACCGCGCGGCTCGTCGATCGGCCGGCTGTTGACGAGGAACTGTCCGTCCGACTGGACCTCGTCCGTCTCGATCGCGGCCGGGAAGACCGCGCGAAGGCGATGGTCCTGCGCGCGGTTGTCGAAGCTCGTCTCGATCTCCACGACCGGGCTCTCGTGACGCAGCGTGATCCGGACGCGCGCGGGGCACGCGATGGCGCGCCGCTCGCGCCGGAGCCGGTCCTTCGCGAGGGCCGCGGGGAGCGGCAGCGGGAAGGAAGCCTCGATCCGTCCCACGAAGCCGCCGTCGTCGATGACCTCGACGGAGCCGCGCGCGCTCTTCGCCGTGACGGCCGGCTCCCGGCACGGCTCGTGGTCGTACTCGTCGCCGGCATCCCCGTCGTCCTCGAGCAGGTTGAGCCCCGTCCAGCGCCGCCCCGCCCGCAGGTCCGTCAGGTCGAAGGTCCCGTTCCCGTGCAGAACCACGCGGCAGAAGCCGTTCTCGATCCTGTCGCCCTGCACCCGCACCGTCCCGCCAGCCTCGGCGCGATCGCCTCCGATCATCGCCGGCCCCCGGAGGGTCTTTTCCCTCAGGTAATAACACGCGTGCCCGAGGGCCGGCAGGTTCTCCGCGACGAACTGGATCCAGAGGAACTGATCGCTCTCGTCCCTCCTCTTCGCGGGACGGATGATGCGCGAGCCGAACTGCTCCCGGTAGACCTCGAAGAAGTCCCTCTGCCCCTCGCCGAACAGGGTCGTTCGATAGTCGATCCCCCAGAACCGCTCGACGTACTCGGCGCGCACGACCCGCATCGGCACGGGACGCCCCGCCGCATCCACCAGCTCGAGCCGGTCCGGGTCGAGGCCCGGAGGCTGCAGCACGACCAGCCGCTCGATCGCCTCCGTGCGCGTCTCGGGCAGCGGGTTCATCACCGCCAGCACGGTCGCCGCATCCCCTTCGGGCCGGCGCGCGAAAGTCGGCGCGAGCTCCTCCAGCTGGTGGACGAGGAGCTGGTTTGCCGTGTCGAGGACTCCCGCGAAGCGCGGGCCCATGTCGCGGTGCACCGCGTCCGTGCTGCACCCGCAGATCGAATCGTGCGGGTGGTTCCGGAGGAGCGTCTTCCACGCGTACTCCGTCTCCCCCGACGGCCAGGGCCGGCCGAGACAGAAATGGGCATAGGCGGCAACCGGCTCGAGGTACTTCTCGAGCATCGTCTGAGCCTCGTCGTTCAGTTGCTTGATGCCCATCCGCGACGACCAGACGCCCGGCAGGATCAGGTGCAGGCGGCCGTGGCGCAGCTCGCCCGAGAAGCGCTTCTTCGCGAAGCCGGCCTTCTTCACGGCCTCGACGTACTCCGCGAACCCCGTGTGCCGGAATTCCGTGCGCGGGAAGGCGCGCCGCAGCTCGCGGATCACCGCGTCGAACTCCTGCTGGGGCGGGAAGTGGTCGCACCCGTTGTTCAGGAGGCGGATGTCGCCCCGCGACAGCCGCGCCATCCCCGCGAACAGCTCGCCCACCTGCGCGACGGCCCGCTCCAGGCGGACCGAGCGCCTCGTGTGGGCGTGCCAGAGCTCGTCGAACCCCAGCCCGCCTGCCGAGCAGTACCCCCCGTGCTGGTTCACCGCCAGCACCTCGCTCCCGTCCGGCGCCCGCCAGAGGAACTCGTACCCGAGCTCCTCGAGCTCGTCGCCGTTGCCGCGGGTGTAGATGAAGGAGTCGATGCCCGCACCCCGCAGCAGCTGGGGGAGCTGCGCGATGTGGCCGAACGAGTCGGGCATGTAGCCGACCTTCTGCGCCGCCCCGAACCGCGCGCAGACCTTGTGGCCGGCCAGCAGGTTCCGCACCGTCGCTTCGCCGCTGACCAGGAACTCATCGGGGAGGATGTACCAGGGGCCGATCGAGAGCTTGCCCGCCCCGACCAGCGCGCGGATCCGCCCCTCGTCCTCGGGGTGGGTCTCGAGGTGGTCCTCGAGGATGACCGCCTGCCCGTCCAGCACGAAGTGGCGGAACTCCCCTCCCCGCTCGAGCGCCTCGAGGATCTTCCGCACGACGCGCGCCAGGTGGACGCGGAAGCGGTGGAAGGTGAAATACCACTCCCTGTCCCAGTGGGTGTGGGAGACGACGAAGACGAGGCCCGGCGCCGGAACCGGCGCGGGCGGGGAGACCCGGCCCTCCGGAGCGGAGGCCGCGTCGGATCGTGAAAGCGCGGGGGCCTCGGAGGAGGACTTCGCGGGAAGCGACCCTGTGGCTCCCGATCGCGCTCCAGCCTGCTCCGCGGCCGGTCTGCCTGTTGACCTGGGATTCCTCCGATCGGGCATGCGTTGTCTCCAGCCTTCAGCGTGTCATGTTCTGATCGAAGCGCCGGCCGCCCACCTGAGAGGGCGGAGTTCCGGGAACCGGGTGATCGGCTCCCGTGCGCCTTCCAGCGGGAGCCTCACGGTTCATCACATGCGGCGAGCAGCTCGCGCACGGTCGTCGTGGCGAGGCCGACGCAGGTGTCGGCGGCGCCGTAGTAGATGCGGACGGGGCTGTCGGGATCGGCGCAGCCGCGCGCGTCGGTGCGCTCGACGATCATCCCGCTCGGGAAGACCACGTTCGGCACCTGGCCGACCAGCTCGTACAGCTCGCGCGGCTCGAGAACGTTGTTGCGGCTGCGGGCCAGGACGCGGGACGGATCGTCGAGGTCGAGCAGCACGACACCGGCCTGGTAGACGCTCGCGCTCGCGAAGTGGGTGGCGACGCCGTGGTAGACGTGGAGCCAACCGGCTGCGGTCTTCACGGGAGGCGGGCCGGACCCGATCCTCTCGTCCCAGTAGTGCCAGCGGCCCGACATGACCGCCCGCTCCGGCTTCCAGTCCACGAGGTCGTCCGAGGTCGAGAGCCAGATCTCCTCGCCCGAGGTGACGCCGCCCCCGATCCGGGCGAGGTTCGGCCGGTCGAGGCGCGCGTAGCGGCCCCCGATCTTCTCCGGGAAGAGCACGCCGTTGCGGATGTCGGGGTTCACGCCGAGGTCGACGACCTCGAACTCCTCGAAGTCTTCCGTTCGCGCCACGCCGAGGCGGCAGCCGCCGTCGGTGTCGGCCGCGAACATGATGTGCCACGCCCCCTCGAGGAACGTGATGCGCGGGTCGTAGACGTGGTGGACCGTTTCCGCGACCTGCTCGAGACCGCGCAGGCGGACCGGTGCGGGCGAGACGGTGAAACGCACTCCGTCCGGGCTCTCCGCCATGACGAGGGCCGTGCGGCGCCCCCGGCTCTGCACGCGGAGCATCAGCAGGGTCCGATCCCCGACCTGCGCCGCGCCCGGATTGAAGACGGACGACGGGTCGGCGAAGTCGGGCAGCACGGCGGGGATGTCGGCCCGCGTGAGGATCGGGTTCGATGGATGGCGCGTCAGCGGAGCCATATCCCCTCCCCCGCGCACGCTCCCACGGTGCTCAAGGTGTCTTCCTTCTGACGAATCCATCGTCGGTTGCGTCGCGCGTCATCCCGCGCAGCTCGCGCAGCATCGCCACCAGGTCGCGCGTGCCCCCCACCGCGAACCAGACGAAGACGACGCAGGCGACGACGAGCTGGATGAGGACGTAGATCCACCAGAACCGGGCCCATGCCGCGTCGCTCACTTCCCGCGTCAGGTTGATCGCCGTCCCGACGGCGAAGACGGCCACCCAGAGGAAGATCCAGGCGTAGGTGATCACGTAGATGATCCGGTCGCCGCGGCTGAAATCGGGCCCCCAGCCGAGCGCGCGCCATCCGCGCGCAGCCGGGGGCGGCGCAGCCGCGTCGCCGGTGCCGGACCCGGCCCCGTCGGGCTGTCCTTCGTTCTCCGCCGCAGCGCGGTGCCTCAGGCGGTCCAGGTCGGCCGCGGGCCCCTTCCCGAGCAGGGAGACGAGCACGTACCCGAGCGTCGCGGCGCCCATCGCGATCGCCCAGAACACCTGGCCGTTCACCGGGAAGCCGGGGCTCACCTGGTGGATCACGATCCCGCCCACGGAGATGACGGCCCCGAGGATCATCGCGGTGAAGGCGGCGGCGGTCGTGCCGCGCTTCCAGTAGAGCCCGCCGATGATCACGGCTCCCGAGCCGCCGGCGAAGATCGCCCCCGTGACGGCGAAGAACAGGAAGATGTACTGGCTCTGCTGGAACAGGACGCTGAAGAAAAGGGTGAAGACGGCGACGCCGATGATCGACGTCCTGAGCCAGCGGATGTGCTTCTCGGGGGGAATCGGCTCGCGCCGCATGGGCGCCAGCACGTCCTGCACCAGGATGCTCCCCCACGAGTGCATGTAGGCCGCGAGGGTCGTGAGCGAGGCGGCCATCATGACCGCCGTGAACGCCCCGATCAGGCCCGGGGGAAGCAGGCCCGAGAGGACCACCGGCACCCTGAGCTGGTTCCGGAGCGTCTCGGAGCCGACGCTCGCGAGCGCGGTCCCGGCCCCGGCGGCATTCGCCGCGAAGTCCGGGTGATGGAGGACGGTGTACGCGGCCGCCGGGATCACGAGCAGCACGAGGGTCTGCGGGATCATCCGCCACGCGTACAGGACGTTCGCCATCCGCGCCTCGTGCGCCGACCTCGCCGAGGCGTTGTACCCCTGCGTTCCCTGCCAGGACATCGTGCTGTAGACGACGCCGATGATCCCGATGAGGAAGTACCAGAAGTTGAAGTCGTGCACGTTGCCGGTGTGGAAGGGGTTGAGGAGCGAGGCGTCGGCGGGCGCCGTGGAGAGCGCGGCGACGATCCGGTCCCAGCGCATGAGGTTCAACAGGAAGACCGAGATGATGATGAACACCGCGTTGACGAAGAGCCCCTGAAGGAAGTCCGAGATGATGACCGCCACCTGGCCTCCGACGAAGACGAAGGCGAGCGAGGCGGCGAGCAGCACGGCGACGGTCAGGGGGAAGGTCGGCACGGAGAGGCCGAGCACGGCCACGTGCTCGGGGATCCCGACGAAGTAGATGAAGAAGCGTGCCTCCACGGCCGGGAAGATCCCGAAGTTGATCACCCCCGACAGGTAGGCCAGCGAGCCCGCGAAGATCCGGAAGCGGCGGTTGTACCGGCGCTCGAAGAACTCCGCCAGCGTCAGGCAGCGCGTTTCGCGGAAGCGGTAGATGACCCAGCCCGTGACCGCGATCACGAGGACGACGACCCCCGTGGTGAACCCCCACCAGGTCTGCTGGAACCCGGCGACGTAGTTCATCTCCAGCATGCCGACGACGGTGATCGCCCCGAGCGCCGCGATCCCCTGCGAGACCGTGAGGACATAGCGGCCCGCCGTGCGGCCGGCCGCCAGGAAATCCGCGACGCCGCGCATCAGGGGGCGGCTGACCAGCGCGCTGCCGGTGACGAGGCCGGCGAAACCGGCGATGATGAGCCAGTCGAGGAAACCGAGGTTCACCGGACCGCTCCGTCCTGCCGGATGGTGATGCGGCGCCCGCCGGGGAGCCCGAGCGAGGCTTCGAAGCCGGTCGGCGTGACCGCGAGCGCGGGCGGCCACGGGACCGGCGCGCCGGCCGCCCCATTCGTCGCGGGGCCCGTCGGTGCACCCGCCGATCCGCCGGCCGGCTTGTCGGTCACCAGGTCAGACCCCGCCGCACCCGCGGCGGTGCCAGCGGCCCCATCGGCCGGCGGGTACGGAGCCTTCGACAGGCCGAGCGCGGCCAGGTCCGCGGTGTAGGCCCCGTGGGCGGCAAACCAGTTCCGCTCCCCGTAGTAGACGACCCGCAGGAGCCACTTCGCGACCTCGTCGGGCGCCGCCGCTCCCCCGCCCGCCGTGCCTCCCGCCGGACCGGCCGCGGCCCCGGCCGCCAGCGGCGAGAACTCCACGAAGCCCCACATCTCGGGGTAGTGCATCGCGATCAGGCCCTGCGGCGACCAGACCCAGTTGTCCTCGGGCAGCGCCTTGCCCGTCGCGGGGTCGAGGACCTTGCGGTAGCGATCCCCCTCCACCTCGACGCGCCACTCGACGCGGGAGAAGTTCACGCGCCACCGGTCCCCCGGCGCGGGAGGCGCGTCGCGGTGGGCCGCCTCCTTGAGCACCGACCAGGGGAGCGCCAGCTCCACGCTCCAGCCGCGGTCCCGGTCTCCCGGGCGATTCAGCGTGCCGTCGAGCGACACCGCGCTCTTCAGCCCCTGGATCTCCCAGGCGTTGATCGCCGGTCCGCCGTCGCGGTACGGCCTGACCAGGAAGAGGTCCCAGACCGTCCCGAGCGGGTTGATCTCCAGCTCGTAGTACTCGTGCGTGTCGCCGTCCGGATCGATGAAGACCTCGAAGTCGTCGTCGTGGTAGATGACCGAGTCGTGCTCGACGAGCGTTCCCCACAGGTCCGGCTCCTCGAGCTGGGCGCCCACGTAGAGGTACCGGTCGTCCCAGAGGAGCTTCGCCCGCGTCCGGTGGCGGGGCGCGGGGCGGGCGGGTCCCTCGATGTCGGTGAAATCGTCCGTCCAGGGCGCGGCCTGCCAGGAGGCCTCGTCCAGAACCCCGTCGATCGCCGGCGGGGTCGCCGCGCGCGGCGCGGCGTAGCTCCGCGGCCGCCAGGGAATCGCGGGCACGGGAACGGTCTCGCCCGAGGCTCGCGCGGCGGCGGCCGGCGTGCGGCGCCGGCGGCTCCGGCGTCCGGCCGCATCCCGCCGCGAGCATCGCGACCGCCGCGCAGAAGAGCGCCGCTCCGACTGCGGCCATCCTCCCGCGCGCCGCGGAACTGCCTGCCGGCTCCGCCTGCCGCCCGACACAGGATGCCCTCTCCCCCGACGCGACTCGGCCCCTTCGCTCCGGTCGCGGCCCGACCGCAGCGACCCTGCGCCTTCGCCGCCCCGCGCCGGCGCTGCCGTCCCAGCGCTAAGCCACCCCGGATGCCGATTCCTCCTTGCGTGGGCCCCTCCCCCCGCGGCAGGCTCGAACCTCAGCCGCGAAGGGTCATTCTCGCAGATTCGGCGTGCACGGCGTGAGTGGCTTTCCAGAACAGGATGAGAGCGGCAGCGGTTCGGCGAAGCGAGTGGCCGTTTCGAAGCCGCAGCCGGAACCGTCCACCCCCGGGGGGACTCCCGTCACCGACATGCACTGCCCTTGTCGCCGGCATTGTTTCAGCGTAGTTTCTTGAGGACTGGGTAAAGGCCGCGCCCTGGAGGGATCACGTGCGCCGGGCGAGGATGGCGCGCGGGAGAGTGCCGTTGCCCGAAAAGCGTAGCAAGGGCTCATCAGGAAGCGGCCCGGCGGGCATCGTCCGCAGACGTGCCGCCTGGTGCCTGCGCAGCGTCCTCGCTTTCGCTCTCCTGCTCCAGTCCATCGCTCCGATCTTCGCCGTGCAAAGAACAGCCCGGGGCCCCGTCTGCCGGATGGCCTGCGCGGGAACCCCGGCCTGCTGCTGTCGAGCACGGGCAGCCGAGCCCTCGGCAGGGGACGGCCGGCCCGGCATCCGATCGAGTCCCAGCGGGCGTTGCTGTCCACGCAACTGCGCTGTCCCGGCCGCCGTCAGAATCCCCCTGGCTCGCGTCTCGACCAGGCATCCGGCCCTTGAAGCCGGCCTCGTGTTCGTCAGCTACCTATCTTCATCGATCGCCGTCCCCGCAACGCCCCATCACTCGAACAGCCCGCGCCTGCCCCGAGGCCCTCCTCCAGCCCATTCCTAGCCTCTGACCCATCGTTCATCGGCCGTGGGCAATCGGCCCCCAGCACTCGGTTCCGAACCAAAGGGACGGTTGTTCCGGGCCCAGGAGATTGGCGCTCGGGCCTGTGCGGCCTGCCATGTCGTCGCGCAGGTCCTGATGGGAGGATTCGATCATGCATCGCTGCAGGAGAACACCTGCTTCACGCCCGGGCTCACTCATGCCACCAATCCCGGCGCTGATGACCGCCCTGATCGTCCTGTTCGCGGGGCAGGGCTGGCTCGCTCTTGCCGATCAGGACGGACGAGCAGCCCTCACCGTCGGGGTCCATTGCCCCCGCCAGCGAGCCCGCGCCGGCCTCACCGAGGCCGGCAGGGGGTGCGCCCCCGGCAACGGAACCACCTGCTGGGCCTGCCTCAGCAGGAAGCGCTCCGTCGGGCGCAGGACCGACAACCCCCTGGCACTCCCTCGAGGAAAAGGTCCTTGTGACTGCCGAGAAGCCGCCGTTCCTCGCGGAGACGGTTCCCGAGCAGTCGTTTGCGTTGGGACGGGTTCGGAATCTCGGCCTCGTCTCCCTCGAAGTGCCTGGCGTCAATGCTGTCCGTCGAACACAGGACGCCGTCGAGCCTGTGATCCGCGGCCTCGGATGGGAGCGGGTCGAGACTCTTGTCAACGGCCTCTCCCTGCACGGCGCCTGCGCTGCGCGGATGGACCCACCAGCGACTCTCATGTCCGGGTCATCCGTTCGCGAAGCCTCACTTGTGAAGGGTCTCTCCACGGTGACGGCCGGACCCGGAGGCACCGGCGGGAGGTTGGTGGTCTCGACCGACTTCGAACGACCGGAAACGGCGGGCCGGCAGTTCGACGCCTGGATCCGCGGGGCGATCGATGGAACCCGGGAAGGCCTGAGCAGCGAAGCAGGGATCCAGGGTGGGACCGAGCGGTTCGATTTCTCCGCCGGCGCCCAGGCCATCGGTGGAGGGAGCTACGTCTCCCCCGGCGGGATTCTCGTTCCCGCCGATGCGGAGCAATCGGGCGAATTCCTTTCGCTTGGCTATCGCCCTGAGGCCGGGCAGAGGATGCTGGCCACCGCGCTTTTTCGACAGGGGGGGTGGACCGATTTCCCCTCCCTGCCGATGGATGCGGTGTGGGATCGAATCCGGATTTACGGCGCGGCGTACCGCCTCCGGAGTTCGGATCCCGATCGGTCGCTTGCAGGGTTCGATTTCCGTGTCGGACTCGCCAATCTCGACCATCTCATGAACAACGAACGCAAGCCGACGTGGAGCTTCATGCCGTCCGAGAGCCGTTCGATGGCCGATTCCTTCTCGGGAGGATTCACCAGCCGCTGGAATCTTGGCGACGGGATCGCGCTCGCAGCCGGCATGGATCTGCTGAACCTGCAGCGCAATGCCCTGCGGACGCGATTGATGGTCATGACCGGCATGACCCAGACGGACCACCTCTGGCCGGACGTGACCCAGGAGAACCTCGGGCTGTTCGCAGAATTGTCGCTGGCGTCCGGTTCCGGGTGGCAGGTGCGGATTGGCGCGCGGGGAGACGATGGGACGAGCAAGGCCGGCGCAGCCGACGATACCGGCTTGATGGGACGATCGATCCGCCAGAACTACGTCTTCTTCTACGGGCCCGATGCGGCCGAAACCGACCGCAGCGATCGGCTGTTCGGGGGGAACATCGTCGTCGGGAAGCGGATTTCCCAGCACGTGACACTGCAGGGCGGGGCCGGCCTGGTTTCGCGCAGCCCCAACACCACCGAGCGGTACTTCTCCTTCGCCCCCGCCCCAGGGGGGTACGTCGTCGGCGATCCGGCGCTCGATCCCGAGACCAAGCGCGAGGTCGCGGTGGGTGCGGAGTTGGCCTGGGAGAAGCTGTCGGCCACCGCCGCCGTCTTCTATTACGACTTCAGGGACTACATTTCCGGCATCGTCCTTGCCCAGGCTGACCTCAACGGGGACCGCGTTCCTGACACGATCCGCGGGTTCGTCAACGTGGACGCGATCCTGACCGGGGGCGAACTGGACATGCTCATCCGGCCGACGGCGAATCTGACCTTCCCCGTGTCCCTTGCGTACGTATGGGGCGAGAACCGGGAGACGAATGTTCCTCTGCCTGAAATCCCGCCTCTCGAGGCACGCGCGGCCGCGCGCTGGAGCCTGCCCGGTCAGGAAGCCGGCTGGATCGAGCTCGGAGGCCGCTTCGATCATCGTCAGGACAGGATCGATCCTGGTTACGGAGAGAACGCTACGCCTGGATTCTCCGTCTGGCACCTGCGCGGATTGGTCCGGATCGCCAACGGCATCCAGGTCGAAGCGGGCATCGAGAATCTCTTCAACAAGGAGTATCACGATCACCTCACCCCCACGGCGGCTCTTCCAACAGGAGGCTTGAAGGCGGGGGATGAGATCCCCGCGCCGGGTCGATCGCTGGTCTTGTCCATTCGCGCCGATTTCTAGCCGCACGTCATGCACCCGATCTGCCCCGCGTGTTCATGTCGAGGGCGGCCCGCCCCCGCCGGGAGGGCCGGCTCTCCGTAGGAACCGTTCGATGAGCAGGCCGCTCCTTTGGACGGAGAGCGTCGCGGTGTACCTTTGATCGGTGGGTCGTCGCGCTGCGCCGGCAGCGCGCGAATGCCGCCCGGATCGGAGCACGATCTCTTCGTCTCTCCGTCGAACGGATCCTCCGATCCCGGCGAACCAAAGCGAGGACCTTGCCATGCCCCGTGTTTCCTTTGCGATGCTTACCCCGCTCCTTGCCGCCGCACTGGCCTCCGCGTGTGCCACGGCCTACGCGTCCACCCCGGGAGGCGAGCTTCCCTCGCGTTCCTCCGCAGGCCGCTCATCGGCGCGATCCGCGGCCACAACCCCCACGTCCCACGCCGCGCCGCAGTCCCCTCTCACGCTCCCGGCGGGCGCTCAGGGCAAGGCGCCGGAGGCAGCCCCGGCGCCCTCCCCCGCTCCCGGCCCCCCGCCCGGCCCCGACCCGCGCCTCGACTGGTGGCGGGAGGCCCGCTTCGGCATGTTCATCCACTGGGGGCTCTACGCCGTTCCCGCCGGAGAGTGGAACGGCAAGACCGGCTACGGAGAGTGGATCCGGGATTCCGCGCGGATCCCGATCGACCAGTACGACACCTTCCGCGAACGGTTCAACCCGGGGAAATTCGATCCGCTCGCCTGGGTCCGCCTGGCGAAGCAGGCCGGCATGAAGTACATCGTGATCACCACCAAGCACCACGACGGGTTCAGCCTCTTCGACTCGGCCCAGACCGACTTCGACGTCATGGCCACCCCGTTCCGCCGGGACGTCATGAAGGCGCTCGCGGACGCCTGCCGGCAGGAGGGCCTGAGGATCGGCTGGTACTACTCGATCATGGACTGGCATCACCCGGACTACCTTCCCCGCCGCGACTGGGAGACCCGCCCGACGGCCGGCGCCGACTACGAGCGGTACGTCCGCTACATGAAGGCGCAGCTCGGCGAGCTCCTCTCGAACTACGGCCCGATCGGCGTGATGTGGTTCGACGGCGAGTGGGAGGGGAACTGGACCAACGCGCGCGGGCGCGACATGTACGCGTACGTCCGCTCGCTCCAGCCGCAGGTCATCGTCAACAACCGCGTCGGCCGCTCCGGGGGCGATTTCGGCCTCAACCCCGAGCGCGACCTCGTCGGCGACTTCGGCACGCCCGAGCAGGAGATCCCCGGCGCGGGGGTTCCCGGCCTCGACTGGGAAACCTGCATGACGATGAACGACCACTGGGGCTACAACCGCGCCGACAAGAGCTTCAAGCCGGCGCGGGAGCTGATCCGCAAGCTCGCGGAGATCGCCTCGAAGGGCGGGAACTTCCTCCTGAACGTCGGCCCGACGGCCGACGGGGAGATCCCGCCGGAGAGCGTCGAGCGGCTGCAGGCGATCGGCCGGTGGATGGAGGCGAACGGCGAGTCGATCCACGGAACGAAGGCCGGCCCGCTGCGCCCCCTGCCGTGGGGCCGCTGCACGCAGAAGCCGCTCGAGGGAGGGGTCACGCGGCTCTACCTTCATGTCTTCGACTGGCCCGCGGGCGGGCGCCTGGCGGTCGAGGGGATACTGAACGAGCCCGCGCGCGCGTTCCTCCTCGCCGACCCGGGGAAGAAGCCGCTCACGATCTCGCGTGAAGGGGAGACGCTCGTGGTGCAGGGGCCCGCCGCTGGCCCCCGATCCGGACGACAGCGTCGTCGTCCTCGACGTGCGCGGCCGGCCCGACATGACCGATCCGCCCGAGATCAAGGCCGACACGGACATCTTCGTGGACGCGCTGGAGGTCCGCATCGTGACGGACCGCGAGAACGTGGTCGCGCGCTACACCACCGACGGGAGCGACCCGACACCCGAGTCCCCCGCCGCCCCCGATCCCCTGCGCCTCGAGAGCACGACGTCGATCCGGGCCCGCCTCTTCCGCGGCGACCAGCCCGTCAGCCCCGTGGCGCGGGCGACATTCCACAAGGTGACGCCCGCGCCCGGCCGAACCGCCGATTGCCGAGCCGCCCCCCGGAAAGGCGGGCAAGCGGCCCGACGCCCCCGCCGTCCTTCCGACCGTGCCCGGCCTCGTCTACGACTGCGCCGAGGGAACGTTCGAGAAGCTGCCCGATTTCAAGCCCCCGTCGGCGCGCAGCGGCGTCGTGGCCGATTTCGACCTCACCCCGCGCACGCGCGAGAAGCAGTTCGCGATGCGCTTCCGCGGGTACCTGCGCGTGCCCGCCGACGGCGTCTACCGGTTCTCCACGCGCTCGGACGACGGCAGCCGCCTCTGGATCGGAGGCCGGCTCGTGGTGGACAACGACGGCCTGCACAGTCCCCACGAGGAGTCGGGCGTGATCGCGCTCGCCGCGGGGCTGCACCCGATCACGGTCGCGATGTTCGAGCAGTCGGGCGGCTTCGAGCTCGAGGTGTTCTGGAGCGGGCCCGGCATCGCCAGGCAGAGGATTCCGGCCTCGGCCCTGTGCCGGCCGAAGTGAGACCTCATCGAGCGATGACCGCAGATCCCATTCACGGCGATCGAGCTCCCGATCGTCCCGAAGCCGCGGACGGTCGAGCCAGGGAAGGGCACTTCACGCTCTCGCCCGGGACCCGGGTTCTCTGCTCGAGAGCAGGCGTCGGCACGCACCACGAAGCGGGCGTGCGCGAGGGAGCAGGGAGCCCATGCCCGGCTCCGGAGCCGGCATGAGCGCGCGCGGGGTGGCCGAGCTCCTCGCGGAGCAGCTTCGGGCTGCGACCGGCTACGGGGTGGCGGTCGTCGATGGTGCCGACGCCGGGGGCGAGAGCGGCGCCGCGGACATGCCGGGCCCGGTGAATGCTGCCGAGGCAGCGCACCCCGGGCCCGGGCTGGGTCCCACGACCGGACCACGCCCCACCGGCAGGGCGGCCGCTGGCGCAGGCGGCGGCGACATTCACCTGCGCGCGGTGGGGCCGACCGAAACGTGGCCGGGAGCGCCCGGCGAGGACCCGGGCGCGGAGGGGTACCTCCTCGACGTCGGCCGGGACGGGGTCACGGTCACCGCGCGCGGACCGGCCGGCCTTTTCCACGGGACGCAGGCGCTGCTGCAGCTTCTCCCCCCAGATGTGTTCGGCGTCTCACTCACTGCCGTTGCCCGGAGCCACCCTTCCCCTGCCGGAGTCACGCCCGCAGGCTCTCCGGCGCCAGGCTCTCCCCCGGGCGACGTCCTTTCCGCAGTCACCGCCGTCGTCGGCCGACCTTCCACCTCCACCCCCAGCGCGGGCGCATCGATCCCCGGCTCAGAGCACGCCGAACCTCCCCATCCGCTGTGGCGGGCGCCGTGCGCGCGAATCGTGGACCGGCCGCGGTTCCCGTGGCGGGGTATGCATCTCGACGTGAGCCGCCACTTCTTCCCGAAAGAGTTCGTGAAGCGGTACCTCGACATCCTCGCGATGCACCGGATGAACGTCTTCCACTGGCACCTCACGGACGACCAGGGATGGAGGGTCCCGATCTCGCGATATCCCCGCCTGACGCAGGTCGGCGCCTGGCGCGTCGATCGCGAGGACCGGCACTGGCTCTCCCGCGATCCGCAGCGCGAGGGCGAGGCGGCGACCTACGGGGGGTTCTACACGCGGGATGACATCGGAGAGATCGTGCGGTACGCCGCCCGGAGGAACATCACGGTGGTCCCCGAGATCGAGATGCCGGCGCACGCCATGGCCGCCCTCGCCGCCCATCCCGAATACTCCTGCAGCGGCGAGCCCGAGCCCGTCCCGCCGGGGAGCGTCTGGCCGAACACCCGGATCTTCTGCGCAGGCAACGACGCCGTCTTCGAGTTCATCGAGAACGTCCTGGACGAGGTGCTCGACCTCTTCCCGTCCCGTTTCATCCACATCGGCGGCGACGAGGCGGACAAGCAGGAGTGGCGCCGCTGCCCGAAATGCCAGGCCCGGATCCGGGCGGAAGGCCTGAAGGACGAAAGCGAGCTGCAGAGCTGGTTCGTGAAGCGGATCGAGCGGTTCCTCGCCGGGAGGGGGCGCCGCCTGATCGGATGGGACGAGATCCTCGAGGGAGGGCTGGCCCCCGGCGCCGCGGTCATGTCGTGGAGGGGCACGGAGGGGGGCATCGCCGCGGCCCGCCTGGGGCACGACGTGGTGATGTCGCCGGGCACCCACTGCTACTTCGATCATTACCAGGGGAATCCCACCCACGAGCCTCCGGCGATCGGCGGTTTCACGCCGCTCGCGAAGGTCTACGAGTTCGAGCCGGTTCCTCCGGAGCTGGGCGCCGCGGAATCCGGGCGCGTCCTCGGGGGGCAGGCGAACGTCTGGACGGAGTACATGCCCGGCGGCTCCCAGGTCGAGTACATGATCCTTCCACGGATGGCCGCCCTGGCCGAGGCGCTCTGGTCCCCGAAGCCGGCGCGCGACTGGGCCGGCTTCGCCCGCCGCCTTCCGGTTCAGCTCGCGCGGTACGAAGCGCGCGGGTACGGGTTCGCGCGCGGCGCGTGGCATTCCTGGGAGGGCGGGGTCGTCGAATAGGCCCGGCCGTCGGGCATTTCCGGGCCGCACCCTTTCTGCGGTAGAATTCCCGCTCCAACCCACAGGAGGTACCGCATGATCCGTTCGACCGCCGCCCTCGCCATCGCTCTCCTTCTCGTCGCCGCCCTCGCCTCCCCGGCCGTCGCCGCGGAGGGGAAGACCTACGGCAAGGGGGTCACCGGCACGGAGATCGTGAAGATCTCCGATCTCATGGCCGATCCCGGCAAGTACGTCGGCAAGACCGTCCGCGTCGAGGGCCTTGATCACGGAGGTCTGCCCGAAGCGCGGCTGCTGGATGAACGTGGCCGGCGACAAGGAGTTCCAGTCGATCCGGATCAAGGTCGACGACGGCGAGATCGTCTTCCCGCTCGACGCGAAGGGGAAGCACGCCGTCGCGGAGGGGGTCTTCTCGAAGATCGAGCTCTCGAAGGAGCAGGCGCTCGAGCACGCAAAGCACCAGGCCGAGGAGAAGGGCGAGAAATTCGACGAAGCGACGGCCAAGGATCTGCCGACGGTGATCTACCAGATCCAGGGCACCGGCGCCGTCATCAAGTAGCGACAAAGTGACGGCTAACGAGCGGCCCCCGGTTCCCCCGGAGGCGGGCGCCGGATCCTTCTGGCGCCGCTGGAACAGGATCATCCATCGCGACGTCGGCTATTTCTGCGTCGCCCTGACGATCGTCTACGCGGTCTCGGGGATCGCCGTCAACCACATCGACGACTGGAATCCCAACTACGTGATCTCGCGGGAGGAGCGGAGCTTCGCCCCGATCCCCGTCTCCGACCGGGGCACGATGGTCGCCGCTCTCGTGGAGGCGCTCGACCTTCCCGGCCCGCCGAAGGACTCCTTCCGCCGCACCCCGGAGGAGGTCGAGCTCTTCTACGACGGCTGGAGCGTGAAGGCCGACGCCCCATCCGGCCTCGCGACCATCGAGCGGACCCGGCGCCGGTTCCTCCTCTTCGACGCCAACTACCTGCACCTCAACCGGCCGCGCGGGCTCTGGACCTGGACCGCGGACGTGTACGCGGGGCTCCTCGCCCTGCTCGCCGTCACCGGGATCTTCATCCTGCGCGGTCGCCAGGGGCTCGCGGGCCGCGGGAAGTGGTTCCTGCTCGCCGGGCTCCTCGTGCCGGTCGCGTTCCTGATCGTCCTGCGCATCCTCGGAGCCCCGCAGACCATGAGGGGAGAGGGCGGACGCGGACGCGAAGGGGCCGGCGGGCGGGGCGGACGGCAGGGAGCAATCTCCCAGCCCTCGCAGGAGAAGTCCGGGACACGGCCCTAGAGGCGCGCGTCACCGCCAGGCTGCGAACCGATCCCAGGCTCCCTTTCCATTCTCGGAATCCCCGGCGATGGCCATCCCGATGCCTGAGGGACCGTGGCCCCGCCCCGGCAATGGCAGGGCCGTGGGTCGCTGCATCCATCTCCCGCGTGATCGGGGTCAGGACTGCGGCGCCGGCCCGCCCGGGAGCCGCGGGACGTGGGCGTCCGTCAGCTGGTCGAAGGTCTCCTCGACCTGGTCGCAGCCGAACAGGGTCGTCATCGTGATCTGATCGTCGAGCTCCTGGCCGAGAGGCGCGGCCTCGGGATCCTCGCTGAGGACCCTGACGCAGGTCTCCCCCAGGGCCCGCAGCGCCGCCGTCACCTCGGCCGCCATGAACCCCTGCGCGTAGCGCCGCTCGGCGAGGTCCCGGCAGAACATCAGGTAGACCGCCATGTCCCTCGTCCGGATGGCGCTCATGAGCTGGTGAAGGGCCACCTTCTGGCTCCAGTGCACCTCGTCCGGGGCGAGCGACTGCAGCGCTCCCAGCGCCCCGGCGCCGCGCCCCCCCTGCAGGAGGGCCGCCAGCTCGCGCGCGATCCGCTCCTCGTGCTTCTCGAGGAGCCGGTGCACGCGCAGGTTCAGGGCCGTGCGCGAGCGGCGCATGACGGCGTTGTTGCGGCGGTGCCACTCGACGGGGTTGCTCTTCTGGTTCTCGAACAGGAACGGCAGGCGCCGCACGAGGTCGAACCGCTCGCGCGGCGCCCAGCCCAGCCTCTGCCGGGTGCGGCTCGCGTCCACCGGCATCGCGCGGTCGATGTACCTCGCCATCCACGGCCGCTCGAAGGGACGCTCCCCCGTCAGGCGCCCGGCCACGTCCTTGAGCTGCATGCCCAGGCCGCACAGCAGCCTCGGGAGGTAGATCAGCTCCTGCTTCCGGCCGAAGTAGAACTGGCCCACCCCCTGGAACAGGTCCCGCATCGCCACGGGGGTGTCGGTGCTGGCGATCAGGACCTCGCCGGGCGCGATCCCGCCGGCCTGCCCGAGCAGCCGCCGGAAGAAGCTCTGCGTGTCGCGGACGTGAATGTAGGGAATCGCGAAGAGTCCGCGGCCTCCCAGGATCCTGCGGTCCCAGGCGCTGGAGCGCCAGCGCTCGAGCGAGATGAAGATCGGCGGGTACTCGCACCAGTCCGAGTAGGTCGCGCCGAGCCGGACGACGGCCGAGGGGAAGGACCCCGCGTACTCGGCGAGCATCGCCTCGCCCTTTCTCTTCGTCACGGCGTACGGGTGGGAACCGTTCGCGGGGCTCTCCTCGTTCAGGCGGACGCCGGGGGCCGGGAACTCCGAGGCCGCGACCGAGCTGGCGAAGACGAACAGCCGCGGCCGGAGGGCCCGGCACTCGTCGAGGACGTTGCGCAGCCCTTCGATGTTGGTGCGCCTGTATTCCGGGTGATCGTCGCCGCCGAAATCGTAGTAGGCCGCCAGGTGGACGACGAGGTCGGCGCCGCCGGCGCCGCGGATCCGCCGGAACGCCGCATCCAGGGCAGGCCGGTCGCAGATGTCCACCTGCTGCCAGGCGACGTTGGGGTGGACCGGGACACCGCAGGCTTCCTGCGAGGTGCGCGCCAGGCCGATGACCTGGTAGTCCTCCTTGACCGCCTCGACGAGGTGCCGGCCGATGAACCCCGACGCGCCGACGATGACCAGGCGCGGGCGCGCGGCGAACTGAATGCGGCTCGAGGGGAAATCGGCCTGGTACTCCCTGAGGCGCTCGGCCGTCGCGTGCTCGGCGGCTTCGGCGGCCCTGCTGTCCTCGCTCCCGGACACGGACGCGGCGGCTCGGGCGCTCTCGACACTCGCCGCACGCTCGGCGCTGCGCGCGCCCTCCGCGATCTCCGCCCCGGCGCCCGACCCGGCGGACGCAGGTCCGGGTTCCTCAGTTGGTGGCGGAGGCGGCGCCTGCGCGCCCGGTGTCGCTTCGGTCCGGGCCTCGCTCGCGTACACGAACCGGCGCGGCTTGAGCCGCCGGCACGCCTCGAGGACGTTCTTCAGCCCCTCGACGTTGATGCGACGCGCGGCCTCCTGGTCCTCCGGCGCCGTCCCGGGCGGCGCGGCGAGGAACATCACGAGGTCGGCGCCCCCCGTCTCCCGGATTCGCCGGAAGACCGCGGCGAGCGTGTCGCCGTCCGCGAGGCTCACCTCGAACCAGGTGATGTTGGGATGGAAGGGAGCGCCGGTCCGCGCCTGCGAGCAGCCCGCGACGCCGAACACCTGGTAGTCGGCCCGCACGGCGTCGATGAGGTGCCGCCCGAGGAGATCCGGGTGGCCGGTGACCACGATCCGCGGGCGGCTCGGTCTGTCGCGGGTGTCCACCGGGGCGCTCTATTCGAACGAGGCCAGCGCGGCCTCCTCGTCGTCCTGGATGTCGAAGAACGCGAGGATCTGGGTGATCTGGAGAACGTCGTGGACGACGGGCGGCAGGTGAAGGAGCTTCAGCTTGCCGCCGCGGTTCGTGACCATCGTCCGCGCCGCGAGCAGGCGGCCGATCCCCGTCGAATCGACCAGCGTCACGTCCCGGAGGTTCACGAGGATGTTCTTCGATCCCGAATCGAGGGAGCGCTCGACCACCTGGGCGAACTCGACCTCCCCCCGCCGCTCGTGAGGTTCCCCTTCAGGTCGAGGATGGTGATCCCCTTCCTCTTACGGGACGAGATCTCGAGCAGGCCGCCACTCCAGTTTCGGGCGTGCATCCAGGGACCCCCATCGGCCCGGGCCGGGACCGCTTTCATGGGCGCGTCCCGCCTGTCGGGCCGCCGTCACGCCCGGGCAGCGCGGAACGCGACACCAAGAATACTCCCCTCTCCGCGGGGGCCGAAGCAGGGTGCACCGGAGCACAGGGTCATGGCGCTGATTCAGCCGGCGCGGCGGCCGGCGCCGCCGCGCGGCTGATCGTGCGCGGACCGGCGGGGAGGCGCAGGAGCGCCTCGGCTTCGGCCTGCAGGCTGACCAGGTCCGGGTCCTTCTCGCGGTGGGTGAGGCGCGTCCGCTCCACCGCGCGCCGGAACTCCTCCTGCGCCTCGGCCGTGCGCCCCAGGCGGGCCGAAGCCATCGCCAGGAAGTACCGGCCGTAGTTCTCATCCTGGTTGTCCTCGATCGCGTTCATGCGCTTGACGACGCGCGCGAGCCCGTCGCGCAGCGCGGTGCGGGCCTCGGCGAAGCGACCGTTCCGGTAATAGGCCCCGCCGAGCGCAATCTGGGCGGTCCCCATCTTCGCCTCGCTGGCGCGCGCGACCGCGATCTTCCCGTCCTCGATCAGGCGCTCCAGGTTCACGAACTCCCGGCACTTCGGCCAGAAGCTGATCGCGTAGACCTGGGAGCGATCCTCGAAGGGCGTCGAGCCCGACAGACCCCGTTCCTCCGCTCCGCGCCACAGCGCGTCGGCCTCGGCGCACCGCCCGAGGTGCGCGAGGAAGATCGAGCGCGCCCATGCGATGTCGCCGTCCCCCGGGTACAGGGCGTCGGCGCGATCGAGATCGGCGAGCCCTTCCTCGATCCTCCCGAGGAAGCGCATCACGAACCCGCCGCGGTTGAGGAGAACCGGGAGCGGAATCCGGATCGATCGCGAGGGCGCGCGTGAACCAGGAGCCCTCCTCCTCCCACAGGAACTTCCTGCCGTACATGCATCCCGCCGTGTTGAGAAGGACCATGTCGTTCGGCGCGAGCGCCACCGCGCGCTGGGCATGCTCGATCGCCTTGTCGGTTCGCCCCGTGGCATCGTTGATCCAGGCGGACATCTCCCAGGCGTGGGGCCACTCCGGAGCGATCTCGATGAGGCGCTCCGTATCGGGTAGCGCCAGGTCGGCGCGCCCGCACTGCTGGTAGAGCCCGAACATCCGGTTGAACATCTCGTCCGGTCCGGCGATGGGCATCTGCGCCGCCGCGACGCAGTCCGCCAATCCTCCCTCCGCATCGCCGGCCTCCATGCGGATCTGCGCGCGCGCCAGCGGACCGTCGTAGTCGGCGGGATCAAGGACCAGCGCCTTCTCTGCGAGGGGAAGCGCCTGCGCATGGTCACCGAGACGGACGAGGATGCGCGCTGACGAGCCGCAGAGCCCGCGCGCGGTCGCGCGGGTCGCTCCACCCGGCCGTGCGGTCGACGAGATCGAGAGCCACCTTTCGCGCCTGGTCGATGCGCCCGAGCGTGCGAGGGCCGAGGAACAGAGTCTTCGGTCGCTCCGAGCTGCGCCGGGTCGAGGCGGAGCGCGGCTTCGCACTCTGCCACCGCGGCTTCGTGCTCCCCGTTGGCGGCGTGCGCGCTCGCCTTGCTGGCGTGGAAGAGCGCGCTGTCGGGCCTGAGCGCGACGGCCTTCGCATAGTCCTCGAGGGCGCGTTTCTTGTCGGCACGCCGCCTGTGGAGGATCTCCGCCCGCGTCCACCAGTTCTCGGCTTCGCCGGGCTCGCGGGTGATCGCGGCATCGATTTCCTTGAGGGCCCCCTCGTAGTCGAGACGGTCCAGGTAGACCTGGGCGAGCATGCGGCGGCCGACGGTGGAGCGCGGACGCGCCACCTTCAGCCGCTCCGCGTCGAGCGCAGCGGCCGAGTACTGCTTCAGCGCGATCCTGTGGCGGATCCGGCTCGCGAGCGCGTCGCCGTTCGCCGGATCGAGCTCGAGCGCGCGATCGAGCAGCGCGATCGCCCTGGCGTGATCGAGCTCGGCGAGCGCCCGCAGGTAGAAGCGTCCGGCGTTTCCGGGGCCTGCGCCTCGACCACCTGCAGGTGGGAGGCGATCGACGTCCCGGCCTGCGCATCCGACCCGCCCTTCCCCCGCAGCGCCACCGCCTTGATCAGGTGCGCCGCCCAGTCGTTCGCATCCCGGGCGAGCAGACGGTCCGCGTCGGCCAGCGCCTCGCCGGGCCGGTGAACGTCGATCAGAAGGCGCGCCCGCAGCAGGCGCGCTTCCGTCAGCGACGGGGCCGCCGCCAGCGCCTCGTCCACCCGCCGCAGCGCCTCGAGCGACGAGCCCTGCGCCGCGAGGAACTGCGCCTCCGACAGCGCCCGCGTCGCCCCGGCCCTCCGGGATTCCTGCCAGGACCGCGCGCCCCACGCGCCGAGCACGGCGATCGCGATCGTCGCGACGATGGCCGTCGCCGCCACGGGGTGCCGCTGCGTCCACTTCACGAGCCGCCGCACCGGCCCGGCGCGCCGCGCGGTGATCGTGCGGTGGTGCAGGTGCGAGCGCAGATCCTCCGCGAAGGCCGCCGCCGTCGGGTAGCGCCGCCCCGCGTCCTTTTCCATCGCCTTCGCGCAGATCGTCTCGAGGTCCGCCGGGATCCGCCGGTTGATCCGCCGCGGCGGGCGGGGCTCCTTCGTCAGGATGTCCGACAGCACCTGCTCGCGCGAGCCGCCCGCGAAGGGACGCTGCAGCGTCAGCATCTCGTACAGCACCGCGCCCAGCGAGTAGATGTCGGTCCGGTGGTCGAGTTTCATCCGGCCCGACGTGATCTGCTCCGGCGACATGTAGGCGGGCGTTCCGAGGAACGCCCCCGTCACCGTCAGGCGCGTCTCTTCCGTCACCCGCGCGAGGCCGAAGTCGGTCAGGCAGAGCCGGCCGTCCTTCGACAGCATCAGGTTCGCAGGCTTCACGTCCCGGTGCACGATCCCTCGCCCGTGCGCGTGGTGCAGCGCGTCGGCCACGTCCGCGACCAGCCGCGCGACCGTGTCGAACCACCGGCGGCTGCTGGCGTCGCTCGTCGAGAGGCTCGTCGTCGCGTCGGTCCCGGTTGCGACCCCGGAGGTCGCGTCGCCGGTCGATGCGACTCCGCTGATCCCCTCCGCCTTCGCCGCGGGGAGCGCCTCGACCCCGACGGTCGAAAGCAGCCGCTGCGTGGCCGGGCTCGCCCGGGCGAGGCTCACCTCCTCGAGGATCCGCGCAAGCGACGCCCCCTCGATCAGCTCCATCGCGTAGTAGTGGTGTCCGCTATCCTCGCCGATCGCGTAGACCGGCACGATGTTCGTGTGGTGCAGCGCCGCCGCCGCGCGCGCTTCCCTCTCGAACCGCTCCAGGCCGTCCGGGGAGAGGCCCAGGCCGACGGGGAGAACCTTCAGCGCGACCCGCCGGTTGAGCGAGATCTGCCGCGCTTCATAGACGACGCCCATCCCGCCGCGGCCGATCTCGCGGATCAGCTCGAAATCGCCCAGGCGCTGCGCCGGCAGGCCCGGAGAGTGCGGCTCCCTTTCCCGCGACGGGGGCGTCCCGGTCGTCGCGACGCCGCTCTCGGCCCGCGTCGCCGCCTCGCCAGACTGGATCATTCCGGCGCCTGTCCCGAGCATCGTCTCGCCCGTGGAGGGGAGCACCGGAACCGCGAGCGCCTGCAGCATCCTGAGGCCGCGCAGGACCCGCGCGTGGTCGGCCGCACGCGCGTGGTTCACCGCTTCCGCCTGGTCGATGGCCTGCGCGTCGCCCGCCGCCTGGGCGTGGCCGGCGGCCTGCGCGTCCTCGGCCGCACCCGCGCCGTCCGTCCTCTGCGCATGGTCGGCCGTCCACGCGCGGCTGGCCTCCCGCGCGAGTTCGGCCTCGCTGTCCCAGTCCACCGGCTCGCCGTCCGCCACGCGGGCCGCCACGCCGATCAGCCGGGGATCATCCTCAGACATGGCTCGTGTGGCCGCGATTCAGGGGACGCGGCCGCCCATGCTGCGCGCGATGCGGACCAGGGCGCGGCTCACCGTCATGCGGGCGGCATCCTCGGACGGCTTCTCGCCGAGCTCCGCGATGTCGCGCCACGAAAGCCCGAACTCCACCCGCGCCACGATCATCACGCGCTCGGCCTCGGGCAGTTCCTCGAGGGCCGCCTCGTAGAGCGCGTGCGCTTCGTCGTTCACGGCGTTGTCGAAGGGGGAAGGATCGTCGGCCGGGAGGGTCTCGCTGAGCTCCTCCACCTGCCCGGGGTTGCGATAGATGCGCCGCAGCTCGTCCCGGATCTTGTTCCGCAGGGCTTCCCGGAGATAGACGTGCAGGCCGTGATCGCGGCGCGGCTCGAACCCCTGCACCGTGACGAGCGTCTCCGTCAGCACTTCCTGGACGAGGTCTTCGGAATCGAGGTGCGCCCGCGCCTTTTCGGGAACCTGGCCGCGCGCCCACCGGCGCATGACCGGAAGCAGCCGGCGATAGAGCCGCTCGCGAGCGCCGTCGTCCCCCGCCTGCGCCCGATGCAGAAGGGCCATCGACGAACTGTCGTCCGATAGCGGCCCCTTGTGTTTCCGGGGCTCCCCCATGGTTGTCCGGATTATATGAGGCTTCCCGCACGGAATCGAAGCCGTCGCGGGCCGGTGGGCCCCCCCGGCCTCTTTTCTCGCGGCCCGCGCCAGAGAGGTCCTGGCGCCGGCCGGCCGGCCATTCACGAGGTCCGTTGGCGCCGGGAGCCGGAGCGGGATGCCGGTCGGCGTGGTCCCCCTGATCGTCAGCTGTTCCCGGACTCGTCCGGCCTCCGCAAGTCGCCCACGGATGATCTCGACGCAAGAGTTCCGGCAAGCCCTTTCGATTCAACAGCTTAGAGACGCCTGCTCCAATGCCGCCCATCGAATCCCCGATCTCATCCATCAGGTCGCTTCCCCCCGTCCAGGCGAACACCCGACGCGACGAAACCCGGGTTTTTCCGTCCTTCGATGTTCGGTTCGCGGCGGCCGCAACGACGAGTGCAGTGAAGGAACCCCTCGAGCCCGGCGCGCGGCGCAGAGCCGAGGCCAGGCCGACAAGTCCCGGGGACGTCACGGAATGGGACTTGCGGACCACGGAAGAGGTGACGGTCAGGCCCCGTCGAGACCATGCGTTCATCGCTCTTTCCAGCAAGGAGGACAGTCATGAAAAGGACAGTGGCGCAGATCGCCTTGACGCTATTGGTCGCGTTCGCTTTTTGCCCCGCGTGGGCCGAGCCACCGGAAGCCTCGGGCCCGCGGGTCGTCCGGTACGAAGGCAGCTGGTTCCTCGGGTCGGGAGACCCGGACCGCATGCTCTTCGCGTCGTTCGGCATCAGCCTGGAGGGAGTCTCGATGTGGTGTCGCGGGGAGCGGCCGCCGGCTGAGTCGATGTTCCTCTTCGACGCCCAGGACGTGATCTCTCCCGCGGACGAGGGGACCATTCTCGAGACGTTCCAGGCGAAGAGAGTGCCGACCCTGGTCTGGGAGGCCCTCGAGCCCTGGGACTGGTCAACGGACTGGGACCGGTTCTGGGACCTCTTCTGCGCGGCCGTCCTCTCAGGCGATCCGATCGCCCAGGGCAGCACGCAGATGAGCTGGACCGACAGCGACATGTACGCGCTTTACTACGAGCACGACCGCGTGGAGACCTGGGGGCTCAACGCCCGGGGGCGCATCCAGGGCACCGACGGCGGACAGTTCTTCTTCCGCCATTCGGGACGGTGCGTGTGGCATGAGGCGCCGGATCCCGCGACCCTCAAGTGCAACACGACGATCCTGCTGCACTGACAGGGCGCGGCGACGGGAGGATCACCCCGCGATCCGCTGACTCCCAAGGAAATGTGGCCCGTGCTGGAACCTCACATTGATCGGCGGATGACCGGTTCCCGGAGAGCGGATCCTGCCGATGGGGGGCCGAAGCATCGCAGACCAGCCGGCCCCCCGTGGGGCGCCTCGGCCGCGTTCCGTCGATTTTCTTGTCACACCGCACGGCTCTCGACCACAAGAGCAACAGAAAGGCGGGGGAACCTATGGGCCTCAAAGCAGTCTTGTCGTGTCTGTTCCTGGCCAATGTCTGCCTGGCACAGCAGAGCTCGAGCTACAAACTCTCGGAGCAGACCTTCAACGCCGGGGGGCACCCCGCCAACGGCGTCGTGCTGGCGTCGACGAGTTTCACGGTAAGGCTCGACGCGATCGGAGGCTCCTTCGCCGGGATCGGAGGGTCCGGGTCGTACCGCGCAGACGGCGGCTTCACTGCGGCGTACCCGCCGCCGGGTGAAGTGCTCGCGCTGAGCTTCCTCGACGCCACGACGCTGAAGTGGCGCCCGGAGAGATCCGCCGGAGTCTACAGCCTCTACCGGGGACTGCTCACAGGTCTCTCGGGTCTGGGGTACGGAGATTGCCAACAGCATGACCTGACGACGGAAACGGCGATCGAGCCGGGGACGCCGCCGACGCAGGACGGATGGTTCTACCTGGTGACGGTCAGGAACCGGCTCCGCGAGGAAGGAACGAAGGGAACGAACAGCGCGGGGGCCGAACGGCTGAACCCGCATCCGTGTCCGTGAAGGAAGGGGGGACGATGAAGCCGATCATTCTGGTCTCATTGCTCGTCGCAGGCGGGATGGGACTCTCGTTCGGAACAGACCCGCCGACGCTCGTCAACTACCAGGGCGTCCTCCGGGATGCCGCGGACCGGCCGCTGG
The DNA here is from genome assembly GCA_963747925.1 of uncultured Acidobacteriota bacterium. Lineage (GTDB taxonomy): Bacteria > Acidobacteriota > Polarisedimenticolia > QHYA01 > CAVVHA01 > CAVVHA01. Next base: position 75,467 of record CAVVHA010000004.1, read on the forward strand.
CGGGCGAGTTCGACATGGTCTTCACCTTCTACTGTGCCGCGAGCGGCGGCGACGAGATTCTGATCGACAGCCATACGCTCGCGATTGGCCAGCAGGTCGTGGTCACGAACGGCATGTTCAATGTCCACCTCGGCGGGGGGACGGTAGCCGACGGCGCCGGGCCCGGAACATACGCAACCCTGGCGGACGTTTTCCGGGACTACGCCGAGGTCTGGCTCTCGACGCGGATCGCGGCTGAGACGCTGTCCCCCAGAGTGCGGATCGTTTCCGCGCCGTACTCCATGAACGCCGCGCATGCGACTCACGCCGCCGCAGCGGACGTCGCTACAAGTGCGAGCCATGCCGCTACCTCCGACACCGCGGCTCACGCGACCACCGCAAACTCCGCCGCGAATGCGGCCCACGCGACGGCCGCGGACACCGCGGCCGTCGCGGCCCACGCCGCGATGTCGGACAATGCGACACACGCGACCGCCGCAGACACTGCGGCGAGCGCCGCCACCGCAACGGACGCTGGCAGTCTGGGCGGACGGCCCGCGTCGTCCTACCTCGATGTCTCGGCGACGGCCCAATCCAAGCTCGGCTCGCTCACCGTGAACGCGTCGGGGGATGACGTCGTGGGTCTGACGGCGAGGGGAACCGCCGCGGGCGCCCACATCTCGAGCCAGACCGGGAACGGCGAAGTGTGGGCCGGCTACGGGGACGTCGGCATCCACGCCAGCGGCGGTGTCCTGGCCGGCGATTTTCTAGGAGACGTGCAGGTATCGGGGGCCCTCAAGACGCCTTCCGGCGGGAGCGTCGCGGTGCGGGACCTGTGCGTTGTCCTCTCGGGGAGCGGGACGTGCGACGTCAGGAACGCCATACAGGCTGTCGGAAGGGCCGGCGTTCCCACGACGCTCGACTGGAAAGCGATGCCCGGCGGATATCTCTATACATCGATTGCCATCGGGAGAGACGGAAGGCCGGTGATCAGCTACTACGATCCGGTCAGCAGGGTTCTCAAGTTCGCACGATGCATCGATCCGACGTGCGCCGCTGCGACGCTGCGGACTCTCAGCGCGGGTAGCGACCCCCGCGCGTGCGCGATCGCCGTCGGAGCGGACGGCAATCCGGTGATCAGCTACATTTCCATCTCCAGCTCGACGACGAGCTCGCTCAATATCGTCCGGTGCGACGATCCGGACTGCGCGACCACGACCATCGGCTATCTCGATTGGCTTCTAGGAGCCGTCGGAACTTCTGAACAACTGCTGTCGACTTCGATCGCCGTCGGGAGCGACGGGAACCCCGTGGTCAGCTACTACGACTACAGGTTGAAGCATCTCAATGTCGCGAAGTGCCACGATCCCGTTTGCGCGAGCAAGACGCTGAGCACCGTCGACGGCGCCAGCTACGTCGGCTGTTACGCCTCCATCACCGTGGGCGCCGACGGACTTCCGGTGATCAGCTACAACGACCTGAACAACGGCGGCCTCAAGGTGGCGAAGTGCGTGGACGGTGGCTGCACGAGCGCGACGCTCCGCATCGTCGATAGCGCGGGGTACAACACAGGGCGAAACACGTCGATCGCCATCGGCGGCGACGGGAACCCCGTGATCACCTACAACGACGAGGCCGGGAGCACGTCGGTCGTGAAGGTCGCGACGTGCAGCGATCCCGGCTGCACGGGCGCGACACTCAGAACGCTTGACACCGGGGGATACGACCCCGCAATCGCCATCGGCGGTGATGGGAAGCCGGTGCTCACTTACCGGTATCACTCGAGCGGCAGCCTCAAGGTCGCGAAGTGCAGCGATCCCGGCTGCACCAGCGCAGCGTTCCGTCTCGTGGACAGCGGCGACGTCGGATACGCCAGCGCGATCGTCACTGGCAGCGACGGCTACCCGGCGATCGGCTACTGGGACGGCACGAATGCCCATCTCAAGGTCGTCACAGGCGTCACCGTGTCGGCCGGCGGGAGCATAGAGGCCACCCCGCTCCCGGGCGGAGGGGACGCCACCGGAACGCCGGCCGGCGAGGCACGGCCGCCGAGCGTGGCTGCTGCGCCAGGGACGATTCCGGTGTTGGTGGCTGCAGGACCCTCAGAGAGCCTGACGGAGGCGCCGATGGCGGTGGTGGTCCGCTTCCCGGTGAGCGAGGCGGTGGAAGCGGGCGACCTCCTGGTCCTCGATCCGTTGCGGGCGGGCCGGTTCAGCAGGGCCGACGGTGCGAACGACCCGGCAGTGGTCGGGATCGCGGCTGGGCCGGCTCTAGGCCGACGCCGAGGGGAACCTGGCGGCGCCGGTGGTGAACGGTCTCTACGCGACCGTCAAAGCGGATGCGCAGTACGGCGTCATACGGCGCGGGCGACCTGCTGGTGACCTCCGCGACTCCAGGGTGCGCGATGAAAGCCCCCGAGGTGATCGCCGCGGGCACGGTGATCGGCAAGGCGCTCGAGCCGCTCGAAACCGGCACGGGGACGATCAAACTGCTCGTGATGCCGCGCTGAGGGGTCGGCAGGGCGCTCGATGGGCCCGCGAGCGCCCCCGGGAGGATGGGGGGCTCAGGATGCCATCCCCGCCCCAGAGGGGGCGGGGAACGGCGGGTCCGGGGGGGACGGGCCAGGGAAATCGCCCCCCCCGGCCGGGGCGGGAATTGATGTTTTTCTGCCTCCGGCCGTTCGTTTCACGCCCTTCCGGCGACTTATGTGGTGAAAGAACCCCCCGCAAGAACCTGTTCCAAGGGAGGCCTGTCATGTATATCGGGAGAAGAGGACTGATCGCATTCAGCGTTCTGCTGGCCTGCACGGCGTCGCTCGCGGCGGCGCCTCCGAAGCCGGCCGTCACCCAGGTCCTCGTGGGCTCCGGCGTGGCGGCGAGCGACCTCGTCCGCCTCCAGGCCGCGGTCGACCGAGGCGGGACGATCGTGCTCCGCGGGACGTTCGCGCTCGGGGACACAGGAAGCATCGTCATCACGCGCGGCGTGACGCTCACCGCTGAAACCCGGCCGGACGGGACGCCCGGGGCGACGATCGTCGGCGGCCAGCCGCCGATCTGGTTCGAGGCGGAGGCACGGCTCGTTGTCCAGGGGATCCGGTTCGAGGAGGCGATCGGGCGGGCGATCGATATCCGGCGGACGACCGGGGCCCTGATCGAACGGTGCGAGATCGTGAAGGTGAGGCCGGCGCTCGACTGGAACGGCTACCCGGTCCCAAGCTCGGTCGGCGTTTCGATCCAGGGATGGACGATGGAAGAGGGATTGGACCCCTCCCGCATCACCGGTGAGATCATCGTGCGCAACAACCTGATCGAGCCGAATCCCCGACCCGGGCTCTCGCCGGAATACGACACCGATTACGGCACCGGGGTCGACTACTGGTTCAGCCGTGCGCACCTCGAGGTGTCGGGCAACACGGTTCACAACATCAATACCTGCGGGATCCACCTGTTCGAGTTCGAGGGACGTACTACCGTGCTGAACAACGTCGTTGACATGGGTCCCGTGCAGATACCCGACGGCTGGTTTCCTTACGGCAACGGCATCGGTACCGGTCAAATCAACGACCGCCAGGTCCCTTTCGGCGAGCTCCTGATTGCCGGGAACGAGGTCCATGCTCCCAACCCGGCCGCGGACGGCATTCTCGTGTTCGACACGCGCCCGCTGCCGCACGATCCCACCCCGGCCGTCGTGGCCGGCAATCGGGTCGTTATCAACTCGGAGTGCTGCGGGGCGCTGACCGTCTACACCGGCGCCGTGGGCGCGGTCTTCTCGGGCAATCGCGTGGAAGGGACGATGGTCTGGGCCATGGGGGTGGATCCCAGTTGGGCAGAGTACCTGCCCGCGGACAACCTCTTCGCCGGCAACGATCTCTCCGCGGCGAGCGCCGTCTACGACGCTTACTTCGCGGCCGGAGCGAACCACAACACGGTCGTCGGGACCTGCCGGACCTGGTGGGATGCGGGCGACGGACAACCTGATGATCGACCGGACCACGAAGGCGGGTCCGCTCGACGCGACGATGACAGGGACGACGCCGGCCCTCCGGCCGTTCACGGACGCGATGCGCGCGAAGGTTGCCGCCAAGGCGGAGCGTCCGCGGCGCTGAGGTCCGGTCGGCGTCCTGCCTGGTGGGTGCGGGGTGCGGATGGCGCGGCCCTCCCGGCCGCGCCATTCGCGTCTCTGGGCGGCGCTGGCGCCAATCGCACGGATCGCTTTTTCCTGGTGACCGTCGCGCCTCCGGGGCCTGGTTCCGGTCACCGCCTCAATCGATCAGCAGCGAACAGCAGGTGACGGCCCCCTCCGCCTTCGCGAGCTCGGACAGGTCCACCTCCACGATGCGCAGGCCGCGCTCTTCGAGGCGCCGCCGGGTCCGGGGGAACGCGGCCGGGTAGACGACCGTGTCCCCGGCCAGGAGCGCGTTCGCCGCGTGGGGCTCGGAGGGGTCGATCTCGACGACGTCCAGCCCCGCGAAGTCCGCCGGGCTCACCCAGGCGGGGTTGACGAGGACGGTCTCCGGCGCGATCGCCGTCACCGCGGACTTGAGGTGCAGGCAGCCCGAAACGGTCACGCGCCGCACGACGTACCCGAGAGGCTCGATCATCCGCGCGAGCTGCGCCGCGCCCGCCTCGTCGGTGCGGCCCGAAAGACCGACGTAGAGCGTGCCGCCGACCCGCAGCACGTCCCCCCCGTCCAGGACCGCCGGCGGCTCGATCGAGGCGAGGGTCCGGTACGGCTCGAGGGCGGCCGCGATCGAGGCCGTCTCGGCCCGCCGGGAAGGAGCGCCCGGACGCGTCAGGACGGCCAGCTCGTCGAGCACCACGGCCGCGTCCTCGACGAAGACCGAGTCCGGGAGGTCCGGCTCGGCGGGAAGCCGGAGCACGGCGTAGCCGAGCTCCGAGAGGCAGGCCTCGTACTTGTGGTGCTGCTCGCGCGCCAGGGCCGCGTCGATCGGCAGGCGCGGCAGGTGCGTCAGCTCGCAGCGCGCGATCGAGGGGCTGACCTCGCGCGTGATCGCGATTTTCATCCGCTCGCACTCCTCATCATGGCTACAGCCCCTAGGATACGGCACGACGCCCGCGTCCGCCGTGCCTCCTGTCTCTCCATGCACCCTGTGCCGCAGCGGCCAGCCTCCCCCCGGCGCCTCGGGAGCACACGTCCTCCTCCTGCGCTTCGCCACCTCGTGCGGGCCAGGTGCATCCCCGGCCGGCGACTCGCTACAATCTCCCGCCTATCCGGGACCGCGCGGCGGGCTGCACCCTGGCCACCCTCGCCCCGGGCGGAGGAACGACCGATGAGCGACGCACCGCGGGAGAAATGGATCAGCTGGGTGGCCCTGACGACGACGATCCTCGCCGTCTGCGCCTCCCTCGCCTCGCTGCGCGGCAGCAGCTACTCGACGCGCACCATGCTGCTGACCACGCAGGAAGCGAACCAGTGGTCCTACTTCCAGTCGAAGAGCATCAAGCAGCACACGGTCGAGAACCAGCGCGATCTGTTCGAGGCACTGGGGCGGAGCGCGACGCGGCCCGAGGATCTCGAGGCGATCGACCGGAAGCTCGAGGCGTACCGCGCGGACATCGCCCGTTACGAGAAGGAGAAGGCCGAGATCAAGAAGGAGGCCGAAGCCTTCTCCGCGCGGGAGGATCGCTACAAGATCCAGTCCGGCAACTTCGGCATGAGCGCCATGCTCCTCCAGATCGCCATCATGATGTCGGGCATCAGCGCGCTGCTGAAGGTGAAGCCGCTCTGGTACTTCGGCATGGTCGTGGGCGCGGTCGGCGTCCTTTACATGTTCAACGGCTTCTTCCTGTTCGCGACCCTGTTTCTCTAGCGCCCAGCAGGCGGGACAAGGATCGCGTGGGGGCGCGGCACCCCTCCCCTACATCTCGATCGTCCCGCGCATGAAGAGGACGGCGCGACCCGAGATCACGACCGCGTCGCCGGCGTCTTCGCACACCAGCTCGCCCCCGCGCGCGGAGACCTGCAGCGCGTTCAGGCGAGGGCGCCCCAGCCGTCGCGACCAGTACGGCGTCAGCGTGCAGTGGGCGGAGCCGGTGACCGGGTCCTCGGGCACTCCCGCGGCGGGGGCGAAGAAGCGCGAGACGAAATCGGCCGCCCCCCCGGGCGCCGTGACGATCACCCCGAGCGTGTCGAGGCCCGCGAGCGCGTCCATGTCGGGCGCGAGCGAGCGGACTTCCTCCTCGCTCCCGTAGACGGCCAGGTAGTCGCGCGAGCGGAGCACCTCCCGCGGCGGCAGGCGCAGTCCCGCGAGCAGCAGGGCCGGGGTCTCGCAGGGCGCCGGCTCCCGTCTCGGGAACCGCATCGAGAGGAGCTCCCCCTCCTGGCGCACGACGAGCGGACCGCTGCGCGTCAGGAAGGTGACGGCCTTCGAGCCGGGCTCCAGGAAGCGGAAGACCACCCAGGCGGACGCGAGCGTCGCGTGCCCGCACAGGTCCACTTCCTGCTTCGGCGTGAACCACCTCAGCTCGTATTCCTCCCCGGCCCGCACGAAGAAGGCCGTCTCGGAGAGGTTGTTCTCGGCGGCGATCGCCTGCATCGTCCCCGCATCGAGCCACGCCTCAAGGGGACAGACGCCGGCCGGGTTGCCGGAGAACAGGCGGCGCGCGAAAGCGTCCACCTGGTAGAACGGGATCTTCACCGTCACGAATCGATCCTCCGATCATCGGTCAGGGCTTCATCTTGTCCCGATCGCCGCACGCTCGTCACTTCAGCAGGGCCTCGAAGGCGGCGTCCCCGCGCAGCGTGTCCAGGTCCTTGTCGGTCTTCGCCTGCGCTTTCAGCTTCGGGTTGGCCGCGAGAGCGGTGCGAAGCGCCGCGACCGCCTCGGCGCGCTTCCCCGCCGCTGCGCGGATCACGCCGAGATCGTACAGGACCTCGGGATTGTCGGGCGCGAGCGTGGGCCGTCTTCTCCTGCCAGACGAGCGCCTCCGCGAACTTCTTCTGCGTGAACAGGGTCCAGCCGCGGTTCCAGGCGTCGTTCATGCGCGCCATGTCGGTCAGCCGGCCCAGCTCCTTGATCGGGTCCGGGTGATCGTCCACGCGCACGTCGATCGCCCGGTCGTTGAAGCCGCCGTACCCCGCGCGCGCGCGGGCCACGTAGAGCGCCGCCGACTGGCGGCCCCGCGAGTCCCCGCCCGCCGCGTCCCCCGCGACGAGCGCCGCGTAGAGCCGCTGCGCGAGGTCCCCCTTCGTCTCGAGGAACGTCTTCTCCAGCGCGGCGACAACGGGCTCGCCCGTCAGGATGTTTCCCTGCACGGCGTAGTTCTTCCCCGCCCGCCCCCCGGCCCAGGGGTTGCAGCCGGACCCCGTGAAGGTGACGGAGCGCCCGTCGGCCGCGACGATGCCGACCTGCCGGCGCTCGACATCGGGGTCGGTCCTCTTCAGGACGGCGAGAGCCTCCTCGGGCGAGAGCCCCGCCGCGAGCAGGTCGAGCCCGCGCGGGCCGTAGCTGGTGTTCGCGAACGACTGGGTGGCGACGGCGCCGACCTCCGCGCGCGCCCACGGCACCACCGACCCGACCGAGAAGAAGCGGGACGCGACCGCGATCCCCACCTCGCCCGTCCCGGGATCCGCCGCGACGATCGAGAAGGTCGCGACCGCCTGCGGCCCGGCGTGGGCATCCGGCTGGCCCGCGACTCCAGGGGCGCCCGCCAGACCCGGATCGGTCAAGGCTCCCAAGCCCGTCAGCCCACCAAGCAGCATCATCGCCAGTCCTTTCTTGCGCATGGTCATCACCCCTGCAATCCGGACGGGTGTTCCCCGCCGGAGACAGCCCGTCCGTCCCCCGCTTCGCGCCGGATCAGGACGAGCGTGATGTCGTCGAACTGTCCCGCGGCCCCCGCGAAGTCGCGGACGGCTTCGAGGACGCGGTCCCGGATCGCCGGGAGCGGCTCGCCGCGCAGGTCCCGGAGCAGCCCGATGAACCGATCTTCCCCGTACTCGTCGTTCGCCGTGTTCTGCGATTCGGTGATCCCGTCGCTGTAGAGAACGAGAAGGTCCCCGTCCGCGAGGAGCACCTCCTGCGGCGAGAAGGAGACTTCGTCCATCAGGCCGAGCGCCAGCCCTCCCGAGAAGAGCCTCTCGATCGCGCCCCCGGCGCGGAGCAGGATCGGCGGGTTGTGCCCGGCGTTCACGTAGCTCATCCGGCCGGATCCCCTGTCGAGCTCGCCGCAGAAGAAGGTCAGGAATTTCTCGTCGCCGGAGTTCGAGACGACGGTCGCATTGAGCCGCGAGACGACCTCCGGCACGCCGGCCCCCGCTCCCAGGAGGGCCCGGAAGGCGGCCTGCACCGTGGCCATCAGGATCGCCGCCGGGAGTCCCTTTCCCGACACGTCGCCGACCGCCACTCCGAGACGGTCCGGGCCGCGAAGCTGCAGGTCGAAATAGTCCCCGCCGACCGCAAGGCACGGCACGTTCCGGCCGACCATCGCCCAGCCCGGGAAAGGAGGCGCCGCCGCGGGAAGCAGGCGCTGCTGGATCCGGGCGGCCGCCGCCAGCTCCCTCTCCATCACCTTCATCTGCTGATCGCGCAGGAAGAGGCGGGCGTTCTCGATCTTCACGGCCGCCAGGTTCGCCACCAGCGTCAGCACCTGCAGATCCTCGCGCGAGTAGGAGGACGCCTCGCGCACGGTATCGACGTAGATGAGGCCGATGACCTCCTTGTTGTTCCAGAGCGGCACGCACATGGCCGAGCGGACCTTGTTGAGCACGACCGAGTCCGCCCCGGCGAACCGGGGATCAACCATGGCGTCGGAGGTCAGGATCGCCTGCCGCTCGCGCAGGACGGCGTCGGAGATCGTCCGGCTCACGGTGATGGGCCCGCCGCCGGCCCCCGGGGAGCCCGGGATCGCGCGGCTCCGCAGCGCCGGGGGATCTCCCTCCAGGAGCATCAGCGCCGCCCGGTCGGGCGAGGCAGCGCGCCGGACCATCTCCATGACCATGGGGAGAACCTCGTCGAGCGACTGCTGGGCGAGGAACCCCTCCGCGGCCTCGCTCAGGATGTCGAACGCGCGGCTGCGCGAGGCGAGCGCGGCGCTCCCCGCGGCGGCGGGGAGCGCGCCCGCGCCGACCGTCCCGACGAGCTCGGCGAGCGGCACGACGACCGACTGGGCGCCCAGATCGACGGTCTGCGCGCGGGCCGGCGCCTGGGCGCCGCCGTCATCCGGGGCCCGCCCCGTGTCGGGGGCCGTCCGCGCCGAGGAACCCCCGGCCGCCTCCCGGCCCCGGACCCCGGCGCCTGCCGCCTGGGGCAGCGGATCCGGATCCCCCTCGTTGATGAAGTGGATCACTGTCTTCCCCAGCGTGATCCGGTCCCCCGGGGAAAGCATCCACGGGCCCGCGATGCGGACACCGTTGACCAGGGTGCCGTAGCGCGAGCCGGCGTCCCGCACGAGGAATCGCCCCCCCTCGAAGGCGAACTCGGCGTGAAACCGGGAGACGTGGGGATCGCCGCCGAGATGGATCTCGTTGTCGGCCGAGCGCCCCGCGCGCAGACGGGTCCGTTCGAACGGGATCCTGACTCCCCCGGCTCCCTCGCGCTGCAGGAAAAGTAGCGGCATGGGCGCGGCCCGACCCTGAAGACTTCGCTCCGACTATGGCGGGATTCGCCGCGCCGGTCAAGGCCGCCGTGGTCAACGGATTGACGGGGATCCCGCTGATGGATCGACACTCGTCGCGAGTGGTCATGAACGAGAGCGATTTTCTGCAGGGCACGCTCGGGAGGACCGGGCTCAGGGTCTTCCGGATGGGCCTGTCCGCGACCTACAGGCCCGGACGGGAGACCGTGCTCCGGGCCGTGGACGAAGGGGTGAACTACTTCTTCTGCTACGGCTTCGACTCGCAGATGACGAAGACGCTGCGCGAGCTCTTCCGGAGCCGCCGCCGCGAGCTCGTCGTCTCGACCGGCGCGTACAACCTGGTCCTGGGACACCCGAACCTGCGCCGCACCCTGGAGAAGCGGCTGCGGCAGCTGGGCACCGACTACCTCGACGTCTTCCTGTTTCTCGGGGTCATGAAGCCCGCGCAGCTCCCGGACGAGGTCTGCGAGGAGCTTATCCGGCTTCGCGAGGAGGGGAAGGTCCGCGCGGTGGGGATCTCCACGCACGACCGGAAGCTCGCCGGGCGGCTCGCCGTCGACGGGGCGCTCGACGTTCTTATGATCCGCTACAACGCCGCCCACAGGGGCGCGGAGACCGAGATCTTCCCCCACCTCGCCGCCCACGACCCGGGACTCGTCAGCTACACGGCCACCCGGTGGGGACAGCTCGCGCGCAGGCCCCGCGGATGGCCGGAAAATGAGCCGGTCCCTACGGCGGAGCTGGCGTACCGGTTCGTCCTGAGCAACCCGCACGTCGATGTCTGCATGAGCGCCCCGTCGAACCTGCACCAGCTCGAGGAGAACCTCGCCGCCGCGCGCAAGGGCCCGCTCTCCGCCGGGGAGCTGGAGCTGATGCGCCGTTTCGGCGATGCGGTCCGCCGCGCGGGCAAGTGGTTCTGGCAGCCGAAGGAGCATGCGGGCCCCCCAAGGCCGTGAACACGATTCCCGGCCTCAATCTGGAGGATTGCCGACGATGCGATGGACAGGGCGAAGAGAAAGCGACAACGTCGAGGACAGGCGCGGCAGCCGCGCTGTCCGCTTCGGCGTGGGCGGCGGAATCGGCGGGCTGGCATTGATCATCATCTCGTGCTTCTCGGAGGCGACCCAAGCCGGCTTCTCCAGAACCTGCCCCAGGAGGCGCAGGTGGGCGGGCAGGCTGGCGCGCTGCCTGGCGGCCGGGCCTTGGAGTCGCCGCAGGAGGCGGAGCAGCGCAAGTTCGTCTCGGTCGTGCTGGCCGACACGGAGGAGACCTGGCGCGGACTCTTCGCGGAGATGGGGCGGACCTACGAGGAGCCGAAGCTGGTCCTGTTCACCGACGCCGTGGATTCGGCCTGCGGATTCGCCAGGCGGCCGTCGGGCCGTTCTACTGCCCCGCCAACGGGAAGGTTTACATCGACCTCGGCTTCTACCGGGAGCTCCAGGACCGGTTTGGCGCTCCGGGTGATTTCGCCCAGGCCTACGTGATCGCCCACGAGGTCGGCCACCACGTGCAGAACCTGCTCGGCATCTCGGAACGGCAGGAGGCCCAGGAGCGGGCCGACCGCGAGGGGGCCAACCAGCTTTCGGTCCGCCTGGAGCTGCAGGCCGACTGCCTCGCCGGGGTCTGGGCGAATCACGCCGACCGATCCCGCCAACTCCTCGAATCGGGCGACATCGAGGAAGGACTGGAGGCGGCGAGCGCCATCGGCGATGATCGAATCCAGAGGGAGGGCCGCGGGTACGTCGCCCCGGAGTCCTTCACGCACGGCAGCTCCGCGCAGCGCGTGACGCTGGTTCCGCAGGGGTATCGAGAGCGGAAGAATCGACGCCTGTGACACGTTCGGCGCGAAATCCCTGTAAACCCGCCCCTGGTCCTGCGCCCGAAACCAGACCCGGTTCCGGACCCGATCACGGCCGCTGCCCGATCCCGGCAGGTCGATCCCTTCGGCTACCGCCTGCCGGGAAGCGAGCCCCTCATTTTTTTCTTCCCCCCGGAAGGACGGGGGTATGCTCCGCGACATTTCCTGAAGGAGGGAAAAGATGAGACATGTCCGGATGCTGGTCGTTTCCCTGGCTCTCGCGATGACCCTCGCTCCCGCTCTCGCCGACGGCGGGGCCGCCCACAGGGCGAAGCAGTCGCCACCCGTCAAGATGGGCACCTCGGGCGGCAGCGCCAACGACCGCAGCAGCATCTACTGCTGCAGCGGCACGCTTGGATCGCTCGTCATGCGCGACGGCGTCCTCTCGATCCTGAGCAACAACCACGTGCTCGCGCGCTCGGGGAGCGCCGCCGCGGGCGAGGACACGATCCAGCCCGGCCTGATCGACAACAATTGCAGCACGAGCGGGCTCAACATCATCGGAGATTTCCCCGGGAACCTCGTCCCGCTCGGCACCGCCAACGTGGACGCAGCGCTCTCCACGGCGCGCTCCGGCATGGTCGATGCCACGGGAGCGATCATCGACGTGGGAGTCCCCTGCTCGGGCACCCAGGCGCCGGCCATCGGCCTCCCCGTCATGAAGAGCGGGCGCACCACGGGCTTCACCACCGGAACGATCCAGTCCGTCAACACCTCCGTCTCCATCCAGTACCAGAAAGGATGCGGGTCGGGGAAGAAGTTCACGGTGTCCTACACGAACCAGGTGGTCATCACCCCCGGCACGTTCAGCGCGGGCGGGGATTCCGGCTCGCTCATCCTCTCGAACGACGGGACGCCGAACCCGGTGGCTCTCCTGTTCGCCGGCAGCAGCAGCCAGACGGTCGGCAATCCGATCCAGGCCGTGGTGAGCGCATTCACCGCCGGCGGGCATACTTTCTCCTTCGTGGGCACCGCCTGCGGGGCGCTGGCTGAGACAGGCGTTTCCCCGGTGCCGACGATGTCCGCCGACGGGAGCCAGGCCCCTGCGGACGCCTCCGACGCATCCTCGATCGTCGGTCCGTCCGCGGCCGAGCTCGCGTGGGCGACGGGGATCAAGGAGCGCAACGAGGCTGAGCTGTTCTCCCGTCCCGGCGTGATCGGCGTGGGAGTCGGGGCGGACGAGGCCGATTCATCGAAGGCCGCGGTCATCGTCTACGTCAGCACGGCCTCGTCGAGCCATCCCCAGCCCGGCCTCGTGCCCGCCCAGCTCGAGGGCGTGAAGGTCAGGGTGATCCCGACCGATCCGTTCGTCGCCCGTTGAATTCGACGGCGGCCGGTACCGACCCCGGAAGGGCCCGAGGTCGGTGCCGGACCGCTGCGCCGGGACCCGCTCCTCCGGCGAGCCTCTGAAAGTTCGGCTCGCCGCGAGGAGGGATCCGCGTGAGCGCCCGTCGGGTTCGTGCATTGACGGGGATCCCGCAATGGACCGACACTCCCATGGAATTGGATTCCGGATCAGTGGAGGTCGTCATGCGGTTCCGATCCTGTGTCGTGCCCGCGGGTCCGCACCGCACGATCTCGACGCTCGTCGCGGCCATGCTCATGACCCTCCTGGCGGCCACGCCGGGCGCGGCCTGGATCTACCCCGAGCACCGCGAGATCGCGGGCGCCGCGATCAGCGGCCTCGATCCTGACCAGAAGCGGGCCCTCGACGCCCTCTGGCGCGACGCGCGCTCCGGCCACGAGGACCGCCTCTGCGAGGAACCATTCGCCGGCGACCAGGGATTGAATCCCCCCTGCATCGATCTCGCCGCGTGGCCTTCGTTCGCGGGGGACCACTCCTGCTCCGCCGCCGGGATGCTCGACACGATCCTGCAGGCCAAGTGGGTTCTGGGCGTGGCGCATGTCGGGGCCAGGACGGAGAAGAGGCTGGCCTCTTCCAAGAGCCCGGCCCAGCGCCAGAACTACATGACGCTCTCGAACCTCGAGCTGGAGCGTACCGATCCCGAGTACAGCACCAGGGCCGGGGCGAACATCGCCCACTTCCTCCTCCCCGACGCCGGGGAAGGGCCCGAGTCCTACACGGCGAAGAGCACCGCCGCGGGAGCCGAGCTGAACGCCGATGGGATCTACATCCGCTACCACCTCGCGGCGATCCGTCTCGCCGCGGAGCTCGGGCGCCTGGATCCGCCGCCCGGCCGGCGCGACGCGCTCGCCCGCGTCATCCTCGCCTGCGAGGCCTACGGACTGCACTTCCTCGAGGACGCCTTCGCGGCGGGCCATGTCGCGGGGACCTGGGGCCCCAATGCCCAGCGGAAGGGCACGCACGATTTCTACAACGAGCAGGGGCTCGCCACCACCACCTGGAGCGGCCGCCAGGTCGTGATCGCGGGGGACGCCCACATGCGCCCCGAGGACGTTGCCCGCGCCGCCGCGACGGTGCGGGAGAGCCTGTCGCACGTGCTGGAGGCGCTCGGCTCGGGATCCGCCCTCGCCCGGGGCGTGGAGCGGGTGCCCCTGGACGAAGCCGAGAGGACGGCCGGCCTGAACACCTGCGGAATGGACCCGCTGCCCCCCTTGACGGTGCCGGAGGACATGAAGCCGTTGCTCGCGGCCGTCTTCATGGAGACTCCGGTCCCGGCACGCGGCCCCGGGCTCGGCTCGCTGCCCCGGTTCCAATCCGAGATCGGACCGTTCCTCGGTCTCGCGACCGGGCTCTGGGGCGCGGGCATGAGGGGCGGACTGTTCGCGGAGAACGGCGGAGGGACGGCCCCGTTCGGCGCACTCGACGTCGGCGTGCGCGGCGGCTTCGGCCTCGACGCCCTGATCGGGAAGGCGGGCGACGGCCAGGTGTTCCTCCAGCTCGGAATCCTCTACCAGTCCGCTTCGAGAACCGCCTGCGGCAGCGCGTGCAACCTCGGGCCCCTCGCGGATGAGATCGTTCCCCTCGCGCCCGCCAGGCAGGGGATCTCGGTGCGGTTCCGCGCCCCCTTCTGGCTGATCCCGGGCGACCTGGTCCTCGCCGCCCCGATCCTGGCGATCACCTCACCGCGCACGCTCGAGAAGATGACGATCACGGCGGCGGACGGGGGGCTGATCCCCTGGCAATCGGGGATCGCCTCCCCCATCGGCCGGTTCCAGTTCGTCCTGGGCCGCGAGATCGGGGCGACCTTCTTCGGGTACACGGGGCACCAGCAGGCGTTCATCGTGCAGTCGGGCACGACCCCGCAGGGCCAGCCGGTCTACGTTCCCGTCACGATGCGCTCGATCGAGCTCGATTTCCCGCTGGTCGAGTACCGGCCCTTCCGGGATTTCACGACCCACCAGACCTTCACCCTGCTGCTTCAGCTCGGGGGGGGGCTCTCCCTCCCGAGGGACGTGAAGGTCATTCCTCCCTTCGAGGGCCCGACTCCCGAGATCGGGACGGGGTACTTCCTCTATATCCGGCTCGCCTTCGACTGGCGCCGGTATCTCTAGCGCCGATCGTTTTCCACCGCCGCCCACGCGGCCGCAGGCGCCGCCCTGCGCCGCGCGGGGAACCAGGCGGAGGCTGTCAGGGGCAGACGATTGCTCTCTCGGCCCCCGATGAATTCTGTCCCCAGCTCCCCGCATTGGGGGTCAGGGCCCGGACGAGGTAGTAGTACGCGGAGCCTCCGGGAGGCAGCGCGGAATCGCTCAGGTTCGCGACGGCGGTCACGAAGCAGACGCGACCGGAGCTGAAGTCCGGCAACGAAGAACGCGCCACCTCGTAGGTGGCCGCGCCGCTCTGCGCCGGCCACGAGTACTCGTTCCGGTCGGCGGGGTTGTGGAAGCCGGTCGTGAGCCCGATCTCGTCCACGAGGCCCCACCCCTGCTGCCCGATGCACTGGTTGTCTGCGCCGTCGTTGACCTCGGCCGCGCCCGGATGCGTTTCCGGGTTGGCGTCGTCGCAGTCGCACGGGGGGCCGAACCCGTCACCGTCGGAATCGACCTGGCCGTCGTTCGAGTAGTCGAGGCAGTTGTCGCACAGGTCGCCCACCCCGTCCCCCTCGCGGTCGGCCTGATCCGGGTTGGCGATCGAGGGACAGTTGTCGCAGGCATCGCCGACGCCGTCGCTGTCCGTATCGGACTGCGCAGGATTGGCGACCGCCGGGCAGTTGTCGCTTCCATCGGCCGCCCCGTCGTTGTCCTTGTCGAGGGGGTAGGTGTCGCAGAGATCGCCGAGGCCGTCGCCGTCGGTGTCGGCCTGGTTCGGGTTGTACGTGAAGGGGCAGTTGTCCGAGGCGAACGGGATGCCGTCGTCGTCCGGGTCGTCGGGGTACGGATCACAGACATCGCCCTTCCCGTCGCCGTCGGCATCCGCCTGGTCGGGATTCGAAATGGCGGGGCAGGTGTCGCACGCGTTGCCGGCGCCATCCAGATCGCCGTCGGCCTGGTCCTGGTTGGCGTTCACCGGACAGTTGTCGCAGACGGAGCCGCGCCCGTCGCCGTCGGCATCGGACTGATCGGAGTTCGCGAGGGACGGGCAGTTGTCGGAGGCATCGTCGACACCGTCGTTGTCACGGTCGTTCGGGTGCGCATCGCACACGTCGCCGATCCCGTCGCCGTCCGCATCGTCCTGCCCCGCATTGGCGGTCGCGGGGCAGTTGTCGCAGGCGTCCCCGCGCCCGTCGGCGTCGGTGTCGGTCTGCGCCGGGTTCACCGCGGCGGAACAGTTGTCGCAGACGTCGCCGATCCTGTCGCCGTCCGCGTCCACCTGCCCGGCGTTGGCGCTGGCGGTGCAGTTGTCGCAGGCGTCGCCGACCCCGTCCGCGTCGCCATCGGCCTGGCTCGCGTTGGGAACCGTTCCGCAGTTGTCGCAGGCATCGCCCTTCCCGTCCGCGTCCGCGTCGGCCTGGGCCGTGTTGGCGATGGAAGGACAGTCGTCGCAGGCATCCCCGACACCGTCCGCATCGCCATCGGCCTGGCCCGCGTTGGAGGCGGCGGGGCAGTTGTCGCACAGGTCGCCCCGGCCGTCACCGTCGACGTCGGACTGACCGGGGTTTGCGAGGGACGGACAGGTGTCGCACGGATCGCCGGCTCCGTCGCCGTCCCCGTCCGCCTGTCCTGCGTTCGCCACGGCCGGGCAGTTGTCGCAGGAGTCGCCCTTTCCGTCCCCGTCGGTGTCGGTCTGGGTGGGGTTCGCCGCGGCGGGGCAGTTGTCGCAGATGTCGCCGCGGCCGTCCCCGTCGGCGTCGGACTGGGCGGCGTTGGCGTTCGCCGGGCAGTTGTCACAGAGGTCCCCGATGCCGTCCCCGTCGCCATCGGCCTGGTTGGCGTTGGCGACGGCGGGGCAGTTGTCGCAGGCGTCGCCCTTTCCGTCCCCGTCATTGTCGGCCTGGCTCGCATTGGAGATGGCGGTACAGTTGTCGCAGAGGTTGCCGACCCCGTCGCCGTCGCCGTCGGCCTGGTTGGCGTTGGACACCGAGGGACAGTTGTCGCAGGCATCGCCGATCGCGTCCTGGTCGGTGTCGGTCTGCAGCAGGTTCTTCGCGGAGGGGCAATTGTCACAGGGATCGCCCACCTGGTCGAGATCGGCGTCCTCCTGGAGGACGTTGGAGATGCTGGGGCAGTTGTCGCAGGCATCCCCGAGGGTATCGGCGTCGGAGTCCCCCTGCCCGGAATTCGCGGCCGAGGAGCAGTTGTCGCACGCATCGCCCACGCCGTCGCCGTCCAGATCGGCCTGGTCGTTGTTGGCGAGGGCCGGGCAGTTGTCGCAGGCGTCGCCCACCTGGTCCGGGTCGGTGTTGGCCTGGTCGGGGTTGGCCGTGAAGGGGCAGTTGTCCATCGAGTTGAGGATGCCGTCCCCGTCGGAATCCTGCGGGGGCGCGGCCGTGTCGAGCACGTAGAGGAGCCCGCTCTTCGAGCCGACCGCGATCTCGAGGGCGCCATCGTGGTCGATATCGCCGACGGCCGGGGAGGAGAGCACGTCGTCGCCGGTGTCGACGCTCCAGATCAACGCCCCGGCCGTGCGGAAGCTGAGTCCGTAGATCTTGTTGTCCAGCGACCCGGCGACGACTTCCCTGGCGCCGAGCGGCGGGTAGTCCTGCAGCAGGCGGAGCTCGGCGATGGCCGGGCTGGAGAGGACATCGTCCCCCGTGACGAATGCGCCGGCATTACCGCAGAAACGGGTCAGGACATGAACGTTGTTGCCGTCAGACCCGAACACGATCTCGCCGACGGGATCCTCGTAGACGAATCCGATCGCAGGAGAGGACCTCACGAGCGCCGCGGGCGACCAGCTGCACACCGGCGACAGGGAGCCGGTGGCCGGGTTGTAGTTCTGCAGGAGGAGCGAATTGCCGCAGCCGACAGCGATTTCCGTGCCAGCGACCTCCGGGCGCACATCGGCGACAGCCGGAGAGGAGTAGGTGACGACGCATCCCATCGCCCGCGAGGCGATCTGGATGCCGGCGCTGCTGAGGACATAGAGGGTGCCGGCGTCGGTCCCGATGATCGTCTCGCGACCCGCGCGCCCGGAGTCGATGTCGACGACCGCGGGCGATGCCGACACCGGGCTGCCTGCGGCGAACGACCAGAGCAGGTGGGCCCCCGCGCTCATCAGGGCATAGACCTTCTGATCGTTGGATCCGATCACGATCTCGAGGCCGGGCGAGGCGGAGCTCAGCTCGGCGAGCGTCGGTGACGAGGCGATGAGGCCCGCGGTGGCGTACCTCCACTCCAGCTGGCCGGTCGCGGAGAGCACGTACACGAACCCGTCGCGCGCGCCGAAAACGACCTCCTTCGCGCCGTCCCCATCCACGTCCCCGATCGCAGGCGAGGAGGTCGCATAGACCGCGCTGAGCGGGTTCCCGAGGACGGTGTAAGACCACATGAGGGTCTGGTCGGCGTGGTAGGCGTAGACGGTGTCGCGGCTGACCACGTGTCGCGGCCCCGGCCGTGAAGACGATTTCGAGGCCGTTGACCGGGTTGTTGTCGAGGTCGGCGATCGCGGGCCCGGAGGCGATCGCCTTCGTCGCGTCCGCCCTCCACTGGATGCCGTAGACGGGGCCCCCGGCGATCGGGATGGGGGATGCCGTCGAGCCGACATGATCCGGCGTGCGGTGGAACATCGGCCAATCGGGGGGCGCGTAGATGTCCAGGTCGAGGGTGTCAGGGTCGGACCACAGGCCGTCGTTGTCGCGCACCTTGAAGGTGATCGTGTGGTGGTTCACCGACAGCCCGTTGGTATTGAACGAGGCCGCGGTGCTGAGGGTGCCGTCCCTGTCGGAGGACCACTCATAGGCCTGGATGGACCCGTCCTGGTCCGCGCCGTGGCCGGTGAAGGCGATCGTGGCGCCCTGGATCGCCGGGCGCGGGGCGATCGCGTCGATGACGGCGACCGGACGGCCGAGAACGGAGACTGATGTGGCCGCCGAGGTATGGTTGCCCGCGGCGTCCGTCACGGTCAGCGTGACCGTGAACCCGCCCGCGCGGGTGTAGGTGTGCTGGGCCGTCTGCCCGTAGAGCCAGGCGCCGTCGCCGAAATCCCACCGGTACGACTGGATCCCCACGTCATCGTGGGAGGCCGACCCGTCGAAGGAGACCTGCTGACCCGTCACCGCGTTCTGGGACGCGGGAGGGACGGGGGTGGGGGGCACGACGTCGACATGGAGCTGGGCCGAGGCGGCGATGCCGTGGTTGCCGGCCTCGTCCTCGACCCACAGGCACAGGTAATCGTTGTGACCATCCGTGATCGCGAGGCTGCTGCTTACCGTGTACTGGGTGTACGCGCTGCTGGAGGTCGAGCAGACGCCGTCGGCGTCGAAGTAGTACCGGAGCGTGGTCGTGCAGCCCGAGGCCGCGTCGCTGCAGCCGAGCGCGAGGGTGTCCGAGGCGACCCATTGGGCGGACACGCCGCTGACGGAGGCGACGGGCGGCGTCGTGTCCACGCGGAGGAGGTCGGACATGACGGTGGCATGGAGCCCGACATTGTCCTCGACCCAGAGGCAGAGCCGCTGGTTGTTGTCCGCGTTCACGACGAGGGGCGAGGTGGTTTCCACATACGTGCCCCTGTCCGTGCTGCATGGCCCGCCCGCGGTGTACTGGTACCACCGGCTCGACTTGCATCCCGCGGCAGCGTCCGTGCAGCCGAGGGTGATCGACTTCTGGGTCGCCCAGGTCCCGGAGACCCCGGAAATGGCGGCCACGGGTGGCGTGTTGTCGATCATCAGGGCTTCGGCGCTTCGGGCCGTGCCGTGATTCCCCACCAGGTCCTCGACCCACAGGCAGACATGGTCGGTGCGGTCGCCGCCGACCTGGATGTCCGCCCCTGGCGCCAGGGTGTAATCGGACCGGTACGAGGAGCAGCTCCCGTCGGTCAGGGAGTACCAGCGCGAGGACGAGCACTGGCCGAACGGATCGGTGCAGCCGAGCGAGATCGTGTCGAGGGTCGTCCAGGCCGGGCTGATGCCGCTGATCGAGGCCTGCGGGGGGGTCCGGTCGATGTTGAGGGTCCGGGGCGAGCTGGTCCCGATGCCGTGATTGCCCGCCCGGTCCTCGACCCAGAGGCAGAGGTACCGGTCGCGCTGCTCGTCGTAGATGTTGAGCGTGAAGGGCGACGTTGCGGCGGCGACGTGGTTCACGTACGAGCTCTTGCTCGAATCGCACACGCCGTCGGCGTCGTAGTAGAACCAGAAGTCCGACGCGCAGCCGCTCCAGGCGGCCGTGGACACGTCGTCCTGGCACCAGAGGGTGACGGCATCGGTCAGCGTCCAGCCCGGGTCGATGTCGGTGACGAACCCCGAAGGCGCGTGCGTATCGACGTAGAACGAGCCCCTGAGCTGATCCCGGGCGGCGCTGTGCTGCGACCGGTCGTTCGCGGCGTCGAGGAACACGGCGTACCGGTTGTCCGCCAGGGGTCCGGGCGTGAAGTTGAAATCGTACGCATTGGCCGTTCCGAAGGACTGTCCGGGCGGTGGCGACGCGTTGCCGTCCGGGGAGTTCCAGTCGTGGACCTGGTTGGCGTAGGGATCGATGATCCACTGCACCCCGGTGATGTCGTGGCAGGCGCTCGAGACGTGGCCGGCCAGGGGCGGGGTCGTCGAGTTGGTATAGGAGGGGACCGACGTCAGCGACATCGCCGGGTTGCAGTTCGTGTAGGCCCTCGTGGTCGTGATGTAGTCCGCGTCCCCGTTGGCCTCCATGATTCCGTACTTCAGCTTCGCGTACCCGCTGTTCCCCCAGTCCCCGCCCCAGGAATTCTTGATGATCCAGTACCCCTTGGTGGGGTCCGACACATTGTCGTCCCAGCCCACGAGGGTCACGGCGTGATTGGAGGACCCGCCCGTCGTGATGATGTGCCCGTCGTAGTCCGCGCTCCATTCGCCGTTCGCGTCGACGGAGATCGCGAGGGGGCCGTGGTCGTAGAGACGCTGCTTCACCTCCGCGGTGGTGAGGGCGTAGCCGGTGTGGACATAGTCGGAGAAGTGCCAGTCCCGGCTCTCGTACCCGCTGCACCGGTTCGCGCAGGTGTGATCGCTGCAGATCGAACCGTCGGCGCTCGTGTAGGCGCACTTGGAGGTGCAATCGTCCGGATTGGGGGTGGTGTTGCACTCGCACCCGACGTGCTCCCAGTAGGACCAGGGCCAGGAGGGGTTGTCGCCGTCGTCGTAGGACAGGCATCCTTCCTCGATCTGGCCGTTGGTCTTGATGTAGCCGAGCGCCTGGTTCGCCCAGCCCCCGCAGCAGCTTCCCGCGTTCGAGCAGTCGGAGACCAGCTCCTGCTCGCTCAGGTTGAGATCGATGGAATCGTCGTTGTTGTCGATGTTGTACTTGGCTTCGAAGACCGCCGTCGCCGCGAAGGCCCAGCAGCTCCCGCACATGCCCTGGTTCCTGACGGAGGTCACCCAGTTCTTGCCGTTGTAGTTCTTCCATGAGAAGGCCGTCGGGTAGGTGACCGGGGCGCCCGGCGGAGGCTCCGCTGGCGCCAATGCCCCCCCCGCCTCTCCCGGCGCCGCGCGCTCGGGCAGGCTGAACGACTCGGGATACAGGCCGTCCGCCTTCATCAGGTCCAGCATGGGGACCTTGTCCTGGGGCCGGATGTTCCGGGTCCGGGGGACGCAGAACACCTGGCGGATCGTCGCGCCCTGGAAATCAACCGGCAGGATCTCGAGGTCCATCCCCTTGCGGGCGCAGTACGAGTACTGGGCGCCGACCTTCCCGTTGAAGAAGTCCCATGCCGGGAAATCGTGACCGTCCGCCAGGCACCGTCCCACCTGCCCCTCGGGCGTTTCGACGATCCCGTAGGAGTATCCAAGGCGATCGCAGTAGACGGCCGAGGGGTTCGGCGTCGCCAGGACGTGGGAGAGAGCTGCCAGGGCGCAGGCAAGGACGAGGGTGGCGCGGATTGCTGTGGTTCTCATGGTCGTGGCCTCCCGGGAGAGGAATGGCGGAGGCGCCCGCCCGAATCGACTCTCAGCGGCAGCGGCAGTGGAAGGATCGCGGCAGACCGGGGAACGGGGGCGCGACTGCTTCCCTCCGCACCTCGCGCGAAGCGCGGGGAGCTCGCGTGGCGCGGGCGGCGCCGGCCGTCAGGATGCGAATGCTGTTCCGGCCACCGTCCGTGGATGGACGTTGCGGTCATCATTACCGCAAGCCGATCGGAAGACCCGCAGCCCCTCTTCTCCCGGTCTCCAGGCAGGACCCGGGGTCTGACCTCTGCGGGTGCTTTCGATCGTGAAATATACCACCATGCCGCGAAGCCCTGGCCTTCCGGGAAGCGATTTCCGGCGGAGTCCTCGACCGCCCTCGGCGCGCCCCCCCAGGGAATGATGCATTTGCACTATTGACGGGCGGGGAAACCGCGCGGTTCCGACCTCATCGCCAGGACGGCTGCGACGGAGCGGTCCGCCGTGTCGCCCGCGCCCAACGGGAGGCCCGGCCAGCTTCCGGGTGAACCTGCCTGCGGCCGGATCAGCGCCGGAAATGCCCGAGGGGCCCCCGGCCGCCGTTCAGTGACTGGTCCACCACCAGGTAGCCGAAGTACGCGCCGGGTCCCGTCCAGGACTCGTTGGCCGGATCTCCGTCCTCGTCCAGGTCGGTGATGTCCACGAGGCGCGCGAAGCACCCCTTCTCGCCCTTCACGTCCGAGGGGACCGCGAAGACCCGGTACCGGTCGTGGCAGCCGTCGGTCGAGGCCGCCCAACCGAGCTGGATCCTCGACGCGTCGAGGCGGGCGACCGAGACCCCCTTGACCTCGGCCGCGGGGCGGACGCATCCGCCGGAGTTGCGGCTCGCGAACGCGATCGCCTGCGCCGCGTCCTGCAGGCCGACCAGGATGTCCGGCAGGCCGTCGCCGCTGATGTCGCCGATCCAGCCGACCGACCGGACGTTCGTCGGCGCGCTCCACTCCCAGATCTTCGCGCCGTCTCCGCCCGAGAAGAGGGCCACGAAACCGGGGTTGATGCTGCCGACGATCCAGTCCCACTGCATGTCGCCCGTGACGTCGGGGATGAGGGCGCCGTAGGCGGCGTTGGTCGAGGTGCCGACCGTTTTCGCCCAGAAGACGCCGCCGGTGCGGCCGGAGATGACCCGGGTCTGCGGAGTGTAGGAGGACACGGCGACGTCATCCACGCAGTCGCCGTCGACATCGGGGATCCTGGCGGTCTCCTGCACCCATCCGGTCCCCCCGGTCACGGACGTGGACCAGATCGGGGTCGTCACGGTGCCGAGCGAGTGCCCGCTCACGGCGAAGACGCTCTTGTCCCAGGAGCCGCCGATCGCCTCCTCGTAGCCGTCCCCGTTGATGTCGTGGGTCATCGTCAGCGTGTCCACGAAGCTGCCGGCGAAACGCTCCCAGACCAGCCGCTGCGGGGCCGAGGGTTTGCCGCTGAGGAGGAACAGGCGGTTGTCGGCGAAGTTCGCCCCCGCCGCGGCGAGCACGTCGTCCACGTGGTCGCCGTCCAGGTCCCCCGCGTCCATCACGGCCCGGACGCCGTCGTTCGCCTGGTAGAGCCAGATCAGCGTGCCGTCCGTCCCGTTCAGCGTGACGACCTGGTTGCAGCGGGATGTGACGGCGGCCGCGACGTCGGTCACCCCGTCGCGGTTGATGTCCCTGAGCGCGACCGCGCTGTACATCCAGGCGGTCTCGGTGCAGCCGGCCGTGCGGTGGTCGAAAGTCCAGAACGGGACGCCGTTTGCGGAGTTGATCAGATAGGTCCGCTGGTCCGCATAGCCGGTCGTGTAGAGGATCTCGGGCAGGCCGTCGCCGTTGCGGTCCGGGTAGAAGTTGATCGCCTTCTCGCTGACCGGCATCTGGTTGGTGCCGCCGAAGGTCCAGATCACGGCGGGCATGCCGGTGGAGTGCCCGCTCAGCGCCCGGAGCCGGTAGTCCTCGCTCGAGACCAGCGCGTCGGGCCAGCCGTCGCCGTCGATATCCGGCCCCCCGCTCACGGCGACGACGTTGTCCCACGTCGGCGCCGGGGTGAACGACCAGGTCCAGAGGATCAGGGGCGTGTCCGCCGGGGCAGGCACCGCCGCGGCCGCAAGGGAACCGGCGAGAACGACCGCCATGGCCGCGCCAGCGATGCCGGCTGCCACGGAGGATCGCAACGCACGGACCGAGAACGGAAAGAGGAAGGCTCCATTGGGGTGGCTCATGGTTTCCCCCTGTCCCGATGGCCTGTTCTGGTCGCCGCAGCAGGACGGGCCGCCGCAGTCATCCCGTGCCGTCGTCCTCCTGAGGGCAGCCGGAACGTTTGGCGAGAAGATACTCCGACCCGCCTCGGGGGGCTACAAAATGATCGGCTGGCTCCCACGGGCGGAATCCGGCGCGCTGCACGACCGCCCGGGGGCGGACGCCGTCAGTCGTCCCCGGGATCCGGCGGCTCGCCGACCGGAAGACGCTTCTCGACCTCGACGACGTTCCCCTCTTCGTCCTCCCGGAGCAGGTACCCGCGGTTGCGGAAGAGCGCCAGCATCCGCTCGTTCGAGGGGGCGGTTTCCGCCACGATGCGCCGAAGCCCCCAGTGACCCGCGATCTCGCCGCAGTAATCCGTCAGGACCCCGCCGAGTCCGCGGTTCTGGTACTCGTCGCTGACGAGAACGGCGTACTCGACGGTCTCGTGGTCCGGGTCCGCGATCAGGCGGCCGACGCCCACGAGCCGGCGATCCTCGCCCTCCCCCGTCTCTGCCACGATCGCGATCTCGCGGTCATAGTCGATGAAGCAGAAGCGGGTCGCGACCTCGTGGCGGCTCCAGGGCACGGCGGCGCGGAACCTCGAGAAGATCGTCTCCGGCGTGCAGCGTCCAAGCATCTCCTTCCAGAGCGGCTCATCCTCCGGCTTGATCGGCCGCAGGAGGACCGCGGTGCCGTCCTCCAGCCTGGCCGGCCGGACATACTCCTCCGGGTACGGGCGCAGGACCAGGTGCTCGTAGGGCCGGGCCTGCCTCCCGAGCGCCGCGCGATCGAGAATGACCCTGGCATCGAGGGCGATGGCGCCCTCGGGTCCCGCGAGCAGCGGGTTCACGTCCAGCTCGAGGATCTCCGGGTAGTCCGCAACAAGATAGGAGAAGCGGATCAGGATCTCGACGAGGCGATCAAGGGCAACACCCGGGCCGCCCGCGAAAGCCCTGCAGGAGCGGCCAGAGCTGAGCGATTCGAGCATCCGGCGCGCGAGCCGCTCGTTGAGCGGGGGGAATCCCAGGGCGCGATCGCCGTGGATCTCGGCCGCCGTGCCGCCGGCCCCCACCAGTATCACGGCCCCGAAGGTCGGGTCCTTCTTCATCCCGAGGATCAGCTCGAAGCCGTTGCGAACGCTGACCATCGGCTGCACGGTGACTCCGTCGATCCGCGCCCCGGGCAGGGCGGCGCCGGGCCGAGGCGACGATCCGGCCAAAGGCGTCGCGGACCGCCGCCTCGCCGGCCAGATCCAGCGCCACCCCGCCCACATCCGTCTTGTGCGTGATGTCGGGGGAGAGGATCTTGAGCACGACGGGGAAGCCGGTCTCGCGCGCCAGGCTCGCCGCCTCGTCCGCGCTCGCCGCCGCGCGCGACCTCGCGACCGGTATCCCGTACGCCTCGAGGAGCGCCTTCGAGGCCTCCTCGGAGAGCGTGTCCCCTTCGTCCGGCACCAGCGCGAGGAAGCGTCGGCGCCGCTCGTCCCGATCGGAAGGGAACCCGACGGGGATGTCCTTCGGCGTTTCGAAGAGGGCGTCGAGGTTCCGCCCGTAGTCAACGAGCGTCATGAAGGCGCTGACCGCCTGCTCGGGCGTCGCGTAGGTCGCGACCCCCGCCTGGTTGAGGATCTGGATCCCCTCCCGCATCGATCGGCCGCCGAGCCAGGCCGCGAGGACGGGCTTGCGGGCCCTGGGGGCCAGCTCGGCGATCGCCCTCGCGGTGGAGGAGGGGTTGGTCATCGCCTGCGGGGTCAGGATCACCAGGGCAGCGTCCACACCGGGGTCGGCCAGGACCAGTCTCGACCGCCTTGACGACCCGCTTGGGCCGCGCGTCGCCGAGCACGTCCACGGGGTTGCCGTGGGACCACGAAGGGGGCAGGTGCTCGTCGAGCGCCTCGAGCGTTTCCGATCGCCAGCTCCGCCAGACGGCCGTGGCGCGCGATCAGGGCGTCGGTCGCCATGACCCCGGGGCCGCCCGCGTTCGTGATGATCGCGAGCCGCGGTCCCCGCGGCTGGGGGCTGGCGCGCCACGAGCTCGGCGCACGTCGAAGATCTGACCGATCTCATGGACGCGCGCGATCCCCGCGCGCTCAAAAGCCGCCTGGTAGACCGCGTCCTCGCCCGCCATCGCCCCGGTGTGGGAGGCTGCCGCCCGGGCCGACTCGGCGAACCGTCCCGCCTTGTAGGCGACGATCGGCTTCGTGCGGGCGAAGGCCCGGGTCGCCGTCATGAACTTCCGCGCGTCGGAGATCGACTCGATGTAGAGGATGATCGAGCCGGTCTGCTCGTCTTCCCCGAAGTAGTCCACCAGGTCGCCGAACTCGACGTCGAGCATGTTCCCGACCGAGACGAAGTAGGAGAAGCCGATGTTCTCCTCGATCGCCCAGTCCAGGACCGAGGAGCAGAGGGCCCCGGACTGCGACACGAACGCGATCTGCCCGGCCTTCGGCAGCGTCGGCGGCGAAGCTGGCATTGAGACCCAGTCGAGGGGACGATCACGCCGAGGCAGTTCGGACCGATGATCCTCATCCCGTCGAAGCGGCGCTGCTCGTCGCGGATCGACTCCTCGAGGGCAAGCCCCTCCGCGCCGGCCTCCCGGAAGCCGGCGGAGATGATCACGAGCCCGAGGATCCCCGCTTCGCCGCACTGCCGGACGATGCCCGGGACCTCGACGCGCGGGCGTACAGATGATCGCGAGATCGGGCGTGCGCGGCAGGTCCCGCACGTTCGGGTAGCAATGGATCCCGCCCACCGCCTCGAGACGGGGGCGACGGGGTACACCACCCCGCGGAATGCCGCCCCGACGAGGTTGCGAAGGATCGTCGAGCCGACGCCCTTGGGATTCTCGTTGGCGCCGATGAGGGCGATTCTCCGCGGCTTGAAGATCCGGTCGAGCTTGTGGACGTTCACGGCGGCTCCTTCAGGGGACTCCCGATTCTATGCGATCGTCAGCGGGAGATCAGAGCGATCCCCCCGATCGCGAGAGCTGTCCCCGCCACGCCTCTCAGGGTCAGCCGCTCCTGCCCGCGGACGGCATCGAGCATCAGGCTGAAGACGGGGGTGGTCGCGAGAAGCACGGCGGCCACCGAGGCGGGCGCCCGCTCAATGCCGGCCATCATGAGCGAGATGCCGATGTAGCTCCCGAGGATGGCCGCGGGCACGATCCGCGCCAGCGTTCCCCGCGACGTGGCCCTGCGCACGGAGGAACCGAGCCGGCCGGCCGCCGCCTCGATCGCGATGAGGCCGACGGCGGCCATGCCCAGCCGCAGGAAGCTGGCCGGCAGGAAGGTCAGGTGCGACATGCCGGCCTTGGCGAGGACCACGCCCGTCCCCTGGCAGACCGCCGCGACGAGCCCCAGCGCCACTCCCGCCCACAGGCCGCGGTCCGGCCGTCGTCCGTCCGCTGCGCTTCGCGGCTCCCCGCCGCGTCCTGACTCCGGCTCCCCGGATCGCGTCTCCGCCGACGCGATCGGATCCGTCCGTTCCTCCGGAACGCCGACCCCCTCCGGCCCCGCGATCGGAGCGCGCGAGGCCGCGCGCGCCGGCGAGGCCGGCTTGGAGAGGACGAGCGCGACCCCCGCGAGGGTCACGAGCATGCCGGGAAGACGGCCGCCGCCGAGCGATTCGCCGCGGGTGGCGACGGCGAGGATCACGGTGACGATGGGCGCGAGCGTCTGGATCAGCACCGCGCGGTGCGCTCCGATGCGCGCCACGGAGGCGAAGAGCGCCGTGTCGCCGATCGTCAGGCCGACCAGCCCGGAGACGGCGACCAGGAGAAGATCGCGGACGCCCGCCCCGCGCAGCTGGCCCGCCTGCCCCATCGCCCAGGTCGTGGCTCCCAGCAGGACCGCCGCCAGCGAGCACTTGGCGAGGTTGACCGTCCGGGCGCCGTGCTGCTCGATCGGCCTGCGGAAGAGCGCGATCGTCCCCGCCCAGATGAACGCCGCCGTCAGGCAGGCCGCTTCGCCGAGCAGCGTCGGGAGAGCTCACCTCGCGGCGCCCACGCGGCTCACTTGCCGGCGAACAGTCGCTGGGTCTCGATCTGCAGGAGCATCCACGGCGTGATGTCGCCCGTGGGGTACTCGCCGGAGAAGCAGGCCGTGCACATGCTCTTGATCCGGTCCTGCCCCTGGAGGACCGCCCCGGTCAGGTCCTCGAGGGTCTGGTAGATCACGGCGTCGGCCTCGATCTCGCGGGCCACCTGCTCGGGCGTGCGGTCGCGCGCGACGAACTCCCGGCGCGTGCTCATGTCGATGCCGTACACGCACGGGTGGACGAGCGGCGGCGCCGTGGAGGCGAAGAAGACCTTGCCGGCGCCGGCCGCGCGCGCGAGCTGCACGATCTGCCGGCTGGTGTTGCCGCGGACGATCGAATCGTCCACGAGCAGGACGTCCTTGCCCCGGAACTCCTCCTCGATCGTGTTCAGCTTGTGGCGGACCGACTTCTTCCTCATCCAGTCGTTCGGCATGATGAAGGTCCGGCCGACGTAGCGGTTCTTCACCAGGCCTTCGCGGTAGGGAAGCCCGAGCGCCTGGGCCATGGCCAGCGCGGCGGTGCGCGCGGAGTCGGGGACCGGGATCACGACGTCGGCCTTCAGGCCCGTGGCGCGGAAGGTCTTCGCGAGGCGCTCCCCCATCCGGATCCGGGTCTCGTACACCGAGATCCCCTCGAGGTAGGAGTCCGGCCGGGCGAAGTAGACGAACTCGAAGACGCAGGGATGGTGCTTCGGGTCCGCGATCTTCTCGCGGGTGACGTTCCCCTCGAGGTCCACGAAGACCGCCTGCCCGGGGCTGCCCCAGGGGAGGATCTCGTACTCGAGGGCCGTCAGCACGACGCTCTCGGAGGCGACGGCGTAGGCGTCGCGGCCGTTGACGTTCTTGCGCCCCATGGCGATCGGCTTGATGCCGTAGGGATCGCGGAACGCGAACAGGCCGTGCCCCGCGATGAACCCGACGACGCTGTAGGCGCCCCGCACCTGGCGGTACACCTCGCCGACCGCCTGGTGGTAGGCCGCGAGGGTGAAGCGGTCGGCGGCCGCCTTCGCGAGCGCGTTCGCGAAGACGTTGAGGACGATCTCGACGTCGCAGCCGGAGTACAGGTGGCGATGCCCCTTGCCGGCGAGGTCTTCCCTGAGCTCGTCGTAGTTCGCGACGTTCCCGTTGTGGGCCATCACGATCCCGAACGGGAAGTTCACCGTGAACGGCTGCGCGTCCTCCCCTCCCCCGGAGCCCACCGTCGGGATAGCGCACGTGGCCGACGCCGAGGTTCCCCTTCAGCCGTTCGAAGTGCGCGGCGGAGAAGATCTCACGGACGAGCCCCTCCCCCTTCTTGATGTGGAAGTACGCCGTCGTAGGTGATGATCCCGGCGGCGTCCTGGCCCCGGTGCTGGATCGCCAGCAGGCCGTCGTAGATCTCCTGGACGGCCGAGTCGACTCCGATGACCCCGATGAAACCGCACATGCCTGTTGTCTCCCGAAATCGGCCCGGGGAATGTTAACACCCTGACCGGGCACGCGACATCGCTATTCGACGGGAGGGCGCGGCTTCGCTCAGGGCGCCGGCCTGGCCGGAGAGGGCGATCGCTCCGGTGGCTCTTGCGCGGGCTGGGGCCCGGCCGGCGTGGCGGGCGGTTGCCCGGGCCCCTTTCCCGGGGCGGGGGGCGCAGCCTCCGGGGCTTTCGCCGGAGGATCGGCCGGGTGGTCCACCACGCGGACGGGGACGGAGAGCGTCTCCCCCCGAGCGTGAGCACGACGCTGCCGGCGCGCGCCGCCTTGGCGTCGGCCCCCTTCCACCCGACCACGGCCCGGTAGCGCCGCTCTCCCGCAGGCTCGAGCGTCACGCTGAACGGTTCGGGCGAGGCGAACGCCTGGACCGTGCCGGCGGAACGCACTGCCGTGTCCGCGCCGGGACCCGCGGCGCCCTTCCCGCCCTGATCGCCGCCTGTCGCGGCGCCGGCCGGCTTCGCCGGGTCGAGGGCGGCGCCCGGCCTCACGATCACGGTGAACAGGGCCATCGCTTCCCGGCTTCCCGGGGGGACGTTCAGGACGAGCGAGGGCGGATCCGCCTGCAGGGCCTTCTGGATGGCGACGCCGACCGGCAGGGTCAGCTCGGGCTGGGTCGCAAGGCCCGTGCGGAGCCGGACCTCCTGGCGGCTCTGCCCGACGGGCGCTGCGTCCGTCACGCTCACGTCGAGAATCCAGTCGCCGGGGGCCGCGGCAGGCAGGCCTTCGGGAAGGGGCTCGGCCTTCTCCACCTTTCGGGCCCTGGCGATGAGCCACGGGACCGAGGTCGCCGGCTCCGCGAGCTTCAGCGCCGCCCTGTCCGAGCCGGTCGCGCGGATCAGCAGCTTCGCCTCGAATCCCCAGGATGGGTAGTTCGGGAACGAGAGGTACGAGCGGGGGAGGACCTCGATGCTGCCGGCGACGTTCACCTTCAGCCGCAGGATCCTCGAGGGACCCGCCGGATCGCTCGTGGTGAGGACGATGAGCCTCTCCTGCGGGCCGCTGAGCGAACCCGTGTCGAGGACGGCGCTCACCTTCCCGGTCCCGCCGGGGGCGATCGAAGCGTCGAAGGTGACCTTCAGGCAGGGGCAGTCGGCCCGGACATCGAGGATCCGGAGCGGCTCCACGCCGCCGTTCGGCACCTCGAAGACGGCCGTGACGAGCGCGCCGCGGACGACCTCCCCGAGGTCGATCACCTTCCAGCCGCCGGGAGTGCGTCCCGCCGGGGAGGGGGCCGGCCCCGCGGGGGGGACCGCGCCGGGGGCGGGCGCTCCGGCAGCCGGTGCCCGGGCCGGGACGGCCCCGGGCGCCAGGTTCGCGCCTGCGGCGGGCGCCTCAACCAGGCCGCCCGCGGCGGCTGCGCCGGAGCACACAACGAGGGCTGCAAGGCAGCCCAGCGAAGCAACGACGATGGTCTGAGATGCGCGCGTCTTCATGGGAAACAACCTCTCACGGCTCCCGCGGAGCCATCAGCGACTACCTTACGCCATCCCCGGACCCTCTCCCATCCTCGCCGCCCCGTCACCCCCGATCCGCTCATTCTCCACGCTCCGCGATGCCGCCGCCATCCCATGGCCATTCGATCACACCGCCGCGCTGCAGCACGTTCCCCCGGGGCGTCGCCCCGCTCCCGCCGCCCGGGCCGTCCTCCGTTCGCGGCGGCCCCGGATCCCGCCATGAGCCGCATCGGCCGTGGACCGCCGGTTTGACCGGGCCCGGCGCGGGGCGTAGTGTAGTGGGCTCTTACTCACCATGGAGGCGGCATGGCCCGTGCCCGGCTCGCGGGGGAACAACGATCGCGCGCGATCATCGAAGCGACCCTCGGGATCTTCGCCAGCGAGGGGTTCGCGGGCGCCACGACGCGGCGGATCGCCAGCGCCGCGGGGGTGAGCGAGGCGCTCGTTTTCAAGCACTTCCCCACCAAGGACTCGCTCTACCGGGCCATCATCGAGGGGAAGATCCGCGAGATCGACAGGACCTTCCCCCTCGACGACGCGGGAGACGAGCTGGACGACGAGGCCTGGCTGACGAAGCTCGCCTCGTCCATCTTCCGGCGCGTCGAAGCGGATGACGCCTTCCTCCGCCTGATGGTCCGCTCGGCGCTCGACGGGCACGACCTGGCCCGGGACTTCCATCGCGCCCGGACCGAGAAGGTCCTCGCGCTGATCGAGGCGAGGATCCGCAGGCGGGGCCTGCGCCGGCGCTCGAGGGGGCGGATCGATCCCGCCATCGCCGCGAGGCTCTTCAACGGCATGATCTTCTCCACGCTCATGTCCCGGCGGGTCTTCGGGGAGCGCGTGCTCTCCCGGGCCTCGCGCGGGAGCCTCGCGCGCACTCTGGCGCGGACCTTTCTCAAAGGAATCGACGGGTGAACGCAATCATGAAGAGAATGCACGCCCGCTCGCGGGTGGCTGGTGATGCCGGCGCTCTTCCTTCTGGCGCTGCGCGGCGGTCGCGGCGGCCGCCGGGGCGGACGCAACCGTCACGGCGACAGCCGACGCGGGGGCGACAGCCGCGGGGACAGCCGGCGCGGGGGCGACGGCGGGGTCGACGGCGACGGCAGCCGCTCCCGCGGGAGCGGAAACCCCGCTCGCCGGCGCGCGCGAGCGCGGCTTCGCGACGCTCGATGACTGCTTCCGCAGCGCGATCGCGAAGAACGAGCGGATCGGCCTGGCCCGGGAGGACCTGTTCCAGACCGAGCTTCTCCGCTCGCGCGCGCTCGCGGGGGTGCTTCCCCAGATCACGGGCGAAGCGAACTACTACGCCCAGAACCACGTCCCGCCGGGCGTCATCCAGGAAAGCAGCTCCTCGCAGGCGGTCTCCAACTGGCAGAGCGAGGCGAACGTCCGGCTGCAGCAGCTGATCTTCAGCGGCTTCCGGGAGCGCAATGCCTTCCCCTACGCCGACCGGAACATCGAGGCGGCGCGCTTCGCCCTCGAGGACCAGGCCCGGCAGCTCTACGCCGACGTCGCCGTCGCCTTCTACCTGGTGCTCGAGCGCGAGAGCGCCGTGCAGATCCTCGAGGACACGGTGAAGGTCGAACGGGAGCGGGTGAAGGAGATCACCGCGCGGCGGGACGTCGGGCTGGCGCGCAAGACCGAGGTGCTCCTCATCGACTCCCAGCTCGCCGAGGACCAGTCGAACCTGGAGAAGGCGCGCAACGACGTGATGATCGCGCGGCAGGCCCTCGGCTTCCTGGCGGGCGAGCCGGTCGAGCTGCCGCTGAGCGACACGCTGGAGGTCCCCGCGCCGGCCGCGGCCGGCGACGAGCGAGGAGGCGCTCGTCGCCGAGGCGCTCGCCAACCGCAGCGACGTCAGGCAGCGCGAGCGGCTCGTCCAGGCGGCGGACCGTCGGGTCGCGATCGCCAAGGGAGCCTGGTGGCCCACGGTCACCTTCGAAGGGAACTACTACCTGGACCGCCAGAACTACGCGCCCTACCTGCAGAACACCGACTGGACCGTGGAGCTGAAGCTCGCGGTGCCGATCTTCGAGGGCGGGCGGATCCGCGCCGACGTGGCGGGGGCGAATTCCAGCCTGCGCCAGGCGGAGCTCGACCTCTCCCAGCAGGAGCGGCGCGTCAGGACCCAGGTCGAGACGGCCTGGCGCGAGCTCCTCTCGGACATGGGGATCGTGACGAGCCTCGAGTCCCGCGTGGCCTCCGCCGAGGAAAACTACAAGCTGGTCCAGGAGGAATACCGCTCGGGCCTCGCCACGAACCTCGAAGTCTTCACGGCGCAGAACCAGCTTCTTTCCGGGCGGCTCGACCTCGAGCGCCGGCGGTACCTCGTCAAGGTGGACTGGATCGCCCTGAAGGTGACCCAGGGACTGCTGCCCGGGCCCGGAGTCCCCGGCGACGCGGCAACCGGAAAGGGAGAGACCAGATGAGGCCGATGATGCTCGATCGCACGATCCGACCCCGCGCCCGGAGAGCCCGCCGCCGGCTCCGATTCACCGGGTGCGGCCGCCGCGCTCCGCGCCCGTCGGCGGCTCGATACTCTCGCCACGACCGCCGCCCTGGCCGCGGCAGCCCTCTTCCTGCTCTCCTCCGGCTGCGGGAGCGCGAAGCCCGCCGGTCCTTCCCAGCCCCCGCCGGTTCCGGTCCTGGTCGCCCAGGCGCGAGCAGCAGGACGTTCCCCTCGAGCTGAAGAGCATCGGACGCATCGAGAGCTCCTCGACCGTGGAGGTCCGCTCGCAGGTCGAGGGCGCGGTCCAGTCCGTCCTTTTCAAGGAAGGCCAGACCGTGGGCAAGGGACAGCCGCTGTTCCTCATCGACAGGCGCCCCTTCCAGGCGGCCCTCAGCGGGGCCGAAGCCCAGCTCGCGAGCGACCGCGCCCAGGCGCGCAACGCCGAGGCGGATGTCGCCCGGTACGAGGAGCTGGCGAAGAAGGACAAGGACTACGTGACGGGCCAGCAGATGGAGCTGCTCCGCTCGACCGCGGACGCCGCGCGCGAGCGCGTGAAGGCCGACGAGGCGGCGGTGGACGATGGCGAAGCTCAGGCTCTCCTGGTGCACGATCGCCGCGCCGATCCCCGGAAGGGTCGGGACGATCCTGGTCCACGCCGGGAACACGGTCAAGGCGAACGACGCGCCCATGGTCGTCCTGCTGCAGACGAAGCCCGTGTACGCCACGTTCTCCGTGCCCGAGAAGTTCCTGCCCTCGATCCAGCGCCGCCGCGCGGAGTCGGCGCTCGAGGTCCTGGCCTCCCCGCCCGATTCGGGCGACGCCGGCCGGGCCGGGAAGCTCACGTTCCTCGACAACACGGTGGACACCGCCACCGGCACGATCCAGCTCAAGGCGGAGTTCCCCAACGAGGACGAGGCGCTCTGGCCCGGCCAGTTCGTCGAGGTGGTGCTGCGCCTCGAGACCCAGACGGGGGCCGTGGTCGTGCCCTCCCAGGCCGTTCAGACGGGCCAGCAGGGGGACTACATCTTCGTCGTGAAGACCGACGGCAGCGTCGAATCCCGTCCCGTCACCGTCGCCCGCACCTTCGGCGACAAGGCGGTCATCGAGAAGGGGATCAGCCCGGGCGAGAAGGTCGTGACCGACGGACAGCTGCGCCTCGTTCCCGGCGCCGCGGTCACGATCAAGGAGGGGCTGACCGCGCCCGGAGGGAGCCGCTCGTGAACCTCTCCGAGCTCTTCATCCGCCGCCCGATCGCCACGACGCTCGTCACGCTGGGGATCCTCATCTTCGGGATCATGGCCTACCGGCTGCTGCCGGTGAGCGACCTGCCGAACGTCGACTTCCCGACGATCCAGGTCTCGGCGAGCCTGCCGGGGGCCAGCCCCGACACCATGGCCTCCTCGGTGGCCACGCCGCTCGAGCGCGAGTTCTCCACCATCGCCGGCCTCGACTCGATGACCTCCGGCAGCGCGCAGGGGTCCACCTCCATCACGCTGCAGTTCAACCTCAGCCGCAACCTCGACGCCGCGGCGCAGGACGTGCAGGCCGCCATCGCGCGCGCCCAGCGCCAGCTGCCCGCGGACATGCCGGCCCCGCCCTCGTACCAGAAGGTCAACCCCGCCGACCAGCCGATCCTCTACCTCGCGCTGTTCTCCCCGACGCTCCCCCTCTACACGCTCGACGAGTACGGCGAGACGCTCCTCGCCCAGAGGATCTCGACGGTGAGCGGCGTCGCCCAGGTGCAGGTGTACGGGGCGCAGAAGTACGCGGTGCGGATCCAGCTCGATCCGAACGAGCTGGCGATCCGGCGCATCGGCGTGGACGAGGTCACCCGGGCCGTGCAGGGCGGCCAACAGCAACCTGCCCACGGGGACCCTGTTCGGGCAGTTCAAGGCCTTCACGGTCGAGTCGAGCGGGCAGCTCACCCACGCCGAGGAGTACCGGCCGATCATCGTCACCTACCGCAACGGCCAGCCCGTGCGGCTGCAGGACCTCGGGAGGGTCGTCGACAGCGTCGAGAACGACAAGACCGCGGCATGGTTCGTGGACCAGCGGGCGATCGTCCTCGCCGTCCAGCGCCAGCCGGGCACCAACACCGTCCAGGTGGCGCAGTGCCGTGAAGAGCCTCCTGCCGACCTTCCGCGCCCAGATCCCGGCGTCGGTCTCGCTGCGGGTCCTCTACGACCGCTCCGAGTCGATCGAGGACTCGGTGAACGACGTCAAGTTCACGCTGCTCCTCACCCTCTGCCTCGTGGTCCTCGTCATCTTCCTCTTCCTCCGGAACCTGTCGGCCACGATCATCCCGAGCCTCGCCCTGCCGATGTCGCTCGTCGGGACCTTCGTGGTCATGTACGCGTTCGGGTACAGCCTCGACAACCTCTCGCTGATGGCGCTGACCCTGTCGGTGGGCTTCGTCGTGGACGACGCGATCGTCATGCTGGAGAACATCGTCCGGCACATGGAGATGGGGAAGCGGCCGATGCAGGCGGCCCTGGAGGGTTCGCGCGAGGTCGGCTTCACGATCGTGTCCATGACGATCTCCCTCGCGGCCGTCTTCATCCCGATCCTCTTCATGGGCGGGATCCTCGGCCGGCTCTTCAAGGAGTTCTCGGTCACGATCGGCGCCGCCGTCCTGATCTCGGGCTTCGTCTCGCTGACGCTGACCCCGATGCTCTGCAGCCGCTTCCTCCGCCCGCCGGGCGAGGTGCGGCACGGCCACCTGTTCGCGGTCTCCGAAAGGGGATTCGCGTGGATGCTCCGGATCTACGAGGCCGGCCTGAGGTGGTCGCTGCGGCACCGCCTCACCATCATCGTCCTGACCGGCGTCGTGCAGGTGGCGACCATGGCGCTGCTCTCGATGATCCCCAAGGGGTTCATCCCGAGCCAGGACACCGGCCAGATCTTCGGCTTCACCGAGGCCGCGCAGGGGATCTCGTTCGACGACATGGTGAAGCACCAGCAGGCCCTGGCGGCGATCGTGAAGCAGGACCCGAACGTGGACGCCTTCATGTCGAGCACCGGCTCGCGGGGCGGGATCACCGGCGCCAATTCGGGCGTCGTCTTCATCCGGCTCAAGCCGCGCTCCGAGCGGCGCCTGAGCGCCGACCAGGTGGTCGAGGCGCTCCGGCCGAAGCTCGCCGCGGTGCCCGGCATCCGGGCCTTCCTCCAGAACCCGCCGCCGATCCGGATCGGCGGCCAGCTCACCAAGAGCCAGTACCAGTACACCCTGCAGGGCTCGGACACGGACGAGCTGTACCGGGCGGCCGGGCTCCTCACGGACAAGCTGCGGGCGCTCCCGATCGTGCAGGACGTCTCCTCCGACCTGCAGATCCGCAACCCGCAGGTGAACGTGCGGATCGACCGCGACAAGGCCTCGACCCTGGGGATCTCGGCCCAGCGGATCGAGGACGCGCTGTTCGGATCGTTCAGCGCGAGGCAGATCTCCACGATCTACGCCCCGAACAACACCTACAAGGTGATCATGGAGCTCCTGCCCGAGTACCAGAGGGACCCTTCGGCCCTCTCGAAGCTCTACGTGCGGGCCGACTCGGGGACGCTCGTGCCGCTCGAGAGCGTCGTCCGCCTCGACCAGAGCCTGGGCCCGCTGTCCATCAGCCACACCGGGCCAGCTCCCCTCGGTGACGCTCTCGTTCAACCTCAAGCCGGGCGTCGCCCTCGGCGACGCGGTCAGCGCCGTGGACGAGCTCGCCCGCAAGAACCTCCCGGCCACGATCAGCACCAGCTTCCAGGGCGCCGCGCAGGCCTTCCAGTCATCGCTCCAGGGCCTGGGGCTCCTGCTCGTCCTCGCGATCCTGGTCATCTACATGGTCCTGGGGGTCCTCTACGAGAGCTTCATCCACCCGATCACGATCCTCTCGGCCCTCCCGTTCGCCGGGTTCGGCGCCCTGGCCACCCTCATGCTCTTCCGGACCGAGCTGAGCATCTACGCCTTCGTCGGGATCATCATGCTGATCGGCCTCGTGAAGAAGAACGGCATCATGATGATCGACTTCGCGATCGAGGCGCAGCGCAGCGAGGGCAAGAACCGCTCCGACGCGATCTACGAGGCCTGCGTGGTGCGCTTCCGCCCGATCATGATGACCACGATGGCGGCCCTGTTCGGGACCCTGCCGATCGCGCTCGGGTTCGGCGCGGGCGCCGAGGCGCGCCGCCCGCTCGGGCTCGCGGTGGTGGGCGGGCTGATCTTCTCGCAGATGCTGACGCTGTTCGTGACGCCCGTCGTCTACACCTACCTCGACGCGCTGCAGGAGTGGCTGGGAAAGCGGTGGGCGGCGCTGGGGTTCGGCCGCAAGGCGCACGCGCTGCCCTCCGCGCCCTGAGCACGCGCGCTCCGGATACTGCGGCCCCAGACAACACGGCCCTCCCCTGCCGGGGAGGGCCGTTTCCGTTGAATCGCTCCGCCGCGCTCCCCGCTCCCGGGCGGGGGCCTGTCCACGATCCCGCGGCGCCGGCCTGGCGGGGCCTGCGCCCCCCGGCGGCGATCTCCCGTCAGGGGGCCGGCTTGACCACCGCCGGAGCGGGCGCCGTGCCGGGGACGATCAGCTTCTGCGGCTGTCCCGGGGCGGGGGCTGCCCCCTGGCCCGCGCCGGGCGCCTTGGCGGGCGACATCGCGGGCCGCTCGATCACGCGGACGGGAACCGTCAGGGTGTCGCTTCCCGCGGTCACCACCACGTTGCCCGACTTCACGGGGTCGTCGCCGAGCCCCTTCCACTGGACCGTGACCTTGTAGCGCCGGTCTGTTTTCGGGCTGCATCGTCGCGGTGAACTGCGCCGGCGAGGCCTCCACCTTGATCGCCTGCTTGCCGATCCCGGGGCGCGCGACCAGGCCGAAGGTCGTCGAGGTTTCGCGGATCCCCTCCGGAACGGTCACGACCAGGGACGGGCGGGACCGCCTGCATCGCCTGCTGAAGCGCGACGGCGACCGGGATCGTGATGACCGGCTCGCGGGTGAGTCCCGTCTTGAACTTGACCGATTGCTGGCTGCTCTGCCCCGGGGGAGCCGTCTCGCTCACCTCGATGTCGATGACCCAGTCACCCGGAACGAGGGCGGGAAGGCCATCCGCCTCGGGCTCCGGCTTCTCCACCTTGCGCGACCGGGTCGTGAGCCAGGGCGCCGTGCTCGTCAGGTCCGTGATCTTCAGCTCGCCGGTCTCGGACTTCACCTTCCGGACCAGGAGCTTCGCGCTGAAGTCCCAGAGCGGGTAGCTCGGGAACCCCAGGAACATCCGCGGAAGGACCTCGACGCTGCCGACGATCGTGGCCTTCAGATGGAGGACCGTCGTGCCGTTCTTCGGGTCGTTCGAGGTGACCGTGATCGCCTTGTCGACCGCTCCCCTGTAGTTTTCCGTCGCGAGCTGGGCTGTGACCTTTCCCGCCTTCCCGGGCAGGATCTCCGCGTCGAACGCGGCCACGGTGCACCCTCAGCCAGGGCGGGCGTCGAGGATCTTCAGGACCTGGTCCCCGGTGTTCCTGATCTCGAAGGCCGCGGAGGCTGTCGACCCCTTCAGGACCTCGCCGAGATCGACGGTCTCCTTCTCGATCGACATGCGCGGTCCGCCCTGGGCTTTCGCCTCGGCGGCCGGCTGGCCGTTCGGGGAATCCTTGGCGGCGGGCGCCGGCTTCTCGTCCGCGCCGGCGGCCATCGCCCCGATCCCGAGCGCCAGCACGGGGGCCGTCAGAGCGGCAATGAACCTTGACTGCAGCAATCTCATCGCATCATTCCCCTCTGCGCTCAGGAGGAGCGCAGACAATAAAGATACGTCATCCCGCCGAAACTCTCCACCCCGAATGCGGCCGGGGAGGCCGGGTCCGTTGCGGCGCGGCAGGGGCCCGGCCTATACTCCCGCCCGCGCCAGCCGCCGCCATGACCTTCTCCGCCCGGACCCTTGCCGCCCTCCTCCTCGCGCCCGTCCTGCTGGCCTGCGCCTGCGTGACCCGCAAGCCGCCCGCCCCGCCCGCCGCGCCGCCCGCCGGCCCGCCCCGGGAGCCGAGGATCGCGCTGGTCCTGGGCGGAGGGGCCGCCCGCGGGTTCGCGCACATCGGCGTCATCCGGGTCCTGGGAGAGGAGAAGATCCCCGTTTCGCTCGTGGTCGGGGCGAGCGCGGGGTCGCTGGTCGGCGGCCTCTACGCGGCGGGGGCGGAGCCTCTCGACCTGGAGTGGACCGCCTTCACGATCGAGAAGGAGGACATCTTCGACTTCTCCCTGTTCGGTCTCTGGAAGGGGCCGGTGTCGGGGGAGCGGATCGAGCAGTTCGTGAACCGCAGCGCGAAGGTCCAGAACATCGAGGAAACGAAGATCCCCTTCCGCGCGGTCGCGACCGAGCTCTCCACGGGGCGGCGCGTGGTCCTGGACCGGGGTCCGCTCGGGCGCGCCGTGCGCGCCTCGAGCGCCATCCCGGGCGTGATCCAGTCGGTCACGATCGACGGCGCGTCCCTGGTGGACGGCGGCGTCGTGGACCCGATCCCGACCGACGTCGCGCGCGAGCTGGGCGCCGACATCGTCCTGGCGGTGGACATCCAGCGCGACCTCGCCCCCGCTCAGCCCACCAACGCCCTCGGGGTGATGCTCCAGACGGTCGAGATCATGGCCCGGAAGATCGGCCGCGCGAGCCTCGCGCAGGCCGACGTCGTGATCGCCCCGAAGGTGGGCGACGTCGGCTCGTTCGATTTCTCCCGCAAGAAGGAGACGCTCGCGGCAGGGATCGCGGCCGCGCGGGAGGCGATGCCCCAGGTGCGCGCCGCCATCGAGGCCTGGCGGGCGAAGAACCCTGCCCCCCTCCTAGCCCGGATTATTCGCGACCGACCGGCTGCGGCCGCGTCAGTCTCGCCCGCCAGATCGCGGCGCTCTAGTTGGCGGGCGGCGACCAGGACCAGCCGGGGATCGAAAGATGGTCCTTCGGCGAGTAGCCGACCTGCCGCCACTCGATCTTCCCCTTTTCGTCCACCAGCACGAAGGTCGGCGTTCCGCTGACGCCGTAGGCGACGTGGCTCCTCCGCAGCTCGTCGCTCGCCACGAGCTCGGGGAACGGGCCGGTCCACGAGGCGAGGAACTTGTTGATGGTCGGGGCGTCCTCGTCGCTCACGGCGAGCACCGGGATGCTGGTCCGCTTGCTCCAGGCCAGGAGCTCGGGCAGTGCGCTCTTGCAGGGGACGCACCAGGTCGCCCAGAAGTAGAGCATGTGGCGCTGCGTCGACAGGGCCGCGGCGGCGCCGGGCGCCTGTCCCCCGGGCGCCGGTGATCCGGATCGCACCGGCCGATCGGGGGGCGCGTCCTGCGCTTCCGCCTCCAGCTCTTCCGTATCCTGCCGGGCGGCTGCCTCCGCCGGCCCCGGCTGTCTCGGCTGCTGCCTGAGCGGATGGCGCTGCCTGCGGAGCGGACCCTGCCGAGCACGGTGGTCCCGGCCTGCACCTGCTGCCCCTGCTGTCCCGCCGGCGGCGCGGGAGGATGTCCCGGCCGGGCACTCGCGCGCCGGGGCCGGGCGGGAGGCTCCCCCGCACCATCGTGATCGAGGAGAGCTCGGGGGCCGCGTCGCCCGCCTTGGGCGGCTCCGGCATGTCCGGGAGCTTCGAGGGATAGGGATCGAGCGAGACGGTCACCTTCACCGGCTGGCCTTCGCGGAGCAGGTCGAGCTCGAGGGGCGTGTCCCGGGGCGAGGTCATCGTCCACTCGCGGATCTGGTTCGGCTCGGTGAAGTGCGCGCCCGGCGGACCGAGCAGGATGTCGCCCGTCTGCATGCCGGCTTCCTTCGCCGGCCCGTCGGGGTAGACCTGCTCGATCGACACGGACCCCCTCGTGGCCTTCAGGGCCTCGAGCTGCGCGTCGGGGATCGGGCGGAACCGCACGCCCAGCCAGGACGGCAGGGCGCGCTGCACCGTGGCGAGATCCTCGTCGAACGGCGCGAGCGGCTCGGGGGCCTCCTTCAGCGGCGGGAGCTCGCGGGCCGCGTCGAGGACGCCGATCCGCGAGGCCTCGCACGACTCGAGCTCCGCGAGGGCGGTTCTCATCTCGATCAGCCGCGCGGAGCCGGCGTCCATCAGGAGCTGGATGCCGGCGACCCGGATCAGGATCACCTTCATCCGGAGCAGAGCCGCGAGCCGTATGTCGGTCCGGTACTTGGCGCTGTTGGCGTCCGCCTCGGTGGCCTTCAGGTCCTGCAGCCGCTTCCAGACATCCGCGCGCCCCTTGCTGAACTCCAGCAGGGCGGGCAGCAGCTCGGCGAGGGTGCTGCGCTTCGTGGCCGGGTCGAGGATCTCGACCTTCTTCGGCTCGAGACGCTCCTTCCAGGCCGCGGACTGGTCCAGGAACCGGTCCAGGTTCTCCTTGCGCAGGTCGTCCAGGGCGAGCTTCCAGCGGTCCTGGTAGGTGGCGAGCTCCTTCGAGAGAGCCTCCAGGCTGTCGAGCTGCGCCTTCAGCTCGGCGAGGGCGCGCGGGCTGAAGGTCCCGTAGATCTCGCCGATCCGGTCGAGGAGCCGGATCTGGGGCTCCCACCGCGCGCGGTCCTTCCAGGCCAGGGCGAGCTGCTCGTCGGCCAGCTCCTCCAGCGCCACCTTCCGGCGCGCCGCTTCCTCCTGGAGGACGCGATCGAGGAACATGTCCGAGGTGCGGACCGGCACGTCCGGGGACTCGTCGTTGATCAGCACGGCCAGGTGGACATCGTTCATCGAGGCGTGCCGCGACATCGCGTCGATGAACACGAACGCGTGCCCGATCCGGTCGCGGTCCCGCCCCTCGGGGTAGCAGCCGTACGCCATCCGGTCGCTCGTCGTGGAGTAGAACCCGCACACATCCCCGTCCGGAAGGCGGCTGTGCAGCGGCGTCATCGCGTCGGCGAAGGCCCCCGAGTAGCACTGGCTCATCACGTTCACGATCCGCACGCCGGGCGGGACGTACCCGAGCAGCGCGCGGAACTCCAGCACCGACAGCGTCTCGTTCCACAGCGAGATGAAGCCGTTGTCCGGG
Source organism: uncultured Acidobacteriota bacterium (assembly GCA_963747925.1). Lineage (GTDB taxonomy): Bacteria > Acidobacteriota > Polarisedimenticolia > QHYA01 > CAVVHA01 > CAVVHA01. The sequence goes on from CAVVHA010000004.1 coordinate 117,923, forward strand.
TCGTCGGCGTTGCGCGTACCGTGGTCGGTCACGAAGATCAGCAGGGTGTCGCCGGCCTGGAGCGTGTCGCTCATCCCCGCGAACCACTTCCGCAGCTCGCGCAGGCGCGCCGGGCGCAGCGTCATTCCCTCCCAGACGGAGTTCTTCAGCTCCGACGGGTTCAGGCTCCGCCCGGCGGGCGTCCCCTCGACCAGCCAGAAGTCGGGCGGCGCCGCGGCGCGCCCCATCAGGTCGGTGCCGGGGTCCTCTCCGTCCGCGCTGAAGACGGCGATCCGGTCCGCGGGGATGCCCCGGCCGCGGAGGGCGGCGGCCATGTCCTGCAGGTGGTGGAAGTGGCTCAGGAAGTTCTTGGTCGCCGAGGATCCCCCGTTGATGAGGACCGCCCAGGTCTGGGGGGCGCGCGCCTGTTCCGAGGCACCGCCCTCGGGCTCGGCGGCCCAGGATCCGGCGAGCCCGGCGGCCAGGACGAGGGTCAGGACGAGGAGGCGCCCCGGCCTCCGATGGTGGGCTGCTGCCTCTTCTCGATGATTCATCAAGGTCTCCGGATGCCGGGCCTTCCCGGGGAACAAGGGTAACCGACGACTCGCGGGCGCACCAGTAGGCCGGGCCTGACGGCGGCGCGAATCCGGTCAGGCCGATCGGGCGACGCCCCGTCCAGGCGCACGCTTCGCACCACGGCGGCCCTCCTGTAGCCATCCGTCGGGGATTCGGGCTATCGTTCCCTCCTCCATGCGCCCTCCCGAACCAGGGGACAACCCGCGCGGCCTCCTCCCCGGAGCGGCCGGCCTCGCGGCGATCGGGATCCTCGCCGCGGTCCTCGCCTTCTCCTTCCAGGGCTCGCGGGGAATCTGGGAGCCGGACGAGGGGTTCTACGTCAACGTCGCCATGGGGATGGTCCAGTCGGGCGACTGGCTCGTTCCCCGGCTCAACGGCCTGCCGTTTCTCGACAAGCCGCCGCTCAACTACTGGGGGATGGCGGCCGGCATGCGACTGTTCGGGATCGGGGAGTGGGGCGCCCGCCTCGCCCAGGCGCTCTGGTTCGTCGGCGCGGTCCTGCTGGTCGGCGCGCTCGGCCGCCGGATGCATGGCGAAGCGGCCGGACGGCTCGCCGCGCTGATCTACGCCACGACCCTCCTCCCCTTCTTCGCCGCGAACATCCTCACCTCCGACACTCCGCTCGCGTTCTGCGCCGTCCTCGCCTTCTATTGTTACTGGCGGGCGCAGGAGGACGGCGGGGCGCGGTCGGCGGCCGGCTGGTGGATCGCCCTCGGAGCCGCCGCCGGGCTCGGGATCCTCGCCAAGGGACCGGCGATGCTCGTCTTCCTCGCGCCGCTCGTGCTCCACTTCCTCTGGCGACGGGGCCTGAAGGGGGCGCTGCTGCTGCCGTGGGGATACCTCGCGATCGTCCTGGCGCTGGCGATCGGCGGCACCTGGTACGCGCTGATCGCCACCCGTCTTCCGGGCGCCGCCGCCTATTTCCTCGACAACCAGGCGGTCGGGCGCCTGGTGACGACCACCTACCACCGCAACGCCGGCCTCGCGGGAGGGCTGCAGGGTCTATCTTCCGGCCCTGCTCCTGGGCTCCCTGCCCTGGTCCCTGCTCTGGCCGTTGCTCTGGTGGCGCAGGCGGCGGGCGGGCCGGGCGCCCTTCTGGCGCGGTCTGGGCGGGCGCCCGCAGGATCTTCTGCTCGCGCTCTGGATCGCCTTCCCCCTCCTCGTCCTGTTCGTGGCCAGCTCGCGCCTCGTCCTCTACGCGCTTCCGCTCTTCGCCCCCATGGCGATCGCGACCGCGCGGGGGGCGACGCGCGCCTTCGAGGGTCCCCCGCGGGGGGCCCGCCCCTGGCTCCTCCCCGCCGCGGTCGCCGCCTGGTGCCTCTGCCTGATCGCGGGAAAGGGCGTCGCGGCCTCGATGCCGAACGAGCACGACAGCCGGGCGATCGCGCGCGGGATCGAAGAGCGGCTGGGCACGAAGGAGATCGCCCTCGTCGGACTGAACGACAAGCGCAACGGCCTCCCCTTCTACGGATTTCTCCAGGTTCGAATGGGTGACGATCGAGAAGGAGACCTACCCGTTCTTCACGCCCGTCGAGACTCTTCCCGAGGAGATGGCCGAGCTCGGGCGGAGCCGGGAGCCCCACGTGTTCCTGACCCCGCGATCGAGCATGCCGCGCGCCTTCGCCATGCTCGCGGGAGCGGGCTTACTCCTGTCTCGACAAGGGCGCGGTCGGGGAATACGGTCTTCTCGCGTGCGGCCCGCCCGCGGAGGCGCGTTAGCCCCGCTCACGCGTCCATGTCGCTCCAGCGCTTCGCCATCCGTGCCGAAGATGAAGAGCGCGATCGCCGAAACGACGCCGATCGCCGCGAACGGCAGCCAGACCCGGAGCTGGGGCGAGTAGGTGTCCCAGAGGAGCTGCGTCGCCGCCGTCGGATCGAGACCGGTGACCTCCTGGAGCTTCAGCATCGCCTCGGGCCGCTTGACCCCCAGCGCGGCCTCGAGCGTGCCGACGTCGCCGTTCCAGCCCTTGCCCGCGCCGAACGGCGTCTTCTCCGCGAGGTACTTCAGCGCGAGGACCGCCTTCTCCCCGTAGTGACCGTACAGGAACCCCGCGATCTTCGAGCCCGCGTACACGCCGACGCCGACCGGGATGTTCACGTAGCCCAGGTAGAGCCCCTTCTTGCCGGGCGGCGCGATCAGGCCGAGGTACTCGTTCTTCTTCGGGCCGGTCATCATCTCGCCCAGGGAGAAGAAGACGATGCCCAGGACGAGGATCCACGCGCTCTGCGTCAGGCCGGCGACCAGGACGCCGACCGTCGCCGCGATCATCCCGAGGAACATCGCCTCGAGCGCCCGCATCTTGCGCGTGAGCCACGACGCGCCGATCACGCCGAGGATGATGAAGAGCGAGTTGAAGGAGAGCAGGACCTGCTGGGGGATCATCGGGCCGCGCGGCGTCTGCTCGACGAGCGCCCTGTGAACGACGTCGGGCAGCCACCGCAGGCCATCCGCCATCGGGCCGCTGTTCACCCAGTCGGCGATGAAGTTCGGCTGAAGGTCCCAGAGCTGGTACATCATCAGCCAGAAGCCCGACATGATGACGAGGAAGGTGATCAGGCGGGGCTCGACGATGTTGGTGATCGTCTTGACGAGGACGCGGAAGGGCGATTCCGTCTTCGAGGCGCCCGTGGGAACGTCCTTGTAGACCAGCAGCAGGAGCAGGTTGAAGGAGGTGAACAGGGCCGAGGCGAGGAAGAGGTTGCGCCACGCCTGCGGCGAGTTCGTCGCCGCGTTCAGCGGCCCCGGGAGCATCGTGCTGAGCCCGAGGAGGACGGCCGGCAGGTAGTGGCCGATGAACGCGCCCACGTTCACCACCCAGTAGAAGATCCCCCAGCCCATCGAGGAGTTCGCCTTGGTCAGGTCCTGGGCCAGCGAGCCCTGCAGGCTCGGCTTGAAGAAGGCGGTCCCCGTCGCCAGCACCATGATCGCGATGAAGAAGGCCCAGTAGTTGCTGATCCAGGCCAGGTCGCGCATGTACGCGATCATGAGGTAGCCGGCCATCATGGTGCTGACGGCGAACGCGAGCGTCCGCTTGTACCCGAACCGGTCGGCGAAGCCGCCCGTCACGATCGGCAGGATCGACTGGAACGCGGCCCACCAGGCGTAGATCGCCCCCTTGTCGGCGGCGTCAGGTGCAGCCCGCCGGGGTTGTCCGCCTGCATGATGTAGATGGGCGCCATCACCCGGAGGTTGTAGTAGGCCAGGCGCTCCCACATCTCGATCGTGTTGAGGGTCCAGAAGGTGCGGTCGAAGCCGCGCTTGCTCTCCACGGCTTTGCCCTCGCGGGCGGTGCTGGTCATGGCGGCGATCTCCTCCCTGGGGGTAAAGCCCGGTCAGGGTACAGAAGAGCGGACCTCGCCGCAATCCGGAGCCGCGACATCCGGCGCTGCGACAACCTCGGTCGTGGAGATTCCTCTTCGCATGTCCGCCGCCCCGCGCGCTCGCGGAGTTCTTCCGAAGGGATCCGGCCGCGCCGCAACCGCGGAGCCCGGGGGGCCGGCTCGTCCTGAGCCCGCCCGCCCCGGGGCCCGCCCTCCCGATGCGCGCCCGGTGCGCCCCGCCTGAGGATTGAATGCAGTGGACCGGACAATTGACGACGTTTTCCGTCTGAAATCGGCGTATATTCCGCCCACGATCCACCATGGCCGCGGGGACGGGGGCCATGATCACCGGCAAGGAGAACGGTCATGAAACGCTCCGTCATCCGCGCGCTCGTCCTGTCCGTCGTCCTCCTCCTCCCGTCCGCCTTCGCGACCGCCCAATCCCCCGGCGGGCCCGCGCCCGACGCCACCTGGACCATCATCGGATGGAACAACCTCGGGATGCATTGCATGGACGCCGACTTCGCCGTGTGGTCCATTCTTCCCCCTTACAACACCATTCACGCCCAGCTGATCGACCCGACCGGGGCGCTCGTCCTGGATCCCGCCGCGCGGGGGATCACCGTGACCTACCAGGCGGTGCTCGATCCGTCCGGCTCCATCAACCAGACCTCCGCGGGCAAGACGAACTTCTGGAAGTACCTCAAGCCGCTGTTCGGCGTGGAGCTTCCCGTGGACATGGGCCTGGCGGGGAAGGCGATGCCGGGACCCGCCAACACGCCCCGGGCGATGACCTTCGATGCCGCCGCGGGGTGGTTCATCGCCGAGGGCATTCCCATCACGCCCGTGGACGACGCGCGCGCGAAGAACGCGTACCCCCTCATGCACCTCGTCGCCCGGAGCTCGTCCGGGACCGTTCTCGCCTCGACGAACATCGTCCTGCCGGTTTCCGATGAGATGGACTGCCGCGCCTGCCACTCTTCGGGCTCCGCCCCCGCCGCGCGCCCGGCCGCAGGCTGGTCCTGGGACGCCGACAGCCAGCGCGACTACCGCCTGAACGTGCTTCTCCTCCACGACGACCGGCAGCGCACGAACCCCGTCTATACCTCGGCTCTCGCCGCCGCGGGCTTCGCGCCGGCCGGTCTCTACGCGACGGCGACCGCCTTCGGCACGCCGATCCTGTGCGCGAAGTGCCACGCGTCCGAGGCCCTCCCCGGGAGCGGCCTCCCGGGAATTCCGCCGCTGACCTCGTCCGTCCACTCGCTCCATGCGACCGCGATCGATCCGACGAACAGCCAGACCCTCGACTCGTCCGCCAACCGCTCGGCCTGCTACCGCTGCCACCCGGGCTCGACCACGAAGTGCCTGCGCGGGGCGATGGGAAGCGCCGTGGCGGGGGACGGCTCGATGGCGATGCAGTGCCAGGCCTGCCACGGCAGCATGAGCCAGGTCGGCTCCCCCCTCAGGACCGGCTGGTTCGATGAGCCGACCTGCCAGAACTGCCACACGGGGACCGCGACCTCGAACAACGGCCAGATCCGCTACACGAGCGTGTACGACACCCCGGGGCACCGCCGCGTCGCGGTCAACGGGACGTTCGCGACGAACAACAATGCGCCCCTCCCGGGCCTCACCCTTTACCGTTTCTCCTTCGGCCACGGCTCTCTCGCCTGCGAGTCCTGCCACGGCTCGACCCACGCCGAGTTCCCCTCCGCCCACCAGAACGACAATCTCCAGAGCCTCAATCTCCAGGGGCACGCGGGGGTGCTGGTGGACTGCGAGTCGTGCCACGGCTCGGCGCCCGCCACCTCCGCGGGCGGGCCCCACGGGATGCACCCCATCGGGCAGTGGTGGATCACCGAGCACCACGACTACATCCCGAGCCTCGCCGCCTGCCAGGGCTGCCACGGATCGAACAACCGCGGAACCGTGCTGTCGCGCTCGCAGGCGGACCGCGTCTTCTCCACGCGGTTCGGGACCAAGACGTTCTGGAACGGCTTCCAGATCGGCTGCTACACGTGCCACAACGGGCCGTCGAGCTCGACCGCGAACCCGAATCGCGCGCCTGTCGCGACCAGCACGGCGGCGAGCACCACGGCGGGGACGTCCGTCTCCGTCCCCCTGACGGCGACCGACGCGGACAACAACCCGCTCTCCCTCCGCATCATCGGCCAGCCCGCGCGCGGGACGGTCGCGCTCGCCGGGACGGTCGCCGTCTATTTCCCCGAGGCCGGCTTCGTGGGGGCGGACTCGTTCACGTTCGCCGCGAACGACGGCGCCACGGATTCGAACCTGGCGACCGTCTCCCTCACCGTGAACGCCTCGCCCTGCTCGCTGACCTGCTCCGCCGCCGTCCCGGCCAGCGCCCCCGTCGGCTCGTTCGCGGCGTTCGCCGGCTCCGCGACCGCGAGCGGGTGCGGCGCGGGCCCGGGCTACGAGTGGGACTTCGGGGACGGCTCCGTGCACTCCACCGTCCAGAGCCCGGTCCACCAGTACCTCGCGTCCGATACCTACCAGTGGACGATGACCGTCCGGGCCGGGACAGGCTCGTGCGTGCGCAGCGGGACGCTGAGGACGCTGACGACCCCCCTGCGCGTCCCGTACTTCCTGCAGCCGATCCGCGTCGCGACGGCCACCTTCGGGCGCGACCTGACCATCACCTGGGACAGGAACAACTGCCCCTCGAGCGGCTACCACCTCATCTACGGCTACGGGAGCGGACTGAGGACCTGGACGGTCGCGGGCGGCGTCTGCTCCGTCGGCACCACGGGCACGGTCTCCTGGAACACCACGCCCGACCCGCGGACCGATCCGAGCCGGCTTCTCTGGTTCCTCGTGGCCGGCGACAACGGCGCCGCCGTCGAGGGATCGTGGGGCACGACATCGGCCGGCGCGGAGCGGGGGGGCGCCTCCGCGAGCGGGGTCTGCGGCATCTCGGTCAAGGACACGTCGGGCTACTGCGCGGCGCCGTAGGCGGAGCGCGTCACGGTCGCTTCACGACGACGACCGTGACGTCGTCCTGGGGGGGGACGCCCGCCGTGTGCTCCGCGACGGCCGCGAAGAGCGACTCGACCAGGCCGCGCGCGCTCCCGCCGTTCGCCGCGAGGATCGCGCGACGCAGCCCCTCGGGCCCGAACGGCTCCCCGCGCTCGTTCTCGCACTCGGTGACGCCGTCGGTGTAGAGGACCAGCGTGTCCCCGGGGTCGAGCCGCGCCCGTCCCGCCTCGTACCGGGCACGGGGATTCGGGCCCAGCAGCAGGCCGCCCGTCGTGAGCTCCGCGAACGCGCCGCCGCGAAGCAGCAGCGGCGGGTTCTGGCCCGCGTTGCAGTAATCGAGCGCTCCGTCCAGGTGAAGGTGCGCGTAGAAGAGCGAGATGAACCGGCTCGAAAGGGCCGCACGGTTGATCACGGCGTTGAGCCTCTCCACGATCGCGGCGATCGTGAGCTCCTCGCACCCCCCCATCCGCAGCCCCGTGATGACGTCGCGCGCGAGCAGCGCGGCCTGCAGGCCGTGCCCCGAGGCGTCGGCGATCGCGATCCCCAGGAGGCGGTCCGAGAGCGGGAGGTAGTCGAACAGGTCGCCCCCGACGATCTGGGCCGGGGTGGACCGGCCCGCGATGTCGAAGCCGGGAAAGGCCGGGGGCGCGGAAGGGAGAAGGCTCTCCTGGATGAGGCGCGCCTCCTCCAGGTCACCGACCATCCGCCGCTGCCGCAGCTTGAGGTTGATCACGTGGCGAACCGCGGTGAGCGAGTACAGGATCGACTCCTCCTTGATCTCGCCGCGCACGGAGAAGGCGAACACGTGGGTGTTCCCCTCCCCCACCGCGATCGCCGCGAAGGTGGAGTCGACGCCGACCACCGCCTCGATCTCCCGGTCGAAGCCGGGATCGCCGGGGCCCATGATGACGAACCCCTCCTCCAGCGTCCGGCGGTGCGGGGGATAGTCGGGCGGGACGCGGTAGCCGATCCTCGCGCCGCGCGATTGCCCGTTCGTGCAGCACAGGACGAACTCCCCGCCCTGGCGCTCGTACAGGCGCCCCCCCTCGAACCCCAGCTCGTCCCGGAACTCGTTGACCAGGATGTCCAGGATCCCCGAGAGGGTCTCCGAGGGGCTGTCGATCCGCTCGATCCGCGCGAGCGCGCTCTCGAGCTTCCGGTAGAGAACCTTGAAATCGGGTCTTTCGCCCGCCGGCGCCGGGCGGGCACCGCTGTCGGCCATCCAGCCACCTCCCGGGCTGAGTGTACGTCAGGGGATGCGGCGGGTTTGCTCGGAGCGTCGCTGGGGGGCCCACCGGTCTTTCGTCGCTATGCGGGCGGTCATCACCGGGAGGCATGGCGCCGGACCTCCTGCTCGCGCGACCCCTCAGCCGGCCTGGGGAATGCCGCCGCGGAGGCTGGCGATTGCAGCGAACATGGCGTATCTTTAAGGTTCCTCACTGCAATTTCGGCCCCCGGCCACCCCAAAAGGACCCGTCGATGCCCCCCCGCCCAATCGCCTGCGCCCGGTGCCCCCGCGGCGTCCGCTCGACCAGCGCCCGTCCCGGCGGCGCGCGCCCGGCCGGCAGCACGCGATTCCTGGCTCCCCTGTTCTCCCTTCTCGTGATGGCGGGGATCGCGTGGCTTCGGCCCGCGCCCGCTCTCGCCGCCTCCGAGCCGCCCCCGGCGAAGGTCGAAACGGCCCTGCCCGAGCCGCGACCCGGGGAGACCGACATGGACGAGGCGACGTTCCTGCCCCTCGAGACGCCCGAGAAGGCGCGCGGCTTCAAGGATCCCGCCGATCGCCGCCCTCGCCGCCCGGATCGCCGAGGGGACGCGCGGACATGCGCGACAGGCGGTCCTGGTACGAGATCAGCCTTCTCTACGCTCCGTTCGAGACGCTCCCGCCCGAGGGGTGGAGGAAGAGCGCGCTGCGCGCGGGCGAGGCGATCTCGATCGACGCCCGCCGGAGGGCCGCCGCGGCGGCCGCGGCACGGCGGGTCGCCGCGGACGGGGACCAGGGGGGCGCGACCGGCGCCGGGGCCGCCGACGCGCAGGGGCTCTTCTCCCCTCTCGCGACCTACGCGTGGACCAGCCTCGGTCCCACCAACTACAACGTGGGGGGCACCGACCTGGCGCAGGGGCGCGCCTCCGCGCTGTGGGTCCACCCGACGAACACGAACTTCATCCTCGCCGGCTTCGCCGACGGCGGGGTCTGGAAGACGACCAACGGCGGGACGAACTGGACGCCGATCACCGACTTCGAGGCCTCGACCTCGATCGGCAGCATCGACGTGCTGATCCGGACCGACACGACCAACCTCTCCGACGCGATCATCTACGTCGGCCTCGGCGAGGGGAACACGGCTTCCGCTTCGGTGGACGGCGCGGGCGTGCTCAAGTCGGTGGACGGCGGCGCCACCTGGACGCTGCAGACGCTCCCGTGGGCGAACCCCGACGCGGCGACCAGCGCCCGGTTCCGTCACTCGATCCGCAGGATCGTGATCGACCGCAACGTGGCCGGCGGGGCCTCGGTCTGGGTGGCCGGCGACGGGGGCGTCTACCGCACCACGGACGGCGGCGCGAACTGGTCGCTGGTCACGGCGCTTCCCTACACCGGCAAGCCCGGGGTCGGAGGGTGCTGGCCCGAGATGCCCTCGGACTTCCTCGTCGACACGGGCGCGACCCCCTCGCGCCTCTACGTCGCGTACGGCGCGCGGTCGAACGGCAGCAGCGTCGCGGCGACCTCGTGCACGGGCGTCGCGAACGACGTCAACTTCCGCAAGAACAACGGCATCTACCGCTCGACCGACGGGGGCGCGAGCTGGACCCTGATCAGCGGATCCGGCAGCGGGTTCCCGGCCCTCCCGGGCCAGGTGGGACGGATCACGCTGCTGCAGGCGCCGAGCGACAAGAAGCAGGTCTACGCGCTGATCTCGTGCGTCACGAACGGCGCGACCACCTGCACGGGCGGGCAGTTCGCCTCGCTCGGGATCTACCGCACGGCGGACATCACCGCCGCCTCGGTCGCCTGGACCGCGGGCGCGACGACGAACTTCTGCGCGAACCAGGGCTGGTACAACCTGACCGGCGCGGTCGATCCGGCCACGCCCTCGAAGCTCATCGTCGCGGGCCTCGACGCCTACCTCTCCACCAACAGCGCCGGGTCGCTCTCGAAGAAATCCGACTGGACCGGCTCCGGCACCGCCTACGCGCACGCCGACCACCACCACATGGTCTACGCGAACTCCACGACCATCTTCGACGCCACCGACGGCGGCATCTTCAAGGGGACGATCAGCGGCTCGACCATCACCTGGACGAACCTGAACGCGGGCGGGCTCTCGACGCTCCAGTTCTACGGCCTCGCGCAGCACCCGACGACGCCGTACCGGATCCACGGGGGCCTGCAGGACAACGGCGAGGCCTACACCGCGACCGGCGCGGCCTGGTCCATGACCTACGGCGGCGACGGCGGCTTCTCCGCGACCGACTGGACCAACGGCGAGCTCGCCTACGAGGAGTACGTGTACGGCGCGATCTCCCGTTCCACGACGGGCGGGGCGGGCGCCTGGTCCTGCATCCAGAACTTCGGCGGGTGCAGCGGCTGCGGCATCTGCGTCCCGGACGGGCAGGCCTCGTTCATCGCCCCCCTGACGCTCGACGCGAACAATCCCTCGATCCTCTACAGCGCGTCGAAGTACGTCTACCGCAACTCCTCCGCCCCGAGCAGCTCGAGCTGGTCGGCGATCAGCCCCGATCTCGCCGGCACCAGCTACGACTACATCCTGAACATCCACAGCGCCCTGAACGGGGGCACCGCCGGCACGTTGTGGGTCACGACGTCGAACGGCAAGGTGTGGGTCAGCTCCGACAACGGCGCCAACTGGAACGACACGACGAAATCGCCCCTCCCGAACAACCCCGTCCTGCCGAACCGGTCGGCGACCTGGATCGCGACGCTCCCCTCGGACGGGACGAAGGCGATCGTCGTCTTCTCGGGATGGAACGGGAGCGGGAGCCAGCCCGGGCACGTGTTCCGCACGCTCGACGGCGGCGCGACCTGGACCGACATCTCGGGAGCCCTGCCCGACGAGCCCGTCTTCACCGTGGCCGTCGATCCGAACCACCCGAACGACGTCTACATCGGGACCGAGTTCGGCGTCTACGTGAACAACGCCGGCTGGACCGGCTCCACCTGGACGAAGATCAACAACGGCCAGCTGCCGAGCGTCCACGTCCACCAGCTCGAGTTCAGCCGGGCGAACGGGAAGCTGCGCGCGGCGACCCACGGGCGCGGCATCTGGGAGCTGACCGTCGGCTGCCCGAGCCTTCACTCCTCCCGCCCTGGCCGCCCCCGTGAACGACGCCTGCGGCGTGAAGCTCGGATGGACCCCGTCGGGAGCGACGGGGGCCGCCTACAACGTCTACCGTTCCACGGGAGCCTGTCCCGGCGGGACCTTCACGCCGGTCGCCACGGGCCTCGCGGGCGCCGCGTTCACCGACGCGACGGTCTCGGGCGGGCGGACCTACTCCTACAAGGTGACGACGAGCGAGGCGGGCGGCGGCTGCGAATCGTCCGCTTCGGGCTGCCAGCAGGTGACGGTCCCCTCCTCGTGCCCGTGCCTGCTGCCGCCGTCCTTCGCCGGGGGCCGCGTCCGTATCGACCCCCTTCCTCTCGACCTGCACCCTCAGCGTGAACTGGAGCGCGGGCTCGCAGTCCTGCGGCGCCGCCGCGCCCGTCTACAACGTGTACCGCTCGACCAGCCCGTCCTTCGCGCCATCGGCCGCGAACCGCATCGCGACCTGCGTCACCGGCACCAGCTTCACCGACGCGGGCGGCCTGGCGACGGGCACGACCTACTACTACGTCGTGCGGGCCGAGGACGGCACGGGGACCGGCTCCGGCCCCTGCCGCGGCGGGAACGAGGACGGCAACGCCCTGCGCGTTTCCGGATCGCCGGCCGGCGTGCTGGTCCCCGGCACCTTCAGCGACGGGGCCGAGGGGACGGCCCAGATGACGATGGGCTCCCCCCTCTGGTCGCAGTCCACGACGCGCGCCCGCACCGGCACGAAGTCCTATCTCGGCAACGGCGCGCCGCTGAGCACCTGCGCCTCGCTCACGACGCCGACGCTCGTGCTCGGCCCGGCCGGGTCGCCGTCGGTCCTCTCCTTCTACTCGTTCCGGGACAACCTGGAGAGCACCTTCGACGGAGGGGTCGTCGAGATCTCGACCAACTACGGGAGCAGCTGGACGAAGCTCGCGCTGACCCCCGCGTACCCCGCGACGTTCGTCGCGGACTCGGGCTCGTGCGCGAACACGCTCCAGGCGCCGGCCAACGCGGGCTTCACGGGGACCGACGCCTCCTGGCAGGGGGCCTACACGGCGAACCTCGCGGCGTACGCGGGGCTTCCCGCCCTCATCCGCTTCGAGCTGGGGACCGACCCGGGGGTCGCCTCGACCGGCTGGTACGTGGACGACATCCAGGTCACGAACATCTCGCAGGCGGGAGCCTGCGCGGGCGCGCCGGCCGTGGTCCCCGAGGTTTCCCCGGCCGCGAGCGGATCGCCCCTGCTCCTCACGCGCAGCGGGGCCAGCCTCGTCATCAGCTACCAGGAGATCGCCGGCTGCGGGGGGTACAACGTCTACGAGGGGTCGCTCGGGAACTGGTACTCCCACGCGTCGTCCGCGACGAACGCCTGCGGCGCGCCATCAGCGGCCGCCGGGCCGGGACGCCGCCAGACCGTGGTGACGCCGGCGGGCGGCAGCCGCTACTACCTCGTCACGGCCTACACCTCGGGCGAGGGTCCGTCGGGGTTCGCGACGGGCGGGGAGATCCCGCCCGCGGCATCGACCTGCTCGCCCTGAGGGTCTGCGCCGCCGGAGGCTACCTTCTCCTTGCGGGCCGAGGGAGGACGGGAGTATCTAGATAGGATGATGAAGTCGGCCCGCTCCCCTTCGTTCCGGCGTCGCTGCGGCGTTCCTCGCGCTCTTCGGGTGGTGGGCCGGCGCCGGGCCGGCGCCCGCCTCGGTCTTTCCGGGCGAGGTTCCCGACGCCGCCCAGGACGGGAAAGACCCGGCGGTCAAGGGGAGCTTCCTCCAGGCCGGGCCCGCCTCCTCGTTCGGCCTCGCCGCCGCCACGAACCAGGCCGATTTCGACGTCACCCACTACACTCTGGCGCTGACCTTCACGCCCGCCACCGAGCTCGTCTCGGGGACGGTCACGATCACGGGCAAGAGCGTCGTCCCCACGCTGACCCGCCTCGATCTCGACTTCTACGACAACATGACGATCAGCGACGTCAGGACCGGGGCGACGTCGCTTCCTCTTCACCCGCGCCGGCAACATCCTCACGGTCAACCTCGACCGGCCGTACGCCGACCAGGAGGTCTGGGTCGTCGCGATCACCTACAGCGGCCACCCGACGGGGAGCGGAAGCACCCTGGGCTCCTTCAACTGGACGGTGCGGGGATCGAACAAGGTGATCTGGTCCCTCTCCGAGCCGGAGGGGGCGAGGATCTGGTTCCCCTGCAAGGACCGCCCGGACGACAAGGCGACCGCGGAGATGGTCTACACCGTGCCGCAGACCTACACGGCGACCTCCAACGGCCTGCTGACGGGCGTGACCACGGACACCGGCGCGGGGACGAAGACCTACACCTGGGTCGAGAACTACCCCCTCGCCTCCTACCTGATCTCGGTGGCGGCCTACCCGTATTCGGCCTTCTCCGACACCTACGTGCCGATCGGGGGAGGCACGATGCCGGTCGATTACTACGTCTATCCCGAGGACCTGGCGAAGGCGCAGGTCTCCTTCACTCCCACCGTCGCGATGATCGGCTTCTACGCCGCGACCTTCGGGGAGTACCCGTTCGTGGACGAGAAGTACGGGATGACCGAGTTCGAGTTCGGCGGGGCGATGGAGCACCAGGCCAACACCTCCTACGGCCGGGGCCTCATCAACGGCACGCACACCAACGACCGGATCATCGCCCACGAGCTGTCGCACCAGTGGTGGGGCGACGCGGTCTCGCCGCGCATCTGGGCCGACGTCTGGCTGAACGAGGGGTTCGCGTCCTACTCCGAGGCGCTCTGGGAAGAGCACCTCAACGGCGCCGCCGCCTACCGCACCTACATGAACCAGAAGTTCTACCGCACGACCTGGAGCGGGCCGGTCTACAACCCGACGAACCTGTTCGGCACCACGGTCTACTACAAGGGGGCGTGGGTGCAGCACATGCTCCGGCATGTCGTGGGGGACGCGGCCTTCTTCCAGTCCCAGCGCAACTGGTTCGAAAACCACAAGTACGGCGTCGGCGACACCGCCGGCTACCGGGCGGAGGTCGAGGCGGCCGCGGGCGGCGCCGACCTGGCCTGGTTCTTCGACGAGTGGGTCTACGGGCTCGGCATGCCGAGCTACCGGTGGTCCTGGTCCGCGGCGAACACCGGCGGCGGATACCGTCTCTACGTGCGCGTGGACCAGGTCCAGACGACGGCCCCGGCGTTCCGGATGCCGATCGATCTCGACGTGACGACCGCCTCGGGGACGGTCCGCTACGTGATCCAGGACAGCCTCGCGAGCCAGGATTTCCAGATCCCCCTCGCGGAGGCGCCGACGACCGTCGCCCTCGATCCCGATGACTGGATCCTCAAGATCCGCACGCTAGTTCCCGCCGAGGACCAGGACGGGGACGGCGTTCCCGACCGCAACGACAATTGCCCCTTCGCCTCGAACGGGTCCCAGGCCGATTTCGACGGCGACGGCTCGGGCGATGCGTGCGATCCCGACGACGACAACGACCAGATTCCCGATAGCGCGGACTGCGCGCCGCTCGATGCCGCCGCGGGGCGGCCGCCCGAGGTGGCGGGCCTCGCGGTGACGGGCACGCAGGTCTCGTGGAGCGCCGCGCCGGGCGCGGAGCGGTACGACGTGAGCCGCGGCCTCCTGAGCTCGAGCCACGCGGGCGATTACGGTCCCTGCCTCGGCGATTCGGTCGCGGGAACCTCCCTGCCGGACCCGTCGGTTCCTCCTCCCGGCGACGGCTTCCTCTACCTCGTCCGCGGCGTCGATGATTTCTGCGGCGGCCCGGGAACCTGGGGAACCGGCTCGAACGGCGTGGAACGGGTCAACGGCAACCTTCTCGCCTGCCCCTGAGCCGCGGAGAGCCCTCTCCGCCTCCCGAGGTCTCTCAGCCGATCAGGATGATCCGCGTCTGCGGCGTGCCGATGTAGCGCGGGCCGGACGCCTCGACGACGACGTCCTCCTCGAGGCTGGCGTGGACCTCGTACCCGAGCTCCGGCGGCGATGCGTAGGCCATCGGCTCGACGGCGAACACCTGGTCCGGCTCGATCGGGAAGAAGACCGCGGCCCCGTACCGCTCGCGCCAGTCCGGACCGAGCATCGGCCCCACGTCGTGCACCTTGAGGCCGATCGGGTGCCCCGTCCCGTGGGGGAACTCCTCGTACCCGCCCGCGACGACGGCGGCGCGCCCGGCCCGGTCCGCGTCGTTGCCCGTGGCGCCCGGCACGAGGGCGGCGGTCGCGGCGCGGTTGGCGGCGAGCGTCGCGCCCCAGAGCCGCTCGAGCCACGCGGGCGGCGCCGTTTCCCCCTCCTTCAGGACGTAGGCCAGCCGCTGGATGTCCGCGCAGTACCCGTCGCAGGAGGCGCCCCAGTCGGTGCGCAGAAGTCGCCGCGCTCGATCACGCGGTCGGTCGGCTCGGAGTGCCCGCGCGTCGGGCCCACGACGACCGAGCCGAACGCCACGCCGAACCCCAGCTCCTCCGCGCGCGCGCGCATCCAGTCGTCGAGCGCCTTCTCCGTCGTGATCCCGGGCGTCACGCGCGCCGGCGTCAGCGCCTCGGCGAGGATCCTCTGCGTCGCCTCCACCGCGGCCCGCAGGGCCTCCCGCTCCTGCGGGAGCTTGCGCCCGAGGAGCGATACGACGAGCCGCTCGGACGAGCAGAACGTCTTCGTGCGGGCGCCGAGCGCCTCGTCCAGGTACGCGCGCATTCCCGCGGTGAGGCCGTCGGCGATCGGGACGTCGCGGGAGACGTTCACCGCGATCCCGGCCGGGTCCAGCCTGTCGAGGATCGGACGCAGGTGCACGGCGATCCCCTCCGACCGGTAGCCGATCACCTCGTCGTAGAGCCCCGACTGCGCGATCGGGTCGGTGTCGTACGAGGCGGCGATCGCGATCTTCCGGATCGCGCCGCTCGCCCGCGCGAAGAGGAACGCGCCGCGCGCGACGATGTGCTCGAGCCCGAGCGCCGGCAGCAGCGGATCGGGGGACCCCTCGCGCGTGAAGGTCAGCCAGGCATCGAGCTTCTGCTCCTCCATGATCCTGGGAAGCAGCTTGTGGATCCTGTCCCGCCGGATCCCCGCGTGGTCCACGGTCTTCTTTCCCGTCATCGGAGCACCCCCGTGGAATGGCCCGGGCTCGCCACCCGCGACCCAGCCTGCCATCGCACTTGAAAAACGGTGAAATTGTGGGCGCATCGCCGCACTAAATCAATCGCAAGACCCAGCCCTGGTGCCATGTCGGCTCGCCGGCGCCCCGGGGCAGCCGGAACCGGGCCAGACCCCGCCCTCTTTGATAACATCCGCTCGCCATGCGCAAGCGACTCAAGCGGGCCGTCAAGCTGGCGGCGCTTCGCCCGGGGCGCGAGCTGCGCGACTCGCTCAGGGGCGGCTACGCGGGCCGCGATCTCCGGGCCGACATCATGGCGGGCGCCGTGGTCGCCATCGTGGCGCTCCCGCTGTCGATGGCGCTCGCCATCGCCTCGGGCGTGCCGCCCCAGCACGGCCTGTACACCGCCATCGTCGGAGGCGCCGTGGCGGCGCTTCTGGGCGGGTCGCGCGTCCAGGTCACGGGGCCCACCGCGGCCTTCGTCGTCATCCTGGCCCCGATCTCGGCGCGCTACGGCCTGGGCGGGCTCCTCATGGCGACGCTCCTCGCCGGCTTCATCCTGATGTTCATGGGTATGGCGCGGCTCGGGCGTCTCATCGAGTTCGTGCCGTACCCCGTGACGACGGGGTTCACAGCGGGCATCGCCGTGGTCATCGGCACGCTCCAGGTGAAGGACCTGCTCGGGCTGAGCGTGCCGCGGATGCCCGAGCACTACCTCGAGCGGCTCGGGGCGCTCTGGGACGCGCTGCCGACCGTGCATCCCTTCGATCTCGCCGCTGGACTCGTCACCATGGCCATCCTGGTCACGTGGCCCCGCGTGACGAAGAGGGTGCCCGCGCCGCTCGTGGCCCTCGCCGCCGTGACCGCCGCTGCCTGGATCGCCTCCTCGGTGGCGCCAGGCTTCCAGGTCGAGACCATCTCCAGCCGGTTCTCCTACCCGACAGCCGCGGGATCCCACCCCGGGATTCCCCAGCTGCCGCCGCTGCCCGTCTGGCCCTGGCGCTTCCCCGGACCGAACGGCCAGGACCTGGCGCTGACCTGGGGCCTCATCCGCGACCTGATGGGGCCGGCCTTCGCCATCGCCATGCTCGGGGCCATCGAGTCGCTCCTGTCGGCGACGGTCGCCGACGGCATGACCGGTACGGAGCACGACTCGGACGCCGAGCTGATCGGCCAGGGGATCGCGAACCTCACGGCCCCCTTCTTCGGCGGCATCGCCGCCACGGGGGCCATCGCCAGGACGGCCACCAACATCCGCTTCGGCGCCAGAACCCCGCTGGCCGCCGCGTTCCATTCCGTCTTCATTCTCGCGGCGGTCCTGGCGCTGGCTCCGGTGCTGGGCCACCTGCCGATGGCGTCGCTCGCCGCGCTCCTGCTCGTGGTCGCGTGGAACATGGGGGAGTTCAAGCACGTCCTGCGCGTCCTCAGGGTGGCGCCGCGCGACGACGTCCTGGTCCTCCTGACCTGCTTCTCGCTCACGGTCCTGTTCGACATGGTGGTGTCGGTCAGCGTCGGGGTCGTCCTTGCGGCGCTCCTCTTCATGGAGCGCATGGCCGAATCGTCCACGTCGGATCTCATCTCGCACGGGCACCCCGACTTCGAGAAGGGCCTGCCGCGCAGCATCGTCATCTACGAGGTGGCCGGCCCGCTCTTCTTCGGCGCCGCCCAGAAGGCCATGAGCACACTGCGCACCCTGCGCAAGAACGTCCGGGTCGTCGTCCTCGACCTGCGCGCGGTCCCGGTGATGGACGCGACCGGCCTCGTGAACCTCGAGTCGGCGGTGGAGCGGCTGCGGGAGGCGGGGATCTTCGTCATCCTGGGCGGGCTGCAGCGCCAGCCCCGCGAGGCGATGGAGCACGCCGGATGGGAGGACGTGCCCGGCAGCCTTGTCCTGTGCGGGTCGAATCGCGAGGCGATCGACCTCGCCCGCAGACGCCTCGCCGAGCTCGAGGGGCCGGCGGCGCCGCCCCCGCCGCAGCCGCAGGCTTCCACTCCGGCCGAACCCTGATCTCGATCGCGGGCTCCGGCGCGCAGGCGTCCCCGCCCTCATGATGCGGGTCGGCGCGACCCCGCCGGGCGTGATCGAGCGGGCGCAGCGGGACGGGACGCCGATCCCCGGGCTGCATTCCGCGCTGTTCGCTCCGGATGCGAAGGCCACGATCACGACCGGCATCGATACGCTCGTCGCCGCGGCGAGGGAGGTGTTCGGAGTCCGCCCGCAGGACGGGCAGTGGGCGCGTGACCCGGGCCTGTTCTCCCGGCCCCGGCCGGCCCGCCGCGCGCTTGAGTTCGTCCGGCGATCCGGGCGAGAATCGCCCGGCCACGCGCCCGGCGAACCCCGGACCAGGACGTTTCCGTCAGCCGGGCGAGACCTCAAGGACACCCATGGCCACCATCCTCGTCACAGGCTGCGCCGGATTCATCGGCTTTCACGTCACCAAGGCCCTGCTCGAGCGCGGTGATACCGTCGTCGGCGTCGACAGCATCACGCCGTACTACGACCCGCGCCTGAAGCGGGCGCGCCTGAGGGAGCTCCGCAAGGTGAAGAGCGGCAGCTTCACGTTCCACAGGAACGACATCGCGGACTACGCGGCCATGCAGCGGGTCTTCAAGAAGCACAGGATCCGGAAGGTCTGCCACCTCGCGGCGCAGGCCGGGGTCAGGTACTCGCTCACGAACCCGTTCGCGTACGAGCATGCGAACAACCTGGGGACGATGACCCTGCTCGAGCTGTGCCGCCTGCGCCGCGTCGGGCATTTCATCTTCGCATCGAGCAGCAGCGTGTACGGCGGCAACCGCGAACTGCCCTTCAGCGAGGAGCACCGCGTGGACACGCCCATCTCGGCGTACGCGGCGACGAAGAAGTACAACGAGGTTCTCGCCCACGCCTACCATCACCTTTACGGCATCCATTGCACGGGCCTGCGCTTCTTCACCGTCTATGGACCCTGGGGGCGGCCCGACCTCTCGCTGTTCAAGTTCGCGAAGAACATCCTGGAGGGCAGGCCCATCGAGCTCTACAACCGGGGGCGGCACGCGCGGGACTTCACGTACATCGACGACATCGTCCAGGGCGTCCTGGCCGCCATCGACAGGAGCTACCCCTACGAGATCTTCAATCTCGGCCGCGGCAGCAAGGTGGCGCTCCGGGAGTTCGTCGTGACGATCGAGGAGATCCTGGGCAGGAAGGCGAAGAAACGGCTCCTGCCGATGCAGAAGGGCGACGTGGAAGCCACCCACGCGGACATCCGCAAGGCGAAGCGCATGCTCGGGTTCCGGCCCAGGACGGGGCTCAGGGAAGGCGTCGCGAAGTTCCTCGACTGGTACAGGGAGTATCACGGGGTCGGCGCATGAAGAGGACCATCTGCGTGGTCGGCCTGGGGTACGTGGGACTGCCGCTCGCGGTCGCGCTGGCGCGGCGGCACCAGGTGATCGGCTTCGACCTGAACAAGCGGCGCCTCGAGACCCTGCGGAAGGGAATCGACTACAACAACGATCTCGCGCCGGAGGCGCTCGAGGGCGCGCGCATCGACTACACCGATTCCCCCGCCTCCATCAAGGCCGCCGACTTCGTCATCATCGCGGCGCCGACGCCCGTCGACGATGCCCACCTGCCGGACCTCTCGGCGCTCAGGAGCGCCACCGAGACCGTGGGCAGGAATCTCAGGAAGGGCGCGATCGTCGTCTACGAGTCGACCGTCTACCCCGGCGTCACGGAGGATTTCTGCGCGCCGATCCTCGAGAAGGAATCGGGCCTGCGGCTCGGTGAAGGATTCAAGGTCGGCTATTCCCCCGAACGCGTGAATCCGGGCGACAAGGAGCACACCATCGAGCGGGTGGTGAAGGTCGTCGCCGGCATGGACGCGGAGAGTCTCGAGGCGATCGCGGAGGTCTACGGGAGCGCGATCCCCGCGGGCGTCTTCCGCGCCGCCTCCATCAGGGTCGCCGAGGCCGCGAAGGTGATCGAGAACACCCAGCGCGACCTGAACATCGCGCTGATGAACGAGCTCCAGATGATCTTCGACCGGATGGGGATCGACACGGCCGCGGTGCTCGCCGCGGCCGGGACGAAGTGGAACTTTCTCAGGTTCACGCCGGGCCTTGTCGGGGGGCACTGCATCGGCGTGGATCCGTACTACCTCGCGTACCAGTCGGAGAAACTGGGGCACCACCCGGAGGTCATCCTCGCCGGCCGCCGCATCAACGACGGCATGGCGTTCTACGAGGCCCGCAAGGCGGTCAAGCGTCTTCTCGAAACCGGCGTGCAGCTCGGCGGGCTGAAGGTTCTCGTGCTCGGTGCGACCTTCAAGCTCAACGTGAACGACCTGCGCAACAGCAAGGTCCGGGACCTGGCCGACGAGCTGGAGAGCTACGGCTGCTCGGTCGCGTTCCACGACCCGATGATCGAAGAACCGGGCATTTTCGGCCGGAAGAACCTGGGCATCGCCGAAGCCTCGGCGGCCGGCTTCAAGCACGCGATCCTGGCCGTCCGCCACGCGGCGCTGGAGCGGCAGCTTCCCGAGCTGAGGAGGACGTTCAGCCTCCTGGAGATCCTGCGGTAGGGACGCGGGTTCCCGGGATCCCCGGCCGGGCGGAGCGAGGCGCCCGCGGGTAGGATGATGCCCGGAGGTGGTCCGATGACTCCCCTTGCCGCCCCCGCGACCGCGCGCCGCGTTTACGCCGGCCGGTTCCACCCGCTCGGCGCCACGCCCCTGCCGGGGGGCGTGAACTTCGCCCTCTACTCGCGCGACGCGACCGAGGTGCAGCTGCTTCTCTTCGACCGCGCGGACGGCGATCCGATCGAGGTGATCCGCCTCGGGCATCGGACCAGGTTCGTCCACCACGCGTTCGTCGAGGGGCTCGCCCCGGGACAGCTCTACGGCTACCGCGTCCTCGGCGAGCACGACCCCGCGCGCGGCCTGCGGTTCAACCCGCACAAGCTCCTGATCGACCCGTACGCGAAGGCGCTCACGGGCAAGGCGTCGAACGCAGGGAACCTCCTGCTCGGCTACGACCCCTCCTCCCCCGGGCGGGACCTCTCGCTCGATCCGCGCGAGAACCACCGCTCCGTGCCGAAGGGGATCGTCGTGGACGACGCCTTCGACTGGCAGGGGGACGCGCCGCCCGGCATCCCCCTCGAAAAGACCGTCATCTACGAGGTCCACCTGAAGGGGTTCACCGCCGATCCGTCGTCGCGGCGTCGCTCACCCCGGGACCTACCTCGGGTTCATCGGGAAGATCCCGCACCTGCGCCGGCTCGGGGTCACCGCCGTCGAGCTCCTGCCCGTGCACGAGTTCCACGTCGAGGATTTCCTCCTCGAGCGCGGCCTGACCAACTACTGGGGCTACAACACGATCGGTTTCTTCGCGCCGGAGTCCTCCTACGCCGCGGGCGCCTCCCCCGGCTGCCAGGTGGCGGAGTTCAAGACGCTCGTCCGGGAGCTGCACCGGGCCGGCATCGAGGTGATCCTCGACGTCGTGTACAACCACACGGCCGAGGGGAACGAGCTCGGGCCGACCCTCTCCTTCAAGGGGATCGACAACCGGACCTATTACTGCCTGGCCGGGGACGGCCGGGAGCCCGGGCGCTACTACATGAACTACACCGGCTGCGGGAACAGCCTCGACCTCGGCAACCCCGCGGTCGTCCGCCTCGTCATGGACTCCCTGCGCTACTGGGTCGAGGCGATGCACGTGGACGGCTTCCGCTTCGACCTCGCCTCGGTGCTGGGCCGCGCGGACGGCCCGTTCCGCAGCAGCGCGCCCTTCTTCACGGCGATCTCGCAGGACCCGGCGCTGCAGCGGGTGAAGCTGATCGCGGAGCCCTGGGACCTCGGCACCTACGAGGTCGGGAACTTCCCCGTGGACTGGTGCGAGTGGAACGGCCGGTTCCGCGACACCGCGCGGCGGTTCGTGAAGGGGGACGCGGGGCAGGCGCGGGATCTCGGTGCGCGGCTCACCGGCTCGGCGGACCTGTACGCCGACGACGGCCGCTCGGCCTGGAACAGCGTCAACTTCATCACCTGCCACGACGGGTTCACGCTGCGCGACCTCGTGTCGTACGACGGCAAGCACAACGAGGCGAACCTCGAAGGGAACCGCGACGGAACGAACGACAACAACTCCTGGAACTGCGGGGTCGAGGGCGAGACCGGCGACCCGGAGGTGAACCGGCTCCGGCGGCAGCTCGCGAAGAACCATTTCTGCCTGCTCCTGTTCGCCTGCGGCACTCCGATGGTCCTGGGCGGGGACGAGTTCCTGAGGACCCAGCGGGGGAACAACAACGCCTACTGCCAGGACAACCCGCTCGGCTGGTTCGACTGGGACGAGGCGGAGCGCAACGCGGACATGACGGAGTTCCTCCGCAAGGCGGTGGCGTTCACCCGCCGCTGCACGATCCTGCAGAGGCGGAAGTTCCTCCTGGGGCAGGATCTCGACGACGACGGCGTGCCGGACATCACGTGGTTCGGAGCGGACCTCGGAAAGCCCGCCTGGGACGACCCCGAGGAGCGCACCCTCTGCTACAGGCTCGACGGCGGCGAGGAAGCCTCCGAGATCGGCCAGTACCAGCTCTTCATCATCCTCAACGCCGACTGGCGCCCGCGGGAGATCCGCCTTCCCGCGCTCCCCGTCGGGATGGCCTGGCGCCGGGCGATCGACACGAGCCTGCCCGCGGGCGACGACTTCGCCGAGGCGGGCGACGAGATCCTCCTCGACCCGGCCGACCGCTACCTCGCGAGCCCGCGCAGCACTGTGGTCCTGCTCGGGATCTGATCCGCGCCCCTGCGCGGACCGGGGCGGGCAGAGGTTCCTGGTGGCCGCGGCGAAGCCGAAGCCGCGGCGGGGCCTCCCGGCACGGCCCCACGGCGGCCCCCGAGATCCCGCGTGCCCGGGCGGACCGGCGCTTGACAAGACATGGAAAACCCTCTAGAGTCACTCCCTTTTCCTTTTCGCGGCCACGCTCCTCCGCGGCGGGCAGGAGGGAGACGATCATGAGGGGAGCATCCCGCGCTTTTCCCGTGCTGCTGGTCCTGATCGCGTCGGCGACGCTCGCGCCGGCCGACCCGCGCCCGTTCACATACACCTACGACCTCTATCCCGAGGGAAAGGGGCGCATGGAGTTCGAGCAGTGGGCGACCTGGAAGCAGGCGCCAGGCGCCGAGCCGGGGGCCGGCCGGTTCGACTTCCGCCAGGAGCTCGAGTTCGGCGTGACCGACAACTTCGACCTCTCCGTCTATCTTCCGAACTGGCATGTCGAGGACACGGAGACGGGGCACCTGACGAAGTTCGACAGCATCGGCGTCGAGGGGGTCGTCTACTGTCGAGCCCGGTCACCGCGCCGCTCGGCGTCGGCCTCTACTTCGAGGCGAGCGCCGGGCCGGCGGAGATCGCCCTCGAGCCGAAGCTGATCCTGCAAAAGGACCTCGGCCAGTGGACGATCGCCTACAACCTGGTCGCCGAGACGGAGATCGAGCGGGAGGACGGCGAGGACGAGGTCACCGGCGTCTTCGGCAACACGCTGGGCGTCAGCTGCGCGGCCGGCAGGGCGTGGCAGCTCGGCGCCGAGCTGTTCTCGGAGTCGGTCTACGACGGCTGGCACCGATACGGGGGAACGACCGTTTACGCGGGTCCCGCGGTGAGCTTCCGCCCCGGCACGATCGGCGCGAGCGGCCCGGAATGGTGGGCCACGCTCACTCCGAACTGGCAGCTCTCGAACCGGGACGAGGAGCCCGGCTTCCAGGTCAGGCTCGTCGCGGGGATCGAGTTCTAGCGATGCAGCGGCGCCGGTTCCTCGCGTGCGGCGGGGCGCTATGCGCCTGCGGGCTCATCGCCCTGGCGCGGGCGGGGTCGGGAGAGACCGCGTCGCACGGGGAGGCTGCCGTCGGAACCCCCGGCGATCTCGACGGATCGGAAGGGGCGGGAAGGCAAGTCGATGTGGGCCCGCTCGCGGGGTTCGCCGCGGAGAAGGTCTACGACGCCTGGGCCGCCTCGCACGGGTTCTTCGTCGTGCGCCGCGGGGATCGCCTCTACGCGCCTTCCGCGAGCTGCACCCACCAGGGCGCGCCGCTCGTGGCCCGGAAGGACCGGATCCTCTGCGCGAGGCACGGATCGGCGTTCGACGCCGCGGGCGAGGTGAAGAAAGGGCCCGCGAGCGTGCCTCTCCCCCGCCGCGGCATCGCCCTCGACGGGCGGGGGCACGTGATCGTGGACAGCTCCCTCTCCTACCCCCACGACAGGTGGGGCGAGGCCGGCTCGTTCCTCGACCCTGGCGCGGGCCAGCCGCGCCCCTGACAGCTGCGGGGGGACCTGGCTCGGGGGCGGCGCCCGGCCCTGCCTCTTGCGGCCCGCGCCTGCGGACGACAGTCCCGGCCGGAGGATTCCACCCCCGCGGTTCCGGTGCGACAGCCGCCGGACCGATCGCGGTTCCGGGGTTTCGTCGGATGGCCCGCAGATTGCCGCCCCCTGCCGGCCGTCAGCCCTTATAATCGATCCCTTTTCCCAATGGAGGTTCCATGCGTCTTTCGGCCCTGGTGTCGCGCGGGCTCCGTCCCGCGCCCGTTCTGCTTCTTCCGGCCCTGCTCGCGGCCCTTCTGCTCGCCGGAGCTGCCGGGACCTCCCCGGTCGCGATGGGCCAGCAGACGATCCGGATCCGTTCCGGGGCCGGTCCCGGCCTCGAGACGCTCAAGAAGGACCAGGTCGTCCAGGGCTTCCGCGTCGACGCGCTCTACCTCAACGACGCCGATGAGCCGATGGGCGCGCGCTTCATCCACCTGAAGACCGGCTACGTGCTCGACCTGCTCCGGATCGAGTCGGTGCCCCAGGCCTTCACGTGGGTGAACACCTTCCCCGTCTCCGACCAGGGGGAGCCCCACACCCAGGAGCACCTGCTGCTCGGCAAGGGGACGACCGGGCGGGCCTTCGCCGGCCTCGACACCATGTGGCTCGCCTCGTCGAGCGCCTTCACCGACCAGCTTCAGACCGCCTACCACTTCAACACGGCGGCCGGCACCGACGTCTTCTTCGACCTGTTCAAGGCGCAGCTCAACGCGCTGCTGCACCCCAACTACACCGACGAGGAGATCCGCCGCGAGGTCTGCAACTTCGGCGTCGCCGCGAATCCGGACGGCACGCTGCGCCTCGAGGAAAAGGGAACCGTCTACAACGAGATGGTCTCCTCGATGGGCAATCCCTATTCCGTGCTCTTCCGGGCCGCGGACCGGCTCCTGTACGGGCCGGACAACCCGCTCGCCTACAACGCGGGCGGCGAGCCCTCGGGCATCCGGACCATGAAGCCCGAGGACATCCGGCGCTTCCACCGGGCCAACTACCACCTCGCGAACATGGGGACGATCGCCGCGTTCCCGAGCACGCTCCCGCTGAAGGAGGCGCTCGAGCGCACGGACGCCATCCTCGACGCCGCCGAGCCCGGGGCCACCGGGGCGGCCGCGACGACACGCCGGACCGAGAACGACCTGCCGGCCTTCCAACCGGCCCCCGCCGGCACGATCGCGATCGAGGAGTACCCGCACAAGAACGACCAGCAGCCGAGCCCGGTCATGATCGCCTGGCCCGCCGACAGGGCCCTCGACCCGGGCGAGAGGCTCCTCGCGACGCTGTTCGCCTCCGCGATCGCGGGCGATCCGACGACGAATCTCTACAAGATCTTCATCGACAGCAAGACGCGCACGATGGACATCGGCGCGAAGGGCGTCTTCGGCACGGTCAGCCGCCACAGGGGGAACGCCGTCCAGATCGTCCTGACCGACGTCGCGGCCCCGAACCTGACGAACGAGAAGCTCGCCGCCATCCGGAGCGCCGTCACGGACGAGATCGCCCGCATCGCCGCGCTTCCCGGACGGATCGCCGGAGCTGCGCCAGTTCAACGACCGGATCGCGAGCCGCCTGACCGAGGCCACGCGCGATTTCGCGAAGTTCATCAACACGCCGCCGCGCTTCGGCGCCCGGGGGACCGGCTCGGACTGGATGGACAGCCTCTTCGAGCTCGAGCGGACGAACGAGTTCCGCCGCTCGGTGACCTTCAAGCCCCAGGCGGCCTACGTGCGCGGCCTGCTCGGCACGAACCGGAACTTCTGGCGCGAATCCCTCGCGAAATGGAAGCTCACGGGGGTCGTCCCCTCCGTCGCGGCGGCCAGGCCCAGCCCCGCGCTCATCGCCAGGCAGGACGCGGAGCGGCTCGAGCGGGTCGCGGCCGAGCAGAAGAGGCTCGACGCGAAGTACGCCTCGACGGACCCGCAGGAGACCGATCGCCGCTACAAGGCCGAGTACGACGCCGCGACGGCGCGGATCGAGGAGGAAGCCTCGAAGATCCCGCAGGCGCGCCTCGTGAAGACGCCCCCCATGACGCTCGACGACCAGCTGCAGTACACCGCCTCGACGCTGGACGGAGGCGTGCCGATCGTCTCCTCGCGCTTCGAGAACATGTCGAGCGCCACCGTCGGCCTCGCGATGCGCCTCGACGCCGTCCCCGCGGGCCTGCTCCGCTACGTGTCCCTCCTCCCGACCCTGATGACCGAGGTCGGCGTCATCGAGAACGGCAAGCCGGTCCCGTACGAGGAGATGCGCGAGCGCCTGCGCAACGAGATCCTGGGCCTCGATGCCACCATCCTGACCAACCCGCGCACGGAGCGCGTCGAGCTGGCGGTGCGGGGATCGGGCCTCGGTTCCGCGGAAGCGTCCCGCGCGCTCGACTGGATGGGCCTGGTCCTGCAGCACCCCGATTGGCGCCCCGAGAACCTGCCCCGGATCCGCGACGTCGTGGACCAGTCGCTCTCCTCGCTGCGCAACGTCATGCAGGGGTCGGAGGAATCCTGGGTGCAGGACCCTGCGGCCGCCTACCGGATGCAGGCGAACCCCGTCTTCCTGGCCGCCGATTCCGCGCTCACGCAGGCGCACAACGCCCTGCGCCTGCGCTGGCTGCTGAAGGAGGCGCCGGCCGGCCAGTCGGACGCGGTCGCGGAGTTCCTCACCCGCCTCGCGGGCGCGCCGAAGGTGGCGGGCCGCGCCGACCTGAAGGTGCTGCTGAGCGGCGCTTCGCCGGTCCCGGCGCCCCTGAAGCCCTACGCCGACGCGCTCGGCGCCCTTCCCGCTCCCGCGAGGGCCGTCGCGAACGACGCGCTCGAGGACCTCGACCGCACGCTGATCGAGATCCCCGACGGGAGCCTCGCCGCCGACTGGTCGTACCTGTGCGGCGCGATGCGCGACGATCTCCTGACGCCCCCGTCGAAGGCGCTCACCGACCTCGAAGCGTTGCGCCGCATTGTCGTGAACGCCGCGGGCTCCCGCCTGAGCGTGGTCGGCTCGAGCGCGATGGAGGCTTCCCTCCAGCCGAAGATCAGGGCGCTCGCCGCCGCGCTCGACCGCGCTCCGGCGGCGCGCGCGGCGCGCCCGTCCGCGCGATTGATCGACGCGCGCCTTATCGGGCGCGACCCGGCAGCGACCGGCCCCGTCTACGTGGGACTGCAGGCGCCGAACATGAAGGGGGGCGTGATCCTGACCTCGGTCCCGGGGGTCTCCTTCGCCGACGCCGGCGACCGCGCGAAGCTCCTCGACTACCTCGCCTCGCGCCTGTACGCGGGCTACGGCGCCCACGGCATCTTCCTCAAGACGATCGGCGCGGGGCTCGCGTACAGCAACGGCCTGCGCGCCTCGGTCTCCTCCGGGCGGATGGGCTACTACGCCGAGCGGACGCCCGAGATCCCGCAGACGGTGAAGTTCGTCATCGACGACCTCAAGGGGGAGAAGCGCGACCCGCGCCTCGCGGAGTACGCCGTCGCCCAGGTCTTCGGCGAGTTCCGCTCCGCGGGCGAGCTACGAGGCCCGCGCGGAGGGGATGGCCGCCGACCTGGCCGATGGCCAGACGCCCGACCAGGTGCGCCGGTTCCGCGAGGCCATCCTGGAGCTGCGCAAGGACCCGAAGCTCGGCGAGCTTCTCTTCGACCGCAAGGACGCCGTCTACGGCCGGGTCCTGCCCGGCTACAACGTGAAGGGGAAGGACGTCGCGGGAGGCGTGTACTTCACCATCGGCCCCGACCGCCAGCTCGACGCCTGGGAGCGCTTCCTGACCTCCTCCGAAGGACCCGAAACGCGCCTCTTCCGGCTCCTGGACGGACAGCCGCGTGGACGGGTATGCCAACCTCCTGAACGATATCTACCTCGTTTCCTCGACCACGGATGGCGTGTCCTGGAGCGCCGCCGCTCGCGCCGATGGCGACGTGGCCGGCGCCGCCTCGAGCACGCTCGGTCCAAAGGGCCTCGTCACGGTTCCAGGCGAGCGCATCTTCGTCGCGTTCTCCGACGGGCGGGACGACCGCGACCGGAGCGCGAACATCTACGCGAACGGGTCCCCGGCGGCCCCTCTGAACTTCGGCCCCGACCGCCGCATCGACGCCGACGGCGCGCCGGTCAACGCGTGGCAGTTCGATCCCGACCTCGCGACCGACGCCGCGAGCCACGTGTACGTGGCTTTCGCCGGGAGAGCCTCGGGCCCCTACAGCGACATCCACGTCGCCGCGAGCGGCGACGGCGGGCACTCCTTCGACGATCCGGTGAAGGCCAGCCCGTGGACCGCCGGCAGCCGGATCTGCAGGGTGCCCCGGATACTCGCGAGATCATCTGCGCGCAGGCGCCGGGCGACGAAGCGCTCGTGACCTGGGCCGACGACCGCAGCGGCTTCATGCAGGCCTATGGCAACCGCTGGAGCGGCACGGGATGGGAGGGGGACCATCTCCTCCTTGGCTTCGGCGACCGCAACATGGACACTCCCTACGCGGTCTATTCCTCTTCGTCGCACGTTCTCGTCACGGGAAACGCGGGCCAGGAAGCGTGGTCGGCGCTGTCGGTCGATGGCGGCGCGACGTTCGGCTCGCCCCTCCGCCTCGATAGCGCGGCCCCCGTTCCCGAGGCCGGCTCGTGGTGGCCGATCCCGGTCGCGGATGGCCAGGGGAACATCTGGATCTTCTGGGAGGATTTCAGCGGCGGCAGCCAGAACGCGGAAGTGGTCCGGCACTCCTCCGATCACGGCGAGACGTTTGGCCCGCTTCGCCGGCTGAGCAACGGGCAGCCGCCCGGAAGCCACTGGACCGGCGGATGGTGGGGGGAGCCTCCGGCCGCTGCCCTGCCGGGCGTTTTCCTGATGGCCTACCGCGCGAACCGCACCTCGGCTTTCGAGGAGACTGCTGTCAACGCCTGGGACACGCTTGATTTCGACAGGGACCTCGCCGCGACGGCCGAGGACTGCGACGATGCCGATCCCGACGTGAGGGCCGTTCCAGCGAGTGACGGCTCGCTGAGGATGTCGAGGATCCCGGCGGGCGCGCAGCTCTCCTGGACCTCGCAGACCGCGACGGCCGGCAACGGAACGCGCTACGACATCGTGGACGGATCGCTCGCGACAGCTGTCGGCCGATCGCGGCTATGCCCGGGCCTCCTGCCTCGCCTCGGAGCAGGCCGCCAGCGCCTGGGACGATGCGCGGCCGCCTTTGTCTCCGGGCGAAGCGGTCTACTATCTCGTCCGCGCCCGCAACGCCTGCGGCTCCGGAGGGTACGGCGATTCCGGCCTCGATCCCGACCCGCGTGACGCGCTGGACGCCGCAGGTCTCTGTCCGTGACCATGTGGCCATATCCCCGGGATTTCTGGATGCCCTGACCGCATGCTCCGCGCCCTGCGCCACCGGAATTTCCGGCTCTTCTTCGGGGGTCAGCTCGTCTCCCTCGTCGGGACCTGGATGCAGTCGGTGGCGCAGTCCTGGCTCGTCTACCGGCTGACAGGCTCCGCCCTCCTGCTCGGGACCGTGGGGTTCGCAAGCCAGATCCCGGTCCTCCTGCTCGCGCCCGTCGGCGGCGTCGTCGCCGACAGGCACAATCGGCACCGGATCGTCATCGCCACCCAGGCCTGCGCGATGATCCTCGCTCTCGTCCTCGCCGCCCTCACGCTCTCGAACAGGATCCAGGTCTGGCAGATCATGGTCCTGGGCTCGCTCATGGGGGTGGTCAACGCCTTCGACATCGCCGCCCGGCAGTCGTTCATCGTCGAGATGGTCGGGAAGGGCGATCTGATGAACGCCATCGCGCTGAACTCCTCGATGTTCAACGGCGCGCGCGTGATCGGCCCGGCCGTGGCCGGCCTGCTGGTGGCGAGCATCGGCGAAGGATGGTGCTTCTTCGCGAACGGGGTGAGCTACCTCGCCGTGATCGGCGGGCTCCTGGCCATGCGGCTCCCCCCGCCCCGCGTGCCCGACCGGTCCGCTTCACCCCTCGAGAACGTCCTCGAGGGGTTCCGCTACGCGCGCCACACCGCGCCCGTCCGCGCCCTGCTCGCGCTCGTCGGACTGGTCAGCCTCGTCGGGGTGCCTTACACGGTGCTCATGCCGATCTTCGCCGACCAGATCCTCCACGGCGGGGCCCGCGGGCTCGGCATCCTCATGGGTGCGACGGGCCTGGGCGCGCTGCTCGGCGCCCTGACCCTGGCCGCCCGATCGGGCCTGCGCGGGCTCGGCCGGCTCATCTTCCTCGCCGCGGCCGGCTTCGGCGCCAGCGTGACGATCTTCTCCTTTTCCCGCTGGTTCTGGCTCTCCGTGCTACTGCTCGTCCCCGCCGGCTTCTGCCTGATGCTGCAGATGGCCTGCACCAACACCCTTCTCCAGTCCATGACGCCCGACCGGCTGCGCGGACGCGTCATGTCCCTGTACTCGATGATGTTCATGGGGATGGCCCCGTTCGGGGCCCTGATGGCCGGCCTGCTCGCGCACCGGCTGGGAGCGCCGGTAACGGTCGCGATCGGGGGAGCGGGCTGCCTGGCCGGCGCGGCCGTCTTCTCGACCCGGCTTCCGGGCCTGCGCGCCGAGGCCCGCCGCCTCATCCTCGCCCAGGGGATGGCGGGCGGGGAGCCTGTCGAGGAGCAGACCGCCGGCGGGTACGACGATGACGCTGAGGGCGGCGTGTAGGGCGCTGCGGCCCTGCGTGCGGGCGCGGCGGCAATCCTCATCCATCAGGCGCTGCGGACCCTCACGCGGGAGCAGCGGCGCTCTTAAGCCAGCGGGCACTGCGGACCCTCGCGCCGGCGCGGCGGCGATCTTCATCCCACCTACAGTCCCTGCGGGCGCGCCCCCGGGTGCCGCCCCGCCCGCTGCCGGCAGGCGTCGCGACCGACTCCGCGCGGCCGCCTGTCCGCCCCCGGCTTGATCCGGGCCCGGTTTTCAGGGAGGATGCCCCCTGCCGTTTGATCGCGGGAGGAGCCCGCCGTGCGGGCGTTCCCGGAGCGGCACAAGGTCGGTCGAGGCAGGACAACGCGACCGTCGCGCCCGCGACGACGGTCCCTCAGCGCAGGCGGCATCGCATGGCGATCAAGCATCTCACCGAAGAGCAGATCCGCGACTGGACCCTCGAGCAGAAGGACCGCTGGTGGCTCGAGAACGTCTACCAGGGCGATGTGCCTCAGTTCACGCTCCGCACGGGCATCATGGGGTTCTTCCTGGGGTTCGTGCTCTCCATCACGAACCTCTACGTGGGCGCGAAGACCGGCTGGACGCTCGGCATCGGCATCACGTCGGTGATCCTCTCCTACGCCCTGTTCAAGGCGATCATCGGCTCCTGGAACGCCCTCTTTCCCGCCCACGCGGCCCGCCCCTACCACGTGCTCGAGAACAACGTCATGCAGTCGATCGCCACGGCGGCCGGCTACATGACGGCGCCGCTGATCTCCTCGCTCGCCGCCTACATGATGGTGATGACGGAGCGGACGGGCCGCCCGGTGGTCGTGCCCTGGTACCAGACCGTCTCATGGCTCTTCGTCCTGGCGATCCTCGGCGTCCTGTTCGCCTTCCCCATGAAGCGGCGCTTCATCAACGACGAGCAGCACCCCTTCCCCGAGGGGCGCGCGGCCGGCGTCGTCATGGACACGCTGCACAGCCAGGAGGCGGGCAAGGTCAGCGTCGCGCCGAAGCTGCTGATCTGGACCAGCGCGATCGCCGCGATCCTGAAGATCGGCCAGTCCGAGAGCATCCTCCGCCGGGTGACCGTCGGCGTTCTCAACCTTCCCGAGAAGGTCGCCGCCTCGATCAAGGTCCCCGAGTTCCTCGACGGCTGGTTCTACTGGCTCGCCGCCAAGGCCGGCTGGACACCGGCCATCATGGGAACGTCCCTGCGCGAGCTGACGATCCGCCCCGAGCTCGACATCGCGATGATCGGCGCGGGCGGGCTGATGGGGATCCGGACCGGCGTCTCGCTGATGATCGGCGCCGTCGTGAACTACGCCATCCTCGCGCCCATCATGATCGCGCGCGGGGACATCCACGGCATTCCCGACCTGACCGAAGCCGGGCTGATGCACTACGGCTTCCGCAAGATCACCGAGTGGGCGCTGTGGGGCGGCGTGGCGATGATGACCACGGCCTCGCTCTTCGCCTTCTTCTCCAAGCCGAAGATGCTCCTCGCCTCGTTCAAGGGGATGGTCGGCGGCAAGAAGCAAGGCGGACGATCCGATCGCCCACATCGAGCTGCCGATGAAGGTCTTCTTCATCGGGATCCCGGTCGCCGGGCGTTCTGTGCGCCTGGATGGCCTCGTCGTTCTTCGGCGTGCCGTGGTACTGGGCGGCGGTGGCCATCCCGATGGTCTTCGTCTTCTGCCTGATCGCCGCGAACTCGACCGCGCTCACCTCGATCACGCCGACCGGCGCGATGGGCAAGCTGACCCAGCTGACCTACGGCATCCTCGCCCGCGGCGACATCGGGACGAACCTGATGACCGCCGGGATCACCGGCGAGGTCGCGAGCAACTCGTCGAACCTGCTCATGAACATCAAGCCGGGCTACATGCTCGGGGGCAAGCCGCGCCTGCAGGCCCTCGGCCACTGCCTGGGGGCGATCTCGGGCGCCATCGCCGCGGTCGGCGTCTTCTACCCGCTCTTCCTGCGCGGCAACCCCGCGGGCCTCATCAGCGAGCAGTACCCGATGCCCGCGGCCGCGATCTGGAAGGCCGTCGCCGAGATCCTGACCGAGGGCCTCAGCAAGCTCCCGATGACGGCCGTCTACGCGGCGCTCATCGGGGCGGTCCTTGGCATCGCCATGGAGGCCGTGCGGGTCTCGACCAAGGGGAAGTTCAAGATCTCCGCCGTCGGCATCGGTCTCGCCATGGTGATTCCCTTCACGACCTGCCTCGCGATGTTCCTGGGCTCGTTCGTTTTCTGGGTGATCGAGAAATACTCCGCGCCCGAAAGCCGCCTCCGGACCGTGGTCCTCGAGAACCAGGAGCCGATCTGCGCCGGCGTCATCGCCGGGGCGGCCCTCATGGGGATCGCCATCATGGCACTCGAGGTGTTCGTGCTGAACGGCTGATCGTCACTCCCGGCATGCGCAGGCCGGGACCGGGCGTTGCCGCCTCGCCTCGGGCCGGCGGGAAGCCGGGCCGCGACCCTCGCGGGGGCTGGGCGAAAAGTAAAACGGGCTTCCCCCCGTCCGGGGAGAAGCCCGATCCAATCATTCAGAAGCTGCAGGCCCGCGCTGCGGTGCCCGCGACCGCTCCGATCACTTCCCCTCGCTGGCCCCCTGCAGGGTGACGTGCTTGTGCTCGTCGGTCGTTCCCCTGACGAGGAAGCCGTCCAGGCCGGGCATCCAGACTTCCGAGAGGAAGCTCTGTTCCCCCACCTTGTCGAAGACAAGAGCCGCCTTCTGGGCGCCCTTCGAGTGCTTTTCCTGGGACAGCCGGGTGATGACGGGAACGGTCGCGCTCTCCTTGCCGCCCACGGCCTCGACCTTCAGCATGCCCATGCCGCCAGGCTGACTGACGCGGTAGGTCCCGGCGGCGAGCGACGTGTCGCCCGCGGTGAACGGAAACGCGACCTTCATGACCACGGTATTGCTGGCGTTCTGGGCTTGGGCCGCGAGTGCCCCCAACAGAACCACGAGCGCAACCCCAACGACAAAAACGGAAATTTTGCGATTCAAGTCCGACCTGCCTTTCCTTGCCGCAGACGCTGCGGCATCCAATGCCTCACTACCCTACGGGCTATAATGGATGTAATTAGTCCCTTTTGTATCATTGCTCTCCCCGGCTGTCAATGGGGCATTGATTCAAGCCCGCCACGCCAGTCCGCGGACGGTCCCCGGGAAGCGAACCCTCAAGAGCGAAGTCGAGTCCTCTCAGATCGCACTCCGGGAGGCGCTATCTCCGGCCGTGACAGGCCGGCTCCACATGAAGTACTCTCCGTGCTTCGTTTCGAGGGAACCGGAGGAGCTCACTTGGCCGCCAAAGCAACCGTTCTGCAGCAGATCCGCGGGCTGAAGCCCAACTTCTGGTTCGCCAACTGGATGGAGGCCAACGAACGGCTGGCCTTCTTCGGGGCGCGCGCCATCCTGCCGCTCTACATGGTCTACGCCGTCGCCGAGGGCGGGATCGGCCTGTCGTACGCGCCAGAAGGGGACCATCTACTCCATCTGGGCGATCGTGCAGTGCCTGGTGCCGATGGTCTCGGGCGGGTTCACCGACCAGTACGGCTACAAGAAGAGCCTCTACGTCGCCTACATCATCAATATCCTGGGCTACCTCGCGTTCGCCTTCGCGGGCGGGTTCTGGACGTCGCTCGGCGCGGCCTGCCTCGTGGGCCTCGGGACGGCGATCTTCAAGCCGCCGGTCCAGGGGACGATCGCCAGGGCCTCGACCGAGGAGAACAGCTCCATCGCCTGGGGAATCTTCTACTGGATGGTCAACGTGGGCGGCTTCCTCGCGCCCGTGCTCGCCGCCAACATCCGCGGGGAGACGAACTTCAAGCTGGTCTTCCTCTGCGCCGCCGGCGTGACGGCCTTCAACTTCATCCCGACGATCCTCTTCTACCGCGAGCCGGAGAAGATCGGCGACGCCAAGCCCCGGACGATCGGGCAGACGTTCCTCGACACGCTCTCGACGCTGAAGGACAGGAACTTCCTCGTCTTCCTCGCCATCTTCAGCGGGTTCTGGTTCATGTTCATGCAGCTCTGGGACCTGCTGCCGAACTTCATCGACGAGTGGGTCACCTCGCGCGACATCGCGCCGTTCTTCGCCATGGTCAGCAAGGGCAGCGTCCTCGCGAACGGCAACGTGAAGCCCGAGATGCTGATCAACATCGACTCGTTCGCCATCATCGCCCTGATGCTGGTCATCGCCTGGCTGACCGGGAAGGTGCACCCGATGGCGGCGCTGATCGGCGGCATGGTCGTCTCGGTCGTGGCGTTCATCGCCGCCGGGGCGACGCCGATCGGCTGGGTCGTCGCGCTCGCGATCTTCGTCTTCGCGATCGGCGAGATGATGTGCAGCCCCAAGTTCTCCGAGTACATCGGCCTGACCGCGCCTCCGGACAAGAAGGCCCTCTACATGGGCTACTCGAACATCCCCTTCGCCGTGGGCTGGGGCGCGGGCAACTTCATCTCGGGGTTCCTGTACGAGAGCCTGGGCAGCAAGGTCAACTTCGCCCGCCAGTACCTCGTCGGCAACGCTCGGGATGGACCGCGCCGCGGTCGGCGGCGATTCCCCAGGAGAAGGTGATGGACACCCTCACCCGCGCCCTCAACGGAGGCGCGGGCGCCACGGTCGAGGAAGCCAACCGGCTCCTCTGGGACCTGAACCACCCGTGGAAGGTCTGGGTGGTGCTCGGGATGGTCGGCCTCGTGGCGACGGTTTTCATGGTCATCTATTACTACCGGACCAAGAGCTCGGGCATCTCCTCGAACGGGACCGACCCGAAGTAACGCGGGCTTCGGGGAGGTCCGCATTCCGCCCGGGCTGTGTGCCCGGCGGCCGCGCCGGCACGGACGCCCCGAAACGAGGACCCTTGCGGTCCCGATTGCCGCGCGCGAACCACCCGCCGGAAGCGGGTTGCCGGTCGTCTTGCTTTCCCGATCGGCGTACATTGAGGAGGCTGGTTCCCGCGCTGTTCAATGACGGGACGCCGCCGGCTTGTCGCGCAGGGGAAGGGGGCCGTGCGGCTTCCGCGACGGAGGCTGAAGACCATGATCGCTCGCACACCCGGGTCGCGCCTTGCGATCCTCGCCATGATTCCGCTGTGCGTTCTGCTGCTCGGCGCCCGCGTGCCGACGACGCAGGAGGACTTCCACGTGCCCGGCACCGAGCACGGCGAGGTCGACATCTCGGTGATCACGACCTCCGACAACTGCCAAGGGTGCCACGGCGACTACGATCCCGGCATCGATCTCTACTCCGCGTGGAAGGGGAGTCTGATGTCGATGGCCGCGGTCGACCCCCTCTATTTCGCGCAGCTCACCACCGCCAACCAGGACACGAGCGAGGCCGGCTATTACTGTCTTCGGTGCCACGCGCCCTTCGGCATCGCCAGCGGCCACACCATTCCGACGGACGGCAGCGCCCTCGACGATCAGGATCGCGACGGCGTCACCTGCCACATCTGTCACGCGCTGACCGACCCGATCTACAAGCCGGGCGAGAGCCCCGAGCGGGACCTCGCCGTGCTGGCCGGCACCGCCGACCTGCCGCAGTACTACGGCAACGGCGCCTTCGTCCTCGATCCGACCTTCACCATGCGCGGCCCCCTGGACAACATCTACGCCGCGCACGATTCGGTCTTCTCGCCGATCCACGAGTCCGGGAACCACTGCGGGACCTGCCACGACGTGGGCAACACCGAGATCTCGCGCCAGCCCGACGGCACCTGGCGCTACAACGCCCTCAACGCGCCCGCGCCCGACCCGAACCCCCGGATGCAGTTCCCGATCCAGTCCACCTACACGGAGTGGAAACTGTCCCTGTTCCCCGGCGAGGGCGTGGACATGAGCGGGCGCTTCGGCGACCCGGACGAGCCGATCATCCACGATTGCCAGCAGTGCCACATGCCCGACGTCGTCGGCCAGGCCTGCTACTTCGGCCCCGTCCGCGACGACCTTCCGCTGCACGCGTTCGCGGGCGGCGGGTTCACGATGCTGGGCGTGATCGCGGCGCAGGATCCCCTGCCCCAGCAGGTGGACCTCGAAGCGATCGCGCGGGGCCGCGATGCGCGCCCTTTCGATGCTCCAGCGCGCGACATCGTTCGAGGCGGTCCAGAGCGGCGGGGCGCTGAGGATCCGGACCACGAACGAAACGGCGCACAAGCTGCCGACCGGGCACAGCGAAGGACGCCGGGCGTGGCTCAACGTGCGCTTCTACGCGCAGAACGGCTCGCTCCTGCGCGAGTACGGCCGCTACGACGCGGCGCAGGCGGTTCTCGACGAAACGACCACGCGGGTGTACGAGATCCTCGTCGGGCTCAGCCCGTACGCTTCGATGGTCACCGGCCTTCCGCCCGGGCGCACCTCGCACATGACGCTGGCCGATACCATCCTCAAGGACAACCGGATCCCGCCGCGCGGCTTCAACAATGCCGCCTTCGAGGCCGGGGGCGCTCCGGTCGTGGCCCACTGGTACGCCGGACGGCCAGTACTGGGACGATGCCTGGTTCACGATCCCGCAGGGGGCCGCGCGGTTCGAGGCGCGGCTCAACTACCAGGTTCTTCCCCGCCACTACGTCGAGGAGCTGCGCGACGCGAACGTGACCGACGACCGCGGGCAGATCCTCCACGACCTGTGGATCGCGACCGGAAAGGACTCACCCGTCCTCATGGCGCAGGCGCAGCACTCCCTTGCGCCGTTCCTCGCGGGCGACATCGACGGCGACTGCAAGGTGAGCGGGCGCGACCAGCAGCTCCTGAAGAGCTCGCTCGGCCTGGACTGGACCCAGCCCGGCTTCGAGCCGCGCGCCGACCTCGACGGCAACCACGTGGTGGACGCCGCCGATCAGCGGGCCCTGAAGGCGCGGGTCGGATCGTTCTGCCGTGCGTCGACCGTCAGCGCACCGGCCCCGTCGCGGCACGTCTCGACGGATCAGTAGACGGTCAGGGCGAGGGCGGTTCGCGGCCCGCAGCAGGGCGACATGAGCGAGGCGATGAGCGCCTGCTGCCCTTCGCCCACCGGCTCATCGCATGCCCCGGGACGCGCCTCGCGCGCCTGTGTCTCGCTCACCAGGCGTTTCCAGACCGATCCCGGGATGCTCTTCCTGTTGGGGGGGTCGGTCGCGCGATCCGGAAGGACCGCCACGCCCCTGCCGGGTCTCATCGTTCGCGGGGACGCGCTGGATTCGCCCGGCCCCGCGGAGTAACCTGCTCCCGGACTCTGACCCTCGAAGGGGCGCGTGGGCCGCAGAGGGCCGCAGCTTTGCGGCTGCAGCACGCCTGCGCAGCACCGACCGGCGCGCGCCAGCCGGCCGCCGGAAAGGGCAGTTTCAATGCCGAAGCGACTCGCCGTCAAGCTCATATTCTGGCTGACCCTCCTCGTGGCCGTCGTTGACGGCCTCTTCGCCTTCATCAACCTCCGCGTGCAGGAGCGCCAGCTTCTGTCGAACATGGTCGTGGGGGCCGACCAGCTCTCCCGCAGCATCACGAGCGCCACCTGGCAGGCGATGCTCGCGGACAACCGCGAGGGGGCCTACGCGGTGATGCGCACCATCGCCGAGAAGCAGGGGATCGAGCGAATCCGGATCTTCAACAAGGACGGGAGGGTGATGTTCTCGACCGACCTCTCCGACGAGAAGGAGGTCGACAAGCAGGCGGAGGCCTGCGTGCTGTGCCACGCCGAGCAGCAGCCGCTGCTTCGCGTCACCACGCCCTCCCGTTCGCGGACCTTCGAAATCGCCGGGGGCAGGCGGATGCTCGGCCTCGTCACGCCGATCTACAACGAGCCGTCCTGCTCCACCGCCGCCTGCCACGCCCACCCGGTCAACCGCTCGGTCCTCGGCGTCCTCGACGTGACGATGGGCCTCGACGCGGTGGACCGCGAGCTGGCCGGCGCCAAGATCCAGACCATCGTCCTCGGCCTCATCCAGGCCTTCCTGATCGCGGTTTTCATCGTCGTGTTCATACGACGGTTCGTGGACCGGCCCATCCGGAAACTGATCGAGGGGACAAAGGCCGTCAGCGCCATGGACCTCGACCGCCCGATCAACGTGACCGCAAGCGTCGAGATCGAGGATCTTGCCCGGTCCTTCAACATCATGCGGGAGCGCCTGAAGGAGGCCCAGCGCGAGCAGGACGAGTTCGCGCAACGGCTCGAGAGCAAGGTGGCGGAGCGCACCAGCCAGCTCCGGCTTGCGCAGCAGAAGCTGATCCAGAGCGACCGGCTCGCTTCCCTCGGGCAGCTCTCGGCGAGCGTAGCCCACGAGATCAACAACCCGGTGTCCGGCGTCCTCAACCTCGCCGTGCTCCTCCAGAGGATCGTGAAGGACGACGGGATCCCTCCCGGCCGCGTCGGGGAGGTCCGCGGCTACCTGTCGCAGATCGCGACCGAGACGACCCGGGTCGGCAGGATCGTCTCCGACCTCCTGGCCTTCTCCCGGCGCTCGAAACCGCGGCGGGGACTGGAGGACGTAAACAAGATTCTCGGCGACACGCTTTCACTGCTGTCGCACAAGCTCGAGCTCCTCGGCGTGAGGACCGACATGGACCTGCAGGGCGATCTTCCCAGGATTTCCTGCGACGCATCGCAGCTTCAGCAGGTCCTCATGAACCTCATCATCAACGGCGCCGAGGCGATCCAGGGCGGGGGGCTGGTCACCGTGCGGACGAGCACCGCCGGAGATTACGCCGTCATCGAAGTCAGCGACACGGGCACGGGGATCCCGCGGGAGCATCTGTCGAAGATCTTCGATCCGTTCTTCACGACCAAGGAGGAGGGGCACGGCACGGGCCTCGGCCTCGCGGTCGCCTACGGGATCGTCGAGGCCCATGGCGGGGACATCGAGGTGGAGAGCCAGGTGGGCCGGGGCACGACCTTCCGGGTGACGCTCCCGCTCCTGCCGCGGCCCGCGCCGGGCGACGACTCCCCGCCTGCCGCCCGACCGCGGGGTTCGGGGTGTGAGCCGGGTGCAGATCATCACGCTGGGAGCCGTGCCCGAGCCGGGGCTCGCCGCGGTCGAGCAGGCGATCGAGCGCGTGCTCGGCATGGCTGCCGGCCGGAGCGCGCCGCTTTCAGCCCCCGACTACGCCTTCGATGCCGAGCGGCAGCAGTTCAGCTCGTCCCTCATCCTCGCGCGCGTGCTCGAAGCGATGGACGCCGCGGCCGTCCGCGCGATCGGCGTGACGGCCGTGGACCTTTTCATCCCGATGCTCACGTTCGTCTTCGGCCAGGCGCAGCTGGGCGGCCGGGCCGCGCTCGTGTCCACGGCGCGGCTCGACGCCGCCTTCTACGGCCTCCCGCCCGACGCGGAGCGTCTCCGGGAGCGCGTCGTCAAGGAGACCGTCCACGAGCTCGGCCACACGTTCGGTCTCGTGCACTGCCTCGAACGATCCTGCGCCATGTCGCTCTCGACCCACCTGACCCAGATCGACGAAAAATCGCCATACTACTGCGCCGGCTGCGACGCCCTGCTCCGCCCCGCGCTGCTTCCGCTGGGGGGCCGGGCCGGCCATCGCGGACCAAGGGAGACACACCCGTGAGCAAACGATGGGAGATTCTCGTTGTCGACGATGAACGCGTCATGCGCGAGTCCATGGCCGCATGGCTCCGCGAGGATGGCTACGCGGTGGACATGGCTTCCTCGGGCCAGGAGGCCGTGGAGCTGGCCCGCCAGAAGGACTACGCCGTCTACTTCATCGATCTGAAGATGCCCCCGGGGATGGACGGGATCGAAACGCTGATGGAGGTGCGCCTGATCCGGCCCGATGCCGCGATCGTGATCATCACCGCCTACGCCACGGTCGACACCGCCATCACCGCCCTGAAGGAGGGCGCCCAGGAATACATCGTCAAGCCGTGCAACCCCGAGGAGATCTCGCTCCTCGTGCGGAGGATCGTCGGCATCAAGACCCTCCAGCGCGAGAACCGGATCCTCCGCAAGAAGCTCTCGCGCCGCTGCGAGTTCCAGGACATGATCAGCAAGAACCCGCGCATGCACGAGATCTTCGACCTGGTGAAGCGCGTGGCGAGCCTGCGGAGCACCGTCCTGGTCACGGGCGAAAGCGGCACGGGCAAGGAGATGATCGCCCGCGCGATCCACGACACGGGGGACCGATCCCCCCGGCCGTTCGTTCCCGTCTCCTGCGCCGCCCTCGCCGAGACGCTCCTTGAATCGGAGCTGTTCGGCTACGAGAAAGGCGCCTTCACCGGGGCCGGGGCCCGCAAGAAGGGAAAATTCGAGCTGGCGGACGGAGGGACCATCTTCCTCGACGAGATCGGAGACATTTCCCCCAAGCTCCAGCTCGACCTGCTGCGGGTCCTGCAGGAGCGGAAGTTCTTCCGCGTCGGGGGCACTGACGAGGTCGAGGTGGACGTGCGCGTGATCGCCGCGACGAAGGTCGATCTGCTGCAGGCGGTCCGCGACGGGCGATTTCGCGACGATCTCTTCTACCGCCTGAATGTCATCACGATCGAGATCCCGCCGCTGCGCCAGAGACCCGAGGACATCCCCCTGCTGGCCCGCGACATTCTCGACCGGCTGTCCCTCGAGCTGGGCAAGGGGATCTCCGGCATCTCCGAGGGCGCCCTCGCCCTGCTCATGAACCACGACTGGCCGGGGAACGTGCGGGAACTGGAGAATGCGATCGAGCGGGCGATCGTCACCTGCAGCAAGCACGTGCTGACGACCGACGACTTCGGTTTCCTGGAGAGGCCCGCCCAGGGAGGGGCGGAGTGGACGGTCCCGACCAACCTCCCCCTCGCGGAGATCGAGCGCCAGGTCATCGAAGCCACGCTGAAACGGACCAGCGGGAACGTGAAGGAGGTCTCCGAGATCCTCGGCGTGGACCGTTCCACCATCTACGAGAGGATCAGGAAGTACAACATCCCGCGCTGACCGGCGCGCCGCGGCGGCGGGCGAGAACCCGGCTAGAGGTCGAGCAGGGCGGCGCCCAGGACCGAGGGTTGCTTCGCTTCCGGGATGATCCGCCCGAGGTCCGCGATCGGCACGCCGCCGTCCGCAAGGCCCACGACCCCGGCGTCCCCGAGCGCGAGCTGCAGGCCCTCCAGCTCGCGCAGCAGCCACGGGCCCACCTCGGCCCCGCGGAGCAGGTGGGTTGGATCGAACCGGTCCTTCTCGGGCCGCACCCTGAGGAGGATCGCCGTCCCGGCCCCTTCGGCAGAGACCACCTCCCCGTCGACGGGTGAGGCCACCCTGTAATCGACCCCCGCCTTCCAGAACCGGAAGCCGGTTCCCCCCACGATCACCCTCGCGCCGACCGCAGGCAGCTCGATCCGGTCCGGCTCCCCGATCAGTCGCGATGCAAAATCGTCGAGGCCGACCGACACCGTGCCGTCCGGCTCGGGCCGCGCCCACGCATGACCGCGGTGGTACCAGCGGTCGTCCGGCATCTCGAACCCTTCGACGGACATCGTTTCGCGCCCTCCCGCCGGCGCCCCGCAGGCGCGGTTCCTGGCCTCGGCGGATGAAACGAAGGTCCCGTGCCCATCGCACCCGCGACAGTCGAAGCCGCGCTGGCAGACGCGCCCCGGGGCCTCGCCGGTCAGCTGGTGGCGGCAGGCCCGCTTCGCAACGGGCAGACCGCGGAAGTCCCCGGACCAGCGGATCGCCTCAGCGCGCCCCGACCTCATGTCCTGCGCCGCGCGCAGCGCGGAGCGGACGACGAGGCCCAGCAGCAGCAGGACCACCGAATAGAACACGCCGAGAAAGATGATGTGGCCAGCGTCCCAGTGGAATTCGTAGAGTCCGGGGATCATCGGCTCCTCCTAGGCACGATCGAGCTCCCGCTCCTGCGGAAAGAGCGGGAGGTAGCGGAACGACAGCGAATAGACGATCACCCCGTACGCGACGACCCCCGCGAAGGCTGCGATCTCCTGCCAGTTCGGCATGTAGGTGCGGAACGGCTCGAACGACAGGGTCGGCAGGGACAGGGTCTGGATGGTCATCACGAAGCGGTTCAGCACGATGCCGCAGCAGGCGAGCACCGCCCCCGCGACGAGCCATCGCTGATTCCCCGACCGGGCCCTGAAGAGCAGGATGAGGGCCGGGACGAGCCCGAACGGGACGATCTCCGCGAACAGGATCCAGGTCCCGAACGGCTGCCATTGGAAGAATTGGAACGGGCTGGTCCCGGTCGCGGGCGCCGTGCGGTTGATCCAGACGAGCGTGTCGACCGCCTTGAGAATGACATACACGGAAAGCAGCCAGCCGGAGATCCGTCCCAGCAGCCGGAAGGCCTCGGGCCTGACAAGCGTCTTGCGCGTCGCCCTGGACACCAGCCACGTGGTGAGCATCACGAACGAGGGACCGACCGCCGCGGCCGAGAGCACGAAGAGGAAGAAGGTGGAGGGCCAGATGGCCATCCCTTCGCGGAAGGCGAACGGGCGCCCGCGAAGGACGCCGTACAGCCCCCCGAGCGACCCCTGGTGGAAAAAGGAGAGGACGGTCCCCACCGCGGCCAGGACCGGCACGCCCCGGTGCAGGTGTGACTCGAAAACGAGCGCCGGCTGCGATCTCCTGAGCCGACGGTTGCTCAGGACGAGGGGAGCGTACTCGAGGCTCAGCACGGCCAGGTAGCAGGTGATGCAGAACGTCACCTCGGCGAGCATCGAATGGACATTGGGATGCCAGAACGTGAACCAGGCCCGCAGGGGCTGCCCGACGTCGAGCATCAGGATGGCCACGGCCCCGCTGTAGCAGATGAAGCCGAGAACAACGGCGCTGCCCACGACCGACTTCAGCTCGTTTCTCTTCAGGATGTAGACGAGAAACCCCGTGAAGAAGGCGCCCGCCCCGAGGGCAATCACCGCCAGGTCGAGGAAGATCCACAGGCCGAACGCGAAGCGGTTGTCCATCCTGGTCTGGTTGAGTCCGCGCCCGAGGCAGAGCGCCCCCGCGTAGACGCCGAGCGCCAGGATCCCGAGCCAGGGGGCCAGCCAGAGGAGAAAGCGGCCGGGCGCGCAGCGCCGCGTGCCGCGCACGAGCAGAGAGCTGTCGCTAAGCATGATCGGTGACCTCCTGGGCGCGCTCCACGGCTCCCTCCCCGAGACGGCGAACCCATTCCCGCGAAGAGAGGTAGTGCACCTTGGGATCGGTCCCGAGCCGCTCGAGAAGGCGGAAGGCACCGTCCGTGGCGGCGAGCCGGGCCACGCTGCACTCCGGATCGGTGAGGTCGCCGAACGAGATCGCGCGCACGG
Organism: uncultured Acidobacteriota bacterium; assembly: GCA_963747925.1. Classification (GTDB taxonomy): domain Bacteria; phylum Acidobacteriota; class Polarisedimenticolia; order QHYA01; family CAVVHA01; genus CAVVHA01. Next base: position 162,346 of record CAVVHA010000004.1, read on the forward strand.
GGCAGGCCTCCGCGCACGCCGGCTGGTATTCCCCTTCCCGGAGCTCGCGGCGCCCCTCCGAGGCGGCGCGGTCCTGCGCCGACTGGAGACGCCCGTGGCAGAAGTTGCACTTCTCCACGACGCCCCGCATGCGCGGGGAGATGTCCGGGTTCAGCGTGGCCTCCATTCCTTCGGGCCAGACCGGGTCCCACCAGTTGAAGTAGCGTGCGTGGTAGGGGCACGCCGCCATGCAGTAGCGGCAGCCCAGGCATCGCACCGGGATCTGCGCGACGATCCCGGTCGCGGGGTCCACCTCGACCGCCGTCTGCGGGCAGACCGCGAGGCAGGGCGTCTCCTTGCCGCAATGCTGGCACGGCACCGGGATGAAGGCGGTGCGGGCCTCGGGATGCGGCAGGCCATTCTCGGCGCGGTAGACCCGCATCCAGGTGACACCCTTCCCGGCTCCCCCGCCGGCCGGCGTCGCCGGGACGTTGTTCTCGACCGCACAGGCCATCATGCACGCGCCGCACCCCGTGCACCTGTCGAGATCGATCACCATGCCGTAACGCGCGCGCTTCCTTGTGTCGGTGCTCATCTACGCCTCCCTCATGCGCGCCGGGACGAACCGGCGAACGCGCCGGCCTCCGCCGGACCGCGCGGCGAACAGGTCGGTCCGCCTTCCGGATCGGGATTCCCCCGCCGCCGCGGCGCCCGGACCGGCCGCAACATGGATCACCCCGGGCATCACCGCCGGGTCGAAGCAGGCGCGCAGCACGACGGTCGCGGCCGGCGTTTCGATCCGCACCCGCGCCCCATCCTGAATCCCGTGCGAACGGCCCGTCTCGGGACTCATCAGGGCGGCGTCGGTCTGCTGTCTCAGTTCCGACTCCCGGTAGAGCTTCGAAGCGACGGTCGGGACCGGCCCGTCTCCGCATGCTCCCCGCAGTCCGAAGGGCACGATGACGAGAGGCCACCCCGCGCGCTGCAGTTCGATCGCCGTGCCGAGCCGCCCTTCGGCCGCGGCGGCAAGGGACTCGAACGCATCCGCCCGCGGCCCCATCATGAGGAAGGGCGGAAGGGGGGCGGCGGGGGCGGGATCGTCGATCCAGACCCCGCCGCGCGCGAGCCGCGCGGCAAGAGGGGCGGGCGGAGCGGGCTTCGCGTCCCGAGACGCTTCGGCTGAGGGGAACGCAACGATCTCCCCGCGGCCCGACACTTCGATCGCTCGGCAGAGGTCCTCGAGCCAGGAGCCCGCGGTGGGAAGCGGTTCCGCTCCCCGTCCGGCTGCGCGCGCCAGGCTCCGCAGGAAATCGAGCGGCTCGACCGCCCCCTCGGGCGGGGTCAGAAGCGGGACGGACAGCCCGAATGCCGCCCTGGCCGCGCCCGGAGGGGTTGCCGCTTCCTCCAGTCGCTCGAGCCAGGCCGGCGCGGGAACCGCGTAGCGCGCGATCTCCGCGGGGCCGACCGCCCAGGGCGAGAGGCTCAGGACGAGCGCGCCTCCGCCGGGGACCAGCACGCGCTCGAGCTCCTCCGCGGGGAGCGCCTCGCCGCCCGGCGCCCCTTCGATCAGGAGGACACGGACCGATCCGTCGGCGACGTCCTGGAGGGGGATCGACGGAGCAAGCGGCGGGTTGTCCGGGCCCGCGGCCCGGCTCGCTCCCTGCGCCTGCGGCCCAATCCGGTGAGCTTCGCCGCCAGGCCACGGCAGGGGCAGCGCGCGACGCGGCACGACGGCTCCCCGCGGCCCCACGCTTCCGACCAGGAAGTTCAGCGCCGCGATCGCCGCCTCCGCCTCCGGCTCCAGGGGACCGCCGCCCGGATCACCTCCGCCAACCGCGAGCGCGGGACGCGCGGACGCGAACTCGCGCGCCGCGGCCACGATCGCATCCGGTGCGAGCCCCGTGATGTCGGAAACGCGACCAGGAGGGAAGGCCTCCACGAGGCCCAGGTAGTCACGTCCGCCGCGGTCGAAATCGGGCGCGCCCGCGCGCAGGCGCGCGGCGTCGCAGAGCCGCTCGCGCACGATCGTGTTCGCGATCCCGAGCGCGAGCGCGAGCTCCGTTCCGGGCCGCAGGGGAAGCCACCTGTCCGCGCACTGCGCCGTCGCGGACGCGCGTGTTTCCGCCTGGATGAGTCTCGGGCGATCGGCGCCGCCATCACCGAAGCGCATGGCGAGCGCCCGGCCGGGCACGTCCCATCCTTCGAGAAGAGGAGTGCCGAAGCCGAGGACACAGCGGACAGCATCGAGGTCGTAGCCCAGCGGACCGGACGGCCCCTGGAACATCGCCTCAACCATCCCGAGCGAGCGGCTCTCTGCCGGGGGGACCGTCACGTGAACTCCGCCCGGCAGGCAGGCCAGGGCGCGCCGGTAGGCCTCCGATACGGCGCGGCCGGGGCGCGCGTCGAGCAGCGCGACCGACCCGCCGCCCGGCGCCCGGACAGCCGAGACCGCGGCCGCCAGCACTGCCGCAAGGGGGACGGGGACGGGCTCCGCACCCTCCCGCAGCGCCACCGGACCGCGCACCCGCCGCGGGTGCCAGGGGAGCTGATGTCCAGCGAGTCCCAGCGGGCAGAGCGCGCCCCGGCTGAGCGGGTGAGCCGGTTCGCCCGCGAGGGAGACGGGGCGTCCGCCCACACAGCGCACGCGCGCGCCGCACGAGGCGGGACACAGCGTGCAGTGCGTGGAACGGACCGTGACCGGCCCTCCGGCCAGCCTGGGAATCCGGCTCCAGTTCTGCGTCCAGATGGCCAGGTCGTCGGTCAGCTTCCATGGGACCGGCGACAACAGCAGGCCCGCCGCCGAGCCGCCGGCCAGCCTGAGGAGATTCCGTCGCGTCAGCATCGTGCCCATGTCATCCCTTCACTTGTGGCAGCCGAGGCAGCTCTCGGCGATTCCGAGGTCGGCGTGGCAGCGCGAACAGTCGTTCATCTTCTTTCCCTGCCAGGACGCCAGCCCGAGGCGGGAGAGCGACGGCCCCCAGATGTCGCGGCTGTATCCCGTGATGCGGTTCCGATCGAAGGGGCGAAGCGTGTTTGCGGTCCCGTGCGGTCCGTGGCACTGCTCACACGCGAGCCCGCCGAGACGCACGTGAACAGCGTGGGAAAAGCGGACGTTGTCGGGCTCCCGCGCATAGGCGAGCCAGGGAATCTCGCGGTGCTTCGATACGTACTGCTCAACGAGCCTTTTCTCATCGGCGCTCGCGCCGATCGGCTGCTCGTGACAGCCCGCACAGGTTTCGATGCCGGGGATCCCGGCGAACCGCCCGTCCGGGAGGATCGGGTGGCACCCCTCGCAGGTCAGCCCCGCCCCGTCGGCTCCGTGAGCCCTGTGGCTGAAGCCCAGCGGCTGCTCCTGCCTCTCGTAGAGCGCAAGCGGAAAGGCGAGCCAGCCGACGGCGAGGGTGCCGACCAGCCCCGCCACGAAGAAGAACCTCCCTCCCGGTTTCTTCACGATGCCTCCTGCGCGTTCTCCGGGGAGAAGAACCACGCGAACAGCCGCAGCTTGTCCCCGCGGCTCAGGTGGTCGGCAAGATGCGCTGCGGGAAGACCTCCGTCGTTCATGACGGGGACTCCATCCGGTCCCCTCCCCATGGCCGTCTCGTGGACGAACCGGGCCGCGCGCCGGAGTTCCCCGTCCATCCAGAGGCGGGCTTCCGCGCCCCGGCGGAGCCCGCCGTCCGCTCCCGGCAGCCCGGGGGCGGTCGCCGCGCAGGTCTCCCGGCCGGCGAAGAGCCAGCCGCGCCCGTACGGGTCGTCGGCGATCTTGCCCGGGTCAGAGCGCAGCGCGGTGTTGACGTGCGTCACATGGATCGGGTTCGGGAAAACCAGCCGGAGGTCCGCTCCGCCGACGCTGAGGACCGCCTCCGGGCGACAGATCCCCCGTGCCGTGACGAAATCGACCGCATCGATCCGCCCGACAAGGCTGGCGAGGAAGGCGTCCGCCCCGATGTGACAGCTTTCGTCGTCGCGGAGGTCGATCCAGAGATGGTTCGAAGCAAAGGCGAGACGGTCCGGAAGCTCGACCACCTCGGACGAGCCGCCCGCTGCGCCCTTGTCCCCGTGGCCGGGGGCCGCCTCCCGGGGCTCCGGTGCGGCCGCCCAGCTTCGCGGCCGCGCCAGGCTCAGGTAGAGATCGCAGTACTCGTGGCTCCAGGTCTGGCAGCTCGACGTGAGCGACTCGCTGAACGGCACGAACTTCGTTTCTTTCGCCGCCGAGCAGAAGAGTACGTGGCTCGTGCGGAGAAAGGGGCAGAGGCCCGATCGACCAGGCGACGCGGGCCTCCCGACGGCCATGCGGCAGCGGACGAAATCGGATGACGAGCAGGGCTCGGTGCTCCTCGAGCCCGTCGACACCGGCAGCATCTTGCGAAACGGGGAGATTTCGCAGGACCTGACTTCAGCCTCTCTGAGAAATGGACACCGCATCGCCGTTCAACGGACCTTCCCGTTGCCCCTGCCGTCGCCCGTCGGGGAGCCCGGGGCTCCCTTCTCTTTTCCCCCATCCTCTGCTTCGTCCTGTCTGCGTTCTCCGCCGTCGGCCATCGTCGTCCCAAGGCCCGGCACCATGAAGGTGTGGAAGCCGGCGGGTCCGCGCTCGCGGGCGGCCGCCCGGGCTCGAGCCCGGACGAGCAGTTCAGAGATCGCCGCATAGGCCACGCCCGCGAACAGGAGCAGGACCACCAGCCCGAGAGCGGCGTTGGTCATGTTCAGCCAGAAGGTTTCAGGACTCGACCAGTCAGTCATCGCGCGCCTCCAGTTCCGCCATGGGCCGCTCGAAGGAGCGGCCATCGGTCGACCGGATACAGCGCAAGAGTCATGCCCCCGCAGCGTGCGCGGGTAACCGGTTCCTTCTCAGGGAGTTGCGCGCGGGGTCACGCGCTGAGGGATTCCGGACATGTGGAAATCCCCGACAGGCATGCCGGATATTCCCACACACACGGAACGGGAACGGCGCCGGGAGGCGGGACTATGGCACCACGGCGGACACGACCGGCACGAACCAGACACCGTACCCTTCCGGGTCGCGGATCGTCGCGAGCATGTCCTCGAAGTGCGCGAGGACCTCCTCGCGCGTGAAGCGCGTGTACTCGGCGATGGCGTCGGTGTACCCGTCGCGCCAGGCCTCCCAGATCGCGGCGAAGGTGTCCCGGGGCACGCGCAGGGTGTCGACCACCACGTAGTCCACCGTGATCTCCCGCAGCCCGAGCGCGCGCAGGTAGGAGTAGGCCCGGCGCCCGACGTGGAGGTCCGTCCCGGTGATCTTCCCGAAAGCGCGGGGCCCTTCCTGCCAGAAATCCTCGGAGTCGAGCTCCCTGGCCTGGAACTGGATCATCCCGTAGTCCTCGGCGATCAGGTGGAGGCGCCCGCCCGGGCGCGTGACGCGCGCGAGCTCGCGCAGGACGCGGCTCGCGTGGGGGATCGCCTGCAGGACGTGGCGGCAGACCACCAGGTCGAAGGCGCGATCGGGGAGACCGAGCTCGAAGACGCTCCGGTTCTCGAACGTCACCCGCCCGGCGAGGTCCGCGTGCATCCGCCTCGCCAGCTCGAGATGGCTCTCGATGATGTCCACGCCGAGCACGGCCGAGCGCGGGTAGAGGCGCGCGAGCCGCGAGGCGATCTCGCCCGTCCCGCAGCCGGCGTCGAGGATCCGGATGTCGTCGCCGAGCCCGTAGCGGCGGAAAAGCGGCTCTTCCTGGGGCCAGATCGCGTTCGCCTGCGCGGCCAGGGTCCGCACCATCGACTCGTCCGCCATCTGCTTCGCCTGGGGATTCAGCTCGTCGCTCATGGCGGACATTCTGCCAGAGGAACCCCGGGACGGCCCGGATTTTTCGTGCCGCGGAACCGGACGGGGGGACTCAGGATCCCGCGGCGTCCTTCTTCCCGTCCCGGATTCCGGCGAAGCGCTTCACCTGGCTGGCGTAGTGCTCCTCCTTCGGGTCTTCCTTCGCGGCCTGCTCGGCGAGGGCGAGCGCGCCCGCGGCGTTACCCCGCAGGTTGCAGATCTCCGCGGCGGTGTCGAGCAGCTCCGCCCGCTCCGCGCCCGGCTTCGCGAGGCCGGCCCCCTTGCGGGCCAGCGCCTCGGCCTCCTCGAGGTTCACCCGGCTCTCGAAGCACCACCACGTGAACGAGCCGAGCTCCCCGGCGTTCTCCTCCCACCCGGGGGCCATCGACTTCTTCTTCAGCGCCACGGCGAGAGCCTGGTCCCCCTTGACGATGAGGGCGCCCGCGATCTCGAGCTCGGAGCGGAGCTCATCCGCATTCCCTCCCTTCAGCGTCTCCGATGCCCTGAGCGCCGGCTCGTCATAGGGCGTGAAGAAGGAGGGGTCCTTCCTGTCCGTCGCGATCCCGGCCATCGACAGGGCGACGATCACCTTGTCCAGGGGATCGCTGGCCGGATCCGCCATGACCCGGTCGGCCGAGGCCCGCACGTCCGCGTCGGCGAACTCCCCCGTCGCGGACCCGCGGACCTGCAGGAAGAAGATCTCGGCGGCGTACTCCGGCCGGGGTCCTCCCGCGAGCCGCTCCGCCTCGCGGTACCAGCCGACCGCGCCCTTCGTGTCGCGAAGCGAGCCGTAGATCCGTCCCAGGGCCGCCGCGAGCGGTTCCGTCGGGTCCGTCTTGAACCTTGCCTCCTTCGCCTCCGTCGTGGTCGGGTCCGCGATCGCGGCGTTGAACTTCCCCAGCCATTCGCCCGCCCGCCGGAATCCGGACCAGCGGTCGAGCGCGGCCCCCGAGGAGTCCATGAGGATGAAGTGCGGCAGCCCGTGGGCGTCGTACGTGTCGGCCAGCGCCTCCCCGGCCGCGCCGTCGTGGCTGTTCGTCCTGAAGATGACCACCTTCGCGAGCGCTTCCTTCACGGCCGGGTCTTCGTTCGCCGCACGGGCGAACTCCTTGCACGCGCCTCAGGTGGGGCTGTAGAAGTCGACGAGGACCGGCACCTTGCGCTGCGCCGCCAGCGTCTTCGCCGCGTCGAACGTCTCTGCGTGGACCGGCTCGGGCCTGGCCGCGCCGGCGGCCTCCGCCTGCGGGGCAGCCGCGCGCTGACCACCGGAGCAGCCGGCAGCCAGGAGCGCCAGCGAGAGCGGCAACGCGACGCTGGCGACGAAACCGCGGATCGGGGTTCTCATGGAGTCTCCTTTTTCTGGTCGGGGAGGAGAGGATCGCACATTCGATCCGGGCGTGGCCAGCATTCTCGAATGACGGATTCCGCTGGCTCGCGATCCTGCCCGGGGTCTTCAGGGACGGGGATCCTGCGCCGGTCCGGGAGGCATCCCCGCGCCCGCCCGCGATCCAACGATCGATTCGTCGAAAAAAAGCTGCCCGGATCCTCCCTGTCCCGTCATTGTTCGCGACTGACCCCGCCCGTCCGGATCGTCTGAGCTTTCGGCGCCTTTGCTGGTTTTTCGCGCTCCCGGAGCGCTCCACGCGCGTGGACGTCCCGCGGGCATCGGCGTACATCCCTGATGGAGCGCGGAGCCGGGATTCGCTCGAGGAGAAACGTCATGAGAAAGAGCTCCCCCAGGAAAGCCGTCGCGTGGATCGTGATCCTCCTCTTCGTCGGAGCGGGAGCGACCGCCCTTCACTTCGGCGCCGCCGGCGAGCCGGCGAAGCGCGCAGGCGGCACCCGCAAGGCCGCGAGTGACGCGGCTGCCGCCTCGATCGCGGCCCTGGCGGGGCGAGGCTCGCAGGCCGCCTCGACCGCCCTGCGGAAGTACGCCATGGCCGCGGAGCATGGGCCTGACCTGACGGTCGCGCAGGTAGACGCTTCGGGCGTCACCGGCGACTGGCAAACCCTGCAGATCGGCGGGAGCGCGGTCGCCCGGATCGTGAACAGGGGCGATGCGACGGCCTCCGGCCCGTTCAAGGTGACCTTCTTCGAGGATGCGAACGCCGACGGCCATCTACGAGGCCGGCCTGGACCGCGTCCTCGGCGTCACCACCGTCGGCGGCCTCGGCGCCGGCGCCTCGGCGAACGCCCGGCCGCCGTCTCGGGCGCTGTCCTCTTCCGCGACAACCTGGTCCACGCGTTCGCCGACAGCGAGAACGCCGTGGCCGAGTCCAGCGAGACGAACAACGTCGGCGCCTCGGGCTCCGACTGCGAGTTCATGCCGCAGCCGGGGGCGTTCCACCCGATCGTGGAGTGGGCCTGGACCGGCTCGCCCACGGCGCCGGATTCGCGGAATGTCCTCATGACCCCCGCCGTGATCGACCTCGACCGCGACGGACGGCCCGAGATCGTCTTCGCCTCGACAGCGTCCCGGACCGGCAATTCCGTGGAGGTGGGCGTGCTGAGGGCCGTGAGGGGGGACAGCGGCGCGGAGCTCTTCACGGTCACCGATCCCGCCCTGAGGGTCAACGCCGCCTCCTCCGTGGCCGCGGGCGACATCGACCTCGACGGCTACCCCGAGATCGTGGCGTGCGACGAGTCCGGGGCCCGCGTCATCGTCTTCGAGCACGACGGGACCTTCAAGTGGCGCAGCCAGCCGCTGGAGGCGATCCACTGGGGCGCGCCGTCGATCGCCGACCTCAACGCGGACGGCCGCCCCGAGATCGTCGTCGGACGGCAGGTGCTGAGCGCCGCCGGCGCCCTCCTCTGGACCGGGACGGGCGGGCGGGCCGCGCAGGCGGCCTTCACGGGACCGCTCTCCATCGTCGCCGACATCAACCTGGACGGGATCCCCGAGGTCATCGCCGGCAACACCGCCTACCGGGCGGACGGCTCGACCCTCTGGATGGCTCCCCTCGGAGACGGCTACAACGCGGTCGCGAACTTCGACGCCGATCCCGAGCCCGAGATCGTGCTCGTCAGCTACGGAGAGGTGTTCCTGCTCGAGCCCGACGGCAGCATCGCGTGGGGCCCCCGTGCGATCCCGGGCGGCGGCGACGGCGGTCCGCCGACCGTCGCGGACTTCGACGGCGACGGCTCGCCGGAGATCGGCGTGGCCGGGGCGCAGCGCTACGTCGTCCTCGAAACGAACGGCGCGCTCAAGTGGGAGTCTCCCACCCAGGACCTGAGCTCGAACGTCACCGGCTCGTCCGTCTTCGATTTCGACGGGGACCTGTCCGCCGAGGTCGTCTACCGCGACGAGCTGAACCTCCGCGTCTACCGCGGCAGCGACGGCGCCGTGCTCTTCCAGGTCCCCATGTCCTCCTGCACCTGGTTCGAGTACGTCCTCGTGGCGGACGTGGACGCCGACGGGAACGCCGAGATGGTGGCGGTCGCGAACGACAGCTGCTGGTACGGGCAGCAGCAGGGGGTCTTCGTCCTCGGCGACGCGAACGACCTGTGGGTCGCGACGCGCAGGATCTGGAACCAGCACGCCTACCACATCACGAACGTCAACGATGACGGCACGATCCCCGCGATCGAGGCGGACAACTGGCTCACCCCCGGGGAAGCCGTTCAACAACTACAGGCAGAACGTCCTGAACGGGCTCTCCCCGCTCGCGGCGCCCGACCTGACCGCTTCCCGCATCACGTTCGGCTGCGGTCCGGGCACGTTCTCCGTGACCGCCCGGATCGGCAACGGCGGGGCCATCCTCGCGGGGGCCGGCCTTCCCGTTTCGTTCTACCGCGGTGAGCCGGGTCCCGCCTCGCTCCTGGGAACGGCCCTCACGCCGTCCCCCCTCGCCCCCGGAGGTTTCGTGGACATCACCCTTGCGGCCCCGGGCGAATGCCGCCTCCAGAGCGGCCGCATCACCGTGGTCGCCGACGACGCGGGAGGCCTCGTCGGCACGCAGAACGAGTGCGACGAAACGAACAACCGCCACGAGGCGGAGATCCCGCCGCTCCACCGGTGCGGCGACGGGGTGACCGACGGCGACGAACAGTGCGACGACGGCAACACCGCCGGCGGCGATGGCTGCGCCCCCGACTGCACGCTCGAGCCGCGCTGCGGCGACGGCACCCTCGATCCCGGCGAGGAGTGCGACGACGGCAACACCGCCGGCGGCGACGGCTGCGCCCCCGACTGCACGCTCGAGCCGCGCTGCGGCGACGGCACCCTCGATCCCGGCGAGGAGTGCGACGACGGCAATACCGCGGGAGGCGACGGCTGCGCCGCCGACTGCCGCATCGAGGGAACCTGCGGCAACGGCCGCGTCGAACCGGGCGAGGAGTGCGACGACGGCAATACCGCGGGAGGCGACGGCTGCGCCGCCGACTGCACCCTCGAGAACCGCCCGCCCGACTGCGGGGGGGCCGGTCCCTTCACCCGCGGAGCTCTGGCCTCCGAACCACAAGCTGATGCCGGTCTCCATCACGGGCCTCAGCGACCCGGACGGCGATCCCGTGACCGTCATCGTCACCGGGATCCGCCAGGACGAGCCGGTCGACGAGCTCGGCGACGGCGCCACCTGCCCCGACGCCAGGGGAATCGGGACGGCGGGCGCCTTCGTTCGCGCGGAGCGCGCAGGGGTGGCCACCGACCGCGTCTACCACATCGCCTTCACGGCGAGCGACGGTCGCGGAGGCTCGTGCGCGGGCATCGTCAGGATATGCGTCCCGCACGACCAGGGGCTCGGTCAGTCGTGCCGTGACGAAGGTCCCCTGTACGACTCGACCGGACCGTGCCGGAGGCAGCGGCCCAAGAACTGACGGAAACGAACACCGGCGGGCGGGAGCCGCGCAAGGCTCCCGCCCTGGATCTCCCGAATCTCGATCGGCGCCTTCCCCCGGATTGCCCCGCTCACGATCGGGCGCCCGCCCTGGATCTCCCGCACCTCGATCGCGGCCGGCTCCGGATCGTCCCGCTCACGATCGGCCACCCAGCGCGGCGGACAACCGCCGCGGCGCTCCTCCTGCTGCGCGGGAGCACCCCGCTCAGCCGGACGCAGCAGGGTCTTTGTCGGCCGCGGCTCGCTCTGTTAGCCTTCGGGTGCTGCGGCCGGGATCCAGGCGGGATCCGGGGGCGGTCGCACAACCTGCTCGTGAGTCGAAGAGTGTTCCCCATCCGGGAGACCCCGATGAGCCCTCGTTCGATCCTTGCCCTGACAGCGGTTGCTTTCCTGGCTGCCGGCGCCTGGCCGGCCCTGCACGAGGCGGGCGCGTCCATCGCGGCCGTCTCCACGGCCGCCCCCCGTCCAGCAGACACCGTCGCCGCCGCGCCCACGGCCGCAGCCGCCGCACCCCCATCCGGAGCAACCGCCCCCTCGGTCACTGCCCCCGGCGCCGCCGCGCAGCCCCCCTCGACCGCGTCGCCCCTGCAGGAGCGGGCGGACCGCTTCCTGGCCTTCGTGAACCCCACCTACGCGGCGCTCTACACGGTGGCCCACACGGCGGACTGGGAGGCGGCCACCGACGTGACGCCCGAGCACGACGCCGCCTCGGCGGCGGCCGGCAAGGCCCTGGCCGCCTTCAGCGGCAGCCCGGCGCTCATCACCGAATCGCGCGAGCTGCTCGCCCGCTCGAAGGAGCTCGACCCTCTCACCGTCCGCCAGCTCCGGCGCGCGCTCCTCCTCGCGGGCGAAGGGCCGATGACGAATCCCGGGCTCGTGGCCGCGCGCATCGATGCCGAGACCGCCCAGGCCTCGACCATGAACGGCTTCACCTTCCGGCTGAACGGCCAGCCGATCACGGCCAACGAGATCGACGAGAAGCTCGAGACGCTCGCCGACCTCCCGGAGCGCCTCGCCGGTCTGGGAAGCCTCCAAGCAGTCCGGGCCCGCTCTCAAGCCGGGGCTGATCAAGCTGCAGGGTCTGCGCAACGGCGTGGCGCGCGAGCTCGGCTACCACGACTACTTCGCCCTCCAGTCGGCCCACCACGACATGACGACCGAGGAGATGCTCGCCCTCAACGAGCAGTTCCTCGCGACCCTGCGGCCGCTCTACGTGCAGCTCCACACCTGGGCGAAGTACGAGCTGGCGAAGCGGTACGGCCGCCCGGCGCCGCGACTGATCCCGGCCCACTGGCTTCCGAACCGGTGGGCGCAGGAATGGAACGCGATGGTCCCGGTGCCCGCGCTGAACGCCGCCTTCGAAGCGCATTCGGCCGAGTGGATCGTGAAGACCGCCGAGCGGTTCTACACCGGCATGGGCCGGCCCCCCCTGCCGGCGTCCTTCTGGGAGAAGTCGGACCTCTACCCGGTCAGCCCCCCTCCACGCGCAAGAAGAACTCGCACGCCTCCTGCTGGCACATGGACCTGGAGAAGGACATCCGCTCGCTCATGAGCGTCGAGCCGAACGAGCAGTGGTTCGGGACCGCGCACCACGAGCTGGGGCACGCCTACTACGACATGGCCTACACCCGCCCCGGGGTGCCCCCGCTCCTGCGCCGCGGGGCGAGCCCCGCCTTCCACGAAGGCATTCGCCAGCATCGGCGAGATGGCCGCGCGGCAGGTCCCCTACCTCGAGTCGCTCGGGCTGCTGCTCGCCGGACCGGCCGCCCGACGACATCACCCCGCTCCTGCGCGATGCGCTCGCCACGATCCCGTTCATGTTCTGGGCCTCGGGCACGATGGCCCACTGGGAGGCGGACGTCTACGCGCGCGAGCTGCCGCCGGACCAGTGGAACGCGCGCTGGTGGAAGTACGTCGCGGAGTACCAGGGGGTGGAGCCGCCCTCCCCGCGCGGGGAGCAGTTCTGCGACGCCGCGACGAAGACCCACATCAACGACACGCCCGCCTACTACTCCTCCTACGCGATCGCCTCCGTGATGCAGTACCAGCTCCACGACCACATCGCGCGCCGGATCCTCAAGCAGGACCCGAGGCACTGCAGCTACGCGGGCAACAGGGAGGTCGGCGCGTTCCTCGAAGGGATGCAGCGCCAGGGCGCGTCGCGCGACTGGCGGACCGTCCTGCGCGAGGCGACGGGCGAGGAGCTCTCGACCCGCGCGATGCTCGAGTACTTCAAGCCGCTCATGACCTGGCTCGAGGAACAGAACAAGGGGCGCACGCTCGGCTGGAACTGAAGCCGGCCGGCGGCGCCCGGTCCTCGCTCACGCCCCCGCGCCCCGGCCCCATCCTCCGCGTGTGCGCGAATTCCCAGCCGGGTCTAGACTTGTGGCTCGCACTCCAATCCTGCTGTGGCGAGAGGGAAGTTCTTTACGGACCGAAGGAGGAATCATCATGAGAACGCACCGCCGTTTCTTCACGGCCGCGGGCGCCCTTCTGAGCGCCCTTGTGATCGTTTCGACGCCCCGCCCGGCCGCCGCCCAGACATTCGCGCCGGCAGGGCCGCCCCCGAACTGGAAGAAGCTCCTGCCCGGCGTCTCACCGTCGGCGCGCGCGGCCCACGCCATGGCTTACGACCCCGTCAGCAAGAAGGTCGTCCTCTTCGGCGGATACGACGCGACCAGCTACCTGGGCGATACCTGGTCGTTCGACGGGACGACCTGGACCAGGGAGATGCCCCAGGTCTCCCCTCCCCCCGCGCCGCCGCCACGATGGCCTACGACGCCACGACCCGGCGCCTCGTGATGTTCGGGGGATACGACGGCGCGGGCTACCTCGGCGACACCTGGCTCTGGGATGAGGACGCGGCAACATGGACCAGCGTGACTGCCGCGGCAGCGCCCCCGGCCGTCACCGGCCCGATGAGCTTCACCGATCCGCTGAGCGGGAACGTGATCGTCTTCGGCGGCTTCGACGGCCAGTTCTACCAGAACGGCGCATGGGAATTCGTCGGGGACGGCTGGAAGGAGCTGAAGCCCGCCACGGTTCCCGGAGCGAGAGCCGCGGCCATCGCCGCATTCGACCCGACAAGGAACCAGGTCGTGATGTTCGGCGGGCTCGGGGGCGTGAACCCCTA
>CAVVHA010000005.1:0-319173 GCA_963747925.1 uncultured Acidobacteriota bacterium
AGGCCGCGACCACGCACGAGCCCAGGCCCAGGGCGACCGCCTGGAGCGAGAGGTTCTGCGCCGCGTGCCCCGCCTCCATCGCCACGTACCTCTTGCCGCGCTCTCGGTATTTCCGGGTCGTCCTCCCGTGGACCGCGGCGATCAGGATCGCCGCGGGGGCGCTCTTCATCCAGTCCTGGTCGAAGGCGGCTGCGCAAAGCGCCTCCCGAAGGTCGCCCGTGGACAGGTTCTCGAGCTCGTGCGCGCGCGGGGAATAGTGGTACAGCCCGGCCGGGAGCCCGCGGACGGCGGCAGCGACAAGGTACAGCTCCAGCGGGTAGAGGGCGCCCGCCGACGGCGTCGTCCGGGCCGCCTCGGGCCCCGTGATCCCCTGGGCTGCCCAGAGCAACTGGCCGACCTCCTCGAGCGTCAGCGGAGCGGGCGAATAGGTGCGGATCGAGCGCCGCTCGCGCAGCGCCCTTTCGAGCGTGAGGGATCCATCCTGTCGGGCTTCCGGCAGCTTCATGCGCGGCCCTCCGGCAGGGGGAATCTTGCCACCAAACCCCGGCGCGGGTGAACGGCGCGGCGCTCGTTTCCTCCCCGGAGCGCGCGGGCTTACACTGGCCACCCATGGGCGCTTCCGGCATATGGAACGCAATCACCCGCGAGGCTTTCGCAGGCGCCGGGGAACCGCCACCGCACTTGACCATTCGCGGCGCAGGCCGGAAATTGTCCTGTGTCCGGTCATGACCGGAAGGAATGAACGATCCACGCGCCGATCGCGCCCCCGAGGGATGCTGACCTCTTGAGACAGATCATCCAGTCGTACCGCACCGGCGAGCTCGAGCTGGCGGAGGTGCCTGCCCCGGGCCCCGCAGCCGGCTCCCTTCTCGTTCGCACCGTCTGCTCGGTCGTCAGCGTTGGGACCGAGCGCTACATGCTGGAACTCGCGAAAAAATCGCTCCTCGGGAAGGCGCTCGCCCGCCCGGACCTCGTGCGCCAGGTGGTGAACAAGGTGCGAAGCGAGGGGCTGGCGGAAACGTACCGGCAGGTCATGGGGCGCCTCGACAACCCCGTCCCCCTCGGTTACAGCTCGGCGGGGGTGGTGCTGGAGGTCGGCGCGGGCGTGGCGGGCTTCTCCCGCGGGGACCGCGTCGCCTGCTCGGGAAGCGGTCACGCCAGTCACGCGGAGATCGTGCGGATCCCTCTCAACATGGCCGCGAGGATTCCCGACGGCGTCCCGTTCGAGGATGCATCGTTCGTCACCCTCGGGGGAATCGCCCTCCACGGCGTGCGGCTGGCCGAGCCCACGCTCGGCGAGCGGATCGTCGTGCTCGGCCTCGGGCTGCTTGGACAGGTCGCGGTCCAGATCCTCAAGGCGAACGGGTGCCGCGTGCTGGGGGCCGACCTGGACCCGGAGAAGGTGGTCCTCGCGCGCACGCTGGGCGCGGACGCGGGCAGCGGCGCGACGCTCGCCGAGCTCGTCCCGCAGGTGCGCGGCTTCACGGGCGGCGCCGGCGCGGACGCCGTGCTGATCTTCGCCGCCACGCCGGGCAACGAGCCGATCGAGCTCGCCGCCGAGGTGGCGCGCGAACGCGGCCGCATCATCGTACCCGGCCTGGTCGGCCTCGACATCCCGCGCAAGGTCTTCTACGAGAAGGAACTGTCCTTCGGGATCAGCCGCGCCTGGGGGCCCGGCATGTACGACCTCGACTACGAAGAGCGGGGCATCGACTATCCGGCCTCGTTCGTGCGCTGGACCGCCCGGAGAAACATGGAGGCATTCCTCGAGCTGCTCGAGGGCGGAGCCGTCCGCGTGGCTCCCCTGATCACCCACCGCTTTCCGTTCGAGCAGGCCGTCGAGGTCTACGCCCGGCTGATGTCCGGGAAAGAGAAATTCACGGGCGTGGTCCTGAACTACCCCGAGCAGCCCGATGCCGGCTCGCGACTCGCATTGAAGCCCCCCGTCCCTGCCGCGCCGGCGGCCGTTCCGGCGTCGCGCGCCTCCAGGGCCCCGATCGGGACGGTCCGGATCGGGCTCGTCGGCGCCGGGCTCTTCGCGCGCGGCACGTTGCTGCCGGCCCTGAAGGGCGTGAAGGGGTGCGAGCTGCGCGGGATCGCCACCGCCTCGGGCGCCAGCGCTCGCCACGTCGCGCGCAAGTACGGGCTCTCCTTCTGCGCCACCCGCGCCTCCGAGATCATGGAGAGCCCCGAGATCGATCTCGTCATGATCCTGACCCGCCACGGAAGCCACGCGCGGCTCGCCGGAGAAGCGCTCCGCGCCGGCAAGCACGTCTTCCTCGAGAAGCCCCTCGCGCTCGACGAGGAGCAGCTGGCCGGCGTCATCGAGGCCTACCGCGCCGGCGGCGGCGAGCTGATGGTCGGTTTCAACCGCCGCTTCGCCCCCACGACGCAGCAGGCGCTCCGTCTCCTGGAGGGGATCAGCGATCCGCTGGTGGTCACCATCCGGGCCAACACGGGGTACCTGCCTCCGCAGAGCTGGGTTCACGACCCCGCCGAAGGAGGAGGGCCGATCGTCGGGGAGGCGTGCCATTTCTTCGACCTCGCGCAGGCGCTGACCCGCTCGCTCCCCGTCCGGGTCCATGCGCAGGGGATCCGCCCGGCCTCCGGGGATCCGCGCGCCGCGAGCGACGTCACGATCACGCTGCAGATGGCGAACGGCTCGGTGGCCACGATCGTCTACGCCACGGGAGGCGACAAGGGGTTCCCCCGCGAGCGCGTCGAGCTGTTCGGTGGAGGCGCGGCTGGGGCGATCGAGAATTTCCGGACCCTTTTCTGGTCGCAGGGGGGCCGCGTCCGCCGCTCCGGCGGAGCGCTCACAAGCGTGGATCGCGGCCACCACGGGGAAATGAAAGCGATGATCGAGGCCCTGCGCGGCGGCAGACCGTTCCCGGTCCGTTTCGAGGAGTATGTCGCCGCCACCCGCGCCACCTTCGCCGCCCTGGAATCGCTCCGGACGGGGCTCCCCGTGGACCTCTCTCCTTCGCCGGACCCCGCGTCCTGAGAGGCGGCTCGCGCCACGCATGCGGATCCTTCTGATCACAGCCTATTTCCCGCCGGACATCGGATCGGCATCCCATCTCTTCTACGACCTGGGGCGCGCCTTCGCGGCGGAGGGCAACCAGGTGACGATCGTGACCGGCTATCCGAGCTATCACGCCCAGGGCGACCTGTCCCGCTACACCGGGCGGCGCATGGTGGAGGAGACGGCCGGCATGCGCGTGTCCCGGGTTCGCGTCCCCGAGTTCGCGCGCGATACCCCGATCGGAAGGGGGCTGTGGCAGTTCAGCTGCGCGCGGGCTTTCGCCGCGGCCGCGCTGCGGGAACCGGCGCCTGACGTCAGCCTCGTCTATTCGCCCCCCCTCCCGCTCGGGCTCACCGCGCTCTGGCTGCGCCGGCGCCGCGGGAGCCGGTTCGTCCTGAACGTCCAGGACCTCTTCCCCCAGAGCGCGATCGACCTGGGAGTGATGCGCGGGCGCGCGATGATCCGGGCCTTTGAAAAGCTCGAGAGCTGGATCTACCGAAGCGCCGACGCCATCGCGGTGCACTCCGAGGGGAACAGGCAGCATGTCACCTCGCGCGGCGGTCCCGCCGCCACGACGCGCGTCATGGACAACACCGTGGACACGGAGGAGATCCGCCCCGGGCCCCGTGAGAATCAGCTGCGGAGCGAGCTGGGGATCGGCGACCGGTTCGCCGCTTCGTTCGGGGGCATCATGGGCTTCTCGCAGGACCTCGACGTAATCCTCGAGGCGGCGGCTCTCGTCCGCGCCCGCTCGGACATGGTTTTCCTGCTGGCGGGCGAGGGGGTCGAGAAGGAGCGGCTCATGACAAAGAGCGAGAGCATGGGCCTCGACAACGTGATCTGGCTCCCGATGCTTCCCCGCGAGACCTATCCGCGCCTGCTCGAGGCCTCCGACGTCTGCCTGACGACGCTCCACGCCGAGGTGAAGACCCCCGTCGTGCCCTCGAAGATCCTCAGCGCCATGGCCGCGGCCCGGCCCGTCGTGGCCGCCCTCGATCCGCCGGAGACGCTCCGAAGCTGATCGAGCGGGCCGGCGCAGGGTTCAGCCTCCCGCCCGAGAACGCCCAGGCCCTCGCGACGACCCTGCTGGAGCTGGCCGCGAGGCCCGACGCCGGGCGGCCCTTCGGCGAGAGCGGACGCCGCTACGCCGAGGAGCATCTCTCTCCCCGCGGCCTGGCGCGGGCCTACGAGGGCCTCTTCGCGGAGCTGCTGTCCCCGGGGGGAGGAGCCCCCCCGGGCGGGGTCGCTGATGCCGCCGCGAGGGCGCGTCGCGCCCGTCCGTCCCCCCGCGCCCGGCTGGCGCGGGAGCCCGCTTTCGACGTAGATTCCCCATTCCCCGCGCTGCGGGAGTGATCCAGGAGGAGATCCGATGGCCACCGGCACCGACTACTTGAAGGCTTACGAGGGGAGCACCGTTCTCGTCACCGGGGGCGCGGGCGCGATAGGAAGCAACCTCTGCCGGGCTCTGGCCGCGGCCGGGGCACGGGTGCTGGTACTCGACAACCTGTCTTCGGCGGAACGCTGGAACGTGCCCTCGCTGCCGGGGCTCATGTTCATCGAGGGAGACATCCGCGACGAGGTGATGCTCAAGCGCGTGTTCTTCGAGCGCCCCTCGATCGTGTTCCACCTTGCAGCCTTCTTCGCCAACCAGAACAGCGTGGACCACCCCGAGCGCGACCTCGACGTCAACGGCTTGGGAACGCTGAGGGTGCTGGAGTACTCGGTCTTCACGGGCGTCGAACGGTTCGTGTACGCTTCCTCGGGGTGCTCCATCTACGGCAGCGACGCGCCGCTTCCCCTCAAGGAGGAATTCGTCTCCCTGCACCTCAGCAGCCCCTACCAGATCACCAAGATGCTCGGCGAGCTGTACTGCAACTTCTTCACGAACCACTACGGCCTGAAGACCGTCAAACCCCGTTTCTTCAACTCCTACGGGCCCGGCGAAGTGCCCGGCCAGTATCGCAACGTCATTCCCAACTTCCTGTATTGGGCGATGAAGGGCCTTCCCCTCAGTATCACCGGCGACGGGTCCGAGACGCGCGATTTCACTTTCGTCGGGGACATCGTGGACGGCCTGCTGCGGGCCGGGAGCCTCGAAGCGGCGGTCGGCGAGGAGTTCAACCTGGCCTCCGGCTTGGAGACGAGCATCCTCGATCTCGCGACCATGGTGAACGAGGCGACCGGCAACAAGGGCGGGATCACTTTCGTCCCCCGCCGCAAGTGGGACACGAAGGCGCGTCTTCGCGCCAGCGTGGAGAAGGCGGGCTCGCTGCTCGGCTACGAACCCGGGACCCAGTTCGCGAAGGGGCTCGAAGCGACGGTCCGCTGGTTCCGCGACAACTGGGAGCGGATCGAGGCTTCCGCGCGATTCGGACCCGGGGTTTCCTCGGCCGTCCGCCAGATGACGGTGGTCAAGGAGAAGTAGTTACTTCGCCTTCTCGATCGTGAACTTGCCGAAGTCGATCCCGATGTCGACCCCCTGGCCGGTCCCAGCGAGGGCGAGGGAGACCTCTCCTTTCGTCAGGACCTCCGCCGCCGCCGATTTCACGGCGCCCGCGTGGGCCGAGCTCTCGGCGTAGGAGCCGAAGATCTCCTCGATCGACTTCACCTCCGAGAACTTTCCCTTGCCGTCGACGATCGTGGACTTGCCGAAGGTGAGCCCGCCGCCCGTCACCTTGATCATGACCTTCGCCGACTGGCCGTTGTCGCAGGTCACGACGCCCGTTCCGCTGGCGGTCTTGTAGAAGGCGGACCAGCCCTTGAGCGTGTAGGTCATCTCGCAGTCGGTCAGCTTCCCCGTCTCGGGGGTCTTCTCCGGGGCCTTTTCCGCGGGCGTGGCGGCCGGCGCGTCCGCCCCCAGCGGGGCGGAGGCGAAAAGCAGGGCCGAGAGCAGGGCAATCATGGCGATCCGGGGCGCGGCATGGCGCATCGTGTTCCTCCTTGCGTTCCCATGCAGGATACACCCGATGGACGCAGGTGGCCGGCCGGCGCGACGACGACCTAGAGGAGCTGCAGCGGATCCACGTCCACCAGGAGATCCCGCGTGCCTCCGCCGCCCTCCGCCAGCGCCAGCAGCGCGCGCCGCAGGGAATCCCCGATGCCGCCCGCGCGTCCGGGCCTTGACGAGCACCTGGATCCTGTAGACGCCCCTCAGTCGGGCGAGCGGGGCGAGCGAGGGTCCGAGGACCTGGATTCGTCCCCCCCCGGCCGCGGTGAGGGT
Organism: uncultured Acidobacteriota bacterium; assembly: GCA_963747925.1. GTDB lineage: Bacteria > Acidobacteriota > Polarisedimenticolia > QHYA01 > CAVVHA01 > CAVVHA01. The sequence goes on from CAVVHA010000005.1 coordinate 6,246, forward strand.
CGCGACCACCTCCTTGGCCCGCTTCGCCGTGCGCGCGAGGTCCTTGCCGAGGACCGTGACGGCCGCGAGGCTCGTGAAGGGGGGATAGCCGAGCGCGCGCCGGTACTGGATCTCCTTCGCGAAGAAGGCGTCGTGGTCGTGCCGGACGGCGGTCTCGATCGCGTAGTGGTCCCTGCGATAGGCCTGCACGAGGACCCGTCCCGGCCGGTCTCCCCTGCCCGCGCGCCCCGCGACCTGGGTCAGGAGCTGGAAGGTCCGCTCGGCGGCCCGGAAATCGGGAAAGCCGAGGATCGAATCGGCGGCGAGCACGCCCACCACGGTCACGCCGGGGAAGTCGTGCCCCTTGGCGACCATCTGCGTCCCCACCAGGACGTCGTGCTCGCCCGCTTCGAAGGCGCGCAGGAGCCGCTCGTGCGCCCCGCGCGCGCGCGCCGTGTCGCGGTCGAGCCGGACGACGCGGATCCCCGGCAGCTCCCGCTCGAGGTGACGCTCGACACGCTCGGTCCCTTCCCCCTGGTACACGAGGTGCTCGCTCGCACAGCCGGGGCACGCCTCCGGGCGCTTGCGGCGGTGATCGCAGTAGTGACAGCGGAGCGTTTCGTCCGAGCGGTGGTAGACGAGGCTCACGCTGCAGTGCGGGCAGCCGACCGGCTCCCCGCAGGCGCGGCACAGGGCGAAAGCCGCATAGCCGCGCCGGTTGAGGAGGACGATCGCCTGCTCGCCCCTGGACCGGGCCTCCTCGAGGGCGTCGCGCAGGGCCCCGGACAGGACGACCGGCGCCCCGCGCCTGCGGAACTCCTCGCGCATGTCCACGATCTCGACCGAGGGCATGGGCCTCCCCGCGATCCGCTCGATCAGCTCCAGCCTGCGGTACCGGCCTGCGACCGCGGCCTGCCAGCTCTCGACCGATGGCGTGGCGGAGCCGAGAATCGCGGTCGCGCCCTCGATGCGGGCCCGCACGAGCGCCATGTCGCGCGCGTGGTAGCGCGGCGTCTCCTCCTGCTTGTACGAAGCGTCGTGCTCCTCGTCCACGACGATCAGTCCGAGCTTCGCGACCGGCGCGAAGAGCGCCGACCGCGGGCCGACGACGAGCGGCGCCTTCCCGGCGCGCGCGCGCTCCCAGGCCTCGAGGCGCTCCCGGGGCGCGAGGCGGCTGTGGATCACCGCCACCTGCTCGCCGAATCGCTCGCGGACCCGGCGGGTGAAGGCCGGCGTGAGGGAGATCTCGGGCACCAGGAAGATGACCCCCCTCCCGCGGTCGAGCGCCCGGCGCGCCGCGGTGAAATAGACCTCGGTCTTCCCGCTCCCGGTCACGCCGCGCAGCACGAACACCGACGGCTCCCCCCCGTCGATCGCCTCCAGCAGACTCGAGGCCGCTTCCCGCTGCGCCGGGCTGAGCGGCGGGCCTTCGACGGGCCCCTGCGCCGCCCCGGCATCGGCGGGCGGCCGGTCCGCCACCGCCAGCTCGATCCAGCCCCGCTCCTGCAGCTTCGCGAGCTGGGCCGCCGTCGCGCCCGTCATCCGCCGCAGCTCCCCGTCGTCCACCCACCCGTCCCCGCCCGAGCGGGCCGCGAGCGCGTCGAGGATCCCCCGCAGCCGGGCCGCCCTGCGGTCGAGAGCGAGCGCAGCGGCCTCCTGCCCCGGCGCGAGCCTCACCAGGCGGGTCCCCGCGCCCCGCCCGGCCCCGGCGCGGCGCGCGGTCACCCCGTCGGGGCCTCCACCTTGCGAGCCCCCCTGCCCCTCTCCCTCCCCGGCCTGCCAGCCCGGCTCGTCACCGCCCCCCCCTTCGCGCGGGGGGAGCGCGAGGCGCACGGCCTCCCCCACGGGGGCCTGGTAGTAGTCGGCGATCCAGAGGACCAGCTCGAGGACCTTCTCCGCGATCACGGGAGAAGGGTCGAGGACCGACTCGAGCTCACGGATCTCCGATCCCGCGGGCGGCTCGGAGGCGGGTCCCAGGATGACGCCGATCAGGCGGCGCTTCCCGAACGGCGCCCGGACCCTCACACCGCGAAGCGCCCCCGCGCGCAGCCTCTCCGGCACGGCATACGTGAACGCCGTGCGAACGGGGACCGGCATCGCGACCTCGACGAGCATCGCGCGGCATTTTAGGACAGTTGGTGACGCTCACCATCAGCCGCGAGCGCCGCCGGCGTCTCGCCGGCTGCACTCGCGCCGCGCCCCCTCGCCTTTCACCCCGCTCCTGCGATGAACCGGGGTGCGCATCATCAGCTGCGAGGCGCCGCGGCGCCTCGTCGGCTGCATGCGCGCCGCGGCCCCTCCGCCTTTCACCATTTCTCTATTACTATTCCGGGCGGCCATGAACCCGATCTCGTTCCTCGGCGTGCCGATCGACCCCCTCACCATGGAGGAGGCGGTCGCGGCGTGCGTGGCGATCGTCGAGCGCCGCGAGGACCGGACGCGCACGCTCGCGTACGTGAACCCGCACTCGCTCGTGCGCGCCCATGCCGATCCCGCGGTCCGCGACGCGCTCACCTCGAGCGATCTCCGCCTCGCGGACGGCGCGGGGTTGATGCTCGTCGGCCGCCTCAGGGGCGCAGCGCCTCCCTCGCGGATTCCCGCGCCCGACTTCGTTCCCCGCCTGACCGAGGCGCTCGACCGCCGGGGCGGGGCACGCTATTTCTTCTATGGCTCGACCGGCGAGGTCCTCGACCGCCTCAGGACAGTCGGTCCCGGCAGCGTGGCCCGGCATCCAGGTCGTGGGAACGCTCGCGCCCCCGTTCCGGCCGATGACCGACGAGGAGGAGGCCGCCCACGTCGCCATCATCAACGCCGCGGGCCCGGACGTGCTCTGGGTCGGGATGACGGCGCCGAAGCAGGAGTGCTGGGTGCACCGCAACCGGCACCGCCTGAGGGTCCCCCTCGCGGGCTCGGTCGGCGCCGCGTTCGATTTCCTCGCAGGGACGAAGCGGCGCAGCCCCCGCTGGGCGCGCAGGATGGGCCTCGAATGGCTCCACCGCCTGGCCCTGGAGCCGGCGCGCCTGTGGGAGCGCACCTTCGTCTCGGCCCCGCTCTTTCTCTGGTACAGCCTTCTCGAGTCGCTCGGGCCGGGCAAGGCGGGTCCGCGCTGATGCGCGTGCTGACGCCCGACCACCGGGTCCTGCTCCAGATCGTGCGCCTCTCCGGGCCCCCGCCCCCGCCCGCGCTCTTCGAGGGAATGCGCTGGGAGCGCGTCGCCCAGGTGGCCTTCGCCAACAACCTCGCTTCCCTCCTGCACCACCGGCTCACGGCGGGCGGCAGGGACGCGGACCATCCCTGGCCCGAGCCGCCGCAGGCGGTCCTCGAGTTCCTCAGGAGGGAGAGCTGGCTGGCCCTGGCCCAGACCCATCCCCTCCATGCGGCGTTCGACGCCATCGCTCCCGAGCTCGGCGTCGCGCGGTCTCGCGGTGATGCCCCTCAAGGGGCTCCTGTTCTCCCGGACCCTCTACCCGGACGTCGCCACGCGCCCCATGACCGACGTGGACCTGCTCGCGCGCCCGTCCGACCTGGAGGCGATCGGGGAGATCTTCGAGCGGCGCGGCTACGCGCCCAAGAGCCCGCCGGTCCGGCCCGCGACGCAGGCGGAGATGTTCGAGCGGCGATGGGAGGCGAGCGTGGGCCCCTACAGGGTCCTTTTCGAGGTCCACCGGGCCCTCGGCCAGCCGACCCGCTACCGCGTGGACGACGAAGGGCTCTGGGGCCCGCTCCGTGCCCGTCTCCCGCTACGGCGCGGAGGGCTGGCCCGCGGGGATGCGGGCCCTTTCCCCCGAGGACAACCTTCTGCACCTGTGCCTGCACCAGTCGAACCACATGTTCAACGAGCTCGACCTGCGGGGGGTCCTCGACCTGCACGAGGTGGTGAGCCGCTGGGCTCCCGACTGGAGGACGGTGCTCGATCGCGCCCGCAGCTGGGGCGTGCTGACCGCGCTGCACCTGGCGCTGCGGACCGCGCGGAACCTGCTCGGCACCGGGGTTCCGTCCTTCGTGATCGAACAGTCGCGCCCCGCGTCCCTTCGCCGGGCCTGGCTCGAGACCTTCATCGACGTCGATGGGCTGGGCCTCTACCGCTACGAACGGCACCCCTCCTGGCTCGTGCGCGCCACGGTCGGGTTCCCGCTGATGGATCGCCTGGCGGATCGCGCCAGGTTCGCCCGCTACTACGCGGGCCTGCGGGTCCGCGACGTTCTCGCCACCTGGCGCGGCCGCTAACCCCGCGGCTGCGAGGCGGTCGAGCTCGGCGGCGGCCTTCTTGAGGTCTTCGTAGACGGTCCTGCGCGTTTCCTCGGTGTAGTTGCGCAGGATGTAGGCGGGATGGAACGTCGGCATCAGGAGCGTGCCCCGGTACTCGTGGAACCGTCCCCGCAGCGCGGAGATCGGCGCCTTGCTCCGCAGGAGCGTCCGCGCCGCGAAGGCGCCGAGCGCGATGATCACCTTCGGGCGGATGACCTCGATCTGCCCGAACAGGAATCCCTCGCAGGCCGCGATCTCCTCCGGCTCCGGGTCGCGGTTCCCGGGCGGACGGCACTTGATGATGTTCGCGATGTAGACCTCCTCGCGGCGGAGCTTGCTGCCGCCGACGACCATCGCCTCGATCATCTTCGTCAGGAGCTGGCCCGCCCGCCCGACGAACGGCAGTCCCTGGGCGTCCTCGTCGGCCCCGGGCCCCTCGCCGACGAACATCAGCGCCGCCGACGGGTTCCCCGATCCGAACACGATCGTGTTGCGCCCGCTGCGAGAGCTTGCACCGGGTGCATTCCCCGAGTTCCTCGAGCCTCAGCCGCTCCAGGCAGCGCGGCGGGCTCGCCCTCCCCGGCGGGGACGACGGCCCCGCCGAACAGCGCTTCCTGCAGGACGGGCTTCACCACCTCGAGCCGTCTCCCGGCTCGCGGGCGCGGGCCGCGGCGCTCCCCCGGGGCGCCGGAGCGGCGGCGGGCTCGCCCTGCCGGGTGGGCACCGGTCCGCGGCTCCACCGCTGGAGCGGGGCCGGGACGCAGCCGCAGCTCCGCGACGCCGAGCTCGGCGAGCGCCCTCAGGTGCGCGGCCGCTTCGGCGCGGATCGTCTTCGGCTTCTCAGCCACGGTTCCTCCGCGCGCGGGCGGCCCCCCCGCGCCCTCGGCTCGCCGCGCCGCGGCCGCTTCCGGCCGCGCGCTTGCGCACCGCCTGCTGTCGCGCCCCGTCCGGCTGCGGGGCCGTCGCGCGCCACGGTCCGTCGCTTTCCGTCCGGTGGCGCCGGCCTTCGCTCCCGGTCCGGCCGCTCGTCCGGTCCCGGGTTCGTCCCCGTGCACCAGCGTCACGAGCCGCTCGGCGATCTCCCCCTTCGAGGCGAGGGACAGGCGCACGGGCGCGCCGCTTCGGCCGGAAGAGCGTCACGGCATTCGTCGGCACATCGAAGCCCGCCCCCGGGGCGGTGACGTCGTTCGCCACGACGAAATCGAGGTTCTTCTCGCGCAGCTTCGCCCTCGCGCTCGCCGACGGGTCCCCGGTCTCGGCGGCGAAGCCCACGAGGAGCTGCCCCGGCCTTTTCCGCCGCCCCGCCTCGGCGAGGATGTCCTGCGTCGCGACCCAGCGGATCTCGCGGCGGGCCCGCGCGCTTGGGCGAGCTTGCGCGCCGCGACCTTCTCCGGGCGGAAGTCGGCGACGGCCGCCGCCATCCAGAGCGCGTCGCAGCGCGCCAGGCGGCCGCAGGACCGCCTCGGCCATCTGCGCGGCCGTCTCGACCTCGATGCGCTCGACGCCATACGGGGGCGGCAGCTCGCGTCGGGCCGCTCACGAGCGTCACCTGCGCGCCCCGCCGCGCGAGCGCCGAGGCGACCGCGTACCCCATCCGCCCGGACGAGCGGTTGCTCACGAACCGGACCGGGTCGATCGCCTCCCGCGTCGGGCCCGCCGTCACGAGGACCCGGAGCCCTTCGAGGGAGCGTCCGCGGCGCGCCAGGGCGAGCGCCTGGCCGGCGATGAGGGCCGGATCGGCCAGGCGCCCTTCCCCTTCGTCCCCGCAGGCGAGCGGGCCGCTGCCCGGGTCCACGAAGGCGACGCCGCGCCCGGCCAGCCGCGCGAGGTTCTCCGTCATCGCCCCCGAGGTCCACATGCGGGTGTTCATCGCGGGCGCGATCAGCACGGGACACTTGACCGCGGTGTAGAACGTCGAGAGGAAATCGTCGGCGACCCCGGCCGCGAACTTGCCGATGATGTCGGCCGTCGCGGGAGCGACCAGCAGGAGGTCCGTGCCCCGGACCAGCTCGATGTGCTCGATGTCCGAGCCGCGCGGAAGGTCGAACATCTCCATCGCCACCGGGAAACCCGGACAGCGTCTGCATCGTGAGCGGCGTCACGAATTCGGCCGCGTGCCGCGTCATGGCGACCCGGACCTCGGCGCCCGCCTTCTGGAGAAGCCGCAGGATCTCGGCCGCCTTGTAGGCGCCGATGCTGCCGGTCACGCCGAGGACGATGCGCGGCCCGCGCGGTGGGTTCTTCGTCGGGGATCTTCATCGGTGGCTCTCCCGGGGGAAACGTCCCGCCCTGCGGATCAGGCGTCCCCTGCCGCCCCGCCTTCTCCCCCGGCGCCGCCGGGGAACGTGGCGACGATCCTCGCGGCCTCGTCGCCGCGCCTCGTGGTGCGCGCGCGCTCGGCGGCGAGGATGGACCGGAGCTCGCCCGTGGCCCGGGCGACGTCGACTCGTTCACGACGACGTAGCGGAACGAGGCGTAATGCCGCACTTCGGAGTCGGCCGCGCGCAGGCGCCGGGCGAGGTCGGCCGGGCGTTCCGTTCCCCTCCCGCGCAGGCGCCGCTCGAGCGTCTCGAAGTCGGGGGGGAGGATGAACACCGTCACCGCGTCGGGGAACCGGTCGGCGACCTGGCGCGCCCCCTGGACGTCGATGTCGAGGAGGAGCTCCGCCCCGCCCGCGAGCGCCCCTTCGAGCTCCTCGTGCGAGGTTCCGTACCGGTGCCCGTGGACCTCGGCCCATTCCACGAACCCTCCCGCGGCCCGCACCGCTTCGAACTCGGCCTCGGAGACGAAACGGTAGTCCACCCCCTCGCGCTCCTCCTCCCGCCGGGGCCGGGTGGTGTGGGAGACCGAAAACCGCAGTCCGGGCTCCGAGCCCAGGAGCTCGTGGACCAGCGAGGACTTGCCCGCCCCGGACGGGCCCGTCATGACCAGCAGGAGTCCCTGTCCGGCTCATTCGAGGTTCAGCACCTGTTCGCGGACCCGCTCGATCTCGGCCTTCATCTCGAGGACCCATCCGGAGATCTCGAGATCGCCCGATTTCGAGCCGATCGTGTTCGTTTCCCTGTGAAGCTCCTGCGAGAGGAACTCCAGCGTCTTGCCGACCGCCTCGGCGTCCCGCGCGAGCGTCTCCCGGCACCGCTGGAGGTGCGCCTCGAGGCGCGCCAGCTCCTCGGCGATGTCCGAGCGGTCCGCGAGGTAGGCCACCTCCTGCGCCAGGCGGCCCGGGTCAACCTGGGCGTCGAGGCCGAGGCGGGCGAGGCGCTCCTGGAGCCTGCGCTGCGCGGCGGCGGGGACGTCGGCGGAGCGGGCGGCGACCTTCGCGCGCAGCGACGGAGAGCCGCTCGATCCGGGCCATGATGTCCGCCACGGTCGCGGCGCCTTCGGCCCGGCGCATCCCGTCCGCCGCGCGGACCGCTCCGTCGAGGGCCTGCGAGCGCGAGCTCGCGCAGCTCGGGATCCGCGCTCTCCGCGCGGATGGTCTCGACGACGCCCGGCAGCGCGAGCAGCTCGACGAGGCCGATCTCGCCGTGCAGGCCCAGGGCCGACCGCAGCTGGATCCCCGCCTGGAGGTAGGCCTTCGCCGCGGCGGGATTGAGCCGCACCGGAGCCTCGGACTCCCCCGCGGGCTCCCAGGTCATGGCGAGGTCGAGCCGCCCCCGGCTGAACGCCTCCCCGATCCGGCGCCGGAAATCGGCCTCGAACGGGGCCAGCATCTGCGGGACGCGCACGCGCACCTCGAGGAAGCGCGAGTTGATCCCCCGCAGCTCGGCCCGGAACCGTCCCTTGGGCCCGTCCGCCTCCCCCGCTCCGAAACCGGTCATGCTCCTGGGCACTGGTCGCCTCTCATCATCCTGCGGGGTCCGCCCCTCCCCGCCGTTGTCCCCCGGCGCCGCGCGCGGGCCGGATCCCCGCGGCAGGTCCGCGGAGCGGGATTATAACTGCCGCCGCCGTCCCGGCGGCGCGAAGGCCCGGAGCGCCCGATGCTCAGGCGCGATCCGCGCTCGAAGGCTTCCATCAGCAGGCGCGCGGCCCGCTCGAACGCGCCGGGCGGCCCGAGCTCCGTCCGGATCGCGGCGAGATCCCGCCTCATCGCCGCGTTCGCATCCGGATCGTCGAGAAGCGGCGCCACGGCGAGCTCGATCTTCTCCGGGGTGCAATCCTCCTGGACCAGCTCGGGCACGACGCGGCGTCCCGCCACCAGGTTCGCAAGGGCGATGTCCTTCACCCGGACCAGCCGCCGCCCCAGCCAGGCCGTGATCGGGTGGATGCGGTAGACGACGGCCATCGGGACCTGCCGGTACCCCGCCTGCAGGGTCGCCGTGCCCGAGGCCACGATCGCCGCGTCTGCGGCGTCGAGGACGTCGTGGAATGCCCCGCTCACGATGCGCGCCCACGGAGCCCCCGCCGCGGACACGAGCGACTCGACGAGCCCGCCGGGGACCGTCGAGGCGACCGGGATCACGACCTCGAGCGCGGGCCGCAGGGTGCGCAGGCGCGCCGCCGCGCCGAGCTGCGCCGGCAGGAGCGCCGACACCTCTCCCCGGCGGCTTCCCGGGAGCAGCGCGAGGACCCGGCCCCCCGGAGCGAGACCGAGGCGCGCGCGAGCCTCGGCGCGCGGGGAGATGGGGGGCTCCGAATCGACCAGCGGGTGGCCGACAAAGGCGACCGGGACGCCCGCGCGGCGGTAGATCTCCTCCTCGAAGGGGAAGATCACCATCATCCGCGACACGAGCCGCGCGATGGTGCCGACCCGCCCCGCGCGCCAGGCCCAGACCTGCGGGCTCACGAAGTAGTGGACGGGGACTCCCGCGCGGCGCGCGTCCCGCGCGAAGCGCAGGTTGAAATCGGGATAGTCGATCAGCAGGACCAGGTCGGGACGCCGCCCGGCGAGCGCCCGCCGCAGGAGCCGGCGCGCCCGCAGGATCCGTGGGAGCCGCGCGAGCACCTCGAAGACGCCCACGACGGCGATCTCCCCGGCGTCCATGAGGAGCTCGGCCCCCGCCTCCCGCATCCCGGCGCCGCCGATCCCGACGAACCGCACCTCCGGGTCGAGGGCCCGCGCCGCCCGGATGAGCCCCGCGCCGTGGGCGTCCCCCGAGGCCTCGCCGGCCACGACCAGGAAGGTCCGGCTCACGCCTCCCGTTCCGCCCTTTCCGCCGCTTCGTTCAGGGCGCGCTCGAGGCGAAGGCGCGCGGCTTCGAGCTCCTCCGGCCCGGCGCCGGCCGGCACCTCGATCGGATCACCGTACACGAACAGCCCGCGCGAGAACGGGAGGGGCACCTCGAAGCGGTCCCACGAATTCAAGAGTTTTTTTTTGAGGCGCTGAAGGCGACCGGGATGATCGGGACCCGCGCGAGCCGCGCCGCCATGACCACGCCCGGCTGCGCGACGCGCCGGGGCCCGCGCGGACCGTCGGGAGTGAATCCGACGCAGAACCCTTCGCGGACGCGCCGGACCGCCTCGCGCAGCCCCGCCGCGCCGCCTTCCGTGGTCGAGCCGCGGGAGGCGTGCAGGCCGAACAGCTCCATGGTCCGCGCGATCAGCTGGCCGTCGCGGTGGCGGCTGATGAGGATCGTGATCTTTCGACCGGGGAAGGAGTACCGCATGAGGAACAGCTGTCCGTGCCAGAAGGCGAGGATGAAGGGGCGCCCCGCCCGCAGTCGCTCGTCCACCGTCCTCCGCCCCTCGTGGCGGATCCTCATCGTCCTGCGGACGGCGCGGATCAGGCCGTTGGCGGCATACGGAATGAGCCTCTCGATGATCGGTCCGGGCTTCACGCGCGCCGATTATACAGGCAGCGCCGCGCCGCGCATCGCCCCTACGCCGAGGGCGCCCCCCCGGCCGCGGCCTCCTCCGGCCCGGCGTCGGGCGACCCGCGGCGCTTCTTCTTTTTCTTCTTCACGCCATCGGTGTCGTAGTCGTAACCTGCGTAATAGTAGTCCTTCGAGTAGGACCGCTCGATGTCGACGTTGTTCAGGATCGCGCCGATGACGTGCGGGTTGACGTTCCGGATGGTCTGCAGGCAGCGGCGGATGACATCGCGCTCGCTTTCGTTGTGCTTCACCACGAACGCCACCAGGTCGGACATCGAGGCCAGGATCACCGAATCGGTCAGGGAGATGACCGGCGGAGAGTCCAGGATCACCCAGTCGTAGCGCTTGCGGAGCTCGGCCAGGAGGGTCCGGAACCGCTCGCCGCTGAACAGCTCGGGCGGGTTCGGCGGGATCGGTCCGCACGTCAGGGCGAACAGGTTCGGCGTCTTGGTTTCCTTGACGTACTTCGCGATGTCCTCGCCCTCGGTTCCCATCAGGTAGTTGGTCAGGCCGTGATCGCGCTCGACGTCGAAATGCAGGTGGGCCGTCGGCCTCCGCAGGTCGCAATCCACGACCAGGGTCCTGTCCCCGGCGCTCGCGATCGTCCGGGCGAGGTTGAACACGGTGGAGGACTTGCCCTCCTTCGGCCCGGCGCTCGTGAAGAGCAGGACGTTCTTCCTGCGGCCGTCGCTCGAGAAGAAGACGTTCGTCCTGAGGGTCTGGAAGGCCTCCTTGACCGCGTTGCTCGTGGTCTCGCGGAACCGCGGGATGACCGACAGGACCGGCAGCTTGAGGTACTGCTCCACGTCTGCGATCGAGCGGATGGCGTTGTTGAGGTGATCGACGAGGAACACGACGCCCACGCCGCTCAGCAGGCCGCAGACCGCCCCCAGGAAGAGGTTCACGAGCTTGCGGGGCCGGATCGGCCGGTTCGGCACCGTGGCGCGGTCGAGGATGTTGATGTTGTTGAACAGGAGGGCCTGGCCCACCGCGATCTCGTTCAGCTTCGTCTGGATCGTCTCGTAGACCCGGGCCTTCGTGGCGGCGTCCTGGCTGGCGATCTGGTAGTTGCTCGAGGCCTTGCCCATCACGAGAAGCGCCTCGCGGGTCGCGTCGATCTGCTGCTGCAGGGCCTCCGCCAGGCTCAGCTTGACGTCCAGGTCGGCCCGGTACCCGGCGATGATCTCGTTCGCCAGGACCGCCAGGCGGCGGTTGACGGTCTCGAGCTCGCTGGTCTTCTTCTGCATCTCCGGGTGTCCGGGCAGGTACTTCACCCGCATCCCCTCGATCTCCTTCTCGAGATCGCTGCGCTGCTTGATCAGCGCGGCCACGGGCTCCTGGGAGGCGATCTCGGGGATCGTGATGAGGTCGCCCTTGTTCACCTTCACCTGCTCGACGCCGCGGATGATCGCCTGCAGTTCGGCCGCCTTGATCTGCGTCTTGGTCTTCTCGACCATGAAATTGCCGAGCTGCTCGGCGAGGACGTCCCGCTGCTTGTCGGTGACGACGAGTCCCGTTCCTTCCGCCTGGGTGAACTTGTCCTTCTCGGCCTTCTTCGAGGCCTCGGAGAGCTCCTGGACCTGGGTCCGCATCTCGTCGAGGATGATGTTGAGGTTCTCCTTGGCCTTCGCAATGTTCCTTTCCTGGTAGGCCTCGGCCACGGCGTTGGCGACCCGCGCAATCCAGGCCGGGTTCGTCCCCATGACGCTGATCTCGATGATCCCCGTGTCGGTGCGGGGCTGCGCCTTGATCATGCCCGAGAGGGCCGCGATGGGGTCCTTCGCCTTGGTGAAGGCCGCATCGGAGGCGAGGCCCCCCTTCTGGAGGACCCGCTCGGCCAGGTCGCGGCTGCCGAGGATCTCGATCTGCGTGTTGTAGAACCGCTCTTCCGCGGTCCAGCCGATGCCGGAGGCGCCCATGCCCGAAACGTCCTGCCCGGGCATGATGCGGCGGACGTCGCTGCGGACCTCCACCGTCGCGACGGCCTTGTAGACCGGAGTCTGGGTGAACGTCCACAGGGCCGCCAGCCCCACGACCACGACGAAGACCGCGAGGATCGTCCAGCGGCCCTTGCTGAGAACCTTCAGATAGTCCAGCAGGTTCAGCTGGTCGGCGGCGATCGGCTGGCGATTCTGGAAAGCCTCGGAGGGATTCGGGGCGCTTTGCACGGTCGTCTCCAGTCTCACAGGAATCTCTTCGGAATGATGATGCTGTCCCCGGCCACCAGCGGGATGTCCGGTGTCTTCTGCCGCTCGATCGCCTTCAGGTTCACGACCTGGGAGACGGTTTCGCCGCCGACCTTGCGGATGAGGGTGACTTTCTTGAGATCGGCCCAGTCGGTCGGCCCTTCGGCCACGGCGATCGCCTGGTACAGGGTGAGGCCCGGGGTGATCTCGTACCGTCCGGGCTTGTGGACCTCGCGGGAGATGTAGAACCAGTCCTTGTCGGAAACCGTCACGATGTCATCGGGCTGCAGGACGAAGTTGGCGAGGCCCATCTCGATGTCGCGGCGGGAGAACATCGTCTGCTCCGGCTCGCGCGGCCGCCCGTCCGAGCCGACCGCCTTTCGCGCCACGGTGATCGTGTAGCCCGCGTCGGGGGTGAGCCCGCCCGCGGCGGCCAGGGCGTCCTTCAGGGTCGTGCCCCCTTCGAGGGGAACGCGCTGCGGGTTCTTGACCTGGCCCGCGATGTAGACGAACTGGCTGGCGTACTTCCTCACCTCGACGCTGACCTGGGGGTTGACGACGTAGTCCTTCCCCAGCGCGGCGGTGATCTCCTCCTGGACCTCGCGGACGGTCCGCCCGCCGACGGCGATGTCCCCGAGCAGGGAGTAGTTGATCTTCCCGTCCGCCCCGACGATGATCGCTTCCTTGGTCAGGTCCGGGTGGCTGTACACCGTGATCTGCAGGGAGTCCCCGACCCCGATCCGGTAGTGCCCGGCCGTGCTCCCCGCCGCGGCCGGCGACAGCTCCGTGACCTTGTCGAAAACCACCTGCAGGCCGCCCTGCTGGCGGATCACGGCGCTGAACTCGACGCCCGACGGAGCGAGCTCGATCCGGGTCCCCTTGCCGTCGTAGGAGGGGGACACCCGGTAGGACGCGAGGCATCCCTCTGTCAGCTGCTGCTCGCGCGCCTCCAGCTTCATGCCCGTGAGCTCGACGCTGGCGCCGCCGCCCGCGAGGCCGTCGACCCGGAACTCGGCCGGCACGGCGTCGAAGACCACGACGCAGCCCGAGGGGCTCGGGAGGACGCGGAACGGGTTGCCCGGCGCCGCGAAGAGGGCCGAGGTCGCAAGGAGGAGGATCGAGAGGACCTTCAGGGGGGATCTCATTCGTCAGAACCATCCATACTGGAGTGAGAAGGTGACGCGATTGGCCCGGATGTCAAGACCGGGAAGATCGGAGGAGGAGAACATCGGGTTGTACGCGAGGCGGAGCATCAGCGGTCCCTGGCCGTTGCCGCGTTGCGCCCGATAGAGCAGCTCGAGGATCGGTTCGATGTCGTGGACGGTGAACGCGTTGACCGACTCGCGGAGGTTGTCGGAAGCGTTCGGGGGGAGCGGCTGATCGGACCCGGGAAAATCGAGCACGTTATAGAGAACGCGAAGCCGGCCCTGAAGCGAGGGGCCGAAGACCTGGCCGAATCCGAGGGCGACGCCTCGTCGGATGTAGTAGCCGCGGTACTGTCCCGTCGTCTGGACCGGCACCCTCTCCACGTCCAGGAAGGCCGCGCTCCGGTCGTTGAAGCGATGCTCGAGGGTGCCTGTGACCAGGGGGCCCTTGTAGGGGCTCAGGTCCCCCTCGAGGAACTGCCAGTCAGCGTACCCGACCTTCACGTCGGCGCGGGTGGAGCGCAGGACTTCCCCCTGGATCCCCACGGTCGCCTGGACCTGCCGGATCGTCTCGAAATCGACCTGGCTCCGGATCAGTTCGCAGGTCGCGATCCCGTCCGGATCCTCGGGGGGATTCGGCCCGAGGCAGCCGTTCGCCTGCAGCTGCGACTGCTTCACGTTGGTGCGGTCCTGAACCGTTCTGGCCAGGCTTCCCGTGGCATAGAGCCGGTAGCGCGCGCGGTCGACGAATCCCCTGAGCGCCAGGGTGTTTGCTGAATAGTCGAAATAGTCGAAGTAGCGCCCCCTGTCCGGCTCGGTGCCTCCCACGGCCGTCCTCAGGCCGGGCGTCAGGGTCTGGTCGGCGTTGAAGTAGTTGTAGACGTACGATCCTCCGATCCCCGAGGACGGGGTCAGGAACATCTCGTAGTCGACAACGGCATCGTTGCGCCGGAACGGGGTGCTCGTGAGGACGAGGGCGTAGTCGGCGGTATAGCGCCTCGACTCGTAGAAGCCCGAGGAGTAGTCGTTCCGGACCCCGAGCTTGGCGCCGCTGGAGAAGCGGAACAGCGAATCGAAGGTCAGCAGGTTCGAGTCCTTCTGAGGCGTGGGGGTGTGGGAGTAGGCGCGGTAGGTGGGGGTCCAGACCAGCGACAGGTACGAGTGGGAAATCGGGAGCTTGAACGCGAGGCGCGCCTGCCCGATGTTCAGGAAGTCCCCCTGCGCCTCCTCGACCGGGATCGGCCCCGCGCCGTCGGGGTCGTACCCGGTGTCCACCTTGTACACGTTGTCGTCGAAGGTCGTCTGGAGCTGGGCGGAGGGGGAGAAGACGACCGGCCCCAGGTAGATCCCCTCGCCCGGCTGCACGGGGTATTCCTGCCCCCCCAACCGGCCCGGCGGCTCGGCCATGGCCCTTCCGGACAGGCAGAGCACCGCCAGGCCTGCGGCCGCCAGAAAACGGCATGGGGCGGCGGGGCGGCGCGACCGAACTGCACGGCCTGGGGGGGACAGCCGTTCAAGGCAAATTCATTCCTTTCAATCGTTTAAATAAAAAATATACGCGGCACCCCGGGAAGAGTCAAGAAAACAGGGCTTTTCCACGTATCGGATAGTCTCAGCTGCCCGGCCGGAGCATCACCGTCTGGGCAGTCTTCAGCAGGATGAGCAGGTCGAGGAACAGCGACCGTTCCTGGATGTAGAAGAGCTCGTACTCAAGTTTCTTCCTCGAATCCTCGACGGAGGCCCCGTAGGAGTAGTTGACCTGGGCCCAGCCGGTCATGCCCGGCTTCACGGCGAAGCGCAGTCCGTAGTAAGGGATTTCCCGCTCCAGCATCTCCACGAAATGAGCCCGTTCGGGCCGGGGCCCGACGATGCTCATTTCCCCCTTCAGAACGTTGAGGAAGTTGGGGACCTCGTCCATCCGGGTCCGGCGCAGGAACCGCCCGACCGCCGTCACCCTCGAGTCCCTCCGCCCAGCGGACCAGACAGGCCCCTTGCCCCGCTCCGCGTCCGCGACCATCGAACGGAACTTGAGCATGTTGTACGGGCGGCGGTGAAGGCCGAGCCGCTCCTGACGATACAGGACGGGGCCGCGCGAGGTGAGCTTGATGGCGGCGATCACGAGCAGCAGGACCGGGGACAGGACCGCGAGCGCCCCCAGCGAAAGGGACAGGTCCAGAAGCCTGCGCACCCGAGCCGCAGTGCCGTCGTCCTGCGCGGCGAAGCTCTGGTTGAAGATGAGCCAGGTCTCCTCCACGAACTCGACGGGAATCCGCCCGCTGATCTTCTTGAAAAACGTCGGCATCTGGTAGACCTCGATGCCGGTGGTCTTCAGTCCCAGGATCTCCTTCATCAGGTCCGCGTCGATCGGGTTCGTCTGGCGGGGGATGGCGAAGACGATGATCTCGACCTCCCGCTCCCGCGCGACGCGCCCGACGTCCCTGGTCCCGCCCAGGACGGTGAGCGCTCCCCCGCCCCCTTCGCGCTTCGCCGGGTCGTCGTCGAGGGCGCCGACGATCTCGAGCTCGCCGCGCAGGCTCCCCTGGATCTCCGCCATCAGCGCCCGCGCCGACGCTCCCGCCCCGATCAGAAGGACCCGCCTCGGCCGGGCGATCCGCCGGTGCACGTGGGAGTAGACAACCCTCCAGAGCCAGGCGGCCAGGCCCACGAACAGTCCCTGGAGGGCGAGCTGCCCGCGCCCGAGCTTCCAGCTCGGCGCGAGGTAGTAGAAGACCGGGATCAGCAGAGTGGCCACGCCCGAAACGAACAGGACGAAGAGCAGGTCCCGCGGCGATCCGTACTTGCGCTCCGGGGAGTAGAGATCGAAGACGAAGAAGACCCCGAGGAAGACGACGATCGCGATGGTTGTCGCGCCGGTGTAGAAGCGGAAGAAATCGACGACGATCCCGGGCAGGCTGACGATCGTCAGGCGCGGCAGGTCCGAGGGTGCCCCGAGGCCCCGCACGAAGACCGCGAAGGGAAGCGACAGGAACAGGATCAGCAGGTCCACCCCGCCCAGGAGGAGCTGCTGGCGCCGGATCGGCACGCGCAGGAAGCTCAGCATCCCCCGCTCCTGCCCGCTCCTCCGGACCCCCGGACCGATTGCACCACGCGGGGCGGCGCGTAGGTCCGCCGGCGCACCGCCAGGATCTTGAGCCCCGCGACGGCGGCGGCAACGCAAAGACCGACCAGGATCGCCATCGAGGGGTCCCGGACGGCGACGTGCGCGAACGCCGCGGCGCAGAACACCGCGGCGATGAGATACAGGACGAGCACCGCGCGCCGGTGCGACAGTCCCAGCTCGAGGAGGTTGTGGTGGATATGCTCGCGGTCCGCCTGGAAGAGGCCCCTCGAGCGCGAGAGCTGCGCATGGAGCCAGCCTCTGTCCGCGGACGGCTCCTCCCCGGCGCCGCCCCGCCACGTGCGGCGGACGACGACGAGCAGGGTGTCCAGGATCGGCAGGCCCAGGACCAGGAGCGGCGCCAGGATCGCGACCACCGTCGCGCTCTTCTGGAGGCCCCGGATCGAGATCACCGCGAGCGTCAGGCCGAGGAACTGGCTGCCCGAATCCCCGAGGAAGATCCGCGCCGGGCTGAAGTTGTAGGGAAGGAACCCGAGCAGCGCGCCCGACAGCGCGAGGGCGATCACGGTGACCGGGAAGACGCCGAGATACCAGGAGATCGCGCCGACGGTCGCGGTGATCAGGAAACCGACCCCCGCCGCGAGCCCGTCCAGGCCGTCGATCAGGTTGATGGCGTTGGTGACCGCTACCACCCAGAGGAGCGTCGCGGGAAGCGAGAGCCACCCCAGCGGCATCGGCCCGGTGCCCGGCAGCTGGAGGGCGTCGATCCGGAACCCGGCGGCGTAGACGGCGAGCGCGGCCGCAATCTGCACGGCGAGCTTTGCCAGCGGACCGAGGCCGCGGACGTCGTCGACGAGCCCGCACAGGAAGAGCCCGGTGATCGCGCCGATCCACCCGATCCAGTGGTAGCGGACCGCGGTCGACAGGGAGCCCTGGTAGCCGGACGCCCAGAGCGCCACGACGACCCCCGCGGCGAACCCCGCGAGGACCGCCACGCCCCCGAGGCGCGGGATCGGCCCCGCGTGCTGCTTGCGCGCGTCCGGCCGGTCCAGGGCGAGGTACCGCCAGGACAGACGGATCACCACGGGGGTGATGGCGAGCGCGCAGATCAGGGCCGCAGCAAAGGTCGCTGCGGCGATACCGAACTCCAGCATGTAGGGAGCTTCTCCGTCCCGCCGCCCCCCTGCCCCCGGCGCGGGCACTCTCCAATATACGGACGAACTCCTCCGCGGCCAAGGACTATCATCCGTAACCCTTTGTGGGACGTTGACTTGGCCCGCCCAGCGCCCTATATTCGCGCCGCCGTGAGACCGCGGAAGATCCTCGTCGTATTCGGCACCCGCCCCGAGGCCATCAAGATGGCCCCGGTCGTCCGGGAGCTGCGCGGCCGGGCCGGGGAGGTGGAGACGGTCGTCTGCGCGACCGGCCAGCACCGCGAGATGCTGGAGCAGGTCATCCAGGCTTTCGGCATCGCCCCCGACCTCGAGCTGAACCTCATGCGGGCCGGGCCAGACCCTCGCCGAGCTGAGCGCCTGCGTCGATGCTCGCCGTGGACGAAACGCTCGGGCGGATCCGTCCCGACGCGATGCTGGTCCAGGGCGACACCACGACGGCGATGATCGGCGCGCTGGCGGCGTTCTACCGGAAGATCCCGGTCGGCCACGTCGAGGCCGGCCTGAGGACCGGTAACCCGCTGCGCCCCTTCCCCGAGGAGATCAACCGGCGCGTCATCGGGTCGCTCGCCTCGTGGAATTTCGCGCCGACCCAGTCGGCGTCGCGGGCCCTCCTCAAGGAGGGGGTGCCGGCCTCCACGGTCCACCTGACGGGCAACACGGTGATCGACGCCCTGCTCGAGATCACCGGCCGCCCCGAGGAGCCCGGCGCCTCGCTCCCCTGGCCCTCGCCGGGACGGAGCCTCGTGCTCGTCACCGCGCACCGGCGGGAGTCGTTCGGCCGGCCTTTCGAGGAGCTCTGCCTGTCGCTGCGCTCCATCGCCGAGCGCTGCGCCTTCGCCGAGATCGTTTACCCGGTCCACCTCAACCCGAACGTCCAGGAGCCCGTCCGCCGGATCCTGGGGGACTGTCCCCGGGTCCACCTGATCGAGCCGCTCGGCTACGTCGCCTTCGCGCGCCTGATGAAGAAGGCGACCCTGATCCTCACGGATTCGGGCGGCATCCAGGAGGAGGCGCCCGCGCTCGGAGTCCCGGTGCTCGTGATGCGCGAGGAGACCGAGCGTCCCGAGGCGGTGGAGGCGGGGGTCGCGAAGCTGGTGGGGACGGATCCCGCGAGGATCGTTCCCGAGGCCCTTCGCCTGCTCGAGCACGAGGAAGCCCGCGCCGCCATGCGCAGCGGGGGATCCCCCTTCGGGGACGGCCACGCCGCCGTCCGCATCGTCCGGATCCTCCTCGACGGCGCCTCCTACCCCCCCGCCCCTGTTGACGGCCGCGCGAACCGCGGCGTAGCGTTTCGGCTGCGCATGTGCGGGATCGCCGGCATCTTCTCCTACTCTGACGCGGCCCCGCCCGTGGACCGCGGGGAGCTGCGCGCGGTCCGCGACAGCATGGCGAAGCGGGGCCCCGACGGGCAGGGGGAGTTCTTCACCGAGGACGGCCGGCTCGGCGCTCGGCCACAGACGCCTCGCCATCATCGATCTCTCCCCGGACGGGCTGCAGCCGATGTTCACCTCGGACCGCCGGTTCGCCATCGTCTTCAACGGGGAGATCTACAACTACCGGGCGCTCCGGGAGGGCCTGCAACGGCAGGGACGGCGGTTCCGCACCTCGAGCGACACCGAGGTGATCCTCGAGCTGTACCGGGAACGCGGGGCAGAACGCGGTCCGGGCGCTGCGGGGCATGTTCGCGCTCGCGATCTGGGACTTCGAGCGCCGGAGCCTTTTCCTCGCGCGCGATCCGTTCGGCATCAAGCCCCTCTACTACGCGGACGACGGGAGGGTGTTCCGCTTCGCGTCCCAGGTCAAGGCTCTGCGACGCGGGGGCGGCGTCGGCGCCGACCCGGACACGGCCGCGGTCGTGGGGTTCTTCCTGACGGGAAGCATTCCCGAGCCCCTGACGCTCCTGCGCGGCGTCCGCCAGCTCCGGGCGGGGCACACGCTCGAGGTGGGCGCTTCGGGCTGCGGGATCCCCGAGCGGTACTTCTCGCTCCCGGAGCTCTTCAGGCACCCGGAGAGGCCGCAGGCGGGCGAAGAGGGATCCGCGCCCGACGCCGGCCCCGCCTCGTCGCCGGGCGACCTCTTTCTCGATTCCGTGCGCCACCATCTCGTCGCGGACGTCGAGGTCGGGGCCTTCCTCTCCGCGGGGATCGATTCGACGGCGATCGTCGCGCTCGCCCGCGAGGCGAGCGCCGTCCCGCCGCGGACCGTGACCCTCGCCTTCGAGGAGTTCCGCGGCACGCCGCTCGACGAGGCTCCGCTGGCGGAGCAGACCGCGCGCCGGCTCGGCACGCGGCACGAGACGCGCACCATCAGCCGCCAGCGGTTCCTCGACGAGGTCCCCAGGATCCTCGACGCCATGGACCAGCCGACGATCGACGGCGTGAACTCGTACTTCGTCAGCCAGGTGACCGCCGAGTCGGGCCTGAAGGTGGCCCTCTCGGGCCTGGGCGGCGACGAGCTGCTCGGCGGGTACCCGACGTTCCGCGATCTTCCCTGGCTTGTCCGCGGCGCGAGGATCCCCTCCCTCATCCCGGGGCTCGGCCGCGCCGCTCCGCCCCCTGCTCGCCTCCCTGGGCGGGAGGATTCCCCGGCGCTACGCCGAGCTGTTCGAGCGCGGCGGCAGCTGGGCCGGGGCCTACCGCCTCAGGCGCGGCCTGTTCGGCGAATGGGAGCTCCCGGCGATCCTGGGGCAGGAGCTCGCCCGCGACGGCCTGCGCTCGCTCGACCCCGACGCCGTCGTCCTCGAGGCGATCACGCCCGATCCGGGCGGCTCCTTCGCGCGCGTTTCGGCGCTCGAAGCGGGCCTCTACATGCGCAACCAGCTGCTGCGCGACACCGACTGGGCCTCCATGGCCCACTCGCTCGAAGTGCGCGTCCCCCTCGTGGATGTTCCCCTCTGGCGCCGCCTCACCGCCCGGCTCGGTCCGGACGGGCTCGGACGGGGGAAGCGGCTTCTGGCGCAGGCGCCCCGCCCGCCGATTCCCGAGGGGCAGCTTCGGCGTCCGAAGACCGGCTTCTACGTGCCGGTCTGGGAATGGGCAGGAGAGGCCCCCGGGCTCGACGCCTGGCGGGGGGTGAGCGCGCTGACGGGTCCCGGGCCGCAGGGACCGCGCCGGTGGGCCTACACGGTCTTCAAGGTCCTCGCGGCCGACCTCGGCGTCCCGGCGCGCTGAGCGGCGATCAGGCTTCTTCGCTTCCGCGGATGCCGGCGATCAGCTGCGTCGTCGAGCGGCCGCCCAGCAGCGGCACCGTCAGGACCTTCCCGCCGTATCCCAGAACCAGCTCGTGACCGACGATCTGCTCGGTGCGGTAGTCGCCCCCCTTGACCAGGACGTCGGGCCTCACGGCGCGGATCAGCTCGAGCGGCGTCTCCTCGTCGAACAGCACCACGAGGTCCACCGCGTCCAGCGCCGAGAGGATCTTCGCGCGGTCCGCCTCCCCGACCAGCGGGACGCCCCTCGCCCTTCAGCCGGCGGACCGAGGCGTCCGTGTTCACGGCGACCACCAGGAAATCGCCCGTCTCGCGCGCCCTCTCGAGCAGGTGCACGTGCCCGGCGTGGAGAAGGTCGAAGCAGCCGTTCGTGAAAACGATCTTCCTCCCGAGCGACCGTTCGTGCTCGACCCGCGCCGCCGCTTCGCGCCGCGCGACGATCTTCGCGCCCCCGCCGGCCGCCCCCATCCCCGAGGCGAAGATCTCGGCCGGCCCGACGACGGTCGTCCCCACCTTGCCGACGCCGACCCCCGCGGCAAGGTTCGCGAGCTCCGCCGCTTCCGAGGCTTCCAGCGAGGCCGCGAGGCCGAGCCCGAAGTAGGCGAGCACCGTGTCCCCCGCCCCGGTCACGTCGTAGACTTCGCGCGCCTGCGCGCTGACCAGGACGGGCGCCTCGCCCGTCGCCGACAGGGCGATCCCCTTTTCCCCGCGCGTGATGAGGACCCACCGGGCGCCGCACGCTTCGCGGATCCGCCGCGCGGCCTCCTCGATGTCCCCGGCTCCCGCGATCGCCATCCGCGCCGCGGCCTCGGCCTCGCGCAGGTTCGGGGTGATGGCCGAGCAGCCGGCGTAGAGCGAGAAATCGACGGCCTTGGGATCGACGACGATCGGGGCCTTCTGGCCTGCCCGCGCGAGGAGCGCGGAGATGCCGGCGACCAGCGAGCCATCCACGACCCCCTTGGCGTAGTCCGAGACCAGCACCGCGTCGCATCCCGGGAGGAGTTCCTCCAGGGCGGCCGCCAGGCGAGCGCGGGCCGGCGGGGAGAGCGGCGTCCTGACCTCGTGGTCGAGGCGCACGATATGCTGCCCCCGCGCCACGACGCGGGTCTTCACGGTGGTCGGGCGCCCCTTCTCGACGATCAGCCCCGCGTCCCCGATCCCCGCCCCGCGGGCGAGCGCGGCCAGCTCGCGGCCCGGCGGCATCGTCGCCGAGGACGCCCACGAGGACGGGGCGCCCTCCCGCCGCGGCGATGTTGGCGGCCACGTTCGCGGCGCCCCCGGCGATCATCGACCGGGCCCGGATGTCCACGACCTGGACGGGGGCGTCCGGAGAGATCCTCGAGACATCGCCCCAGACGTACTCGTCGAGCATGAGGTCGCCGACGACGGCCACCCGCCGCCCCTCGAGGGCGCGCAGCGCCTGGCGGAGGCGTTCGACGTTCATGGCTTCTCCCCGCCGGCGAGCGCGGCCTCGACCACATCGCAGAGGATGTGGATGATCGTGATGTGCGCCTCCTGGATGCGGGGCGTCTCCGCGGACGGCGACGATCAGCGCGATGTCCGCCAGCCCCTTGAGCCGGCCGCCGTCGCCCCCGCCGAGGAAGATCGTCACCGCGCCCCTCTTCGCGCGCGAGCGCGAGGGCCCGCGCGACGTTCTCGGAGTTCCCGCTCGTGGAGATCCCCACCACCACGTCGCCCGGCGCCGCGTGCGCCTCCACCTGGCGGCGGAAGACCTCGGCGTAGCCGTAATCGTTCGAGACGGAGGTGAGGATGGACGTGTCGGTGGTCAGCGCGATGGCGGGCAGGGCCCGGCGCTCCCGCCGGTAGCGGCCGACCAGCTCCGCGGCGAAGTGCTGCGCGTCGGCGGCGCTCCCCCCGTTCCCCATGACGAGGAGCTTCCCGCCGCGCGCGTAGGCCCCGATGATCGCCTCCGCCGCGCGCGCGATCGGCTCTGCGAAATGGTCGCGGAGCGCCTGGGCGACGCGGCAGATGCGATTCGAGGGCCTCGCGGATGGCTGCTGTCATGGCGCGGATTCTCCCATGCGGCGGCCGGGGCGGTAAAGGCGGCCGGCCGGTCAGCCCGGCGGGGGCTGCTCCTCCCGCAGGCGGTAGAGGGCGGCTGCCAGGAGCGGCACGAGGATCTCGTGGTGCCCGGCGATCGCGAGGCCGGTCCCGTGCCCCGCCGTCGGCCGGCGGACGACGTTCGTCAGCGGGCGGTAGTGCTGGATGAAATCGAGGTTCGCGGTCGTGAACCCCCTGAGCGGCAGGCCGAGGCCGCGCACGGCGGCGACGGCCTTCAGGAAGACCTCGGGCAGGATCACGGCCGAGCCGACGTTCGCGTAGACGCCCCCGCCGTCGAGCCCGGCGACGAGGGCCGCGAAGAGGCGGAAATCGTGCAGGGACGCGCGGCCGATCGCCGCGCCGTCCGCCGAGGGGTGGATGTGCAGGACGTCGGTGCCCAGGGCGACGTGCACCGTCACCGGCACGCGCGCGCGGTAGCAGGCGCCGAGCAGGGACAGGTGGGCGGTCGGCGTGCGCAGGCCCGCGGCGAGCCTTCCCACGGCCTCCCCGATCCCGATCCCCTCCCGCGCCCCGCCGGCGATCGCCGCGTTCAGCGCCTCGCCGGTCTCGCGCGTCACGCCGAACTGCCCGCCCGGCAGGGCCTCGTCCACGTCCTCGGAGGTCTGCCCGGCCAGCGCGAGCTCGTAGTCGTGGACGATCCCCGCGCCGTTGAGCGCGATGGCGTCGATGAACCCGTCCTGCACGAGCTGGATCAGCACGGGCGACAGGCCGACCTTGAGCACGTGCGCCCCGAGCCCGAACAGCACCCTGCGGCCCGAGCGGTTCGCCGACACGATCGCCGCCGCGAGCCGGCGCAGGTCGGCGGCCGCGAGGGTGTCCGGCAGGGAGTCGAGCAGGGCGGCCTGGGCCGCCGCGACCGGCTTCGCGAGCTGGGCGACGCCGACCTTGCTCGGCCGCTCCGCGAGGGACAACGGTCCGGATGGCGGACAGATCGAGCGGGCCGATCCGGTAGATGCTCATCGCGCGGGCAGGGCGGGGGCGCCGGCCGTGGCGCCCGGATTCGGCGGCGAGGCCGCGGTCCCTCTGGGCGTAGAGGAACTGCAGGAACTTCTCGAGGGCCAGCAGGATCAGCGCCGTCTTGACGAGCGCGCCGAACAGTCCGCCGATCTCGGCCTCGGCGGCCGTTACGGAAATGAACATCAGGGGGATGTACATCGCGAGCCGGAAGGCGTTCCGCCCCCCGTTCGCGCCGAACCGCTGGTACAGCGATCCCAGCCAGAATCCCATGACGAACATCCCCGCGATGATGCCCGGCACGTGCAGGTTCCAGTAGAGCTCGCCGACCATGCTCTGCGAAACGGCGGAGTAGTTCTTGAATCCCGTGATCCGGAAGGTCTTCCCGAATTCGACGCCGATGTTCATGACCGGCTTGTCGGGCCAGAGGATGCGCGGGAATCGCCACCGAGATGATCCCCAGCCAGAGCGTCCGGCCGTACTGGTAGTCCACGTGGGTCCCGCACTCGCGGACGACCACGGCGGTGGAGTTGATGATCGCCAGGCGGCGGGCCACGGTCTTGAGGCTGTTCTGCGCGTACTCGCTCGCCTGCTGCTTCTGCAGCTGCTCGAGCGAGCGCTCCACGCGGTACTCCTGGGAGTAGTAGCGGCCGCGCACGTTCCGGAAGACGAAATAGAGGGGGAACACCACGAACACGACCACGAGCACGGCGGCGATGCTCGTCTTCCACGGGATCCGCCGGCGCGCGTACCAGAAGGCGATGAGCGGGGATTCCCAGGAACCACATCAGCGCGGTCTTGTTTCCGAGCCGCAGCCAGAGCGAGAGCAGCTCAGCCGGGATCATCCAGAAGAACAGCAGCAGCCTGAGCGAGCGGGGCGCGCGTGCCCTCGAAGATCCGGAAGAAGACGTAGAAGAGGCAGAAGACCGCGAGGAAAGAGAGCTGGGAGAGGAGGCTGTCGAGCCCGCCCACGCGTCATGATACCGCTGCATCCCCCAGTACCCCAGGCGGGCGAGGACCAGCTCGCCGACGCAGCCCGATGTTGAACAGCACGAACACGATGAACCACCCCGGGCTCGGTCCCGGCGCCACGGAATAGACCGGCACGACCCTCCTCGCGAAGGAGTACCCGATCATCGCGCAGGCGAATCCGAGCGTGCAGTAGGCGAGGGCCAGGTCGAGGTAGTGCTGGACCCCGGAATCGAAGGCGGCGTTCTCGACGGTGAGGACGAAGATCGCTCCGACGCCGTAGAAGAGGAAGAACATCATCCAGTAGGGCAGGAGCACTTCGAAGAGGTCGAACTGCCCCCGCGCGATACGGAGCGCGATCGGGATCGCGCCGAGCAGGAACAGGGTCGGCACGAGGAGGAAGAGCCAGAGGTGCTCCACGAGGTCGAGCAGGAACAGCAGGCCCACCACCGCCATGCCCGAACAGGAGCGCGAGCACCATCACGGCCAGGACCGGGCTCGACTTCACGCGCGCCCTCCCCTGCCGCCCGCCGCGAAGAACGCCGCCGCCGCCTCCGCCACCTGCGCTACCTGCCCGCGGGTCAGCTCCGGGTAGATCGGCAGCGAGACGATCTTCCCGCGCCAGCGCCTCGGAGACCGGGAACGAGCCGGGGCCCTGGCCGAGCCCCGCGAGGGCTTTCTGGAGATGCAGCGGCACCGGGTAGTGGATCAGGGTCTCGACCCCGCGGCCGCGGCAGGAAGGCGCGGAACTCGTCCCGCGCGGCGACGCGGATCACGAAGAGGTGGTACACGTGATGCGCCCACGGCATCTCCGCGGGGAGGAGCGAGGGGCATCCCCGCCAGGGCCTCGCCGGTACCATCCAGCGACACGGCGCCGGGCGGCGTTCCAGGCGTCGAGACGGGGCAGCTTCACGCCCAGGACCGCGCCCTGCAGGGATTCGAGGCGGAAGTTGTGCCCCACGCACGGCGTGGTCGTACTTGGCGGCCTGGCCGTGATCGCGCAGCATCCGCGCCTGGCGGGCGAGCGTCGGGATCGTCGGTGACGAGGGCCCCGCCCTCGCCGTACGCGCCGAGGTTCTTTCCAGGGTAGAAGCTGAACGCGGCGGCGGCGCCGAATCTCCCCGCCTTTCTGCCGCGGTGCTCGGCGCCGTGGGCCTGGCAGGCATCCTCGAGAAGGCACAGGCCGCGGCGCGAAGCGAGCTCGAGCAGCTCGTCGTAGCGCGCCGTCTGGCCGTAGAGATCGACGGGAATGATCGCGCGCGTGCGCGGCGTGATGGCGGCCTCGGCCCGCTCGGGGTCGATGTTGAAGTCGTCTTCCCGCACATCCACCAGGACCGGCGTCCCTCCGGCCCAGACCACCGCCTCCGCGGTCGCGAAGAAGGTATTGGCGGGCAGGAGGACCTCGTCTCCGGGACGCAGTCCGAGAGCCATCAGGCCGAGTTGAAGCGCGGCGGTCCCGGAGTTGAAGCAGACGCACTCCTTCACGCCGACCCAGGCCGCGTACTCGCGCTCGAAGCTGTCGACCTCCGGACCGAGCACGAACTGCCCGCTTTCGAGCACGCGGCGCAGCGCCGCGTCGATCTCCGGGCGGAGCTCCGCGTACTGCGCCCGGAGATCGATGAACGGGACCGCCGCGGCGCTGGCGATGCCGGGAGCGCCGCCGCGCGGCGGAAACCGGACGTTTTTCGCTCAAGAGCGCGTCTCCGGGTGTTGGGTCGTCAGGATCGGCTTTCTGGTCGGTCTGCGGCATGAGGTTCGAAAGTTCAAGGTACCGTCTGCCCGAAAACCTGTCAACCGCGCGGGCCCCCTTTCCCGCCCGAAAGCACTGAAAGAGCGCGACTTCTCCGTGCAGAGTCTTGACGGCCCTTCCGCGGGCCGCTAGATTGCCCCTGTCGCGCTGCGACATCCGGACCCGAATGAACTACCGCGACCGCGTCTACGCTCACTACACGTCCCAGAAAATGCCGGAAGCGCTCTCCCGCACGGAGGGAGAGGCGCTGCGCTGGAGCCAGGGGGCCGCGCACCGGCTCCGGGACTGGCTTCCCGGGTCGCGCGACGCCGTCATCCTCGACCTCGGGTGCGGCCCCGGCAACATGCTCCACCTTCTCCGGGGCCAGGGGTACCGGCGGGTGACCGGCGTGGACATCTCCCCCGAGCAGGTCCGCGTCGCCTCCTCCGTGGGATTTCCGGTGGTCAACAGCGACCTCATGGGCTTCCTGGCGGGGCGCTCCGACGACACGGACTGCATCATCCTCTTCGACGTCATCGAGCACTTCACCAAGGACGAGCTCTTCACCTTCCTCGACGCCTGTCACCGCGCCCTTCGCCCGGGGGGGATCTTCATCCTCCAGACCCCCAACGCCGAGAGCCCGTGGGGCGCGATGCACCGCTACCACGACATCACCCACGAAACGGGTTTCGACCCCGCCTCGCTCGATCACGTGCTGCGCGTGGCGGGGTTCGGCTCTTTCCAGGCCCGGGAGTGCGGGCCCGTGGTCCACGGGGTCAGGAGCGCCGTGCGCTGGATGCTCTGGCGTCTCATCGCCGCATGGCTCGCCGTCTGGAACCTGGCGGAAACGGGCACTCGCGGGAGCGGCATCTACACGCGCATCTTCGTCGCCAGGGTGGTCAAGCCGGCCGGGGCGGCCACGCGGGCGGAGGACCGATGACGTCGGTGGCCGGCGCCGAGCCCGGCGCCGGCACGCGGATCCTGTACGTGGGGCAGCTCTGGCGAGGGCGGGACCTGCCTCGATCGCATGAAGGTCCTGCAGGAGCTCGGGGCCGACGTCGAGCCGTTCGACATCACCGCCTTCGAGCCTCGAAACCGCTCGCCAGGAGCCTCGCGCACCGGTTCAACTGGGGCCCTGCCATCGGCGCGCTGAACAGCGCGCTCCTCGCCCGCGCCTCGGATCCCGGGCGCAACGTGTCGTGCATCTACGTGGACAAGGGCGTCTGGGTCCGTCCTGCGACCCTCGCGGCCCTGCGCGAGCGGACCCGCGCGCGCCTTGTGCATTTCACGCCGGACCCCGCGCTGCTCTTCCACCGATCGCGCTACTTCGTCGGCTCGATCCCTCTGTACGATCTCCTGGTCACGACGAAGCCCTGGGAGCTCGAGCTCTACAGGCGCGAAGGGGCGCGAAGGCTCCTCCTCACGCACCAGGCGTACGAGCGCTCGAGGTTTCGCCCGTCCCGCCCGATCCCGCGCTCGCCTGCGATGTCGCCTTCGTGGGGCACTACGAGCCGGCCTACGCCCTGCGACTCCGCGCGGTCGCCCAGGCGGGCCTGCGGGTCAAGATCTGGGGCCGCGGATGGGGCCGGTACGCGGCTCTCCACCGCTGGGCCGCGCCCCTCGTGCAGGGTGAAGGGATCTGGGGCGCGGACTACACAAGGGCCCTCTGCTCCGCGTCCATCGGCCTGGGGCTCCTCTCCAAGCTGATCCCGGAGACCAGCACGACCCGGACCTTCGAAATCCCTGCATGCGGCGCATTCCTGCTCGCGGAGAGGACCGACGAGCACCTCGGGTTCTTCGTCGAGGGAGCCGAGGCGGAGTTCTTCGGGTCGGACGACGAGCTGGTCGCGAAGGCCACCCGGTACCTCGCGCATCCCGCCGACAGGCTTCGCGTCGCCGCCGCCGGCCGCGAGCGCTGCCTCGCCAGCGGCTACAGCAACCACGACACGCTCCGCAGGGTTCTCGCGGAGATCGCGGAGCTGGCCGGATGATGGACGGCGCCCGTCCATCGCTCGTCCGCAGGCTCCTCCCGGACGCCTTCTGGACCCTGGCCAACAACGTCATCAGCGTCCTGGGGGGGCTCGCGGTCGTCAAGCTGGTCAGCCTGCTCGTCCCCGCCGGGGATTACGGGGACGCAAACCTCTCCCTCGGGATCGTCGCCCTCCTGACGCTCTTCATCGTGAACCCGGTCCTGACAGCCCAGCTCCGGCTCTACTTCGATCACGCCCGCCCCGGAGCCGCCTCATCCTACGTGCGCTCCGTCGAGCCTCTGCTGCTGCGGTGCGCGGGCCTGATGACGGGGCCTACCTCGTCATCGCCTCCCTCTACGCGGTCGCGAAGCAGGGGGTCTACTTCCGCCTCGCGGTCCCCGCCCTGCTTCTGTGCCTCCTGACCCCGCACGTCAACGCCACGCTCAACTTCATCGAGGCGCGACGGCAGTACCGCCGCCTCACCCTCGCCCAGACGCTGTCCAAGGTGGCTCCCGCCCCGTTCCTGGCCCTGATGCTCCTGGCGCCCATCTCGAAGTCGTGGGCGATCGTGCTTTCCCAGTGCCTCGCCTTCGCGCTGGTCTTCGTCATCTTCCGCCGGCCGGCGGAGGATCGAGCCCGGCCGGTTCCCCGGAAGCCGGCCAGGACTCCTCCGGCACCGGCGAGGAGGCAAAGCCGCCGGCCGCCGACCTCTCGGGCTCCGCCACGTTCGGCTGGTCGCTCTACCTCTACAACGCGACCTTCTGGGTGATGACGATCTCCGATCGCTACCTGATCGCCCACTTCTGGTCCTCGCGGGAGGTCGGCCTGTACGCGATCAACTACGGGTTCTGCGCCATGCCCTACCTGATGCTGAACGGGTGGATCGAGACCTTCACGCGCTCGCGGCTCTACGGCCGCGCCGCCGCCGGGGACCGCGAAGGGGTGCGGGCGATCATGAAGGGGCGGCTCCTTCTCGCCGTGGGCGGGAGCCTGGCGGGGACCGCCGCGCTCTGGTTCCTGGCCGAGCCGATCGGCCTTCTGCTGCTCGGCACGACCTACTGGCAGGGGCTGCGCCTCGCCATGATCCTGTGCGCGGCCTACGCGCTCTACGTCATGGGGAACGTGTTCCACAGCCTCTTCATCGCCATGAAGCGCGCGGAGGTCCTCGCGCGCACGGCGCTGCTGGCGGCGGCGACGAACGTCTCCCTCAACCTGATCCTGGTGCCGCGACACGGGATCGAGGGAGCCGCCTGGTCAGCCCTCGCCTCGTTCGGGCTCTGGTTCGTCGTGCTCTGGGCCAGCGCATGGCGCCTGACGCTGGGCCTGCCGGTGGAACGACCCTGAGCGCGCCGGCCTCCCGGCGCGCCGCGCTCCTCTGCGTCGCGTGCTGCGCCGCGGTCGTCTCCCCGTGGATCGTCCGCAACCGCGTCGTCTTCGGCCGGTTCGTGCTCGGGACCTCGGGCGGATACAACCTGCTGCGGGGCCACAACGAGAACGCCACCGGCGGCGGGCGGAACCTGCCCGGCGACGAAGAGCGGGACATTCCGAGATCCCCCCGCGGATCAAGGAGCTGGAGCCCGACTTCAGCGGCAGCGGCGACGAGCTGGTCGCGGACGCGCTCTACCGCCGCGAGGCGCTGGCCTACATCCGCGCCAACCCGGGCCGCGAAGCGAGCCTGGCGGCCGTCAAGGGGTTCTTCTTCCTCGTGGCCGATTTCACCCATCCCGTCCAGCGGCGCTGGGTGGTCTGGCTCCCTTCGCTGCTGGCGCTCGTCCTGGGGTTCGCCTGGTGGCTCCGCCGGGGCGCCCTGGATCCCCGCCAGCAGACGCTCTGGCTGGTCTTCGCGGTGAACGCGGCGCTCGCGATGATCTTCTTCGTCCTGCCGCGCTACCGGATGGCGGTCGAGTTCGTGCCGGTCCTCTTCCTCGCGTCCTGGCTCGCCAGCCGCCTCAAGGGCTCTGCTCGATCCTCGTCCTGATCGACGCCGCGAGATCCTTCAGGTCGCCGCGGCCGGGGTAATCGGCCACGAGCCTCTCGGCGCCGGCCAGCGCCTCGCGCAGGCGCCCTTCCTCGAGCAGCAGCCGCACCCTGGGACTCGCGGGATTCCGCCGTCGCGGCGCCCATCCGCTCCGCGTCCTCGAGCCGCGCGATGGCGCCCGCCCGGTCGCCTGCCGCGGCGAGCTCGGGGGCGAGGACGAGCTGGACCCACCCCTCGTCGGGAGCCGCCTCGAGCGCGGCGCGCACGGCCTCCGTCGCGCCGGCGCGGTCCCCCGCCGCGGAGCGGATGCGGGCGAGAGAAATCCAGGCCCCCCAGCCGAGGATCTTCCCCTGCGTCGCCTCTTCGAGCACGCTCACGGCCTCGGCTGTCTTCCCCTCGCGGCGAAGGATCTCCCCGAGATCGGCGGCGATGACGTCGGCCATGAGCTTCCTGCGGGCAGGCGGCGCGCGCGAGGCGGTAGCGCTTCTCCGCCTCGGGAAGATCGCCCCGGACGCTCGCCAGGCGCCCGATCTCGCGCTGGATCAGGTCGGGATTGAGGGAATGAGGCGCGGTCGCCGCCGCGTCCATCCCCGCGACGATCGCGCGGTAGTATCCTCGGGGACCTCGGTGACCGGCCTCCAGCCGTGCTGATCGTACACCGGCAGGAGCCGCGCGCTTTCCCGGTAGGCTGCCGCGGCCCTGCTCCGTCAGCCCCTCCTGCTCGTAGATCCAGGCCAGCTCGTCGTACAGCCTGAAGCTGCCCGGCTCGAGCACGAGCGCGGTCCTGATCGCGGCAAGGGCGGCGCGCGCGTTGCGGTCGAGGTCCTCCTCGCCGGCCGGCACGAGCCGGTCGAGCTCGATCGTGCCCTCCAGGCGCTGCAGCTCGCTGCGGCGCGCGTAGGTCTGGCCCGAGCCCCCACCATCCCCAGGCCCACAGCGGCTTGATCTCGGTCACCCTCCGGAAAACCACCTCGGCGCGGCCCAGCAGCGGCGCGGCCCTCGCGCGCCTTCGAGGGGATCGCCCCCGATCTCCGCGTCGAAGACCTCCATGATCCGGTCGCCGAGCGCGGCGGCCGGCTCGGGCCGGCCCGGCGCGGCCCGCAGGCCCCGCTCGAGCAGTTCCAGCGCGGCGCCGGAGGAGCGTCTCCGCCTTCGCCGCCGCCGCCAGCCGCCCCGCCGCGATCGCGCCCGATCCCGACCGCGGCGTTTCCGCAGGCCAGGATGAGGAGCAGCACGGTTCCGGCCGCGAGGAAGCTGCGGTTGCCCGCGGGCGGTCGCGCATTCCGGCTGCCCCCCGCCCGCGCCCGCGAGCAGCCCGGCCAGCACCACGAACAGGAAGCCGACTGCGGGGATCTGCAGGCTGAAATCGACCAGGCTGTGGAGGAGCATCGAGACGCAGGCCATCGCGAGTCCGAGCACCAGGTACCGGTCGGCCGTGGCCCGATCGCGCAGCGCCGGGAGGAAATGGCGGCGCGCGAAGATGGCGAGCGCGAACGAGGGCGAGCGATCATCCCCGCGATCCCGACCTCCGCGAGGAGCTGCAGGTAGTCGTTGTGCGCCTGCTTCCAGGTCCCGTAGATCCCAGGCGGGTAGTAGCCCGCGAAGGCGGTCTCGAACGCGCCGAGACCGCTGCCGAGCAGCGGATGATCCAGGAACAGGCGGACGGTCCCGCGCCACGCCTGGATCCTCTCAAGGTAGGAGGGCTCCGAGCCGAGCGTCTTCAGGTCGGCCAGCCTCTGCGGGAGCAGGGCGGCGCCGAACCAGAACGCCGCGCCGAAGCCGAGCGCGAGCAGGGCGAGGAGCGCGGCGAGCGCGCGCGGCCGCAGGCGGGCCGTGACCCGGGGAGGGACGATGAGCGGCGAGAAGAGGGCGAACGTCAGGGCGGTCGCCATCATCCCCCCGCGCGAGAGGGAGAGGAAGATCGATCCCAGGGACAGGACCAGAAGGAAGCCGAGAAGCACCGCCTTCGGTCCGCCGCTCGTCGCCGTCCAGGGGAGGAGCCCGCCGGGAGGCTCCTCCGCGCGTGACGGAATCCGGGAAACCCCGCGCGTCCGGCTCGGCCTGTCCCCTGCCCGGCCTCGAGCCGGTAGCCGAACGCGGCGCGCCTCGACAGGAGCGTCAGCAGGAGGCCGAGCGCCGGCGGCACCACGAGCTCCATGAACGCCGCGAAGTGGTTCGGGTTCACGAAGGGGCCGAACGGGCGCGTCAGGGCGCCCGGCTCGCGGAACCAGAGGATCTTCCCGTTCCAGGTCAGCTTCTGGAAGATCCCCAGGATCGGCGATCCCCATGCCGACGAAGACGATCCAGACCAGGAAGCGGCGGAACAGGCGCCTGTCGCGCGCGAGGTCCGCCGTGATGAAGAAGACCATCGCGAAGGCGAAGAAGAGGACGAGGCGGTCCAGCGTATCCGGGACCGAGTAGGTCGCGGGCATCGGCGATCGGAGGCGGCGCCCGCGCCCGGCGCCGCCGCTCCCTGCGCGGAACCCGCGGAGAGCAGCCACTCGTCGAAGGGGGCCGCCGGCATCCGTCGCGTAGCCGGGGACGGTCCGCGCGTAGAGCGCGGCGGGGCGGGGCGAGAGAACCGACAGGAGGCCCCGCGGCATCGGCGCGAGCTGCACCAGCACGAGGCAGGTGAACGCCAGGATCGGAAGCTCGAGCCGGGTCGACGCGCGCCCCCGGCCCACGACGGCGCGGCCCGCCAGCCAGAGGGCCCCGAGGGCGAAGATGGCGGTCTCGAGGACGAGGATCGCCCAGGTCTCGACCGACCCGAAGGCAAGGGGCGCGAAAAGGACCAGCGCCGCGATCCCCACGGCGACGATGCGCCTCGTCGTGCCGGAGAAGGTGTCCATCAGATCAGGTCGTGCCGTCCCTCGTCCCGCAGCCGCGCCACGATGCTCCGCATCGTCTCCCCCGCTCCCTTGCGGCAGATCAGGATCGCGTCGTCGGTCTCCACCACGATGAGGTCCTCCGCTCCCACGAGGGCGATGTAGCGCCCCCCGCGGCCCGACAGCTTCCCGGTGCACGGAGCAGCCCCGCGCTCCGAGATAGAGCACGTCGCCCGCCGAGCGGTTCCCCTCCGCGTCGGCCGGCAGGAGCTCGCGCAGAGCCTCCCACCCCCCGACGTCGCTCCAGCCGGCGGCGAGCGGCACCACGCGGACCCCCTGCGCCTTCTCCATCAGCGCGTAGTCGATCGAGATCGAGGGGAGCGCCTCCCACGCCGTCCGGAAGGCCTCGTAGCCGGCCGCCTCCGGCGCCCGCGGCGCGGGAAGGGCCGACAGAGCCGGCCGCGAGCGGAGGGTTCGCCCCGGCGAGCCGCTCCAGGAAGACGCGCGCCCGCCAGGCGAAGATCCCGGCGTTCCAGAAGTAGCGCCCCGTGGCGAGGTACGCCGCCGCCTCGTCGGCG
Source organism: uncultured Acidobacteriota bacterium (assembly GCA_963747925.1). GTDB lineage: Bacteria > Acidobacteriota > Polarisedimenticolia > QHYA01 > CAVVHA01 > CAVVHA01. The sequence goes on from CAVVHA010000005.1 coordinate 40,164, forward strand.
CCCGGTTTCTCGCGGAACCTCACGACCGGCGACGGAGCTCCCGCCCCCCGCGGCGCCGGCGACCTCGATATACCCGTACCCGGTCGCCGGGCGGTCGGGGGCGACGCCGAAGACGACGAGCGACCCCGCGTCCGCCTCGGCGATCCCCACGCGGATCGCCGCCGCGAAGGCCTCCTCGTCCGCGATGAAGTGGTCGGTGGGGGCGAGGAGCAGGACCGGGTCCGGGTCGCGCGCGAGCGCGGCGAGGGCCGCGAGGCCCGCCGCGGGCGCCGTGTCGCGCCCCGAGGGCTCGAGGACGAGGTCGCGACTCCGGCAGCTCGGGAAGCTCCTCCCGCACCAGGGGCGCGTAGAGAGGGCTGGCGACGACCAGGATCCTGCCTTCCGGGAGCAGCCGCGCGAACCGCTCCCAGGTCAGCCGGAGCAGCGTCTTCGAGCCGAGCAGGCGGAGGAACTGCTTCGGCCGCCCCGCCCGCGATGCCGGGCCAGAAGCGGGTCCCCTTCCCGCCGGCCAGGAGCGCCGCGTAGACGGGTCTGTCCCGCCCTCCCGGGCCGCTCATGCCCGCCCCCCGCGCGCTGCGAGGGCCCGGCACCAGGCCAGGGCGCCCGCGAGCCCCTCGTCCACCGGCGCCCCGGCCGCGTAGCCGAGCGCCGCGCGTGCCGCGGAGATGTCGGCCGCGGAATGGCGGATGTCCCCGGCTCTCGCGGCCTCGTGCACGGGGGTCGCGTCGCGGCCGGCGAGCGCGCCCATGCGGCGCGCCAGCTCGAGCAGGCTCATCCGCTCCCCTTTCGCGATGTTGTAGGCCCGTCCGCAGGCCTGTTCCGGGGCGTCGCAGGGCGCGCAGGTTCGCCTCCACGACGTTCGCCACCGGGTTGAAGTCGCGCGTCTGCCCGCCGTCGCCGTAGATGACGGGGGGCCTTCCCTCCAGGATCGCCGCCGCGAACCGCGGCACCACGGCCGCGTAGTCCGAGGAGGGGTCCTGGCGCGGGCCGACGACGTTGAAGTACCGCAGGGCGATCGTGGGCAGGCCGTAGAGGCGGTGGAACAGCGTCACGTAGTTCTCGGCCGCCAGCTTGTCGTTCGCGTACGGGGAGATCGGCGCCGGCGGCATCGTCTCGACCTTCGGCATCGCGGGGTCGTCCCCGTAGATCGCGCAGGACGAGGCGAAGACGAAGCGGCCGACCCCCGCGTCCCTCGCGGCGACCAGCAGCAGGAGCGTCCCCCGGACGTTCACGTCGTGGCTGTGGAGCGGGTCGCGCACGGACAGGGGGACGGAAGCGACCGCGGCGTGGTGGAGCACGGCGCGGGTCCCGGCCATGGCGCGGGCCACGGCGGCGGGATCGCAGATGGTCCCTTCGATCAGCTCGAAGCGCCCGCCCCCCTCGCGGGACCACTCGCCGGCCCCGGCGAGGTTCTCCCTGCGCCCCGAGGAGAAGTCATCGAGAACGCGCACGGCGTCGCCCCGCTTCAGGAGGGCCTCGACGAGGTTGGAGCCGATGAACCCCGCCCCGCCCGTCACCAGGACCGGGCCGCGCGGATCAGCCGGCATGCCCGCCACGCCCCGTCTTGCCTTCGCGCTCCGGCTTCGCCCCCGCCGCGATCCCCTGGCCCGCCTCGACCGCCGCGTGCGAGGCCCGGCCGATCCCCTCGTACTTGAATCCCCGGGCGCGGGCCTCGGCGGGCTGGTAGATGTTCCGCAGGTCCACCAGGACCCGCCTGCGCATCGCCGATCCGAGACGCTCGAAATCCAGCGAGCGGAACTGGTTCCATTCCGTCGCGATCACCAGCGCGTCCGCTCCCGTCGCCACCTCGTACTCGTTCTCGCAGAAGGCCACGTCCAGCCCCTGCTCCTTCGCGTTCGGCATCGCGACCGGGTCGTAGGCCCGGACCGTCGCCCCCTCGCGGCGCAGCTGCTCCGCGATCGCCACCGCCGCGGACTCGCGCAGATCGTCGGTGTTCGGCTTGAAGGAGAGACCCGAGGATCCCGATCGTCACCCCGTTCAGGGGCCCGACCTGGGCGCGGATCTTCTCGACCATCGCCGCGGGCCTCGCGTCGTTCACCTCGACCGCCGCCTCGACGATCCTCAGCGCGGCCCCGTGCTCGGAGGCGGTGTCCAGGATGGCGCGCGTGTCCTTCGGGAAGCACGACCCGCCGTAGCCCGGGCCGGGATGGAGGAACTTGGAGCCGATCCGCTGGTCCAGCCCCATCCCCTTGGCGATCCCGTGCACGTCCGCGCCCACGCGCTCGCACAGGTCGGCGATCTCGTTGATGAAGGAGATCTTCACGGCGAGGAACGCGTTCGAGGCGTACTTGATCAGCTCGGCCGTCGGCAGGTCGGTCACGACGATCGGCGTCTCGATCAGGTAGAGCGGGCGGTACAGGTCGCGCAGGATCGCCGCGGCCTGCGGATCCTCGGCGCCGATCACGACCCGGTTCGGGCGCATGAAGTCCTCGATCGCCGACCCTTCCCGCAGGAACTCCGGGTTGCTCGCCACGCTGAACGGACTGGCGCCCCTTCGACCGCTCCTGGATCAGCGCCTTCACGCGGGCGCCCGTCCCCACCGGGACCGTGCTCTTCGTCACGACGACCTTGTACTCGTTCATGGCGTCGGCGATCTGCCCGGCGACCTGCATGACGTACGACAGGTCGGCCCGCCGGTGGTGCGCGTCCTGCGGGGTGCCCACGGCGATGAAGACCACGAGCGACTCCTTGACCGCGCGCTCCATGTCGCCGGAGAACTGCAGGCGCCCCGCGCGAACGTTCCGCTCCACGAGGGCATCCAGGCCCGGCTCGTAGATGGGGATCTCCCCGCGGTTGAGCCGCTCGATCTTGGAGCTGTCGCTGTCCACGCAGTGGACGCTGTTGCCGAACTCGGCGAAACAGGCGCCGGTCACGAGGCCGACGTACCCTGTTCCCGCGATCGCGATGTTCATGCTGTCCTCCCGGCGCTGCGGTGCCGCTCCACGAAGCGGGGAATTCCCGCCTCGATGGGGCACCGGGGCGCGTATCCGATTCTGGCGGCGGCGCGGGACACATTCGCCCGCGTGGCCGTCACGTCCTTCGTCCTGGAAAGGCCATCGGGCGCCCGCGCGCAGGGCAGGCGCTCCACGAGGTGCGAGCCGATGAAGCCCGGCCCCTCCTGTCACGAGGATCTTCACGGTGCCCCCGGGCTCCCGCTCCCCCCGCCGTCGCCGGCCGGGCGGCGGGACGGCGGGCGGGCTGTCCGGCGCCGGGGGGGGCTGCGGCTTCGGCTCGGCCGCTTCCTTGTCCTGGAGCTTCGCGCCCTTGTTGCCGTAGTGGCGCACCACCGACTTGGCCGTCTTGCTCGACTGGATCCCCTTGACGACGTCCTTCAGCCCCTGGTAGACCGCCGGGTCGTTGACGAGCCCGCCGACCGTCCCCTCACCGCGATCGACCTTGCCGAGGATCGAGGCGAGGCTCTGGCTGATCGTGTGCAGGTCGCGCGCGACCGCCTCGGAGTACTCCGGGTCGTTGAGCAGCCGGCCCAGCAGCCCGGTCTGCCCCTCGAGCCGCTCGGAGACCTTGCGCAGGGAGGCGGTGGTCGCCTTCAGATCGTCGAGGATCTGCCGTCCCTGCCCGTCCGGCTGGATCAGCTCGCCCACCGCGCCCTGCTTCGTCTCGATCAGCTCCAGGACCCTGTCCAGGCGCGCCGCGGCGCTGCGGATCGAGCCGAGCGTGTCGTCGGCGTACTGCTTGTCCGAGATGAGCCTCCCGGCGACCCCCTCGCCGTGGTCCACGCGGTCGAGCACCGAGTTGGTCCGCTCGAGGGTGGCGTTCAGCCGCTCCATCACGTCCTGGCCGAAGTACGGATCCTTCTGGGTCATGATCCGCCCGAGCAGGCCCTCGCCCGCGTTGACCTTCGCGAGGATCTCCTTGAGCTGCTCGCTCACGGCGCCGACGTTGTCCGCGACGTTCTGGCCCGCCTCGAAGAGCGTCTCGGACTTCGCGGGGGGGATGAACCCCCCGTCGAGCATCGCGGGCTGCGCGGGATCGCCGGCGGAGATGTCCACGAACTTCTCCCCGGACAGGAGGGTGATGAACCCCACGGTCGCCTTCGAGTCGAGCCGGATCCGGTCCTGGAAGGCGTGGTCGACGCCCAGCGCGACGTCGATCCCCGTGCCCTTCAGATCCCGCGGCAGGTCCACGGACAGGATGGTCCCGATCTGCACGCCGCCCATCAGGACGGGCGAGCCGGCCTTGAGGCCGAGCGAGTTGCTGACCTTCGTCGTGTAGGTGATCCGCGGCCGGAGCATCCGCGTCTGCTCCCCGAGCATCGTGACGATGCCGGCGAACAGCGCGAGCGCGAGGGTCAGGGTGATGCCGACCGTGAGCTCGCGGGCCTTCCCCTTGCGGCTCATCGCAGCAGCCCCCCCCTGACGAATGCCCTGATCAGCCGATCGTCCGAGTTCATCGCGTCCTCCAGTTTCCCCTCGAACCGAACCACGCCCTCGTCGAGGAACGCGATCCGGTCCGCCACCTCCGAGGCGGAAAGAATATCGTGCGTCACCACGACCGACGTCACCCCGAGCTTCTCCTGCATCGACACGATCAGCCGGTTGATGCTCTGGGCGGTGATCGGATCGAGCCCCGTCGTCGGCTCGTCGTACAGGATCGTCTCGGGCTCGAGCGCGATGGCCCTCGCCAGGCCGACCCGCTTGCGCATTCCCCCCGAAAGGTCCGAGGGCATGAGCTCTTCGACGTCCTCCAGCTCGACGAGATCGAGGTTCCTGCGGACCCTCGCCGCGATCTCCTCCTCGGGCAGGTCCAGGTGCTCGCGGAGCCCGAACGCGACGTTCTCATAAACGCTCATCGAATCGAAGAGCGCGGCGCCCTGGAAGAGCATCCCGAACTTCTTCCGGATCGGGATCAGGTCGTCCTCGTCCTTTTCCTCGATCGCCGTTCCGTGGACGTAGACGGACCCACTGTCCGGGCGCATGAGGCCGATGGCGTGCCGCAGGAGGACCGACTTGCCGGTCCCGCTCGCGCCGAGGACGACGATCGTCTCCCCCTTCGCGATGGAGAGGTTCAGCCCCTGGAGCACCTTCTTCGCTCCGAAGGACTTCCAGACGTTCTCGAATCGGAGGACCGGCGTTTCGCTCAGAGCCATAGGAACAGTTTCGTCAGGAAGAAGTTCAGCACGAAGATGCTCATCGAGGCGGCGACCACCGAGTTGCGGGTCGCGCGTCCCACGCCGTCCGCCCCGCCCGTCGTCTTCAGCCCGTTGTAGCAGGAGATGATCCCGATCGAGAACGCGAAGAAGGGCGTCTTGCCGAGCCCGCGCAGCAGGTCCGGGACGGTGAGGGCATGCCAGACGTGCGTCATGTAGAAATCGGTCGTCTGCCCGATGTCGGTCACTGCCATCAGGAGGCCGCCGAAGATCCCGACGACGCTCGCCATCAGGCTGAGCGCGGGCACCATGATCATCAGGGCCAGGATGCGGGGGACCACCAGGCGCTTGACCGGGTTCGACGCCATGGCGCGCAGCGCGTCCACCTGCTCGGTCACGGCCATGGTGCCGATGTCGGCCGTGATTCCCGAGCCGACCCGCCCGGCGACCATCAGGGAGGTCAGCACCGGCCCCAGCTCGAGCGCGATCGAAAGGCCGACCATGTTCCCCGTGTAGATCTTCGCCCCGTAGGCGCCCAGCGTGTACGAGGTCTGGATCGCGATCACCATCCCCGTGAAGAGCAGGGTGACGTTCGTGATCGACAGGGAGGTGACCCCCAGGTTGTACATCTCGTCCACGACGAGGCGGTACCCGAACGGCCGCTTGAACATCTGGGTGAACGTGTCCCGGATCAGGATCCCGAGCTCGCCGAGGACCGTCAGGGCGTTGACGAGGAAGGAGAGCATCGCGGCCTCATGATGTCACAGCGCCGGAATACGCGTCAAACCTTTGTTCCTTCAGGGTTTACGGGCAGGGAATCGGCTCAGGGGATCCCCAGCCAGCCCCGCACGTGCCGCTCCACCGTCGCCCGGAATCGAGGGAAGGTGAACCGGTCCTCCAGCCGCGCGACGCCCGCCTCCCCCTGCCGGCGCCTCAGCTCCGGGTCGGCGAGGAGCCGGTCCAGCCGGTCCTCGAGCGCGGCGCTGTCGCCCCAGGGGACCAGGAAGCCGGTCTCCCCTTCCGCGATCACCTCCGCCGAGCCGCCGGGAAGGCCTCCGACGCACGGGCGGCCGAACCGCATCGCCTCCAGGAACACGATCCCGAACCCCTCCCCTCCCGAGGGGAGGACGAAGACCGAGCAGTCCCGGTATCGCGCCGCCAGCTCGCCGTCCTCGAGATCCTGCTCGAAGATCACCCTTTCGGCGACGCCGAGCGTGCGCGCCAGCTCCTCCAGGCGCGGGCGGTCGGCCCCCTTCCCGACGATCCGGTACCGGATCCCGGGATGGCGGCGCGCGAGCCCGGCCACCGCCCGGATCGTGACGTCGATTCCCTTGTAGGTCTCCTCGGGCCAGAGCCGGCTGACGCTGAGCAGCTCGAGGCCCTGCGTCGGGACGGGGGCGCCCCGCGCGTCGGCCTCGAAGCCGGGGTCGAGGGTGTTCGGGAGGATCCGGATGCGGGAGGGATCCACGCCCGCGCTGCGGCACAGGGCCTGCGCCGTGTAGTCCGACACCGACAGCACCATGCGCGCGCGCCGCGCCGCGAAGGCGCGGCTCGGCCGGATCGCGTTCCAGGCCTCGTAGCCGTGCACGATGAAGGCAAACCCGGACCGCGTCAGGGGCACGGCAGGAAGGGCGATCGGCGTCATCCCGAGCAGGCCGATCACCACCCCGTCCGTGCGCCGCGCGGCGCACGAGGCCAGCAGCGTCCCGGCCATTGCGAGTTTCCCCCGGCACGGCGCGAACTCGAGCCTCCGCCACGGGGCGCCCGCCCGCTCGTAGTCCTCTCCCGAATCGAGCAGGCTCAGCACGGTCCCCTCGATCCCGAGCTCCGGGGCCAGCTCGTCGAGCGCGAGGCAGAGCATCTGGTTGAAGCGCTGGATTCCACCGCGTACCTTGAACAGCATCGAGAGGGCCAGCACGATGCGGCGGCGACCGCCGGGCGGGATCGGGGCTCGCGCCGCGGGGAGCATCGCTCAGGAGGCCCCGGGGCCGAAGCGGGATCCGATCCGCAGTTCGCGCAGGAGGATCTTCAGGACCTTCAGCCCCGTCGGGATGGAATAGGCGGTCGAGGCGCCGCCGATCCGGTCCCCCTCGACGGTCGCGATCTCGGCGATCCGGAAGCGATTCTTCATGGCGCGGATCGAGATCTGGTACTCGATGGCGAACCCGTCGGCGTCCGGGGCCAGCTCCAGGAACCGGTCGCGCCTCACGGCGCGAAAACCATTGATCGTGTCGGTGACCGTCCCGCCGAAGCAGAGCCGCGCCAGCAGGGTGAAGGCCCGGTTCGCGAGGGCGCGCATGGGGATCAGCCGCCCGGACTCCTCGTTGCGCGAGCCGGGGAGGAACCGCGACGCGATGGCGAGGTCGCATCCCTGCTCGAGCTTCTCGAAGAGGCGCGGGATGTCGGCCGGGTCCTCGTTGCCGTCGGGGCTGAAGAAGCAGAGAGCCTCCCCCGCGGCCTCCCGGGCCGCGATGCGGAACGCTTCACCGCGGCCCCGCTTCTCCTGCAGGACGACCCGCGTCCCTTTCGCGCGGAAGAACTCGAGCGTGCCGTCCGTGGATCCCGGATCGATCGCGATGCACTCGTCGGCCGCACCGAACGGGATCCGGTCCCACAGGGCCGTGAGCCCCTCGAGCTCGTTCCAGGTCAGGAGCACGAGGGTCTTCTTCAGGGTCACGATCGCGGCGCCTCCGGGGGCGCGACATAGCGGCGGTACCACGCGACGGTCGCGGCGAGCCCCTCCTCGAGGGGGGTCGCGGCGTACGGACCCAGGAGCGCGACGGAGCGCCCCGAATCGTAGAGGCGGCGCTTCTGCCCTGAGGGGCGGGCCGTCTCCCAGAGGATCACCCCCCGGAATCCGACCAGGCCCGCGATGATCCCGGCCAGCTCGCGGATCGGGATCTCCCGCCCCGATCCCAGGTTCAGCGGCGCGGCGCCGTCGTAGCGCTCGGCCGCCCGGACGATCCCCTCGGCGCAGTCCGGGGCGTAGAGGAACTCCCTCGTGGAGAGCCCGTCCCCCCAGGCCGCGACGGAGCGCTCGCCCCGCCGCGCGGCCTCGGCGAAGCGCCGGATGAGGCCCGGGATCACGTGCGAGTCCTCGGGATCGAAGTCGTCGCCCGGGCCGTACAGGTTCGCGGGGAGAAGGTAGATCGCGCTCATGCCGTACTGGGCGCGGTACGCCTCGACGGCAGCGTGCAGCATCCGCTTGGTGAGCCCGTACGCCAGGTTCGACTCCTCGGGCCGGCCCGCGTACAGGTCCTCTTCCTTCGTCGGAAGGGGCGTCTCCTTGGGATACGCGCAGACGCTGCCGACCGCCACGAATCGCCGCACGCCGCAGCGGCGCGCCGCCTCGAGGATCTGGGCGTTCATGACCGCGTTCTCGTAGAGGATCCGGCCCGGCTCGCGCAGGTTAAAGGCGATCCCCCCGACCCTCGCCGCGAGGTGGAAGACGAGCTCGCGACCCCCGCAGGCCGCGAGGCAGTCCTCGATCCGCAGGAGGTCCCGCTCGCCGCGGGAGGGCGCGAGGATGTCGGAGTCCGCGCAGCCGCGCGCGGCGAGCCGGCCGAGGAGATGCCGTCCCAGGAATCCGCGGCCCCCCGTCACGAGGATCTTCCTGCCGCGAAGCTCGCCGGGCAGGCCCGCCGGTCCGTCCACCGCCGTCACTTCCCCCGTTCCCGGGACTCCTCCGACCAGTCCACGCGCCCGATCCACTGCTCGCGGTTCGCGGCGTACCAGCGGATGCTGCGGGAGATCCCTTCCTCCCAGGAGGTGCGCGGTCTCCAGGTGGAGATCGCGTTGAGCTTCTCGTAGTCCACGCGGAGCTCCTCGACGTCGCTGCTGCCGGGCCGGAAGCGGCGCGGGGAGGCGATGACCTCCTTCTCCTTCCAGTACCCTTCCCTGCGCCCGACCTCGAGGATCAGGTCCATCCACTCCCGGATGGTGATGTTGTGCCCCTGCCCGTACACGTAGACCTCGCCGGGGTTGCCGTACAGGGCGACCGAAAGGTGCCCCAGCACGCCGTCCGTCACGAAGCAGAAGTCCCGCTTCGCCTTCGTGTACCCGATCTCGATCGTGGGCTTCGACAGCGCCTGGGTGATGACCGTGCCGGTCACGTAGCGTGGGTTCTGCCGCGGGCCGTAGTTGTTGAACATGCGCGTGGTCACGCCCGGCAGGCCGTAGGCGTCCACGTAGTTCATCGTGAGGAAGTCGGCCGCGATCTTCGACGTCGCGTACACGCTCTTGGGATTCACGGGCGAGTTCTCGTTGAGGATGAGCGAGCCGTCCGGTCCGTAGCGGTAGTACTCCTTCATCTCGGGGTGCACGTTGCCGTACTCCTCCGAGGTCCCCGCCATGTCGAACTTGAAGAGCTTGATCTTCGAATCGACGATCGCCTGCAGGAGGTTCAGCGTTCCGAGGATGTTCGAGTAGACGGTGTCGTAGGGCCGCTCCCACGATTCCCCGACGTGGGCCTGCGCGCCGAGGTGGAAGATGATCGTCCCGTTGCCGTCGCGCAGCTCGGCGATCGCCGCGTCCACGGACGTCTTGTCCACCAGGTTCCCGCGATGGACGCGGAGCCGGCCCCGGAGGTGCCCGATATTGCGCAGCTCGCCCGAGCTGGTCGCCCGGACGAACGCGTGGACGTCGGCCCCGTACTCGACCAGCTGCTCGACGAGGTGCGAGCCGATGAACCCGTCGGCGCCCGTCACGAAGCAGGTGCGCCCCCTGTATTCCTTTGCGAGTTCTTCCACGGTTCCTCCCGGCGGACGATGCGCCGGCGATTGTGTCAAAGCGGCCCGCCAGCGGCAAGCCGGACGGACGCCGCATACAATCTCCGGCCCGCATCTCGGGTTTGTCAACCCGGGCTCGGCGCCGCCGCGCGCCCCCGGGGCCGCGGCCGATGCGGCAGCCCCGCGGCGGACCCGCGGGGTATACTTCGACCGCGTGCTCGGAACCCTTCTCGCACTCGCCGGCGTCGTCCTGTCCACGGCCCTGTTCGGCACCGCGGCCTTCGTGCTGAGCCTGCTGAACCCCCGGGGCGACTGGGTCTTCCGGATGTCCAAGGCCTGGTCGCGCATGATCTGCTCCATCGGCGCGCGTCACGGTCGAGGCGCGCGGCAGCCGCGAACGTCCCCCGCGACCGCCCGGCGATCCTGATCTCCAACCACGAGAGCAACTTCGACGTGCCCGCGATCCTGCTGACGATGCCGGTCTCCCTGCGCGTGGTGGCGAAGAAGTTCCTGTTCTACATCCCCATCTTCGGCTGGTGCCTCTGGCTCGGGGGGATGATCCCGATCGATCGCGAGCGGCGATCGAGCGCCCTCAGGAGCCTCGAGAAGGCGGCCGGCGCAGGTGCGCACGGGCCGGCCGGTCCTGTTCTTCGCCGAGGGGACCCGCAGCGCCGACGGGAGCCTGCAGCCGTTCAAGCGGGGCGCCTTCGTGATCGCGCTCAAGGCGGGCGTTCCGATCGTGCCGGTGAGCGTCTCGGGCAGCTACGAGATCCTCCCCAAGGGCTCGCTCCGGATCAGGCCGGGGCAGGATCGTGGTGCGATACGGCCCCCCGATCCCGATCGAGGGCTACACGCTGCGGACCCGCGACCAGCTGATCGCGAGGGTGCACGACGCGGTCAGGGCCGGGATCCTCGAGAACGAATCGGCGGCGGCGGCGCCGCCGCGCCTGAGGGGAATCGTGCCGACGCTCGCGGAACGGATCGAGGGCTTCGTGGCGCGCGAGCCCGAGCTCGCCCGCGCCGCCGCGATCGCGGCCGGGGCGGGCTGCCGCATCCTCCTGGTGGGCGGGGCCGTGCGGGACCTCGCCCTGGGCCGGCCGCTGGCCGACCTCGACTTCATCCTGGACGGGCCGCCGCGCCCCTTCCTCGCCGCCCTGTCCCGCGCCCTGGGGCACCGGGTGGTCACCTTCCGCAAGCGCGGGATCGTCGGACCACCGGATCCGCGCCGGGCAGCGCGAGTGGGACTTCGTCGAGCGCGGGGGCCGCTCGCTGCGCGCGGAGATCCTCCGGCGCGACTTCGCGCTGAACGCGGTCGCATGGGATCTCCGGGAGGGACGGCTGCTCGATCCCGCGGGGGGGCTCCGCGACCTGGCCCGCCGGCGGATCCGCGCCGTCTCGCCGGGGGTCTTCCGGGACGATCCCCTGAGGATGCTCCGCGCGGTCCGCCTGAGGGCGGAGATTCCCGCGCTCTCGATCGAGCGCCGGACCTCGGTCCTGATCAGGAGGGACGCCCCCCTCATCCGCCGCGTCAGCGCGGAGCGGATCAAGGCGGAGCTCGACCGGATCCTCGCCGCCGATTCTCCCTCCGCGTCGATCCGGCTCCTCGAGCGCCTGGGGCTCCTCCGCCACCTGCTGCCCGAGCTCGACCCGCTGCGGGGCCTGCGCCAGAACCGCTACCACCACCTCGACGCGTTCCGGCACACGATGGAGGCCCTCGCCGCCGCCGACGCGCCGCGCCGGCTGGCGCGCGGCCTTCCGTCCCTCGTCTTCATGGACGACCCCGCCCCGGCGGCGGAAGGCGGGCGCCCCTCCCGGGCTCCGCGCGCGCTTCCCGCCCGCGCGGGCCCGCCTCCTGAGGTGGGCGCTCCTCCTGCACGACACCGGCAAGGCCGGCACCCGCACCGCTCGGCGAGGACGGCGACTACCACTTCTTCCTGCACGAGCAGGTTTCGGCCCGGATCGCGAAGCAGGTCTTCAGGCGCCTGCGCGCCTCGCGGGAGGAGACGGCCGCGGTCGAGCGGCTCGTGTTCCTCCACCTGCGGCTCTCGATTCCCGCCTCCGGAGGCCTCACGCCCGAGGGCGATGCGCCGGATCGTCCGCGACGCGGGGGGATCTGGTCCCGCTCCTGGTGCTCCACTCGCTCGCCGACAAGCTCGCATCGCGCGGCGCCGGCCACGCCCGGACCCTCGCCGCGATCCGCCGCGCCGGGAGGCGAGCTCCTCGAGACCTGGAGGCGGGAGGTCGGAGCGCTCCCGCCGCGAGCCCCGGTTCCTCGACGGCCACGACGTCATGCGTACGCTGGGGATTCCGCCCGGCGCGCGGGTCGGAGAGCTGCTCGAGGAGCTCGACGAGCTGCAGGGGGCGGGAGAGCTGCGCTCGCGCGCGGAGGCGCTCTCCTGGCTGAGGGGCCGCGGCGCCCCGGCGCGCTGAGGCCTGCGCCGCCCCGGCCCCGGGCCCACCCATCGCGGGGACGGGACGCCGCCTGCCCGTCGCCCGCCGGCGTCCGGGCGGGCTCAATGGCCACCGGGATCACGCGCCGCCGGGGCTCACCGCCCCGCCCTCCGGGCGACCGCGGCATGGATGGGGGCGGCGCCCCGCCGGGGTCAGAGCGCGGCGAACCCCGCGAGGAGCTTCCGGTAGAAGGGGAGGTTTCCGCGCACCGCGCGGCCCACGACTTCGAGCACCTCGCTCTCCTGCGCTCCGGGCTCCCCGCGGTGCGCGGGGCCGTTCGCCACCACCGACAGGCCGAGGACCCGCATGCCGAGATAGCGGGCCGCGATCGTCTCGAGAACGCAGGACATGGAGACCACGTCGGCCCCCAGGCGGGCGAGCATGCGGTATTCCGCCGGAGTCTCGAAGCACGGTCCCGGGAGCGAGGCGAGCACGCAGCGCGGCGGGGGCGGCTTGAGCCCGGCGCCGAGCCGCTCGGCGAGCTCGAGCGCCTCGGCGTCGTAGGCGCTCCCCATCGGCAGGAACGAGGGACGCCGCTCGGCCGGCGGGATGCCGGTCAGCGGATTCGTCCCGGTCAGGTTGAGGTGGTCCTCGATCAGGACCAGCGAGCCGCGATCGAGCCCCTCGCGGGTCGCCCCTGTCGCGCAGGTCAGCAGGACGCGGTCCGCGCCGAGCGCGCGCGCCAGCGCGACGGGCGCGGCCACCTCGTCGGCCGCGCGGCCCTCGTACAGGTGGAAGCGCCCGCTGAAGAACAGGCAGCGCCGCCCCTCGAGCTCGCCCGCGACCAGCTCGCCCGCGTGACCGGGCGCGGTGCAGCCGGCCAGGCCGGGGACTTCCCCGTACGGCACCCTCGCGGGCCGGTCGAGGAGCTCCACCAGCGGCCCCCAGCCCGAGCCGAGCAGCGCCGCCGCCCGCACCGGTCCGCCGATCCGAGGCGCCACGGCCGCGGCGGCCGCCGCGACCGACTCGCTGTCATGGAATCTCACGCCCGTCCCCCCGTGCTTCAGAACAGCTTGAGAACGAGGAAGAAGACCTCCTGGTCCCCCTGCGCCGGGCGGACGTCGCTCCGCAGCGCGTACCCGTACTCGACGCTCCAGACGGTCTTCCACGGCCCCAGAACGCTGCCGGCCAGCCCCACCCCCGTGAAGTTCCCCCATCCCTCCCCGTCGGCCTTGTCCCGGACCCGCGCCTGGTCGATCCGCGCTTCGAACCGGATCACCTTGGCGAGGTCGAACAGGTACGCCGCCCTGAGGATCCCGCCCTCGTCGAAGCGGATGCCGCTTCCCGAGAAGCCCGCGAGCGGCGTCCCCAGCCTGTCGAAGGTGTAGCGGCTGAGCCTGTCGAGATCCTGCCCCCCGTAGGCCTCGGCGGCGAAGCGCAGCTTCTGGAAGTCGGGGAGGAAGAGCTCCTTCACGCCCGAGATCTGGTAGCGGTAGAACCCCTTCGCCGCGGGATCGTAGTCGTCCCCCTGGAGAAGGTCCTTCCTCGCCTGCAGCTGCTGGCGCTCCCGCTCCCGCTTCGCGGGGTCCGCGATGCCGGCCGTGCTGGCGGCGGGCGTGCAGAACGCCGGGGGGGCCGAAAGGTAGAAGCGCGGTGCGCCGGCGGCGGAGCCGGGCACCGTCTGGCAGGGATCGCCCCAGAAGGCGAAGTCGCTGCGCACCGCGTACGAGCCGCTCGCGCGCAGCTCGAACCCGGAGCGGTGGAACGAGCCGAACAGCGAGATGGTCTGGAGAAGGGTGTCCTTCGGGAGGATGTAGGCGGGGTCGGTGCTGTCCGCCTCGTCGTAGGACTGGTACGCGAGCTCGTAGTTGGTCCTGAGGTGCACGAAATCGCCGGCCTCGCGCGAGAGGTTGATCCCCAGCGACTGCTCGCGGCGATCGAGGTTCCGCTCGGAGACCTCCTCCCCGGCGCGGAAGTCCCGGTCCTCGCGCTTGATTGCGCTCAGGAAGAGGTCGCTGCCGAGGTCGAAGCCCGACCTGCCGATGTCGGGCTTCGTGACGTTCAGGCTCGCGAGAAGGCCGGCGAAGAAGAGGTTCGTCTGGATCCCCTTCTTCATGAAGTCGTAGTTGAAGTAGTTGATGCCCGCGAGCGGGTAGACGTGGGCCAGGCTCGCGTCGTAGAGGGCGCCGCCGAGCGCGAAGAGCTGGCTCGTATTGAAGTCCGGCTTGACGGTCCGGTCCCCGTCCGGGGTCCTCTCCAGGTAGCGGAGCCCCTTGTCGGTGTCGCGCATCATGCGGTTGTCCGACTGGTAGGCCTGCTGGCGCAGTTCGGCGAAATCCCCGGCGTTGATCCTGTGGTTCTTGAAGTCGACCGTCCGCAGCACGATGAGGCTGCGCCCCGCCGTCGAGTAGGTCTGCTCCCCGTCGATCCGGACCAGCACCCAGATGTCCTGCCCGTCCTGCGCCGGGACCGGCGCGTAGGTCGATTTCTCCTCGCTGGACAGGAACGGCGGCTCGAGACCGGTCTGGATCGAATCGACCTTGACGCGCGCCCAGGTGGCCTTGTCGATCCAGACCCGGCCCCGGAACAGGGTCCTCGACGGATCGACCGGCTCGAAGGCGAGCAGGTGGCAGGCCCGGCCCGCGACGGTGTCCTCGCCGACGTACTCGTACCTGTACGAGCGGTCGAAGGTGATGTCGAGGGGCAGCGTCATCACCTTCTCGGGCTGGATGAACGGGATCTCGGGGAACTCCTTCCACTTGGACTTGAGCCCCTCGAGGTAGTAGTCGCGCAGCTCCCACTCGGCGCCGACCTTCGGATCGAAGAAGTACACGGCGTCCATGCCGACGTCGACCGTCCTGACGCTGCCGCCGAGCCGGAAGTTGTAGTTGATCCGCGCGTCGGAGCTCCAGTTCTTCAGCCTTTCATCCTCCGCCGCGTGGAACTCGTTGTACTTCGCGATCACCTCTTCCGCCGTGATCGGGCGCGCGGCCGACACCTCGAGGGATTCCGTCCCCTCGGCCGGAGGCTTCGCGCCGACCCCTTCGCGGAAGATGAGCATCAGCGGCGACGTGGACAGCGGCAGCTCGCCCGTGAGCGAGCCGGCCTCCTCGGCGAACGCGGGCCCGCTCTGCAACCCCGTCACCGGATCGTAGAGCAGGGGCGGGCCGGGTCGCCGCGCGGTGATCCTCGCCGTCATGGCGGCCGGTCCCCCATCCTCCGCCGCCCAGAACGCCGTCGCGGACAGTCCCCTGTCCGGCTCGTAGAAGCTGACCGTCACGACGCCGCGCGCCGCCGCGCCCGCAGGCATCGAGCAGCGTGATCCGGTCGGCGGCCGGAACGCGGCCCGATCCCGGCGCGAGCCCGGAGTGCAGGCGCACCAGGAAGGCCCCGCCCGCGGGGGCGCCGGTCGCCGTCAGGGGCGTGGCCACGAAGGCGGCCTCGGCGCCGGCGTCGAACGCCGACAGGACGAGACGGAGGATGCTCCGCCCGGATTCCACGTCGTCCCCCGCGGGGCCGAGCCCCTCGACCCAGATCGAAGGCGCGGCGCCGTGCGCCCGCGCCGCGTCGGCGACGTCGCGGATCTGGCCGGCCAGCTCGCGCCTCGGGTCGGGCACGAAGGAGATGACGTCGGCGTAGGGGGCGACCCCCTCGGCGAACAGGCGTTCCAGCCAGGGGCCGTCGGGTCCCGCCAGGCCGCCCGCGACGATCACGGCCCCCTTCTGCTCGGCCCTCACCAGCACCGCGGACTTCTTCAGGAGAAACGCGTACGACCTCGCGGAATCGGCCGGACCCCAGATCTCCGCGGCGTTCGGCGTCCGCCCGATCTGCCAGAACCGGACGCGACCCTTGAAATGCCGGACCGCCTCCCGGACGAACTTCTCCCACGCCTCGATCGCCGCGGGATCCCCGGCTCCCGGGGAGCGCAGGACATCGTCGAGCCAGAGCGCATTGCCGCCCCACAGATCGAGCACCACCTCGTGGACGCGCGCGCGGAACCGGTCCACGACGTTGTCCACCGCGCTCCAGTCGTAGACGCCGCGCTGCTTCTCGATCGCGCCCCACTGGAGCTCGATCCGGAACCAGAGCGGGTTGTCCGCGGTCGCCGCTGGATCGATCACCGGCAGGGGGAGCGTCTGCCCGCTTCCGCCCGGCCCGCTCCACTGATAGCCGATGCCGAGCTGCGGCCGCGCGGGCTCGTTCCCCGCCGCCACGGCGGCGGCGCACCATGCCATCAGGGCAAGACCGATCAGGGGGACTGTCAGGAAGCGTCGCACGTGCGCGGGTCTCCGAAGGGGCCTGACGGTACCCGAGGGGTTCCGGCCTGTCAAACGACCACACCCGGCCCGCCCGGCGCCTCGGCCCCCGGGCGGGGCTGAGGCCCCGGCGCACCCGGCGCAAACACGGGCCCCGCGCGCCCTTCCGCGCGCGGGCGCCGCTATAATCCGGACCAGGAAGCCACTGGAGGTCCTCCCATGCCCGTCCCCCGGCCCCTCGTCACGCTGATCACCGATTTCGGCCTGTCGGATCCGTTCGTCGGCATCATGAAGGGGGTGATCCTCGGCATCCAGCCCGAGGCGAGGATCGTGGACGTCACGCACGGCGTTCCCCCGCAGGATGTGTCCTGCGCCGCCTACCACCTGTCCAACGCCTGGCACCATTTCCCGGCAGGGACGATCCACGTGGCCGTGGTCGATCCGGGCGTCGGGTCCTCCCGCCGGGCCCTCGCGGTCGAGGCGGGGGGGCACACCTTCCTGGCGCCCGACAACGGCCTGCTGACGCCGGCGCTGCGCGCCGCGGGAGCCTGGCGCGCCGTGGCGATCACCGCCCCCCGGTATCTCGCTCCCACGCCCTCCCACACTTTTCATGGGCGGGACATCTTCGCGCCCGCCGCCGCCCACCTCGCGCGGGGTACGGCCCTCGGGGACCTCGGCGATCCCGTCCCGGATCCGATCCTCCTTCCGGACGATCCGCCCATCGTGGAGGGACGCACGGTGCGCGCGCGGGTGATCCACGTGGACCGGTTCGGAAACGCGGTGCTGAACGTGGACCGCGCCCTGCTCGGCCGGGCCGCCGGGGGCCTCGAGATCTCCAAGCTCACCTCCGAGCTCGGGGGGCGGAGGATCGACCGGTTCGTGACCCACTACGCGGCGGGCGGAGACGCGCCGTGCTTCCTCATCAACAGCGATGGCCGGCTCGAGCTCGCGCTGCCCGGCGGGGACGCCGCCCGGGCTCTCGGTCTCGGGCGCGGAACGCCGGTCGTCTTCCAGCTCGTCACGTAGCCCGGCCCGCGCAGGCGCGACTCACCTGGCGGCGCAGCAAATCGCCGGGGCCTTCCGCGGCGGACTCGAACCGGCCCCGCCCGTCCACGGCGCTCTCAGACCGTCACACGGCGATCCCGGAACTGACTCGGACACGGCCCGCGGCAGCCCACGGCGGACTCCGGCCGGCCTCCGCCGGCCCACGGCGTGCTCGAGTCCACCCTGCCCGGCGCGATCGCGGGGTGGAGATAGAATAGCCGCCATGATCGACATCTTCCTCGCGGCGCCTACGCGGACGCCGATCGGCCGTTTCGGCGGCGGCCTTTCATCCTTCACGCCGGCCGAGCTCGGCGCCGTCGCGGCGCGCGAGACGATCCGGCGCTCGGGGATCGACCCCGCCGCGATCGGCTACACCGTCTTCGGCAACGCCCGCCAGGCGGGCGGCGGCCCGAACCCCGCCCGGCAGGTCGGGACGTCTCGCGGGGATCCCGGACGCCTCGCCCGCCTTCACGGTCAACATGGCGTGCGCCTCCGGCCTGCAGGCGATCATCTCGGCGGCGCAGGCCGTTCGCGACGGAGAAGCGTCCGTCGCGCTCGCCGGCGGCACGGAATCGATGAGCCGGGTCCCCTACTATCTCGACCGTGCCCGCTTCGGGTACCGGCTCGGCACCACCGAGATCGTGGACGGCATGTACCGCGACGGGTTCCTCTGCCCCCTGTCCGGCCGGGTGATGGGCGAGACCGCCGAGACCCTCGCCGACAAGTACGGGATCGGGCGCGAGGAGCAGGACGCGTACGCCGCCGAGAGCCAGCGCCGCTGCGAGGAAGCGCGGCGCGCCGGCCGCTTCCGCGACGAGCTCGCGCCTGTCGAGGTGAAGGGAGCGAGGCCGGGCAAGGCCGCCCTGGTCGACGCCGACGAGTTCCCCCGCGACGGGGTGACCGCCGCAGCCCTCGCGGAGCTGCCCCCGGTCTTCCGCAAGGGGGGAACCGTGCACGCGGGCAACTCGTCCGGGATCACGGACGGCGCCGCGGCGATGCTGGTCCTTTCCGCGGAAGCGGCGGCCCGCCTCGGCGTCGCGCCGGCCGCGAGGATCGTGGGCTACGCGACGGCCGGCGTCGATCCCTCCATCATGGGGATCGGGCCGGTGCCGGCGATCCGCAGGCTGGAAGAGCGAACCGGGGTCCCCCTCGACTCGATCGACCTCGTCGAGCTGAACGAAGCCTTCGCCGCCCAGGTGCTCGCCTGCGACCGCGAGCTCGGGTTCGACCGGTCCCGGCTCAACGTGAACG
Organism: uncultured Acidobacteriota bacterium; assembly: GCA_963747925.1. Classification (GTDB taxonomy): domain Bacteria; phylum Acidobacteriota; class Polarisedimenticolia; order QHYA01; family CAVVHA01; genus CAVVHA01. The sequence continues at coordinate 58,961 of CAVVHA010000005.1, forward strand.
GCGGCTCGATCGCCCTCGGCCACCCGATCGGCTGCACGGGGGCCCGCATCGTCGTCACGCTGCTGCACGAGCTCGCCCGCCGGCGCGCCCGGCTCGGCCTCGCCACGCTGTGCGTTTCCGGCGGGCTCGGGTTCGCCCTGCTGCTCGAGCGCGCCTGAGCCCGCCCACCGCGTTCCGGCCGCTCCTTCGCTCTCGAGAGAAAATGCCCGACGTGAGTGTGGAGGGTGTGCGGGGGCGGACAAGCGGCGAGCGATGAGTGTTCACATCCGACCGCGCTGAGGGGCAGGGTGGCACCGGAGCACGATATTCGGGAGGAATTCGCAGGCACGATTCTTCCTTAACTCCCACGGCGCCTCCCGCGGGAGCTCCATGTTCGTTCCCCCTCGCTGCCCCTACCCCCCGTGCCGTTTCCACCTCCGGCCGACCCCGCGTTTCTATCTACGCCACGGTTCCTACCAGCCCCGTTGCCGTCCCCATGCCGTGCCACGCTTTCGGTGCCGCGGATGTCGGCGCTCGTTCTCGCGTCAGAGTTTCCGCGCCGACTACAGGCACAAGAAGCCCTATCTCAACGCCCCGTTCCTGCGCCTGATGGTCAGCTGCGTGGGCCTGCGTCAGGCCGCACGATTCCTGCAGGTCGCTCGGCGAACCGTGGAGCGCCGCTTTGCATGGCTCGCGCGGCACGCGGCAGGATTTCACGCGAACCGCCTGCGCGGGCGGACGGTGCAGGGGCCGTTCCAGCTCGATGAGCTCGAGTCCTTCGAGGCGAACCGCTACCAGCCCATAACCGTTCCCGTGCTGATCGAGCGGGGACGATGTTCCTCGTCGCGAGCGGCGTGGCGACGCTGCGGCGCAAGGGGCGGCTCAGCCCGGGCCAGCGCCGCCTTCGAGCCGAGCACGAAGCGCTCCACGGCCGGCGAGCGTCGCGATCCGCGGCTGCGGTCCGCGAGGTGCTCCGCACGCTGGCTCCCCTTCTCGGCGCGCGAGCGAGCTTCGTGCTCGAATCCGATCACAAGCCGCTGTACGGGCAGATCGGCCGAGCGCTGTTCGGCGAGCGATTCATCTGGCAGCGGCACTCCTCCACCGCCCGCCGCGACCGGGAGAACCCGCTGTTCCCGATCAACCATACGAATGCGCGGCTCCGCCACTGGCTCTCGCGGCTCAGACGGCGGAGCTGGTGCGTGTCCAAGCGCCGCGCCGAACTCGCCCATCACCTTGCGATCGCAGCGCTGTGGGCCAACTACTGCCGGGGGATCACGAACCGCACGAGGACGACGCCGGCCCAGGCCCTTGGCGTGACCGACCGCGCCTACCGACCCGAGGAACTGGTGGGATGGAGACAGGACTGGGGGGCGCTGAGCCCCGACCCTCGACCGTGACGGAAAGGCCTTCGATCAACACCCTCGTCGGGCATTTTCATTTAGAATACGCGCTTCGCTCCCGAAGAAAGAGAGGAACCGCCATGGCCGCTCCCTTCGAACAGCTCGATTTCTGGCAGCTCGAGGACCAGTACAGCGAGGACGAGAAGATGGTCCGGGACACCGTCCGGGACTTCGTGCAGGAGAAGGTGCTCCCGGTCATCGAGCACCACTTCCGCGAGGGGACCTTCCCCACCAGCCTGATCCCCGGGATGGCGGCCATGGGCCTGCTCGGGGCGAACCTGGAAGGATACGGCTGCGCCGGGCTGGGGCCCGTCGCGTACGGCCTCATCATGCAGGAGCTCGAGCGGGGCGATTCGGGCCTGCGCTCGTTCGTGTCGGTGCAGGGCGCGCTGGTGATGTACCCGATCCACGCGTTCGGATCGGAAGCGCAGAAGCAGTCCTGGCTTCCGCGCCTCGCCAGGGGGGAGGCGATCGGCTGCTTCGGCCTGACGGAGCCCGACGCGGGCTCGAACCCGGGCGGCATGAAGACCCGCGCCGTGCGCCAGGGGGACGGCTGGCTCCTGAACGGCGCCAAGGCCTGGATCACCAACGGCTCGGTGGCCGACGTGGCGGTCGTGTGGGCGCGGACCGACGAGGGGATCCGCGGCTTCCTCGTCGAGCGCGGGACGAAGGGCTTCTCGACGCCGGGATCACATCGGGAAGTTCTCGCTGCGCGCCTCGGTCACCTCCGAGCTGATCCTCGAGGACGTGCTGCTGCCGGCGGAGAGCCTCCTGCCGGGCGCCACCGGCCTCAAGTCCCCGCTGATGTGCCTGACCCAGGCGCGGTACGGCATCGCGTGGGGCGTCATCGGGCTGGCCCTCGCCGTCTACGACGAGGCCCTGCGGTACGCGAAGGCCCGGGTCGTCTTCGACAAGCCGATCGCCGCGACGCAGCTCCAGCAGGAGAAGCTCGTCTTCATGGCGTCGGAGATCTCCAAGGCGCAGCTCCTGAACCTCCGCCTCGGGCGGCTCAAGGAGCAGGGGCGCTCGACGCCGCAGATGGTCTCGATGGCCAAGCGGAACGGGTGCTGGGTCGCGCGCGAGTGCGCGCGGATCGGGCGGGAGATGCTCGGCGCCAACGGGATCATGGACGAATACCAGGTGGGCCGGCACATGTGCAACATCGAATCGGTCTACACCTACGAGGGGACGCACGACATCCACACGCTGATCCTCGGGGAGCACCTGACCGGCCTTCCCGCCTACAAGTAGCGGCGGGGACCCGGACGGCGCCCGCGATCCGCGCTCAGAGGTCGAGGAGCCTGAGGCCCCAGCGCGGGTCGAGGCGGCGGGTCGCGTCGAGGTCGAAGCGCGCGAGCAGCAGCTCGAGGGTCACCGAGACCCGCCCCGAGACGAGGTGCCCGGCGCAGGTCGAGCCGTCCCGCCGCGACAGCACGACGTGCGCGTGGAGGAAGGGAGCCCCGTCCACGCGGGTCAGGTTGCCCGTCAGCGAGACGACCTCCAGCGGCTCGTCGAGGCACCGTCTCGACGTAGCGTCTTCGTCGCCAGGTCGAACCAGGCGATCACGGCCCGGTCGACGGCCCCGATCCCCTGGACCGACGCCGTGCCGGCGCCGAGGGCGGAGGCGGCCGCCACCAGATCGCGGGGGAGTTCCTCCCCGGGTTCGAGCTTCACCAGCCAGCCCGGCGCGGATTCGGCGGATTTCATGATCGGCGGGCATTCTACCAGTCCTGCCCTCCGGGCGGCTCCCGGCGGGCGGGGCTAACTCCAACTTGAACCGGCACTTGCCGGACCCTAGATTGGTCTCGGATGAGGTATCGCGGATGCCCCTGAAGGGGACCCTCGACACGATGGCCCTCCCCGACCTCCTCCAGTGGCTCGGAGCCGCTCGGAAGACGGGCGTGGTCATCCTGTCCCAGGGCAAGGTGTCGAAACGCCTGTTCCTGGACAACGGGCTCGTGTCGGGGTCCGCCTCGGAGGATCCGGCCGACTTCCTGGGGCAGCTGCTGCTCTCCTTCGGCAGGATCACCGAGAAGCAGCTCCGCGACGCGCTCGAGTCGAAGCAGTCCCTCGGCAACCAGGAGTTCCTCGGCACGACCTTCGTGCGCCAGGGCCTGATCACCGAGGCGGAACTGACCCGGATGCTGACCCTCCAGACCGAGGAGACGATCTACAGCCTCTTCGCCTGGGAGAGAGCGCAGTTCGAGTTCCAGGACGGCCCGCCCGAGGCGGTCCCCTTCCCCGTGGCGCTCACCGTCGAGGACATCCTCCTGAAGGGGGCGCGGCGCTTCGACGAGATGATGCGGATCCGCGAGGTGGTCCCCTCGGGCGCGGCGGTGCCCCGCCGGACATCGCGCCCACTTCCCGCGCCCGTCGTGCAGAGCGTGAACCTCATGCGGATCGCCGAGGCGATCGACGGGGTGCGCAGCATCACGGCGATCGCCCTGCACACCCACACGACCGAGTTCATCGTCAGCAAGTTCCTCTTCGAGGGAATCCGCGCCGGGTTCGTCGAGATCGCGGCGGTCGTCAAGCCCGAGCGGCGCTCGGCGCCCTCCGAGATGACGCAGGCGGCGCGCCGGCTGTTCGAGGCGGGCGACTACGAGGGGGTCCTGACCCTGCTCGACAACGGGTCCGTGGACCCGGAGGACCCGCTCGCGGAGATGATCCGCCAGAGCGAGGAGCGGTTCGTGGAGGAGGCGCTCCGCTACTCGATGCGGCCGGACCGGATCCCGTCCCTTCTCAGGCCGACCACCGACCTGCTGGGCGAGCGCCTCTCCCCGGAGGAGTTCTTCCTCATCACCCGGATCGACGGGACGTGGGACATCCGATCGATCCTCTCCGTGTCCCCGCTTCGCGAGGCGGAGGCCCTGAAGGTGCTGAGCCGCCTCCAGAAGCGCGGCTTCATCACGATCAAGGACCCGGTCCCCGTGCCCGTCCGTTAGTGGACGTGGCCGAGTTCCTCGAAGGCGTGCGTCTCGATCTGGAAGGTCGTGTGCGCGATGGCGAACTCGTCCCGCAGCAGGGCCTGCAGGCGGCCGAGGATGTCGTCCGTGCAGTGGTGGCCCGGATGCAGCACCACGTGCCCGGACAGGGCGTGCATGTCGGACGTGATGCTCCAGATGTGAAGATCGTGCACCTCGGAGACCTCGGGCAGTGACCGGATCCGCTCCTCCACGAGCGCGCCGTCGATCCCGACGGGGCACGCCTCGAGCAGGATGTCGACCGACTCCTTCATCAGCCGCACCGCGCCCACCACGATCACCAGCCCGATGACCGCCCCGGCCGCGGCGTCCGCGTACGTCCAGCCGGTCGCAAGGACGATCAGGCCCGCGGCGACGACCGCCACGGAGGAGAGCGTGTCGCCCAGCACGTGCAGGAACGCCCCCCTCAGGTTGAGGTTCCCGCGCGCCGACGAGAGCACGTACATGGCGGCAAGGTTCCCCGCGAGCCCGAGGACCGCCGCCAGGAGCATCGGCCCGCTCGCGACCGGCTCCGGCCGGACGAGGCGCCAGGCCGATTCGCGCAGGATCGCCGCTGCGATCACGATCAGGATGGCGCCGTTCAGGAGAGCCGCGAGGATCTCGATGCGGTAGTACCCGAACGACTTGCGGCTGTTCGGGGGCCGGCCCGCGATCACGATCGCGGTGTAGGAGAGGATCAGCGCCAGCAGGTCGGTCAGGACGTGGCCCGCGTCGGACAGGAGCGCGAGGCTGTTGGCGACGATCCCTCCCACGATCTCGACGGCCAGGATGGCCCCGGTGATCAGGATGCAGACGAGCAGCAGGCGCCTGTAGCGCCTCCTCTCGGGCGCGCCGTTCGAGGCCGCCAGCCCGCGCCCCGGACGCGCCGGCCAGCGTCTGGCTCGCGGCCGCCGTCACGCCGCGGCCTCGAGGATCACGACCGCCCCCGCCAGCGCGCCGTCCCGCGAAACGGAAAGAAAGGCCCGCGCGACGCCGCGCTCGCGCGCGATCGCCGCCGCCCGGCCCGCCAGCGCCAGGACAAGGCGCCCCGACCCATCCCGCTGCACCTCGACGTCCCGCCAGGAGATCCCCCCGCTCCAGCCTGTCCCGAGCGCCTTCAGCGCGGCCTCCTTGGCGGCGAACCTCGAAGCGAGCTCCCCCGCCTCGTCCCGCCCCCGCGCGTCCTCCCTCTCGCCGCCCGTGAACAGGCGGGCGAGCAGGCGCTCGCCACCCCGCTCGATGGCCTTCGCCATCCTCGGGACCTCCACGAGGTCCATCCCGATTCCCACCATCATGGCCCGGGCATGATACCACCTGCAAACCGAAGACAATAATGGACTTAGTTCCCACCCGCCCCGGGCGCGCGCCGTCGCCGCGGCGGGCGGGGGGCCGGATGGGGCGCACGATGCCGGAATGCTATAATCCGCCTTCCGCTCCGGCGCAGGATCCTCCGCTCACGCTCGAATGACATGAAGGCGATCGAAAAGAAGCTCCTCGAATGGCTCGAGCCCGCGGGGCTCGCGCTCGTCATCCGCACCGCCCTCGGGAAGAACGAGATCGTGCGGATCGCCAACGCGAGCCGCGTTTCGGTCCCCGGCATGCGGAACCGCGCCGTCTCGCTGGTCCAGCTTTCCGACGCGCTGGCCGACAAGTTCGTCGCGGAGGGCCCGAGCCGCCGCCTCATCCTGAAGGCGCTGCAGAGCGCCGTCAGGTCCGCGACCCCGGCCTACCGCAAGCTCACGCCCGAGGAGCTGCGGCAGCGGCTGGCCGACGTCGAGCGCCTTCGCGCCGACCCGGAGCTGGGCAAGCTCCTGTTCCTCCTGGCGGCCGAGCCCAGGGAAGGGGTGGGCGGCGAAGAGATCCGCGCGGCCGTCGCCGAGTCCCTGCGCGCCGAGCCGCCGCGCGAAGCCGGTCCCGCCCCCGAGTCGCAGACCGAGGGAGAGATGCTCGCCCTGCGCCGCGAGAAGGGGGAGCTGTCGCGGCGGGCCGCGGACCTCGTCGGCCTGGTGGACCGCCTGCGCGAGCGCGACCGGCGGTTCCGCGAGGAGCTCGCGCAGCGCAAGTTCGACATCAACAATCTCAAGCTGCAGGTCGGGAAGCTGCGCAAGGAGCGCGAGTCGCTCGAGAAGGAGCTGCGCGCGCTCTCCGCGCGGCTCGACCATGCCGAGAAGAAGCCGCTCACGCTCGCCGACCTCTCCGACAAGATGGCGGCGACCCTCGTCGAGACCCGCCGCCTGGCGGGGGCCGTGGAGAAGCTGCAGGCGCGCATGCCCCGCGAGGAGCGCGGCCCCTCCCCCTGGCTCAAGCCGATCGAGGAGCTGCGGCGCGACGCGCTGGAGGCCCGCAAGCAGGCCGCCGCGGACCGCGACCGGATCCTCAAGGCGGTCGAGGAGAGCGCGGCAGGGGTCTCCGATCTCCTGCGCGGGCCCGAGCCCCAGGCCGGGGCGGGCGAGGCGGGCCGCCGGGGAAGCCTCGATCGGGTCGGCGTCTTCGTGGACGTGCAGAACATGTTCTATGCCGCCAGGGGCCAGAACGCCCGCCTCGATTTCGACGCGCTGCTGCAGGCGGCGACCCGCGGCCGGCGCCTCATCTGCGCGATCGCGTACGTCGTCGAGGCCAAGGAGATCGACCAGAGCGGGTTCATCGCCCTGCTGCAGCAGAAGCGCTACGAGGTCAAGCGGAAGGACCTGAAGGTCCGCGCCGACGGCTCCTTCAAGGGGGACTGGGACATGGAGATCGCGCTCGACGCGCTCGAAATGGCCGACTCCCTCGACGTGGTCGTCCTCGTGACGGGCGACGGCGACTTCACGTCGCTCGTCCAGAAGATCAAGGTCCGCGGCCCCCGCGTCGAGGTCTATTCGTTCCCGCAGAACACGGCCAAGGAACTGCGCGAGGCGGCGGACAAGTTCGTCTCGATCGACAAGCGCATGCTCATCAAGCTGTCCCGCGCCGCCCCGAAGCGCGAGCCCGTCGGCAGCGCCGGCAGCTAGACGCTCCCCCCGCCAACCCATTCATCCATGGAGCGCCGCATGATCGCACTCTCGCCGGGGCCCGTACCGCCCCCTTCGTCGCTTCCTCGTCCGCGCCCTGCGCGTCGCGGCGCTGCCGGCGGCGCTCCCGCAGCCCGCCGAGGCGGGGATCCACGAGCCGCGCAGGCGGCCGGGGCCGTTCCCGCTCAGGCCCCCCCGCGAGCGCCGTCACCGGGCCGCGCGATCCGGCCGAGCGGTCCTTCGAGTTCACCTACACCGCGGTCGTCACGGAGCTTCCCGAGGGGTCGGGACACGTCTCGATCTGGCTCCCCTACCCGGTCAGCGACGCCCACCAGCAGATCGGCGAAGTCCAGGTTTCCTCTCCTTTCCCGACGACCGTCGAACGGGACGCCAGGTACGGCAACTCGATCCTGCACCTCGCGGCGGACGGGCCCGCCGAGCGCGCGGTGACCATCCAGCTGACCTTCCCCGTCCGGCGCACCGAATACGACCCACAACGACTTCGGCGCCGGGGCGGGGGCGGGCAAGGTTCCCCGCGAGCGCGGCCTGAAGCAGTGGCTGAAGCCGGACCGGCTCGTCCCCCTCGACGCGAAGGTCCGGTCGCTGGCGAAGGAGGTCACGCGCGGACAGCGCACCCCTCTCGACAAGGCCCGCGCCATCTACGAGTACGCGGTGACCAACATCAAGTACGACAAGAGCGGCACCGGCTGGGGACGCGGGGACTTCTACTACGTCTGCGACGCGAAGCGGGGCAACTGCACCGACTTCCACGCCCTGTTCATCGGCCTCTGCCGGGCCGTCGGGATCCCCGCCAAGTTCGCCATCGGGTTCCCGATCGCGCCGAAGCGCGGCGAGGGGGAGATCGGGGGGTACCACTGCTGGGCCGAGTTCTGGCTCGATGGTTTCGGCTGGGTACCGGTGGACGCCTCGGAGGCCGGCAAGAACCCGGAGAAGAAGGGATACTACTTCGGCACTCTCGACGAGAACCGCGTGCAGCTCTCGATCGGGCGCGACCTCGTCCTGAGCCCCCCGCAGGCAGGGGATCCCGTCAATTTCTTCGTCTATCCCTACGTCGAGGTGGACGGCCGGCCGTTCGACAAGGTCCAGCGCAAGTTCCAGTACCGGGACCTCGAGAACTAGGCGAAGTCGACGAAGCGCTCGGCGCCGTCCGGGGAGTACCGGAGATACCGGTGGGAGGAGCGCCAGTCCGGGAGGACGATCAGGCGCCCGGTCCGTCCCCCGCCCTCGATGTCGAGGACCTTCTCGATGTGGATGTGCCCGAGCAGGACGCGGTCGAACCCCGCGGCGACGAGCCTCCGGCCGTAGGCCTCGCACGCCTCCATCGGGAAGTAGGACTTGTGGCGGACGTTCGTCCCCCTGAGCCGCTTCTCGAGCGCGTCCCCGATCCCCCGGCCCGCGGAGGCGGGCAGCGCGGAGAAGAGGCTCCAGACCGGGCGGCTCTTGGAGAGGCGCCTCCAGAGCCGGTATTGCCTGTCGGCCTCGTTGACGAGGTCCCCGTGGGAGAGCCAGAAGCGGCGCCCGCCGAAGAGCGCCTCCTCTCCATCCGGGATCACCGCCTCGAAGGGGTCGCCGAGGTAGCCGTGCGCGATGTGGAAGTCCCGGTTCCCCTCCACGTAGCGGACCCGGGTCCCGCCCGCCGCGAGGCGGCGCAGGGCGTCGAGCACGGGCGGCATGTGGTCCATCTCGTAGCGCCGGCTGCCGAGCCAGATGTTGAAGATGTCGCCGAGCAGGTAGAGCGTCGCGGTGTTCCCCGCGAGCGAATCGAGCAGCGCCGTGAACCGCGCCAGCTCCTCGTCCTGGCGGACCATGTGCGAGTCGGCGATGACCACGAGGTCGCTCACGGGCCCTCCTCCCGCGCTTCGCTCCCCCCGGCCTCGCCGCCGCGGGCGGCGGGGCCCGAGAGGAAGGCGTCCCGGAAGGAGGCGTAGCGCCCCTCGCGGATCGCCTCGCGCGCGCGCTCGACCAGCCGCGCGTAGAAGCGGACGTTGTGGATGGTGTTCAGCCGGCAGCCGAGGATCTCCCCGGTCTTGAACAGGTGCCGGAGGTACGCGCGGCTGTAGTGCCGGCAGGTCTCGCAGTCGCACTCCGGGTCGGGCGGGCCGCGGGTCGTCCTCGTGGGCGGCGTTCTTGATGTTCAGGATCCCCTGCGAGGTGAAGAGCTGGCCGTTGCGCGCGTTCCTCGTCGGGAGGACGCAGTCGAACATGTCCACGCCGTGGCCGATCGATTCGACGATGTCCTCCGGGCGGCCGACCCCCATGAGGTAGCGCGGGCGCCCGGCGGGGAGCAGGGGCGCCGTGAAGGCGACCGTGCGCCGGATGCTCTCGCGGTCCTCCCCCACGCTCACGCCGCCGATGGCGTGCCCGTCGAACCCCATGGAGACGATCTCCCTCGCATGCCGCTCGCGCAGCTCGGGGTCGGAGCCTCCCTGCACGATCCCGAACAGGGCCCCGCCGCCGGTCCGCGCCCGCAGGCAGCGCCCGGCCCACGCGGTGGTCCGCTCGAGCGCCTCGACGAGCCGCTCGCGCGGCGCCGGCAGCGACGGGCACTCGTCGAGCGCCATCATGATGTCCGAGCCGAGCGCTTCCTGGATCTCGATGCTCTTCTCGGGCGTCAGCAGGTGACGCGAGCCGTCCACATGCGAGCGGAACTCGACCCCTTCACCCGAGAGGCGGGCGAGCGGGCCGAGACTGAAGATCTGGAACCCGCCCGAGTCGGTGAGGATCGCGCCGTCCCAGTTCATCAGCCGGTGCAGCCCCCCGAGCCTGCGGACCCGCTCGTGCCCCGGCCTCAGGTAGAGGTGGTACGTGTTGCCGAGGATGATCCCGCACCCCGCCTCGCGCAGCTCGCCCGGCGTCATCGCCTTGACGGTTCCCTGGGTCCCGACCGGCATGAAGACCGGCGTCTCGACGCTCCCGTGGGCCGTTTCGAGGAGGCCGGTCCGGGCCCCGCTCGGATCGGAGGCGGTCTGCCGCCACGCGAACGGCCGGGCTGAAGCCGCGCCGCTCACAGGATCAGCATCGCGTCGCCGTAGGAGTAGAAGCGGTACCCCGCCGCGACCGCGTCGCGGTAGGCCGCGAGCACCCGCTCCCGGCCGGCGAAGGCGGAAACGAGCGCGAGCAGCGTGGAGCGGGGCAGATGGAAGTTCGTCACCAGGCCGTCCACGACGCGGAACCGGTGCCCGGGGTAGATGTACAGGTCCGTGCGCCCGGCCGCGGGGATGACGCCGCCGCGCCCGTCGGCGGCGCTCTCGAGGGCGCGGACCACGGTGGTCCCCACGGCGATCACGCGCCCGAGCGCTCCCGCGCCTTCGCCACCGCGGCCGCCGCTTCGCGCGGGACCTCGTAGCGCTCGCCCGGCATCGGGTGGTCCTCGAGCTCGTCCGTGCGGACCGGGAGAAACGTCGCCGGCCCCACGTGGAGCGTGACGCGCGCCGTCGCGACCCCTTTCGCCGCCAGCCGCTCGAGAAGCTCGCCGGTGAAATGGAGCCCCGCGGTGGGCGCGGCGATCGCGCCGTCCCTCGCGGCGAAGACGGTCTGGTAGCGGGCGGCGTCCTCGCGGGCGATGGAGGGGTCGTCCCCGCGCGCGATGTAGGGTGGCAGGGGCATCCGCCCGGCCTGCTCGAGGGCCTCGCGCAGCGCGCTGCCGCGCGCGCCGCGCAGCGCCACCCGGTGCAGCTCCCCCGCGGCGGGGCCCAGGTAGACCGCCTCGATCGCCGGCCCGAAGTCGAGACGCGCGCCGGGCGCCGGCGCGCGCGAGAAGCCGGCGAGGCAGAGCCAGACCTCGCCTCCGGCCCCCTCCCCGGGGACCGGCGCGCGCTCCCGCGCTGGCTCCGGGGCGGGCTCCGGCTCGACGAGGAGGAGCTCGATCCGCCCTCCCGTCGGCTTGCGTCCCCACGAGCCGCGCGGGCAGGACGCGCGTCTCGTTCAGGACCAGCAGGTCGCCCGCCTCCAGGTAGCGGTCGAGCTCGCGGAAGACGGCGTGCTCGACGGGAGCGTCCACCCCGCGCCGCAACACCAGCAGCCGCGAAGCGTCGCGCTCGCGCGGCGGGATGCTGCGCGATCAGGCCGGGCGGCAGCTCGTAGTCGAAGTCGCGGACCTTCACGGGCGCCCCTTCGCGTAGGGGATCGGGTCCCGCGCCCCGGCGCGCGCGAAGCCGCGCAGGCGAAGGGCGCACGAATCACAGACGCCGCAGGCGGCCTCCTCCGCCTGGTAGCACGACCAGGTCAGCTCGAACGGGCGCGCCGAGCTCGAGGCCGCGTCGCACGATCGCGGCCTTGTCCGAGTGGATCAGGGGGGTGACGATCCTGATCCCCGAGCCGGGGCGGGTGCCGAGCTCCACGACCCGCTCGAACGCGCGGAAGTACTCCTCGCGGCAGTCCGGGTAGCCGGACGAGTCCTCCTCCACGGCGCCGATGTAGACGGCGCGCGCCCCGAGGACCTCCGCCCAGGACACGGCCGCGACGAGGAAATGCGCGTTGCGGAACGGGACGTACGTGGCGGGGACCGAGGAGCGCCCCGTCCCCCGGCAGAGGGGACGGCTCCCCCTCGCCGCGCACGCCGCCCCCCGGGGCGGGCAGGATCGCCGATTCCTCGACGGGGATCGACCGGTCCGTCAGCGCCGAGCCGCCGACCCCGCCGAGGTGCGGCAGGTCGACGACGAGGCGACGCTCGGCCGGCACTCCCATCCTGTCCGCGATCGCGTGGAAGCATGCGAGCTCGCGCGCCTCGGTGCGCTGCCGGTAGTTGCCGTGGAGGAAGGCGAGCCGGTAGCCGGCCGCGCGCGCCTCGGCCGCCGTCACGCACGAGTCCATCCCCCCGCTCACCAGGACGACGGCCGTCGGCTTCGTTTCCCCGTCCATCGCGTCAGTTTAGCCCGAGCGCCCGCCGGGGCGGCTCACCGGCCGCGCTCGGCCGGATCCCACAGGAGCTTGTGCAGCTGCAGCTGCAGCCGCACCCCGAGGCGGTCCTCGAGGATCCATCCCGCGAGCAGCGCCGGGTCCAGGCGCCCGAAGACGCACGAGAACAGCACCGCGCGGCCCGCCGCGAGGCCCCGCCCCCGCACGAGGTCCCGGGCCCATTCGTAGTCGGCCCGGTCCGCGAGCACGAACTTCAGCTCGTCGCGGGGCCGCAGGCGATCGAGGTTCGCCCAGTCCATGCGCCCGCTCATGCCGCTGCCGGGGCACTTCACGTCCATGATCGCGATGGCGCGCGGATCGAGCGCGGAGATGTCCTGGTCACCGCCCGTTTCGACAAGCACCGTCCGCCCCTCGTCGCACAGCGCGGTGATCGCCGGGTGGACCTCCCCCTGCAGGAGCGGCTCGCCGCCCGTGAACTCCACGAGCGGCTCGTCGAGGGCGCGCACGGCCGCGAGGACCGCCCCGACCTCCATCCACTCCCCACCCGCGAAGGTGAACTCCGAATCGCACCACGCGCAGCGCAGCGCGCACCCGGTCAGCCGCACGAACACGCAGGGAAGGCCCGCCCAGGTGGATTCCCCCTGGATCGAGCGGTAGATCTCGGTGATGCGCAGCGACGGGCTGCCCGCCGCGCGGCCGGCGCTCATCGTCGCGGGCGCCGCGCAGCCGCGCGCGGCGGGCGGCGACCAGGGCTTCGGGCCGGGATCGCCGATCAGGGCCCGCAGCGTGCGCCAGGTTCTCGATGTCCTCGAGGAGCTCGGGCCCCTTCGGCGTTTCGAGGTACATCGGGACGCGGGCGAAGCGTGCGTCGTTCATGAGGAGCCGGAACGCCTCGAGGCCGATCCAGCCCTTGCCGATCTGCTCATGCCGGTCGACGCGGCAGCCCAGATCGTTCTTCGAGTCGTTCAGATGGAAGGCGCGGATCAGGCCGACGCCGAGGACGCGGTCGAACTCCGCGAAGGTCGCCTCGTAGCCCGCGGCGGTGCGGATATCGTATCCCGCCGCGAAGACATGGCAGGTGTCGAAGCAGACGCCGGTCCTGCCCGGGACTCTTCACCAGCTCGAGGATCCGCGCCAGCTCCTCGAATCGGGCGCCGATCGTCGTGCCCTGCCCCGCCCAGGTCTCCAGCAGCAGCGTGGTCGCGGGGCCGGGGACGGCGGCGAGGGCCTCGTTCAGGGCGTCGGCGATCCTGCGGATGCCCGCGTCGAGCCCGCTGCCGACGTGCGCACCCGGGTGCGCGATCAGGAACGGGATGCCGAGCGCCTCGCAGCGGCGCAGCTCCTCGCACAGCGCGTCGACCGACTTGCGGTACAGCGCCTCGTCCGGGCTGGCCATGTTGATGAGGTACGAATCGTGCGCCGACACGTGCCCGATCCCGTCGGATGCGAGGCGAGCCCGGAAGCGCGCGACGTCGTCGGCGCCCAGGCTCTTCGCCTTCCACTGGTTCGAGGACTTGGTGAAGACCTGCAGGACGTCGCAGCCGGCCCTGCGGGCCCGCTCGACGGCGAGGTCGAGTCCCCCTTCGATCGACATGTGGGCGCCCAGCAACATGGGGCGCTATTGTCGCTGATCCCGGCCGGGCTGGCGACTCCCCCGTCCGGGTCCCCGCACGGGAGCCTGCCCGCCGCTAGGGACGGGCGGCAGGCTCGCCCGCCGCGCTGGGCCGCGCCCCCGGGCGGACGAGGATCCTCGCACCCGATGGTCGCCACGGCGCGGCGGTACACCTCGCGGTTCAGCCGCTGGCTCAGCCGGCCGGGCCCCTGGAGCGCGACCAGGGTCTCCACGAGACAGCGCCGCCGCGAGCGCACGGGGTGGACGTCGAGGAACGCCGCCAGCACGCCGCGGGCGTCGAGGTGGCGCTTTTCGAACAGGGACAGGAACCGGACCGCCGCCGCCGGATCGTATCCCGCGGCCGCGATCAGCTTCGTCGCCCGCTCGTCGGCATCCTGCTCCTGCGCCGGGCCGTAGCCGAGCACGGCCACCTCGTTCAGGAGCTCGGCCTCGGCCCGCCCCGGCGCGAACGCGCCCCAGGTGAGCAGGCCCAGGCCCCAGCCGAGTCCCGCGGCCAGGGCCCCGCCGGGACGGCGGGCGCGGAACCGGCGGGCGACGCGGCCGCTCTGCTGATGCTCGATCTCCCTCGCGAGCACGAACGCCAGGCAGGCCTCGTCCTCGAGCGCGCGGAGCAGCTCCTCCCCCGCCAGGATCGTCCCGCCCGGAAGCGAGAGGGTCCTGAACCCGAGCTCCGACACGGGCACCAGCCGGAACGATCCGCGCTCCCCGCGCGCGGCCGTCTCGACCCCGGCAAGCACGTGGGCGAAGTACGCGGCGGCGTCCCGCGAGTCCACCGCGGGCCAGAGACGCAGCGCCTCCTTCAGCATCCGCGCGCCGGATTCCGCGGGAGCTTCCGCCGCGTCGCGATCGACGCGCCGCTCCCGCGCCGGCACGCGACGGCATTCCGTCCTTCCGTCGGACTCCGGGTCCTCGTGCGGGGCTCCGCACGAAGCGCACGCCTCGAGGACGGTGAGGGACCCGCGCTCCTCGCTCGAACCCACGTAGGCGCCGCAGAACGCGCAGACGCACAGGCGCACCCGGCCCAGGCGCGGGACCGGGACGGCCTCCTTGAAGTTCAGGTTCGACGAGCACTGGGGGCATTTCATCGTCGGCTCCCTTGCGGCCCCGGCCCGCGGTCCAGGGCCGCGCGCCCGGGCAGAGCAGTTCCACGAAGGCGAAACCGGGCGGCGCAGCCCGGGCATGTCGCGGTCATGGTTGGGGCGGCTCTCACAGACTCCCCTGTCCGATCCCGGCTCAATCTATGTCCCGCCCCCAGGCCGTCAACCCGGTGCCCCCGTTTGACCCGGGCGCCGTCCGGCACTAAAGTGTCGTTTCCACTTCGTGGAGGTTTCCGGGTGACGACAGGCTTGCGCTCGCGTTTTCCGCTCCGCACCAACTGGATCGTGTCCTGCTCCGCGCTGCTCCTCGCGGCCCTTCTGCTGCCCTGCCCGGGCTCCGCGTCCCCGGCCCTGGCGCAGGCGCAGGACGGGGGGCACCACAACCACGGAGCGGCTCCTCCCCCGCAGGGTACCCCCGGCCCGGCGGCACCGAAGGGGGTCACCGCGCCGGCTCCGGCGGGCGGCGCCGGTCCGGCGGGGACGATCAACACTCCGTCCTGGTTCGCCGGAGGCGAGGGCCTGTTCGTCCCGCCCTACTTCGACACGTTCAAGGGGCTCGACCTTGCCGCGCTCGGTCCCGTCCAGAAGGAGCGGTTCCTGCACTGGGTCAACACCGAGTTCTGCACCTGCGGGCAGTCCGGGTGCCGGCGGGACACGATCGCGAACTGCTACGTCAACGATCCGACCTGCCCCTGGGCGCCCGTCCGGATCCGGAAGATCCTGGAAGAGGTGAAGAAGGGGGCGACCCTCCCCTGGGCCCCGTACGCTCTTCCCGCCCCCGGGCGCTGAGACGGCCCCCGCTCCCCGCGCCGCCGCCGCCCCTATTCCCCTCTTCCCCCATCTCCGCTCCCGGCGCCGGCGGGCGGATCGGGAGCGCAGCGTCGCGGCGCGGCCCCGTTCCCGCGCGGATCCGGACCGCGCCAGCGCCCTGCGGACGGGCCTTTCCGGCCTCCTGCGCGCCGACGCCACGTTGCCTCGAAGGCGCCGAATGTGCTATTAAAGTGGTTTTCCGTAAGTCTTTTTAGCCGCTGAGGTTAGCTACCCCAGCCCCGTTCTTTTGAGGAGCCCCGATGAAGGTCTACGACACAGAGGAAATCCGGAACCTTGGGGTGATCGGCCACGGTGATACGGGCAAGACCTCGCTCGTCTCGTCGTTGCTCTTCTGCGCGGGAGCGGTTCCGCGGTTCGGCAAGGTCGATGAGGGCACCACGGTGACCGATTTCGACGAGGAGGAGATCGCCCGCAAGACCAGCATCTCCTCGGCCCTCTGCTACCTCGAGTGGGACAAGAAGAAGTTCAACATCCTCGACACGCCCGGTTACGCGAACTTCATCGCGGACGCGCGCGCGGCGATGCGGGTCTGCGACGGCGCCCTGCTGTGCGTCCACGCCGTGGCCGGGGTGCAGGTCCAGTCGGAGAAGACCTGGAAGTACGCCGAGGAGAACGGGGCGGCGGTGATGTTCGTCGTCAACCTCCTCGACCGCGAGCGGTCCTCGTTCGAGAGGACGGTCGAGCAGATCCAGGAGCGATTCTCCCGCTCCGCCGTTCCGATCCAGGTTCCGATCGGCTCCGAGCAGTCGTTCAGGGGGGTCGTGGACCTCATCAAGATGCGCGCCTTCACCTGGGCGGCCGACGAAAGCGGCAAGCCGACGGAGGGGGATGTTCCCGCCGAGGTCGCGGAGCAGGCCGCGGCGGCGCGGCAGGCCATGATCGAGGCCGTGGCCGAGACGGACGACGCCCTGATGGAGGTCTTCTTCGATAAGGGGGAGCTGACGCGCGAGCAGATCGAGACGGGCATCCGCAAGGCGGTCCTCGCTCGCAAGCTCTTCCCGATCCTTTGCGCCGCCGGCTCGCACAACATCGGCGCCCAGCCGATCCTGAACGCGATCGCGGCCTACCTGCCGAGTCCCGCCGAGCGGGGCCCCTTCAAGGGCAAGAATCCCGTTTCCGGACGCCGAGGCCGAGCGGATCGGCAAGGCGATCGAGCCGCCCTCGGCGTTCGTCTTCAAGACGATCGCCGACCCCTACGCCGGGCGGATCTCGCTGTTCCGCGTCTACTCGGGCACCCTCAAGCCCGACATGACGCTCACGAACGTCGGCCGCGGCAGCACCGAGAAGCTCGGCCCGATCCAGCTCCTGCAGGGCAGGACCGGGACGACCGTGGTCGAGCTGCGCGCGGGCGACATCGGCGCCGTCGCCAAGCTCAAGGACACGCGGTCGGGCGATACGCTGTGCGACAAGGACCACCCGATCGCCTACGAGCCGGTCCACTTCCCGACGCCCGCGATCTCCTTCGCCATCGAGCCGAAGGCCAAGGGGGACGAGGACAAGATCTCGAACGTCCTCCAGCGGCTCTGCGAGGAGGACCCGGTCCTGAAGTTCGGGCGCGATCCGATGACCCACGAGCTGCTCCTGTCGGGCACCGGCCTCGAGCACGTGAAGGTCGCCGTGGACCGGATGAAGAAGAAGTTCGGCGTCGAGGTCAGCCTGAAGCAGCCGAAGGTCCCCTACCGCGAGACGATCCGCACGAAATCCGAGTCAATGTACCGGCACAAGAAGCAGACCGGGGGCGCGGGGCAGTTCGCCGAGGTCCACCTCAGGATCGAGCCCCTGCAGCGGGGCGGCGGCTTCGAGTTCGCCAGCGAGGTATTCGGCGGCTCGATCTCGCGCAACTTCTGGCCGTCGATCGAAAAGGGAATCCGCTCGGTCATGGAGCGGGGCGTCGTGGCCGGATACCCGGTGGTGGACGTCAAGGCCGTCATCACCGACGGCAAGGAGCACCCGGTCGACTCGAAGGACATCGCCTTCCAGGTGGCCGGGCGCGAGGTCTTCAAGCTCTGCGTCGCGCAGGCGCAGGCCCGTGGTCCTCGAGCCGGTGATGTCGGTCGAGGTGACCGCCCCCGAGGACTGCATGGGCGACATCATGGGGGACCTCTCCGGCCGGCGCGGCAAGGTCCAGGGGATGGAGGCCGAGGGGCACACGCAGGTCGTCAAGGCGCTCGTCCCGCTCGCGGAGATGCTCGAGTACGCTCCGACGCTCAAGTCGATGACCAGCGACCGCGGGATCGTTCATCATGGAGCTCGACCACTACTCCGAGGTCCCGGCCCACATCCAGGAAAAGCTGGTCGCGGCCGCGAAGGCCTCGCTCTCGGCCACCTCCGAGGAGGATTGAGGCCCGTGCGCGACCGCCGGCGCGCCCGCGGCGAGCGGCGGCCGGGCCCGGCTCGCCGCGGCCCGTCGCGCGCGAGGGGGCCGGCATCGAACATCACCACGAGCGGGGAACCGATGACGCCGACCGTCCTCATCTCGGAACTGTCCGCCCACGATGGCGCCACCGTCCGCCTGCGCGGCTGGGTCTACCAGAAGCGCTCCTCGGGGAAGGTCCGCTTCCTCGTGCTGCGGGACGGGACCGGCTACTGCCAGTGCGTCGCGTTCGTGAAGGACGTTGCGCCCGAGCTGTTCGAGCTCTGTGACCGGATCACGCTGGAGTCCTCCCTGGCCGTGACCGGCACGGTCCGCAAGGACGACCGCTCCCCGGGGGGTACGAGCTCTCGATCACCGGCCTCGAGCCGTTCCAGATCATTCCCGAGGACGATCCCTACCCCATCCAGCCCAAGGAGCACGGCATCGAGTTCCTCCAGGACCACCGGCACCTGTGGCTCCGCTCATCGCGCCCGCACGCGACGCTCCGGGTCCGCGACGAGGTGATCAAGGCGATCCGCGACTTCTTCTACGACCGCGGCTTCGTGCTCATCGATTCGCCGATCTTCACCCCGGCCGCATGCGAGGGAACGACGACGCTGTTCGAGACGGAGTACTTCGGGGAGAAGGCGTACCTGACCCAGTCCGGCCAGCTCTACCTGGAGCCCGCCTGCCAGGCGTTCGGCAAGGTCTACTGCTTCGGCCCGACCTTCCGGGCCGAGAAGTCCAAGACGCGCCGGCACCTCACCGAGTTCTGGATGGTGGAGCCCGAGACTCGCCTGGGCTGGCATGGACGAGCTGCTCGAGCTCGCCGAGGACATGCTCGTCTACCTGGTCGGGCGGGTCCTCGAGCGTCGCCGCCCCGAGCTGCTCCGCCTCGAGCGGGACCTGTCGAAGCTCGAGTGCATCCGCAAGCCTTTCCCGCGCCTGCGCTACAGCGAGGCCTCCGCCATCCTGACCTCGCCCGAGTCCCGGGCGAAGGCCGAGGCCGCCGGGGCGCCCGCCTTCGAGCCGGGGAACGACCTCGGGGCCATGGACGAGACGATCCTCTCCGAGGGGCGCGACCGCCCCCTCATGCTCACGCACTACCCGGCCGCGGTGAAGTCCTTCTACATGGAGCCGGACCCCCAGGATCCGACCGTCGCCCAGTGCGTGGACGTCATCGCGCCCGAAGGGTACGGGGAGATCATCGGCGGCTCGGTCCGCATCCACGACGCCGAGCTGCTGAAGCGCCGGATCGAGGAGCAGGGGCTGCCCCTCGAGGCGTTCAAGTGGTACCTCGACGCGCGCCGCTACGGAACGGTCCCGCACGCGGGCTTCGGCATGGGCATCGAGAGGTTCGTGGCCTGGGTCTGCGGCGTTCAGCACCTGCGCGAGGTGATCCCCTACCCGCGCACGATCCAGCGACTGTACCCATGACGCCGCTGCGGGTCGGATTCATCAGCCTCGGCTGCCCGAAGAACCTCGTGGACAGCGAGGTGATGATGGGGATCCTCGCGCGGTCGGGCGCCGAGCTCGTCGCGGACGCCGGCCGAAGCCGACGTGGTCGTCGTAAACACCTGCGGGTTCATCGACGCCGCCAAGGAAGAATCGGTCCAGACGATCCTGGAAGCGGCGGAGCTGAAGACGAGCGGCCGCTGCCGCCGGCTCGTGGTGGCCGGGTGCCTGGTCCAGCGCGCTCACGAGGAGCTGCGCCGGGAGATCCCGGAGATCGACGCCTTCGCCGGGCTCGACGACATCCCCGGCATCCTCGGGCATCGTCGCCCCCGAGCTCGCGGGCGCGGCGGGCCGCGCCCGTTCCCGCGCTCCCCGGAGCCGCCGGCGCCCCCCTCCTGCAGATCGCCCCCGCGCCTCCGGCCGGCCCCATCGACGGCCGGTCGCCTCTGGCTCTACGACGACGAGTCGCCCCGCGTCCTGTCGGGCCCCGCCCACAGCGCGTACCTGAAGATCGCCGAGGGGTGCGACAACCCCTGCTCGTTCTGCGCCATCCCCGCCTTCCGCGGCGCGTTCCGCTCGCGGCGGCTCGGCTCGATCCTCCGCGAGGCGCAGGGGCTCGCGGCGCAGGGGGTGCGCGAGCTGAACCTGATCGCCCAGGACTCGACCCACTACGGGCACGATCTGGGGCTCGCCGACGGGCCCGCCCGCCTCCTGCGCGGCCTGAACGAGATCGAGGAGCTGCGCTGGATCCGGCTCTTCTATGTTTACCCGAACCGCGTCACCGACTCGCTCCTCGACGCGATGGCCGAGTGCGAGCGCGTCGTGAAGTACCTCGACATGCCGCTGCAGTCGGCGAGCCGCACGGTCCTGGCCCGCATGAAGCGCGGCGGGAGCGGCGAAAGCCACCTGCGGCTGATCGAGCGGATGCGCGAGCGGGTCCCGGGGCTCGTCCTGCGGTCCACCTTCATCGCGGGATTCCCGGGCGAGACCGAGGCCGAGTTCCGCGAAACCCTGGAGTTCCTCGAGGCGGCCGCGTTCGATCACGCCGGAGTGTTCACCTATTCCCACGAGGAGCAGACCCCCGCCTTCGCGCTCGTGGACGACGTGCCCCACGAGGTGAAGGCCGCGCGCCGCGAGCAGCTTCTCGCCGCCCAGGAGAAGATCGCGCGGGCGAAGAACCGGGCGCGCGTCGGAACGACGATCGAGGTCCTCTGCGAGGGGGCGCACCCGGAATCGGACGATCTGCTGGTCGGACGGCACCGCGGGCAGGCCCCCGAGATCGACGGCTCGGTCATCCTGAACGAAGGGGACGCCGCGCCGGGGGAGTTCGTCCGCGCGAAGGTGGTACGCGCCCACCCGTTCGACCTGGTCGCCCGGGTCCTCGGCCCCGCCGAGGCGCCCCGGAGCATGGCGCCGGGGACCCGATGACCTGGGCCGGCGGGAGGAGCGAGGAGCGGGCCGCGACCCGGGGGCTCGACCGGGTGAAGGTCTTCGTCGCGACCCTGGGCGGCATCGGGCGGTTCCCGTTCGCCTCGGGAACGGTTGCGAGCGCCGTCACGATCCCACCCGCCGTGGCCCTCGCCCTGCTCGGCACCTGGGCGTTCCTCGCGGGGACCACCATCGCGATCCTCGCCGCCTTCTGGTCGGCGGGGGCGGCCGAGCGGTATTTTCGGAGCAAGGATCCTCACGCCGTCGTCATCGACGAGGTCGCGGGGCAGCTGGTCGCGCTCGCGTTCGTCCCGCTCGGCGCCGGCTGGTATTTCGCCGGATTCTTCCTGTTCCGCCTCTTCGACGTGGTGAAGCCGTATCCCGCCCGCCGGCTCGAGCGGGTCCCCGGAGGGCCCGGGATCGTGCTCGACGACCTGGCCGCGGGGCTGTACGCCAACATCCTCCTGCAGGCGGCGCTGCGGTTCTGGTTCCACGGAGCGCCCGCCTGATGGAGATCCTCAGCGGGTACGGCACGATCGTCACCCCCCAGGGGCCGGTCGTCGCGACCATCGGCAACTTCGACGGCGTGCACCTCGGCCACCGGAGCCTGATCGACGAGGTCCGGGCCGAAGCCTCCCGCCGCGGCCTGCCCGCGGCCGTCGTCACCTTCGACCCCCATCCTCTCAGGGTCCTGGCGCCGGAGAAGGCGCCCCGGATGATCCTCACGCGCCGGCAGAAGATCGAGATCCTGCCGTCGTGCGGGATCGACCTCATCGTGATCATCCCCTTCACGCGCGAGATCGCCGCCGTTCCGGCCGAGGAGTTCGTCCGCCGGTTCCTGACCGGCCGGCTCCACGTCGCCTGCCTGATCGTGGGGGAGGACTTCCGCTTCGGCCGGGGGCGGGCCGGCGACCTCGACCTGCTCCGGACCCTCGCCCCCGAGTGCGGCTTCGAGGTGCGCTCCCTTCCCAAGCTCGAGAACTCCGGGACGAGGATCAGCGCCAGCCAGATCCGGACCGCCATCGAGCGGGGGGACATGGGGCTCGCCGCCCTCCTGATGGGGCGGGCCTACGTCCTCGTCGGCCATGTCGTCCACGGGCACGGGCGCGGCCGCCAGCTCCGGGTGCCGACCGCCAACATCATGCCCAAGAACGAGCTCGTGCCCGCGGACGGCGTCTACATCACCGAGACGCTGGTCGAGCTCGAGTGGCACCGCAGCGTGACCAACATCGGGTCGCGGCCGACGTTCGAGGGGGCCGGGTTCGCGATCGAGACGCACCTGCCGGGCTTCGAGACGGCCCCTCTACAATGAGCTCGTGCGCGTCCGATTCCACGAGCGGATCCGGGGGGAGCGCAAGTTCGACTCGGCCGACGCCCTCAGGACCCAGATCGCGGACGACATCCGCCGGATGCGGGACTGGTTCGCGCACCACCGCCGGAGGGAGCCATCCGAATGACGAAGCGCGGCCTGTTCGTCACGTTCGAGGGGATCGAGGGTTCGGGCAAGAGCACCCAGCTCGCCGAGCTGGCGCGCCGGCTCCGCGCCGCGCGCCGGCGGGTGGTCGTGACCCGCGAGCCGGGCGGTACCCCGGCCGGGGACGCCATCCGCCGGATATTCCTGGGGCCGGCCGGGCGCGGTCTCGAGCCCTGGACCGAGCTCTTCCTGATCGAAGCCGCCCGGGCCCAGCACCTGGCCGAGGTGGTCCGGCCCGCGCTGGAAGCGGGCGCCATCGTCCTGTGCGATCGATTCACCGATTCGACCCTCGCCTACCAGGGGGCCGGCCGCGGCCTGCAGATCGCGAGCATCCGGACCCTGCACCGGCTCCCGACGCTGCGCCCGGCGCCGGACCTCACGATCCTGTTCGACCTTCCCGCCCGCGAAGGCCTCGCACGCGCCTCGGGGCGGAACCTGGCCCGGAGAGGGCGGGGCCGCTCGCGCGAGACGCGGATCGACGACGAGCCGCTCGCCTTCCACGAGAGGGTCCGGCGGGGCTACCTCTCGATCGCGCGCCGCGATCGCAGGCGCGTGGTCCGCGTCGACGCCTCGGCCGATCAGGGGGCGATCGCCGCGCGCGTGGAGGAAATCGTCCGGGGCCGGCTCGCCCCCCCTGCCGGGGCGCGCCGCCCGGAGTGACCGTTCATGTCCTGGTCCTCCATCATCGGGCATGAAGAGGCGGTCGGACGCCTGCGGGCCGCGCTCGGCGCGGGGCGCCTGCACCCGGCCCTTCTCTTCGAGGGGCCCGAGGGGGTCGGCAAGCGCCTCGTCGCCCTGACGCTGGCCCGCGCGCTGCACTGCCCCGAGGCTCCCGCGCGCGGGGGCGATCCGTGCGGCGCCTGCCGCGTGTGCCTCGCCATCACCGCCTCCGCCGCGCCCGAGAGGACCTCGGAGAACCAGAGCGAGCACCCGGGCGTGCGCGTCGTGTCGCTGAGCCGTCCCGACGAGCGCGAGGCCCGCTTCGGCGCCGCCGGGAGGGCGGGGCGACATCCGGACGCAGATCACGGTCTCCCAGGTCCGCCTCGTCCTCGCCGAGGGGCTCGCCCGAGGCTTCGGGGCGGGCCCGCGCCTCGTGATCATCGACCCCGCCGACCGGATGGGCGAGGGAGCCGCCAACGCCCTCCTGAAGACACTCGAGGAGCCGCCCTCGGGCGAACGGTTCGTGCTCGTCACCGCGAAGCCGAGCGCCCTGCTCCCGACCATCGTTTCGCGCTGCGTGCGGTTCCGCTTCGGGCTGCTGTCCCCCGTCGAGATCCGCAGGGCGCTCGAGTCCGCGATGGCTCCCGCGGAGAAGGCGCAGCCCGCAGGGAAGGCGGGGCGCCCCCCCCGGCACGGCCGACCTCGACCTCGTCGCCTCCCTGTCCGGCGGGAGGATCGGCCGCGCCCTCGAGCTCGCGCGCGGCCCCGCCCTCGCCGTGCTGCGCGAAACGCGCGCGCTCCTGCTCGACGCGCTCGAGGCGCTCGCCCGCGGGGTCCCCGCCGGCACCTTCACGGTCCTCGCCGGGGCCTCGTTCAAGGCGCGCGAGCGCGAGGAGTGGGTGGAGGCGATCGGCGTCCTCGAGATCCTCCTCCGCGACCTGGCCGTCCTCGCCGCCGACCCGGGGGCGGGCGTCGTCAACGCCGACATCCGCCCGCGCCTCGAGCCGCTCGCGGGCCCGCTCGGGGCCCGGGCCGCGCGCGCCCTCGGCCGCCTCGACTCCGTCCGCTCGGACCTGCGGGTCAACGTGAACGGCCGGCTCGCCGCCGAGCGGATCCTCCTCGAGGTGGCGCGCTGACCCGGGTACCTCTCCGCCGCAGGATCCAGTTCGAGATGCTCCGCGCGCGCGGGCCGCGCTTCGCCGCGGGCATCGCCCTGCTGCTCGCGACGAACGGGCTCGCCCTCTCGATCCCCTGGCTCCTGAAGTACGCCGTCGACGCGGTCCAGAAGGGGGACCCCTCCCCGCGCGTCGCCGCGCTCGCCGCGGCGATCGCCGGCGTGGCGCTTCTGCAGTCGGTGACGCGGACCCTGTCGCGGGTCGCCGTGCTGGGAGCGAGCCGCCACATCGTCTACGAGCTGCGCAACCGCTTCTTCTCGCGGTTGGTCCAGCTGCCGGCCGCCTTCTTCGACCGCCACCGGACCGGCGACCTCATGTCCCGCGCCGTGAACGACATGCTCCTCATCCGGTCGTTCTACGGGCCCGGCATCATGAACCTCGCCAACACGGTCATCTCGTGGGTCGGCGCGATCGCCCTGATGGCGGTCATCGACGCGCGCCTCACCCTCTGGTCGCTGATCCCCTACCCGTTCGTCCTGATCGCGATGAACCGGCTGAGCCGCGCGCTCTACCTCGGCTCGACCCGCGCCCAGGAGCAGCTCGCGGTCCTCTCCTCGCGCGCGCAGGAGAACCTCTCGGGGATCTCGCAGGTGAAGGCGTACGACCTCGGGCAGCTCGAGATCGACGAGTTCAACGCGCTGGGGCGCGAGCTGCGCCGCCGCAACCTCGCGCTGGCGCGCGTCCGCGGGGCGATCGTTCCCCTCATGGGGAGCGTCGCCGGGATCGGGACGCTCCTGGTGCTCTGGATGGGGACCCGCCATGTCATCCAGGGCTCGCTCTCGCTCGGCGAGTTCGTCGCGTTCAACGCCTACCTCGCCTCGCTCGCGTGGCCGACGATCGCGATGGGGTGGATCCTCAACGTGTTCCAGCGCAGCCGCGGCGCGGTCGAGCGGATCTCGGAGGTGCTCGACGCGCCGCCGAGGCGCGCGGACGGGCGCGAGCCGGTGGGCGCCACGGCCGACCTCGAAGTCCGCGGGCTCACGTTCACCTACGAGGGGGCCGCGCGGCCCGCGCTGGAGGGGATCTCCTTCCGCGCCCCCCACGGCTCGGTGGTCGGGATCGTGGGCCCGGTCGGATCGGGGAAGACGACGCTGCTGCGCCTGCTCGCCCGGCTCCACCCGGTCCCGGAGGGCTCCATCCTCCTTTCGGGCGCGCCGCTCGGCGCGATCGACGAGGCGGAGCTGCGCCGCGCCGTCGCGGTGGTTCCCCAGGAGCCGTTCCTCTTCTCCATGCCCCTCGCGGAGAACATCGCCCTCGGGCGGCCCGACGCGACGCGCGGGGAGATCGAGGACGCGGGCAGGCGCGCCGGCCTCGCGGAGGATCTCGCCGACCTCCCGGACGGGTACGACACCCCCGTCGGGGAGCGCGGGTACACGCTCTCCGGGGGCCAGCGGCAGCGCGCCGCCCTCGCGCGCGCCCTGCTGATGCGTCCCGTCGATCCTGCTCCTCGACGATCCGTTCGCGAGCGTGGACGCCGGCACCGAGGAGGCGGTCCTCGGCGAGCTGGCCTCCCTGCGCGGCGTGACGCGGATCGTCGCCGGACATCGCGTTTCCGCCGTCCAGGGCGCCGACGAGATCCTCGTGATGGAGGACGGGAGGATCGTCGAGCGCGGGCGGCACGAGGCCCTCCTGGCCTCGGGCGGGGTCTACGCGCGCCTCTTCCGGCGCCAGCAGGCGGAGCGGGAGATCGAGAGCGCATGAAGGCCCGCCCGAGCGCATCGTCCGCGGCCGGCCCGCGGGAGGACGACGAGGTCCTTGGCAGGGCGTACGACGGGCGCCTGATGAGGCGCCTGCTCGCCTACGTGCGGCCCCACGCGCACCTCGTGGCGGGCTCGGGGGTCCTCCTGCTGCTGGTCTCCGGCGGCCCAGCTCCTCCAGCCGTACCTGGTCAAGCTGGCGATCGACGGCCCGGTCGCCCGCCGCGACGCGCGCGGGCTCGACCTGCTCGTGCTCCTCTACATCGGGGCCCTGGCGGTCGAGCTGGGGCTGCGCTACCTGCAGGTCTTCGTGACGGAGTGGGCGGGGCAGAACGTCGTCTACGACATCCGCGCGGCGGTGTTCGCCCACCTCCAGTCCCTCTCATCCTCCTTCTTCGACGCGAACCCGGTGGGGCGCCTCATGACCCGGGTCACGACCGACGTGGAGTCGCTGAACGAGTTCTTCTCCATGGAGGTCGTGACCGTCCTCATCGACGTCGTCAAGCTGGTTTCGATCCTCGCGATCCTGCTGGCGATGGCCCCGTCGCTCGCCCTGATCACCCTCGCCGTGGTGCCCGTGCTCGCCGCGGTGACGGTCTTCTTCCGGCGGCGGCTGCGCGACGCGTACCGCGCCATCCGGACCCGGATCGCGCGCATCAACGCCTTCCTGCAGGAGAACATCTCCGGCATCCTGGCGATCCAGCTGTTCCGGCGCGAGCCCGTCAACGTCCGCGAGTTCGACGCCCTGAACCGGGACCACCGCGACGCGGACCTCGGCTCCGTCCTGTACGACTCCATGCTCTCGGCCGTCGTCGAGCTGGTCGGGTCCCTCTCCGTCGCGCTCCTGATCTGGTACGGCGGCGGGCAGATCCTGCGCGGGGCCCTCACGTTCGGCACGCTCGTGGCCTTCCTCGCCTACGTCAAGCAGTTCTTTCTCCCGATCCAGGACCTTTCGGCGAAGTACGCCGTCATGCAGTCGGCCATGGCCTCCTCGGAGCGGATCTTCGCCCTGCTGGACACCGCTCCCGGCATCGTAGCCCCGGAGAGCCCCGCTCCCGCCCCGCCTCCGGCCGGGTCGCATCGACTTCGAGAAGGTCAGCTTCTCCTACAGGCCCGGCGAGCCGGTCCTGAAGGACGTCTCGCTGTCGATCGCGCCGGGCGAGACCGTGGCCCTCGTCGGCGCGACCGGCTCGGGGAAGAGCACGATCATCCGCCTCCTGATCCGCCTCTACGACATCTCCTCGGGGAGCCTGCGACTCGACGGGCGCGAGGTGGCCGAGTACGACCTCTCCGAGCTGCGGCGGCGCGTGGGGCTCGTCCTCCAGGACCCGTACATCTTCGCCGGGACAATCGAGCAGAACCTCACGCTCGGCGATCCGCGCGTCACCCCCGGGCGGGCGCGCGAGGCGGCGCGGGCGGTCGGCGCGGACGCCTTCATCGCGGCCCTGCCGGGCGGGTACGCCCACGAGGTGCGCGAGCGCGGCGGGAACCTCTCGACCGGGCAGAAGCAGCTCCTCGCCTTCGCCCGCTGCCTCGCGCGCGATCCGCGCGTCCTCGTCCTGGACGAAGCCACGAGCTCCGTCGACCCCGAAACCGAGCGGCGCCTCCAGCAGGCGGTCTCGACGCTGACCCGGGGGAGGACCTCCCTGATCGTCGCCCACCGCCTTTCGACCGTCCTGGGAGCGGACCGGATCCTCGTGATGCACCACGGGGAGGTCCGCGAGTCCGGCACCCACGCCGAGCTGATGGAGCTGGGGGGGCTGTACCGGCGCCTGTACGACCTTCAGTTCGGAGCCTGAGGCGACCTTCCCGCCCGCGGTTGTGCGCGGGGGCCGAAGGCCCCACACTAGAAACCGTCACTCAAGGGAGACCCGATGGCCGAGAACAAGAACCAGATGCGCGTGAAGATCACCGACGAGATCCTCAGGGGCGTATACGCCAACCAGATGGTGGTGACCCACACCAAGGAGGAGTTCGTCCTCGACTTCGTGAACGTGTTTCCGCCCGAGGGGATCGTGAACGCGCGGATCATCATCAGCCCGGGGCACCTGAAGCGGGTGATCCGCGCGCTCGGCGAGAACGTGCGGAAGTACGAGGACCATTTCGGCGAGATCCCCGAGGCGGCCGCCCCGGGCTCCGGACAGCTCAACTGACCATGGGCCCGGCCGCCGGCGCGGATCAGGCGGGAATCGGGGCCGGCCCCTCCAGGCGCGCGACCGTCTCGATGTGCCAGGTGTGGGGGAACATGTCGAACGGGGCGATGTCCGTGGTGCGATACCCCAGCCGGGCCAGCCGCGCGAGGTCCCGGGCCAGCGTCGCGGGATTGCAGCTCACGTAGACGATCCGCGAAGGGGTCAGGCGCGCGAGCGAGCCCGCCACTTCCTTCGCGATCCCGCGCGGGGCGGGTTCACGACCACCAGGTCCTGCTTCTGGCCGTCGTAGACCATCGAGGCCAGCACGCGCCGCGCATCGCCGCGCACGAAGCGGCACCCCGCGAGCCCGTTGTCCCGCGCGTTGCGCTCCGCCGAGCGGACCGCCTCCTCGGAGGACTCGACGCCCGTGGCGCCCCCGGCACGGCGGGCCAGCAGGAGCGTGATCGCCCCGGCGCCGCAGTAGAGGTCGAGGACCCGCTCGCCGGGCGACGCCGCCGCGAACTCCTCGACCTTGCGGTACAGCGCCGCGGCCTGGGCGCTGTTGACCTGGAGAAAGGACCCCGCGCCCGTCGTGAGCCGCAGGCCCGCCGTTTCGTCGGCGAGGAGCCCGCTTCCCGCGAGCGTCGTCGCCCTCTCGTTCCGGCTGCGGCTGTCGCCGACCAGCCTCGCCACGCCGCTCACGAAGGAGAACCGCTCCGTCAGGCGCGCGCCGAGAATCGCCCCCTCGGGAAAGGAGCCGGCGCTCGTGGCGAAGATGACCAGGTACCGTCCGTCCCCCCCGCGCCGGAGGACGAGCCGCCTCATCCGCGCCCGCTCGGCCGCCGCCTGGCCCCGCGGACGGCGCGCCGCTCCAGGGCGCCGCCCCGCTCGCGGCGGGGGCGCGGCGTCCCTCTTCCGCGCGCTCGCGGCGCGCGGGCGCGATCCGCGCCGGTCTCCTCCTCGCCGGCATCGGGCTCCGGCCGCGACATGGGGTCGGCCTCCAGGCGCAGTTCGCGGCACGCTGCGGCGATGAAGCGCAGGAGCTCGTTGGCCTCGGGCGCCTGCAGCAGGCACTCGCCGATCTCCACCGTGGCGGCGGGATCGTCGGCCCGGTGCAGGCCCAGCACGATGCCCCCGTCACGCTCCGCGAAGGCGAACTCGACCTTGTTGCGATACGCGAGCGTCTGCGGCGAGGGCGCGATCGGGTGCAGGCGGAATTCCCGCAGCCCGCCGATCCGCTCGAGACAGTCGCGGACCTGCGCCTGCTTCGCCTCGAGCTGCGCCCCGTACTCGAGGTTCATCCACTGGCACCCCCCGCACGATCCGAAGTGGGCGCACGGGGCGGCCACGCGCCGCGGCGAGGGATCGAGGATCTCGATCGCGACCCCTTCCGCGAAGCTGCTCTTCGTCGCCTCGATCCTCGCCCTGACCCGCTCCCCGGGGAGCGCTCCCGTGACGAAGACCACGAACCCCTCGTGGCGGGAAACGCCCGCCCCCCCGTAGGCCAGATCGGTGACATCGAGTTCGAGGACTTGCCCGGTCGTCAATGGGATCATGGCCCTAGCCTGCCACGAGAACCGCTGCCCCCGAAGGGGCGCCCCCCTGGTGGGCCTGAGATTGTGGCGGCCGGGTCCCGATCGGCCCCGCCGGTTGGGTCGAATTTCCCCGGTTTCCACCCCGGCGCGCCCGAAACCGGCGGTCTTCCCTCTTCCAGGGGCAACAATATCTTGTATCCACCTATTGACATTACCCCAGGAATCGGCAGACTAGGGGTCGGCGAGAGGAAGCCCACAAGATCTAGGACCCATCGGGGGTCGAAACCTAGTCGGGTGAGAGATGGCGGTTCTCTAGGCATGAACTCCTCAGTCTTCCCCAGAGTGTTGCCTGCGAATGCTCTCTCGGTCCCCCAGACGCCGGTCGAGCTTGATGCCTCTCGCTGCTCATCGGCCACCCACCCTACGACCCTTAGTCCTGTGCCCTGCGAGAGGACGCGTCGGACCCGCACGAGGACTTTCGGCCCCCGAGTATTTCCCCCTCCGATTTCCGGAGAAGAACGCACGTTCTGACGTTGACTCCGGGCCCCCAACTTCGTACATTCCCGCGAGATGACAACCCACCACCGGGGGTATCTGGGGGGGTAACCCCGGGGGTGAGTTTCAAGGCGGAGCGGGCATGTCCCCTCACGCCGAGCGGTGGGCCCAAGCCCACCGCTTTTTTTTTGTCGCACGAGCGCAGCCTCTGCCGGCTGCTCGGTAACCAGGCGACTCTGCGACTGGACCCAGGTGTCGGATTCGTGGCCCGCCGCGGCTGAAGTGACGCCGCGAAACAGCACGGCCCTGGCTTGTGGGCAGAGCTCCGGTCCGGTTTCTCTAGTAGCGGAGGAGGTCCCTCAGGAAGGCGCGGTGGTTGCGGGCGGTCTCGCGGATCGAATCGCCGCCGAACTTCTCGAGGGCCGCCCGGGCGAGGACGAGGGCGGCCGAGGCCTCCCCCACCACGCCCGGCCGCGAGGATCGGGATCGTGTCGGTCCTCTCGACCAGGGCGGGCGAGGGGCGCTTCGAGAGCAGGTCGACCGAGGCGAGCGGCCGCGAGAGCGTCGAGAGCGGCTTCAGGAAGCCGGTCACGCGGATCTCCTCTCCGTTCGACATCCCGCCTTCGATGCCTCCCGCGCGGTTCGTCTCCCGGTAGAAGCCCCGTCCGCGCGCGTGGTGGATCCCGTCGTGGAAGCGGCTCCCCCGCGCGCTCGCGCCCTCGACGCCGGCCCCGATCGAGACGGCCTTGACGGCGGGGATCGCCATGAACGCGGCGGCCAGCCTCGCGTCGAGCCTGAGCCCGGCGCTCGCGACCGAGCCCAGCCCGGGCGGCGCCCCGCGGGCCACCACCTGGAAGGCGCCCCCCACGCTGTCGCCCGCGCGCATGGCGGCGTCGATCTGCGCGAGCATCCTGCGCTCGACGGCCGGGCTGGCGCACCGCAGCGGCGAGAGCGGGGGGATCGCCGCGATCCTCTCGAACGGCACCGCGAGCGGATCGGCGAGCGCCGCGCCGCCGACGCGGACCGTGTGCGAGACGATGCCGATGCCCAGGCGGGCGAGCAGCGCCTTCGCCACCGCCCCCGCGGCGACCCGGGCGGCCGTTTCGCGCGCGCTCGCGCGCTCGAGGACGTCGCGCGCGTCGTGGGTCCCGTACTTCAGCGCGCCCGCGAGGTCCGCGTGCCCGGGCCGGGGGCGGCGCACCCGCCGGGCGCGGCTCGTCGTCTCCCGGGGCAGGGCCCCAGACCGCCATCGCCTCGTCCCAGTTCTCGAAGTCGAGATTCGGGATCCAGATCGCGATCGGGGAGCCGAGCGTCCTGTCCGAAGCGGACGCCGCCCCGGATCTCCGCGCGGTCCTTCTCGATCCGCATGCGCCCGCCGCGCCCGTATCCCGCCTGGCGGCGGGCCAGCTCGGCGTCGATCCGGGCGCGCGAGAGGACGAGACCGGCGGGAATTCCCTCGAGGATCGCGGTGAGGCCCGGCCCGTGCGATTCGCCGGCGGTCGTGTACCGGAGCATGTCGGGCGCTATGTTAACATCGCGCCGCTCATGGAAATCGTCACTTCCGATGAGATGAAGAGGATCGACCGGCACGCCATCCGGTCGATGAAGATCCCCTCGCTCGACCTGATGGAGCGCGCGGGCCGGAGCGTGGTCGAGGCGCTGGTGGCCCGCTGCGGATCCCCGGCCGGGCGCGCGATCCTCGTGCTGTGCGGCAAGGGGAACAACGGCGGCGACGGGCTCGTCGTGGCGCGGCTCCTGCGCGCGCTGGGGTGCGACCCTCTCGCGCTCCTGGTCGCGGACCCCGATTCCCTCGCGGGCGATGCCGCGGCGAACCTCGCGAAGGCGCGCGCGGCGGGCGTGCGCATCGAGACCGCCGCCACGCCCCGGGCGTGGCAGTCGTTCCGGCGCCGCCTGGGAGCCTTCGAGCTCTTCGTCGACGCCCTGCTCGGAACCGGCCTGAGCGGCCCGGCGGGCGGCCTGGTCGGCCAGGTGATCTCGGACCTCGAGAAGCACCGGGACGCCCGCCGGCGCGAAGCGAAGCGCCCCGGCGCCGGGGTCGCGCCCGCCCCGCGCAGCGGCCGCATCCGGTGCTCCCCCGGCGCCCGCCCGCCCCGCCGCCCCCGTCCGGCGGGCCGCGTGGGCCGCGCCCTGCGTCCCCTTCGTCGTCGCCGTCGATCTTCCCTCGGGGCTCTCCGGCGACTCCGCCTGCGATTCCCGGCCCGGCCGTCCACGCGGACCTCACGGTCGCCCTGTGCCGGCCCAAGCTCGCCCACCTTCTTCCCCCGGCCTGCCTCCTGGCCGGCGAGCTCACGATCGCCGACATCGGCATCCCCGACGAGGCGGTCGCGACCGTGAAGCCGCGCACCTTCACGATCGAGCCGCGCGGCCTCGAAGGGATCGTTCCACCCCGGGCACGCGACGCGCACAAGGGGACCTTCGGGCACGCGCTGATCGTCGGCGGCGGCGTGGGGAAGGCGGGCGCTCCCGCCCTCGCGGCCCGGGCGGCGCTCCGCGCGGGAGCCGGGCTCGTCACCGCGGCCGCCCCCGCTCCCGTGCGGGCCGAGGTGGCGTCGTTCACCGCCGAGGTCATGACCTGCCCCATCGAGCCCGCGCCGCCGCGGCAGACCGCGGCGCGCCTGCTCGCCGAGTCCGAGGGCAAGTCCGCCCTCGCGGTGGGCCCCGGGCTGGGGCGCGAAGAGGCGGTGGCGGAGTGGATCCGCGCCCTCGTCCTCGCGAACCGCCTCCCGCTCGTCCTCGACGCGGACGGGCTGAACGCCTTCGAGGGGCAGGCAGCCCGGCTCGCCCGCGCGCGGGGCCCCCTGGTCCTGACCCCCCACCCGGGAGAAGCGGCGCGGCTCCTGGGCACGAGCACCGAGCGGATTCTCGCCGACCGGGTGGCGGCGGCCGTCTCCCTCGTCCGGGCGACGCGGGCGATCGTCGTGCTCAAGGGGATGGCGACGCTCGTCGCGTCTCCGGACGGGCGGATCTTCGTCAACACGACGGGGAACCCGGGCATGGCGACGGGGGGGACCGGCGACGTGCTGACCGGGATCCTCGCAGGCCTGCTCGCGCAGCGGCTCGACCCGCTGCGGGCCGCGCTCCTCGGGGTCTGGGCCCACGGACGCTCGGGCGACCTCGCGGCCGCCGCGATCGGCGAGCAGGCGCTCATGGCCGGGGACCTCATCGACCACCTGCCGCTCGCCCTGCGCGAGCTGGGCTGCTGAGCCGCGCGGCACCCATGACGGCGAAGCGGTCGCTCCGTTCTCTCCTCACCGGCGGATTCCCCGCGGGATCCCGCATCCGCGGGGGCGCGCGTGAAGCGGGGCGGCGCGTCCGGCCCGAAGCCGCCCGCTCCCGGCCCGGGCGAGCTGTACAGCCTCTCGGAGGAGGAGACGTTCCGCTACGGGGAGGCGCTCGGCCGCTCGCTCAAGGGCGGGGAGATGATCCTGCTCCAGGGCGAGCTGGGCGCCGGCAAGACCGTGTTCGCGCGCGGGATCGCGTCGGGGCTCGGCATCGATCCCGCGGACGTCGGCTCACCCACGTTCATCCTGGTCGACAGGCACCTCGGCCGCCTGACCCTCTACCACGCCGACCTCTACCGGCTGGACAGCGAGGACGACATGTTCGATCTCGCCCTGGACGAGTTCGCCGCGGCGGGCGCCGTGGTGGTGGTCGAGTGGGGCGAGCGGCTGCCGCCCGTCCTGAGCGAAGGGGCGCTCCTGGTCCGGATCGCCGACCTGGGCGACGACACGCGCCGGATCTCGATCCGGACGTCGGCTGACGCTGTCGCGGGTTCGATCGGGGCTAACTGTCGATGCGGTAGTTCGGGGCTTCCTTGGTGATGATCACGTCGTGGACGTGGCTCTCGCGAAGGCCCGCGCTCGTGATCCGCACGAAGCGGGCGTTCTTGCGAAGCGCCGGGATGTCCTGCGCGCCGCAGTAGCCCATCCCCGCCCGCAGCCCTCCGATCATCTGCTCGATCATCGGCTGCAGGGAGCCGCGGAACGGGACGCGGCCCTCGATCCCCTCGGGCACCAGCTTGCGCTCGTCGTACTCGTCCTGGAAGTAACGGTCGCGGCTCCCTTCCTTCATCGCCCCGATCGAGCCCATGCCGCGGTATTCCTTGAACGCGCGCCCCTGGTAGAGGATCGTCTCCCCGGGCGACTCCTCGGTGCCCGCGAAGACCGACCCGATCATGACGCTCGAAGCGCCCGCGGCGAGCGCCTTCGTGACGTCGCCGGAGTACTTGATGCCGCCGTCGGCGATCACGGGAAGCTGGCTCTCCGCGGCGGCGCGGACCGCGTCGAGGATCGCCGTCAGCTGCGGGACGCCCGCCCCGGTCACGATCCGCGTGGTGCAGATGGAGCCGGGCCCCACCCCCACCTTCACGGCGTCCACCCCGCGCTCGATGAGCGCCTGGGCGCCCGGGCCCGTTCCCACGTTCCCCGCGATGAGCTGGATCTGGGGGAACTTCTCGCGGATCCTCGCCACCATGTCGAGGACCCCCCGGGAATGGCCGTGCGCCGTGTCGATGACCAGCGCGTCCACCCGCGCGTCCACGAGCGCCGAGGCCCGCTCGAGCGAGTCCTTCGCGACGCCGACCGCGGCCGCGACCCGCAGCCGCCCGAGCTCGTCCTTGCAGGCGTTCGGGTACTTGATGACCTTCTGGATGTCCTTGACCGTGATGAGGCCCTTGAGGCGGTACGACTTGTCCACCACCAGGAGCTTCTCGATCCGGTGCTCGTGCAGGATCGCCTTGGCCTCCTCGAGGGTGGTCCCCTCCGCCACGGTGATCAGGTTCTTCTTCGTCATCCGCTCGGAGATCGGCGCGTCGACTCGCGTCTCGAAGCGAAGGTCGCGGTTGGTGAGGATCCCCAGGAGCTTGCCGGCCGCGTCGGTGATCGGCACGCCCGAGATCCGGTAGCGGGCCATCACCTCGAGCGCCTCGGCGATCTTCTGCTCGGGACGCATGGTGATCGGGTCCACGATCATGCCGCTCTCGGACCGTTTCACCTTGTCGACTTCCCCCGCCTGCTCGTCGATCTTCAGGTTCTTGTGGATCACCCCGATCCCGCCCATCTGGGCCATCGCGATGGCGAGCCGCGACTCGGTCACGGTGTCCATGGCGGCCGACACGAGCGGGATGTTGAGCTGGATCCCGCGCGTCAGGCGCGAGCGCACATCGACGTGGGAGGGAAGAACTTCGGAGGCGTTGGGGACGAGGAGGACGTCGTCGAAGGTCAGGCCTTCGGAAATGGGCTCCAACATGGCGGGATTATACAGGAATCCGGCCTGTCAGGCCTTCGCGCCGCACCCGGGGCAGAACTTCGCTCCGGACGGCAGCGCCCCTCCGCATCCCCCGCAGCGCGGGGCCGCGACCCCGGCGCCGCAGTGCATGCAGAACCGGCCCTGGGACGGCGTGTCCTTCCCGCAGGCGCCGCAGCGGACCGCCGCGCCCGCCCCCGCGGCCCCCCCGGGCGCCCCCTGCGCGGCGTCGCGGATCATCCCCGGCACCATCATCCCGAGCCCGGCCCCCACGCCCAGCCCCATCCCCGCGGCGGCGGTGGATCCCGCCCCCCCGGCCCCTTCGGCGCCCCCGGACGCGGCGGCGTCGCCGAGGGCCCGGGCCGCCTTGTACTGCATGTAGGAGCCCAGGTTCCCCTGCCCGATGGCGCCCATCCCCGCGCGCTCGTCGATCGCCTTCTGGACATCCTCCGGGGGGGTGACCGAGGAGATGAAGAAATCGGCCAGCTCGAGCCCGTACTTGCCGAAATCGTCCCGGACGCGCCCCTTCAGCGCCTCGGCCAGCTCGTCGTACTGGCGCGGAAGGTCGAAGATCGTCCGGAGGGTCTCCCCGAGGACGTCGTTGAGGCGCGCCACGATGAGGTCGCGCAGGTACCCCTCGATCGAGTCGGTCGTGTAGGAGCCCATCGACCCGACGGCCGTGTTCACGAACAGCCGGGGATCGGCGACGCGCGTGGCGTACACGCCGAAGGCCCGCAGCCGGACCATCTGCAGCTCCGAGTCCCGGAACACGACCGGCTCCCGGGTCCCCCACTTCATGCCCGTGAACGTCTTGCGGTTGACGAAGTACACGTCCGCGCGGAAGGGGGAGGTGAATCCGAAGGGGAGCGACAGGACCTTGGTGAGGATCGGGATGTTCAGCGTGGTGAGCGTGTGGCGCCCGGGGCCGAAAGCGTCGAGCGCGTGGCCGTCCCGGAAGAAGACCGCCGCCTGGTTCTCGAGCACGACGAGCTGCGCTCCGAGCTTGAGCTCCCCTCCCCCGGCGAACCGGTGAACCATCTCCTGGCCCGTATCGTCGGCCCACTGGACGACCTCGAGGTACTGGGACATGGCATCCTCCCCCCGGTCCGCGGCCGCTCTAGGCCGCGCCGTGGCATTTCTTGTACTTCTTGCCGCTTCCGCACGGACATGGATCGTTGCGGCCGACCTTCGGCGCGTCCCTCTGGACGGGCGCGGCCGCGGCGACGCCCGCCTTCGAGCGCGAGGCCGCCTGGAAGATCAGCTCCCGCTCCCGGGCCTTGCGCCGCTCCTCCTCCTCGCGCTCCTCCTGCGTCATCGGCTCGAACAGGAAGATGTAGCGGACGATCTCCTCCTCGATCCGGTCCTTCATCTCGCCGAACAGGTCGAACGACTCGCGCTTGTACTCGACCAGCGGGTCCTTCTGCCCGTAGGCGCGCAGGCCGATACCCTCGCGCAGGTGGTCCATGGCGAGGAGGTGGTCCTTCCATCGCGCGTCGATGATGCTCAGCGCGATGAAGCGGACCTGCTGGCGCATCAGCTCCGCGCCGATCTTCGCTTCCTTTTCCTCGAAGCGCGAGGTCAGGAGGGCGGACACCGACTCGCGGATCGCGTCGAGCCCGTCGCCCGCGGCGACGATCTTCTCCCGCAGGCAGTCGATGCCGAAGTGGTGGAGGACCTGGCCCCGGAACGCGTCGAGCGTCCACTCCTCGCGCGGCCTCTCGCCCATGTGCTGGTCGATGAGCCAGTCCAGCAGGTCGTTCGCGCGGTCGAGGGCGTACTCCTTCTGGGCCGTCCCCTCGAGCAGCTCGCGCCGGAGCCCGTAGATCTCCGTGCGCTGCTTGTTCATCACGTCGTCGTACTCGAGCAGGTGCTTGCGCGCCTCGAAGTTCCGCTGCTCCACCTGCTTCTGCGCCCGCTCGATGGACCGCGTCACGAGGGGCGACTCGATCGGCACTCCCTCCTCGATGTTGAGCCGGGCCATGAGGCCCTTCAGCCGCTCCCCGCCGAAGATCCTCATCAGGTCGTCCTCGAGCGACAGGTAGAACCGGGACGAACCCGGGTCTCCCTGGCGTCCCGCGCGGCCGCGGAGCTGGTTGTCGATCCGGCGCGCTTCGTGCCGCTCGGTCCCGATGATGTGCAGGCCCCCGAGGGAGACGACCGTCCCGTGCTCGGCCGCGCACTCCGTCTTGGCCTCGGCGAGGGCGGCCAGGCGCGCCTCGTCGGGGGCCTCGGCGGGGGTGATGCCCTTCGCGAGGAGCTTCTGCTTCGCGAGGAACTCCGGGTTCCCGCCGAGCAGGATGTCGGTGCCGCGCCCGGCCATGTTGGTGGCGATGGTGACGACGCCGAGGCGGCCCGCCTGGGCCACGATCTCGGCCTCCTGCGCGTGGTAGCGGGCGTTCAGGACGACGTGCTTGACGTCGCGGCGCTTCAGCAGGGCCGACAGGCGCTCGGACTTCTCGATCGAGACCGTGCCGACGAGCACCGGCTGCCCGCGCTTGCGGCAGTCGACGATCTCCTCGACGACCGCGTCGAACTTCTCCTTCTCGGTCATGTAGACCAGGTCGGGATTCTCGATGCGGATCAGCGTCCTGTTGGTGGGGATGATCACCACCTCGAGGTTGTAGATCTTGTCGAACTCCACGGCCTCGGTGTCGGCCGTTCCCGTCATGCCCCCGAGCTTCCTGTACATGCGGAAGTAGTTCTGGAAGGTGATGGTGGCGAGGGTCTGGTTCTCCCTCTCGATCTTCACCCCCTCCTTCGCCTCCACCGCCTGGTGAAGCCCGTCGGACCAGCGCCGGCCCGGCATCAGCCGGCCCGTGAACTCGTCCACGATGAGGACTTCCCCGTCCTTCAGCATGTAGTCCACGTCCTTCTTGAACAGGACGTGGGCCCGCAGGGCCTGGTTGACGGCGTGCAGCGTCTCCATGTTGGCCGGGTCGTAGAGGTTGCCGACGCCGAGGAGCTTCTCCGCGTGGCCGACGCCGCGCTCGGTCAGGGTCACGGTCCGCGACTTCTCGTCGACGATGTAGTCGCCGGTCTCCTCGAGCTCGAGGCGCTCCTCGGCCGTCTGGTGGCCCGTGAACGAGGCGCCCGCGACGAGCCGCGGGATGATCTTGTCGATGGCGTAGTAGCGGTCCACCGACTCTTCCGAGGGGCCCGAGATGATGAGCGGGGTGCGCGCCTCGTCGATCAGGATGCTGTCGACCTCGTCGACGATCCCGAAGTGATGCCCTCTCTGGACCATGGACTCCAGGGAGAACTTCATGTTGTCGCGCAGGTAGTCGAATCCGAACTCGTTGTTCGTGCCGTAGGTCACGTCGGCCGCGTACGCCTCCTGGCGCTCGCGGTCGCCCAGGTCGTGCTGGATGCAGCCGACGGTCAGCCCGAGGAACCGGTAGACCCGGCCCATCCACTCCGCGTCGCGCCGCGCGAGGTAGTCGTTGACCGTGACGACATGGACCCCCTTCATCTCGAGGGCGTTGAGGTAGGCCGGCAGCGTCGCGACGAGGGTCTTTCCCTCGCCGGTCTTCATCTCGGCGATCTTCCCCCGTGCAGGACCATGCCGCCGATCAGCTGCACGTCGAAGTGCCGCATCTCCATGACGCGCCGCGCGGCCTCGCGGACCACCGCGAACGCCTCGGGGAGGATGTCGTCGAGGGGCTCGCCGTTCCCGACCCGGGTCCGGAACTCCGCCGTTTTCGCCACGAGGTCCGCGTCGGACAGGGGCCGGATCCGCGGCTCGAGCTCGCCGATCCGGACCACGGCCGGTCCGAGGCGCTTCATCTCGCGCTCGTTCTTGGTGCCGAGGATCTTGGAGAGTATGGATTGGAACATGGCCGCCAATTATAGCATTCTCAACGAGTTGCGGCGGGTCCGCTGCGGGGCCGCCGCCGTCACCGGCCCGCTCCCGGGGGACGCGGCGCTGCCGGCCGCGCACCGCAGCGGGCGGGACGGACCCGCGGTACACTCGCGCGGCGCCGGAGCGCGCGGCGCGAAAGGGGGATCTCGGGATGGAGCTCGAATCCAGGATCGGCCAGCTCTTCTTCGTCGGCGTCCAGGGGAC
The DNA here is from genome assembly GCA_963747925.1 of uncultured Acidobacteriota bacterium. Taxonomy (GTDB): domain Bacteria; phylum Acidobacteriota; class Polarisedimenticolia; order QHYA01; family CAVVHA01; genus CAVVHA01. The sequence goes on from CAVVHA010000005.1 coordinate 98,464, forward strand.
CGGGGAGACGCCCGCCCTGCGCGAGTTCCTCCGCGAGCTGCGACCCGGGGGCGTCGTGCTCTTCGCGAGGAACATCCACGACCCCGCCCAGGTGCGCGCGCTCAACGACGCCATCCGGGCCGCGGTCGACCCGCCCCCCTTCATCGCCGTCGACCAGGAGGGGGGCCGGGTGAGCCGCCTGCGGCCGCTTCTGCCCCCTCTCCCTTCCGCGGCCGAGCTGGCCCGGCGGGGCCCCGCGCGGATCCGCGACTACGCGCAGGCTCTCGGCGGCGCCCTCGCCGCGCTCGGGTTCAACACCGATTTCGCGCCCGTCGTGGACCTCTCGGCGCCGGGCGCCGCGAACCTGATCGGGGACCGCTCCTTCGGCGAGGACGAGGCCGTGGTGACGGACTGCGCGCGGGCCTTCATCGCCGGGATGGACCTCGCCGGCGTCGCGTGCTTTCTGAAGCACTTCCCCGGCCTCGGCGCCACCGACGTCGATTCGCACGTCGCGCTTCCCGTGCTCTCGCGCGAGCCGTCCGAGCTCTGGCGGCGCGACCTGCTCCCGTTCCGCGAATGCGCGGCCGGACGCCGCGGGCGTCATGATCGGCCACGTCCACTGCCCGGGTTGGGATCCGGGCGCGCCTCTCGCCTCCTCCCTCTCCCCGGCGATCGTCACCGGGCTTCTCCGGGACAGGATCGGCTACGACGGGATCGCGCTCACGGACGATCTCGAGATGGGGGCGGTCGCCTCCCTGCCCCCGGCCGCGCTCGCGCGGCGCGCGCTCGGGGCGGGCTGCGACATGGCGATGTTCTGCAACGACCCGGGCAAGGCCCGGGAGGCGGTGGCCGGCGCGCTGGCCGCCGCGCGCTCCGGCGCCATCGCCCCGGAGCGGATCGAGCGCTCCGTGGAGCGGATCCTGGCCGCGAAGCGCCGCTTCAGGATCGATGGGGCGCTGCCCGCCGCCCCGCCCGGCGACTGGCAGCCGGCGTTCGAAGAACTCTCCGCGCTCGCCCCGGAGTGAGGGAGGCGCCGCGCCCCGCGGCGATCAGGGCAGGGGCCGTCCGGCGAGGACGCGGTAGGCCTCGCGGTACCGCTCGCTCGTCCCGCGCACGATCTCCTCGGGGAGCGCCGGGGCCGGAGGCTTCTTGTCCCAGCCGATCCGGACCAGGTAGTCGCGGACGAACTGCTTGTCGTAGCTGGGCTGGCTCCCGCCCGGCTTGTAGCCGTCCTTCGGCCAGAAGCGGGAGCTGTCCGGGGTCAGCACCTCGTCGCACAGAACGATCCGCCCGTCGAGGAGCCCGAACTCGAACTTCGTGTCGGCCAGGAGGATCCCCCGCTCCTCGGCGTGGCGCGCTCCCCTGGCGTAGATCCTGAGGGACAGGTCGCGCAGCGTCTCGGCGTGGGCGGCCCCGACCATGGAGACCATCCGGTCGAAGGAGATGTTCTCGTCGTGCCCCGTCTCGGCCTTGCGCGCGGGGGTGAAGATCGGCTCGGGGAGCGCTGTCCGATTCGCGCAGGCCCGCGGGGAGGCGGACGCCCGAGACCGCCCCGGTCTCGAGGTACTCCTTGTGCCCGGACCCGGCAAGGTAGCCGCGGACCACGCATTCGACGGGGAACATCTTCGCCTTGACGGCCAGGGTCGAGCGCCCCTCCAGGACATCCGCGTAGCGGGCCGCGGGCGGAGGGAAGTCGCGGACGTCCACGCTCACCAGGTGCGACTCCACGAGCTCCTTGAAGTAGTCGAACCAGAAGGCCGACAGGAGGTTGAGGACCTTTCCCTTGTCGGGAATGCCGGACCCCAGCACGTAGTCGAAGGCCGAGATCCGGTCGGTGGCCACGATCAGGAGCCGGTCGCCGAGGTCGTAGATGTCGCGGACCTTGCCCCGCGAAAGGAGCGTGAACTCGGGAATTTCCGTCTTGAGCACGACAGCCAAGGGCGCCTCCGTGAAATGGGCGCTTATGGTAGTGAGGCTCCGCGTCCAGGTCAAACCGGCGGCGCCGCCCGCAGCGGGTCGGGCCGCGCCGGCATCGGAGTTAAGATCGGAACGATGCGATTCGAGGGAAAGGCAGCCGTGGTTTCGGGCGCGGGCTCGGGGATCGGGGCGGCCGTCGCGGTCCTGCTCGCCGCCGAAGGGGCGTCGCTCGTTCTCTGCGGGCGGCGCCCGGCTCCCCTGGAGGAGACCCGCGCCGCATGCGCGCGGGCCGGCGGCCGGGCCCTCGCCGTCCCGCTCGATGTCCGGGAGGAGGCCGCTCTCGCGGCCGCGTTCGACCGGGCGGCCTCTCTGGGGCCCGTCGAGGCCGCGATCGCCTGCCACGGCATCAACTCCCTCGCCCGCGCCGAAGAGGTGACGCTCGGCGAGTGGAACACGATCCTGTCGACGAACCTCACCGGGGCTTTCCTCTTCGCCCGCGAAGCGGCGAGGCGGATGCGGCCTCTCGGCACGGGAAGGATCGTGCTGGTCTCCTCGGTCTCCGGGCGGCCGGGGCACAGGAAGTACCCCGGCTTCGCCGCCTACGCGGCGTCCAAGTACGGCCTGACGGGCCTCGTCGAGGTCCTGTCCGCGGAGCTGGAAGGGAGCGGGGTCGGCATCTCCCTGGTCTGCCCCGCGGGGGTCGAGACGGAGATGTTCCGGCAGGACCTTCCCGGGAGCGCAGGCGGCTCTCTCCCCCGGGCAGGTCGGCGCCGCCATCCTCGATCTCGCGGATCCGCGGACCGCTCCCCCCTCCGGCTCGATCGTCGAGCTGCTCTGAAGCGCGCTCAGCGCCCTTCGGTCGCGCAGGCCGGGGCGGGCTCGGCGCCGGGGGAGGACTCTGCCCGCCGGGCCTCGGCGAGCGCCGCCGCAAGCGAGCGCGACAGCTCGGGTGAAAGCTCCAGGATCTCGAGCCCCTCGCGGGCGAGTACCTGGCACGACAGGCCGCTCCTGTCCTGGACGGAGCCCGGCTCGCGGTAGCGGATCCGGTCGTTCCCGCAATCCCCGTTCCAGCACCAGGGGCCGTAGGGAATCCGCGGCGCGACGTACTGGAAGCAGCGCAGGAGGATGTTGTTCTCGGGGACCTCGAGCCAGCAGTCGAGGACCCGGATCCTCACGAGCTTCGAGAACGGCCTGTAGATGGATGGGTCCGGCATCGGCGGTTCCTGAGGGGGAGAAGATAGGGTCCGATCCCCTCCCCTTCAAGGAGCCGCGCGAGGGTCAGAACTTGCCGAACCGGAAGCCGACCCCGAAGTTCAGCTCGAGCGTGTTGAGGCTCTGCTCGTAGACCGAGTCGATCGGGACGATGCGCAGATCGCACTGCAGGACCAGCCACTTGATAGGGATCCAGTTGACCCCGCCGCGGACGGCGATGAAGAACGTGCCGCTTTCCTCCGAGTAGTCCGTGGGGAGCACGGCGTCGACCGGAACGCTCTGGCCGGCGTTAGGCCCCTGGAGGATCCGCTTCGTGGCCCCGGTCCACTGGAACTGCCCCGTCGCGCTCTGGAGCCCCGCGGCGATGCCGATGTAGGTCTCGAAGTGCTTGCTGTCGCCGAGCGGGATCGCCTTGACCATGCCGAGCTCCCACTGTTCGATGTCGACTGTCGAGTCCGTCAGGAAGCGCGTCGTTGAAGTTCACGTTGCTGTGAACGCTGGTCCGGTAGACCTCGGCGAAGTAGCTGTTCAGGATGTCGTCCGGAGCCACATCGTTGTTGACCCGGTCGTAGGACAGAGCGTGAGCTGGAAATTCTCGGTCGGGTAGTAGCCGAACCGCGCGCAGTAGCTGCTGGTGTCGGAGAGATCGGGCCCCGACAGCACGGTGGGGAAACCGGTCGAATAGGTGACCTCGAACCGCATCTTCTCCGCCTCGCTCTGGGCGAAAGCCGCGCCGCAGGCGAGAACCAGAATGGCGAACAGCGTCGTGAACCGCTTCATGAAGCCTCCCCCTGCGGCACGCTCATCCCGGCGTGCTCGGGAACAGCGGTGGATTTTGCTTGCTGGCGCACCCGAAGTCAACTCATCGGCCGTGCCCCGTGCGGAGCAGGTGCAGCGCCCCGGGGACCGCCCGGATGACGGCCGGCAGGGGCTGGCGCGACCTCCCCGTCCAACTGGCATGGGGTCCCGCCACCGTCCCCGGCCCGGATCGAGACCTCCTCCACCCTCCGCATCACGACCCCGGGGATCCCCTCGAGGGTCCCCGCAAGGATGGCGACCAGGTACCGGACCCGCTCGACGAACCGCCCCTCGGGCATGACGACGAGCTCGAGCGCCGGGTCGTCGAGGCGGGCCCGGGGCGCCATCCTCATGTTCGCGCCGTACCGGGCGCAGTTCGCGACGATGGCGAACGCGCCGGTGCCCGACCAGTCCCGCGACTCGATCAGGAGGCGCGGGAACGGGTAGCTCCGCGCCCCGAGCGTCGCCGCGACGACGTAATCGAGAAACCCGACCTTGCGCCCCCCCGCCTTCGCCCGCCTCAGGGCCTCCTCGAGGACGAAGGCGTCGTAGCCGATCCCCGCCATGATGACGAAATGCCTCCCGTCGCGCCGTCCCATCGTCACGGGCGCGGCCTCGGCCCGCGCCACCCACGCGCAGGCACCCGCAACGTCGAGCGGCGTTCCGAGCTCCCGCGCCAGGATGTTCATCGAGCCGAGCGGGATGATGCCGAGCGGGGTGGCGGTGCCGGCGAGGCCGTTCGCCGCCTCGTGGACGGTTCCGTCCCCGCCCGCGGCGATCACGACATCGAAGGCGCCGGCGGCGGCCCGCGCCGCCCTCTCGCCGTCCCCCATCCCCGTCGTGCGGTACAGCTCGGGGCGGAACCCGAGCCCTTCGAGGCGGCGGGCGGCCTCCTCGGCGCGCGTGTCGGTCCTGCGGAAACCGGCCGCGGGGTTCGCGATCAGAAGGACGGTGCGGCTCACGGCGGGACGCTCGTCATGCTCCCCTGGGCCCCGCGGCGGCGGGGGCTACTTCAGGCGCTTCTGCAGCTCCTTCGCCTGCCTCTGGGTCTCGGCGTCGGCGAGGTTCAGCTTCAGCATCGTCTTGATCAGGGACTGCGCCCGCCCCTTGTCGCCTTTCGCTTCGCAGGCCAGGGCGGCTTCGTAGTGAACGTTGTAGAAGGAGGTCTCGATCTGTCCTTCGAGGCCCGCCGCCGCGCCGCTCCCCTTCTGCGTGAGCGTCGAGCCGGCCATCGAGTCCACCTTCGCGAGGAGCGGCTCGAACTTGGCCAGCGCGTCGTCGGGCTTTCCCGCCTGGCGCAGGGCGACCCCCGACCAGAACCGCAGGTTGTCCTCCAGGAAGAAGTAGCGCCGCGACGGGTAGATCCAGCTTTCCTGGGGCTGGAAGCCGGGGACGACCTCCTCGGCCTGCCCGAACGCCTCCACGGCCTCCGCGCGTCCTGTTCGTCTTCAGGTAGAAGAGCGCGAGCTCGTACTGGGCGTACCCGTGCTTGGGGAACCCCCGCAGCACCTCCTTGAGGTCGCTCTCCACTTCGGCGGCCTCGCCCCGGTTGATGCGCAGCATGGCGCGCAGGTAACGCGCCAGCAGGCTGGAACGCGCGCGCTCCTGCGAGCGCGCGTTCGGCCCCTGCTCGATCGCAGCCGTGTAGGCGGCCAGGGCCCTGGCAGGGTCTCCGAGCGCCTCGCGGCATCGCCCGAGGATGACGTCCGCGAGCGAGTCGGCGGGGTCGAGCTGGACGGCGGCCTCGGCGTCCACGGCCGCCCCGGCGTAGTCCGCGCGGCGGAACTTGATGTAGGCGAGGTGGGCGCGCGCGAACTGGTGGTTCGGGTCGAGCGCCAGCGCCTTCTCGAAGTGCGCGCGGGCGCCGGAGAGGTCCCCGGCCTGGAGCGACTTGAGGCCCGCGCCGACCTCTTCGTCCCCGGGGCTCGAAGCGGGCTGCGCCTGGGGGTTCGCGGGCGGCGGCGCCGGGGCGGCCGGCGCGGGAGGGGCCGGCGGCGGGGCCGTCCCGCCTTCGGCCAGCGCCGCGCCCGCCAGGAGGAGGGACGCAACGCAGAGTGCGATCCGTGAAACGAGCGGGCTTGAATGGTTCAGCACGTGGCTTCCTCCATGACGCCGCCGGACGGCAGTCGGCTCCTCCGCCCGCGGCTCACGACAACCAGCATAACCCCTCAGGGGGCAAGAGCGTTATGGACCAGGTTCCCCCCGACCAGGGTGGCGACGGGGGCTCCCCTGAGCTTCCAGCCGTCGAACGGGGTGTTCCGGGCCTTCGACAGGAACAGGGACGCATCCACCGTCACGGCCCGCTCGAGGTCGAGGACCGTGATGTCCGCGTCGAGGCCCGGCTCCAGCCGCCCTCCCGGGCAGACCCAGGATCCTGCTCGGCGCGCAGGAGAACAGCTCCACGAGGCGGCCGAGGCCCAGGACCCCGCCGTGCACCAGCCGGTCGAGGGCGATCGAGACGGCCGTCTCCAGGCCGACGACGCCGAACGGCGCCCGCGCGAACTCCACCGCCTTGTCGTCGCCGTGGTGGGGGGCGTGATCCGTCGCGATGGCGTCGATCGTCCCGTCCGCCAGCCCCTGCGAGGATCGCCAGGCGGTCCTCCTCGGTCCGGAGCGGCGGGTTCATCTTCGTGTTCGTATCGTAGTCGCGGCAGGCCGCCTCGGTGAGGGCGAAGTGGTGCGGGGCCGCTTCGGCGGTCGCCCTGATCCCCCTCGCGCGGGCCGCGCGCAGGAGCTCGACGCTTCCCAGCGTCGAAACGTGGGCGATGTGAACGCGGCCGCCCGTCTCGCCCGCGAGGATGAGATCGCGCGCGACCATCACCTCCTCGGCGGAGCGGTTCCAGCCCTTCAATCCGAGGAGCGTCGAAATGTACCCCTCGTTCACCACGCCGCCGTCGGACAGGTCGGGATCTTCGCAGTGGTCGATCACCGGGATCCCGAACATCGTCGAGTACTCGAGCGCCTTGCGGAAGAGCGTCCCGGAGACCACGGGCCGTCCCGTCGTCGGAGATGGCCACCGCCCCTCCGGCGACGAGGTCCCCGATCTCGGCCAGCTCCTCCCCCTTCTGCCCCTTGCTGATCGCTCCGATCGGGTGGACCCGCACGCACGCGGTCTGCCGCGCGCGCGAGCGGATGAACTCCGTCACCGAACGGTCGTCGTTGACGGGGACCGTGTTCGGCATGCAGGCGACCGCCGTGAAGCCGCCCGCCGCCGCGGCGCGCGCCCCGGTCTCGATCGTCTCCTTCCACTCCTGGCCCGGCTCCCGGAGGTGGACGTGCATGTCCACGAACCCGGGCGCGACGACCTTCCCCTTCAGATCCAGCGCGCGGGCGCCTCCGGCTGCGAGCCCCTTCCCGAGCTTCGCGATCTTCCCGTCCTCGATCAGGACGTCCAGGAGCTCGTCCGTCCCCGAGGCGGGGTCGACGACGCGCCCCCCTTTAAGCAAGAGGTTCACGGGAGCCTCCTCCGGCCAGCAGGTACAGGACCGCCATGCGGACCGCGACGCCGTTGGTCACCTGCTCGAGAATGACGGACCTGGGGCCGTCGGCGACCTCGCTCGACAGCTCCACGCCCCGGTTGATCGGGCCGGGATGCATCACGATCGCGTCCGGCTTCGCCCTCTTCAGGCGCTCCTCGGTCAGGCCGAAGAGCTGGAAGTACTCGCGGATCGTCGGGAAGTACCCGCGCTTCTGCCGCTCGAGCTGGACGCGGAGCATCATGACGACGTCCGCGCCCTCGAGGGCCGCGTCCAGGGACGAGGTCACCTCGACGCCGAGCGCCTCGAGCCGTCGCGGCAGGAGCGTCGCGGGCCCGCCGATGACGACGTCCGCCCCCATCGTCCGCAGCAGGTGGATGTTCGACCGGACCACGCGGCTGTGCGCGATGTCGCCCACGATGGCGACGCGCAGCCCGCGCAGCCCCTTCTTGTGCTGGCGCATGGTGTACGCGTCGAGCAGGGCCTGGGTCGGGTGCTCGTGCGCCCCGTCTCCGGCGTTGATGATCGACGAGCGGCAGATGCGCGAGAGCAGGTGGGGCGCCCCGGGCTCGGAGTGGCGGATCACGATGAAGTCGGGCGCCATCGCCTCGAGGTTCTTCGCCGTGTCGATGAGGGTCTCGCCCTTGACCAGGCTCGAGGTGCTCGTCGAGAAGTTCAGGGAGTCCGCCGACAGGCGCTTCTCCGCGACCTCGAACGAGCTGCGCGTGCGCGTCGAGGGCTCCACGAAGAAGTTGACGACGGTCTTGCCGCGGAGCGTCGGGACCTTCTTGATCTCGCGCTCGGAGACCTGGGCGAACCCGTCCGCCGTGTCCAGGATCAGCGTGATCTCCTCGGGCGTCAGGCCCTCGATCCCCAGCAGGTGCCGGCTGTTGAGGTTCACTTCTCCTCCGCTGGCGCGGGCCGCGCCACGATGAGCACCGAGTCCTCGCCGTCGATCTCGGCCAGGTGGACCTCGATCGACTCCGACAGCGAGGTCGGCACGTTCTTGCCGACGTAGTCCGCGCGGATCGGGAGCTCCCGGTGCCCGCGGTCCACCAGGACGGCGAGCTGGATCGCGCGGGGCCGCCCCAGGTCCATCAGCCCCTCCAGCGCCGCCCGGATCGTCCTCCCGGTGAAGAGCACGTCGTCCACGAGCACGATGGTCGTCCCCTCCACCGGGAACGGGATCTCGGTCCGGTGCAGGACCGGGTGGTCGTGGATGAGGCTGAGGTCGTCGCGGTACAGGTTGATGTCGAGGACGCCGACGGGGATCTCCGCGCCCACGATCTGGCGGATCCTCTGCGCCAGCCTCTGCGCGAGGGGGACCCCGCGCGTGCGGATGCCGACGAGGGCCACCCGGCCCGGGTCGCGGTTCTTTTCGACGATCTCGTGCGCGATGCGCGAGAGGGTCCGGTCCACCTTCTCGGCGTCCAGGACCTGGACGGGACTCTTGCTGGTCATGGTGGGGCCGCCTGCCGCCGGCCGCGCGGCCGCGTCCTCCCGCGGGGGAGGGCCGGGCCGCGCAAAGAAAAGCCCGCGGGACCTGGCTCCGCGGGCGATTGGCAAACGAGGTTGATCGGCATCCTTTCGGGCCTCCCGGACCCGTTTCAAGGCCGCGCCATCATAGACGCTGGGGCCGCGGGGATCAAGCCTCGCCCCCCGCGCGCGGCGGGGATCGGACCGCGGCGTGTGTGCTATATTCCGTGCTCCCCATGCCCTTCGACGTCGCCGCCGAAGTCCTCGAGAACAGCTCGCTCGGCGGGGGGTATTTCCTGACGGTCTTCCGCGCGCCAGCGATCGCGCGGACGGCCGCCCCCGGTCAGTTCGTGATGGCCGGCGCGACCGACCCCGCGGAGCTGCTTCTTCGCCGTCCCTTCAGCGTCTGCCTGCGCGCCGCCGGCCCTGACGGCTCCCACGAGTCCGTCACGCTGCTGTACCGCGTCGTCGGGCGCGGCACGACGTTCCTGTCCCGCCTCGCGCCGGGCGCGCGCGCTTCGCTCCTCGGCCCCCTCGGGAAGGGGTTCTCCCGCCCGCGGGCCGGGGAAACGCCGGTGATCGCGGCGGGCGGCGTCGGCATCGCCGCGTTCCCGTTCCTCTTCGAGACCCTCCTCGGGTGGGGCACCCCACCGGTCGTCTTCTTCGGCGGGCGGACCGCCTCGGACCTTCCCTTGCTCGACTGGTTCCGCGCAGAGGGGGGCCCGGATCACGGTCACGACGGACGACGGTTCGGTCGGGGAGCGCGCCCTCGTGACGGCGCCGCTCGACCGGCACCTGGCCTCCGCGGACTCGCCGCAGAGGGTCTACGCCTGCGGACCGCACGCGATGATGAAGGCCGCCGCCGCGGTCGCCGCCGCGCGCGGGGCCGCCTGCGAGGTGGCCCTCGAAACGCCGATGGCCTGCGGGTACGGCGTCTGCGTCGGCTGCGTGGTCGAGGTGAAGCAGTTCGAGGGGGAGTACGGCCGCTACCGGCGCGTCTGCACGGACGGGCCCGTCTTCGACGCCGCGGAGATCGCCTGGTGAGCGGGCCCCGCTCCCGGCGCCGGCCGCGGGACCGCCGGCGCGCTCCCCGCGCGGGAGGCGCGCATGAGCCGCGTCGCGATGGCCACCGCCATCGGGGGCGGCGTCGTCCTCAAGAACCCGGTCATGACGGCCAGCGGGACCTGCGGGTACGGGCTGGAGCTCGAGGAGTTCTTCGACCTGTCCCGTCTCGGCGGGATCGTCGTGAAGGGGCTCTCCCCCGCGCCGCGCGCCGGCAGGCCCCCGGTCAGGATCGTCGAAACGCCCGCCGGCATGCTGAACGCGATCGGGCTGCAGAACATCGGGGTGCGCGCCTTCGTCGAGGAGCGGCTTCCGCTGCTGCGCACGAAGGGGACCGCGATCGTCGCGAACATCTACGGCGAGAGCGTGGAGGAGTACCGCGAGGTGGCGCAGGTGCTGGCCTCCTCGGAGGGGCTCTCCGCGGTCGAGGTGAACCTTTCCTGTCCGAACGTGGCCGAGGGGGGCATGGCCTTCGGGGTCGATCCTCGCGCCGTGGAGGGCGTAACGCGGGTCGTGCGGGACGCCAGCCGCGTGCCCGTCATCGTGAAGCTGACCCCGAACGTGTCGGACATCACGGAGATCGCCCGCGCCGCCGTCGCGGGCGGCGCCCATGCGCTGTCCCTCATCAACACGTTCGTGGCCATGGTGGTGGACGTCGAGAAGCGCCGGCCGGTCCTCGCGAACGGGACCGGCGGGCTCTCGGGCCCCGCCATCCGCCCGATCGCCGTCTGGCTCGTCCACCAGGTCTCGCGGGCCGTGAAGGTCCCGGTCATCGGGATCGGCGGGATCACCTGCGCCCGCGATGTCCTCGAGTTCCTGATCGCGGGCGCGAGCGCCGTGCAGATCGGCACGATCACCTTCGCCACGCCGTCCGCCCCCGTGAAGATCCTCGAGGAGCTCGAAGCGTGGTGCGAGGCCCGCGGGGTCGCGGACGTGCGCGAGCTGATCGGCTCGCTGCGCCCGCCCGGCCGGGGGGAGCCGCGATGACGCCCCGCGAGCGGGTCATCCTCGCGCTGGACGTGCCGACCGAGTCCGAGGCGCTCGCCTGGGCCGGCCGGATGCGGGGGCGCGTCGGGATGTTCAAGGTCGGCCTGCGCCTCTTCACGGCGGCGGGGCCCGCCCTGGCGGCCCGGATCGCCTCGCAGTTCGGCCCGGTATTCCTCGATCTCAAGTACCACGACATACCGAACACGGTCGGAACCGCGGTGCGCGAAGCCGCGGGGCTCGGCGCCACGATGCTGACCGTGCACGCCTCGGGCGGGTCCGCGATGCTTCGGGCCGCGGGTGAGGCCGCGGCGGCCGCTCCCGGCGCGGGCAAGGTCCGGATCGTCGCCGTGACCGTCCTCACGAGCCTCGGCGAGAAGGACCTCGCCGCCGCCGGGGTCGCGCGGGGCGTCGAGGAGCAGGTCCTCGCCCTCGCGGAAACCGCCTGGGAGGCCGGCTGCGACGGGTTCGTCGCCTCGCCGCGCGAGGTCGCGGCCCTGCGGGGACGGCTCGGCGCGGCCCCTCTCATCGTCACCCCCGGCATCCGCGCCGCCGGGGCCCCCGCCGACGATCAGAACCGCACGGCGAGCGCGCGCGAAGCGCTCGACGCGGGCGCGACCTTCCTCGTCATCGGCCGCCCGATCCTCGCCGCGGCCGACCCGGACGCCGCCCTGGACTCGATCCTCGCCACGATCGGTTGAGCCGCACGCCCTCCCCCGCGGGGGGGCGACGCGGCGACGCCGGGGACCCGCTCCGCCTCAGGAGACGCGGACGGGACGGCCGTTGGTCAGGGTCATGCTGACGAGGCGGGAAATCCCCGGCTCCTCCATCGTCACCCCGTAGAGGGTGTCGGCGATCTCCATGCTCCGCTTGTTGTGCGTGATGACGACGAACTGGGTCTCGCCCGCGAACTCGCGCAGGAGCCGCGTGAAGCGCCGCACGTTGGACTCGTCGAGCGCCGCGTCCACCTCGTCGAGCAGGCAGAACGGGGAAGGCTGGTAGCGGAAGATCGCGAAGAGCAGCGCGATCGCCGACAGGGCCTTCTCCCCTCCCGAGAGGAGCGAAAGGCTCTGGAGGTTCTTCCCGGGCGGCTGCACGATGATCTCGAGGCCGCACTCGAGCGGGTCCTCGTCCTCCATAAGGCGGATGTCGGCGCGGCCGCCGCCGAACAGCAGCCGGAAGGTCTCGCTGTAGTAGGACCGGATCCGGTCGAACGCCTCGAGGAACCGCTCGCGCGAGGTCCGGTTGATCCTGCGGATGGTCTCCCGCAGGGACTCCATCGACCCGGTGAGGTCCTTCTCCTGGGTCAGGAAGAACTCGTAGCGCTCCTCGAGCTCGCGGAACTCCTGGATCGCGAGGAGGTTCACCGGCCCCATCGAGTCCAGGGCGGCGCGATGATGGGCGCACTCCCCTTCGAGCGTCGGCAGGTCGATCTCCGGCTCCTCGGGGACGCGCGCGAGCAGCGCGACGAGCTCCTCGTCGAGCGCCGTGCGGCACCGCTCGTCGAGGTGCCGCATCTCCGAATCGGCCACGGCGGCCGCCATCTCCGCGCTGCCGCGCTCCTCCCGGGCCTGCTCGAGCGCCGCGCGCCGCTGGCGCCCCTCGTCCTCGAGCGCCGCCGCGCCGGCGTCCGCCTCGCGGAGCCGCTCCTCGCCGCCCGCGAGCGACTCGCCGGCGCCGGCGTGGGACGCGACGAGCCCCGCCAGCCGCGTGCGCGCCGCCCCGACGGCCTCGTCGGCCGCCGCCGCCCGCGCTTCGAGCTCTTCCCGCCGGGCGCGTCCGCGCTCGAGCCGCTCCTCGAGCCCCGCGAGCTCTCCCTGGAGCCGCTCGACCTCGCCCGCCGTGTGATTGCGCCTCTCGCGGACGGCCGCGCGGACCAGCCGCCTGTCGGCCAGCCTCTCCGAGGCGCCCGCCGCCTCCGCGCGCAGCCCGTCCAGGGCCGATTTCTGCTCTTCGATCCCCTCGGCGAAGAGAGCGAGCTCGCAGCTCGAGCGCCCCCTTCTCGGAGACGGTCGCCTCGAGCCGCTCGCCCGCCCCGCGCCGCTCGTCCTCGAGCGTCGCGATCTCCTGGACCAGGAGCTCGAGACGCCGGGCCTCGCGCTCGCGGTCCGACGCCAGCGTCTCGGCCCTCTCGCGCGCGATCGCCTCGTCGCGCTCCGCCGCCTGCAGGGCCCGCTCGCGGGAGGCCAGCTCCGTCGCCGCCGCTTCGCGCGCGCTCTCGGCGCCGCGCCGGGACTCCTCCGCCGCCGCGAGCGCGGCCGAGGCCGCCGACCGCTCGTGGCGCGTCGTCTCGAGCAGGCGGCGACGGGCGAGGAGCCCGTCCTCCGTTCCCGCCCCGCGCCCGCCCTCGATCACGCCGTCGCGGCCGACCACCTCGCCCGAGGGGGTGACGAAATCCCGTCCCGGGTAGCGGCGAGACAGCTCGATCGCCGCCGCCAGATCCTTCACGAGCACCGCGCCCGAAAGACGCCGCGCGAGAATGCCGCCGATGCCGTTCGTAGTCGAGGCGAGCTTCGACAGCGCCCCGAGAACCCCCGGCTCGGCGGCGAGCTCCCCGGGCAGGGACTGCTCGGCGCTGCCGGCCTGGATCTCCTCCGGCACGAACACGCAGCGCCCCGCGCGGGATTCGTTCAGGTCGCCGACGAGAGAGGCCGCGGACTCGCTGGAGGGAACCACCACGGCGGCGAGCAGCGGGCCGAGGTACCCCTCGAGCGCCGTCTCGGCCTCCGGGCCGGTCCTCAGGAAGTCGGCAACGACCCCGCGCACGGCGCCCGCGCCGTTGCGCGTCAGCAGCCAGCGCGCGCCCGCCCCCAGCCCCGCGAACCGCGCCTCGACATCCTCGAGCGAGCGCACGCGCTCGTCGAGGCGGGCCAGGTCCTCGCGCCCCTGCGCGATCGCGTCGCCGATCCTGCGGACCGTCTCTTCGAGCTCGCGGACGGACGCCCGCGACTGCTCGGCGAGCCCGCCCGCGGTCTCCCGGGAGGAGGCCGCCGCTGCGCCGTCGGCGCGGGCCTCGTCCGCGCGGGCGAGAGCCTCGGCCGCGGCCCGCTCCGCCTGCTCGCGCTCCCCGGCGAGGCGCGCGGCCTGGCCTTCGAGCCGCTGCAGCTCCCGCTCGAGGTGCCCGATCGTGTTGCCGAGCTCGGCGAGGCGCGAGGCCCCGCCGACCTGCTCTGAGCGGCGCGATTCGATCGCCGCGGCGAGCGCGTCGCCGCGCGAGCGCAGCTCCGCTTCCCGGGCGGCGACTTCCTCGAGCTCCCGCTCGATCCCCGCCAGCTCGGCGTCGAGCGCGGCGAGCGCTTCCTCGCGCCCGGCCTTCTCGCCCCGGGCCGCGTCGAGCCGGGCCCCCGTCTCGAGGCCCTCGGCGACGAGGCGGTCCGCTTCGCGCCGGGACTCCGCGGCGCGCTCGGTCTCGGTCCGGATCGCGGACTCTTCGTGGTCGATCTCGCGCGACAGCCGGTGGAGCTCGTCGCGCGCCGCGGCGATCCCCGCTTCGATCACGCGCCGTGCCTCGCGACGCGTCTCGATCTCCGCCTCGATCCGGCCGAGGGTGGTCGCGGCTTCCGCTTCGCGCTCCTGCGCGCCGGCAAGGGCCCGGCGCGCCTCGACGGCCTGAGCATCGCATTCGCGGGCGCGCGCGGCGAAGATCCGGGCCTCGAGGCCGCGCATCTCGTCGCGCACCCGGGTGTAGCGTCGCGCCCTCGCCGCCTGGCGCTTCAGGGAGTTGATCTGCCGGCGCACCTCGAGGATGACGTCGTGGATCCTCTGGAGGTTCGCCTCCGTCGCTAGCAGCTTCAGCTCCGCCAGGTGCCGCTTCTGCTTGTACCCGGTGATGCCGGCCGCTTCCTCGATCAGGTGCCGCCGCTCGCGCGGCTTCGCGCTGAGGATCGCGTCCACTTTCCCCTGCTCGATGACGGCGTACGCGGTTGCGCCGACGTGGGCGGACTGGAGAAGCTCCTGGATGTCGCGCAGGCGGGACTTCCGCCCGTTGATCAGGTACTCGCCGTCACCGGAGCGGAACAGGCGCCGCGTGATCGTCGCCTGTCCCAGCCCCTCGGGAAGATGGCCGTTCGAGGACTTCAGGTGAATCGAGACCTCGGCCATGCCGTGCGGTCCGCGCGCCTCGGTCCCGGCGAAGATGACGTCCTCCATCCGGCCGCCGCGCAGGGTCCGGGCGCTCTGCTCGCCGAGGGCCCAGTGGATCGCGTCCCCGATGTTGCTCTTCCCGCAGCCGTTGGGCCCGACGACGGCGGTGATTCCCTGCTGCAGGCGGACCTCGGTCCGGTCGCAGAAGGACTTGAATCCCTGGATCTCGACTTTATCGATTTTCAGCATGCGGCCCTCGCCGGGCATTCTAGTCAAAAGGGGGCCGTCTGAAAAGGGTGTAACCCCAATTTGTCGAGGACGAGAGCCCGCTGGCCCCTACATTTGGGGGCCGAGGCCGGAAGTTAAAGCGTTACTTGAGGTTGGCCGGGAGAGTCGTTTGAATGGCCCACCCCCTCGGCCGCGGGGGGCGCGGCCGTGTCCCTTGCGGGGCTCGTCCCGCTAGCGGTCGCGGTCGAGCACGAGGTCGAGAACGGAATTGAGCGCGAGGCGCCAGGGCCCCTCAGGGAACTCTTCCAGGTGGCGCCGGGCCCGCTCCGCGTAGCGGACCGCCGTCGCCCTGCCCTTCGCGAGGCACCCGTGCCCGTGCAGCAGCTCGAGGATCCGTTCGCGGGGCACGCGGTCGAAGCCGCGGTCCTCGATGACGGAGCGGATCAGCTCGGCGTGCCGCGGGTCCCCTTCGCACAGGAGGTAGATCAGCGGGAGTGTGAGCTTCCCTTCCCTGAGGTCGTTGAGCGTCGGCTTGCCGAGGGTCTTCTCGTTCCCCGTGAAGTCGAGGAGATCGTCCACGAGCTGGTAGGCCATCCCGAGATCGAGCCCGTAGCTGCGCAGCGCGCGCTGCATCCTGTCCGGGGCGCCGGCGAGCATCGCCGGGGTGCGGCAGCAGGCGGAGAAGAGCAGGGCCGTCTTCCTCTCCACGACCTCGAGGTGCCCCTGCTCATCGACGTCGAGCCGCCCGTTCTGATCGCGCTGGATCATCTCGCCCTCGATCATGCCGAGGGTGGTCTCCGCGAGCAGGTCGAGGATCTTCAGGTCCCCGCCCGAGATCGCCTGCTGCATCGCCTTGATGTAGAGGTGGTCGCCCATCAGGACCGTCAGGTGGTTCCCCCACCTGCGGTTCACCGACTCGCGGCCCCGGCGGGTCGCGGCCTCGTCGATGATGTCGTCGTGCACGAGGGTCGCGGTGTGGATCAGCTCGAACACCGAGCCGAAGAGAACGTCGTCACGCCCTTCGTACCCGACCAGGCCCGAGCAGATCAGCAGGAGCGCCGGGCGGAGTTTCTTCCCCCCGCGCCCGACACGTAGCTGCCCATCGCCGAGACGATGTCCACGTTCGATCCCAGGCTCTCGGTGAAGCGCTCGCCGACGGCGTCGAGCTTCACCTTCACCAGGCCGAAGATCTCCTCGGGCGTCATGGCGCGCCCGCTTCCGGCGCCGGCCGTCCCGCTGATCGAATGAGGATCTGGTTGCAATCCGCCTCCGCACCGCTGCCCGCCTCGTCCCCGCGAAGGCGGGACCGCCGGCGGACGGCGCTCGTCAGGAACGATAGTTCGTGAACTGGATGTCGAATTCGAGGTTCTGGTCCCGAAGATACTGGATCACCGTCTGAAGCTCGTCGCGGCTCTTCGCCTTCACGCGCAGCTGGTCGCCCATGATGGTGGGCTGGGCCTTGCTCTTGAGCGCCTTGATCAGCTTCACGATCTCGCGGGCCTGGTCGCTGGAGATCCCCTCCTGCAGGTCCACGGTCTGCGTCACCGTTCCGCCGGAAGATTCCCTGGGCTCGCCGAACTTCACCGCCTTCAGCGGGACACCCCTTTTGGCGAGCCGCTGGTTGAGGATCTCCACGACGCTCTTCAGGCGGAACCGGTCCTCCGCGTGCAGGACCAGCTCGTTGCCGTTGCGGGAGACCTCGGCGATGCTCCCCTTGAAGTCGTAGCGGGTCCGGATCTCCTTCATCGTCTGCTGGACGGCATTGTCCACTTCCTGAAGGTCGATCTTCGAGACTATGTCGAAAGAACACTCCTGCGGCATGGAACTCCCTGTTGCTTCACGCCCGGAAGCGCTCCGGCGCCGGCCGGACATGGAGTGAACCCCCGGAAACTGCGGCGCCTGCGACGCGCGATGGTCGTGGAGTTTGGGCGTTCACTCTAGCACCCCGGCGGGGGGCGATCAAGGTTCGCGGCGGGAGGCGGACGGGGCCAGTTCGAAGAGCGCGTCCGCCAGGCCGGAGTCTGGCTTGAACCCTTCGAACCGGAACAGGAGGCGGTTCCCCCCGGGGTCCTCGACCATCACTTCGCGGATCACGAGCTCCTTGCGCAGGAAGCGGACGACGATGTGATCGTACTCGTCGGACAGGCGGACGGGGTCGAGGCGCAGGACCGCCTCGTCGCGGTCGCTCGCGGGCTCGATCCGCGCGAGGAACCGCGCGCTCACGCTCTCTCCGCCTTCGAGCAGGGAGCCGACCCCCGATCCGCCCTCTCCTGACCCGAGTTCGTAGCGCGACACCTCCGGGTCGCCCGCGACGGCGAGGGTGGCGACGCCGGCGCGGACCACGACGACCTTCTTTTCCGGATCGAGGTACTCCCATCGCCAACGGCCGGGCCGCTTGAAGGAGACGATCCCCGACTCGGTGGGGCCCTCTCCCGTCGCCCGGCTCACGGGCGTTTCCGTGAACCGCGCCCGGAAATCGCGGAACCCCGCGTACCGCCTGAGAAGCGCCTCGAAAAGCGCCTGCCCGACGTCCGGCCGGCCCTCCGCCCCCGGCGCGGGAGCGCCGGCGCGCGGGCTCCCGGCGGCCGGGACGGCGCCGGCGGTCCCCTGGGAGGATACGGAGGACTCGAGCGGAGGTCTCTCTCCTGCCTTCGGAGGCGGAGACCCCGCGAGGAGTCCCGGCGCCGGGAGAGGCCGCCGCCACCGCGACGAGTGCCGCAGCCGCTCGGATCGACAGCCGCACGCGGGTCGGGCGCAGATCCGGGGAGCGCAGCGGGTCGGGGACGACGGCAGAGAGGGTCGGCATGCGCCCCCATGATAGATCACCCCGGGGTCGGCATTCCTCGTCTTGCGGCCATCCGCCAGTTCGCTTAGAGTGGCGGCCGTGAAAACCGACAGAACCGCCCCGCGCCCGGCCCCGGTCGTCCACCCCGCGCCCGGCCTCTCTTCCGGATGCCTCCGCTTCGCGGCCCCCGCGTCCCGCCGCTCCGCCCAGGAGGGCCGCGCGGCCCCCGCCGGGGAAACCGGCCGCCGGGTCCGCCGTCTCGCCGCGCTCGGAGCGACGCTGGCGATCGCCGCGCTCCTGGCCTCCCCGCTCACCGCCGAGCCACCGGCCGCCGAGGCCCGCACGGCCGCCGAGCGCGGGATCGCCGCCTACCTCTCCGGACGGTACGCCGATGCCCTGCCCGACCTCGAGAAGGCGCGGGACGGAGGAGTGGCGACCGGCGCGATCTTCTACATGCTCGGGTACTGCTACGACACGGTCGAGCAGGACTCCGCGGCCTCGTCGAAGGCGTTCGCCTCGGCCCAGGAAGCACTCCAGAAGGAAACCGCGGCCGAGAAGCCCCCGATCGAGAGCTGGTTCTACCTGTCGAACCTCGCCCTCAACCGGCACGACACGGACGCCTCGCGCAAGGCGGCGGAGGCGGGGGTCGCGGCGATCGAGAAGGGGCGCGTGAAGGTGCCGAAGGACGGCACGTCGCTCTTCCGCGCCGGCAAGCTCTACGCCGATGCCGGCCGGGCCGACCAGGCGGTCGAGTACCACCGCCGCGCGGTCGAGGCCTTCGCGAAGATGGACTCCCCTCCCCCCGAATACCTCCGTCGCGCGCTCGAGACCCTCGCGCGGGCGGGCGACACGCGCGTGGACCCCGAGCTCGCGGCGAAGTGCTGGGAGCGCCTCCTCGAGCAGAATCCGAACCTTCCGAACGGGGACTGGAACCTGGGCCTCGCCTCCCTGCGCGCCGGACGGTGGTCGGCCGCGCACCTCGCCTTCGAGCGGGTTCGCAACGGCGGGGGCGATCGCGCCCAGGACGCCTACTACGCGTCGAGCGTCGCTTCCGCCGCGCAGGAGCTCGCGGCCGCGGGGATCAAGATCCCCGAGAAGGACGCCGACAAGAAGGTCATCGCGTCGCTCGACAGCCAGGCGCTGGACGATCGTCTCAAGGAGTACACGAAGAAGGCCGGGGAACTGCTCGCCCGCGAGGTCAAGGATGGCGAGTACGTCGTCACCCTGACCGACAAGGGGAAGAAGCGGATCGCGCCAGGCTCCAGGCTCGCCCGGGAGATCAACGACGTGCACCGGTACTTCCTCGCGCTGGTCGCGAACCTCACGCTGCGCGGGGAATCGCTGCAGGCGAAGGCGTTCGAGGGCGGCTACGCGCCGCTGATCATCCAGGACTGGGCGAAGAGCTGGCGGATGAACCACCGGGAGCTGCAGATGAAGGTCGCGGGGGTGAGCGATCCTGCGGACGGGACCTCGGAGTAGGAGGGCGTCCGGCCCGCGGGGCGCGCGCCGGCGCCGGAGCGCCTAGAAGCGATCGACGATGTCCCCGAGCAGCGGGAGCCGGAACTTCGCCCCCTCGAGGGCCCTGACCAGGCAGAAGATCGCCACCAGGAAGAACCCCACGCCGACCAGCAGCTCGATCGTCAGGAAGATCTGCCCGAGGAAGCCCCAGATCAGGTAGAAGCAGCGTGTGCACGGGCCGCAGCGCGACGAACGTCACGAGCGTCGCGACGCCGAGCAGCAGACCCTGACGGCCGTGCCACCGGACGAAGTCGTTCCGTCCCGCCGCGAGCGAGACGAGCGCCAGGGGGCCCATGTACGCGAGGATGAGGAGAAGCCGGTCCTCGTCGCGCAGGGCGACGGGCACGAACGGTTCCTGCTCGCCTTCCTGCTCCTGCCGCTCTTCTTCGAGTTCCACCGCCGCCCTTTCTAGTGGCTACGGGGGGCCGTTGTCAAGCGGGCGGGCGCACCCCGCTCCCCGGCAGGTGCAATCGCGGATGATTCGGGCTAGACTCCCCCGTCGCGGAACGGAGCTCCTCCGCGGCGGGCCGGCGTTTTCCGCCGGCCCGACGGTCCGGCCCGATCGGTGACACCCCAGTGAGCCTCGAACCCGACATTCCGAGAGACGACGGCGGCGGAGCGGCCGGGGGCGGGAAGACACCGCCCCTCACGCCGATGTTCCGCCAGTACCTCGCCGCGAAGGCGCAGCACAAGGACGCCATCCTCCTGTTCCGGATGGGGGACTTCTTCGAGATGTTCTTCGAGGACGCCATCCTCGCCTCGAAGGTACTGGAGCTCACGCTGACGGCGCGCGGCAAGGGGACCGCGATGGAAGCGCCCATGTGCGGGGTTCCCGTGCACGCCGCGGACACCTACATTCCCCGCCTCGTGCGCGCCGGGCACCGGGTCGCGATCTGCGATCAGACCGAGGATCCGAAGAACGCGAAGGGGCTCGTCGCCCGCGAGGTGGTGCGGGTGCTTTCCCCGGGCACGATGACCGATCCTTCCTCGCTCGAGCCCCGCGTCGCCACCTACGTCGCCGCCGCCTGCGCGACGAAGGAAGGCTCCGGGCTCGCGCTGGCGGACCTCTCCACCGGCGAGTTCCTCGTCTGGGACGGCGATCCCGGCCGCGCCCGCGAGATCCTCGCGGGATACGCGCCCCGGGAGATCATCCATCCCGAGGACGAGCCGCCCGCCGAGGCGCTGCTGGGCGAGCTACGGGCGACGGCGCTCCTCTCGCCCCGCCCGGGGTGGTCGTTCGCCGAGCCGATGGCGCGCAAGACGCTGCTCGAGCATTTCGAGGTCGCCACGCTCGACGGCTACGGCCTGGGCGGCCGGCCGCGGGCCGTGGCGGCGGCGGGCGCACTCCTCGCATTCCTGCAGGAAACGCAGAAGGGCCCCCTGCAGGCACATCGGGGCGATCCGAACGATCGACGCCGCGAGCTGCCTCGTCCTCGATCAGACCACCCGGCGCAACCTCGAGCTGCTCCGCTCGATCGGGGACGAGACGAACCGCGCCACGCTCGTCGGCGTGCTCGACCTCACGATGACGGCGATGGGCGGGCGGCTGCTGCGCGACTGGCTCGTCCGGCCGCTGGTCGTGCGCGACGCGATCGAGGCGCGGCTGGAGGCCGTGGCGGAGCTCCTCGACGGGCGCGCGACGCGCGAATCGCTCCGAGACACCCTTCGTCCCCTGCCCGACATGGAGCGGCTCCTGGGCCGCATCTCGCTCCGCACCGCGACGCCCCGGGACCTGCTCGCGGTCCGCCGCTGCCTCGAGGCGCTGCCCGCCGTCCGCGAGCGCGTGGGGGCGGCCTCGAGCCCGCTCCTCGCGGGCAAGGCCCGCGAGCTGCCCGAGCTCTCCCCTCTCGCCGCGCTGCTCGCGAGGGCGATCGCGGACGACCCGCCGGCCCTGGCCCGCGACGGCGGCGTCATCCGCGACGGCTACGACGCGGACGTCGACCGCTGGCGCGCGGCGCAGCGCAGCGCCCGCAGCACGCTCGCCGACCTGGAAACCCGCGAGCGCAAGCGGACCGGGATCGGAAGCCTCAAGGTCCGGTTCAACAGCGTGTTCGGCTACTACATCGAGGTGAGCCGCTCGAACCTCGGCGCCGTCCCCCCGGACTACATCCGCAAGCAGACGCTCGTCGGCGCCGAGCGGTTCGTGACCCCCGAGCTGAAGGAATTCGAAGAGACGCTCCTCAAGGCGGAGAGCGAACTCGGCGAGCGCGAGCAGGCGCTGTTCGCAGACGTGCTCGAGCGGGCCGGGGCCGAGGCGGGGGCGATCCGCTGCGCGGCCCGCGCCCTGGCGGAGCTCGACGTCCTCTCCTGCTTCGCCGAGGCCGCCGAGCGGCACGGCTACGTGCGCCCGCGCGTCGTCGACGAGCCCTCGCTGCGGATCGTGGGCGGCCGGCATCCCGTGGTGGAGCGGCTGGCGGGGATGGAGAGGTTCATCCCGAACGACCTCGCGCTCGGCTCGGACGCGGCGAGGATCATCATCCTCACCGGCCCGAACATGGGGGGGAAATCAACCTACCTCAGGCAGACCGCCCTGATCGTACTCATGGCGCAGGCCGGCTCCTTCGTGCCCGCGGAGAGCGCCGAGATCGGGATCGCCGACCGGATCTTCTGCCGCGTCGGCGCTTCGGACAACCTGGCGGGAGGGCAGTCCACCTTCCTCGTCGAGATGAGCGAAACGGCGAACATCGTCCACTCGGCGACCTCCCGGTCGCTCGTCCTGCTCGACGAGATCGGCCGCGGAACGGCCACCTTCGACGGCCTGTCGATCGCGTGGGCCGTCGCCGAGTGGCTGCACGAGAACCCCGTGGCCCGGCCGCGCGCGCTGTTCGCCACCCACTACCACGAACTGACGGAGCTGGCCCTGCTCTTCCCCGGGATCAGGAACTTCCACATCTCCGCCCGGGAGTACAAGGACACGGTGCTGTTCCTCCGGAAGGTGGAGGAAGGTCCGGCGGACCGCTCGTACGGGATCCAGGTGGCGCGCCTCGCGGGCCTGCCCCGCGAGGTGATCTCCCGCGCCAAGGAAGTCCTGGAGAACCTGGAGAGGAACGAATTCGGACGGGACGGGCTGCCGTCGCTCGCCCGCAAGCGCGGGGGCGGAAGCCCCGGGGCCAGGCAGGACCAGCTGCCGCTGTTCGTGCCGGCCTCGGATGCCGCGCTCGACCCGGCGCTCGAAGCGGTGGGCGGCGAGATCCGCGACTCGGATCCCGACCGCCTGACCCCGCTCGAGGCGCTGGCCCTGATCGCCCGCTGGAAGGGAACGCTCGGCCCGAAAGGCTGAGCGGCTCAGAAGGCCTTCAGGGCCTCCTTCTCATCCTTGAAGATGTCGAAGATCTCGATCAGCTTGGTGATCGTGAACAGGTCGAGGAGCTTCTCGTTGGGCTTCAGGATCTTGATCGCTCCGCCCTTCTCGACAGCCCGCTTGTGACAGGCAACGAGCTCGCCGATCCCGGCGCTGTCCATGAAGGTCACCTTCTCCAGGTTGATCAGGAACTTCCGCTTCCCGTCGTCCAGGAGGTGCTGAACGGTCTCACGCATCTCGATGTCGCCCGAGCCGTGAGTCACGCGTCCCTTCAGGTCAACGACGCTCACATCTCCGATTGCGCGCACTTCAGGGGTCATGATCGCTCCTTCAGAAACTGGCGATCGCGTCGCCTTCGTCTTGGTAGATTTCGAAAATATCCGTGATCTTCGTCAGGGACAGCAGGTCCGCGACCTTTCCCGACGGTCTGAGCAGCTTCACCGCTCCCCCCTTCTCGGCCGCCTTCTTGAAGCAGGCGACGAGCTCCCCCAGCCCGGCGCTATCCATGAACCCGACCTTCTCCAGGGAGATGAGGAGCCTCGAATGCCCCCCGCCGATCAGCTCCGCGGCGATCTGCCGCAGCTCGGCGTCCCCTTCCCCGATCGTGATCTTCCCGGCCAGCTCGAGCACATCCACGCCGCCGACGCTCCGAAGCCGGGCCTGCATCCCTAGGCCCGCTCCTGGCGGGCGCCGCCGGAGTCACGCAGGCACTTGAACAGGAGCACCTCCGCTCCCTTGCCGTTCTCGCCCCCGTGGACCTCCACCTTGTCGACGAACGCCTTCATGAGCAGGATGCCCCGGCCGCTGGTCTGCAGCAGGTTCTCCGGCAGGGTCGGGTCGACGACGGCATCGGGGTCGAACCCCTTCCCCTTGTCCCGCACGGCGATGGAAAGCCCCTCCTCGTCGAACTCGAAGACCACGCTCAGCTTCTTCCGCGGGTCCATCTTGTTGCCGTGCTTGATGGCATTGATGGCGGCCTCGCGCACGGCGAGGCCGAGGTTCAGCACCTCGTCGCCGTCGAAGCCGACGAGCGCGGCGACCTGGTCCGAAATGGCATGGATCAGGTCGACGTGCGCGACCCGGCTGGCGACCGAGACTGTGATTTTTCCGGAAGGGGTCATGGGCCTTCGTTCACGCCGCAAGCATGTGAGTCTAGGGGAGCGCGCGACGCATGTCAACGCAATGTCCCACGAAACCGGCGCGGCGCGGCGTTTCTCCGCGCAATTCCTGCGGAGCTCCGCCCGCGCCCTGCCTCCCCGGCGCAGGGGGCGTCGCCCGCGTCCTCCGCGGCCACCGGCAGCCGTCCGGGCTCACATCGCCTCGAACCTGGGCCGGTAGGACAGGGCCTCGGCGACGTGCGCGAGGGCGGGGGTCGCCTCCCCTTCGAGATCGGCGATGGTCCGCGCCACCCGCAGGACGCGGTGGACGGCCCGGGCGGAGAGGGAGAGGCGCCGGGAAGCCGATTCGAGGAATCGCCGGGCGTCCGGCGGGAGCGAGGCGAGAGCGGGCAGCTCCCTGACGGAGAGCCTCGCGTTCGAAACCCATCGCGCCGGCGCGATCCCGCCCCTCGCCCCCGTCTCTCCTCCGCCCTCTTCCTCCGCCGGGACGGCCGGTGCGCCTCCCGCCGGACCGCCGGGGACCGCCGCTCCCGCACGTTGGCCCGCGCAGTCCGCGCGCTCCAGCTGGAATCCGCGCGCACGCTCCACGCGCGCGCGCACCGTCGCCGAGCTCTCCCCCTCGGGGCCCACGGACAGCTCCTCCAGGCTCACGGCCGGCAGCTCGACGACCAGGTCGAAGCGGTCCCAGAGAGGCCCCGAGATCCGGGACATGTACCGGTGCACCTCGAGCGGCGTGCAGCGGCACGGTCGCGCGCCCGAGCCGCGGTACCCGCAGGGACAGGGATTCATCCCCGCGACCATCAGGAAGCGGCTGGGCAGGGTGAACCGGTGGCGGCTGCGCACGATCGTGAGCTCGCCGTCCTCGATCGGCTGGCGGAGCAGGTCGAGCGTGCGCCGATCGAACTCGGGCAGCTCGATCGAGGAACAGCACCCCCTCGTGCGCCAGCGAGACCTCTCCCGGCCGCAGCTCGGCGCCCCCGCCGACGAGCCCCGCGGGCGTGATCGAATGATGCGGCGCGCGGAACGGCCGCTGCCGCGCGAGCCCCGAGCCGGGCGGCAGGATCCCGGCCGCGCTCGCGACGCGCGTGATCTCGATCGCCTCCTCCCGGCTCAGCGGGGGAAGGATCGTCCCCAGCCGCCGCGCGAGCATCGTCTTGCCGGTGCCCGGCGGGCCGATGAGCACGAGGTGATGGCATCCGGCGGCGGCCACCTCGAGGGCCCGCCGTCCGCCCGCCTGGCCGCGCACGTCGGAAAGGTCCTCGCGCGGGCCGCCCGGATCCCCGGGCTCGGTCTCTCCCGCGCAACCACGGGCCGCGACTCCGTCTCGCCCGCGAGGAACGCGTAGGCTTCCGCCAGGTCCCGCGCGGGCGCGACAGGGATCCCTCCGACCGCCGCGGCCTCGGGCGCGCTCGGGTCCGGCAGGAGGATCCCGGCGCAGCCCGCGGCGCGCGCGGCGAGGGCCATCGGGAGCGCTCCCGGGACAGGGCGCAGCGCGCCGTCCAGCGCCAGCTCCCCCGCGACGACCCACCCCTCGCGGGCCCGGCCCCCCCGCTCCGCGAGCAGCACGGCCGCCGCCACGGCGAGGTCGAGCGAGGAGCCCTGCTTCGGCAGGTCGGCGGGCGCCAGGTTGACGGTGATCCTTGCGGGCTCGCCCCCGAGGCCGCTGTTGCGGATGGCGATCCGGACCCGCTCCTGGCTTTCGCGGACCGAGGCGCCGGGCAGGCCGACCGTCGGGGTCCCCGGAAGCCCCTTCCGCGACAGGTCCACCTGCACTTCGACCAGGCGCGCCTCGACCCCCACCAGGATGGCGCTCGCGACGCGGGCGATCACCGCACCCCTCCTCCCCTCCCCCCTGGATGAACAGGCCGCCTCCGCGCCCTTCGGGCACCGGGCCGGGGCGCAACTCCAGCCGGCGGGCGGGCGGACGGCTCGCTCCGCACCGGAACGCGCGTCATGCTAGGGAGCGGCCCGGCTCCGGTCAAGACAGCCGGGCGGATCGCGTTTCAGCGGTGAACCGCGCCGTCAGACCTTCGTATCGGGATCGTAGAGGCGGCGGTACTCGTCGAGCGCGTACCGGTCGGTCATTCCCGCGATGTAGTCCGCGATCAGCCTGGCGGTCCCTTCCTCGGAGAGCTTGCGGCGCTGGCTCTCCGGGAGGAGCAGCGGGTTCTCGCGGTACCGCGTGAAGAGCGCGATCAGGATGCGCCGGTACTTGTCGCGCATCCGCTCGAGCCTGTGGTGGCGGTAGAGCTTCTCGTTCAGGAAACGCTTGAGCTGGCGGTTCCCGGCGTGGACGGCGGGCGACAGGCCGACGAGCTGGGAAGCCGCCGAGCGCACGTCCTCGAGGGTCTCGATCCCCGCGTCCTGGATCCGCCGCCTCGTGGAGGCGATCAGGTCGCTGATGAGCAGGTCGATCACGCGGCGCAGGGAGACGTTGATCCAGGTGTGGCGGTCGGCTGAAGGCCAGCGGCCGCGCGCGTCGCGGACCGCCTCGCCGAACAGCTCGACGTCCGCGCACAGCTCCTCGAGGTCGAGCAGGCGCGACTCCAGCCCGTCGTCCACATCGTGGTGGTTGTAGGCGATCTCGTCCACGATGTCGATCATCTGCGCCTCGAGCGGGGGCTGCTCGGAGGGATCGTAGTCCGCGTACTCGGGGCAGGCCCCCGGGTCGAACACGCCGGAGTGCTTCGCGATCCCCTCGCGGGTCTCGTAGGTGAGGTTGAGGCCCGGGAACTCGGGGTACCGCTCCTCCAGCTTGTCGACGATCCGGAGCGACTGGCGGTTGTGGTCGAAGCCCCCCTCGTCCCTCATCAGCTCGCGCAGGACGTCCTCGCCCAGGTGACCGAACGGCGTGTGGCCGAGGTCGTGCGCCAGGGACAGGCACTCGGCCAGGTCCCCGTTCAGTCCCAGGGCCCGGGCGACCGTGCGCGCGATCTGGCTCACCTCGATGCTGTGGGTCAGGCGCGTGCGGTAATGGTCCCCCTCGTGGTTCACGAAGACCTGCGTCTTGTACTCGAGGCGCCGGAACGCCCGGGAGTGAATGACGCGGTCGCGGTCGCGCATGAAGGCCGAGCGGTAAGGGTGCTCGGGCTCGGGGAATCGCCGCCCACGGCTCTTCGACCGCCGACATGGCAAACGGCGCGAGCGTCTCCTCCTCGGTCAGCGGAAAGCGGTTTTTCATGTCCGTGTACGGTATCGCCCGCCCACGGGTCGGTCAAGGCGCCGGTAGCGGAGGTAGACCTCGTCCCCTTCGCGCCGGCACAGGTCGAGCGCCATCCGGGGGAAGAGCGGGCCCTCGAACCCCCTCCCCTCGAAGAGAGTCGGCGCCGCAGCCCCGCCGACGAGGAGGGGGCAGACCGTCAGGTGGACCTCGTCCACGAGGTCGCCGGCGAGGAACCGGGCGAAGGTCGCCCCGCCCCCCTCCACGAGCAGCCGCCGGATCCCCCATCCCTCGAGGCGGACGAGAAGCCGCCCGAGGTCCACCTCGCGCCCGCCCAGGGCGAGGATCTCCACCCGCCCGCGGGCGCGGGCGAGCCTCCTCGCGGGAGCGGTCCGCGGAACGACGAGGAGCCTCGGGGCGCCGGTGTCCCGGAAGAACCGCCCCGCCAGGGGAGCTCGAGCGAGCCGCTCACGACGATCTCCAGGAGCTCCTCGGGGAGGCCCCGGCGCGCGCGGCCCCGGCGCAGCGCCTGGGACTTCACCTGCAGCGGGGGATCCTCGGCCCGCAGCGTGCCCGCGCCGATCAGGATGGCGTCGCTCCCGGCGCGCAGGCGGTCCATCCGGGCCCGGTCCCTGTCGCTGCCCAGGCGGACCTTCCTGCGGGAGGAGGGCGCGAGCTTCCCATCGAGGCTGACCGCGGCGTTGATCAGGACGAACGGGCGTTTCATGGCCGGATGATAGCAGCCCGGAAACGGGGGCGGGCGGCGCTTGATCCGGAGGCGCGTCTGCGCGACCATGGGACATGACTCCCCGACGCCTCAGGGGGAGGTCGGTCCCCCAGGGTCGTCAACCACGGAAGGAGACCACCTATGTCCAAGGAGCCAGCGGGCAGCCCCACTACTGAACGGGAAGATCCGATCGACCGGTTCGAGCACGAGATGGAGGAGCTCGAGCACCCGATGGGCGGGTCGTTGAGGCAATGGGTGTTCGGGTTCATCGTGGCTCTCGCGGTTGTCGGCGGCATCTTCGTCGCCGCCTTCTTCCTCAACAAGAGCGGACCCGCCAAGGTCGCATCGAATGTCCCGGTCATCGAGGTCAGCGAGCCGAAGAGGGGCGCACTGCCGGCCATCCCGTACGTGTTCCGCTGGGACTCGATCTCGGGAACGGACAGCTATCTCCTGCGGATCCAGAAGGAAGGGTCCCCGATGGACCTGATCTCGCGCGAGACCAAGACCGCGTTCGTCCAGCTCAACGTGGAGGAGCGGAACAAGCTCGGCACCGGGGGGAAGTTCACCTGGGTGGTCCAGGCGCGGGCCAAGTACGGGAAGATCCTGGCGGAGGGGAAGTCCACCTTCAGCTTCTGACGCCCGCCCCGGGGGAGTTGTTCCGGGCGGCACGGCGGTGTAAGGTGCTGCGTCCTGCTTCCCCCGGGCAGAACGCGGGGGGGAGAGGGTCTGACACCCATGAGCGACGATTTTCTCCGGTTTCCCGACGACGAGGAGCCCGCGCATTCCCAGACGCGGCGCGCCTTCTTTCCTGCCGGGCGCCGTCGCGGACATCCCCGACGGCAAGGGCCGGTCGGTCTGGATACGGAACCGGAAGGTCGCGGTCTTCAAGATCGACGGCACCCTCTACGCCTGCCGGGACCGCTGCACGCACATGGGGGCGGCGCTCTCGGACGGGCGCGATCACGGGCAAGCGGGTCGCCTGCACGTGGCACGGCTGGACCTTCGACCTTCAGTCCGGCAAGTGCGTGAACAAGGACTGGGCCAGCGTCGAGGCCTACCAGGTCCGGATCATCGGCGATCGATTCGAGGTCGAGCTGCCTCTCGATTAGCGGCTGCCCCCGCGGGCGGCCGCGATCCCTCACCAGAAACCGACCCGCTCACCAGGGGTTCGGCGCGTGAGCGTCACTCCCCGGCCGGTCTCCTCCCCGGCCATCCGCCTGCGCAGCACGGGATCGGGCTCGCGTTCCGCGGCGAGAGCGGCCGCCCGTCGCTGCGGAGCCTCGCCCCGCGCAAGAGCCCAGACCGCCGTTTCGCGCACCGCCGGATCCGGGTCGGTGAGCAGCGATTCGCCCGCCTGCAGCGCCGCGGCGTTGCCGCGGTTCGCCGCGACGATCAGCGCGTTGCGCGCGAATCCAGCGCGCCGGGCCCGGGCGATGGGCGAGCGGCGGAACCGGGCCGCGAAGGCGGCCTCGTCGAGCGAAACGGCGGCAGCGAGGTCGAGCTCCGTCAGCGCCGGCCCCGGGCCGAGCGCGCCGTCGGCCGGGGGCGGCGCGAGGCGGTTCCACGGGCAGACCTCCTGGCAGATGTCGCACCCGAAGAGGTTCTCCCCCACCGCCCCTCTCAGGGGCGCGGGGATCGCCCCCCGGAGCTCGATGGTGAGGTAGGAGATGCAGCGCCTGGAGTCCACGAACCGCGGCTCGACGATGGCGCCGGTCGGACAGGCGTCGACGCACCGGGTGCACGAGCCGCACTGGTCCTCGATCCCCGGCTCCGGCGCGAGCGCCAGGTCGGTCAGGATCTCGCCCAGGAAGAACCAGGAGCCCGCCTGCGGATCGATCACCATCGCGTTCTTCCCCGTCCAGCCGTTGCCCGCTTCCGCCGCGTGGTCCCGCTCCAGGATCGCGCTCGTGTCCAGCAGGCAGCGCGCCTCCACGCGCCCGCCTCCCTCGGCGCGGAGGAACCGGGCCAGCTCTTCGAGGCGGCGCTTCACCACGATGTGGTAGTCCACCCCGAGGGCGTAACGCGACACCAGCCCGGAAATCCCCGGCAGGCCGTCCGCGGGCGAGGCCGCGGAGCGCGCTCCGCCCGCCGCGTCCCCGGGCTCCTGCTGCCTGGCGCTTCCGCTCCCGGGGCGCGCCGCCGCATGCGTCCTCACCGTCCGGCGCCCCTCTGCGCCGGGACAGGGATGAGCCGCGGGTCGAACGGCGGCCTCCCCGCGGGGCTGCCATAATGGAACGCGGCCGAGACGATCGTGCGGGCCCAGGGGGAGCGGATCGTCACGTCGGCGCGCGAGGCCGGCTCGGACTCGAGCCAGGTCATCTCGCCGGCGAACCCGCGGGAGAGCCAGCGGCGGAACGCCTCGGCGCGCGGCGCCGGGCCGGCCGGCGTGAACGCGACCCGGCGGAACCCCAGCTCGGACGCGCGCTCGCGAATCCTCTCCTCGAAACGCGGGGCCATGTCCCGGACATGGTACGCGGCCGGCCGGCGCGGCGTCACCTTCCCGGGCCTGCGCCGCGGGGCGGGCTCTCAGGCGGAGGGATGCCCGCGCGCGCGCCGGTTCTCGCCGCGCGCCCGCAGCGCCGCCGCGCACTTCGCGCAGGCGCCATGGAACTGCGCCGCGCAGCTCTCGGCCTCGAAGCCGTTCCCGGACCCGGGGGCGGGGCGGACGTTCGAGAGCCCGGGGTCGAACAGATCCTCGATCCGGTGGCACCGGTCGCAGATCAGATGGTGGTGCGGCTCGAGCGCCGCCTCGTAGCGGGTCGCGCTGCGGGGCGCATCCACCTCGCGGATGACACCGAGCTCAAGAAGGACGTCGATCGCCTTGTAAACCGTTCCGAGCGAGAGGCCGGGAAGGGCGCCGCGCACCCGCTCGTACAGCTGCTCGGCATCGGGATGCGAGTCGTCCTCGAGCAGGGCGCGGTAGACCGCGAGCCGCTGGTGCGTGACGCTCAGGCCGCCGCGGCGCAGGGAGGCCGCCAGCGCGAGAAGCTGCTTCTCGATTGCTTCGGGGGAGCGGTTCACGATTGATCCCCGTTGGTGAGTTCCCGCCGATCGTACCGTTCCCCGAGCCGCCGGGTCAAACCGACCGCCCGCCCCGGGCGTTTGACGCTCCCGTCTCCCACGGGTACCCTCTGCATTCCAATGGAGACCATCGTCCGCCTGCGACGCGCCCTCCGAACCGCCTGCCTGCCGCTTCTGGTCGCGGCCTGCACGGCAGCCTGTTCGGCGCACCGCGAGCCGGCCGCACCACCGGCCCCGCCGGCTCCGCTCCCCGGCGCTGACGCAGCCGCGACCGCCGGCCCTCAAGTCGGACCTGCTCCGGCAGCCAAGGCGACCGACCCCCGGACCGAGGACGGCCCCTGCGCCGGTTACACTCTCGACGGCCTTGCGCTCGACATGCCCCGTTCACAGGTCGAGCGGATCTCTCCCCTCGTTCCCATCCCCGAGTCCCAGTCCCTGATCGAGGACTACAGGAAATCCACGCTTGCGCTTCGTGCGCGCCGGCCGGGCCGCTTCGACGACATCCAGCTCGGGTTCGCCGCCGAGGGGGAGGACCCCCCGCTGCGATATATCCGGGCCCGGATCCTGGTCGCGAAGGGGGATCCCTGGCCCGCCTCGCTCATGGGCGCGCTCGGCTCCCCCAAGCGGGCCAAGGTGGACGAGTGGATCTGGTGGGATCGCGCCTGCCGGGCAACGCTCCGCCTGAGGCAGGTCGAATCGCTCGGGGGCGGCGAGGGCCAGCCCTACCTGCTCGAGATCCGGCACACGTCGGGCCCGAGCCTAGGAACATCGCCCGACGATCGTCGGGACCACTCCCCTCGGACGGAATCGAACCCCCATGCGGCTGGGTCGGGCCGGGCCTGGTCGGGCCGAACCCGACCCGGTGCACATCGCCCGTCATGAGGCGGGCTCAAGCCGAGAACGGATCTGCCGGGCACGTGGTTTAGTGGCGCGCTCCACATCGTTATTTTAATTAGGACCGGAATCATCCCTATTGTCATCGGGCGGCAGAAGGAGTATGGTCCGATAACGGACTTTAATTGTCCGCATTTGCTTGCAGCCGCAGGGGGAACCATCCCCGAACGGCGGGAAGGTGGGTTCTCAGATGGTTATGACCGTCACGAGCCGTGCACTCCGCTCCATCGTTTTCATGGTTGTCGTCGGCGCTCTCCTCCACGGGTCCGCTTCGAGACCGGCCATGGCCGCGTCCAAGAACGTCGACCTGAACGCGGACGGAACAGCCGAGAGCGTCGTGAACTCGACGATCCAGACCGCCACCCCCGCGATCAAGGTCCAGAACAAGGTCACGAACAAGGCCGTCGGCCAGGCCTTCAACTTCGTCTGGCCGTCCGCCGGACCGGGCGGGTTCAGCAGCAAGGTGGCAGCCGGCACCTCCACCGGGGTTGGCGCCATCTGGATCTGGGAGACCGTCCAGTCCGTCTACGCGATCACCGGGACAACCTGCGCCACCGACATCTGCTTCACCCGCACGACGCCAGCGGACAGCCTCAAGCGCGGTCCGTTCGGGGTTCCCGGCTACACCCTCACCTCGGGCAGCGTGACGACCTCGACGGCCTCGCTCACCTCGAGCCTGATCCAGTTCTTCAGCCCGCCAAGCGAGAAGTTCCGCTTCACCTCGAGCGTGGACCAGATCGCCCCCGGCGTTTACCGCTACTCCACGACGGTCAACAACAGCACCCCCAGCGTCGTGACGCTCGATGTCGCTCCCGGCCCCTACGGGTGCGGCGCCGTCTGCGGCAACGGGACCATCGAGGCCAACGAGCAGTGCGACGGGTCTGCGCTCGGAGGGTGGTCCTGCAACGACCTCGGGTACCCCAATGGCGGCTCCCTGGGCTGCGCCGCGGACTGCACCTTCGACGTCAGCGCCTGCTCCCATGCCTGCGGCAACGGCATCAGGGAAGGCAGCGAGATCTGTGACGGATCGGACCTGAACGGCGCGACCTGCTCCACCCTCGGAGGGGCCGGAGGAACGCTCGCCTGTCGCGCGGACTGCACCGGCTTCGATCTGTCCTCCTGCGCGGGCGTTTGCGGCAATGGACTTCGCGAAGGCGCGGAATCGTGCGACGGCTCCGATCTCAATCACCAGGACTGCGTGAGCCTGGGCGGGAGGGCGGCGACCGGGTTCAGCTTCTCCAGCATCGGGGCGGCCCAGGCCTGCTCGAATGCCGCCTCCTGTCCCATCGTCACCAACGGCTCCGCTGCGGCGGCAGTGAATTCCCAGAACCTGAACGTGCTCAGGCTGACGTCCGCGCGGCAGAACCAGGCCGGCTCGGCGTGGTACAGGGCCCAGCAGCCCGTGGCAGGCGGGTTCACGAGCACCTTCCGGTTCCAGATCCCCGGCGTCTCGAACCCCGGCTCCTCGACCCACGCCGACGGCATCGCCTTCGTCATCCAGAGCAGCGACCAGCACGCGCTCGGCTCGAACGGCGGATCCATGGGGTACGGCAACATCCCCCACAGCCTCGCCGTCGAGCTGGACACCTACAAGAACACGGATTTCAACGACCCGAACAACAATCACCTCGCGGTTCAGAGCTGCGCCATCAAGTACAACGACGCAGCGCGGAACAACCTCCCCTACCACCCCCCCTCCTCGTCCGCCTGCACCATCGGGAGCGTCAATTCCTCGCCGGGGGTCACCTTCGCCAACGGCAGCGTTCACACCGTGACCATCACCTACGTTCCCCCGCCCGCAACCTGCCCCGCGGGCGGATGCGCGAGCAACTTCTTCGTCTACCTCGACGGAAGGACCTCCCCCTCGCTGAGCATGTACCTGAACCTGGCGGGGATCGGGCTTGCCGGGACCGGGCACGACAGCGCGTGGGTCGGCGTCACGTCGGCGACCGGCGCCTACTACGAGACCCACGACATCCTGAGCTGGACATTCACGCCGACCGCGGCCCCCGGCTCGGTCTCGTGCAATCCGGACTGCACGTTCGACATCGACCAGTGCGCGAACATCTGCGGCAACGGCATCCTCGAGGACGGGGAGCAGTGCGACGGCGGGGACCTGGGAGGCGCGACCTGCCCGTCCGGCACCGGCGGGGCGGTCTCCTGCAGCGCAGCCTGCACCCTCGACTACTCGGCCTGCTCCACCCAGTTCTGCGGCGACGGCGTCATCGACACCCCGTTCGAGGAGTGCGACGGCGCGGACCTGGGTCTGCACCCCTCCTGCGCCACCTTCGGCGGCTCCGCGAGCCAGGTCGAAGGCTGCACCCCGGACTGCCGCTACGACCTTTCGCTCTGCAGCAACATCTGCGGCAACAACCGGATCGACGGCACCGACGTGTGCGACGGCGCCGACCTCGGCGGTCACACCTGCGAGAACACGGCCCCGCTGGGCCCCGACGGGCTCATCCGCCACGGGACGCTCAGGTGCGCCACCAGCTGCCAGGCCTTCGATTTCTCCGGCTGCCTGCCGGTCCCCTGCGAGACCCTCCCGGCCTCGCTCCCGACGGTGCCGCCGAACAGCACCAGCCGGCAGTGCGAGATCCGCTTCCACCCCCCCAAGGAGGTCCCCAGCAAGGTCAGCGTCTGCGGAAGCTCGATCCTCGACCCGGCAGGGACCTGCACGGACTTCCTGACGGAAGGGACCGCGGAGCTGCTCGCGCCCGAGCTCAACACCACCATCGGGCCGGTATTCTTTGCGCCGACCTCCTTCCTCCTGACCACGACGGGCGGCACCCCGGTGAACATGATCCAGCCCGGGCAGACCGTGCTGCTCTACGTGCCGATGATCAACGTCGGTGATTCGCCGGCCCTCGACGTCAACGTGTGGCTCTCCTCGCCACCCGCCGACGTGAACTTCGACGGGACGCTCGACGTCGTCTACATCAACAACCCGGACTCGGCCTATCCCGGCGGCGCCTGCTTCAACGGGTTCCCGAGCGGGATCCAGGACTGCGACGCGCCGTTCACTCCGCCGGCTCCGTGCACGAACCTCGCGGCGTTCCGGATCTCGATCCCCCCGAACCACCCGGGCGACGTGATCCGCCGCTTCGTCCTCAACGTGGGCTACTCCGTGCCCCTCGTGTCCGGCGGCTCGCAGGTCCAGGAGCCGATCGAGGTCCCGATCGTCCTCGGCATCAGCAGCCTGAACTGCGCCCCCGGGTTCGTGGTCGGAGAAGACTGCAACGACGGGGATCCCTGCACCCAGAACGAGAAGTGCAATGCCCAGGGTCAATGCACGGGCGGCGACGCGCTTGGGTGCGATGACGGCAACCCCTGCACCGACGATTCGTGCACCCCGGCGAGCGGCTGCGTCCACACGAACAACACCGCCCCCTGCGATGACGGCAACGCCTGCACCGCGGCAGACACCTGCAGCGGCGGCTCGTGCGCCGGCGGTCCCGCGCCGAACTGCGACGACGGGAAAGGCTGCACCGACGATGCCTGCAACCCCGCCACCGGCTGCATCCACACGAACAACACCGCCCCATGCGACGACGGCAACGCCTGCACCACGGCCGACACCTGCAGCGGCGGTTCCTGCGCCGGCGGTCCCGCGCCGAACTGCGACGACGGGAACGGCTGCACCGACGATGCCTGCAATCCCGCCACCGGCTGCGTCCACACGAACAACACCGCCCCCTGCGATGACGGCAACGCCTGCACCACGGCCGACGCCTGCAGCGGCGGCTCGTGCGCCGGAGGTCCCGCGCCGAACTGCGACGACGGGAACGGCTGCACCGACGACTCCTGCAACCCCGCCACCGGCTGCGTCCACACGAACAACACCGCCCCCTGCGACGACGGCAACGCCTGCACCACGGCCGACGCCTGCAGCGGCGGCTCGTGCGCCGGCGGTCCCGCGCCGAACTGCGACGACGGGAACGGCTGCACCGACGACTGCCTGCAACCCCGCCACCGGCTGCGTCCACACGAACAACACCGCCCCCTGCGACGACGGCAACGCCTGCACCACGGCCGATGCCTGCAGCGGCGGCTCGTGCGCCGGCGGTCCCGCGCCGAACTGCGACGACGGGAACGGCTGCACCGACGATGCCTGCAATCCCGCCACCGGCTGCGTCCACACGAACAACACCGCCCCCTGCGACGACGGCAACGCCTGCACCACGGCCGACGCCTGCAGCGGCGGCTCATGCGCCGGCGGTCCCGCGCCGAACTGCGACGACGGGAACGGCTGCACCGACGACTGCCTGCAACCCCGCCACCGGCTGCGTCCACACGAACAACACCGCCCCCTGCGACGACGGCAACGCCTGCACCACGGCCGACGCCTGCAGCGGCGGCTCGTGCGCCGGAGGTCCCGCGCCGAACTGCGACGACGGGAACGGCTGCACCGACGACTGCCTGCAACCCCGCCACCGGCTGCGTCCACACGAACAACACCGCCGCCCTGCGACGACGGCAACGCCTGCACCACCGCCGATGCCTGCAGCGGCGGCTCGTGCGCCGGCGGTCCCGCGCCGAACTGCGACGACGGGAACGGCTGCACCGACGACTGCCTGCAATCCCGCCACCGGCTGCGTCCACACGAACAACACCGCGCCCTGCAACGACGGCAACGCCTGCACCACCGCCGACGCCTGCAGCGGCGGCTCGTGCGCCGGCGGTCCCGCGCCGAACTGCGACGACGGGAACGGCTGCACCGACGACTGCCTGCAATCCCGCCACCGGCTGCGTCCACACGAACAACACCGCGCCCTGCAACGACGGCAACGCCTGCACCACCGCCGACACCTGCCTCGCCGGGTCGTGCGTCGGCGGCGCCGCCCCCAACTGCAACGACGCCAACCCCTGCACCGACGACTCCTGCAGCCCGGCCACCGGCTGCGTTAACAGTCCCATCCCCTCCTGTGGGCAGTCGAAGGGCCAGATCACGCCGACGAACATCACCTGCAGCCAGTTCGCTGCGGGCACTGCCACCGATCTCAACGCCGTCTCATATGCGGTCAAGTCCGGGAAGATCAACAGCGTCGCCCCGGGAGTGTTCTTCTACTACGTGAAGTTCTCGGCGCCTTCCTCCAGCTTCCGGATCGATGCCCGGGAGGCGAACGGTGCGACCTGGCCTGCGGTCCCGCCGCAGGACCTGTCCCAGGTGGTCCTGTGGGACGCCAACTGCGCGAAGAGCACCGCTCAGGGGACAACCACCTTCAATGCCGTGGACGGCACGACGACGATCCAGGTCAACGGCGCAACGCCCGGGGCCATCTTCTATCTCAGCGTCAAGTACAACCCCGGGGCCGTTGTCGGGCTCAGGGTGAACAGCCCGTACCCGACGGTGCCCTACAACTACGTGACGGCACTCAACGGCACGGCTCTTCCGCCCACGGCCGACAGCATCAGCATGGTGCCAAAGACAGTGACAACCGTTTTGAGCCTGGCGCCCCCCGGCGATCAGCTCAGCGCAGACTTGCCGTAGGCATCAGAACGCTCGATCCGCTCGGGAGGCCCGGATCACTGGCAGCGGCCAGTTCCGGGCCTCCCATCCCGGCCGGATTGCAGGCATCCCGCCCATGCGTCCCTCGCCTGCCAGCGGCCTGGCGCCAGCCGGCCATCGGGTTCCAGGGGGGGCCTTCTCGAAAATCGCTATTGCCCGCAAGGATATTTCGCGGTATATGTCTGATGATGGACAGTAATTGTCCTCATTCATACGTAGCCGCAAGGGTGGGGAAGCCTGGAGCGGCGGGAAGGTGGGCTCACAGATGGACCGTCGGGAACGGCTCTTTGTCCTCCGCTTGATTCAATTCGCGCTTCCGGCCGGGATGGCCTTCGCGGTCTCCGGCGGCCTTCTGTCCATGGCCGCGTCGAAGAACGTGGATCTCAATGCGGACGGCACCAACGAGAGCGTGGTCGCCTCCTCCATCGTCAACGCGACGCCGCCGATCAAGGTCCAGAACAAGGTCACCAACAAGGCCGTCGGCCAGGCTTTCAACTTCACCTGGCCCTCCGCCGGACCTGGCGGCTTCAGCAGCAAGGTCGCCGCGGGCACCTCCACGGGCGTCGGCGCCATCTGGACCTGGGAGACCGTCCAGTCGGTCTATGCCTTCACGGGAAGCACCTGCACCAACGACATCTGCTTCACCCGCACGACCCCGGCCGACAGCCTGAAGCGCGGCGCCTTCGGCGCCCCCGGCTACACGCTCACCTCGGGGAGCGTCACCACGACGACGGCGTCCCTGACCTCCAGCCTGATCCAGTTCTTCAGCCCGCCCAGCGAGAAGTTCCGGTTCACCTCGAGCGTCGACCAGGTCGCGCCCGGCGTCTACCGCTACGCCACGACCATCAACAACAGCACGCCCAGCGTGGTCACCCTGGACGTCGCACCCGGCCCGTTCGGGTGCGGCGCGGTCTGTGGGAACGGCGTCCTCGAGGGGACCGAAGCGTGCGACGGCGCCAGCCTCGGTGGACGCACATGCCAGGACCTCGGCTTCCCCGGCGGCGGCTCGCTCGGCTGCACGACCTCCTGCGAGCTCAACACGGCCGACTGCGTCCAGGTGTGCGGCAACGGCGTCCGCGAAGGAAGCGAAGCCTGCGACGGCGCGGACCTCAACGGACAGACCTGCGGCTCGCTCGGCGGCGGCGGCAACCTCTCCTGCCTGGGCGACTGCAGCGGCTTCGACCTCCATTCCTGCGCCGGCCTCTGTGGCAACGGCGTGGCCGACGGGGCCGACGAGTGCGACGGCGCCGATCTGGGCGGAAACACCTGCGTCGAGGCCGGCGCCATCCCCGTCTTCGACTACTCCTTCTTCGATGGTGACAACGTCTGCGCCGTCGGCATGGGAAGCGCACCGTGCGGGATCAACCCGGTGGGCACCACGAATCCCGTCTCGGACGAGCTCGGCCGCAAGGTCATGCGCCTGACCGAAGCGCAGGGGTCCCAGGCGGGAGCCGCGTGGACTGTCGCAACCCATCCGGTCGTCGCCGGGTTCACGACCACCTTCCGCTTCCGGCTGGGTCCGGTTGCCAAATCGACTCCCGCCGACGGCATCGCGCTGGTCGTGCAGAGCGCGGGCCCCTTCGCTCTCGGTTCCGGGGGCGGCTTCATCGGTTACCAGGGGATCCCGAACAGCGTCGCGGTCGAATTCGACACCTATTACAACGGCGACTTCGGCGATCCCAACGCCAATCATGTGGCGGTCCACAGCTGCGGGGCCGCCCCCAACACGGCATCCCACCTGGATGGGTGCCTTCTGGGTTCGGCCAACCCCGCCCCGTACCTGGCCGACGGGCAGGTTCACACGGCGCGGGTCACCTATGTTCCTGCGGCCGGCTGCCCATCCTGCGACGGGACCCTTTCGGTCTATCTCGACGGTGCTTTCCTGCTCGGCGTCCCGTTCGACATGACGTCGACGATCGGCGAATCGGGCGAGGCGTGGGTCGGCATGACCGGCGCCACCGGGGGTGCCTTCGAAACCCAGGACATCCTTTCGTGGTCGCTCGGCTCTCCCCTCCCGGACCCGGTCCCCGTGGACGGCAACCCGGCCTGCAACAGCGACTGCACGCTCAACGCGTCCACCTGCTACAACATCTGCGGCAACGGCACGCGGGAGCTGGACGAGGCCTGTGATGGGCAGGACCTCGCGGGACACGGCTGCGCCGACGTGGGCCTGTTCGGGACCGTGTCCTGCACGCCCTCGTGCGGCGTCGATTATTCCCGGTGCACGGCGAACTTCTGTGGCAACGGCGTCATCGACACGCCCTATGAAGAGTGTGACGGCCCCGACCTGGGGGCGCACGCCTCGTGCGCCGACTTCGGCAGTTCCCCCGACTTCCAGCCCGGCTGCACCCCCGGCTGCCGGTACGACCTGGCTGCCTGCCCGGGCATCTGCGGCAACGGCACGGTCGAGACGGCCGTGGGCGAACTCTGCGACGGCGCCAGCCTGAACGGTCACACCTGCGAAGACACGGCCCTTCCGCTCGGGACCCGCCACGGCGTCCTGGCCTGCAAGCCGGGCTGCGGAGCCTTCGATACGTCGGGGTGCCTGCCGGTCCCCCCGCCTGCCTGCGAGCTGCCCCCGACGACGCTCCCGACGGTGGCGCCGCACACGACCCTCGAGCAGTGCGAGATCAAGTTCCACCCACCGAAGGAGATCACCAACAGGATCAGCGTCTGCGGGAGCAACATCCTCGACCCGGCCGGCACCTGCACGGACTTCCTCACCGAAGGGACCGCCGAGATCCTGACCCCGGACAACGACGTGACGATCGGGCCGATCTACTTCGCGCCGACCGGCATCCAGCTCACCGACTCTGGCCAGCCAGCCTGTCAGCATGGTCCAGCCCGGGGACACGGTCCTCGTCTACATTCCCATGATCAACGCGGGCTCCGCGCCGGCAACCGGCGTGAGGGCCCGACTCTCCTCCCCTCCCGCCGATCTGAACTCCGACGGGACCCTCGACCAGATCATCGTCGCGGACCCGGTCGCCGACTATCCGGACGGCGCATGCTTCGCCGGATTCCCGGTCGGCGTCCAGGACTGCAGCGCCCTCCCCGCGCCGCCCGCTCCCTGCACGAACCTCACGCCGTTCAAGCTGTCGATCCCGCTCGACTATCCCGGCGACGTGATCCCCACGCTCGTGCTGAGCGTGAGCTACTCCGCGCCGCCGGCCTTCGGCTCCACCGCGCCGGCGGCGATCTCGGTCCCCCTCGTTCTCGGCGTCACGAGCCGGAACTGCACGGGAACGATCGCGAGCGGCCAGGAATGCAACGACGGCAACCCCTGCACGGTGAACGAAACGTGCAGCTCGGCCGGAGTCTGCGGAGGCGGGGATCCCCTCGGGTGCAACGACGGCAATCCCTGCACCCAGGACTCGTGCGACCCCGCGGTCGGCTGCGTCCACGCTCCCATCTCCGGACCGTGCGATGACGGCAACCCGTGCACCTCCGGCGACACCTGCGTGAACTCGGCCTGCGTCGCCTCCGCCACGAGCTGCGACGACGGCAACCCCTGCACGAACGATCTCTGCAATCCTGCATCGGGCGGATGCGAGCACTCGGACCGCACCGGCGCCTGCGATGACGGAGACCCGTGCACCGCCGGCGACGCCTGCGCGCCGGACCCGTCATGCACGCCCACGAACTTCGCGGAAGGCTTCGACTCCCAGCCCGCGCCGGACCTGCCTTCCGGCTGGAGCCAGCAGGTCCTGAGCGGAGATCCGGGCGCCGACGGGTGGGTCACGGTCGGCTCGGCCTCCTCGGGCACCCCCCCGCAGTCGGCCTACAGCGACGATCCGCCCCATGTCTCGGAGAAGGTCCTCGACTCGCCCCCGATCCTCATCGGCGCGGTCGCGCCCCTTCTGACCTTCCGGAACGCTTACGCTCTCGAGGACACCTACGATGGGATGGTCCTCGAGATCTCCATCGGAGGAGGCCCGTTCCAGGACATCCTCGCCGCGGGAGGAACGTTCCTCGAGGGCGGATACAACCGGACCCTGGCCACGAGCACGCCGCTCAACGGCCGTCAGGCCTGGTCGGGAAGCTCCAGCGGGTGGATCACGACGACCGCCGGCCTTCCCCCGTCGGCGGCGGGGCAGGCGATCGTGCTGCGATGGCACGTCGCCTCGGACTACTCCGTCGGAAGCGGCGGCCAGTCCATCGACTCCGTGTCCCTGACGGCCTCCTGCCCGACCCAGTGCCGCCCCGGCACCCCGGTCAATTGCGATGACGGCAACCCCTGCACCGACGATCAGTGCGCTCCGTCCGCGCCTGGCGGCTGCGAGCACCCGCCCAATTCCGCCCCCTGCGATGACGGCGATCCGTGCACGGCCGGCGACGCCTGCGCGGGCGGGGCCTGCGGCCCGGGCGCGCCCACGAACTGCGACGACGGCGACGCCTGCACGGACGACTCCTGCTCGGCGACGGCGGGCTGCGTCCACACGCCGGTCGGCTGCGACGACGGCAACGCCTGCACCGCCGATACGTGCTCGCCCGCGACCGGCTGCGCCCACACCGCGGTCTCCTGCGACGACCACAATGTCTGCACCTCCGATTCCTGCTCTGCGGCCTCGGGCTGCGTCCACACTCCCGTCTCCTGCGACGACGGCGACGCCTGCACCGCCGACGCCTGCGACCCCGGAGCCTGCCTGTCCGGCGACTGCGCCCCGGCCTCGGGCTGCGTCCACACGCCGGTCTCCTGCGACGACCACAACGCGTGCACGACCGACTCCTGCTCGCCCGCGACGGGCTGCTTGAACGCGCCGGTCTCGTGTGACGACGGCAACGCCTGCACCTCCGATACGTGCTCGCCCGCCACCGGCTGCGCCCACGCGTCCGTTTCCTGCGACGACCACAACGCGTGCACCGACGACTCCTGTTCGCCGGCGGACGGGTGCGCCCACGCCGTCGTGGCGTGCGACGATCACAACCCGTGCACCAACGATGCCTGCAGCCCGGCGACCGGATGCACCCACGCGCCGAGCGACGCGAACCAGTGCAGCGACGGCAGCGAGTGCACGCGCGATCTGTGCCTGGGCGGGACCTGCGTCAGCACCCCGCTCGACTGCAACGACCAAAACCCCTGCACGGACGACGCCTGCGACCCGGCCTCGGGCTGCTACCACACGCCGAACGACTCCAATCCGTGCTCGGACGGAAGCGCGTGCACGGCGGACGCCTGTGTGGACGGAGCCTGCATCGCGACTCCCGTCGTCTGCGACGATCACGACCCCTGCACGGACGATTCCTGCGCTCCGGCGACGGGCTGCGTGCACTCGCCGGACAACACGAACACCTGCACGGACGGCAACGCGTGCACCGCGGACTCGTGCTCCGGCGGGACCTGCGTGAGCGCCCCGGTCACCTGCGACGACCACAACCCCTGCACGGACGACGTGTGCAATCCGGCCTCGGGTTGTTCCTACATCCCGGACGACACGAACTCATGCAGCGACGCCAACGCCTGCACCACGGCGGACAGCTGCCGCTCGGGGGCCTGCGTGGGCGGAACGCCGCCGAACTGCAACGACGGCAACAGCTGCACGAACGATGCGTGCGATCCCGCGTCGGGCTGCATCCACACCTCGAACAACACGTGCGGCGCGAATCCTCACGGCCGGGGCTACTGGAAGCGGCTGTGCCGCGGTCCTCATCCCTCGGGCGATTTCTACACGATGGTGGACGTGGACTGCCTCAACAATACGTGCACCTTCGGCTCGATCACCAGCACGGCGGACATCTGCGACCGGCTCCAGCCGAACCCGAACAACGACAAGTGCGAGCAGGCCGAAGCGCAGTTCATGACGCTGATGCTGAACGTCTGCCGCGGGAGGATCTCGGCGGTCGATACCATCGACTCCACCTGCGGCGGCGCTCCCGGGACGGCGGGGCAGTCGCTGGCGGAGGCGGACGCCCTTCTGTGCAGCCCGGCGCGGGACCGGGCGTCCTGCGCGTCGGCGCAGTGCCTTTCCGAGGAGATCAGCTCGGGCAAGGCGATGCACGTGACCTCCCTGGCCGTGTCCCGGCTCTCCTCGAGCAGCCTGAAGCTCTCCTGGGCTCCGCCGTACGTCGAGAGCGGCAACGTGAGCGGCCTCAAGTACCGCCTCTGGCGCCGTCCGATCAGCGAATCGGCCTTCACCCTGCTGACCGAGACGACCCGCCTCGAGTTCATCGACACCATGGCCGGAACCGGCAACTTCCAGTACGAGGTGTCGGTCGTCTGGTAGGAACGCGAGGTATCTCCCCACTCACCCCCGCGGATGTCCGCCGTGACGTCCGCGGGGGGACGTTTTCTCACCTGAAACAGCCCCGTCGCACGGCGCGCGAGCGCGCCGAACGCGCCCCTTGAAGGGCCGGGCTTCCCGCGCCAGGATGGGGCCATGGCCGACGCGACGCTCGATCACGCCCCGGGCGCCGCTGCGCGGGGCTCAACTCCGGGCAGCGGGCAGTGGGAGAACCCGGCCGCCCCGCTCCTTCAGGGGCCCGCAGCGCCCCGGCCCGCGCGAGGTCCTCCTGACCGCCCCGCCGGC
Source organism: uncultured Acidobacteriota bacterium (assembly GCA_963747925.1). Classification (GTDB taxonomy): domain Bacteria; phylum Acidobacteriota; class Polarisedimenticolia; order QHYA01; family CAVVHA01; genus CAVVHA01. The sequence goes on from CAVVHA010000005.1 coordinate 142,239, forward strand.
CCCGCGCCCTCGCTCCAGCCGGGAGCGAGGCCGCCACGCCGCGCCATCCACCGTCCGATCCATCGATACACGGGGGGTCGAGGAGGAGAATTCATGACCACCGTTTCCATGCCGTTCCGCGCGGGCGCCTCGCTTCGCGCGCGCCTCGTTCCGCTCGCCGCCGCCCTGGCGCTCGCCGCCTTCGTCGCGGCGCCCGGATTCGCCTGCACGACCTGCGACACGAACAACAAGTGCCACTCCGGCGACGAGCAGGGCGGGTACCTGTGCCGGGTCTCCGAGGTCCACTGCGGGTTCCTCTCCCAGCTCTTCGGCGCCGAATGCCAGCAGAAGACGCTGCGAAACCACGCGTGCCATGCGACAACCGAAAGCCGGCCCCGGGCGCGCCGCCGCGCTCGGAAGCCGACATCCAGGGCGGCAGCTGCGCCGGGGCGCCTCCTGCGGACAGGCCCCCCTCTCCCGCGGCCGGCACGGTGGAGTGACGTTTCCGAGCGTCGAAGGTCGCCCCGGCCCACCGCTTCTTTGCGTAGAATGGCGCCCGGTGCGGGGCGATGGGGAGACCTCTGTGACGGTCGGACCGGGCGCGGATGCGCGGACCGATCCCCGAATGCCTCTCGATCGAGGAGGAACCGATGCGGAGACTGATGGTGCTGATCCTGCCGCTCCTTGTCCTGGCCGCCGCCGGCGCGCCGGCATGCGCCGGTGATCCGGCCGCCGCCGATTCGGGCCAGGGGATCGACCTCGGAGAGAAGTTCACGTTGACGGGCTCGCTCCGGGCCAGGTGGGAGCGACTCGACAACTACTTCGACTTCGACGACCAGACCGACGACGCGTTCAGCTTCTTTCCCTACCGCGCCCGCCTGGGCGTGCTCGCGACGCTCACGGACAACGTTCAGGTGCTCCTCGAAATCCAGAACTTCGGGTCCTGGGGGAACCAGAGCCCGAACCAGTCGTTCTTCTTCCCCCGTTCCAGGATTACGACGGCGACGGGAACTCCTCGGGGACCAGGTCCTCGGAGACCGCGCTCTACCAGGGGTTCCTCAAGCTGAACAAGATCGGCGGCACGGGCCTCGGCATCACGATCGGCCGGCAGGAGTACGAGTTCGGCGACGGCCTGATCCTCGGCAACGAGGAGTATTACAACGGGACGGTCTTCGACGGCCTCAACGCCGCGTAGGACTTCGGGAAGTGGTCGATGAACGGTTTCTACTTCGTGACGAACGAGAGGAACGATCTCGCCAACTACGGGTACACCTCCTACGGCGCCGAGGACCAGAGCATCGAGGGGCTCGTGGCCTCGTTCCATCCCTCCTGGCCCGGCAAGGGGCACCTCGACGGCTATCTCGTCAACTTCCAGGACGGTTCGGAGGACGCGTTCAAGCCCCGGTTCTGGACGCTCGGCGGCCACTGGTGGCGCAGCGTCAGCGACGCATGGCCGACGTCGGGGAGCTTCCCTTCGACTGGAACGTCGAGGTGGCCTGGCAGAGCGGCAGCGCCACCGACCCCGATTCGGGCGACCGGCTCGATCTCGGCGGCAACGTCGTGGACCTCGGCTTCGGGTGGAACCTGGCGGGCGGATCGCTGATCCACCGGATCCACGGGGCCGTCACGAGACAATCCGGCGACGGCAACCTGACGGACAACAAGGCCGAGGGGTGGAACGCCCTCTTCCCCCGCACGCACGGCCGGTTCGGCGAGGCCGATTACTTCGGGGCGAACTTCGGGAAGCCCCGGCTCGCATCTTTCTCTACCCCCCGAGCGGGATCCTGGCCTGGCAGCTCGGCTACGGCCTGACGGCCGGCGAAGGGAAGCACGCTGTTCGGCGCCACCGTCTGGTGGTTCGAGCCGGCCGAGAGCGACATCCAGGGGTTCGACGCGAACGGTGACGGCGTGGACGACGACGCTCCAGGGCCTCGGCACGGAGCTCGACCTCGACTACGCCTACCGGTACTCCCGTCACGTGTCGCTGACCGCGCTGGTGGCCTACCTGAAGCCCGGGGACGGCCTCACCTTCGGGAACCTGCCCGGCATCTCGGCCAGCGATGACGCGATCACCCGGGTGAACCTGGGGGCGACCGTCAAGTTCTAGAGCTGCCCGCAACCGCACCTTCGAGGCTCCCGCGGCCCGCCGCGGGAGCCCCTTTTTCCGCCCGTTTCCCCTCCTCCTTGCGCCCGCCCCCGCCGGCCCCCACATTTGCCTCATGCGCGATTCTCAGGGTCCTCATCGTGGACGACGTTCAGCTGGAGCTGGAGATCGAGAGGACCTTCTTTCAGCGCAGCGGCTTCCAGGTTCTCACCGCCAGGGACGGACACGAGGCTCTCGCGGTCGCGCTCGCCGAGCGGCCCGACCTCGTGATCCTCGACCAGGTCATGCCGGGGCTGAGCGGCACCGACGTCTGCCGCGCCCTGAAGCTGCGCGAGGAGACGAAGGGGATCCCCATCCTGATCACGAGCATCACCGACCGCCAGGACGTGCGCGAGTCCTGCCTGCAGGCCGGCGCGGAGGCGTTCGTCCCCAAGTCGTCCGGGCGCGAGGCGCTCCTGCACGCCGCCGCGAGGATCCTCCAGGTGCCGGAGCGGCGGATGACCCGGCTGACCGTCTTCTTCCTCGTGCAGGAGATCGTCGGCGCGAAGGAGTCGCTGGGCAAGGGGATCGATCTTTCCGAGGGGGGGATCGGCCTGGAGACCACGCGCCGCCACTCCCCGGGTCCATCCTGCAACTGCGGTTCATGCTCCCCGGCGAACGGCAGGAGCACAGGGCGACGGGGCGGATCGCATCGATCGCGGAGCGCCCCGACGGGACCTACCTCCTGGGGGTGGAGTTCTCCGAGATGTCGATCACGCGACCGCAAGCGCCTCAACCAGTACCTCGACAAGACGCTCTGCGTCGCCACGTGAGCCCGGAGCGCCGGCCTAGATGCCGGCGCCCTGGTCGAACGACCTCCCCGCATCGCTCGCTCCCTCGGCGCTCTCCAGGATCGCCCGGAAGGCGTCCTCGACCTCCTGGGGCGTCAGCGACGAGGAGGTCACGCTGAGCACGGGGGCCTTGCGGAGGTCCGCAACCTCGCGCGCCAGCTCCTGGACCTGTTCGTGCAGGGCGGTGATCGCCTTGCCGGTGAGGTCGGGCAGGCGGTTGTGCTCGAGCTCGTGCCCCGGCCCGGTCTCCTCCGCTTTCTCCTCGAGGATCCGGCCCGGGATCCCCACGATCGTCGAATGGGGCGGCGCCGACTTGATGACCACGGAGCTGGAGCCGACCCGCGAGTGGTGCCCGATCGTGATGTTGCCGAGCACCTTCGCGCCCGACCCGACCACGACGTGGTCCTCCAGCGTGGGGTGGCGCTTCTCCTTCTTCAGGCTGGTGCCGCCGAGCGTGACGCCCTGGTAGATCAGGCAGTCGTCGCCCACGATGGCGGTCTCGCCGACCACCACGCCCATGCCGTGGTCGATGAAGACCCGCCGCCCGAACGTCGCCCCGGGGTGGATCTCGATCCCGGTCAGGAAGCGCGCGACCTGCGAAAGGAAGCGCGGGAGGACCGGGATCTTCCAGCCCCAGAGCCGGTGGGCGATCCGGTGGAACCAGAGCGCGTGGATGCCCGGATAGCAGAGCAGCACTTCCAGCGTGCTGCGGGCCGCCGGATCGTTCTTGCGCGCGTTCCGAACATCCTCGATCAGCCTTAGCATCGCTCACTCCCGGCGTGACGCGGCGCGCGAACGCCGCTCACGCCCCCGGGCCGCTTTTCGGTTCCGGCGCACCGGGAAAGTCGAACAGCGGCGTCGAAAGGTACCGCTCGCCGTGGCTCGCGAGCACGGCGACGATCAGCTTCCCCTTCATCCCGGGCCGCTTCGCGACCTCGAGCGCCGCGTGCGCCACCGCCCCCGAGGAGATGCCGACCATGATCCCTTCCTCGCGGCAGAGCCGCCGCGAGGTCTGGAACGCATCTTCGTTGCTCACCTGCACGATCTCGTCGAGCAGCTCCGTCTTCAGGACCTTCGGGATGAACCCGGCCCCGATCCCCTGGATCTTGTGCGGCCCCGGCTTTCCCCCCGACAGGACGGGGCTGTCCACCGGCTCGACGGCGATCGCCAGGAACGAGGGTTTCTTCTGCTTGAGGACCTCGGCGATTCCCGTGATCGTTCCCCCGGTTCCGACCCCCGCGACGACCGCGTCCACCGCGGCCGTCGGTGTCCTCCCAGATCTCGACCGCGGTCGTCTCGCGGTGGATCCTCGGATTGGCGGGGTTCTCGAACTGGCCGATGATGATCGAGTTCGGGATCTCCTTCTGGAGCTCCTCGGCGCGGGCGATCGCGCCCTTCATTCCCTTCGCTCCCTCGGTCAGGACCAGGTTCGCGCCGAGCGCCAGGAGGACCTTGCGCCGCTCGACCGACATCGTCTCCGGCATGGTGAGCACGAGCGGGATCCCCTTCGCCGCGCAGACGAAGGCCAGGCCGATCCCCGTGTTCCCCGAGGTCGGCTCGATGACGGTCGTGATGCCGGGCTTGATGGTCCCCCTCTGGAGGGCGTCCGCGATCATGGAAAGCCCGATCCTGTCCTTCACCGAGGACATCGGGTTGAACGACTCCAGCTTGACGACGACCTCCGCCTCGAGTCCCTGCTGCAGGTGGGGCAGCCGGACCAGCGGGGTCCTGCCGATCGTATCGACGATGCTGTCGTAGATGCGTGCCATGAGCGGCGTGCCTCCTTCGCGCATCTAACAATAATGACCGGGAGGCTTCGGGTCCAGCGCCGTTCTTTCCGCGCCGCGATCGGGCGGGCCGAGCTCCGGGACTCCCGCGCCGGGCGCGGATCCCCGGCGCGGGAGTCGGCCCCGTCTCGGCAGCTCGGCACGGAGGCGCGTCCCGACTCGAGAAAGCGGTGCGGGACCCGGCCGGGACACGGATCAGCGCGCGGCGACCTCGGCTTCGGCGCTCTGTTCCTTCCCGTCCCGGGTGAAGACGATCGTGATCCTGTCCCCCGGCTTGAGCCCCTTGAGGATCTCCGAGAAGGCCTTCAGGTCGGGGACGGGTGCAGACACCGACCCGCGTGATGATGTCCCCTTCCCTGAGCCCGGCCTTCTCGGCCGGGGAGCCGGGGACAACGCCCGAGAGCCTCAATCCCGGCCCCGGGTAACCCGAAATCGGGAACCGTGCCGACGCTGACCCTCCGGCCTGCACCGCCCGGTGGCCCGCCCGGACCCGCCGGCGGCACGCTCCGGCCCGCCGGCGGACCTCCCGGGCCGCCGGCGGCCCGCCCGGACCCGCCGGCGGACCTCCCGGAGCCTCCCCGGCGGCCTCCTGCCCCGAGGGAGCCGTCCCCGCGGCGTCCGGCCAGGGTCGTCGTCAGCGGCTCCGCGCGGCCCGCGAGGTAGTCGATCGCCTCGCGCGCCACCATCGCCACCTTCACCAGCCCTTCCGCGTCGACCTTGTCGGCCGTGTCGGTCGGAGCGTGATAGTCCAGGTGGGGACCGCTGAACAGCTGAACGGCCGGGATCCCCGCGTCGAGGAAGCTCTTCTGGTCGCTCCCCCCGGGGTCGGCCGCGGCCCCCTCGATCGGCACGCCCGTCACGTAGCCGGCGCCGTTGAAGATGTGGATCCACTCGCGGGCGGAGCCGGTGCCGAGCACGAGGAGCTTCCCCTTTCCCAGCCGCCCCACGGTGTCCAGGTTGACCGCCCCGATGCACTTCGCCGCCGGGAACGGCACCGCCGGCCTCCACGTACCGCTTCGAGCCGAGCCGGCCCGCCTCCTCGCCCGCGAAGGCGACGAAGATCACGGTCCGGTCCGGCTGCCAGCCGCTGCCGAGCTCGCGCGCCAGCTCCAGCAGGACCGCGACGCCGCTCGCGTTGTCGTCCGCGCCGGGGTGGACCTTGCCCGCGTTGCCGCTGCGCGCCTCCGGCCAGCCGAGACCGAGATGATCGTAATGGGCCGAGACCACCACGCTCTGCCCCGCCCATTCGGCCTTCCGGCCGGGGATGATCCCGATCACGTTCCGCAGGGTCGCCTCGCGCGCCGGATCCCCGCCGCTGGCGCCGAACTCCTGGAAGAACCCCGGCCCCGTCCCCCCCTGCGGAGGACGGCCCCCCCGCTTCCGCCTGCCGGCCCGCGGCCCCTTCGGACCGGGGATCCCCTCCGGGGCGCAGCCCTGCCTCGCGGAACTTCGCGGCGATGTACTCGGCGGCCCTGTCGAGCTCCGGGCTGCCGAAGCCGCGCCCGCGCATCGCGTCCGAGGAGAGAAAGCGGACGGTTTCCATCATCCGGTCCCTGGAGAAGGCCGGGGGAAGCGTCGCGAGCGCCGGCCGCGCCGCGAGCGAGCCGATCGCCGGGCGCGCCGGCGCGCCTGCTCCCGATCCCGCCGTCCCGTCGTCCGCCGCGCCGAGGAAGAGCGTCATCGGCGAATCGACGACGGGCCAGCGCCCCTTGAGCGTGTTCGCGGGCTCGTCACCTTCGAACGCAAGATAGGAGTACTTGTGATAGTGAGGCAGCTTGCGTCCGAGTCCCGGGACCGCCGCGGCGCTGTCGGCGGCGACCCAGGCCATGACCTGGTCCGGGTCCCGCGGGTTCCTCGCGGTCAGGACTCCCGAGTGCCCCCTGCGCGCCACCAGGCTCGCGTCGATCCGCATGGAGTCCGCGCCGAGCGCCGCCCCGTAGGCGCCGAGCGCGCCCGCGACCTGCGGGACGAACCGGTTCTCCCATCCGAGCACCCAGACCGAGCGCCCGGCGGGAAGCCCGCCCGCGGCAGCGGAGCCGACCGCCCTTCCCGGGCGCGCCGGCGGGATCCTCCGCTGGGTTCCCGAGCTCGGAGTCGAGGACCGTCTCGAGTCCCCCCGGGGCGCTCCGCGCCCACTCCCCGACCATCGTCCTGTAGGCGGCCAGCAGCTCGGGCGCGCTGCCGAGGGAAGCACGACGAGCGCCTTCTCCGCGCCGAACGCCTGGCTCAGGGCGGGAGGGATCTCGTTCCGGTCGAGCCGGCGGAACAGGTCGAACGCGGGATCGACATCCACGCGCAGGGGGCGCGCGGGCACGCGCAGGGAGACCTCCTGCGAGCGCGCTTCCATGCGCACCGTGGTCTCCCAGGCCTCCTTGCGGCCTTCGAGCGTCACGGCGACGGGAACCAGGAGGCGGTAGGCTCTTTCCGCCGCACTCGCCCGCCGGAGCGCCCGACCCGCCGTGCGCCGCGAGCCGGCCCCCGCGCCGTCGCCTGGCTCGCGCGCGTGGGGTCTTTCTGCGCCCTGCCCACCCTGGCTCAGCGCGAAGGTCAGCGTCCAGCCGTCCCCGTCGCGGCGGGCCTGCGCGCCGCGCGCGGCCAGCGCCGGCGCCCCTGTTCTCTCCACCCACTGCCCGAAGAACCCGCCGAGGTCCTTCCCCGAGGCCCGCGCGAAGGCGCCGCGCAGGTCGGCGAACGACGCGCGGCGGAACCGGTTGGCGCTGTAGAACCCCTTCAGGCCCTTCCGTGAACGCGGCGTCGCCGAGCTCGAGCCGCAGCATGTTGAAAACCATCAGCGACTTGCCGTACCCGATCGCCTCGGTCGAGGAGCTGTGCCGTTCCCGGAACTCGGTCAGCGGGAAGTCCTTCGAGCGGGAAACGTAGTCGGCGTACTTCTGCAGCGTCGTCTGCCGGTACTCGGCGCCCGTTCCCTGCTGCTCGGCGATCAGGTGATCGGAAAGGTACGCCGTGAGCCCCTCGCACCAGTTCCCCCCGGCGTAGTCCACGTAGACGCCGTTCCCCCACCAGTTGTGGAGGATCTCGTGCGGGTAGGACGAATTGATGATGAACGGCAGGCGGATCACCGTCGGGCCGAGCAGCGTGAAGGACGGCATCCCGTACCCGGTTTCCCAGAAGTTCTCGACGAGCGCGAACTTCCGGTACGGATACGGCCCGAGGAGCTTCGCGTACATGTCGATGTAGCGCCCCGTCGCATCCAGGTACTTGTTCGCGAGGTTGTCGTCGGGCGAGCGGAGAAACGCCATCGCCGTCACGCCCGCGGTCTCGCGCTCCGTCCCCGTGAACCGGCCCGCGACGAGGTAGACCTCGTCCTGCGGGTCGGGGCACTCCCACCGGACCGTCACCGTCGCCGCGCCCCGGCGCCGCTCGTTCGTTTCCTTCGCGCCGGCCGTGCCGGCCGCCGTCCCCGCGATCTCGTGGAGGGTCCGCGTGCCCTGGCTGACGGCGTCCCACCCGCCCGGGACCCGCGCCTCGAGGAGAAACGAGACGAACTCATCGTCCCGGAATCGCGGATACCAGGCCGAGCTTCCGGACAGGAAGACCCCCTCGGGGGAGATGGTGCCCGGCGTCTCGCGGAAGCCGCGCGCGTAGTCCTCGCCCTGCGCCTCGAGAGGATGGCTGATCCTCCCGCCGTAGGACACGGCGAAGGAGCCGGTACCCGCGGGCAGCGGTGACGCGGAAGTACTCCGACGTCACGGCGGCCCCCTCCGATCCCGCGGTTTCGCCAAGAAGCCGTTTCCCCTCCTGCCCGTCGATCCGCTCGAGCTTCGCTCCGGGGGACTTCAGCGCCGGATCGAGCCCTTCGTGCAGCGCGAACACGGGACCGCCCGGCGCGCCCCTCGAGGAACCCCGCCGGCAGCGTGATCGTGTCTTCGACCTTGATCCCGTGGCTCTCGGGATCGAGCGCGACCCGAAGCTCGTGGTGGACGGCACCGCGCGCCGGGGCCGGCCGCGAGAGCGCCTGCCTGGATGAGCAGGCCCGCCGCGACGGCTCCGAGCAGGCGCCGCGCTCCGCGCGCTCGCGCCAGCCGCGACGGCGGCCCCGGTCGGGCCGGACCCCGGAACGCCGTACCGGTTTCCGGCCGAAGTGTGGGTCGGGTGGAAGGTCGGGACGCAATCCGGCGGCGCCGGCGCTCGGTGATGTCATGATGGACCCTCGATTCAGACTGGGGATATTGCTCTGCGAAACGGGGCGGGCGCAAGCACCCGCCGCGGGCGGCGCGGAAAACCGCCGTCGCGCCGCTGGCACCGCGCCCGGAACTCCCGGATAATCCCCTTTCACCTGCGTTTTTCTCGGAGAGGAGCACACGATGGATTACGCCAAGCTCGGACGGAGCGGCCTTCGGGTCAGCCGGCTCTGCCTCGGGACGATGAACTTCGGGCCGCAGACCACCGAAGCGGACAGCTTCGCGATCATGGACCGGGCCCTGGAGCTCGGCATCAACTTCTTCGATACCGCCAACGTCTACGGCTGGAAGACCGGCGAGGGCGTGACCGAGCAGATCGTCGGCCGCTGGTTCGCCCGCGGCGGGGGCAGGCGCGAGAAGACAATCATCGCGACGAAGGTGTACGGAAAGATGGGCGAGTGGCCCAACGAGTCGCGGCTCTCGGCCCTTCACATCCGGCGCGCGTGCGAAGGGAGCCTCCGGCGCCTGCAGACCGACCACATCGACCTGTTCCAGATGCACCACGTGGACCGCGACACCCCGTGGGAGGAGATCTGGCAGGCGATGGAGACCCTCGTGCAGCAGGGGAAGGTCCTGTACGTCGGCAGCAGCAACTTCGCCGGCTGGCACATCGCCCAGGCCAACGAGGCGGCCCGCGCGCGCCATTTCATGGGGCTCGTCTCCGAGCAGAGCCTCTACAACCTCCTCGCGCGGGCGGTCGAGCTCGAAGTCCTTCCCGCCTGCGAATCGTACGGCCTCGGCCTGATCCCGTGGAGCCCCCTGGCCGGCGGCATGCTGGGCGGCGGGGCCGGCAAGGCGAAAGAGGGGCGGCGGGTCTCCGACATGACCCGCGCGCGCTGGGGAAAGCACCAGGCGGCCCTCGACGCGTTCGAAAGCTGGGCCGCCGGCCTCGGGCTTCCCCCCGCGCGGATCGCCCTGGCCTGGCTCCTGGGCAGGCCCGCGGTCACCGCCCCGATCATCGGGCCGCGCACCCTGGCGCAGCTCGACGAGAGCATGGCTGCGCTGGAGCTGAAGCTCACGAAGGAGATGCTGCAGAAGCTCGACGAGATCTTCCCCGGGCCCGGTGGCCAGGCTCCCGAAGCGTACGCCTGGTAGAGCCCATGGGACGAGATGACCGACAGGCGATCGGGCCGCGGATCGGCGGGAGGCGACGGCGGTGATCGAGGCGGCGCGCGCGCTGCGCGCCGCCCGTTCCGTCGTCGTCCTGACCGGCGCAGGGGTCAGCGCCGAGTCGGGGGTCCCGACCTTCCGCGACGCGCAGACGGGGCTGTGGGCCCGCTACGACCCCGAAACGCTCGCCTCCGCCGAGGGGTTCGAGGCGAACCCCGGGCTCGTCTGGCGCTGGTACATGTCGCGCTTCGGAGGACTCCAGGCCGTCCGGCCGAACCCCGGCCACTACGCGCTCGCGGCGCTCGAGGCCTGGATGACGGGCGCGCCGCCGGCCGGCGGTGCCGACGCTGACGGAGCCGGCGGCGCCGGCGATGCCTCGGGGCAGCCCCGGCTCCAGGGACACCGCCGGATCCGGAGACGCCCCAGGCTTCGGCGACAGGAGCGGCGCCGGCGACACGACTGGGCTGGCGCCGCCCCCGGCTCCGGCAGTCCCCCCCGCGCCAGGAGTGCCGGGGAGTCGAAGGTGCTGCCGGGGCCCGCTCTCCTGCCCCGCCGGGAGGAGCCCGGAACATTCGCGCTCTTTACGCAGAACGTGGACGATCTCCACGAACGGGCGGGGAGCATCCGGGTCCAGCACCTGCACGGCCGGATCCACCGCTACCGGTGCCACGACTGCCTCGCGCCGCACGAGCTGAGCGCCGGGGAGCAGGCGGCCCCCGAGCCCCCGCGCTGCGCGCCGTGCGGCGGCATGATCCGCCCGGATGTCGTCTGGTTCGGCGAGAGCCTCCCCGCCCAGGTCCTCGCGGCCGCGACCCGCGCGGCCCTCTCGTGCAGCGTGATGCTGGTCGCCGGCACGAGCGGGCAGGTCTACCCGGCGGCGCAGCTCCCCTTCACGGCGAAGCAGGCGGGCGCCCGGGTCATCGACGTCAACCCCGAGCCGACGCCGATCTCCGCGCTCGCCGACCTGTTCCTCCAGGGTCCGGGCGGCGTCCTGCTGCCGCGGATCCTCGAGGCGCTCGCGGAGGCGTGAGCGGGGCGCGGCGCCTTCCGAAGGAAGCGTCGCTCCGATCACCCGCCGTCAACGCCCGGACTCAGGCGAGCTGCTTGAAGAAATCGTTCCCCTTGTCGTCCACCAGGATGAACGCCGGGAAGTCCTCGACCTCGATCCGGTAGATCGCCTCCATCCCCAGCTCGGGGTACTCGAGGATCTCCACCTTCCGGATGTTCTCCTGCGCCAGGAGCGCCGCCGGCCCGCCGATCGAGCCCAGGTAGAACCCCCCGTGCTTCTTGCAGGCGTCGGTCACCTGCTGCGAGCGGTTCCCCTTGGCGATCATCACGAGCGAGCCGCCCTGGGACTGGAACAGGTCCACGTACGCGTCCATCCGGCCGGCGGTCGTCGGGCCGAACGAGCCCGAGGGCATCCCCGGCGGGGTCTTCGCGGGCCCGGCGTAGTAGACCGGGTGGTCCTTGAAGTACTGGGGCATCCCCTCGCCCCGGTCGAGCCGCTCCTTGAGCTTCGCGTGCGCGATGTCCCGCGCCACGACCAGCGTCCCCGTCAGGGAGAGCTGGGTCGTCACGGGGTGCTTCGTGAGCTCGGCCAGGATCTCCTTCATGGGCCGGTTCAGATCGATCTTCACGACGCCGTGCTCGTGCCGCCCCCGGTACTTGTCGGGGATGAAGCGGCCGGGATTGCGCTCCAGCTCCTCGAGCCAGATCCCCTCGCGGTCGATCCGGGCCTTGATGTTGCGGTCGGCGGAGCAGGAGACGCCCATGCCGATGGGGCAGGAGGCGCCGTGCCTGGGCAGGCGCACGACGCGCACGTCGAGCGCGAAGTACTTTCCGCCGAACTGCGCGCCGTAGCCGCTCTTCTGCGCGGCCTTGAGCATCCGCTCCTCGAGCTCGAGGTCGCGGAACGCCTGGCCGTGGGCGTTGCCCGAGGTCGGCAGGGCGTCCAGGTATCCCGTGGATGGCGAGCTTCACGGCCTTGAGGCACATCTCGGCCGAGGTGCCGCCGATCACGAAGGCCAGGTGGTAGGGCGGGCAGGCCGCCGTCCCGAGGGTCTTCATCTTCTCGGTCAGGAACTTCTCGAGGCTCGCCGGGTTCAGGACCGCCTTGGTCTCCTGGAACAGGCAGCTCTTGTTGGCGGAGCCTCCCCCCTTCGCGACGAAGAGCAGCTCGTACTTCATCCCTTCGGCCGGGTGGAGGTCGATCTGCGCGGGGAGGTTCGTCCCGGAGTTCTTCTCCTCGTACATCTTCAGCGCGACGGTCTGCGAGTAGCGCAGGTTCTCGCCCGTGTAGGTCTCGAACACGCCCCGCGAGAGGTGCTCCTCGTCCTTCACGCCGGTCCAGATCCGCTGCCCCTTCTTGCCGAAGATCGTGGCCGTCCCCGTGTCCTGGCAGTACGGCAGGACGAACTTCGCGGAGACCTCGGCGTTGCGGAGCAGGGCGATCGCCACGCCCCGGTCGTTGGGCGAAGCCTCCGGATCGGAGAGGATCGCCGCGACCTTCTCGAGGTGCGAAGCCCTCTGCAGGAAGGCCACGTCGCGCAGCGCCTCCCGCGCGACGAGCGTGAGGGCTTCGGGCGCGACCTTCAGGATCTCCCCTCCCTCGAACGGCACGACCGAAACGTGGTCTTTCGTGAGGAGGCGGTACTTCGTGGTGTCGGGGCCGAGGGGGATCGGGTCCTGGTAGACGAATTCGGGCATCTATGTCTCCCTTCCCGCCGGGCGAGGGTGGGATCTCCCGGGCGCGGGAACGATGTGCGCGTTGGAACTCGATGCTAGCGAATCGGGCGACGCCTTGTCGAGCGACGCGCACCGCGCTCGCGGGCGGGCGGGCGGGGCGCCGGTTTCGGAGTCGGCCGGAAGGTGGTGGCGGGAGGCCGCGGACGGCGTGCGATCGGGCCCGCGTCGGACCGCGGCGCAGGCCGGCCGGGGGTCAGTCCTGGGCCGGCTCCACGACCGCTTCGATCGCGGGCACCGGCACGGGCGTGGGCCTCCGCCGGGCCCCGCGCGAAGCGCCATCGCCGCGAGGGCGAGGATCGCGATGCCGCCGACGCCGAACGCCGCCTCGGAGACGAGCATCCCGTGCGTCCCTACCCGCGCCACGGACCAGGCGAGGATCAGCCCCATGTACATGATCGGCATGTTGGACAGGGCCGCGAAGACGTTGTACTTGGTCGCCGCCGCGCCCGCCCCGATCACCTCCAGCACGAACCCGCTGAAGGCCGCGTAGGCCATCCCCGTCACGAAGGAGTAGGAGAGGCCGAAGACGACGAACGTGGCCGGGGTGTCCGGCGCCGCGGCCATGGACAGGGAAACAGCCGCCATCAGCGCTCCAACCGCCGCATAGACCCTGCGCGGACTGTAGCGGGTGCAGAACCACCCCCCCGCGAGACAGCCGATGGCGGCGATGAGGCCGCTCAGGAGCCCGTTCACGAGCTCCACCTCGTTCTCCCCCGCGTGCCAGTGCGCGGCGACCTCCGCCTGGGCGAGAACCCCGGTCGCCGCCCCCGTGCCGATCGGCAGGAAGCAGAGGATCGCGCAGAGGAGCCCGGTCTTCGACTTCACGACAACCCAGAGGTCAACGCCGACGTTGCGGATCGCGCGCCCGAGAGGCACGTCGCGCGACTCGGCGGGAATGTCGGGGAGGAACCGCAGCACGAGGCAGCAGCCGAGGAACGACAGGCCCAGGACGAGACCAGGCTCTCCGGGGATCCCGATCGCCCTGGACGGTCGGGGTCGAGGCGAGCGACCTGACGGGCGAACCGAACGGCATGATCAGCAGGCTGTAGACGAACAGGGTGGGGCGCTCGTCGCGGCTCTGTCTCCAAGCAGGCATTGTAGCGTCCGGGGCCCGCCTTTCGCTCCCTGGAAATCTCCGGCTCACGGGCGCGCCGCCGGCTTGGTCGCCGCAGGTGCGGGGCGTATCCTGACTCCGTGACGTTCGACTGGAGGATGCGATGACCGTCGTCGACCTGTTGACCCAGAGCGCGGACGAGCTGATCACCGAGGCGACCGACAGCGTGCTGAGAGCGCGCCTCGCGCACTACGCTGCCGCCGGGCGGGAGGAAACGCGTGCCCGCATCGGCGCCCTGTATGGCCTGCTGGTCGAGTGCCTGGCAAAGAAGAACGCGGCGGCCATGATCGCGCACGCCAGGAAGATCGCCGAGGAGCGATGGGCGGCGGGATTCGACCTGCAGGAGGTCCAGGGCGCGTTCAACGCGATCGAGGAGCTCGTCTGGAAGCGGATCCTCGCCAGCCTGCCGCCGTCGGAGTTCGCGCAGGCGATCGGCATGGTCAGCACGGTCCTCGGCATGGGCAAGGATGCCCTCGCCCGCGCCTACGTCTCCCTGGCGACCCGCTCGCGCGCTCCTTCGCTCGACCTGAAGGCCCTGTTCGAGGGGACCGAAGGGTACTGAAGCGGCGGGTCCCGGAGTTCTCCGGGGTCGCATTCTTCCGAACGGCGGCCGCCTCTGCCCTCCCACCCCTGCCGCGCGGCGAACCTGCGCCGGTGGCGCTCGTCGTCATCCTCTGCCGTCCGCGGACCGCCCGGATGACCGCAGTTTGATGCATCTGCATCATTGCAATTGCGCGGGTCGGGTGTAATAAAGATGACACGTTGAGCGTCCTGACTTCCGCGCCGCCGCGCACCGGCGGTGCGGAGAGGGAGCATGAGGTGCCCGCTTTGTTCCGATCCGAGAGCCCTCGGGCCGAGGCCGTCCGAGTCTTCCGCCGCCATCCTGCCATCCGCTAGCGCATCAGCGCAGGACGGAGCTTCGGTCACCTCCCGGATCGGGAGACGCAGGCGGACACGGAGACGATCGGGCCGCGCCCGCGGGCGCGGCATGCCGCCGGGGGGGCGGCCGATGGGGATTCCGCCGAACGGGTCCGCGCGAGGACCCGGCCTTCACGCGAGCAATCGTGAGCAGAAGAGGGGGCATGTCATGTCGAGCCACGATCGATGCGGGCGGCGCGCTTCGCGCCTTCCGGTTCTTCGCCGTTCTGCTGTCCGTCCTGCTGTTCTCCGGCGCGGCCGTCGCCCAGCTGAACCTCGTCACGAACGGCACCTTCGAGGGCGGGTTCGTCCCCGACGGGAACTGCGACCTCGTCGAGCCCGACGCCGACCAGCTGCCCAGCAGCTGGAGCTGCGTCGAGACCTTCTCGAGCGGGATCCAGGAGCCGTCCCTGATCACGCCGGTGGGCCGGAAACGGGCCGACCCTCCCGGGCTCGAGCGCCCTGAACGTCCTGCGGCGGGACCTGTGTCATCTGAGCGGGGATTGGACCACCGTCGAGCAGGTCCTCGATGCCGACGTGAGCACCTGCTACTCGCTCGCCCTCACGATGGACGTGATGCTGGTCCCGCTCGTGGGAGCCGCCTCGCACAACCTGGGCGGGAGCGGCCACGCCGCCGGTCCCTGCGACCCGAGCGGGTACGAGTACCCGGTGACCGTGAAGATCGACTACACGCGCGCGGACGGCACGACGACCTGCTGGCAGTACGGCTGGTACCAGTATCCGACCACGCTGGCGAGCCGCACCGATCCGGGGTGCGTCAGCGGATTCGACAATCTCAGCGCCGCTCCGAACCCGCTCCTTTCCCGGCAGATCGGGACGAACGTCTGGGTCCCCAACATGTTCGACCTGCTGAGCGCGCTGCCCGGGGTGAAGACGATCCACAGGATCCGCGTCGGCGGCTCAGGGTGGTCGTTCCAGGGGGTCGTGGACAACGTCCAGATCCTCTGCGAGGACCCCTGCACGCAGAGCCCGATGCCGCAGTGCCCCGGCCCCTGCCCCCCGGGACAGCTCTGCCGGCCCGATAACCAGAACGGCATCTGCCGCTGCAAGCTCGACACCTGCGAGAACAGTCTCTACCCGACCTGCGACGGCCCCTGTCCCGACGGCATGACCTGCATCCCGGACACACTGACCGGCATCTGCAAGTGCGAGACGCTCCCCTGCGAGCAGGGGCCGTACCCACCTGCAGCGGGCCCTGTCCGGCTCCCCTGGTGTGCGTCCCGGACGCGCTTTCCGGCCTGTGCCGCTGCGAGCCGCCGCCGTGCGAGCAGAGCCCCTACCCGACCTGCAATGGCTCCTGCCCTTCCGGCATGCAGTGCGCTGCGGGGCGGAACGGGAAGCTGCGAGTGCCTGCCGCTCCCCTGCGAACAGACGGCCCCCGCGTGCAACGGCACCTGTCCCTCCGGGCAGCAGTGCGTCACGACCGCGACCCAGGGCTGCGTCTGCGAGCCGCTCCCCTGCGAACAGACGGCCCCCGCGTGCAACGGCACCTGTCCCTCCGGGCAGCAGTGCGTGACGACCGCGACCCAGGGCTGCGTCTGCGAGCCGCTCCCCTGCGAGCAGAGCGGCTGGCCCTCCTGCAACGGACCCTGCCCCGTCGGGCAGTTCTGCGCCGCGAACGCCACGGGCTGCCTCTGCGTGGGGACCACCTGCCGGACGGCCCCCTACCCCGCGTGCAACGGCCCGTGCCCGCCCGATCAGGAATGTCTCCCGTCCGCCACGGGGGTCTGCGACTGCCAGCCGGTCCCGTGCGAGCGCAGCTCCTACCCGACCTGCGGCGGGCCCTGCCCGCCCGGGCAAGGCTGCACCTCGAACGGCGCCGGAGGCTGCTTCTGCGAGACGCTCCGGTGCGAGCTGAGCCCGTACCCCGAGTGCGGCGGACCGTGCCCCACGGGCCAGCGCTGTGTCGCCGGCACCGCCGGCGCCTGCGTCTGCGAGCCTCTTCCCTGCGAGCAGAGCGGCTGGCCTTCCTGCAACGGACCCTGCCCCACCGGGCAGTTCTGCGCCGCGAACGCCACCGGATGCCTCTGCGTGGGGACCACCTGCCGGACGGCCCCCTACCCCGCGTGCAACGGCCCATGCCCGCCCGATCAGGAGTGTCTCCCGTCCGCCGGGGGCATCTGCGACTGCCAGCCGGTCCCCTGCGAGCGCAGCTCCTACCCGGCCTGTGGCGGCCCCTGCCCGGCCGGACAGCGATGCGTCACCGGGGGGGGCACCGCCTGCATCTGCGAAACGATTCCGTGCGAGGAGGGCCCCTATCCCGAATGCAACGGGCCCTGCCCCGCGGGCCAGCAGTGCGCCGTGAGCGCCACGGGCGCCTGCGAGTGCGTCGTGCTCGCCTGCGAGCAGACCTTCCCGCAGTGCGGAGGCCCGTGCCCGCCCGGCCAGCGATGCGTCACGGACATGGCCGGCAACCAGTGCCTGTGCGAGACGATCCCGTGCGAGCAGAGCCCGTCCCCGGAGTGCGGCGGCCCCTGCCCGCAGGGACAGGCCTGCACGCCTCAGACGACCGGCCAGTGCGCCTGCGTGACCGTTGACAGGACGATCTACAAGGCCGACTGGCCCGACTACTCGCCGAGCGGGATGCCCGACTTCGAGCAGCGCCACAGCTTCCTCAACCCCATCTGGCCTCCCGTCAACGGCAGGACGGCCTGCGGGCCGACCGCGATGCTCGATTCGTTCTGGTGGTTCGATTCGGAGATGGAGTGCGACTCGCACCACACCCGGGGCGATGCGGCCGAGCAGGAACCCAACAACGCCTGCACGCAGGCCGGCACCCTGGGAGAGACCCCGGCGCTCCTGGGGAACCTCCCCGCGGTGTTCCCGCCCGACGGGGACTGGTACAGCTTCGTCGTGCCCCCGGGCGGCACGAACGAATGCTCGGTGATCGTCTCCACCGCCGCCCTCGCCGCCGCCGGGGACGCCGACACGCGGCTCTCGCTCTACGGCGGCTGCGGCGCCGACGGGAACGCCGGGGACCCTGCTGGCGTCGAACGACGACACGCCGTGGGGCCTGCAGGCGGAGATCTCTCCCTGGACGACGCCCCTGCAGACGCTGCCGCCCGGCCGGTACTGGGTCCACGTGCAGCTCGGGGCCACGGGCGCGGCGGGGAGGTACACGCTGACCCTCGGGCTCGACTGCTATCCGCTCCTGCGGCGCTGGATCCAGCAGTCTCCCGACGATCACTCGCCCTACAACGTCGAGCAGCTGATCGTCAGCTTCTGGACCTGCGCCAACACCGACGACCAGAGCGGCGGCGGGAGATGGAAGGGCACGACCCTCGCCGACATGAAGAGCTGCGCCGACAGCTGGATCCAGGCGCAGAATCTCGATGCAGAACTACACGCGCCAGGTCGTGCGCCGCCCGGCCTTCCTCGAGGTGGCCGGCGGAAATCGAGCGAAGCGAGGACATCGTCCTGCTCCTCGGCTTCTACTGGCAGACCGGGCCGGCCACGTGGGCCCGCTGCGGCGGCCACTACGTGACGGCCGCGGGGGTGGACAGGGTGAACGCCACGATCACCGTGAGCGACCCTTACTACAACAACGCCGAGCCGCCTGCCTCGGGGGGCAGCGGGGGGCCGGGACGGGTGCGCGGGCTGGGCCACGGGAACCACGCCCCGGGCCTGCCGCCGTATCCCGACCATGACGACGCGCGTGAACGTCTCGCACGATCGGTACGCGACGGGGCCGAGCATGGTCGGGCCCGCCGTCTCCCTGTGGTCGCTCGTCGGCTACGCCACGCCGGGCCGCCCGACGACCTGCGAGGACGTCCTCAACTTCTGCTACGGCCTGGAATACGGGCAGAACCCGCCCGAGTACCCGGCGACGCAGTACCCGTGCCCGAGCCCCGCAACGCCGATCAGCGTCGAGGTCGAGGCGATGGTGGATGTGTCCCCGGTGCAGACGCCGGTCTGCATCCTCCTCGATCCGACGGTCGCGTGGCCCGACAACCTGCGCGTCACCAAGGGCGCGTGCGATCCCGCGCAGGCGACCCTGTTCCGCCTACGACGTGATCCGCGGCAAGAGGTGCGGCCTCGGGTTCTCCGGTCTTCCCGCTGTTTCCGATCTCGGCCACGTCACCTGCCTGTACGACAACGTGGCCCTCGACCGCTTCGACGAGACCTCCCCCGACGATGACTTCTGCTTCGGGCCATGGTTCTACCTGGTCCGGAAGAGCGGCGACTCTGAACTACGGCAGCGCGCAGCCGGGCGGTGAGCCGGAGCTGCCGTCATCAGGAGGGTGCCCGTAGCGGCCCGACCGGGTGAGCCGGGGATCCCCCTGATCCCGCAGCCCGGGGATGCACGAACAGGGGCCCGCGCCGAACCGCGGGCCCCGTTTCTTCTGATGGCGTTGGTGCATCCGCCGATCCCGCACCCAGGGGATGCACGAACACGGGTCCCGCGACAGCCGCGGGCCCCTCTTTCTCCCGGCCCAGGGACCACCCCGGCATACCCCCTCCTCCGGGAGTCCCCCTGCCGACGGCGCGGGAGAAAGTGGAACCGCCGGGAGGTACGCCTAGGCGGGCACGACCCGGCTCGCCGTCCACACCTGCTCTCCGGGCGGCGCAAGATGCCGCTCGATCAACTCTCCTGCCCGCCGGGCATGCTGCTCCAGCAGCCCCCTCGAATACGACGCGGGCGCGAAGATCACCATCCAGAGCGAACGGGTCTGCTCCGTCACGCAGGCCCGCAGCGAGTCCGAGGTGGGATTGCCGAACGGGCCCTCCTCGTCGGAGAGGGTCGGGCGCCCCTCGAGGTGCACGTCGTCCTTGCGGATGCCGGCGTACGACTCTCCCGGGTCCCCGCGCCGCAGCGTGACCGCGCCGCGCAGCGCTGCCGCGTCGTAGAGGCCGATCGGCAGGAGGAACTCGACCGCGCACAGGTTGCAGACGTCCACGGCGTTCAGGATCCGCGGGAACGGCTTGCCCTGGAGCACCCGGCGCAGCAGCGACTCCGAGGAGGGGCGGGTCCGGGTCGGGTCGATCCCGAACGCCTTGTACAGCTCCCGCGCCGGGGCCAGGCCCGGGATCTCCCCGGGCGCCTTCCCCGCGTGCCGGGCGGCGAGCGCCGCGCAGGTCGCCGCGATCTCCGCTTCGAGCGCCTCGGCGGCCGGCCCCACGGCACCGGCCGGGCCAGGATGGCCGCCGCCCGGACGCGGCCGGCGACGGCCGGGTCGAGCGCCAGCGGAATCTGCTCCAGGGGAGCTGCGGATGATCGTTCATGCTCTCTCTCCCGGGCGCTTATCGGCCCGCCCCGGATTCTAGCCCCTCCCGCGCCGGGCGCGTCCGGGGGCCGGTCCTGGCGCGGGGGCCGGCCGATGCCCTCGGGAAGCGCGGAGGAGCTCGCTCCGGGTCCCCTCCTGCGTGCGAGCGATCCGGCGGGGCGCGGCGCTTGTCCTCCTCCGGGCCCGTGACGTATGCTGCGGGGGTTGTCGCGCCCCGCGGACGCTTGCGGGACCTCGCCGGGCGCCCGTCTGCCCCTCCCGCCAAAGGACATCCACCATGCCACGCCACTTCGCCCGACTGTCGATCCTCGCCATCCTCGCGCTTTCTCTCGCGGTCGCAGCGCTCCCCGCCCTCGCCCAGGAGCAGACGGGCAAGCTGCCGGCCCGCTCGGAGATCGCGGACAAGTACAAGTGGAACCTCGCCGAGATGTACCCGGACACCGCCTCGTGGGACCTCGACTACAAGGCCTGCGAGAAAGGGATCCAGGAGCTCGCGGCGTTCAAGGGGAAGGTCGGCTCCTCGCCGGCCGAGCTGCTGAAGTTCCTCACCCTGCGGGACGAGCTGGGGATCAAGTTCGAGAAGCTCGGCGCCTACGCGGCGATGCTGAAGGACCAGGACACCCAGGAGCAGGCGCCGCAGGCCCTCGCCGAACGGGCGCGCAACCTCGGCGTCAAGTACGGCGAGGAGACGGCGTGGTTCGAGCCCGAGATCGTGGCCCTGCCCGAGGGCCAGCTGATGAAGTGGTGCCAGGGGGACGCGAAGCTGCGCGTCTACACCCATTACTTCGAGAACCTCCTGCGGCAGCAGAAGCACGTGCTGAGCGCGCGCGAGGAGGAGCTGATGGCGATGAGCGGCAAGGTCGCCGCCACGCCGAGCGCCGCCTTCGGGGCCCTCGCGAACGCCGACATGAAGTTCCCCTCCATCAAGGACGACAAGGGGAACGACGTCACGCTGAGCGAGGGGCGCTACTTCGTGTTCCTGCAGAACGCCGATCGCGGCCTGCGCGAGCGGGCCTTCCGCGGGCTGATGGGGACCTACCTCACCTACAAGAACACGTACGCCACGCTCCTCGGCGGGTCCATCCAGGGGGACGTGTTCCGCGCCAAGGCGCGCCACTACGACAGCGCCCTCGAGGCCGCCGTCGATCCCGACAAGGTGCCGGTCAGCGTCTACGACAACCTGATCGAGACCGTCCACAAGAACCTGCCGACCTTCCACCGCTACATCGACATCCGCCGCCAGAAGCTCGGCATCGACAAGGTCCACATCTACGACCTGTTCCTCCCCCTGATCGACACCGAGCCGCCGCAGATCGGCTACGACGAGGCCGTGGAGACGGTCATCAAGGGACTGCAGCCGCTGGGACCGGAGTACCTCGAGCCGATGAAGAA
Organism: uncultured Acidobacteriota bacterium; assembly: GCA_963747925.1. Taxonomy (GTDB): domain Bacteria; phylum Acidobacteriota; class Polarisedimenticolia; order QHYA01; family CAVVHA01; genus CAVVHA01. The sequence goes on from CAVVHA010000005.1 coordinate 163,666, forward strand.
GGGGTTCACGAGCCGCTGGATCGACGTCTACGAGACGCCGGGCAAGCGGACCGGCGCCTACAGCATGGGCACCTACGCGATGCATCCCTACATGCTCCTGAACTACAACGGCACCTACGAGGGGATGTCCACCGTCGCCCACGAGATGGGCCACTCGATGCACACCTGGTTCACCCAGCACAGCCAGCCGCCCATCTACGGCGACTACCCGATCTTCCTCGCGGAGGTCGCCTCGACCAGCAACGAGGTGATCCTCGGCGACTACCTGCGCAAGCACGCGAAGGACGACGCCGAGCGGCTCTACCTGGTGAACGTGGCGATCGAGGCGATCCGCGGGACCGTCATCAACCAGACGATGTGGGCCGAGTACGAGAAGGTCACCCACGCCGAGGCGGAGAAGGGCACGCCCCTGACCTTCGAGACGCTCGGGAAGATGTACCGCGAGATCGCGACCCGCTACTACGGCCCGAACTTCGCCTACGACAGCGAGGTGGACGGGTACTGGGCCCGCATCCCCCACTTCTACCGCGGGTTCTACGTCTACAAGTACGCCACGAGCTACTGCGCCTCCGTCGCGCTGGCGCGCCAGGTGCTGACCGGCGACCCGAAAGCCCTGCAGGACTACCTGGGGTTCCTGAAGGCGGGCTCGAGCGACTACCCGATCGACATCCTCAAGAAGGCGGGGGTGGACATGAGCACGCCCAAGCCGATCGAGGAGACCATGAAGCTGTTCGGCGAGCTGGTCGACGAGATGGACGCCCTGCTGAAGAAGCAGAAGAAGTAGACGAAGGACGATTGAACTCCACCGGGAGCCGGCGGCGATGCCGCCGGCTCCCGCGCCGGGGAATCCGCCCTTGCCGCAGGCCCGTCCCTTTCAGGGACTCAGGCCTGCCGGCTTCTCCGATGCGCGGGCCCCAGGCTGCTCCCTGACAGCGCCCCATCGGAGCCCGGCCCGATTCCAGGGCCGCCCCTCTCCCGGCATGGCTCGTCATCACGGGGGTCACGGAACCTTCGGGAATCCGGCACCTGCGCGGGGCACGAGGCCGCGTCCACTCTTATGTTGCGGTAACATGAAGTGTTGTGGTCCGTAAGCACTCACCCTAGGAGCGGTATCGATGCGCAAATGGCTGATCGGGCTTGTCGTGGTGCTCGCGGGTGGGGTTGCCGCCTGGTTCTGGCTTCGTTCGGGGAACGGGGAGCCGGTCGAGAAGTACCGCACCGAGACGGTCGGCCGGGGCGACGTGACCATGACGGTCACCGCCACGGGGACGATCTCCGCCGTGACCACCGTCCAGGTCGGCAGCCAGGTTTCCGGCATCATCGCCCGCCTCTACGCCGACTTCAACAGCCCGGTCAAGCGGGGCCAGCTCCTGGCCGAGCTGGACCCGACGCCGTTCCTCGCGCGGGTCGAGCAGCGCAAGGCCGATCTTCTCCAGGCGGAGGTCCGCCAGCGCATCGCGCGCAGCTCGACTTCGAGCGCCAGCAGCGCCTGGTGGACGCCAAGCTGACCGCCCAGGCCGACTTCGACGCGGCCAAGGCCGACTTCGACGCCGCGAAGGCCCAGGTCGACAACACGGTCGCGGCCCTTCACCAGGCCCAGACCGACCTCGAATACACGAAGATCATGTCGCCCATCGACGGAGTCGTGGTGGCCCGCCAGTACGACGTCGGCCAGACGGTGGCAGCCTCGTTCCAGGCTCCGACCCTCTTCACGATCGCGCAGGACCTCACGAAGATGCAGGTGCAGGCCGACGTGGACCAGTCGGACATCGGCAGGATCAAGACCGGCCAGACCTCGCGCTTCACCGTGGACGCCTATCCTGAGCAGGAATTCATCGGGACGATCTCCCAGATCCGCCTGAACGCGACCGTGAACCAGAACGTCATCACCTACCCCGTCATCCTCGCGGTGCCGAATCCCGACGAGAAGCTCCGGCCCCAGATGACCGCGAACGTCACGATCGAGGTGGCGAAGGTCGCGGACGTCCTGCGCGTGCCGAACGCGGCGCTGCGATTCCGGCCGACGGAATCGCAGACCGGGGGAGGCGAAGCCGAAGGGAAGGGCGCGGGCAAGTCCGCGGCGCGGACCGAAGGCGGCGACGCGGGCCGCGCCGGTGCCCGGGCCGAAGGGCGCGGCCAGCAGCGGGCGCGGGGAGAGGCATCACCTGCAGCCGGCGCCGGCGGCGGCCTCGGGCGAGCCGCTCGCCGGGGAACGCTCAGGCGGCTTCCCGGCGGCGGCGGACCAGTTCGCCGGGGCGGTCGCGAGGAGCGGGCCCTCCGCCCACGCCCAGACGGTCTTCGTCATCGATGCCGCCGGCAGGCCGCGGAAGGTCGCAGTCCGCACCGGGATCTCCGACGGGAAGTTCACGCAGGTCCTCGAGGGCGGGCTTCAGCCCGGGGACAAGGTCATCGTCGGCCTGATCACGGCGCGCGTCGGAGACGAACGCGCGCCCGCGCCGGGGGAGGCCGGCTTCTGAGCTGCCCGCTCGTCGAGATCCGCGGCCTGGTCAAGGTCTACCGCATGGGCGAGGTCGAGGTGCGCGCGCTCGACGGCGTCGACCTGGCCGATCGAGGCGGGCGAGTTCGTCGCGATCATGGGGCCCTCGGGCTCCGGCAAGTCGCACGCTGATGAACATCCTCGGCTGCCTCGACCGGCCGACCTCGGGCGCGTATCGGCTCGACGGCGTGGACGTCTCGGGGCTCGACGCGCGACGCAGCTCGCCGAGATCCGCAACGCCAAGATCGGCTTCGTGTTCCAGAGCTTCAACCTGCTCGCCCGCACGTCCGCCCTCGAGAACGTCGAGCTGCCGCTCCTCTACGGCGAGCGGCGCGCTCGGCGGCTCGCGAGCGCCTGACGCGGTGCGCTCGCGGCGCTCTGGCGCAGGTCGGCCTCGGCGGGCGCGAGCACCACTACCCGTCGCAGCTCTCGGGCGGCCAGCAGCAGCGCGTGGCCGATCGCGCGGGCCCTCGTCACCGACCCGGCCATCCTCCTCGCCGACGAGCCGACCGGGAACCTCGACTCGCGCGACCTCGGAGGAGATCATGGCGCATCTTCCAGGAGCTGAACGACGGCGGGCAAGACGATCGTGCTCATCACCCACGAGCACGGACATCGCGCGATGCACGCGCGGCGCGTGGTCGCACATGCGCGACGGCAAGATCGTCAGCGACGAGCCGGTCCGGCAGGTGCGCGCGCAGCGCTCCGCCGGACGCGCTGCCGCGGAGGTCGGTCCGTGAGAGTCACGCTCATGCGCACCGCCAACATCGCTGAAGGTCGGCCTGCAGGCGATCCTCCGGAACAAGATGCGCTCCGCGCTCACGATGCTCGGGCATCATCATCGGCGTCGCCTGCGTCATCGCGATGGTCGCGGTCGGCCTCGGGCGCGGCCAGGCTCGGTCCAGGACGCACATCACCTCGCTCGGCACGAACTTCATCATGATCTTCCCCGGCGCCGTCACCCAGTCCGGGGCGCGGATCTTCACGGGCCAGTCGACCCTCACCGCCGAGGACGCGACCGCGATCAAGGAGCGAGTGCCCGCTCGTCGCCTACGTCTCGCCGGGCGTCCGCGCGGGCGGCCAGGTCGTCGCCGGCGAGCTCAACTGGGGCGACGCAGATCCAGGGGTCGGACGTCGACTGGCCGTTCATCCGCGCGTGGAACCTGGACGAGGGCGACTTCTTCACCGAGTCCGACGTCAAGGCGCGGCGCAAGGTCTGCGTCCTCGGCCGCACGGTCGCCGACAACCTGTTCCCCGACGGCGAGGCGCCGTCGGCCAGATGGTCCGGATCAGGAACGTGCCGTTCAAGGTCGTCGGCGTGCTGGAGAAGAAGGGCGGCAACACCATGGGGAGCGACCAGGACGACATCGTCGTCACCCCCTACACGACCGTCATGAAGCGGCTCATCGGCACCGACCGGCATCGGCATGATCTACGTCTCGGCCGTCGTCGCCGGACACGGTGGACGAGCGCGCAGGAGGAGATCGAGGCGCTGCTGCGCCAGCGCCAGCGCATCGGCCCCGGCCAGGACGACGACTTCATGATGCGCTCGCAGGAGGAGATCGCCAGCGCACGGCCGCGCAGACACCGAAGACGTTCTCGCTCCTGCTCGGCTCGGTCGCCGGCGTCTCGCTGCTCGTCGGCGGCATCGGGATCATGAACATCATGCTCGTCTCGGTCACCGAGCGGACGCGCGAGATCGGCATGCGCATGGCGATCGGCGCCAAGGCGCGCCACGTCCTGCCCAGTTCCTCCTCGAGGCGGTCGTGCTGTCGGTGTCGGAGGGGCGATCGGCGTCGCGCTGGGCGTCGGCGCGTCGAGCATGATCGCCCAGTTCGCCGGCTGGCCCTGGTCGATCAGCGTGCTGTCCGATCGCGCTCGCCTTCGGGTTCGCGGCGTTGATCGGCGTCTTCTTCGGCTTCTTCCCCGCGCGCAAGGCCTCGCCTGCTGGACCCGATCGAAGCGCTCCGCTACGAGTAGTCGCACCCGTTCCTGGTTCCCGGGAACGGATACGATCCCGGAGGCGCCTTCTGCAGCAATACTCCCCTGCCAGCGGAAATTCGGCTGGCCCGGACATGGATAATCCTTGTCCGGTTCCTCGTCCTGGTGTATTAATGCGGACCCTTTTGGAGGATGACAGCCATGAGAAAGCACCTGCATCGAATCCGGACGACAACCAGGTTCTCCCTGGCAGGCGCAGCCGCGGCCGCCATCGTGCTGGCCGCCATGTCTGCTCTGCCGGGTCCCGTCTTCGCGCTGACCATTGCGACCATTCCCACGGGGGCGCCTCCCCCCTGTGCCTGCGATGACGCCAACCCGTGCACCGCGGACACCTGCGGGGCGCAGGGGCAGTGCATCCACACAACGGTCGCCTGCGACGACGGCAACCCCTGCACGGGCGACTCCTGCAACCCGGCATCCGGGTGTATCGCCACGCCGCTGACGGGCGATTCGTGCGATGACGGCAACGCCTGCACGCTGGATGACGTGTGCAACAACGGGGCGTGCGTCGCAGGCGGCACGGTCGACTGCGCGACCGCGAACCTCTGCTACCCCTCCACCTGCGATCCAGCGACGGGCTGGTGCCTGCCGGCCCCGAAGGTCTCCTGCGACGACCACAACGCCTGCACGAACGATTACTGCGACCCGGAGGTCGGCTGCATGTTCGCGCCGATCATCTGCCGCGACGGAAATCCCCGGACGGTCGATGCCTGCAATCCGGCAAGCGGCTGCGTGTTCATCCCGAAGACAGCCCGCCCGGGAGCCTCCAAGGGGCACGCGGCGGGTCCTCAGGAGGTTGGTGCCTCCAACTAGCACCCTTCGCCGGCGGGGCGCCGGCGAAGGATCCGTGCGAGACTGGGGGCCGGTCTCTACCCGGTCCACAGCTCAACCAAGTCAGAGGACTGAGCATGAAGCGGGTCACCGGCATTGGCGGCATCTTCTTCAAGGCGAAGGATCCCAAGGCGCTCGCCGCGTGGTACGAGCGCCATCTCGGCCTGCCGATCGAGACCGACTGGGGTGGCTGGAACTTCCGCTGGCGTGATGGCGGAGGTCCCGAGGGGAACGGCTCGACCGTCTGGTGCCCGTTCGACGAGACGACCACCTACTTCGCGCCCGGGATGAAGCCGTTCATGATCAATTACCGGGTCGAAGACCTCGACGCGGTCCTCGCGGCCCTGCGGGCCGAAGGGGTCCAGGTCGACGAGAAGGTCGAGGATTCCGAGTTCGGTCGTTTCGGCTGGGCGATGGACCCGGAGGGGAACCGCTTCGAGCTCTGGCAGCCGCCCCCGGGGAAGTGAACCAGCGGGCTTCCGTTTCTTCGGGCGCGCATCGCTTCCACGGCCAGCGTTCCGAAGCTTCCCGCCACTGGAGGCTCGCGGCGCTTCGCTGAAGAGGCTGCGTGCTCACGCCGCGCCACAGGTGTGAGCGCGTATCCTCCCCGCGGGGCAAGCCCGGATTGGCCTTTCTCGCCCTCTCCGCCCGTCCCCGTCCGCCATTTCGCCGCATCGACGACGGAGCCATCCGCCGCGACGTCAGCCTCGCCATGCTTGCTGCCCTGCTCGAGTCCGAGCTCGCAGCGATTGGTCAGGGCGCCCAGCCTCGGAAGGGCCGGCCCGAAGGCCGGCCCTTGAGAATGACGACCACCGCGGCGCTACGGAGCCGGGTACGGGGCGCAGACCGGAGCCCCCGCAGTGCGCATGTTCGTGTCGCGGCTGTACGGAACGCCCGCGCGCGTCACACTCCCGATCTCGTTCCAGCTTCCTGTGTCCTCGCGCACGAGCCACACCGAAAGCTGCGTCGTGGTCGGGCCGCTGAGGCCGGCCGTGTTGAACTCGCACTTCCCGTTGCCGTTCGAATCCGTGCACGAACGGGCCGTTCCCCTGCACGTCATCGTTGCGAAAAGCCCGCCTGCGCCTGTCCACGCATTGGAGAGGTTGGTGACGGGCACCAAGCGGCTCGCGAGGTCGTATTTCGACTGGCCCGCCGACGGCAGCCACTCGAAGCAGTCGCCCCGATTGACACCCGCCGTTCCCGCGCAGGTCATGGCCCCGCTGTTCCTGGCGCCCGCGAAGGTGGCGGACATCGGGATCCCGAGATAACCGTTCGTCGGCGAAACCGGGATGTTCACCTGCAGGGAGGCCTGCGCCGAGCCGGTGCAGGCGTTGGGCTGCGGGGCGTTGCACCGGACATTCATCAGGATCTTGCCCGTGTAGGCCGGGTTGGCCGTCGCAGTCGGGTTCTCCGACCAGTCGCGGAACACCTCGCCCGTGTCGCATCCATTGCTGGAATTGAAGTCCTCGCAGAACCGGTACTCGAGGACGCCAAGGCAGTCGCTGGTCGTGATCCCGGCAGTATCCTGCGCGTTCAGGGTAACGGACCGCAGGGAGGCATCGAGGCTGACGGTGTTGAACGCGCCTTCGGCGAACTCGTCGATTGTCCCATCCCCGTTGTTGTCGGTTCCGTCGTGGAGCGTGACGTAGCTGCTCCCGGAGAACTTCGGGGTTATCGCCGTGCAGTTCGTCGAGGGACAGCCGGAAGTGGGAGGTGTCTTCGTGTCCGGCGCGAGCATGATCTGGCCGAGGAATTCACACCCCGGAAGTTGATGTCGTCAATGTACCAGCCATCATCCCTGTTCCCGCCCCAACAAGAACCGTCTGAACCATCTGTAATTGTCTGCGACTCCGGCTTGGACATCGGTGACAAGGTACCGAATCCAGATCTGGCGTCCCCGGAATTCGTACAGGTCGTACTTGGCCTGGCCCAGCGCCCCGGGCCCGTTTCCTTCACGAACGATCGGGTCTCCGTTCGCATCCACCTCCGCGAAGCAGAGGGCGGACGGCTGGACCTGGTACAGGGTCCGCCTCGTAGGCGGATCCTGCGTATCGCCGACGCACGCCCAGACGAACTCGGGGAAAGCAGGTGCTCGAAGGGCCGATCTGCGTTCCGGAGCTGGCTGAATCCGATACGTCGGGTTTCCCGATTCGAACAGGTCCGATTCGAGGTTTCCGTCGTCGTTCGGATCATAGGTGCAGTTTGAGAGCCGGGTAGCGCTGCTGGCGCGGGTACTCCGTACTACGGCACAGATGTTCTGCCACCAGCCGTCATTCGCAGGGTTGGTCGGAGGACCGAGCTGCCTGGTACCGTCTCCGTTCCGATCCACCAGGACCTGGACGGTGCAGGCGCCAAACGTGTACGGAGCGGATAAAGTCCCAGATCCGGTCGTCATCCTGCGCGATATCTGCTGCCAGAAATCGAGCTGCGGGCGATCGTCCGTACCGGGCCGGCCGAGACCGACCTGCACGGGGTACTTGTAGTACGCATACGTGATGTTGTTCAGGTGGATCGTGTCGCACTCCACGCCCCCGGCGTGCAGGCCCGCATGCATCGAGGCCTGCCCTTGACCTGAGCAGATGCCGGGGAGCCGGGTTCGCGCAGCTCCCCGGAACGGGGTTCGTGCATTTGCCTGGCTCCCTGGTTGCACTGCACTCGGTGTTACTGGAGCAGAAGAACTCTGAGTCACCGGAGCAGGCGCCGCGGCAGTCGGTCGCCATGCCTCGTGCAGAGGATCTCCGGGGCACCTTGCCACCGACGCACCTGCCCGGGCAATCCGCGTCGCCGGTGCAGGCAGCTCCGCTGGCATCACCCCCCACACACTTCCCCGCCTGGCCCGAATCCCGTCCCCCATCCGGAACGCCGCCCGAGTGAACCAGCCCGTGAAGATGCCAGTCGTCGGGGACTGGGGCCCCGGGTCCTGCCGGAGGAAGCATCCGGCGGGCGCGGTCGCGTAAGCTGGGGTTGTTCGGGTTCGTGTACTGGCAGTGCAGTCCTTCCTGGTTCTCGAACCAGCTGTGAGCCCAGTCCGCGGTCCACGCTGCCTCGCTCGTGTAGTTCCCGAACCCGGCCCTGTTCTCGAAGCCGAAGCTCCTGGTCGTGGTCGCGGCCGGCGGCGACGATCCGGAGACGTCAAGATCGAGGTCGATCGTGAATGTCTGGGGCACGGCCGTCCCCGAGAAATTCACCTTTTCACCGGTCGGCAGGATCGCGCTCCCCGTCACCGTCACCGTGAAGGTCGCCTGGTGGATTTCCGACACGCTCGTCGCGCCCGATCGTTCCAACGCTGAACTTCAGCGTGCCCGCCGTGTTGGTCCACGCTCTGCAGCGCCCCGATCGTACCCAGGCCAACTTCAGGCGAGTTGATGCAGAGAATGTCCCGATCGTGAGTTGTCAGGCGGACCCTGACGTTCTCGATGATCGAACGACGACAGGTTGCGGACGGTCAGGTGACACTTACCAGCTCGTTGTCGTCCGCGAATCCATCCCCGTCCCCATTCCCGTGTGGCGACGTGTCGACAAGGGTGAAGTCTGGACGATCACGTCGGCCGCTTCGAAGACCGGGTGTTCATCACTGCAGAGATGGGATTGCTCGCGCACCCGCAGTTGTCGTCGATCCCCGACTGCGAGCTTCCCTGCGTACACAGGGCAGGTCTCGGCCTGATTCATCGATGTTGGCGCAGTTATCATCGCCGCTTGCGACCCTTTGCAGTAGCCGCCGGGGCACTGGGACAGCGCGGTGCAGGCAGCGCCGAATTTGATCCATTCATGCACACGCCCGTGACAGTTGCCTCCGGTGCCGCAGTCGCTGGATTCTGGCACAATTGATCTGCAACGCAGGTGCGCTCCCGGGCAGGTGGCGCTCCCGACGTGCGACGTGCTCCCGGCATTGGAGGCGCTCGCCGAGCATCGGCCTGACGCTGTGCCGGCCGCACAGACCCGGCCGCACAGTTCATCGGTTTCGTCGACCGTCAGACAGTTCCCACCGAGGCAGTTCGCGTTGACCGTGCACGGAGTACCGACATTGCTCGAGCGGTAGTCGCAGATGCCATTGCCGTCATCGTCCACGTAGGCGAGCCCGGGCTGGCTTGTCCACTCGCCCGCGGCCATCCTGATCCTCGTCCGCAGCGCAGAAGCCCGGGCAGCCGTCCCTGCCGTTGTTTGGCGGCGAATCCAGTGTTCCATCGTTGTTGACGTCCCCGCACCGGCGTTCCTGTCGAAATACAAGGCCGTGACGGCGGGCGTCAGCTCGCCGTTGTACTGCACAAACACCACCCCGTCGCTCGACGCGTTGAGCCTCGGAGGAAATGGTCACCACCCCGTGTAGGAACCCGAGTGCAGGCTGGTTTGCTCGAGCCTGACCCACTCGGCGCCTGGCTCGGCGGGGGTCTTTATCTCGACCTGGACCTCTTTCAGCCCGTCATTGTCGCAGTCGTTGCTGCCGGCTGCAGGTGCCGTTGCACCCGCACGCCGGATCCCGCGGGGCAGGCGCAACTTCCGCACCCGCTGGTAAAGCCATACCGCGTGCAGTCGAATCCGCCCTGGGTGGTTTCTGCGTTGAAGTCAACCACGCTCAGCGCCACGACACCGCTGCCTGAGTAAAGGTAGGTTGTGCCCCATGTCAGCGCAGCGCACGCCGAACCGTTGGGGGTCGAGCCGGAGCAGGCGAAGCCAGTGCCGCAGTCTGCGTTGCCGAAGCAGAGTGGCCCGCCCGCGGGCCGTTGTGCAGGTCTTGTTGCCGCACCCGCCGGTCGCTGCCTGCTCGACCGGGTGTGACTCGCTCCACTCGACGGTCATATCGTCGAGTGAAGCGCCATAAGTGTACTTCGGCACTGAGTACGGAGTTCCTTCATAGACGATGAAGCCAATGGCTCCCTGGAAGCTCTCGCCCGCTTCCCTATCGTAAAAGTCTTCCAGTGGCGTGAAGCGGAGAAATGGCCCGTTCTCGATGCTGATGTTGAAGTTCTGGTTCTGCGCAATCCGGTGGCCGTTCTCTCCAAGGGCGGTCTCGGCCGCCCATTTGTCGGACGTGCTCTCGTCGACCGAGCCGTCCCCGCACACGTCGTCACCGTAGGGCATGGGCTTTCCATTGCCGTAACGGCCGCACGGCCCCTGGCCGGCAGCGCAACTGTCGCTATTGACGCCCGTGACGATGCAGTACTGGGTGGTATTTTCCTTGCATCGATAGAACCGCTGCACCTCGTCCCCCTCATCGGCGCGCCCGTCAAGATCGTCGTCGAGTCCGTCCTTCGGGCTGAAGCAGGGGCATGCTTCCTCGCGGTTGTCGAGGTCCGTCGCCATCATCGTCGGCGCCGCAGTATCCGGGGCAGCCGTCGGGCCCCAGGCTCACGATGTCGTTGTCGCAGTCGTCGTCCACGGGGCCGGGCTCGCGCAGCAGCGCCGTCGTTACGCTTACGTCCGCAGCGGTCAAGTTCTCGAACATGCATCCGCGGTCACTCTTACGGCTGCGACCGTTCATGCCGTTCCGGATGATGCTGCACTGGTTGCCGAACCGCAATTCGAGGCGTCGTTGCACGTCACCAGACCCTGTGTGCAACTGCAGGGTGCATTCAGGTTCGGACCGGTGACGCAGCCGAAACCTTCTTCTGTCCGAACCCGGCAGTTCGTCATCGGGGTCGTTCTCGACGAACATCGGGAACCCCCCGAGTAGATTGACATTGGAGCCGTTGATCGGCCCCAGGCCATCGTTGTGGGATCTCATAAAATACTCATCGCCCAGATTCACGGGGTCGAGCGATGTTGTGTCTTCATCGAATTCCCAGGTGAGCGCCGCGTTGAATGGCTCGATGTCCGCGTTGAGGTTCCAGCGCCAATCTTCGAGCTGGACACGGTAGTTGATCCCCCGCTGGTCGGGGTTCCTGTGGACCTTTCGGATGACCGGTGTCCGGAGAAACTCGACCCAGAAGTTCCTGCCCGAGGTACCCGGGACCGTGTCGATGTTCTCGCACGCGACGCTCGTGGTCGTTCCGGACACGGGGAAAGTGTTGCCGGTGCAGCTGGTCGCACCCACGGCTCCAATCTGCCCGGTGTGCCAGACGCCGCGATTGTTCGACCCGGAGCTGCTCACGAAGCCACAACCGCCTCCGACACCCCACCCTTCATCCAGTGTGCCGTCCTGGTCGCCGTCGAAGTCCTCCCCGGTGAGACACCGGTCGCCGGAAGGACAGCTGCTGCCTCCGCGCGGAGTGCCGGAGCCACACGGGTAGACTCCCCCCGAACACGTACAACTCGTGCCCGGCGTCGTAAGGCAGAAGGTCGCACCGTCGAGGGTCCCGTTGTAGTCATGGTCCTCGCCCCAGTTGGTGATTTCCGCCGCCGCGCCCACGCTTCCCGCGTAAATGCCGGAGCGGAACCCTGCATCGTTCTGGTCGAAGTCCCACGGGCCGTTGAAGCCCGGGTTTCCGCCGCCGAAGGCCTGCGTCGTCAGGTCCGAGAAGGTCATCGTCTCGTTCAGTTTGTCGTAGTTGTTCCGCTGGCTTCCCTGGGGAAACGGCTGCCTCAGATCCACGATCGGATTGCTGATCTTCTCGTCGCTGTTGATGTCCCGGTCGATGGTTGCTCCCGTCGGGTAGTCGGTGGAGTAGAGGAACGTTTCGTCGTCGGCGTTGAGGATGTGCTTGAAGACTCCGTAGGCGGGAGTCGTCTTGCCTGCCTTTGCCGACGTGATTCCGACGACCATCTCGACTTCCGGCGGGCCTGCAGGTGCGGCAGGCCACGCGGGCGCGCTCGTTACCGTCACGGTAAAGCCGACGGTTTCCAGGTACTCCGCGCGCACGCTGTCAACGAATACCGAGCCCGTCTGGACAGACACGTACGGCGAGGGCGCGTTGTTCAGCCGGCCAGGATCCGTGCTGTTGTCCCCGTCCGGGACCACCGCACGCAAGGTCACGTTGACGTCGTCCAGCGTCAGTGCGTCTTCGAGATTCTGGAACTGGATCAGGTAGGTGAACACTTCCTGCTTGTCGAAATACCGGTCCGTATCGCACCCTCCCAGGATGCGCACTGGTGCGTTTCTCCCCGGCTGTCCGATCGCGACGAAGTCCACGTTCGCCGTACAGTCAAATGTAGCCTGGCTGGTCTTCTGGATGGTTTCCGCCGTCGTTCCCTGGCAGCCGGCTGTTCCGTCGGCCAGGCAGTCCTGGTCATCGTAGGTGGCGATGACCGTGTAACCTTGCGCGGCAAGCAGCACCTTGTCGTCGGTGATGGGCGCAGCGAGGGTTGACACGGGCAATTTCGCGGACTTGAAGCTGAAGGTGTTCGTCTCCCTGGTTAGCGCGGGAGCAACATCCTGATCCGCGACGACGCCACTGGGCGTCTTCACCACGATCTTCACCCGGTTCGCGATCGTCCCGGCATTCGAGCAACTGCCCGTGTTGCAGCCCGGATCGGACGAGGGGGACTTGGGCACTTCGTTGATCACGACGGACACTTCCCCGTTGCAGGCGATCGGGCTGGTGTCGATCCTGATGCTGGAGTCGACCACCACGCCCCCGGCGAGAGCGAGGGCGTACTTCTGGCTATCGACACCATTCCTGTAAACGATCTTCACCTGCCACTTTCCCGGATAGACCTGGTTGTCGGCGTTGTGGAGCGCATCGGTGCCGTCAGCCTCGGGGTCAGGGGAGAGGAAGACGCCCTCGTTGTTGTTGCGCGCGTCGTGCGGGCTTATCGCCTCTCCTGCCTGTGCCGTACCATCGCAGCCGGGGTCGTTGTTTGCGAGACTCCAGGCGCCTTCGGAGTGCCAGTGCCCCATCGAGCCTTTCGCGATCAGCCCGGGCGTTCCGTCCAGGTCGTAGTCCTCGATCCCGTCATCGTTCACGTCTTCGCTGAAGGCGTTTCCATACCAGACCCGGTCCATGTTGCACACCTGACCCGCGGGGCAGCTGCCATCGGTCGTGCAGGTCGTGGCGCTGTTGGGTAGGCCGGGGCCCTGCGTGCAGAGCCCGCCCGTCGTGGCACAGTTGGCGTCCGGGCCACAGTATCGCAGCTCGAGATCGAGGTTGTTCCGCAGGTCGCCGGTCGCATTGGCCAACTCGATCCACGCGAGGAGAACACGCAACTGTTGCCCGGAGGATAGGACAGAGAACTCCGTGCTCGTCGATCCGCTGCCCAGGGGACTCGTCAGGACAGGGAGATCGTCGGGACAGTTCGTAGCGCCGGTCGGGCAACCGCCATCCTTGACGACCAGGCCGAACGGCGTGGCTGAATCGATGGTCAACGGAAGGACGTTTCGCAGGTTGACAAAGCCGTAGCCTTGCTCGTGATTGAAGCGATGATCGTAGTTGGGGACGCCAGCGTCGTTGTTGAGTCCGCCTCCTTCCATGTGATCGGCGGAGGCGAGAACCAGAGCCTTCACGAGCGCTCCGGAGATCTTCGGTCGGCGGTCGCCCTCATTGTTCGAGTTCCCCGAAGTTCCGTCGGGATACAAGCCCGATGCGAAGTAGTCCCGGATCAGCGCAGCGGCTCCCGCCGCGTTGGGCGTTGAAAACGAGGTCCCCGCATTGCCGCCTATGTTCAGGCATTCGATTGGGGCCGACTGATCGCCGTCACCGCTGATGCAGTTGAATGACTCCGCCAGGCCCACCCCGCCGTCCGCGCCGGGTGCCATCACATCCGGCTTCACCCGCCCGCAGTTGCTGGGTGAGGGCTGGACTCCCGCGGCTCCCTGCTGGCAGGCCGCGTCGATGCCGTTTGGCGCGGGTCCAATGGACGAGAACCAGGCGCGCGTATGCGGGCCGGAGACTCTGCCAGTGTAGTTCGCTCCCACGACGATCGCGTTCTTCGCCGTGGCTTCGTTTGAAACCGTGTTGGCTTTCCCGTACCCCCCCGTGTTGGCAGTGGAGGTGCCGTTGTTTCCTGCCGCGATGAACATCATGTAGTCGCGATTCGCATCCGTTGACAGAAAATCGTCAATGGCTTTCGCAGCGGTGTCATACAAGGGCCCCGTGCCCTCGTTGAACGCACCGAAAGAGAAGCTGTGCAGCCTGGCCCCCCTGCCTCTGGCATCCGTGAGGATGGAACTGTAGCTCCCGAAGGAAAAGCCGTCAGGCTCGGGGCAGGCGTTGTTCACGTCCTGGAAGACGACTCTTGCCCCGGGCGCCACGCCATCGACCCGGTAGACCAGGCTTCCAGAAGTGAAACAGAAGCCGGGACCACAGAGGTCGCCCGAATTGGGGTCTCCGTAGTCATCGATCGTGCCGTCGCCCGTCCAGTCGATCGCGTCGCCCGCGAAAGGGCCGGAGGAGGCATTCCCGCAGACCTGCCCTGACGTCATCGTCCCGTGCGACCGCGTCGGGTCGCAGGACTTCAGATCCCCCGTCCCGAAACCGCCGGGCGCCACTTCGTACCAGGCCAGCTTACGATGGTTCGTCCCTCCGTTGGCGCCCTTGTTTCCAGTGCACGTGCCCGTGCCACAATCGGCGTTGATCGCGCAGGCGTAGTCTGCGCGCGATCCTCCGACGCAGACCTTCACGTTACCCGTCCTCGGGACGTTGGGGCCAACGTTGCCGCCGTATCCGTTCCAGCCCGAACTGGCGGCGTTCTCCGAGAAATCGCCCGCGTCAACGGCCATTCCCGTATCCGTGTCGGCGACAATTTGCGCGGCGTTGTCCAGCACACAGTTGCCGTTCCAGTCCTTGTCCTCGCTGCCGGGGAAATTCCCGGTTGGCGCATTGTCCAGGTCCTTCAGGTACCGGCCGCTACCGTTGACCCCGGCAACGTAGATCGAGGGCTTCACGCCGAAGAGATAGGTCCCTGCGATGACATTCCAGGAACTCACTTCACCATAGAGAAACCTGGGGAGATTCTCCTCGATCGACCGCACGGCCTCGACTCCTGCGAGATCGGGGATCTTGCTCTTGTTCAGGTCTGCGAGCACCCACGCACCGGCTGCATCGTCGTCGGCGTACGTGACGACCCCGCCGAGCGCGGCAACCTGCGCGGAGATGTTTGAAGCTTCCTCTCCCGGCCAGCCCCTGATGATCAGAGAGTAGATGGGTGATGCCGCCTTTTCCGGATCCGGAAGAGGCGCGGTGCCGATCTCCGGTGCGATCTTGTACGCTGGATGATACCGTCCCACGTACTGCAGCAGCGGCGAGCTCGAGACGGTGCCGTGGCTGGCATCATCGAGCCTGACCAGCCAGCCGTTGTTCGGCACGTACTCGATCAGCTTTGCTCCCAGCAGGGCCAGCTCGGAGAGCGAGGAGGCGAGCCGCCCCGGCGCGAAGGCCGCAGGCGTGAACTGGACCAGGTAGTAGACGCCCCCAACGGGCTTCTCCGGCGCCCGCAGCTCGCCGGGGATGTTCAGCCCGGTCCCCTTCGTGACGAAGGAACCGACGCGGAGGATGAGCACGTCGGGGCTCATTCCGAGTTCGGACGGTACCCGGCCGTAGCTGGGGCCGGTTTGGAAGGTCCAGAATCCCTCGGTTCGCGGGTAGAGAACCGGCTTCCGGATCGGGATCGCCTCTGGTGGCGTAAACGCTCCCACGACGGACTGTCCGTCATCGGGCGAACTCGGGTCCTGCTGGTGCAGTGCCGTACCGACCGCAAAGGCGACCTGGGTCGCGAAAGGAAACACCGCGAGAACAGACGCGCTCAGCACCTGCAGAAGGGCTCGCCAACACTCTTTCCGGGTATGCATATCCACCTCCCCCAAGCGTTCTTGCTGGAAAAGCCGCCCTGGTGGATTGGGAAGGAACCGAGACCGCGAGCCACCGCCCTCATGACTACCAGCGCCTGCGCACGCATGCGGCGCTCCTCGCCTGGCGACTCCGCACCCACCCATCCCCCATCTCGTTGACGCTTCTATACCCTGACCCGGCCGCCTGGGCAATCACCCCTACGGGGTATTCTTCTACCCCTGGTGGGGTAAAGGGGCGACTTTTCTCAGATCAAACCACGGCGCTGGGCGGTCACGATCGCTTCCAGGCGGGTGTGGGCGGCGAGCTTGTGGAGGATGTTCCGCACGTGGACGCGGACTGTTTCGGGGCTGATGCCGAATTCCGCCCCGATGTGGGACGTATCCAGCCCGCGCAGGACAGACCGCAGCACCTCGAACTCCCGTTTCGTGAGAGGTGGTTCTCCGCCCGCCCGATCCGCATTTCTCACCGCCCGCCCAGGGGGCGATTGATTCGGGTCGATCGTCGGCTGCCCGGCATGGCCCCGAGCGCCGCTGTGTGCCGGCACCGGCGCGAGAATGTGCAGGAGCGAGGCGGAAATCCCCTGGTCGGCGGGGAGCGGAACGACGAAAACAGTGACCGCGCGTGTTCCGCCGCCGGCGCTTCCGACCTCGAGGAAGAAGGCATGAACGGGCTCTTTTCGCTCGGCCATGCGCGTGATGCTGCACCTCTCGCCGCAATGGACGTTTCCGTAGTCATCCCGGCCGCACAGGACCTCGTGGCAGAGCCGTCCCTGAACCTCTTCGGCCTTCCAACCCAGGAGTTCTCTGGCTGCGTTGTTCCAGCAGATAATGCGATGACCGTGATCCACCGCATAGGCGGCGTTCGTGATCCCCTGAACGATCCCATTGAGCTTCATTCCCCTGCCCCCCGATCACATTTTGGGACTCGGCCGCATGGAGCAACGCGAAAACGCCGATTCGTCGACGCAGGGCGCCCCTCAAGCTCCCGCCCTGGTTGGTGCCGCACGGGGGGGAGAGTTGGACCTTCGGTTACGAGGGGAGGATCGACCATCGCACTTTTCCCCACCCCACCGCGCCGAGGTGGCACGGCCCCATATGCCAATATTTTGCCACTGGTTCGGGAAAAATCCTAGGGGGTGACCTGCCCCCACAAGTCGGACCACGGAGACTCAGCAGGCGCGCCTGCGCCTTCATGGAACCGCGATGCCACCGCTATTCGATCCAGGGCGCGACTCGCCCGAGCGGCGGAATCGCTTCTTCGCTCTCGAATTCCCAATTCCCGTGCGTCCAGCGGTAGGTTACGACCGCATCCCCGACGTAGGAGGACGGAACGATGGGACCTCCCGTGCAATCAGCGCCGGTCGAGTGGTCTGCCGGTATCGCCAATCCTCCTGCGAGACATTCGTCATAGGTCTTGCCGACACAGGATGGCGCCCATTTCTCGTAGTTCCTGGTATTGTAACTCCCCTTCCTGGGAAGGACGTTCTTCGTCATGCACATCTGTGTGAGGTGAATCTTGATGACTCCTTGGAACGGGGTGAGAGGAGAGTCCGCATTCTTGACCTCGATGGCGTAGGTCTTCGGCACCACGACGTCGCTGCAATAGCTGAACGCCACGAATACCCGGGACCAGTTGGAGGCGCGTTTGCATCGAGCCACCGGGATCCCCTCGTGCCCCGATTCAAGCGCCTTCAGTCCCCGTGCATGTTCATCAAGCCACTTCGCAAAGAGGGCGGGGGCCGCCGCATCGAAATCTCCTACAACCTGTTCCGCTGCGGGCTTAGGGGCGGGTCCCGACTCCTCACTCACGGAGAATCCACCGGGAAGCAGGATTGCGAGACTCAAGACGATCGCGGTCCTCATCTTCACCTCCCCCTTTGCCAGGGAACCCGATCAGTCTACCTCACGGCTTTAGAGCTGCCGATGTTCTTGAGGGACCGGGTGTACGTCAGAGCTCCGCCCCTATCCCCGTTTCCTGACAGAAGACCCATCGGACACTTGCCGAGGACGACGGACGGAGCCCCCCCAATCCGTTCACGGGTGGAGTCGTTCAGGAGGGTCCTTCAACAGCCGAGAATCCACGACGGAAGGCGTGCAACATCATGAGGAAATGATCGGGATCTACCCACCTGGTGGACCCCATGATGGGCATGATGCTGATGAGATCTGCTCGCCGCTCTTCATTCTCGAGCGCCTCCACGAATGCCCACACGTGCCGGCGCTCCTCGGTATCCACGAGAGCGCCGAGATCACGTCCCAGAAAGTAGGGAGAGACTTCGTCGTACTCGGTCATATCCACCGGCATTCCACGCGAGAGCCCCCGGGACGGGTCTCCCGCGCCCACGTGCCTCCCCAGGATGTGCGCCAGGTCGCCGAGGTCCTTCAGACGGGTCTCTGGACGGTCCAGGTATGCGACCATCTTCAGCATCGCAACGACGTGGATCGGAGCCACATCGATTTCCAGGTCATGCCAGACCCACCGCTTGATTGCGTGCTCGAAGGCCAGCCTGATCCCCACCGTGCTCATGCGGAACCCGGCTTCCGTCCGCTGGACGTAGCCTTTCTCTAAGGCCTCGCTGCCCGCGAGAATGATGTCCACGACGGCGCAGGCAGGCGAGCGCCAGCGGCAAGACCGGCGGGGATCGGCGCTCCATCCAGGGAGGTGGGACAAGACGTCTGTCACGTCCTCGCGACTCGCGGAGACGAGCAGATTGAGATCCTTCGTGGGGCGCCAGAGGGACCCCAGGCAGACCTGAAGCGCGGCAGCCCCGTGGACGACTATCCTGGCGCCCGGCCAGACGGGGAGCAATTCTCGGAGCGCTTCGGTGTGCTCGATCGAGAAGCGCAGCATCGCAGATAGCTCACAGTGTCAACCGAACTCGGGGGTACGCACCCTCTCCTTCAGTCGGTTGTTCTTCCGAAAGTCATCCTACGCCGGCACCACCCCGTTCAGGTACCAGTCCTGGCCGACCCGATGACGAGCTGATTTCTCCCGAGACGCCCCAGGACGACCAGGAAGGCATTGGCACCCGCGGGCGTCCACTGCAACACGCAGACGGCCGATTCGTCACCGTCTCGGCTACTCGCACTCCCAGATCTCCTGGATTCTAGACTGCAAACGCGAATCTCCTGGTCCCCCAGGAATACCGGGCTCTAACTGTGTAGTCTCAAGACGTTGTTGAGGCCCGGGCCTTGGTTGTCCATCCGGGTCCTCATTGGAGAAGTCTGAGGGTGCTTAGGCCAACCGCTTCCCAAGGAGGAGACCCGGATGAACATCCACAGTCTGGCCCGTACGACCCCTGCGAGTCGAGCCCTCATCGTCCACCGGATCTGCCAGTTTGGGTGGTCGGTGCCCCGGGCTGCAGAAGCGGCAGGCATCAGCGAACGAACGGTGTACAAGTGGCTGGCCCGCTACCGCCAGGGCGGGAGCGCGCGCTTCAGGATCGACCAAGCCGGCCCCACAGCAGTCCCACTCAACTCGAGGCGCAGCGGGCCGAGCTGATCGTCGACCTGAGGCGCAGTCGCAAGACAGGTCCTCAGATCGCCCATTCCCTGAGGATGGCCCGCTCGACCGTGGCTCGCGTCCTTCGACGAGCCAACCTGCACCGGCTCAAGTGTTTGACTCCTCCCGAGCCTCCGAGACGTTATCGGCGTCGTCGGCCGGGAGAGTTGCTGCACATCGACGTGGAGAAGTGGGCAAGATCGGAGGACGGGTGGGGCATCGCATCCACGGTGATCGCACAACACGCTGCCGGGGTGTGGGCTGGGAGTTCGTTCACGTGTGCGTGGACGACAACACCCGGCTGGCCTACGTCGAAGTGCTCCCCAACGAGCAGGCGCTGACGGCCGTGGGCTTCCTGGATCGCGCTACAGCCTGGTACCGGACGCTGGGGATCGCGTGCGTGGCGTGATGACCGACAACGGCAGCCCCTACGTCTCACGCGTCTTCCGGGCCGCCTGCCAGCGTCTTCGGATCCGTCACCTCAGAACCCGACCCTACCGGCCACGGACCAACGGCAAGGCCGAACGGTTCATCCAGACGCTGATCAGGGAATGGGCCTATCTGAGGCCCTATCTCACGTCCAGACTCCGGACCATGGCCTTGGGTCCGTGGATCCGGTATTACAATCGCCGCCGTCCCCACGGGGGACTCAATGGCGCCACGCCTCTCAGCACTCTACTGAGTCACTGAACAACGTGTTGGGAAACCACATCTAACCCCCCAGGCGCGCAATTTTCCCGATCTTCCGCGCCGCTCAGCGTCATGGATGCCCGGGTTGTTGTTTTTGGCACGATCCGGGGTATATCTATCGGCAGCCGGCTCCCACGAGGAGGGACTTATGAGAGTTTTCAGCGCCCTCAGGCCCTTGCGTACCGTCCCCTACATTGTCTTGCTGGGCGTCCTTCTCGCCGCCCACCCCGCTCCCTGCGGGGCAGGGGTCATCCGTCAGCTCACCGACCAGAAGGCCACGCGGGTCGGATCGCCCTGCCTGGACGACGCCGGGGCCAGGGTCTACCTGAACTCGTGCACCAACCAACTCGCGGGAAATGCGGTTCATCGCTTCCAGATCTTCAGCTTCGACGCGGTCACCGGCGCAGGCCAGCAGATTACGAGCTTCTCCAAGGGAGTCTCGGAGCTTCCGGACACCGTTTCGGTGAGCGACGACGGGCAGTGGCTCGCCTTCGTCTCGCGATCGGACCCGGTCGGGTTGAACCACGACGCGAGCCCCGAGGTCTTCGTGATGAGGCCCGATGGCACGGGGCTGGCCCAGGTCACGAACGATCCCGCCGTCGACGCCGCCGCCGTGAACGTCGCCGTGCTCTCGGGATCGGCCAATCGGGTCGTTTTCCGCTCCCGGGGGGACCCCCTCGGAACGAATCCCAGCAACCGCGACCAGCTCTTCGTCATCAACGTTCGACGGGACGGGCCTGAGGCAGCTCACCGCGGCCACCACGACCGCGAACTGGTACGGCCTCTCGATCAGCGATGACGGCCAGCGGATCGTTTTCGGGACGACCGCCAACCTCACGGGAGGGAATGCCGACCGGACCGCGGAAGTGTTCGCCATCCAGGCGGACGGGACGAATCTCCGTCAACTGACATCCTCTTCCAGCACCTGGTCGCAGTATCCCGTCATCTCGGGAACCGGCTCGAAGATCGCCTTCGAAGGGACGAATTCAGAGATCTGGCTGATCAACTGGGACGGCACAGGGCTGACGCAGTTGACGTCCGCGATCGGCAGCCACGGGTCGCACGACCCCTCGATCACCGATGACGGCCTGTACGTCTTCTTCTCGGCGGACGCCACGGGAAGCGAGAACTACGAGATCTGGAAGGTCAGGACGGACACCCTGGCGCTCACCCAGATCACCAGCGGCACCCCGGCCATGCGCGACAGCCCCGTGGCGGCCGGGGGAGGAGGCCGCGTCACGTTCTTCGGGAAGCCGGACATCTACAGCGACCCTGGCGAGCTCGACGTCATGACGGGGACCGGCACGAACCTCCACCAGCTCATCACGACGGCGGGCTTCGACATCGAGGATCCAGAGATCACGCGGGACGGGACGAGGATCGTCTTCGAATCCAACATGAACCCCTTCGGCACGAACCCCGACGGGGGGTACGAGATCTTCCGGATCCAGGCCGACGGCACGGGCCTCGCCCAGGTCACGACCCTTTCCCCGGGGGATGCCGTTGACCCATCGATCGCCGCCAACGGGAACACGATCGTCTTCTCATCGAACGCCGATCCCGCGGGACAGAATCCCGGAGGTCTCTTCGAGATATTCTTGATCGACGCCGACGGCACGGGAATACGCCAGCTGACGCACAGCGGAGGTCTCGAGACCTCCGACCCCTTGATCTCGGCCAACGGGACGGTCGTCGTCTACAACACGCACGACAGCGGGTGGGGACAGATCGACATCGCCGCTGTCAATGCCGACGGTACGGGACAGCGCCAGCTCACGAATGGCCCCGGAATGTACACCGCCTCCTGGAAGCAGCGGGTGGACGACGCGGGAACCTGGGTTTCGTTCAATTCGACCGCGAACCTCACAGGCGCCAGCCCGAACGGCGTGTACCAGATCTACAGGATCCGCACCGACGGAACGGGACTTCAGCGCATCAGTACGGACGCCACGCGGCAAGAGTACTACCCCGATATCTCGGGGACGGGAACGCGGATCCTCTACATTTCAGGCGCAGATCCCGCTGGAAGCAATCCATCCCACTACGCGCAGCTCTTCGTGTACGACACCACGACGTCCCAGACGCGCCAGATCACCGCGGCGACGGGGGTCGGGAATGCCGCATTCCCCGCCTCGATCTCAGGGGACGGGAACTGGGTCGTCTGGACCGCCTCCGCCACCTGGGCCGAGCCCAATCCGAACTTCTACCTGCACCTCTGGCGCGCACCGGCCACGGGGGGATCCATCGAGAGAATCGGTGCGATTCCTCCAAACGGGTTCGTCCCCAACCTCGCTCCGCGCCCCGACATGACGGCGGGCCGGATCGTGTTCGACGGCCAGGACGACACGACCGAGCAGAACCCCGACCACTCGTACGATCTCTGGCTGGTCGACATGGCAAAATCTCCCGAGATCCGCGTGAGCGCGGCCACACCGACGCTCGTCTCCTGGGATTACGAGGCGGGGCCGATCCGCTATGACGTCATCCGCGGCGACGTTGCCAACCTCAGCCCCGGGACCGCGACCACCGTCAATCTCGGTCCGGTCGTCTGCCTCGAGAACGACTCCCCCGACGCCGACATCGCGGGGTTCGAGGACTCGGCGATGCCCGCGGTGGGCCATGCCTTCTTCTTCATCTTCCGCGGTTCGCGAGGCTTGAATTTCGGGCCGGGGACCTGGGGACAAAGCTCGACCGGCCTCGAGCGCGTGCCCGGGACCGGTGCCTGCGCCCCCTGAATGACGGTCGGCTGACATTCCCCCAGCGCCCCATGTCCAAATTGCACTGCCGGGGGGGCTCGTATCATTCCCTGCTGGCGTCCAGCGTCGCGATTGGTCGACCTCCCTTTGCACCGGTAGCGGGGCGGTAGCAAGCGGCCATTCTCTCCCCTTCCGGGAAGGCGAAGCTTCGCTTCGAACTCGTTGCTGGGATTTGCTTTGGAGTTGGTGGAGCTGGCGAGGATCGAACTCGCGACCTCCTGACTGCCAGTCAGGCACTCTCCCAGCTGAGCTACAGCCCCACGTAGAGGAGATTCGGCGACAGAAACTAGCACATCTGGGGCGGCAATTCCACCCCTGCGGCAAGCCGCGGGGCCGCGTCCGCGTCTTGGGGGCTTGCTCGCGCCGCCGGGCGGCCCGGGCGCCCCTCCCCCGTCCACAGGATGCGCCCTCCGGGAAGGGGCCGCCCGGCCCCTCCGGGCGGCCCGATCCGGATAAGTGCAAGACGCGGTTCGAGTTGTCATTCCGCGGGTGGATGTCGTAGATTGCCTTCTGGCCCGGAGCCGATTTCTCCGTGCTGGGGAGGCCCGCGGTCATCGTTCATCAGCGAATCCGAGGTGAAGATGATGAAACCGATGCGAACGAGGGTATGTCTCATCGCGGCCGCAGCGCTGCTCACGGCGGCGTTCGGCGTCGGCGGGGCCATCGCGGCGGACAAGCCGGCCCCGGGACCGGTGGCGCAGCCCGCCGCCGCGCCGCCCGCCCCGGCCGCTGCCGCCGCCCCCGCCGCGAAACCGGCCGGTCCCATTCCGGCAGAGGACATCACGGGGGTCGACTTCTCGGGGCTCAACGAGGAGCAGAAGAAGCTCGTCGTGGACCTCCTGAACACCTACAAGTGCCCCTGCCCGTGCGGCATGAAACTCGCGCAGTGCCGGCGCGACATGAAGACCTGCGCCGAGAGCCTCGGAATCGCGAACCAGGCCGTCAGCATGGCGAAGCAGGGCAAGAGCCGCGACGAGATCGTCAAGGCGGCCCTGACTCCCGCCTCCCAGTACATCCAGTTCGACATTCCCCCCGGCGATGCGCCTTCCGTCGGGCCCAAGGACGCGAAGGTCACGATCCTTCACTACTTCGACTACCAGTGCCCGTTCTGCGCGAAGATCGCCCCGGCCCTCGACCAGCTCGTCACCGACTACCCGAAGGACGTCCGCATCTACTTCAAGATGCACGCGCTGGACATCCACCCGAACGCGATGATCGCCGCTCAGGGGGCGCTCGCGGCCCAGGCCCAGGGCAAGTTCCTGGAGATGCACAAGAAGCTGCTCGCGAACCAGCAGCAGCTCTCCCGGGACAACATCCTCGGGTGGGCGAAGGAGCTGGGCCTGAACATCGAGAAGTTCACGAAGGACCTGGACAGCGAGGCGATCAAGGCCCGCATCCAGAAAGAAGGCGCCGAGGCCCAGAACCTCGGGGCGACGGGGACACCGGCCTCCTTCCTCAACGGACGCTACGTGTCGGGCGCGAAGCCGTACCCCTTCTGGAAGGACATGGTGGACGAGGAGCTCAAGTGGGCGAAGGACGGGACCCGCCCCAAGTTCACCATCGGCAAGAACGTCAGCGAGACGCAGCCCAAGAGCCAGGCGGCCAGCGGCCCGGATCCGAACAAGGCCTACACCATCCCGCTCGGCGACGCGCCGGTGATCGGCCCGCCGAAGGCGACGGTGCTGATCCAGCACTACCTGGACTATCAATGACCCTTCTGCGTGAGGGTCGGTCCGACCCTCGACAAGCTGCTCCAGGATTACCCGAAGGACGTGAAGATCGCGTACATGATGCATCCCCTTCCCATGCACTCGCAGGCGGCGATCGCGGCCGAGGCCGCCATGGCCGCGAACGCGCAGGGCAAGTTCCTGCCGATGCACGAAGCGCTCATGGAGAACAGCCGCAACCTCTCCCGCGACAAGATCCTCGAGATCGCGAAGGGGCTCGGGCTGAACATGGAGCGGTTCACCAACGACCTCGATACGAACGCCCACAAGACCGAAATCGCCCGCCAGACCCAGGAGGCGATGAAGATCGGGGCCACCGGCACGCCCGCGAACTTCATCAACGGGCGCTACCTGAGCGGGGCCGCGCCGATCGAGGCATTCAAGAAGCTCATCGACGAGGAGCTCGTGAAGGCCGGGAAGACGCCTCCGGCGCCTCCGGCCGCGGCGGCGCCCGCGGCCGCTCCGGGCGGGGAGAAGAAGTAGCGCCCAGCTCAGCGGTCGAGCAGGGCAGGCGCTGCGGGCGCGGAGAAGGAGTGGGACGCAACCCTCGCGCCCGGGCTGTGGTTCGGCAAATCAGGATCGTCAACGCTACCAGGGCCCGGTCTCACGACCGGGCCTTTTCATTTTCCGTGGCGATCGGCCGTCGCCGCGCCTCGCGCCCGCACCGGCCCCGCCGCCCCCTCATGCTACGATTCCACGCTTTTCACGGAGGCGGATCCGAGCTGGTGTTCGGCCCGGTCTTCAAAACCGCTGTAGCGTTCCGAGAGGAGCGCCAGGTGGGTTCGATTCCCACACGCCTCCGCCAGGATTGCGGCGCATGATCCACGCGCGAAAACCCCATGGCAACGGTTCCCGGCCGGCTCGCTCGATGCCCGCGCGCCTGGACGGAATTCCACAGCGTGGACGTCCCGCGAGGCCCCCGCCGGACAGACCGATCCTGCCGGGAACACGGGGCGCGGCCGACGGGGGAAGCCGGGCGGAATCAGGTGTGGGGCCGTATATTTCACCAATGACCCTCGCGCTCGCAGTCCACGGCGGGGCCTACAGCATCCCCGACGACCTCGTCGAGGCGCACGCGGCGGGCTGCCGCCGCGCCCTCGCGCGCGGCCGCGAGCTGCTCGAGGCCGGGGCCACGGCCCTCGACACCGTCGAGGAGGCCGTGCGGATCCTCGAGGACGATCCCGCCTTCGACGCCGGGACCGGCTCGCACCTCAACCGCGACGGGCAGGTCGAGACCGACGCCGCCATCGTGGACGGGGCGACGCTCGAAGCGGGGGCGGTCGCCGCCCTGCGCGAGATCCGGAACCCGATCGCCGTCGCGCGGCGCCTTCTCGAGGCCGAGGGGCAGCTCTTCCTCGCGGGCGAGGGAGCGCTGCAGTTCGCTCTGGAAAACGGGTTCACGAGGACCTCCAACGACGCCCTCACGATCCCGCGCGAGAAGGCCCGCTGGGAGAAGAACCGCCAGCGTCGCGACGAAACGGCCGGCGGCGTCTTCGGCGGGCGGGACGAGACCCCGCTCGGGACGGTCGGCGCGGTGGCCCGCGACAGGCGCGGCCATACCGCCGCCGCCACCTCGACCGGCGGCACCCCGGACAAGCACCCGGGCCGGGTCGGGGACTGCCCGTTCATCGGGTGCGGCACGTACGCCGACGACCTTTCGGGCGCGATCTCCTGCACGGGCTGGGGCGAGTCGATCATCCGCATCGTCCTTGCCCGGCGCGCCGCCGAGCTGCTCGAGCGCGGCGCCTCCCCGCAGGAGGCCGCCGAGCGCGCGATCGCCCTGCTGTACGAGCGGGTGGGCGGTCTCGGCGGGCTGATCCTGGTCGGCGGGCGGGATGCGGCGGGCCGCTCCCCCGTGGGCATTGCCTTTAACACGACCCGCATGGCGCGGGGATCATGGGTGCAAGGATGCGAGCCGTCGGTAGCGGTCCTTCCCTGATCATCGTTTCGCGCCGGGTCGCGTGGCTGGTCCTGCTGGCCGCGATCCTGACGGCGGGGATCCTGCGCCAGTTCCACGCGCGGATCCCGACCTCGCCGTTTCTCCCCCCGCCGTTCGGTTCCCTGCTGTTCTTCCTGATCGTGATCCTCGGCCTGCTGTTCGCGAGGGGATGGGGCAGGCGCCAGGAAATCCCCTACGCGGGACCGGGCCTGAAGCAGGTCAACTTCCTCGCGTTCGTCCCGCTGATGATCGCCCTGATGCTCGAGAAGTGGGTCTCGATCACGCTCTACGGCCCGCTCTTCGCGAAGCTCAACGGCGACCGGCTCCCGGTCAGCCTCTTCAACAACCTCTACGTCCTCGAATCGGCGCTCGGCCTGCTCGTGGTCTGCCTGTTCCTCCTGCCGATGTTCCAGCGCCTGTTCCCGCTCCTCCGGGCCTGGTTCTCCCCCGCCCGGCTGC
Source organism: uncultured Acidobacteriota bacterium (assembly GCA_963747925.1). Classification (GTDB taxonomy): domain Bacteria; phylum Acidobacteriota; class Polarisedimenticolia; order QHYA01; family CAVVHA01; genus CAVVHA01. The sequence continues at coordinate 190,728 of CAVVHA010000005.1, forward strand.
CGGCCGCCGCGCTCGGCCTGGCGCTCAGCGTCGCGGGCCTGTACGGCGCGCTGGCGCTTCTGTTCGGGCTCGTCGGGGGCGATGGCGCGCACCTGCGCTGGACCGGCTACGGCCGCGCGGCCGCGCTCGTCCTCGCGGGGCAGGCGCTGATCGCCCTCGCCGAGGAGTTTTACTACCGGGGGATCCTGCAGTCGGAGCTCGCGTTCCTGCTGCCGGCCCTCGGCATCGTCCGGGAGAAGGCGCGGGTCCTGACGGCGATCTGCCTGATCTCCCTCGCCTTCATGCTCGAGCACTTCCTGGCGAGCGGCGCCGCCGGCATCGATGCCCGCCGGGCCCTGTTCGTCTTCGCCTGCTCGCTGCTGCTCGGCCTGCTGCTCTTTCTCACGAAGAACCTCTGGTTCTGCGCCGGGTGCCACTTCGTGCTCAACCTCTTCACGATGTCGGGCGATCCCCGGCCCATGGGGCTCCAGTTCCTCGACGATGCGGGCCGCCCCCTCCTGTCCCCGCAGATCTACATCTTCCTGTTCTTCATCATGGCCTTCTTCTCGGTCTACCTCGCGGAGCTGTTCGAGAAGCGGATCCGGCCCCTGATGGCGCAGCCGGCGCGGCGCGAGCCGTCCGGCGGGGCCCCGCCCGATGGGGGGGCCCCCGCGACGCGGGTCGGCTAGAAGACGGGGATCACAGGCGCGCAGCGACGGCCGCGGGGACCTCGGCGCGCATGCGCACGCCCCCCGCGGTCCGGTCCACCTTCAGGGTGCGCAGGGCGGCGGCCAGCTCGGGATCGTTCATCGAGGCCTGCAGTCCGCTGACGGCGGCGATGCCGCGGATCGTGGCGGCGAGCACCTCGGCGTCCTGCGGGCTCGCGGTTCCCGCCTCGCTGTCGATCTTCAGGACATCGGTGATCGTGAAGGACGCGACAAGGCTCCGGACGCTGTCGAGGTCGTCCTGCTCGAGCGGACTGCGATCGAGCTCGGCGCGCATCATGCCCGCCACCGCTCCCCGCCCGGCCACCGTCCATAGCGTCGCGCGCTCGTCCACGCGGGCGAGAAGCGACGGAAGGGGCGCCGGGAGGGGCGCCTTCGCTCCGCCGCCGGCCAGCGATTCCAGCGCCGCCCGGACCCACTCCCGCGTTCCCACGAGCGCGGTGCCGGGGGCCGGCAGGGCGACGAGGGTCTCGGGAGAGGCCGGGCGCCCCGCGGGCGGGACGCCCGCGGGCAGCACCCAGCACGGGGTGGCGCCGAGGCGGATCTCCGCCCTGCCCTGCTTGCGCAGCAGCGCGGCGAGGGCGGCGCTGTCCAGCCTGCCTGCCAGGAGGGCCGCCGACTCGCCGTTCGCGCGCCCGTCCGTCGCGATCAGCGCGCTTTCCAGCTCGCGCCCCAGCTCGAGCCCCGCCCGCGACACGAAGCGGTCGACGTGGACGAGCTCGGCGCGGAACATCGGCCGGGAGACCATGAGACGCCGGAAGAGCGGCGAGGTGCGCATGTCCTGGAAGCGGATCCGCAGCGCGAGCTGGGTCGCGGGCGGGAGCCAGCGCCTGTCGGGCGCCGCGCCCGGGCCCGGGCCCGGGGAAGGCCCCGGCGCTCCGGAGGCCCCGGCAAGGGCCGAGCAGGATCACGATGGCCGCGGCGGCGAGGATCGACAGTCGTCGCATGGAGGCCATCTTCACTTGGAACCGCCCGGTCCGCAAGGGCGCGGCACGCGCCCCCGGGACCCGCCACCCGATCAGGCGCGCCCGGCGAGCTCTTCGGCGCGCGTCAGGGCGCGCAGCGATTCCCCCGAAGGATCGAGACGGAGGTGGTCCGTGATCTGCTGCAGCTCGCTCAGGTCGAACGGCTTCGGCAGGACCATCTTCGCGCCGGCATCGAGCGCCGCCTTCACCGAGTCAGGGGTGATGCGCCCGGTGATCACCACGACCACCGATTCCGGGTCCTCCTCCCGGAGGCGCCGGACCAGCGTGAGCCCGTCCATGCCGGGCATGAGGATGTCCGTCAGGACCAGGTCGTGGCGCGAGTTCCTGTAGGCCTGCAGCGCGCTCGACGCATCGGCCTCGCTCTCGACGCGGCAGCCCTGTCCCTGCATGACCTCCCGGATCAGGCTCCGGACCGAGGGTTCGTCCTCGACAACCAGGACCGACAGCGCGCGCGACGGTTGCCCTGTCCCGTCCGCGGACTGCTCCCCGGCCGCCGCGGGGCGCGGCGCGCACGCCTGCGCCATCAGCGGGAACACGCAGGAGAAGATCCAGGTTTCGCCCGCGCGGTTGACCTCGAGCCGCCCGCCATCCTCGGCCGCCATCTCGCTCGCCTGGGCGAAGGACAGGTCGCTGCTGCGGCCGCTCGCCGCCTCGAAGGACTTTCCCTCGGGCGGCTCGAGCGTGACGCGGAACATGACCTGCCCCTCGACGGAGGCGGCTTCGAGGGTCATCCGGCCCCCGCCCGCCTTCCGGCACATGTCCAGGGCCGAGCGCAGGCAGAACAGGAGCGAGGGAGCGACCGCGCCGGGATCGCACCAGGTGGTGGGGATCGGTCCGAACCGCTGCTCGGTCTGGATGCCGGCCTTGACGAAGGCGCGCTCGAGCAGGCCGTACATCGTGCGGAAGATCTCCACGAGGTTGGCGGTCCGGTGACCCGGCTCGACCATCTTGGCGAAGCCGAGGAGCCTCTCCATCAGGGACTTGAGCTCGCGCGAGCTGCGCACGATGCTCTCCAGGGACGCCTTCATCCGCGCCGGGTCGGCCGACAGCAGGCCGAGCTCGGCCTGTCCCAGGATGCCGGCCAGGAGGTTGTTGCTCTCGTGGCTGACCCGGGACGAAAGCTCCCCCACGGTCGACCATCGCAGGCTCAGACGGACGGTTTCCTTGTCGTTCATTGCGCTGTCTCCAGGGCCCCGGTCCTGTCCTCCCGGCGCGCATCCGCGGCCGGGACGGGGAGGTAGATTCTGAATTCGCTGCCGCATTCCCTTCCGCCGCGCACGCGCAGCTCGCCTCCGTGCCTGCGGACGATCTCCCGCGCGATCGCCAGCCCGAGCCCGATCCCGTCGGGCTTCGCGGTCAGGAGATTCCCGACCTGCTCGAATCGCTCGAAGATGCGCGCCTGGTCCTCGGGGGCGATCCCCGGGCCGTGGTCCCGGACCACGATGACCAGGTACCGGCGCGGCTCGTCTCCGCCGGGCTCGGACGAGCCGTCCGCGTGGCCGGCGCCCGGCCCGCCGTCCGGCTCGAGGGTGGACGGCAGGACCATCTTCTCGCGCGCGATCACCTGCACCGCCTCACCCTGCGGCGAGAATTTCACGGCGTTGTCCACGAGCTCGCGGATCGCGAGGGCGAGCCCCTCCGCGTCGCCGCTCAGCGGCGGGAGGTGCCCCTGCAGCTCCAGGGTGATTTCGATGCCGCGCGTGGCGGCCTTCTCGCTGAGCTCCGCGACGACCTGCCGGACCACGTCCCCCGGCGCGAGCGGTCCGAGCCCCTGCGGGACCAGCCGTGCGACCGAGGACCTGGAATCGGAGGATCCGCTCGACGAGGTTCGACAGACGCTTCGCCTCGTGCTCGATCATGGACAGGAACTCGCGGGAGCCGTCGATGTCGTTGTTGAGCATCGTGAGCAGCTCGATCCCGGACAGGATGCCCGTCAGCGGCGTCCGCATTTCGTGCGAGACGGAGGAGAGGAACCGGTCCTTCATCCGGTCGAGCTCGAGCAGCGACTCGTTGGCCTTCTGAAGCTCGGCCGTGCGCTCCTGCACCTCGTCCTCGAGGCGCAGGCTGTGGCTCTTCATGCGCGCGGCGAACTCCGCGTTGTCGAGGCAGACCGCGGCGTGGCTCACCAGCAGGCCGAGGAATCGGAGGTCGTCGGCCTCGAACGGCGCATCGGAGTAGACGGTGACGAGCCCGGCCGGTCCCTCCTCCGGCGCGAGGGGCACCGCCAGGGCGCTCGTCACGGGGCCGGCCTCGACCTGCGCCGCCCCGCCGGGGAGCGGAAGGGACGTGGAGCATTTCCGGCCTGCCGGCGCGGAGCAGCTCCTCCGCGCGCGAGTCCGGCCTCCCGCCCCGAGCAGGGGGTCGCGCGCGGCGCCGCGGACGACCGCCTCCTGCAGGGGCCCTCCGCCCGCCGCGCGCCGCAGCACCGAGGCGGCGCGCGCGCCGGGGATCGAGATCGCCGCATCGGCGAGCCCCTGGAGAATCTCTCCTTCTTCGCGCCTGCTCGTCAGCTCGCGGACCAGGGCCTGCAGGCCTTCCAGCTCGCCGACCCGCCGCGCCAGGCGGTTCTTGACCTCGCGGAGCTCGCCGAACTGCTCCGCGATGCCGAGCGTCGCGCGAAGCGAGCGGACCAGCAGGTCCTCCCCGGGCGCGTCCTCGCTCATCCGGATCGTGCGTCGGCGATGCCGCCGCGGGGCCGGGGGCCGCGACAGCCGCGAGTCGCGCGGGCAGCCCGGCGAGGCTGTTGCTCGGCCTGCGGGAACCTGCGCGGCCCGCGCGGCCTGCGCCGGCTGCGAAGCCTGCGCGGCCCGGGCGCTCTCGAATCGCGCGAAGGCGCGCGCGACCTGCTCCTCGAGAGCCGCCACGTCCTCGGCGCGACGCCGCCCGGTCAGCACGGTGAGGCGCCGCAGCATCACGAGGACCGCCTCGCGGAACGTCTCGAGGACGCCGCGCCCCGCGATCGCCGAGGCGGCGATCCCCTGCTGCCCCGACTGAAGGCAGGCTTCGACCTCCTTGGGGTGGAGGCAGCCCGGGATGTCCTGCTTGTTGTACTGCACGACGATCGGCGTGGCCGCCGGGTCGAGACCGTTCAGCTTCAGGTTCGCGCGGAGGTTCTCCCACGCCGCGCGGTTCTCGGCGCCCCTGCCGCGCTGCGAATCGGCGACGAACACCACGGCGTCGGCCCCGGAGAGCACCACGCGGCGCGTCGCCTCGTAGCGGACCTGCCCCGGCACCGTGTAGAGCTGGATCCTCAGCGAGTGGCCGAGGATCTTCCCCATGTCGAGCGGGAGCAGGTCGAAGAAGAGCGTCCGGTCGTTGGCCGTGTTGACCGAGATGAGCCTGTTGTCCCCCTCGGGGTCGGTGACGGCGTGGAGCTGCTGCAGGTTGGTGGTCTTCCCGCCCAGGGCAGGGCCCCAGTACACGATTTTCGTGTGCAGGGTCTTGTCGAGCTGGTTCCACTGGGCCAACGGCGTGTCCTCGTCCGGCGGGAAGCGCTAGTTGAGGCTGATGTAGCGGCTCATGATCTTGATGAACCGCCGCGAATCCATCGGCTTCGCCCAGATCGTCTCCCCCAGGTACTCGATCTTCTCCGCCTCGACGGACTCGAAGGCCTTCACGACCTCGAGGCTGATCGCCTCGATCCGGCGGTCCAGATCGCGCTTGGTCAGGCGCCGCAGCGTGACCCGGTCCTGCCCGGCAACCGGCCTTCTCGTCTCCATCCCATCCTCCCGTCTCATGCATGACCTCCCGTCGTTCACCGGATTGACTTGAGAATCGCGTCCTGAAGCTGATCGTTGAGAACCTCGGAAACGAACCGGTCGACCTCGAGATCCACCGCGCCGAGGCGCACCGTCCCGTCGCTCTGGACGGACCGGCAGATCCACGCCACCGGGTCCTCGCCCTCGTCGTGGTCCTGCGCGCCGAACGGGCTTTCGAGGAAGAAGTCCTCGACGGGCTCGTCGGCCCGCGCCACCAGGATCCAGGTCGCGCCCGCCTGGCGGCGTCCGACCGTCCGCGCCCCGCGCAGGCCGGTCACGATGCCGTCGCGCGCCCGCAGGGCCTGGTCTTCAATCAGTGGATCGTCGAGACATGGCTTCATGGTTCCCCCCTCAACGTGTGAAGAAACGCTCGAACGAATGAGGCACCGCATGCGACGAACCCGCCGAGCGGACCAGCACCTCGAGGACGAGCCTCAGCTCGTCCTTCTCGACCGGTTCGGCGAGGAAGTAGTGGATGCACAGCCGGCGGATGGCGGTTTCCCGGCGCGGGGTCGTCGTGCGGGCGACGTAGATGATCGGGAGGTCCCGGTCGGACCCTTTCAACGTCTCGATCGCCGCGCGGTCCTCGCGGAACACGGGGCCCTGCGCGAGGATCACGGCGACCGCGGCGCCGTCGCCCGCGGTGCGCAGGACCCGCGCCCGCGCGCAGCGCGCATGCTGCTCGGAGCGAAGCTTCAGGGAGCGGATCACGTCGGCCACCGGATCGGCCGCCTGCAGGTCCTGGGTCTCCTGGCCTGGCACCGCGGCGAGCGACAGCGGCGATTCGTGGTCGAGTTGTCTCTGGGCGTTCCCGGTGCTCACGGGGCCCCTCTAGCGCAAGAGGAGTGCCATGCCCGCGGCCACGGAAGGATGCCTCTCGTTAACTCAGTCTGTTCACAACTACTTACAGCGAGCTCCTGCCCGGTCAGGCAGCGCAGAGCGACCGGAGCCCGTCCGTTAAGAACCGTCCGTTTTGAGACACCGATTGTCCCGTTCAGGGGCTTCCCGGAGTTCCGGCGAGTTCAGAATCGTAACAACCCCTTATTTTCCATCACTTACAATATTGCCTGAGGAATGTCACGATGTGTCGCAGGCGGGACACTCTCCCGGTGGGAGGAGGGGTGCCTAGTGAGCAAGGCGTTTAAATCTGAGGCTTCCGCCGAGGTCACTTTTTGTCCCCGGCGGGCTCGGGAGGGTGGGAAGCCTCCTCCGGGAGCTCCTCGCGCGGCCCCTTGTCGAAGGCGGTGGCGATCCCATACCGCTCGATGAGGCGGTAGAGGGAGGCCCTGGGAATGCCGAGGATCCGGGCCGCCTTGAGCTTGTTCCCGGCGGTCGCCTTGAGCACCCGCTCGATGTGCCGCTTCTCGACCTCGTCGAGCGACAGCATCCCCTCCTGCTGCGACAGCCTCGAGCCCTCGCGGATCGCCTCGGGCAGGTCCCCGGGCCGGATCACCTCGCGGGGAGCGAAGATGACCGCGTTCTCGATGACATGCTCCAGCTCGCGGACGTTGCCCGGGCCACGAGTAGCCGCACAGCAGCTCGAGCGCCCGCGGAGACAGCGTGCGCGCCGGTTTGCCGAGCCTCGCGCTGTGGCGCACGAGGAACTCGGCCGCAAGCAGGGGGATGTCCTCGATCCGCTCGCGCAGCGGCGGCAGCCGGAGCGTCACGCTGCTCAGGCGGAAATAGAGGTCGGGGCGGAACGATCCGTCGTCCATCGCCTTCTCGACGTCCACGTTCGTGGCCGAGATCACCCTGACGTCGACCTTGCGGCTCTCCGTGCTGCCCACCCGGCGGATCTCCCGCTCCTGCAGCACCCGCAGAAGGCCGACCTGCGCCTGCGGGGTGGTCGTGCCGATCTCGTCGAGGAAGATCGTGCCCCCCTCCGCCGCCTCGAACAGCCCGACCTTGGACGAGACCGCGCCCGTGAAGGCGCCGCGCGTGTGGCCGAACAGCTCGCTCTCCAGGAGCGAGGACGGAAGCGTGCCGCAGGAAACGGCGATGAACGGGCGGCTGCGGCGCGGGCGACGCGTCGTGGATCGTGCGGGCCGTCACTTCCTTGCCGGTTCCCGACTCTCCGAGGATCAGGATCGTGCTCTGCGTGGGCGCCACCTGCTCGATCTGGCGGTACAGCACCTGCATCGAGTCGGTGGCACCGGTCAGCGAAGCCGAAGCGGTCCCGGCCGCCGATCTGCCGCTTCAGGATCCCGATGTCCTCGGACAGCCGCTTCTTCTCGAGCGCCTTCTGCACGTCGAGCGAGAACTTGTCGATGTGGAAGGGCTTCGTGATGTAGTCGTAGGCCCCTTCCTTGATGGCGGACACGGCGCTGTCGATCCCCCCGAAGCCGGTCACGATCATCACTTCGAGCTCGGGATGGATCCGCTTCGCCTCGCGCAGAAGCCAGAGGCCATCGGCGTCCGGCATGACGAGATCGGCGAGCAGCAGATCGAACGTCTCCTCGCCCAGCTTCGCGAGGGCCCCCTTGGCGTTCGGAGCGCACGCGACGGTGTGCCCGTCCCGCTCGAGGATCTCCCGGGCCAGCTCCCTGAGATGCAGATCGTCGTCCGCGACGAGGATCCGGCCGCGATACTTCACCGTCGCCTCCTGCACCGGCCCGCGCGCGCCGGCCGTGCGAGCACGATAACCGGACGCCGCGCCGGGCCGGAAACCGCGCCCGGGACCGCTCCCCTCACGGCGTTCCCAGCGCCTTGAGCGCGAGCCGCGCCATGGGCGCCACGGGCAGGCCGTCCGGGTCCCAGAGCGTCGCGCCGGGATCCGACGCCGCGCGCCTGAACGCGGCGAACGCCTGCTCCCTGCGGCCGAGCGCCAGGTTCGCGAGGCCCGCCAGGTAGCGCGCCGTGCCGAGCGCGACCGCCCCCTCGGGATCGCCCGACAGGCCCGGGCGCTCCAGCGCCCGCTCGAGGGCCTCCTCGTAGTCGCCCCGGCCGATGAGCGCGGAGGCGAGGCCCAGCAGCGCCGCGTTCCCCGCCTCGCCCGGCGGGACGAGAGCGCTCTCGAGCTCCGCGATCGCCGCGAGACGCGCAGCGGGGATGGGCGCCCCGCCCCGGCGGGCTCACGGTCGGGGCCCGCTCGATCGGAAGCCGTCACCTCGCGCGTCCCCTCGCCTCGCCGGACCACCAGCGCGAGCGAGGAATTGCTGCCGGCGCCGCGCCCCGGAGCGTCGGATCCCTCCGGGGATTCCTTCCCGCCGGACGCGCTCGGGACCGTCGTCCCGGCGGGGGCTCCTGGTCGTCCGCCACGGGCCCGCCCACCTGCGCGCGGATCGCGTTCTCGATGTCGACGACGTTCGCGAGCAGGAATCCGTTGGCGCGCTCCAGGAGGTCGCCGGCCTTCAGGCCGGCCGACGCGGCCGGCCCCCTCGCCGCCAGGACCGTCAGGCCTCCCCCGGCCGCGGCGGCCACCGAGAGGCCGGTCCGGGGAGCCGTCGTGGGCCATGGCGCCTCCAGGCCCCGGAAGAACGAGTCGAGGCAGGCCGCGTCTCCCGTCGCGCACCAGGTCTCGTCCTCGACGCCCGAACCCGACACGAGCCGCAGCCGCAGCATCGGCTTTCCCCCGCGCGCGGCGCCCTCGGCGGCGAGGACGAGGTCGGCGCCGAGGGGCGGACGGCGCGACGCGCCCGGTCCGCTCGCCCTTCCGAGCGCTTCGAAAAGCAGGGCGTCCTGGGCGGTCCGCCGCGGGCCGGGCGCGGTTGAAGGTCTCGAGCCTTCCCGCCCGCTCCGCGAGCGCCTGCGCCAGAGCCGCCGGCACGGCGCCCGGCCCGCCCGCCGGGCGCGATCAGCACGCGCAGCGTCGGGCGGCGGAAGGCCTGGACGCTCGAGGGCCCTTCCCCGAGCTCGACCTCGGAGGACCAGACGAGCCGGGCATCGGTGCGGACCTCGATCCTCTTCCGGCCGGGACAGAGCGGCAGGTCCCGCACCGGCGCCGCGCCCGCCGCAGCGCCGTCCACCAGGACGCGCGCGTCCGGGCACGTCGGTCACCACGCTCAGGCGCGCTTCGAGCCGGCGCGGCGCGATGACGGGAACGGCCGTCGGCGAGCGGTCGAGCAGATCGATCACGATCGGCACGGAACCGCGGGCCCCCTCGAAGCAGTCGCGCCGGGCGCTCCAGCTGTGATCGCCGGCCGGAAGGCACGGGACGAGGAGAACCCCGTGGCGGATCCGCTGTCGGCGCTCCCCGGCTCCGCCGCGGGGGCCTCCCGGCCGGGAGGAACCGCGCCGGCGCCCGGCGCGGAAGGAAGCGCCCCGCCGGCCTCCTCCCCGCCCTCCGGGGACCCCGCGGGGGTCCCCTCCGCGGCTCCTGCGCGGGGCGGCGGCGCGGTCGTGCCGACGGCGGTCCCGTCGACCTCCAGATCGAAGCCCGCGGGCCTGGTCGTGAACAGGAGGTCGCGGCCCAGCGGCTCCAGCCGGACGGTGATCGTCCGCTTCTCGCCCGCTTCGAGCGAGCCCTCGAGCCTCCGCTCCTCCGAGCAGGGGGCGCTCGCGCGGAGCAGGTACCAGCCGGCCACGACCGGCGTCTCCGCCGGCAGCGTCGAAGCCTCGCCGAGGCTCCGTCCGTTCCACTCGATCGTCGTCCCCGGCGGGTCGGTCCTGAAGATCACCCACGCGATGCAGGCCGAGCGGATCTTCTCGAACCTCTCGAGGCTCTTCGCGGAGATCTCTCGTGGATCGGGGAGGTAGGACGGGTCGACTTCGACGGCGAGCCTGAAGTCGGCATCCGCGTCCTGCGCGTGCCCGCCCTTCAACCGCGCCCGGGCGCGGTGGTCGAACGCGCTCGCGAGGAGGCGCCGTCCCTCCCCGCCGAGCGCGCGCAGGCCCGGCCAGAGCCTCGTGATGACCGCCGTGAAGGCCTCCTCGGCCTGCCGGAGCGTCTTCGGGCCCCCCCCCGTCGAGAGCAGGAGCGCAAGCCCGCGCTCGAGGTCCGCGGAGGCGGCGGCGAGCGCCTCCCCGGCCGGGGCGCCGGCGGGAGCGTCGGGAGCGCCGGCCACGCCGGCTCCGCCCTCGGCGGTCACGCTGTCCGCACTCGTCCCGGCCTCGCCGGGAGCTTTGCCTGCGCCGGCACCGGGTTCGCCGGCGACCCGCTTCCTGCGGCGGACGGCGGCTGCTGCGCGGCCGGCGCGCTGAACGGCCCGGCCGCCGCGCCGGCGAGCAGCAGCAGCGCGGCGAGGGTCAGCGCGCAGCGGACCGCGCGGGAGGCCGGCGCCGGGCTCATGGCCGCGCGCCATCGTGGGGAGCGCCCCGGCTCCTGCATCGAGGACGGCGCTCGATCGGCCCGCGCAACCCCTGCGATCGGGGATGCGCCCGCCCCCCGCCTCCGCGCGCGAAGGCCGCCGTGGGCGCCTGCGGTAGGCTCGCGCTTCATCGGAATCGGAGCACCCGTCCCTGCCGCCGGTCGGCGACGTAGACCCGGCCCTCGCCGTCGACGGCGAGCGCCTCGGGCGAGCGCAGCTCCCCCTCGGAGCCGCGCGCCGGCGCGGCCCGTTCCACGAGCAGGCCCGCCTCGTCGAGAACAGCGACCGAGCGCGAGGCGGCGTCCAGGACGTACAGGCGCCCGAGACCGTCGAGCGCGATCGCCACCGGTTCGGTCAGCCCGGGCCCGGTCACCCCCAGCTCGATCGTCGAAGCGCGGAACGAGCCCGGCGTGACCGCCCGGGACCAGCTGCGCGGGGGCGCGATCACCACCACCTGCCGGCGTGACGGGAGCAGGACGTGCAGGGTCCCGTCGATCGAGCGGGCGATCGCCTCCGGCCTGGCATCGAACGAGGCCACCTCGCCCCGCAGCTCGAAACCGGGGCCGTAGCGGAGCAGGCGCGACCCGGCCCCGTCGAGCACGTCGAGCTCGCCCAGGGGGCCGGGGGAGAGGCCGCGGATCTTCCTGAGGGGCGCCCCCTCCCCGTCCGGACCCGCGGGCCCGCGAGGCTCGAACCGCTGCCCGCCGGGAGCCGTGATCCCCTTCTCGTCCCAGAGCCAGACGCCCCCGTCCGGGTCCACCGCGAACCCTCTGGGCCGCTCGCGCCCCTCCCCTGTCCCCGCCACGACACGGCCATCCCCGGAGAGAACCGATCCGTCTCCCGCGGCGAGGAAGAAGACCTCCCCCTCCGGTCCGGAGGCGAGCGCGGCGATCCCCTTCCCGCTCCGCGCCGACCTCGAGCGCGGTGTCGAAGGAGAGGGTCCCGGGCGCCTCGGGGGTCACGGTGGCGGCCCTCGCGATGAGCCTGTCGAGGCCGCCCGCCGCGGGCGGCGGATGCGCCTCCGTCCGCGATCAGGGGCTGCAGCAGGAGGCGCGCGAAGGCCGGCTCTCCGAGCAGCGCCGCGCTGCGCGCGAGGCGCAGGGCCGCGGCCGGCTGCGGGGGCGCGCCGCCGGCCGAGGCCAGCAGGCGCAGATCGTCGAGCGCCGAGAGCCTCACGCGCCCCAGCAGGAGATGGCACCGCGCCGCGGCGTCGAGCGCCTCGGCGAGCGTCGCCGCTGCCGGAGCGAGACGCGCCGCATCCAGGAAGGCCGCGCAGGCCGCTTCAGGATCGAACTCCGCCCGGGACGGGTCGAGCAGCCCGCGCCCGCGCCGCAGCAGCGCCTCCGGCGAGTACGCCCCGGGTGACGAACCGGCCGGGCCGGCGGCGCGCGCCGCCGTCCCGGGACCGGGCCCGGGCGAACCACCGGCCTCCGCCGCGCCCGGGGAGGCCGGGCTGGCGCCGGCCGCGGAGATCCCCCCGACCCCGAGGAGGCAGAGAAGGGCGCGGGCGGTCCAGCTGGTGAGCGCGCGGGTCATCCGCGGGGCATTGTACTCAGAGAGGGCGGGAAACCGCTCGCTCGCGCCGCTTCGCGCGCCCGCCGCGCAGGAAACGGTGCAGGTGCTTCCGCTCCCAGGCCTTCGCGCGCTCGAACCCGGGCCACGCGCGCTCGCGGCGCCGGAACTCGGCGCCGTGGGCCGACCGCCTGCCGTCGCGTCCCTCCGAGATCCCGAGGTGGGCGTGGAGCATCTCGTGGAACAGGACGGACTCGAGGAAGTAGCGCGGAACGAATCCGCGGTCCAGGTCCGGATGGACCCGGATCACGCGGCGGGCCCAGTTGTAGGAGCCGAAGTGGATCGAGCGGCTCCGGTTCGCGGCGCGGGTCCTGCGCCCCCAGGTCACGAACGCCTTCACCTCGCCGTTGAAGTGGCGCTCGTTGATCGAGTCGAAGATCTCCTTGAGGTCGAAGTACCGGCCCCGGTGCCGCAGGACGACGGGCCGGGCGCCGCCGCCCGCGCGGGCAAGGCCGGCCCTGCGGTACAGGCGCTGGACCCGACGCCGCAGGTGCGGCTCGGGGCGCCGGAGGAAGCGCACGAGAGCCTTCAGGATCCTGTCGGGGGCGTCGAGGAACGATCCGTGGAGGCGCAGGGCGATCCGGTCCTGGCCGGCCTTCTCGGCCCTGACGATGGCCATCCTGTCGTCATCGAGGGTCACGGTGACCCTCTGGGGGACGGTTCTCTGAAGGAACCGCTGGAGCTGGTCGCGTCGCATGGGGTGGTGAGTCTCCGAGGTGGCGACTCAATGGTACGGGCCCCCCCTGCAGGCTGCAATGGAGGAACACCCCGGAGCGCTGAAAAATAAAGTGGCATTCTCTGCGACAATACTACAGATCGTGGCAATGGCGATCGTTACCCACAATAAATGGAGTGATGCAGAATCGCACACAGTCGAAAGCAGTACGGGTTTCCGGGGGCCGGGCCCCCTTCGCCGGTTGCCCGGACAGACACGCGTTCGGGCTGCGAGGAACTGAAGTCCGCCGCGGTCTCAGCCGCGCAGGAAGGCCCGGACGGTCTCCCCGACCAGGGAGGCGGGAACGTGCAGGGCCCAGGCCCGCCCCCCCGCGTGAGCTGCCGATCCCTGAAGGCAGGACGATCCTGAGCTTCCCTCCCCTGGCCTTCTTGTCCCGGCCCGCCGATTCGAGGATCGCCCGGGGGGAGAGCGCGAGCCTCGGGGGGCCGACAGGGAGCCGCAGAGCCCGCAGGAGCCTCTCGATCCGGTCCCCGTCCTCTCCGCGACAGGAGCCCCATCCGGCGCGCGATCCGCGCTTCGAGGACCATCCCGAGGGCGACAGCCTCACCGTGCCTCATCCGGAAGCCGCCGGCCGCCTCGAGGGCGTGGCCGAGGGTGTGCCCGAAGTTGAGGAGCATCCGCGGGCCCGCTTCGCGCTCGTCGCGGGAGACGATGCGCGCCTTCACCGCCGCCGCCCCGCGGATCGCCCGCAGCACGGCGCGCGGCTCGCGCCGCAGGAGCTCGCCGCCCGCCCGCTCGAGAAAGCGGAACAGCCCGCGATCCGCGATGACGCCGCACTTGACCGCCTCGGCGAGCCCCGAGCGGAACTCCCGGCTCGGGCAGCGTGTCGAGCGTGGCGGTGTCGGCGTAGACCGCGAGCGGAGGGTGGAACGCCCCCACGAGGTTCTTGCCCCGCGGGTGGTCCACCCCGACCTTGCCCCCGATCGAGGCGTCGAGCATCGCGATCAGCGTCGTGGGAGCCTGCACGAACGGCACGCCGCGGTGCCAGGTCGCGGCGAGGAACCCCGCGAGATCGCCCGTCACGCCCCCGCCGAGCGCGACCACGAGCCCGTCCCGTCCGAGGCCGGCCGCTGCGAGCCGGTCCTCGAGGCGGGCCTTCGTTTCCCGGGTCTTGTGCCGCTCCCCCGCGGGAAACGCGAGAAGGGTCGCCCGGACCCCCCGGCGGCGGAGCTCCCTGAGCAGGCGTCCGCCGTGGAGGCGGGCCACGCGCGAGTCCGAAACGATGGCGACCAGGGACGGGACCTCACGGCCGGCTCCCAGCCGGCCGCGCGCCACGTCCTGCGCGAGGCGTCCCAGCAGCCCCGCGCCGATGCGGACGGGGTAGCGCCCCGGGCCCGACCGGACCCAGAGCGCGCCGCCGGACCGGGGTTCCGGCACCGGCCCCTCAGCGCGCTCCGCGCCGGGGGGCCCGGCGCGGGACGGGCGTCAGTTCTTCGCCGCCCGGCGGGCCGGAGATCTCGTTCAGGCACTCCTCGACGATCCGCTTCTGCGACGCTTCGTCGAGTGAGGACTTCACGATCCGTCCCGCCGCGAGCACGGCCAGGTTCGCCGCCTCGCCGCGAAGGGCCTGCACCGCGGCGCGCGCCTCGCGGTCGATCTGCTTGCGCCCCGCCTCGACCACGTCGCCGGCCTCGCTGCGGGCCTTCTCGATCAGCTCGGCCCGGGCCGATTCCGCGTCCTTGCGCCCCTGCTCGATCATCCGCGCCGTTTCGCGGCGCGTCTCCTCGAGCATCTTCTTGTGGTCCTCGAGCAGGCGCATCGCCTCGTCGCGCTGGGCCTTCGCCCCGTCGATGGTGTCGCGGATCGCCTTCTCCCGGCGCTCGATCGCCCCGACGATCGGCCCCCACGCCTTCCAGCGGAGGACCGCCAGCAGGGCGAAGAAGGTGACGACCGTCCAGATCAGGACGCCCGGTTCGATCCTTACCAGCGGATTGTCCATGCTATTTCAGCAGAACGATCAGGAGGCAGGTCACGACGGCGATGATCGCGACTCCCTCGAGGAGGAAGAGCGGGAGCTGGACAGCGCCCGTGATCTGAGCCGAGGCCTGGGGCTGGCGGGCGACGCCTTCCGCGGCCGCCGCGGCGAACCGGCCGATGCCGATGCCCGCGCCGATCACGACCATGCCCGCGCCAAGAGCGGCCCCGAGGTACTCGAGCTTCATCACACCGCCGCCCTCGCCGCCGCCGCCCTCGGCGGCAAACGCCGGCGCCACCGCCGCGGACAGTACGAGGACCGCGACCATCGTCAGCAGGATCCTGAGTGTCTTTCTCGAATTGCGCATGAAACGTTCTCCTCCTCGACTCAATGATGAACGTGAATCGCCATTCCTATGAACAGGCTGCTCAGCAGCGCGAAGACGTAAGCCTGCACGAAGCACACGATGATCTCCAGAAGGAGCAACCCCATCATCAGGGGGACGGAGACCAGCAATCCGACCAGCACGCTCTTGAACACGAAGATGAAGCTCATGATCGCCAGGATCGCGGCGTGGCCCGCGGTCATGTTGGCCGCGAGACGCATGGTGAGCGCGAACGGCTTGACGAACATGCTGATGAGCTCGATCGGGATCAGCAGGATGTAGATGGGCCAGGCCAGGCCGTGCGGCACAAGGTTCTTCCAGTGGCCGATGAACCCGTGAGCGATCGTGCCGGCCGCGATGATCGAGAAGAACGTGATCAGGGCGAGCCCCGCCGTGACGTTGAAGTTCCCGGTGGCCGTGCTGCTGCCCCCGCCGGGGATCCAATCGAAGAACGGCGTGAGGCCCAGCAGGTTGTTCATCAGGATGAACGTGAAGAAGGTCAGGATCAGGGGCGTGAACTTCGCGGCGTACTTCGGCCCGATGAACGGGAGGACCATCTGGTCGCGGACGAAGGCCACGAAGAACTCGAGCATGTTGGCGAGGGCGCCCTTGGGGGCCCCGTCCTCCGCCTTGCGGAGCCGGCCGGCGAGCCAGGTGAACAGCACGAAGACGATCGCCGCGGCGAACCAGAGCATGAGCACGTGCTTCGTGATCGACAGATCCAGCGTGTGCTGCGCCGAAGGGCACCTTGAGCTCGACGAGCGGAGCGCCCGTTCGAGACGTGGTGAATGATGACCTCGCCGAAGTTCTCGGATCCGCCTGAGTGTTCCGCCGCCATGAAACTCCCTGTTTCCCGCCGCCGCCGGCTACGAGCCCGGCCTCCGCCGGCCCGTTCCGAAGATCAAAACCGCCTGACCGGCGAGGTAGATTACCAGAAATGCGAGGACGAATGTTGCGACCACCGGGGGCTTCATCAGGACCCCCGCCGTGATGCCTGCCACGGCCCCCGCGAGGCGCAGGCCCGACGCCGCCGCGACCCCGCCCCCGAGCGTCCGGGCGGAGCGGGTGGCCGCGGCGATTCCGGCTGCCACCCCGGCCGCCGCGCCCGCGCCCACGAGCGCCCCGAGCCCCGCGGAGAGCGCCTGGGCTCCCGCGCTCAACGCCGTCCCAGCATGGTCCGGCCCAGCCGGTAGAACCCGAATCCCCCCCCGACCAGGAGCCCTACGAGCAGCCAGGTGTGCCGTCCGCCCAGCATCCGGTCGACCAGCCACCCGATGAATCCGAACCCCAGCAGCCCGCCGAGGAGCCCGTAGGCGGCGTCGGCGTACCGCGGCCGTTTCCTTCCAGTTCCCGCCGTAGAAGCGCTTCAGCCCCGCGGGCACTTCCTGGTCGTCCGGCTCCTCCGGCGGGGCCGGGCCCGGCGGCCCGGGCTCCTCGTGCCCATTCCCCCGCGGGCCCTTCCCCTTGCCGCGCGCCGTCATCGAAGCCTCCCCGCCTGCAACCCGCGGGACTCGGGCGCCGCGACGGCCGGACCGCGAAGCCCGGGCCTCACGGACCGATCGGGAGCAGGGCCAGCCGCGCCAGGTGCATGAACGGCGCGGGGTACAGGCCGATCGCCAGCGTGAAGGCCAGCGACACGGCCACGGCCGCCCACAGGGCGGGCGAGCGGGACGGCTCCGCCGCCTCCGCGGGCGAGCCCATGTACATCGCGACGACGATCCGGACGTAGTAGTAGAGGGAGATCGCGCTGTTCACCACCGCGAGGACGGCCAGCCAGCCGTACCCCGCGCGGATCGTCGCGCCGAACAGCCACCACTTCCCGATGAACCCGGCCGTGGCGGGGATGCCGGCCAGCGAAAGGAGGAACACCAGCATCGCGAACCCGAGCGCCGGGTGGGTCCGCCCGATGCCGGTGAAGTCCTCGATCCGGTCCCCCACCCTCCCCTCGCGCCGCAGCGAGACCACGATCGCGAAGGCGCCCAGGTTCATGAAGGTGTAGACGCCCGCGTAGATCAGGATCGCGATCAGCCCGTACTGCCGGGTGCCGAGCCCGTCCACCAGCGTCCCGGACCCGTCCATCGCGCCGATCGCGACGAGGCCCATGAGCATGTAGCCGGCGTGGGCGATCGAGGAGTAGGCGAGCATCCGCTTGACGTTGTCCTGCAGGACGGCGGTGATGTTCCCGACGGTCATGCTGGCCGCGGCGAGCAGGGCGATCAGCGGCGTCCAGTCCTTCGCCACGCCGATCAGCCCGTCGATGTAGATCCTGAGCAGGAAGGCGAACGCCGCCGCCTTCACCGCGGTGGACATGAAGGCCGTGATCGCCGTGGGGGCCCCCTCGTAGGCGTCGGGGGTCCACATGTGGAACGGGACCGCCGCCACCTTGAAGGCGAGCCCCACCGTCGCCAGCACGACGCCGATCACGAGCAGGCGCTCGGAGCCCACGCCCTGCGCGATCCGGGAGTGGATCACCAGCAGGTTCGTGCTCCCCGTGGTTCCGTAGATCAGGGAGACCCCGTAGAGGAAGATCCCCGAGGAGAAGGCGCCGAGCAGGAAGTACTTGAGCGCGGCCTCGTTCGACTTGCGGTTGTGCCGGATGAACCCGACGAGCACGTACACGGACAGGGCCATCAGCTCGAGGCCGATGTAGAGGACCATGAAGTCGGTCCCCGAGGCCATGAACATCATCCCCGCGACGGCCAGCAGGATGAGGGCGTAGTACTCGCCCGCCTGCGACCGCTCGTAGTCCAGGAACCGCAGCGACATGGCGATCGTCAGCGCCGCGGCGAAGAGGAAGATCAGCTTGAAGTAGAAGGAGAACCCGTCCGCCAGGAAGCTCGGCGCCCCGCCCTGGATCGGGAACGCCCCGGGCCGGTCCGCCCCCGGCGCCGGCGAGAGGGCGACCCCTCCCTGGGTGGCGACGAGCAGGACCGCGGTCACGACCACCCCGGCGATCGAGAGCCAGCCCACCACGCGGCGGCGGTCCTCGGGCCAGATGGAGGACAGCAGCAGCAGGACGAACGAGAAGCAGCAGAGCCAGATCTCCGGCAGGATCAGCCGGAGGTCCGCGGCGTTGACGAAGCTCACCGGGTCACCCTCTCGGTCGGGGCGGCCGGGGCGGGCGCCGGGCTGCCCGGGAGCGCCTGCGCGACCGGCTGGTCCTTGTAGAAGGTCTTGTCGATCTGGTGGACCAGCTTGTCCACCGGCTTCTCCATGACGTTGAAGATCGGCTTCGGGTACAGCCCGATCCAGAAGCAGAGCACGGTCAGCGGCAGCAGCGTCATGATCTCGCGGAAGTTGAGGTCCTTCAGCGCCTGGTTCTCCGCCTTGTCGATCTTGCCGAACATCGTCCGCTGGTACAGCCACAGCATGTAGGCGGCGCCCAGCACGATGCCGCTCGCCGTCAGCACCGCCCACCACTTGGGGGAGAGCCCGAAGAACGAGAAGGCCGCGCCCTTCACCTGGAAGATCCCCGACAGGATCGTGAACTCGCCGACGAACCCGTTCAGCGCCGGCAGCCCGATGGAGGAGAGCGTGATGATCATGAAGTAGGTCGCGAAGATCGGCATGACCTTCGACAGGCCCCCGAACTCGGAGAGCATCCTGGTGTGCCGGCGCTCGTAGATGAGGCCGACGATGAGGAAGAGCCCGCCGGTGGACAGCCCGTGGTTCAGCATCTGGAGGATGCCGCCCTGGATCCCCTGCCAGTTCAGCGCGAAGATCCCGATCATGCAGAAGCCCAGGTGGCTGACCGAGGAGTAGGCCACGAGCTTCTTCCAGTCCTTCTGGACCATGGCCACCATCGCGCCGTAGATGATCCCGATCACGCACAGGGACAGGAGCCACGGCATGTACTGCAGCGTCGCGTCCGGCATCATCGGCAGCGAGAAGCGGACGAACCCGTACGTGCCCATCTTCAGGAGGACGGCGGCCAGGATCACCGATCCGGCGGTCGGGGCCTCGACGTGGGCGTCGGGGAGCCAGGTGTGGAACGGGAACATCGGCACCTTGATGGCGAAGCCGATGAAGAACGCGATGAAGACCCACATCTGCAGGGAGAGCCACTCGGGCGAGCTCCACGCTCCCATCCGGTGCAGCGCCTCGATGTCGAACGTGTACAGGCCGGTCACCTTGCCGTGGTGGAAGTAGACCGCCAGGATCCCGAGGAGCATCAGCACGGAGCCGAACAGGGTGTAGAGGAAGAACTTGATCGCGGCGTACAGCTTGCGCGGGCCGCCCCAGATGCCGATCAGGAAGTACATCGGCACCAGCATCACTTCCCAGAACACGTAGAAGAGGAAGAAGTCGAGCGAGACGAAGACCCCCATCATCCCGACCTGGAGCAGGAGCATGTAGATGTAGTACTCCTTCACGCGGTCGGTGATCGCGGTCCACGAGGAGAGGATCGCGATGAACCCGAGGATCGTCGTCAGCAGCAGCAGCAGCAGCGAGATCCCGTCGATCCCCACCTTGTAGGAGACCCCGATCGAGGGAATCCACGACGCCTGCTCGACGAACTGGAACCCCGAGTCGGCGCGGTTGTAGAGCCACCACAGGGGAAGCGACAGGACCATGTCGATCCCCGCGATGGCCGTGGCGGCCTTCATGATGAAGGCCTTGTTCTCCTTCGGCACGGCAAGGAGAAGCAACGCGCCCACGAGCGGCAGGTACGTGATGATGGACAGGATCGGCAATTGGCTGTACATCGTTTCAGGCTCCTCGTGCCCGGCTTCCGCCTACCGGAAGATCAGGTAGATCCCCATGAGAAGGAACGTTCCCAGCACCATGGCGGCGGCGTAATTCTGCACGACGCCGGTCTGGGCGCGCCTCAGGATGAACGACGAACCGCGAACGAAGGCCCCGACCCCGTTCACGGCCAGATCCACGACCCAGCGGTCGTTGAAGCTCGAGACGTGGGACAGCCCGATGGTCAGGTTCCGGGCGCCGTTGACCGCGCCGTCCACGATCCACCGGTCCGTCCAGTGGTACAGGTCGCAGAGCGCGTAGAAGGGCCGGAGCACGACCAGGTCGTAGAACTCGTCGACGTAGTACTTGCCCGCCACGAGGCGGTACAGCGCCCCGGCGCGCGCGGTGAAGGCGCCCGGCAGGGCGGTGTTCGTGACGTACATCTGCCGCGCGAGGCCGATCCCCGCGAGGGCCACCGCCACGGCGATCGCCACGAGTCCCCACTCCGCGGCGGGCCCGTAGTGGACCATCGCCTCGACCCCTCCGCCGTGGCCGCCTTCGCTCTCCGCGCCGTGGGCGGCGCCGCCGCCCTCCTCCGAGGCCGCCGCGCCGTGCGAGGCCCGGGCGGGCTCGGCGGGGAGGCTCGCGAGCAGGACCGGGCCCCCGACGCCGGGGCCGAGCCGCGCCGCGCGCGGCCGCCGCCCGCGCCGCCTCGATCTCGGCCATGGGCGCGCCGTGGTAGCCGACCGTCGGGTGGAGCCAGCGCTCGAAGACGTTCAGGTCCGCGCCGAAGGTCATGAACTTCGGGACTGCCGATGAGCCCGCCCACGATGGCGAGGCTCGCCAGCACCATCAGCGGCACGGTCATCGAGCGGGGCGATTCGTGCAGGTGGTGCTCCTGCTCGTGGGTCCCGCGGAATTTCCCGTCGAAGGTCAGGTGGACCAGCCGGAACATGTAGAAGGCGGTCAGGAAGGCCGCCGCCCAGGCCGAACAGCCAGAGGAGCCAGTGCCCCCGGACGCTCGTCAGCGCCCCGACGAAGATCTCGTCCTTCGAGAAGAACCCGGCGAGCGGCGGGATGCCGGCGATCGCGAGGGTGGAGATCAGGAACGTCCGGTAGGTCACGGGCATCTGGCGCTTGAGCCCGCCCATCTTCTGGATGTCCTGCTCCCCTCCCATGCCGTGGATGACGGACCCGGATCCGAGGAACAGGCAGGCCTTGAAGAAGGCGTGGGTCATGAGGTGGAAGATCGACGCCACGAACGAGCCCACGCCGGCGCCGAGGAACATGAGCCCGAGCTGGGAGACGGTGGAGTAGGCCAGCACCTTCTTGATGTCGTTCTGCGCCAGGCCCATCGTCGCGGCGAAGACCGCGGTGGCGAGCCCGACCACCGCGACGACGAGCATCGCCCCCGGGGCGTGCCAGTAGATCGCCGAGGAGCGGGCGAGCATGTACACGCCCGCGGTCACCATGGTCGCGGCGTGGATCAGCGCCGAGACCGGGGTCGGGCCGGCCATCGCATCGGGCAGCCAGACGTAGAGCGGGATCTGGGCCGACTTGCCGCAGGCTCCGAGGAAGAGCAGGATCCCCACGGCCGTCATCAGGAACGACCCGTAGAGCCCGACCGAGTGCCCGTTGATCGCGGCCGCGACCTCGGAGAAGTCGGCCGAGTGGAAGAAGAAGAGCACGAGCAGGACGCCGATCACGAAGGCGAAGTCGCCGATCCGGTTCGTGATGAACGCCTTGCGGCCGGCGTCGGCGCAGGTCATCCCGGACTTCGCGTCGAACATCCTGTCGGTGAAGAATCCGATCAGAAGATACGAGCAGAGCCCCACGCCCTCCCACCCGACGAACATCAGCAGGAAGTTGTTCGCGAGGACGAGCACCAGCATCATCCCCATGAACAGGTTCAGGTAGGTGAAGAAGCGGGAGTACCCCTCTTCGTGGGCCATGTAGCCGGTCGAGTAGACGTGGATCAGGAACCCGACGCCCGTCACGACCAGGATCATGATCGCGCTCAGCGGGTCGAGCTGGAACCCGTAGTCGATCCTGAGGAACCCGTCGGCGTCGGCGAGGCGCGAGCCGACGAACGGACCGGCCGGGATCCAGGTGCCGACGGTGGTCTCGAACCGCAGGGGCTCGGTCGACGCCTCGTAGCGCACGGCTCCGCCCGCGGAGGCGCCCTCGCCGCCCGCGGAGGCGGCGTAGCGCGCCGGCCCCGCCCGTCGCGAGATCGATCACGGCGCCGGCCGAGAGCAGGAAGGCCAGCCAGCACGGCCCCGCACGCGACGAGGCCGACGGTCCTCTTCGAGAGCCGGCGGCCGAACAGCCCGTTCACGACGAAGCCGGCGAACGGCAGCAGCGGGATCAGGGGTATGAGCGTCAGCACGCCTACCACCTCAGGATGTTGAGTTCGTCGACCTGCACCGTCTCCTTGTTCCGGTACAGGGCGATGATGATCGCCAGCCCGATGGCCACCTCGCCCGCCGCCACGCAGATGATGAACGTGGAGAAGGTCTGGCCGATCAGGTCAGGCACCTTTCCGAGCCGGGAGAACCCGACGAAGTTGAGGTTCGCCGCGTTGAGCATCAGCTCGATCGACATGAAGATGATGATCGCGTTGCGCCGCGTCAGGACCCCGAGCATGCCGATCCCGAACATGACGGCGGAGAGCAGCAGCAGATCGTTCGCCGAGATCATCGTTCCCTCACCGCTTGAACCGCGCCAGCACGATGGCGCCCACCATGGCCACGAGAAGAAGGACCGAGGCCAGCTCGAACGGCAGCAGGTAGTAGCGGAACATCGTCATCGCCACCGCCCCCAGGTTGCCGCCGTTCTCGCGGAACACCTCCGCGGCCGGCGCGGCGGCGCCCAGCGACTGGGACAGGAAGGAGCCGAGCATGACCACGAGCAGCGCGCCCGTCAGGATCGCGCCCGTCGCCAGCGTCCCCTTCGAGAGCCTGCGGACCGCGCGCTCGGGGCGCCCCCGCTGCTCCAGGTCCACCAGCATGATCACGAACAGGAACAGCACCATGACGCCGCCGGCGTAGACCAGGACCTGGACCGCCGCGAGGAACTCCGCCTCGAGCACGACGTAGATCCCCGCGACGCTCATCAGCGTGGCGATCAGGAGGATCGCGCTGTGCACGGCGCTCTTGCGCGTGATCACGCCGATCGCCCCCAGTGCGGCCAGGGCGCCGAGCGCGTAGAACAGGATTCGGCTGCCGCTCATTTCCGGTACTCTTTCGTGTCGTGCCCGGTGTACAGCGCGTCGGCGGGCGTGACGAAGGGCTCGCGCGAGTAGTGCGCCAGCTCGAAGTCGTGCGACATGTAGATCGCCGTGATCGGCTCGGTGGGGCACGGGTCCACGCACAGCCCGCACAGGCAGCAGCGCTCGTAGTCGATCACGAAGACCTTCGCGCGCTTCCCCTTCAGCTTCGCGCCCTCGGGCCGCGACTCGCTCACCACCGTGATGCAGTTGTCGGGGCAGGCCAGCGCGCACTGGTTGCACGCGATGCACAGGTCCTCGCCGACCTCGGGATGGTTGCGCAGGCGCGGCACGCCGCGGAACCGGGGCTTCAGGGGGATCCGCTCCTTCGGGTACTGCACCGTCGTGGCGGGCCTGAACTGCTCGCGCAGCGTGACGCTGAGCCCCATCAGCAGGTCGACGAGGAAGATCCTGCTCAGCAGCGGCTTCCTCTTGTAGCGGACGACGATCGGTTTCTGCATGGCGATGTTCCGGGTCCCTCAGGCTCCCTTGGCCGCGCGCCAGACGAGCATGCCGATGGAGGTGGCCATGACGTTCGCGAGCGCCAGGGGGATCAGCACCTTCCAGCCGACCCGCATCAGCTGGTCGTAGCGGTAGCGCGGGTAGGTCGCCCGCAGCCACAGGTAGGTGTAGAGCACGAAGAAGACCTTCAGGGAGAACCAGAAGACCCCGGTCAGGAGCGCGCCGAACGCGCCCATGAACGGGAAGAAATTCGACAGGACCTGGGGCAGCGACGGGACCACCCATCCGAGCCCGAACGTGATCGGCAGCCAGCCCCCGAAGAAGAGCGTCGCCACGATGGCGCCCACGACGATCATGTTGATGTACTCGGCCAGGAAGAACATGGCGAACTTCATGCCGCTGTACTCGGTGTGGAATCCGGCCACGAGCTCGTTCTCGGCCTCGGGGAGGTCGAACGGCGCGCGGTTCGTCTCGGCGACGCCGGAGATGAAGTAGAGCAGCAGGCCGATGAACTGGGGAATGAAGAACCAGACGCCGGCGTGCTCCTGGGCCCTCACGATGCCGGTCATGCTCGCCGTCCCGGCGATCATCAGGACGCCGACGATCGACAGCCCCAGCGGGACCTCGTAGGAGACCATCTGCGCCGCGCTGCGCAGCGCCCCGAGCAGCGGGTACTTGGAGTTCGAGGCCCACCCGCCGAGGACGATCCCGAACACGCCGATCGAGGAGATGGCGAGCAGGTAGAGGAGCCCGACGTTGATGTCCGCGATCCAGGGGGTGATGCGCAGCGATTCGCCCCCGACGCTGAAGGAGACCGGGGTCCCCGAGAACGGGATCACCGCGAAGGCGACGAGGGCGGGGCCGACGGCGATGCACGGCGCGAGGAGGTAGACCATGCGGTCGGCCTTCTGCGGCTTCACGTCCTCCTTGATCAGCAGCTTCACGACGTCCGCGATCGGCTGGAGCAGACCGTGCCAGCCGACGCGCATGGGGCCGAGGCGGATCTGCATGAAGGCGAGGATCTTCCGCTCGAGGAGCGTGAGGTACGCGACCACCAGCATCACGACGCCGAGCACCACGGCGATCTTGAGGACCGGGATCAGCACCCACTGGATCAGCGTTTCCTGCATTCGTTCCTACCTGTCCAGGCAGCCGAGGACGACGTCCAGCGACCCGATCAGCGTCACGACGTCGGCGATCAGGTGGCCCCTCGCCAGGTCGGGAAGGGCCTGAAGGTTCACGAAGCACGGGGAGCGGAAATGGCACCGGTAGGCGGTCTCCGAGCCGTCGCTGCGCAGGTAGACCCCCTGCTCGCCGCGCGGTCCCTCGGTGGTGTGGTAGACCTCGCCCCCGACCGGCGGCTTGAGCCGCTTGGGGACCTTCGCCCTCACGTCCCCCCCGGGGATCTTCTCGAGCGCCTGCAGGATGATCCGGCGCGACTGGCGCATCTCCTCCAGGCGGACCAGGTACCGGTCGTAGGTGTCGCCGTTCGTCCCGATCGGGACGTCGAACTCGAACTCGGGGTACGCCTCGTAGGGGTTCGTCTTGCGCAGGTCCCAGGCGACGCCCGACCCCCGGACCATCGGGCCGGAGAAGCCCCAGTCGAGCGCGTTCTCGGCGCTGATGACGCCGACCCCGCGCGTCCTCTGCAGCCAGATCCGGTTGTGGCTCAGGAGCGTCTCGTACTCCTCGATCTTCGAGGGGAAGTCGTCGAGGAAGCGGCGGCAGTCCTCCGCCCACCCTTCCGGGAAGTCGTTCAGCTGGCCGCCGATCCTCACGGCGTTGTACGTGAGGCGCGCGCCGCAGTAGGCCTCGAACAGGTCGAGGATCACCTCGCGCTCGCGGAAGCAGTACAGGAAGACCGACAGGGCGCCGATGTCCATCGCGTGCGTCCCGAGCCAGACGAGGTGCGACGCGATCCGCTGCAGCTCGGCCAGGATGACCCGCATGTACTGCGCGCGCGGCGGGACCTCGATGCCGAGCAGCCGCTCGGTCGCCTCGACGAAGGTCAGGTTCCCCGCGAAGGCCGCGACGTAGTCCATCCGGTCGGTGAACGGGATCACCTGGGGGTACGGGCGGTTCTCCCCGAGCTTGTCGCAGCCCCGGTGGAGGTACCCCACGATCGAGCGCAGATCGACGATCCTCTCGCCGTCGATCTTCAGGAGAACTCTCAGGACCCCGTGCGTGCTCGGATGCTGGGGTCCGAGGTTGATCTCCATTTCGGTGGTCTGGAACATGGCTCCTTCCGTCGCTCCCTGTCTTCCCTGCACGCTTCGTGCCCGCCGCGGCGGGCGCCGGGCGACGGCTCGCTACCGGTAGTACTTGTGGTCCCCCTCCTTGCCTTCGAGCGGGTACTCCTTGCGGAGCGGATGCCCGACCCAGTCGTCCGGGAGCAGGATCCGCGTCATGTCGGGATGGCCGGAGAAGCGGATCCCGACCAGGTCGAACGCCTCGCGCTCGTGCCAGTTGGCGGTCCGCCAGACGGTCGTGACGGTCGGGACCTCCTCGTTCTCGGCGACCTCGACCTTGAGCATGATCCACTGGGCCTTGCTGATGGAGAAGATGTTGTAGGTCACCTCGAGCGGCTTCGGGCGGTCGGGATTGTGCGTGCCGTGGAGGTTCGAGAGGTACTTGCAGTCCGCCTCGGGGTCCTCCTTGAGGAACCGGCAGACCTCCACGAGCTGCTCGACGGGGACCGGGACGATCGGGACGCCGGAAAAGAAGGTCGCCTTGCCGCCGAGCTCGGGGAACCGCTCCCGGAGGCGGCCGAGCAGGGCGGACGGGACCTCGGCCCGCTGGGCCAGCTCGACCGGGCTCGGCCCCGCGGGAGGCTTCGGCGCGGCCGGCTTCGGGGCCGCGGCGGCCCCTTCTCCCGCGGCCGGGGCAGGCTTGGGCGCGGGCTTCGGAGCGGCCGGAGTCGCGGCGGTGCCCTCCCCTGCGGCGGGGGGTGCCCCTGCGGGCCCGGGAGCCGCCGGAGGCTCCGATCCGCCGGTCGGGGCCGAAGAGGATGCGCCTCCGGCCGCCGGGGCCGCAGGCTTTTCGTCGGGAGGCGGCGCGCCGCCTCCCTGCCCCGGGTCACCGGGGCCGGGCGGGCGCTCGCCGTTTTCGTTCGAAGTCATCTCAGCGGATCCTGTCAGTGGTGAAGGACCGCGCGCATCTCACGCGGTCTTGCGGGTGATCGTCATCTGGTCGATCTTGTCCTGCAGGCGCATCAGGGCGTAGAGCAGCGCTTCGGGCCGGGGCGGACACCCCGGAACGTAGACGTCCACCGGAACGATCCGGTCCACGCCCTGCACGTGGGCATACGTCGGGAACGGCCCTCCCGCCGTCGAGCAGATACCCATCGAGATGACCCACTTCGGCTCCGGCATCTGGTCGTACAGCCGGCGGAGGATCGGCGCCATCTTCTCGGTGACGGAGCCGGCGACGATCATCAGGTCGGCCTGCCGGGGCGTGGCGCGGAAGATGCCGCTGCCGAACCGGTCCATGTCGAAGCGGGAGGCGCCCGCCGCCATCATCTCGATGGCGCAGCAGGCCAGTCCGAAGGTGATCGGCCAGATGGAGGAGCGCCTGGCCCAGTCGAAGACCGTGTCCACGGTCGTCGTGATCACGTTCGGCGTGCTGAAACGTTCGTCTAGGACACCCACTCGAGCGCACCTTTCTTCCAGGCGTAGGCGTAGCCGACGACGAGGATCAGGATGAAGATCCCCATCTCGACCAGCCCGAAGAGGCCGAGGACCTTGTATTTCACCGCCCAGGGAAACAGGAAGATGGTCTCGACGTCGAAGATCACGAAGAGAACCGAGATGATGTAGTACTGGATGGAGTAGCGGTCGCGGGCCTCCGAGGTCGGCTCGATTCCGCACTCGTACGGCTCCCCCTTCCGCACCGTCGGCTTGTGAGGGCGGAGCAGCTTCGAGGCGAAAAAGGCAATGACGGGGAAAACGGCCGCGATTGCGATGAAGATGAGGATCGGTAGGTATTCAGTCATGCCCGGGTTTCCGAAGCACGCAAAAGGGGGCTACCGTAACATGGCGGTGGGGGCGAGTCAAGCGACGTTGTGCAAATTTTCACGAAGTCGTGGACCCCGCAAGTCCTTGATCCTGAACAACTTTCCCCTGTCATTCCTTCCTCCTCAGCGCGGCCTCGGCGGCTCGGCGAACAGCAGCTCCAGTCGGCTCCCCGGGCGGATCCCCGAGCGCGCCGCGATCGCCCGCTCCGAGCTCGAGCACGTACAGCGAATCGGCATCGGGCCCGTAGTCCGGGCACGGGAGGGCCCGGCAGATGGGCAGACCCTCCTCCTGGTGAAGCACCCGCCCCGCCGCGTCGAGCCAGAGGATGTCGAGCGGGATGAGGCAGTCGTACATCCAGAACCGGTGCCGGCCGGGAGCGGGAAAGACGAAGAGCATCCCCTCCCCCGCCGGGAGCGACGCGCGGCGCTGGAGACCGCGCCGGCGCGAGGCGTCGTCCTGGACCACCTCGACCTCGAACGCCTTTCCGGATTCGGTCAGGACCCGTCCCCTCAGGACCTCCCCCGACCGGCCCGGCACCGACGGTTCGTTTCCATCCGCGGCGCCCGGCGCTCCGCTCCGGGGCCGACTCCACTCCCGCCGTCGCGACGATCGACCGCGCCGCCCGCGTCCCGGGGAGCGCCGCATGCCGCGGACACCAGCACGAACAGGCCGATCGCCAGGAGCAGCCGCCGCGTTCGTCTCAACCTGCGACGCGCGCGCTCCCCGGCTCCCCAGACGGCGTGCCGTCGCGCGCCCGCCTCGCTCACCTGTCCGCCCAGGGCAGATCGGCGACGAACTCCCCGTTGACGATGCGCAGATCCTGATCGTCGCCCGTGCCGCCCACGCGGCCATCCTTGCCGCGACACTCGAGGCGGTATCCCCTGCCCCCGGAAAGAGGAAGGTAGCGATAGTCGGATCCCCAGGGATCGGTCAGGGGAAGAGAGCCTGCCCGCCGGTAGCTCCTCGGAGCGTCGCGGGGTACCTTCCGTAGCGGTCGCGGAAGTTGAAGAGCGCGCGGGCGATCGCGGTGAGCTCGTCCTTCGCCCGCCTGCGGTCCTCCTTCAGCTCCGCGTCCCGCAGCCCCGCGTAGAGCACGATCAGCTTCCGCGTCCCCCGCGCCTGCTCGGTGTCCGCGAACCGCCTCTCGACCTCCTGCAGCATCGTGATGGCCTCGTCGTACTTTCCGTGCCGGGCGAGATCCTGCGCCTTCTCCACCATCTTCGTCGCCCGCCGCTCAGCGCATCCCGCGACGAGCGCGAGCGCGAGAAGCGAGAGCGATCCATCGAGCTGTCGCGTTTCACGCCGGGGATTCTAAGCCTTCGCCGCGCCGCTTGTCGCGCTCCGTGCATCGGCGTTCGGTTCTTCTTCGCCGCGCCGTCGCCGGCCGCGGCGCGCGCCTTGCATTCGCGACGCGGAGCGCAGCGATCGCGGAAGTTGATCGACGATCGTTGTCGACGATGCGCGGAGAAAAAATCGATCCGCGATCATCAAGATGGATTGACTCGCTTCATCACGGGATGGATAATCCGCGGGTCCCAATACAACATCGTTCAACTCCGGCTCACCGTTTCCGAACGAGGGAGTCTTCTTCATGCCGTCCCGTGCCGCTGCGGCTTCGACACGCGAGTTGATCCGCAGGCTTTCGAGCAGCGATCGCGAGCAGGTGCAGGCCGCGCGGGCGCGCCTCACGCTGCTCGGAGGGCGCGCGGTGGACGCGCTGATCGAGACGCTCGAGGGAGGCAACGACAGGCTGAAGCTGCAGGCGATGCCGATGCTCGCGCTGATCCGCGACGCGCGCGCCCGCGAGCCGCTGATCGCGCTGCTTCACGACCGCGAGCCGAAGATCCGCGAGGCCGCCTGTCGCGCGCTCTCGCGGTTCCCCTGCCGCGAGGCCGTCCTGTCCATCGAGAAGGTGGTCAAGAACGATCTGCGCGCCGAGGTGCGCGTGGCGGCGGTGCAGTCCCTCGTGGCGATCTTCGACGAGGGACAGGACGAGGCCCTGCGCGAGCTGCTCAGCGTCCTGTTCGATCCCGACGAGTCGCGCCGCGTTCGCCTCGCCGCGTTCGCCGCGATCCCGCTGCTCTCGGCCCGCGAGCGCCGCGCCGTGATCCGCAAGCTCCGCGACGACGCCGACCGGGAGATCGCCTCCCGCGCGGGCGCCCTCGAGCAGGAGTGCGGCCGGCCCGAGCCCGCCGCCGGCGACGACGCCGCGATCGCCCGGCTCGCCTCCGAGCTCGCATCGCCCCAGCACGGGCGCTGGAACGACGCGATGCACCGCCTGATCGGCCTCGGCGGGCGCGCGCTGCCGCACGTCATCGCCGCGATGCGCGCGCGCCACCGCGATCCCGAGTTCGCCTGCCGCGCCGCGATGGTCATCAAGGGGCTCGGCGCCAGGCGCCTGCGCAGCGTGGCCGACTACCTCGACACGGTGATCGAGCCGCTCCCCCTCGAGGTCCTCGTGGACGTGGTCGCGAGCCTCGACGACAGGCCGGCGACCTACCGGCTGCGCGAGGTCATCGATTCACTGGACGCGCGCCTCGCGGGGCTCAACGGGTTCGACGGGCCCGATCCCTACGCGCGCGTCCGGGCGAAGGCGCATCTCGCCATCGCGAGGCTCGGAAGCCGCGTGGCCGTGGGCGACCTGAAGAAGACGCTGACCGATCCCTCGCGCCGGATCGACCCCGAGCTGCTGACGGCGGCGGGGAGGATCGGCACGCGCGACGAGCTGCCCGACCTGCTGCGCGCCTACCGGCGCGAGGATCCCTGGATGCGCGTGAAGATCCGCGAGGTCTTCTGGCAGATCATCCGCCGCGAGAAGATCCGGCGCGGGGGGCCTTCCTTCCAGTCGCTCGCGCGGCAGGACCGCCAGGCGCTCCGCGAGATCATCGAGGACCGCCGCTCCGCGCGCCCCGCGAGCCGCCTGCTGCCCGGCATCGTGCCGAGGACGACCCCCTTCCCCGCCGCCCGGCCGCCCGCGGCGCCGCGCACGCCGCGCCGGCGCCGCGCGCCGATCGACCGCGCACCTGACCCGCCGGCGGCGACCGCTCACGGCGACCCGGCCCGCGGGGATACAATGACGCGCGACCGCGGAGAACGGCCGGCGCGCCGGGCGCGGCTCGCTCCGACGTCGCGTCTCCCCGGCCTTTCACTGGAGGATTTCGCGTGACCGCCTACCTTTCCGTTCGCGACCTCGACGTCGCCAGCCAGAGGGTCTTCTGCCGCGTGGACTTCAACGTTCCGCTCGACGGCGCGCGCGTCGCGGACGACGCGCGGATCGCCGCCTCGCTCCCGACCATCCGCCTGCTCCTCGAGCGCGGCGCGAAGCTGATCCTCGCCTCCCACCTCGGCCGGCCCAAGGGAAAGCCGGTCCCGGCGATGAGCCTCGCCCCCGCGGCGCGGCGGCTCTCCGAGCTGCTCGGGGCGGAGGTTCCCCTCGCCCCGGACTGCATCGGGCCCGAGACGGCGGAGCTCGTCGCGCGGCTCGCCCCGGGACGGGCGCTGATGCTGGAGAACCTGCGCTTCCACCCCGAGGAGGAGAAGAACGATCCCGCCTTCTCCGCGGCGCTCGCGGCGCTCGCCGACATCTACGTCAACGACGCGTTCGGCTCCGCGCACCGCGCCCACGCCTCCACGGTCGGCGTGGCGAAGCTCCTCGGGCAGGCCGCGTCGGGCCTGCTGATGGACGCCGAGCTCAGGAACCTCTCCCTCCTCCTCTCCGGCGCGGAGAAGCCGTACGTCGCCGTCCTCGGCGGGGCCAAGGTCTCCGACAAGCTGGACCTGATCCGCAACCTCATGGCACGGGTGGACTCGATCCTGGTCGGCGGCGCGATGGCCTACACCTTCCTCAAGGCGACCGGCGTCGAGATCGGCGAATCGCGCCTCGAGGCCGACCTCGTGGACACCGCCCGCGTCCCTGCTGGAGGAAGCGGGCAAGCGCGGCGTCCCCTCGTTCTTCCGTCCGACCACCGGGTGCGGCTCACCGCCGACGCCTCGATCGTGACCACGTCCGGCGTCGCGATCCCGGCGGGCGGGTCGGGCCTCGACATCGGCCCCGCCACGATCCGGGCCTTCACGCAGAGGCTGGCCGGCGCGAAGACGGTTCTCTGGAACGGTCCGGTCGGGCTGTTCGAGGAGCCCCCTTCGACGAGGGGAGCCGCGAGGTCGCCCGGGCGATCGTCGCGTCGAAGGCGCACTCGGTCGCGGGCGGCGGCGACACCGCCTCGGCGATCCGCAGGTTCGGTCTCGTCGATCGCTTCACCCACGTCTCGACGGGGGGCGGCGCCACGCTCGAGTACCTCTCGGGCCTGCCGCTGCCGGGCGTCGAGGCGCTCACTCCCGCCAGGAGCGTGCACGCGTGAGAACGCCCCTCGTCGCCGCCAACTGGAAGATGAACGGCACCGGGGCCGAGGCCGCGGCCCTGCTCGACGAGCTGCTGCCCCGCCTCGCGAACCGCCCGCCGCGAACCCCGAGATCGCGCTCGCCCCGCCGTTCACGATGCTCGACCGGGTCGGCGCGAGGCTGCGGGGGACGGGCATCTCCCTCGCCGCGCAGGACCTGCATCCCGCGACCCACGGCGCCTTCACGGGGGAGATCTCGGCCGGGATGCTCGTCGACCTCGGCGTCCGCTACGTGATCGTGGGGCACTCCGAAAGGCGGCGCCTCTTCGGGGAAAGCGACGAGGAAACCTCGCGCAAGGCGGCCGCCGCCGCCGGGGCCGGGCTCGTCCCGATCCTGTGCGTCGGGGAGGAGGAATCGGAGCGGATCGCCGGGGAGACCCTGCAGGTCATCTCCCGGCAGCTGCGCACCGGCCTGTCGCGCCTCGGCGCGCTGACCCCCGAGCGGATCGTGATCGCCTACGAGCCGGTCTGGGCGATCGGGACGGGGCGCACCGCCACCCCCGAGCAGGCGGGCGAGGTGCACCGCGCCGTGCGGGGTCTGCTCGCGGAGCTCGCGGGCGCGCAGGCGGCCGGGGGGATCAGGATCCTCTACGGAGGCTCGGCCACCCCCGATTCGGTCCCGGCGATCGCGCGGGACCCCGACGTGGACGGGGCGCTCGTGGGAGGGGCCTCGCTCGTGGCCCCGCTCTTCGACGCGCTCGTGGAGATCTTCGCCCGGGCAAGGCCCGCGGGGACGGCCTGATCGGGCGCCGCGGGCCCCCGCAGGGGGTTGAACTTCAGCAAATAATGTGCTTACATATCGGGTTCCTATGCTGACCATACTTCTATTGCTCGCCCACATCACGGTTTCCCTGGTCCTGATCCTCGTCGTGCTGCTGCAGACGGGCAAGAGGGCCGACCTTGCCGGCGCGTTCGGCGGCGGAGGCAGCCAGACCGCCTTCGGCGCCCGCGGCGCGGCCACGTTCCTGTCGAAGGCCACGACCTGGTCGGCGATCATCTTCATGCTGACCTCGATCATCCTTGGCGTGCATTTCGGCAGGGAGGCGACCAGCTCGGTCGTGGACGACTCCGGATCGCGGCCCGCCCCGGTCGCGCCGGCGCCCGTCACGCCGCAGCCGGCTCCGGTGCCCCTGTCCGGTCAGGCTCCCAGCCCGGCGGCTCCGCCCGCCGGAGAGAACAAGTCGGACGCGGCCCCGGCGGGAGACAAGGCGCCGGCCCAGCAGCCGGCCCCCGCAGGCTCAGGCAAGTAGCGCAGGAAGACGATCGTGCCGAAGTGGTGGAATTGGTAGACACACCATCTTGAGGGGGTGGCGCCCACAAGGCGTGCGAGTTCGAATCTCGCCTTCGGCACCAAGTCGCCTGCATTCGATTCCGCTGTAAGGACTTACCTCACCCAGCAGGTGGAGGCCCGGGGCTCGATGGAGCTCCAAGCCACCTCCTCCGATTCGCCGCGCAGGTCGAGGTTATCGGCCTGCGCACTCGCTCCCGACGTGGAGACGTCCCCCGCTGCAACGGAGTTGTGCACAAGGGGAGCCACCGTACACCATCATGATGTCGCCCGCCCACACGGTCGCGTGAGCGGTCCGGCCTGCGGGGGCTCCGTCTATGGAAACTGCCGTCCATGAATCGGTGGCGGCCTCATAGAGGGCGCCCGAACCGTCCCAGATGATCATGTGTGTCCCCGTCCAGACTGCCTCGGGCCGGTTGCGCGCCGCGGGCGCTCCTTCGAGAGTGATCTGCGTCCACCCGTTGACCACGGGGTCGAAAGCGCCACCCGTGCTCGTGGCCGTCGAATCGGGTGATTCGCGCCCTCCCCATACGATCATCCGCGCTCCGGTCCAGACAGCCGTGTGGGAAGACCGCGCGGTCGGCGCTCCCGCGGTGTCGGTCGCGGTCCACGTGTCAGCCGCTGGATCGTAGACCCCCCCCGTATCGAAGATGGCCCACGGAATGTGCACATCCGACATGCCGCCCCAGACGATCATCGCGCTCCCTGTCCAGACAGCCGCGTGGTCGAATCGCGATTCGGGAGAATCCCAATTGGACATCGGCGTCCAGGCGTCCCACTGCGGGCTGTAGCGGGCTCCCCTCACCGGCAGGGGCTTTCCCCCCCAGATGATCATCTCCGTCCCCGTCCAGACGGCCGTGTGCCCCGTCGTGCCGGTCGGTGCGCGGAACTGGGTCGTGGGGATCCACGCATCGGTCAGCGGGTCGTACAGGCCCCCTGAGGGGGTTCCTCCCCCCCACACGATCATGTGCGTTCCCGTCCAGACGGCAGTGTGCTCGTAGCGGGGCGCCGGGGCCCCCACCGTGCTCGTCGGCTGCCAGAGATCCAGCACCGGATCGTACCGGCCCCCCGTATCGACCCCTGAGCCATGCAGGTCGTTCGACCCTCCCCAGACGATGACGTGAGTCCCCGTCCAGACCGCGGTCGCAGCCGATGTCGGCTCGGGAGCGCCGTTCGTCCGGGTCGTCGGGGTCCACGTGTTCGAGGAAGGATCGTAACGCCCGCCCGCGTCGTTGGTTCCCACGCCGTTGAGCCCACCCCACACAATCACGCGCTCTCCGGTCCACACGGCCGTGCCGCTGGTGGAGAAGACCCCAGCCCCGGCGGTGGCGACCGGCCGCCATGTTTTCGTTACGGGGTTGTAAAGTCCGCCGCCGAAGGAACCCGGCGCTCCTCCCCCAGATGAACATCTCGGTTCCGGTCCAGGCCGCCTGGTGGTCCCCGCGGGGCGCGGGCGCCCCGGCGAACGTGACGCCCCGCCACCTGTTCCCCACCGGGTCATACACGCCTCCACTGTTCAGGTTCAGGCCGGCTCCGCCTCCCCAGATGATCATCTTCTTGCCGGTCCAGATCGCCGTGTGGCCGTACCTCGCCGATGGTGACTGGATGGTCGACACCCCCGACCACGCGTTGGAGCGAGGGTCGTATTGCCCTCCCGTTCGCAACCAGGCCCTGTTCCCCATTCCACCCCAGACGATCATTCTGCGACCTGTCCAGACAGCCGTGTGCCCCCCTCGAGCCCCAGGGGCGCCCGTCGCATTGACGGGCCTCCATCGATCCAGCGCGGGATCGTAGCGTCCTCCTGACTTCAGATACGCCGCGCCTCCCCGACCGCCCCAGACGATCATCTCCTTGCCGGTCCATGCTGCGGTGTGCCAGCCGCGCGGCTCCGGCGCCCCCACTGAAGTCACGGGCGACCAGCTATCCGACACAGGATCGTACGCCGCTCCCGTGCCGAACAACTCATGGTCATTGGAGCCGCCCCAGACGATCATCCGCGTCCCCGTCCAGAGAGCGGAGTGTCCGTAGCGCGGATCAGGAGCGCCAAGGAGGCTCATCGCGGTCCAGGAATCCGTCAGCGGGTCGTACCGACTCCCGGAATCGAGGTAGTCGTTGCCGCTCTGCCCGCCCCAGATGAGCATGAGCGATCCGGTCCACACCGCCGTGTGGTCCAATCGGCCCACCGGCCACTGGCCCATCAATCCGTTGTCCCATTTCTGAATCAGGGCGCAGCCGGCTCCCCCAGGCGATGACGCTCCGTTCGATCCACCCCCACGCGGCACGGGAGGCGCCGGTTCTCCCGAGGAGACGGCTCGCACGGCGCCCTCGTCGAGGGATCCTTCGATCCGCGTCCACCAGTCGCTGAACGCTCTCGGAGCCGACCCCGTATCGGCCGCCTGCTCGCCGATATCCCCGGCTTGAAAATTCCGCACCAGGCGCGACACGAGGGCTGGCCTGGCCACGCATTCTTCCACCAGGAAAGGATCGTTCCCCAGCGCCGCGAACGTCTCGGTCAGGCGATCCGGGAGCTGTGTCCCCGCCACGATCCTGTTCAGTTCCGCGCGCAGCATCCGCCCCGTGACAGGGGTCATGAACTCCACTTCGAGCGCGCGAGTCTGTTTGAGATACGTTCTGACCTTCTCTTCCAGAACGGCGCGCGACACCGCCTCCTCAAAGGGTTTGCTCGCGCCGATCTGATGCGAGTAGCGAACCCGCTCGATCGCCTCCTGGGCTCTGACCCGATCCTCGAACGTGAGGTCGCGCGCCAAGGTGACGCCCATGAACTGAACCACGGTTATCGACAGCGCGATGAAAGTGACGATCAGGCTGCGCATGTTGGCCCTCTCCCCGACGGGACGCTGCCGATTAGATACGCCGATGGCCCATCCCCGTCAACATGGCCTCTGCTGCCTGGCCTCTGCTGCCGGGCCTCGACACCTGGCGGCCGCAGCCGGGCCTCCGCAACGACCGCGGGCCGCCGGTTTGCGATCCGCACGTGTGGACGACGCCCAGACGACGCGAGGGGCTCGCGCGGGTTCAGCGCTGCGTGCACCATCCTGAGGGTGGCGCCCACAAGGCGTGCGAGTTCGAATCTCGCCTTCGGCACCAAGTTTTCGCGCCGGCGCCCGGCGCCGCTACCAGGTCTTGTACTCGGTCCCGTCCAGCCCCACGCCCGAGGAGAGCGAGTAGACGTCGTAGAGGTTCTCCTCGCCCCACGAGTCCGCATCCCAGTCATCCTGGTAGGAGCGCATCCCCCAGGTCGCCTCGCCCGTCATCGGGTCGGTGGGGACCTTGCGGAGGAACATGACCGTCTTCGGGACCGGGTTCTGCGGCGAGGTCACCTCGACGCCTTCCACCAGCATGTCGAAGTCCTTGGGGTAGAACTCCCAGTCCGGGTCCCACGGCTTGATGGCGCCGGCCTTCGCGTACTTGTTGAACTCGTCGATGGCGCCGCGCATGGTCTGAAGGGCGCGCCGCAGCTGGAGCTCCTTCGTCCTGCGGACGGCGTTGACGCCGATCGGGAGGGCCGCCCCGGCGATCACGATGAGGATGACCACCGCGGCGACCAGTTCGAGGAAGGTCAGCCCCCGTTCGCCGCTCCTCGTGCCGGGCGCCGGCCGGGCGCGAGCCCGCGCCCGCCCTCTCCCGGGGGCCGGGATCGTGGACAAGGTTCACCATCGCCCCTGAATACGCTCCCGGGCCCTTGCGCGTCTAGCCATCACTCGCGGGCGCGGGTCGCGTCCCGGTCGGAGGTCTCCTGGCGGGGCTTGCCGAAGATCCCGTGCCAGAACTTCCGGAAGAGCCCCTCGGCGTGCTCGGGGCAGTCCGCGGGGAGCTGGCCCTCGATGAACAGCTCCTCCACCGTTTCCCGGCAGCGCCTGGTCGCCAGCCCCCCGGTCGCCGGATCGACCGCCGCCTGGACGATCCCCTCGGGACGGTCGAAGGTCTCCGCCGACGCCTCGCTCCCGATCGAGCGCATGAAGTCCTCCCAGATCGGCACGGCCCCCTGGGCCCCGGTCAGGTGCGTCTCCGTGCCGTCGTCGAAGCCGACCCAGACGAGGACGAGCAGGTCGGGGCGGAAGCCGATGAACCAGGCGTCGCGCTTGTCGTTCGTCGTCCCGGTCTTCCCCGCGACATCCCCCGTGATCCCGTGAGCGCGCAGGGATGCGGCCGTGCCCCGGTCCACGACGCCGCGCATCAGGTCGAGGGTCAGGTAGGCGGCCTGGGGCGAGAGGACCTTCTCGAGGCGGGGCCTGGTCCGGTCGAGGAGCCGTCCCTCCCCGTCGGCCAGCGCCCAGACGGTGTAGGGCCGCGGCCGGATCCCGCCGTTCGCGAAGATCGCAAACGCCGCCGCCGCGTCGACCGGCGTCACTTCCTGCGCGCCGAGGGCGATCGAGGGATAGGGCTTCAGGTCGCGCCCCATGCCGGCCGCCTCCGCGGTCCGGGCGATCCGGTCGAGCCCCACGATCATCGCGGCGTGCACGGTGGGGACGTTCAGGGAGCCCTCGAGCGCCTGCGCGCGCCGTCACGGTCCCCCGGTACTCCTCGTCGTAGTTCTGCGGGCTCCACTCCTTGCCGGCGACGGTCAGCGTGAGCGGCTCGTCCTGCAGCAGCGTCGCCGGCGTGAACGGCTCGTCCCCTTCCGCCGTCCCCTGCTCGAAGCCGGTCGCGTAGACGAACGGCTTGAACAGCGAGCCGGGCTGGCGCTGGGCCTGCGTGGCCCGGTTGAACTGGCTGTCGGCGTAGCTGCGGCCCCCGACGAGGGCGACGATCTCCCCCGTCCCCGGGCGCATCGCGATGAGGCATCCCTCGAGCGGGCCGCCCCTGGCGCCGGCGCAGGGAGGGGCGGCCCTTCTCGAGCCGCTCGAGCCCGCGGGTCAGCGCCTCCTCGGCCTGGTCCTGCAGCCAGGCATCGAGCGTCGAGATGATCTTCAGCCCGCCGCCGCCCAGCGGGATCCCCGAGTCGGACTTCTCCAGGCTCCGCCGGACCTCGTCCACGAAGTAGCGCGCCCGCGGGCCGGTGCCCGCCCCCTTCGAGAGCGCGGGCCTGGTCGCGGCGGCCTTCTGCGCCTGCGTCGGCGCGTGATCCTCCCCTGCTCCAGCATCTGCTGCACGACGACGTTCTTGCGGGCGAGGGCGCGGTCGGGGTGCGCGATCGGGTTGAACCAGGCCGGGGCGCGGATGATTCCGGCCAGCATGGCCGACTCGGCCAGGTCGAGTCCGCCGGCCTCCTTGCCGAAATAGAACCGCGCCGCCTCGCCGAAGCCGCAGATCCCCGCGCTTCCCCGCTGGCCGAGATAGACCTCGTTCAGGTAGGCCTCCAGGATCCGGTCCTTCGGGTAGCGCGCGTCGAGGATCAGCGCCATGACCGCTTCCTTCAGCTTCCGTCCGAGGCTTCGCTCGCCCGTCAGGTAGAGGTTCTTGACCGTCTGCTGCGTGATCGTGCTCCCGCCCTGCACCACCTCGCCGCTGCGCACGTTCTCGAAGAGCGCGCGCCCGATCCCGAGCGGATCGACGCCGTGGTGGGAGTAGAACCGCTGGTCCTCCGCCGCGAGCACGGCGTCGATGAGGGTCTTCGGGTAGGCGGACAGCGGCAGGATCGTCCTCTCCTCGCGGTTTTCGCCGTAGAAGGAGGCGACCGGCTGAGGCTCGAGATCGATCCAGCGCAGCGCGCGGCCCGAGGGGAGCTCCTGGATGGCGAGGACTCCTGTCGTCGCCGAACGCGATGCGGGCCCGGCGGTGGGTCCAGCTCTGGCCGGGGAACGGGAACTCGCGCAGGGAAACCTCGAGGGTGCCGCCCGCCGCCCGGTACTGGCCGGGGCTCGCGGGAGGCACCGCGACCTTCGCGTAGTTGCCCGAGGTCGAGGTGCTCGCGGACCCAGGCCGCGGCTCATCCGGCTGCCGACGCGGACCCGCAGCGGCGCGGTGTAGACCCGCGAGGGGATCGCCCAGAGGCTTCCCTCGAACGTCGCGCCGATCTCCCGCGCCAGCAGGGCGACCCAGATCGAAAGGGGCACCAGCAGGGCGACCAGGAGGAGTCCCGCGCAGCCCAGCCACCGCAGCCCGCGGCCGCGCTTCCGCTTCGGCCTGCGCCTTGCCCGGGCTCCGCCCCGGCGGCGGCTTCTCGCGTCCGCGGGGGCTCACGGGAGGGGATCCTCGCCCGTCCGATCATGGCGAGCATCATACGCGCAGGCCCCGGACAGGGCCCCCCCGGGGCGGGGCTCCGCAGCAGCCGCAGGTGGATTCGGAGGCGTGGTCGCCGGGCGGCGTCGGCCCGGCCGGGAGCCCGTCAGACCGACTTCAGCCGGTCCTTCAGGGGCTTGCCGGCCTTGAAGGCGGGCGCGCGCGTGGCGGGAATCGAGATGGTCTCCCCGGTGCGGGGGTTGCGACCCTGCCGCGGCTTCCGCCCCCGACACTCGAAGGTCCCGAAGCCGGAGATCGTCACCTTCCCCCCGCCAGCCAGTTCGGCCGCGATCAGCCCCGAATTCTCCTCCGTGTCGAACAGGGCATCGACCGCGGTCCGGGCGTCCTTGGGGGAAAGCCCCGTGTGCTGCGCCAGACGCTCGATCAGCTCGGCCTTGTTCATAGGACCTCTCCTCAGAGAAAAACGGGCGGAGAATAGCACGCCGCCCCAAGCCTGTCCATACAAAGCGGGGGCCGCCCCCCGCGGTCAGGTGCGGAATTCGACCGACCGGACCGCCCCGTTGATGACGAAGATGCGCATGTTGTTGTCGTCCGGATCGGACGGGTAGAAGTCGAAACCGGCCGCATTGGGATCGTACGCCGGGACAACGCCCCAGATCGTCTCGCCGTCCTCGAAGGTCACGATCGCCTTGCGCCCGTCGCGGCGCGACAGCTCGAAGGCCCGCCTCGCCTGGAAGTCGCGGTTGCCGATGTAGTCCTTGACGTAGAAGAGAGCCTTCATGACCTTGAACTGGATCCGCATGGGGATGCCGCCGCCCTCGGCGGGCAGCAGGTGGAACGAATCCTCGTCCGGCCGGAAATCGCTCGTGATTCCCTTGTGGATCGTCCCGTCCCTCATGTGCACCACGACCTTGTTTTCCATCAGGCTCTCCCTTGCATTCCTGCCGCCGGTCCGCCGGGGTCCGCGGCGCCGCCCGCAGGTGCGTTCATTCTACAGGAGATCGGCTACTTGCCGTCGGGGGGGC
This sequence comes from uncultured Acidobacteriota bacterium, assembly GCA_963747925.1. Lineage (GTDB taxonomy): Bacteria > Acidobacteriota > Polarisedimenticolia > QHYA01 > CAVVHA01 > CAVVHA01. Next base: position 231,313 of record CAVVHA010000005.1, read on the forward strand.
GCTCCCCCCGGCCCGGGGCCGGGCGCGGGCGCGCGGGGCGCGGGCGCGAAGCCGACCTCCTCCGGCATCGCGCGCGGGGGATCCAGGGTCGCTCCCGCCGCGACGCTCACCGTCTTGGTGAAGCACAGCTTCCGGCCCTGCATCGCGGCGGTCCTGCCGAGGTCGAGCTCGCGCACGAACCTCTCGCGCTCGGACGGCGGCAGATCGAGGGACGGGCTCGTCGTGTCCACCCGGACAGGGCCGTTCCAGACCGAGACCAGGCGCCCCTCCACGACCCGCATGATGTCCAGATCCACGCGCGTCGATCCGGGCTGCTCGTTGTGGTGGTACTCGAGCAGGATCTCGTTCACGCCGTCGCGGTCGAGGTCGATGACCTGCAGGGATCCCCGCGAGACGAACCCGCCGGCGTCGGCGTTGTAGTCCCGGGACGAGAGCAGCGTCCGCTTCTCCCCTTCCACCCGGTACAGGCCGAGCAGGAGGTTGATCGCGGTCTTCTCGGACTTGTCCCCCGTGATGTACTCCACGAACGTCGCCGCGAGGTCGGGACCGGCGGTGATCGTGGTGGTCAGCAGGATGCTGCGGGACGGGACCTTCAGCGGGTCCTTGGGGGACGCGGCCTCCGCCGGCGCCGCGGCTGCGGCCGCGAGGAGCAGGGCGCCTGCAAGAGCGATGAACCTGCGGGATTCCTGCGCGACCTGCGTTCGGACCGATCATGCGGAGCGAACTGTACCGTTCGAGGGGGGCGCGGGCAAGCCCGCCTGGGAGGGAGCTCAGGAGGGGAAGGTCACGTACTCGTTCGCGAGCCCGAGGCTCTCGACCAGCGGCTGGATCGTTTCGTCCACGACGAGGACGACGTACTGGGCCGGCCGCATGCGCCGGAACAGCGCGAGCGAGGTCAGCTCCTGCGGATCCGCGCTGAGCAGGGACACGTAAAGCCGCTCGCAGGGCCGCTCGAAGCACGAGCGCAGGGCGCCGGCGAGGTCCTCGACCAGCTCGACCTGCTCGCCGCGGCGGGGGTTCGGGACGAAGATCCCCTCGCCTCCCTCCGAGCCGCCCATCGTGACGACGATCCGCCTCTGCTCCATGCCCGGTTCCGCTCCTTCGTGATCGACGCCCCGGGCTCGTGCAAGGAGCAGGCCACATCCCCGACCGGAGAAATTCCCGAAAAACGCGGATCACGGGCTCCCCGGCAGCCCTGCCGGGGCAAAAAATGGCACTCGCTCGCGCCTGCGCTGCCGCTGCGCGGCCCTGCCCGGTCGGGGGCCGGCGCGCTTGCCTACCCCGGCGCGGAACCTATATTGGCTGGGATGACACATCTGCCGGATGTGATCGCGATCGTCGCGGCCGGCCTCGTCATGCTTGCGCTCGGTCTGCTGATCGGGCACAGCCGCAGCGCGAAGCTGCGCGACGGGTTCAAGTCCGCGCTCGACCGGGCCGAGGCCGAGTACCAGCGCGTGGTGCGGGCCCTCGACCGGATGAAGACCGAGACCAGGAATCTCAGCAACTTCATGGTCTGCATGCCCGAGTTCGCCCAGAAGATCAACACGAACCTCGAGCGCTCCGGCATCGGCCCCATGATCGTGGGGACGCTGGACCAGATGTTCTCCCCCAGGCAGATCGTCGTCTTCTACGCGGACGAAAAGCGCGGCGGCGAGCTCACCCTCGTGGAATCGAAGGGCGTCGCCCTCACGGGGCGGGGCCCGATCAAGGTCAAGCCCGGCGTGGGCCGGATCGGCTGGGTGGCCGAGCACCTGGTCTCCATGGAGCTGGAGGAGTTCCAGGCGCACGCCCGCGCCAACAAGTGGTCCACCATCGATCCCGATCCCGCGGGGATGAAGCTCGATCTCTACGCCCCCATGTACCACGCGGACAGGTTCTACGGCGTGCTGGCGATCGGCGGGCTGCCGGTCCATCACCCCGACGAGAAGAAGATGCTCAAGATGATCGCCGACCTCAGCAGCGCGGCGCTGTCGAACGCGCGGCTGATCGAGCAGATCCAGGCCTATGCCGACCATGATGGCCTGACGGGAGTCCTGAACAAGCGCGCCTTCGTGAAGAAACTCGGGATGGAGATCCACCGCTGCGAAAGCGAGCGTTCCCCGCTGGCGGTGTTCATCCTCGACGTGGACCACTTCAAGCACTACAACGACACGAACGGCCACCAGGCCGGGGACGAGGTCCTGCGCGCCGTCGGGAAGATCCTGAAAGCGACCGTCCGCGGCGCCGACGTCGTCGCCCGCTACGGCGGCGAGGAGTTCATCCTCGCGATGCCCGACACCGATACCGCTGGCGCCATGGAGGTGGCCCAGAAGGTGCGGGCCGCCATCGAGGCGTACCCGTTCCCGAACCAGGACAAGCAGCCCCTCGGCAACCTCACGATCAGCGGCGGCATCGCGGTCTTCCCCTCGCGACGGGCGCTCCGCCAACGAGCTGATCACCCACGCCGACCAGGGGCTCTACATGGCCAAGGCCCAGGGGCGGAACCTCGTGATGCACAAGAAGGCGCAGGGGCTCGGCGACATGCGCCCGCTCGGCGACCTGCAGGACGAGCCCGCCATTCCCCCCGCGCGCGGCTGAGCCCTCCCCCTCCCGCCCATCCCCCCGATTCTCCGGCGCGCTCGAACGTCATGGGTGCTACGATTGTCCCGGTACTGGGGGATCCATGGCACCGCAGGTCCGGAAGACGCCGCTCGATTTGCCCCGCGAAGTCCCGTTCGAGAAGCGCTACAGCGCGATGATCCGCGCCGACGGGACGCTGTTCCCGATCGAGGAGCGGCTGGGAAGGCGCCTGCTGCGCACGCTGCCCCCCGACTCGCGCGAGGCGCGCGACCTGCTGCGCGCCGGGCGCGTCGACCTGCGCTCGTCGGCGGGAACCGTCTACAGGGGACTGCCGCTCGAGACGGTTTACGATCGCCTGTGCGCCGAGACCCGCGACCGGCTCGCCGAGCGCCCGCGCAGTCGGAATGGCGCTCGTCCTGCCTCTCCGCCCTCGCCTCGCTCCGCCGCCGCCAGCGGTCCCTCGCCCGCGACCACTGACCCCGGGCCGAGCCCTCCCGCCTTTCCGGGTTCGCGCACGAAGCGGAGCGCGCCCGCTCATCGCCCGCCGAGGAAGGGGTGGGCGGCGCGAAGCGGGCGTCCGAACGAGCAGGCACGATCCCCGCTCCACCGAGGCGAACACGCGAGTGAGGAAGCCGTGCGCGCCCCATCGCCCTTCCGGGTTCGCGCACGAAGCGGAGCGCGCCCACCCTTCCGAGGCGGGCAAAGCGAGGGTTGGCGGGCGGGCGGTCAGGGGTGGTCGCGGAGCGAGCGCTTGATCGCCTCCACGATGAAGTTCTGCATGGAGGGCTCGCGCCCCTTCACCGCGTGGTACACGAGGTACGGCAGCTTCAGGGAAATCTGGACGCCGTTCTCGTCGAGCTTCTCGAGCCACGCCAGGAAGTCGGCCCAGTTGCTGAACGTCATCGCCTCGACCGCGCCCTTCTTGTAGAGCTCGATCAAGGTGACCTCGTCCTTCAGCCGGAACAGCACGTTGTCCTCGCTGAAGTCGGCGAAGTCGCTGTAGGCGAAGAACTTCACTTCACCCGCGTCCTGTTCCTTCCCCTTGATGCTCACCTCGGGGATCTTGTTGCACCGCAGGATGACCCGGTCCTCCCGTCCCCGGAAGGTGAAGGCGAGGATCGGATCGGTCTTGCGATCGCGGTCGACCGGCGTCTTCAGCGCGCGGTAGACGCGACGCGCGATGTCCGCATTCGTCCGAAAAGTCTCGTTCCCCCTGGACATAGGCGAGATCTCCAAATCGTATATTTCATTATCCGCCCTCCCGATGGCAGGAACAAGCTGAGACGCCACATTTTCGGGCAGTTGGCCCTGTTTGCGGGCTTTCCGGCCCGGGCCGATCCTCGGGTCGGTCCCCGCCGGAAGCCACTCTGCCCGATATCGAGCACTTGTGACCGCTCCAAGTCTCAACCTGATACTTCTGCTGGACCGGAACAGCGATGAGGAGTATCTTCCGGGTGCGCAAGCGGAGGGGGGGCCTTTCTGCGAGTCGCTGGGCGGTACGACATCGAGCGAGAGATCGCGCGTGGAGCGTCGGGGACGGTCCATGCCGCCCGGGACGTCACCACGGGGGAGCTGGTTGCGCTCAAGATCCTCGATCGCGGCGATCGAACCGCCGCCCTCCTCACCGGCAATGAATTCGCAAGCCTCTCCGGGCTGAGCCACCCCAATGTCGTCCACCTGATCGACATCGGCCGGGACGCCGGCACCGACGCGCCGTTCCTCGCGATGGAGCTCGTCGAGGGGGTTCCGCTTTCCCAGGCGCTCGCAGGAGCCGACGAGCCGCTCGCCATCTCCTACCTGATCCAGGCGGCGCGGGCGCTCGCTTTCATCCACTCCCGCGGGCTCCTGCACCGGGACCTCAAGCCGGCGAACCTCCTCGTGCGCGCCGACGGCCTGCTCAAGGTGGTGGATTTCGGCCTGGCGAGCGGGCCCGAGGCGGCGGCCCGGGCCGCCGCGGGGACGTTGCTCTACCTGCCCCCCGAGGTGATCGAGGGGCTCGCGCCCGATCCGCGCTCCGACCTCTACTCGCTCGGGATCGCCTTCTACCACGCTCTCACCGGGGCGCTCCCGTTCGACGCGCCGGACTCTTCCTCCCTCCTGCGGCAGATCATCGAGGGAGCGTTCCCTCCCGCCGACGGGCCTCCCCTGCCCGAGCTGGCAGGGCGCGCGATCGTCCGGCTCGGGGCGCGCAGACCCGAGGACCGGTTCCAGACGGCAACCGACCTCGTGCGACACCTCGACCTCGCCGCGGGCGGGGGCCTTCCCCTCGAAACGGCGGAGACCGAGCGCTCCTACCTCATCGCGCCGGCCATGGTGGGCCGGGAACAGGAAGCACGGCGCATCGCCGAGGCGCTCTCGGCTCTGTCCGGGGAATCGACGGCCGAGGAGTCCCCTTCGCTGCTCCTCGTGGGAGGGGAGGCGGGGATCGGCAAGAGCCGGCTGATCGCCGAGCTGCGCCGCCAGGCGGCCCTCGCGGGGATTGAAACGATCCTCGTGCAGTGCCCTGAATCCGGGGCGACGCCGCTGGCTCCTTTCGCGACGGTGCTGCGCGCCCTCGATCCCTCCTCCGCTCCCTCGCGGCGGGGCCGCGGTCGCGCGCACGCGCGGATCGCGGCGCTGCTGCCGCGCGCCGAGGTCGCCGGGGAGGACGCGGAAGCCCCCGAGCGCCGGATGGCCCGGGAGAAGTCCCGGGTGCTCGACCGGCTGACCGGCTTCCTCCTCGACGCCTCCGCCGAGACCCCGCTCGTCATCGTGCTCGAGGACATCCACTGGGCCGACGGGCCGACGCTCGAGATGCTGGGATACCTCGGACGCAACGCCCGCGGCACGCGCCTGATGATCGTCGCCTCGCACCGCGCCGAGAGCGAGGTCTCCCCGGAATTCTCCTCGTGGCTCTCCTCGATCGCGCGCAAGGAGTGGTGCGAGCGGCTGCTGCTCGAGCGCCTGGGCGAGGAGGATGTCCGCCGCCTGCTCGCGCTCCTCTTCGAGGGCGCCGCGCTCGACGGCGGGCTCGTCACGGCCCTGACGCGCGAGTCGGGAGGCAATCCCCTTTTCCTCCTCGAGATCCTCCGCACGCTTCAGGGAGAGAACACCCTCGCCCGCACCGAGGCGGGCTGGCGCCTTCCCGAGCCCGAGGAGCTGCGGAGCTCCATCCCCGGGGACCTCGAGGGGGCGCTGGCGCGCCGCCTCGGCCGGGTGAGCGCGCCCGAGGGAGCGATCCTCGGAGCCCTCGCCGTCATGGGACGCCCGCTGGGCCCCGAAACAGCGGCCGAGCTCGCGGCGATCCCCGCCGGGGATGCGCCCGGCATCCTCGAGGCGCTCGCGGGGCGCGGCCTGCTGGCCCGCGGCGTCCTTGCGGGAGGCCGGTACGCGTTCGAGCACGGGCTCGTCCGGCGCGCCGCCGAGGAGCGCCTGGAGGCCGGACAGCGCCGCGCCCTGCACCTGCGCGCGGCCGCAGCTGCTCGAGCGCGACGCGCCCGATTCCCCGGGCGCCATCGAGGAGATCGCCCGCCACTACGCCGTCAGCGGTCCCGCCGACCGGGCCTCGCTCTTCGCGGAAAAGGCCGGCGATCTCGCCCTGGCGCGCCACGCGGGGAACGACGCTGCGAGGCACTACGAGGGCGCGCTCTCCTCGACCGATCCCGCGGACACGGCCCGCCGCGCCTCGCTGCTGCTGAAGGCCGGCAACGGGCGGCTCGCCGGGGGCGATCACGCGCGGGCCCGCGAGCATTTCGAGGCGCTGCTCGAGGCTGTGAGAGACGCGGGCGAGGCCCCGCTGCGCGCCCGCGCCCTCGAGAGGCTGGGAACGGTCCTCGGGTTCCAGAAGACCGGCGAAGAGGGAGTCTCCCTCGTCAACGAGGCGCTCGTCCTGTTCCGCGAGCTGGGCGACCTCGCGGGCGAGGCGCGCGCCCTTCACAACCTCGCGATCCGCCACGCGAGGCAGAGCCGCTACGCCGAGGCGCTCCCGCTGCTCCACGCGGCCCTCCAGGTCCACGAGAAGCGGGGCGACGCGGCGGCCATGGCCGACGAGCGCAACAGCGTGGGGCTCGTCGAGTGCTTCCTCGGCCGCTACGAGGCGGCCGCGGATCACCTCGAGAAAGGGTACGAGCTCGCCCTCTCGGTCGATTACCGCTACCTGATGGGCGCCGCGCGCCACAACCTGGGGATCGTCCGCCGCAGCCAGGGACGGCCCGAGGACGCGCTGCGCAGCGCCCGCGAGGCGCTCGGGATCTTCGAGGAGATCGGGCATCGCCAGGCCTACGGGCTCTCGGTGATCAACGTCGGGCTCTACAGCCGCTCCTGCGGCCTGTACGAGGAGGCCCTGGAGACGTTCCGGCGCGCGCGCGCGGCGGTCGCCCGCGCGGGGGACACGAGCCGCGAGGTGTACGCCCTCGAGTCCGAGGCCGACCTGCTGCGGTTCCTCGGCCAGCCGCTCACGGCGATCGACCGGCTGGGCGAAGCGATCCGGGTCGCGACGCGCGCCGCGGACGAGCGCCAGCGGGGCTACGCGACGGCGGCCCTCGCGCGGGCGCTCCTCGATGCGGGGCGGACACCCGAAGCGCTCGACAAGGCCCGGGCCGCGCTCGGGATCGGCGAAAAGACAGCCTGCCCCCGTCTCATCGCGCGAGCGCTCGTGGCGATCGCGGCCGCCGAGCTGGCCGGCGGGCAGCCGGCCGAGGCCGCGGCGCGGGCCCGCGAGCTTCTCGCCCGCGCCTCCCCCGACCTCCCGCTCGAGGAGATGGCGGCCGAGGCGAACCTCGTCCTCGCGGCCGCCCTCGTCGAGCTCGTCGGACGCGGGGAGCGCGCGCCAGGCGCTGCGCGAGGCGCGGGAGACGATCGCATCGCGCTCGCTCGCCGCGCTCGCCCCGCTCGCGGACCGGATCGAGGCGCGGATCGCCCGGCTGGAGGGGGACGCCCCCGCCGCCCGGACGCTCGAACGGCGCGCCGCGGAGACGCGCCAGAGGACCGCGGAGAAGATCGCCGACGAGACCCTGCGCCGATCGTTCCAGAGCGCGGTCTCCTTCGAATGGCCGAAGGAAGCGGCGGCGGCGGGCCCGGGCAGCCCTTCGGGGGCGAGCGCCCTGTCGGCCCTGCGCACGCTCTACGAGATCACCGGCCTCGTCAGCTCGGGCGCGCCCCTCGACGAGATCCTCGACCGCGTGCTCGACCTCACCCTCGAGGCGATCGGCGCGGCCCGCGGGCTGATCATCCTGATCGAGGAGGGCTCCGGAGAGTTCCGGGTGCGGACCACGCGCGGGGTGGAGAAGCAGACCGCGCGCGACGCCACGCGGTACAGCCGGGGGATCGTCCGGGCCGCGGGCGAGGGCCAGTCGATCCTGACGCTCGACGCCCAGCACGACGACCGGTTCACGAGCTTCCGCAGCATCTCCCTGTTCCAGATCAAGTCCCTCATGTGCGTGCCGCTGCGCGTGCGCGGCAGGATCATCGGCACGGTCTACGTGGACGGCGGGCGAGGGGGACGGATCTTCACGCCCGACGACCTGTCGTTCCTCGAGGCGTTCGCCGGCCAGGCCGCGATCGCGATCGAGAACGCCCGCATGTACGCTTCCCTCGCCGAGGAGAACGAGCGCCTCAAGGGCGCCGCGCAGGAGCGGTACAGGTTCGAGAACTTCGTCGGCCGCAGCCCCGCCATCCAGAAGGTGTTCGACCTGATGGAGCGCGCCGCCGCGTCCCCGCTGCCCGTGCTGATCCAGGGGGAGAGCGGCACGGGGAAGGAGCTGGTGGCGCGGGCGCTGCACTTCAACTCGCCGCGCCGCGCCCGCGTGTTCCTCTCCGAGAACTGCGCGGCGATTCCCGAGCCCCTCCTCGAGAGCGAGCTGTTCGGCTACGTGCAGGGGGCCTTCACCGGCGCCGACCGGGACAAGAAGGGGCTCTTCGAGATGGCCGACGGCGGCACGCTGTTCCTCGACGAGGTCGGGGAGATGGCGGTCGGGATGCAGGCCAAGCTCCTGCGGGTCCTGCAGGAGGGGGAATTCCGGCCGATCGGCGCCAAGGAGGTCCGCCGCGCGAGCGTGCGGATCGTCGCCGCGACCAACGCGGTCCTCTCGCAGCGGATCGAGGAGGGCACGTTCCGCCAGGACCTGTACTACCGGCTGAACGTGATCTCCATCGTCCTGCCGCCCCTGAGGGCGAGGCGGGAGGACATCCCGCTGCTCGCCGAGTTCTTCCTCGAGCGGGAGGCCCGGGAGCGCGGCGGCTCGAAGCTCGTGCTCGACGACGACCTGCTCGCCCTCCTCGTGCGCTACAGCTGGCCCGGGAACGTCCGCCAGCTCGAGAACGTGATCGCGCGCCTCGCCGTCCTCGCCCGCGGCACCCACCTGCGGGTCCGGGACCTGGAGTTCGACCCCCAGCTTCTGGAGCAGCTCGCCGAGCTCGACGCCATCCGAGCCGGTCGTCGAGAACCTGACGACGCTCGAGCGGCGCCAGATCCTCAGGGCGCTGCAGGAGACCTCGGGAAACCGCGAGAAGGCGGCCCGTCTCCTCGGCATCAGCCGCGCCACGATCTTCCGCAAGATCAGGGAATACGGTATCTCCTGACTCCGCTCACCGTCTCTCCCTGAGACCGCCCCCCTTCGGCGCGCCGAAAACCCTGTCCCTGCAACGGTTTCGGCCACTTTCCTCTCCATCGGCGCCGCTCGGATGAATTGACCGTCTCAGCGCTGAGACCTTGCACCCTGGAATCGCCCTCGCGGAGCACTTGACGTAACCTGCTGACAAGCAACGACTTACCCTCTTCCCCGCAACCCTCTCCAGGTGGCATTTCCGTTGCTGTATTGGAGTGCGTCACACAGAAGTGACACGAACCCAGAGGGGGAGGAACACACCATGAGAAAGCAAACCCTGACAGCCATCGCGATCCTGACGGTCCTGGCAGTCACGCTCGTTCCCGCGTTCGCCGCCGGCGGACGTGGAGGAGCGGACCGATCGAAGCTCGCGACGGACCTCCTGGATCAGATCGACCGGGGCGTGGCGATCGACGCCGCCCCGGTGATCGTGACCTACGCCTCGGCGCCCGGCCGCAAGGACGTGGAGAAGCTCCGGGCCCAGGGCCGCCTCGAACGCCCCCTGCGCTCCGTCAACGGTCTGTGCGCCCGCCTCGGACTGCGCGCGATCGAGACGCTCTCCCGCGACCCCCGGGTCGTGAAGATCACCCCCGACCGCACGGTGCACGCCTCGATGGACGTCGCCTACGCCGTCACCGGCACCCCCCAGGCGTTCGCGAGGACCGGCGTCACCGGCCGGCACATCACCGTGGCCGTGATCGACTCGGGCATCGCGCCGACCCCGGAAGTTCCCGCGAACCGCATCCTGGCCGCCGTGGATCTCGTGGATCCGGACTCCCCCCCGGCTCTGCGTGATCCCTACGGCCACGGAACGCACATCGCGGGCATCATCGGCGCGGCGGGCAACCAGTCGGTCCCCGGGATCGCCCCGGAGGTGAAGTTCGTGTCCGTCCGCGTGCTCGACCAGGACGGCGCGAGCAGCGTCAGCCGCGTCATCCGCGGCATCGACTGGGTCATCGACCACCGCCGGATGCTCAACATCCGCGTCATGAACCTCTCGCTCGGCCACCCGATTGCCGAGTCGTTCCGCAGCGACCCCCTCACGCTCGCCGTGAAGCGGGCCTGGGACGCGGGCATCGTCGTCGCGGTCGCCTCGGGCAACAGCGGCCGTCTCGGCAGCGGCTACGGCACGATCGAGAGCCCGGGCAACGCCCCGTGGGCCATCACGGTGGGCGCGAGCCGCGACGACAACACCATCCTGCGCGCCGACGACCTGGTCGCCACCTACTCCAGCCGCGGCCCCTCGTTCGGCGACCACGTCCTCAAGCCCGACCTGATCGCGCCCGGCAACCGGATCGTGTCGCTCTCCGCCCCCGGCAACGCCCTGGCGGCGGCCCATCCCGAGTGCGTGACCGCGGGCGGCATGATCGAGCTGTCCGGGACCAGCATGGCGGCCGGCATCGTGTCCGGCGCCGCCGCCCTGATGCTCGAGCGGAACCCGCGCCTGACCAACGACCAGGTCAAGACCCTCCTGATGCGCACCGCCTCCCCCATCGAGGGGCTCGACCTCCTCGTCCAGGGGACCGGCATGATCGACGTGGACAAGGCGATCACCGCGATCGGCCGGTTCCAGTCCGTGCGTTTCAACACCGGATCGCCGATCGTCGGCCGCACGGCGAAGGGGTTCCTGCTCCTTCCCGCCACGCTGACCGCCGACCAGCTCCCCGCCGACCACACCCTGTGGGCCGACACCGCCGTGTGGGGTGACACCGCCGTGTGGGGCGACACCGCCGTGTGGGGCGACACCGCCGTGTGGGGCGACACCGCCGTGTGGGGCGACACCGCCGTGTGGGGCGACACCGCCGTCTGGGGCGACACCGCCGTCTGGGGCGACACCGCCGTCTGGGGCGACACCGCCGTCTGGGGCGACACCGCCGTCTGGGGCGACACCGCCATCTGGGGCGACACCGCCGTGTGGGGCGACACCGCCATCTGGGGCGACACCGCCGTGTGGGGCGACACCGCCGTGTGGGGCGACACCGCCGTGTGGGGCGACACCGCCGTCTGGGGCGACACCGCCGTGTGGGGCGACACCGCCGTGTGGGGCGACACCGCCATCTGGGGCGACACCGCCGTCTGGGGCGACACCGCCGTGTGGGGCGACACCGCCGTGTGGGGTGATTGAGTGGCGCCGATGGAACTTCAGGAAGGAGCTGCCATGAACTGCTCTGTGGTCCTCTGGGGAGGATAACCACCCGACTCGCGCGCGGAGAGGGTTCCGGTCGCGGAATCCTCCCCGCGCAACCCTTGTCAGCGCTTCCAGCCCGCGCAGGCGGCCGCTTCCCCGAGAAGCCGGGCCGCCTTCGCCGTTTTCCCCCGCCCCCCTGGAACCTCGCGGCCTCGAGCAGCCATCGTTTCGTTTCGGCGCCCGAAGGGCGGTTCCGCATCCTCGCGTAGATCGCCTCGCCGAGGCGCTCTCCCAGCGCCTCCCGCCCCCCGGGCCGAGCGCCGGCGCCGCCCGCGTGCGCGCGCGGTCGCGGCCGGATCGCTCCGGCCGCCGCGTCGAGGAGCAGGCGCAGCGGTCTCCTCCGCCCCCGTGTCTTCCCCGCCGGTGTTCGAAGCGAGATCCTCCCCCTTGCCGGCGTCGGCGGGAACTCCCGGGTCGAGAAACCGGACCGAGAAGGCGACGAACGCCTCGTCGAGGATCGTCCCGGCGAGCGGGAGCGAGCCTGCCGGACGGCCGGCGCCGCCGCTCCGGCCCCGGGCGCTTCCCTCCCCCGGGCCGGGCCTGGGCTGCGTCCCTCGATCCGCCCGGGCGCCCCACCTCGCCCCGCAGCGCCGCCATCATGAACCGCGCCGCCGCGTCTCCCGCCGATGCGAGCGAGAAGGAGTGGACATCCACCCGGTTCGGGCCCCGGCGGTAGACCACGCCCGGCCGGCCGAGCCGCCGCGCGAGGGCGCGGCGCGGCTCCGGCCGCCGCCTTCGCTCGCGCCTCGCGTGGACCTCGGGGTAGAGATCCACGAGCGGCACCCGACGCCCGTCGGGCGAGGCCACGCGGTACCGGTAGGCGTCGATCCCCAGCCGGGCCGCGAGCAGGTCGATCAGGTTGTGGACCGAGGGGCCGAAGTCGGGCTCCTCCTCGGCCTGCTGCGACCAGCCCAGCAGCGTCTGGCGGTACGCCTCGTACTTCGCGAGAGGGCTCGCGTTGAAGACGCAGAACCGGCCGGCGCCGAGCTCCACGGCCTCGGTGGCGGCCGCGCCGGTGCGGGCGGTCTCCCAGTAGATCTCCTCGACGTTCTGGACGACCACGACCGAGGAGCGCTTCGCCCCGCGCCGCGCGAGCTCCGCGCGGACCTCGCCGGGCAGGTGCCGGCTCGCCATGTGCGACTCGCCGAACAGGACGAGCGCCCGGCTCCCGGGCTCCGCCAGGAGCCTCTCGACGATCGTCGAGGCGGCGTGCCGGTCGCGCTTGCGGATCATCCGGAGCCCCCCGCGCGGAGGCGCATCGGCGGCGACGACCGCCGCTCCCGCCGTCCTCGCGGCCGCGATCAGGCGACCGTACCCGTCCCAGGGATAGCCCCAGTCGCGCTCGTACCGGATCCGGCGCCTGAATTCCTCCTCGCTGATCCGGCCCGCCACGCAGTCGTCGAGGAGCTTCTGGTCGCGGGAGAAGACCATCTCGAGGAAGAGCGTCAGGGGGCGGGAGCGCGCCAGCGCCGTCAGCAGGCCGGCGGCGAAATTCTGGCAGGAAGGGAGGGCGTGGTAGTCGCCGACGAAGACGATGTCGGCTCTCTCGCAGGCGCGAACCACGGCCGCGGCCGTCAGGCGCCGGCGATGGGAGCTGAACTCGCGATGGAAGTCCTGGATGTACCTGTCGGCGGACGAGCGGGTCGTCGCCGAAGAGGGTGGCCTTGAGGCGCTCGACAGCGCGGCGCTGCCCCGCCAGCAGGGAACCGCTTTCGTCAGGTTCCGGGGTCACCGTTCAGCGGCTCCGCCGGCGTGATCCGGGTCCCCTCAGCGGCAGCGCTGTCCTGCGGGGGAAACCGGGCGCTCAGCCCTTCTGGGGGCCCTGGGGGTTCTCCCCGTTCCCCGGCTTGGGCTCGTCGCCCTTCATGGCCTTCTTGAAGTTGCGGATCCCTTCGCCGAGTCCCGTGCCGATCTCGCCGAACTTCCGTCCGCCGAAGATCAGGATCAGCAGAAGAATGCCGAGCGGGATGATCCATTCCTGTAGACCGAACATTCGCTCTCCCGGGCCTCCGGCGCCGCCTCCGCGGCCGCGCCCCATCCGGCCCCTTCCGGTTCGCGCGGCCGGACCCCTTCGGGCCGGGCCCGGCGCCAACCGTCAGGCTAGTATGACACGATCGCTTCCCTTGCGTAACGTCACCCTCTCCTCGTCGAGATGCTCGAGCAGCGGGATGGCGTTTTTCCGCGAAACACCGGCCAGATCCTTGAAGGCGGCGATGTCGATCGTCTCGCTGCGCGTGCGGTACTCCCTCAGCCTCGTCACGAGGTCGGCGAGCGCCGCGGCATGGAACAGCCTGCCGTCGCGCAGGCGCTTCAGCGGTCCCGCGCGGACCTGGTGCGCCAGGACGCGCCTCCCCGCGCGGACCCGGGGCGCCCCACCCGCGCGAGCGCCTCGGCCGGCTCGGGCGGCTCGAGGCCGGCCTCGAGGAACAGCGCCGAGAGGGCCTCCGCGAGACGCTCTTCCTCCTCGCTGAGCGACGGACGGTGGCCCGGCAGCGCCGCCGTGTCGCGGTCCACGCGGATCGCCCCGCGCCGGGCCAGCTCGGCGAGCAGGGCGCGCGCCGCCTCGCCCGCCATCCCGGGACCGAGCCGCCCCCTCAGCTCCTCCAGGGGACAGCCGGGAAGCATCGGGTTCGCCGCGTGGTGCTCGCGCAGGATCGTCTCCGACCCTGCGGCGCAGCTCCTCGAACCCGTCCAGGGAGATCAGGAAATCGGGCCCGGCGCCGAGCGCAAGGACGTTTCCCTCCCGCACGGCCGCCTCGAGCGCGGCGGCGACCTGCCGCCAGGGGGCGCCGGCGCGGCGCGCGAGGTCGGCCGCGAGGACTCCCTCCGCTCCGCGCGCGGCGATCACCCATTCCGCGCGGCCCGCCGAGCCCGGCCCCTTCGAGGCGCGACAGGGCGAGGGCCGCCCCCTCGTCCGCGCGCCGGTGCTTGTCGGGGAACGCATCGAGCACGATCCCTCCTCCCGAGCGTGGAGGCCGGCGAGTAGCGACGGAAGATGAACCGGTCGCCCGGCACCAGGACCGCGGGCCGCTCGAGGCGGAACTGGACGTACCCCTCCGCGCCCGGCTCGATGGCGGCGGCGCCGAGGGGCCGGACGCGGGCCAGGAGCTCGGCGGTCCCCGCGTGGAGGCGGACCCTGTCGAGATCCTCGAGGGCCGCCACCGCCTCCCCGATCACCGAGACGCGGGCGTCGAACATCGAGGTCGGCTCGAAGATGCCGGGAGCCGCCAGGAGGTCCCCCCGCTCGATCTCGTGGTGCGGGATCCCCTGCAGGTTGACGGCCGCGCGCTGCCCCGCCTGCGCCCCGTCCACCGCCTGGCCGTGCACCTGCAGGCCCCGGACCTTCACGCGGCGGCGCGCCGTGAGCAGCTCCAGCTCGTCTCCCGTCCTGATCGAGCTCCGGCGATCAGCGTCCCCGTCACCACCGTCCCGAACCCGCGGACCGTGAACGAGCGGTCCACCGGCAGGCGCGCCGGGTCGGACGACTCCCCGCTCGGGCAGCGCCACCGCCGCCGCCCGCAGCGCCTCGACCAGCGCCGGCACGCCGTCCCCGGTCCGGGCGCTGACCGGGACGATGGGGGCGCCCTCGAGGAACGAGCCCTTCGTGAACTCCCGCACCTCGTCCGCCGCCAGCTCCGCGAGCTCCGGGTCGGCGATGTCGGTCTTGGTGAGGGCGATCACCCCCCGCGTCAGGCCCAGGAGGCGGCAGATGTGGAAGTGCTCCCGCGTCTGCGGGCGCACCGACTCGTCGGCGGCCACCACCAGGAGCACGAGGTCGATCCCGCTCGCTCCCGCCAGCATGTTCTTGACGAACCGCTCGTGGCCCGGAACGTCGACGAAGCTCAGAACGACGTCGGGGAGCGCCAGGCTGGCGAACCCGATGTCGATCGTGATCCCGCGCTCGCGCTCCTCCTGCAGGCGGTCGGGGTGCGTCCCCGTGAGGGCCGCCACGAGCTCGCTCTTGCCGTGGTCGATGTGCCCGGCGGTGCCGACGATGACGGTCTTCATGAACGCTGCAGCACGCGGCCGACCTCGCGCCTGACCTCCTCGAGATCGAACGGCTTCACGAAGAAGGGGGCGCCGGTCTCCTGGAAGAAGGCCTGCGTCTGCGGGCTCGCCACGTCGCCCGTCGTGAAGATGATGCGGGCCGCGAGAGCCGGCTTCAGGCGGCGGACCTCCTCGTACAGGCGGCGCCCGTCCGCGCGGGGCATCTTGAGGTCCGAGATCACGAGGTCGTAGTCGCGCCGGCGGATCAGCTCGAGCGCCTCCTCGCCGTTCGCCGCGGATTCCACCGCGTGCCCGTCCAGCGAGAGCGCCTCGACGAGCAGCTCCGCGATCGCCGTCTCGTCCTCGATGACCAGGATCGCGGCGGCGCCGCGCCGGGCGCGACGGGCGCCTCTTCGCGGGCCTCCTCCACGGGAGCCGCGACGGCGCCCCGCGGCAGCTCGACGACGAAGGTCGTCCCCTTCCCCGGCTGGCTGCGGGCGTGGATCCGCCCACCGTGATCGTTCACCGCGCCGAAAGCGAGGGAAAGGCCGAGGCCGGTCCCCTGCCCGGGCTGCTTCGTCGTGAAGAACGGATCGAAGATCCGCTTGAGGTTCTCGGGAGCTGATGCCGGGCCCCGTGTCGCGGATCTCGATCCGGGCCCAGTCCTGCCCTGCGGAGGCCGGCGCCGGCCGGCTCGAAGGCCGGACACGACCTCGAGGACCCGCGGCCCGGCGGTCTCGCGCATCGCCTGGTGGGCGTTGTTGATGATGTTCAGGAAGACCTGCTGCAGGAGATGGAAGTCGCCGTGGATGCCCGGGAGCTGGGGGTCCAGCGAGGCGCGCACCTCGACCCCGTCGACGCGGAGCTGGTAGGACAGGAGCTGGAGGACCGACTGCAGCGCCGAGTTCAGGTCCAGCAGCCGCTTCTCCGGCCTGTGCTTGCGCGCGAAGGACAGGAGGTTCTGGACGACCCTCTGGCAGCGCTGCGACTCCGAGTAGATCAGGCCCAGCTTGCGCTTCACGTCTTCGCCCACGCGCGCGTCCTGGAGGAGCTGCGCGAACCCCATGACCGAGGCGAGGGGGTTGTTCAGCTCGTGCGCCACCCCCGAGATCATCTCCCCGATCGCGGAGAGCTTCTCGGACTGCAGGAGCTGCTCCTCCATCAGGCGGGCCTCGGTCACGTCGGAGATCACGACCACGATCCCCCCCGGCGCGCCGGCGGCGCCGCCGACAGGGCTCACGCTCACCGCGTAGATGCGCCGCGGCTCGTCGACGCGGAGCTCCGCGAAGGAGGCCGGCTTTCCCTCGGCCAGCACCGGGCGGGCGAGCTCCTCGAGCGGTACTCCGCCGAGCCGGCTCAGGACCCGCCGGCGCCGTCCCCGCCCCCTCCCCCGCGAGGAGCTCCAGCGTCCGCCGCGCGGCCGGGTTGGCGAAGGAGATCCGGAAGGAGGCATCGGTCATCAGGATCCCGTTCGGGATCGAATCGATGATGGACTGGACCCGCAGCTCCTCGGCTTCCTGCAGGGTCCGCAGGCGATCCAGCGTGAGCGAGGCCTGGCTGGCGATCGTCTGCAGGAGGCGCACGCGCGCCTCCGGGAACGCGCCCGCGCGCCGCGCCAGGACCAGGATGACGCCGACCACCTCTCCCTTGCGGACGAGCGGGACCGCCTGGCGCGAGCCCAGGCTGCCCTGCACGGGCGCCGCGTCGGGCTCGAAGTGCTCGAGCGTCCGGACGACGGGAGCCGCCGCGGAGGACGCCCGGCCTGCCAGCGATCGGAATGACTCGCGCGCCGCCTCCGCCGCCTCGGCGCGGCACTCCTCCCCGGCCGGCTTCGCCAGGTGCAGGGACAGCTCGCGCAGGCCCGGGAGGTCGACCAGCACCGCGGCGAGGTCGAAGTCGAGGATGGAGTGCAGCGCCCCCATGACGAGGGGGACCATCTCTTCGTACCGGAGCGTCGTTCCGATCGAGCGGCTGACCTCGTACAGGACCGAGAGCTCGCGCGTGCGCTCCTCGACGCTCCGCTCGAGGCGCCGCTCGCGTCCCGACGCCTCGAACGCCGCCCCGAGCGCCCCCGCGATCGTGGCGAGCAGGGCCCGGCCGCGTGCGCGGAACGGCGCCTCCGACCTCTGCCCCAGGATCAGCGCGCTGTCCTGCCTCCCGGGCTGCCCGGCGCCGAGGGGGGCGAAGATCACGCGCCTGAGGCCGCGCTCGAACAGGTGGTGGGTGAGGGGGTTTCCCCAGTCGAGCGGAAGGGATGCCTCGAGCAGCAGGGCAGGGCAGATCGAAGGCGCGCTCGCGCGCCGAAGCGGCCGCGGCATCGAGGTCGAAACCGCCGTCAGCGCGGCGGTGCCAGGCCGAGACGAGCCGGCCGCCCGCCCCGTCCCTCTGCACGAGACCCGCCCAGTCGAACGGAAGGTGCGCCGCGAGGATCGTGAGGACCCTCTCGAGGACCTGGCCGGAATCGCCCGGCTGGAGGAGCGCCAGGAACAGCGCCGCCTCGGGGGCGGAGCCCGTCCAGGGCTCGGGGGCGGGCCCCTGTCCCTGTGGAATCTCGGGTTCCATCGGGAACCGAGTCTATCAGACTGTCGGCTTGAGGCTGCCGCGCTTGGCGATCGGGCGGTTGGGGTAGATCGTCTTGGGCGGGGCGCTCACGGCCCGCATCCGCGAGAACGCCTTGCGGAGCCGGGACTTGGCCTGGGACTCGATCTGGCGGACCCGCTCGCGGCTGATCCCCATCCGCTCGCCGATCTCCTTCAGGGTCAGGATCCTGGTGTTGCGCAGGCCGAACCGGTGGGTGATGACGGTCCTCTCCTGCTCGCTCAGGTACCGCAGCGCGCCCTGGACGAGGGAGTGGCTCTCGAACTTGATCATCTCGTCCTCGGGGTCGACCGAGTGCTGATCGACGAGGAAGTCCGAGATGGCGGAGTCCTTCTCCTTCCCGATGCGGTCGTCGAGGGAGACTTCCTTGAGGCCGAACTGGAGGATCTCGTCCACCTTGGTGATCGAGGCGTCGAGCTTGTCGCAGATCTCCTCGCGCTTCGGCTTGCGGCCGAGCTGCTTCCGGAGGCTCCGCTCGACCTCGCGGACCTCCTTGACCTTCTTCATCTGGTAGTTGGGGATGCGGACGAGGGTCGACTGCTCGGAAAGGGCCTTGAGGATCGCCTTCCGGATCCACCAGATGGCGTAGGTGATGAATTTCGTTCCTTTTCGGTGGTCGAAACGATGCGCGGCCTCGATCAGGCCGAGGTTCCCCTCGTTCAGGAGGTCCTCGAAGGGAAGGCCGAGATTGCGGTACTCGCTGGCGACCTTCGCCACGAAGCTCAGGTTCGACTCGATCAGCTCATTGAGCGACTGCCTGTCACCTTTCAGGACCCTCTTCGCGAGGGTGACTTCCTCGTCCCTCGTCAGGAGTGAGTAGGCCCTGATCTCCGAGAAGTAACGGGAGAGAAGGGTGCTGCGGTCGTGAGAAGTCGAATCCATGGAGCCCCCCCGCAAGGGATACAGAAAGGTAATCTCTTGACACCGCCAAGGCCCGGGCGTACATAGATCGTCGGAATGGGGCGCAATTTCCCATACGACCCTTGGAGGCTTCGGAACGCGGTTCCTGGAAGATGGCAGCTCGCAAGCGACGCAACGAAGAGGGTATCTATCCCGGAGAGACCACCCCTCCCGGGAGGCTGCTACCGGACCGATTGACAGCGAGAACCTGATAGTAGGGAGTCGTCCAGCGCGTGTCAAGGTCAAATTTGTCATGATGGCAAAGAAAGGACTCGAAAGAGAAAAACGGCGTCCCGCCCTCTCCCCCGAAGTGGGCACGGGGCGTGGGCTCACGGCGGAGGCCCCTTTTATGCCATTACAGCATCGGATCCCGGCCCCGGGGGGACGGAGCGGCGTCGCATGAGTCCACGCAACTCACGGCGGCGCCAGCACTTCCACGTCGGCGAGAAGATCCGGGAGATACGCAAGGAGCGCAGCCTGACCCAGGCCGACCTGGCCTCCCGGATCGGGATCCAGCAGTCGGACCTCTGCCGGATGGAGACCGGCGAGTACCGGGTCAGCCTCGACGTCCTGTTCCGGATCCTCGGGATCTTCGGGATGAACATCGGCGAGTTCTTCCAGGATGCCGGCGAGACCGCCGACGGGGAGCAGGAAATCCTGGCCCTGTGGCGACGGCTGGACAAGCGCGGGCGCGAGGAAGCGCTGAGTTTTCTCCGGTTCAAGAGCCGCCAGGGGTCCAACAGCTGATGAAACGCCCCCCTGCCCCGCCGTCCCCCGGCGAGTACGACCGCCTGAAGGCGGCCGGCATCGCGAAGGTCCGCGCGGGCGAGCATCGGGAGGCCCTCGCGGCGTTCGAGCGCGCCCGGGAGGCGGCGGGCGCCGGAAAGGACCCGGACCTCGTCCACGAGGCGACGGCGAACGTTTCGATGGTCCTGATCCAGCTCGGCGAGGACCGGCGCGCCGAGGCGGGCCTGCGCGAGATCCTCCTGCGCAGCCGCAACCCGAAGATCCTCTTCGGGGCCGCCTACAACCTGGCCGTGAGCCAGCGCAAGCAGGGACGATACGAGCGGGCCCGCTTCTACGCCCTCAAGGCGATGGAGAACGCGGGCAAGGTCCGGGACGCCTCGAACCGGGCGGGCTGCCACAACCTGCTCGGGAACATCCTCATGAACGAATCGCGGCTCGACGAGGCCCTCGTCGAGTACCGCAAGGCGCTCAGGATCCGCCGGCGCCAGCGCGGCGACGCCCGGTTCTCGATCGCCATTCTCCTCGAGAACATCGGCTACACCTGGCTGCTCAAGAAGCAGTTCCGGCGCGGCGCCGCCGCGATCACCCGCGCCCTCGAGGTCGCCACGGAGGTCGGGGCGAAGCGCTGCACCGCCGAGAGCTTCCAGGACCTCTGCTACGCGCACATGCAGATGAAGAAGTACTCCGTCGCCACGCTGTACGGCGAGCGCGCCCTCGCGCTCGCGAAGGAGAACGGCTACCGCGACGTGGAGAAGAACTGCTATTACCTTCTCGGCGAGAGCGCCCACCTCGACGGCCGGCGTGGAGGAGCGCGACCGTCACTTCGACAGCCTCCAGGGACTCTACCCGGAGCTGCCGCACCTGCGCGATTTCCTCTGCGCCTTCGACCTGAGCGACATCATCACCCTGAAACGATGACCATGATGAACGATCAACCGCGACGCCTCCCCGTTTCGCCAATCCCGGCCCTGCTGGCCGGGCTCTCCCTGCTGGGCGCCGCGGTCGCGCTGCCCCTTCCGGCGCGCGCCGCGACGCTCGCGCTCAGCCCGGCCGGTCTCCAGTACAGCGTCGCCGCGGAGCCCCGCTCCTCCGGGATCGGCGGATCCAGCGGGACGAAGGTGGTCTTCCGGTCGCAGTCGCCGGACGGCGCAGCGCAGGCGTGGGTGCTCCCGGGCACCGACGACGCCGTCATGGACGTCGAGCCGGCGCTCGCTGTCTGCCCCGTGAGCGGTCTTCCCGCGGTCGCGTGGAGCCGGCCCGATGCCGCCGGGTACCAGATCTTCGTTTCCCTCTACGACGGCGCCCGCTGGAGCGCGCCCCGCGCCCTGACCGCGGACGCGCGCGGGCACCGCAGGCCCCAGCTCCAGTGCGGGGCCTCCGGACGCATCCGCCTGATGTGGACGGCCGGCCTCGGGGCGGACGGATCGCCCCTGTTCTACGAGGCGGTCCTCGACGCGAAAGGAGCCAGCCTCCTCCCGGCCGGCCTGGTGAGGGCCGACGTGGGCGCCGAGATCAGCGCCGACGCGCACCTCCCCCGCCGTCTTCTCGGAAGGGGACCTGCTCTTCGCTTTCGAGGCGGGCTCCAAGAACGGCCCGGTGGTGGTCGCCTTCGGGGGACTGGACGAGCCGATCCCGATCGACCGGCGCGTGGACGTCGAGACCCAGCAGGACGGCTCCACGATCCAGAACACCAGGATCGCCGCCGTCGGGGACAGGATCGCGCTCCTGTTCCTGCGCGCGGGCAGGCTCTACTACTCGGTGCAGTCCTCCTGTGGATGGTCGCCGCTGCGCTCGATCGCGCTCGACACGATCACCGAGGAGCAGGCCGAGATCCTGGTCCGGAACGCGTCCGCGATCGCGCCGACGCCCTGACGCGTCTCAGTGGAACGGGAAGCGCGGGTCGCCGTTGCCGCCGTCCCTGCGCTGGATGACGCGGAAGCGGCGCCTGCGGATCCGCCACTTCAGCTCGCGGTACAGCTCGTCCACGCGCCAGATCCTCTTGAGGTAGGCGTAGCCGAACAGCATCCCGCCCAGATGCGCGATGTGCGCGATCCCGCCTCCCGTCGAGACCCAGCTCGCCCAGAGCGTGAGAACCCCCACGGCGATGACGAGCCACTTCGCCTTCACCGGGAAGATGCCGTAGATGAAGATCGGCCGGTTGGGGTGCAGGACCCCGAACGCCAGCAGCAGGCCATAGATCGAGCCCGACGCCCCGATCGTCGGGTTCAGCGACGAGGGGCCGAACGCGACCGACAGCACCCCCGCCCCGATCCCGGTGAGGAAGTAGTAGGTCAGAAATCTCCTGATCCCCCACTCCCACTCCAGGGCGGCCCCGAACATCCACAGCGCGAGCATGTTGAACAGCAGGTGGCCGAACCCGCCGTGCAGGAACAGGTATGTGACCAGCTGCCAGACCCTCAGGCCGTGGAGCAGCTGGTAGGGGACGAGGCCGAACCACTGCAGGAACCAGCCCGCCGGATCGAGCCCGCCGTACCCCGCAGCCTGCAGGCCGAGCTGCAGGACGAACCCGCCGGCGCACGCGAGGATGAGAGCCCGCGTCACCCCCTTGAACGGGGGGAACAGCGAGCTGAAGAAGCCGGGCTTCGGCCGGTACTGCCAGGAGTAATCGCTCACGGGTCGGTTCTTCGAGGCGCGATTATACGATGCCCGCGCGACGGGGCGCCCACGCGTCCCGCGGCGGGAAGAGCCGCGATCGAGCGCGGCATCCTACCGGACCAGGTCCACGGCCGAATTCCCGGCGTTTCCCCACCGGCACGGAGTTCGACTCATCCCCTTCCCGGCCGGCCCCCGCTCCGGTAGCCTCGGCGGCGCCCTGGGGAGGGAGGCCCGATGAGCACGAGGGGACAAGGGGCGCCGGACGCCCGGAGCCTCGCCGTCCTGCCCGGGTTCTGCCGCCGCCTTGCCGGCGATCGCGACCTGGGCCCGGTCCTGCGCGACCTTCTCGAGCATGCCCGCTCGCTCACGGGGGCGGAGCGGGGCTTCTTCCTGTTCCGCCGCGACGGCGCCCTGCGATGCGAGGCCGCCGCCCGCGCCGGCGCCGGCCCCGAGGCGGCTTCCGGGGCTCCGGGCGCGGGGGAATCGCTCCGCCCCGCTCTCTCCGAGGGGATCCTCGCGCGCGTCCTCCAGTCGGGAGAGGCGCTCATCTCGACCGACCTTCCGGCCGACGGGCGATTCCGGGCGCGCGCCTCGGTCAGGCGGCTCGGCCTGCGCTCGGTCCTCGCGGTCCCCTTCCCCGCGCGCACCGGTGGGACCGGCGTGCTCTACCTCGACAGCCGGGTCAGCCACACGGTCTTCCGGAGCGAGGACCTGGAGCTGCTGACGGCGTTCGCGGCGCAGGCCGCCCTCGCCCTCGACATCGCGGCGCTCGCGACCGCGCCTGCGCCGCCCGCCGCCGGCCCCCCGCCCTGCGTGACAGGGCCCGGCGCGAAGCAGCTCCGGGATCGTCGGCGTCTCCGCTGCGATGCGGCACGTGCTCGAGCTGGTGCGGCGCGTCGGCCCGACCGAGCTCCCCGTGCTGATCGTGGGGGAAAGCGGCACCGGCAAGGAGCTCGTCGCGAAGGCGATCCACGCCGGGAGCAGCCGGGCCGCGGGCCCCTTCGTCGCGGAGAACTGCGCCGCGATCCCCGAATCGCTGATCGAGGCGGAGCTGTTCGGCTCCGTGCGCGGCGCCTACACGGGCTCGGAGCGCGACCGCGACGGGCTGTTTCGCTCCGCCGACGGGGGCACCCTCTTCCTCGACGAGATCGGCGAGATGCCCCTTCCCCTGCAGGCGCGGCTGCTGCGAGCCCTGCAGGAATCCGAGGTGCGTCCGGTCGGCTCCCACCGCACCCACCGCGTGAACGTGCGCGTCGTCGCCGCGACCAACCGCGACCCCGCGGCGGCGATCGCCTCGCGCCGCCTGCGCCTCGATCTCTACTACCGCCTCGCCGGCATGACGATCGAGCTCCCGCCCCTGCGGGAACGGCCGGAGGACATCGCCCCGCTCGCGGAGCATTTTCTCGCCCGCCGCGCGCCAGCCGCCGGCCTCCCGTCCCCGCGCCTCTCGCCCGCCGCGCTCACCGTCCTCTCCCGCTACGCATGGCCGGGGAACGTGCGGGAGCTCGAAAACGAGCTCGAGCGCGCCTCGGTCCTCGCGCGCGGGGAGCTCATCGAGGCCTCCGACCTTTCCCTGCGCCTCGCCGGGGGCCCGGACGCTCCCGCCCGCGCGGGACTGCCCGCGGAGCGGACCATGATCGAGCGGACGCTGCTCTCTGCGGACGGGAACGTCACCCGCGCGGCCGGGGCGATCGGCTGGAGCCGCCAGAAGCTGTACCGGCGGATGTCGAGCCTCGGCGTTCCCAGGACCTACGGGCGGAGGCCGCCGTGAAGGGGATCAATCCTCCTCGAGGTCGATGTTCCAGTAGGCGACGTCGAGGAAGTTGCGCCACGACTCGTGGGCGCCCTGCGCGAGCGCGAGGCGCAGCAGGGGGTGCCAGCGCGGCTTCACGGGCAGGTGGACGAGCCTCATTCCTGCCTCGTGCGGGAGGCGGTTCCCCTTGCGGTGGTTGCAGGAGACGCAGCAGCAGACCACGTTGTCCCAGGAGGTCCGCCCTCCCCGGGAGATCGGCACGACGTGGTCGAGGTTCAGGTCGCGCGTGGAGAACCTGCGCCCGCAGTACTGGCAGCGGCTCTTGTCGCGGAAGTAGATGTTGTTCCGGGTGAACCGCACGTCCTGGCGCGGGAGCTTGTCGAAGTACCGCAGCAGGACGACGCGCGGCACCTTCACGCGCAGCCGCGGCGTCGAGATGAACTCGTCGGTCGGTTGAACCGGGACGTCGCACCAGTTCTGCCAGTCGTAGGTCCGGAAGTCCGGATCGACGGCGAACACCTCGCCCTTGTAGAGCAACACGAAGGCCCGGCGGACCGAGGTGATCTGGATCGCCTGGTAGAGGCTGTTGAGAACCAGCGCGGAGCCTTCGAGCATGACCGTCCAGCGCGCCTCGGCCCTGCCCGGAAAGGCCCGGGCAGACCGGGCGACCCCGCTATTGTGCCACCAATGGGAAATCTAGGGCCAGATGGAGCCTGCGGGCTACCCCCCGTCCTTGCTGGTCCTGAGCCGGCGCTTCGCGTCGTGCCGCTCGAAGGCCAGCGCGATGAGGCGGTCCACGAGCGCCGGGTAGGAAAGCCCGGTGGCCTCCCAGAGCTTCGGGTACATCGACACGGGGGTGAACCCCGGGATCGTGTTGACCTCGTTCAGGTACGGCTCCCCCGTGACCCGGTCGACCAGGAAATCGACCCGGGCCATCCCGGACAGCTCCAGGGCCCGGAACGCTTCCACCGCGACGGCGCGAATCGTGTCGGAGAGCGCGCCCGGGATCGGGGCCGGGATCAGCAGGCGCGTCGAGTCGTCGTGGTACTTGGCGTCGTAGTCGTAGAACTCGTGGCCCGTGACGATCTCCCCGCAGATCGAGGCCTCGGGAAAGTCGTTGCCGAGCACCGCCGTCTCGACCTCGCGCGCATCCACCGCGCGCTCGATCAGGACCTTGTCGTCGTACTCGAAGGCCTCCGCGATGGCGCGGTGCGCCTCCTGCCACCCCGACGCCTTCGACACGCCGACCGACGAGCCGAGGCTCGCCGGCTTGACGAAGCAGGGATAGCCGAGGCCCTCCTCGATCCGTCTCCGGGCCGGCCCGGACCGGTCGCCGGCCGGGGCGCCCGGGGCCCCTTCCCATTCGCCGCGCCGGACGACGACGTATTCGCACTGCGGCAGGCCCGCGGCCGCGAACAGGCGCTTCGCGACCTCCTTGTCCATCCCCATCGCCGAGCCGAGCACGCCCGAGCCCACGTACGGCAGGTCGGCCATCTCCAGCAGGCCCTGGAGCTTCCCGTCCTCCCCGTACTGCCCGTGGATCAGGGGAAAGACCACGTCGAGCCGCCCCATTCCCTCGCCGGCCGGCGGGTCCGCGGCCCCGCCGTCGAGGCGGATCAGGCCGGTCACCGAGGGATCGCCGATCAGCGCGGCGTGCTCGCCCCGCTCGCGCGCCATCCCCTCGCCCAGGAACCGCTCCACTTCCGATGAGGTCAGCCACTTTCCGGCGTGGGTCACGCCGATCGGGACGACCTCGTACCGCGAGGGATCCATGGCGGCCAGCAGCGAACGGGCCGAAACGAGCGAAACTTCGTGCTCCACCGAGCGGCCCCCGAAGATGATGCCGACGCGCAGCCGTTTCATGCGACGAGCTCCTCCACGCCGGGGATCGCCAGGATCTTCCGCATCCTCGCGCGGTCCGCCCGCAGGGTAAAGACCATCAGGTCCCCTTCGACGACGCGGTCCAGGATCCGCGCCAGTTCGTGCAGCCTGCCCACCAGGTCCCCGCGCCCCGCCGACACCCGGACGCGGGCCGTGACCTCCTGCTCCTCGATGACCTCGGCGACCGCGCGCCGGACCAGCGCGACGCCGGCCGGATCGTGCGCGGAGATCACGAGCGCGCCGGGGTTCAGCGCCCGGGCGCGGGCGATGATGCCCGGCTCTTCGATGGCGTCCGCCTTGTTGAAGACGACGATCGACGGGCGCTCCAGCAGCCCGAGGCTCGAAAGGACCTCCTGGGTCGTGGCCATCTGCTCCTCGTAGCGCGGGTGCGACAGGTCCACGACGTGGACCAGGAGGTCGGCGCTCGCGGTCTCCTCGAGGGTGGAGCGGAAGGAGGCCACGAGATCGACCGGCAGCTTGCGCAGGAAGCCGACCGTGTCGATCAGGAGGAATAGCGAGCCATCCTCGGTCGTGCAGCGCCGGACCGTCGGATCGAGCGTCGCGAACAGGCGGTCCTCGACGAAAGCGTCCTGGCCGCCGAGGGCGTTGAAGAGGGTCGACTTGCCCGCGTTCGTGTACCCCACGAGCGCCACCTTGAACGTCCCTTCGCGCTCCCTTCGCCGCTCGGCGCGCCCCTTCTCGATCCGTTCGAGGTCGCTCCGCAGGCGCGAGATCCGCTTCCGGATCAGCCGCCGGTCCACTTCCAGCTGGGTCTCCCCGACCCCCTTCAGCCCGAGACTCCCCGAGGCGCCGGCCTGCCGCGACAGGTGGGTCCACCTCCGGGTGAGGCGGGGGAGGAGGTACTCCATCTGCGCCAGCTCGACCTGCGTCATCGCCTCGCGCGTCCGCGCCCGTCGCGCGAAGATGTCGAGGATCACAGCCGAGCGGTCGATCACCTTCGCCTCGGTCAGCTTCTCGAGGTTCCTGATCTGGGCCGGCGTCAGCTCGTCATCGAACACGACCGTGTCCACGCCGAGCCTCCGCGCGGTCTCGGCGAGTTCTTCCGCCTTGCCGCGGCCGACCAGGGTGGCGGGATCGAAACGCTCCCGCTCCTGCCACATCCGTCCGACGACGAGCCCCCCGGCCGTGTCGGTCAGGCGCGCCAGCTCGGCGAGATCGGCCTCGGTCTCGTCTCGGTCCCTCCCGGACCGGCAGACGCCCACGAGGAGCACCCGCTCGCGCGCCGTCGCGGTGGTCTGGTTCACGCCGCCCGTCCCCTGCCCCGGGGGGCCGCGGCGCGGCGGCTGATTTCGAGGGTTGGAATCAGCGCCTTACTCCGGCAGGATCCCGGCCCCGTTTGTTTCGAAACCCTCGGGGAGGTTGCGCCCTTCGTAAACGATCTTTCCGTCCGGACCGACGATCACGTGGGCCGGGATCGAGGAGACGCCGAAAGCGCGGGCCACGGCGCCGTCCCCATCCCATGCCACGGGGAACCCCACGGTTCCCTCGGACGCGAACGCGCGCAGGGCCTCGTTATCTTCGCGGTCCTTGAGGCCGACGGCGAGCACGGCATAACCCCGCGCGCGCAGCCTGGCGTCGGCCACCTCGATCCTTCGCATCTGCTCCAGGCAGGGCGGGCACCAGAGGGCGAAGAAGGCCAGGTGCAGGGTCTTGCCCCGGTACCTCGCGAGGTCGTGGTGGCGTCCCTTGACGTCCTCGATCGCGAAGGCGGGCGCCTGGCGTCGCTCGGGCCCGAGCCGGCGCCGAACGGCGCGAGGGCCGAGGCAAGGACGAGGCGGGGCGCCGCGGCGGGGCCGGAGCGCACCCCGCCGAGCCCGGCCGCCGCGACAGGATCCGCGGCGACCTGACCGCGCGCGGCCGGTGGTCCGGACGCGCGCAGCGGGAACATCACCCACGCCTTGTAGAAGAAGAAGACCGCGACGAGGAGGATCGCCGCGCCGAGGGCGTACTTGACGGCGTTCATCCAGGTCCCCGAGCGCGGCAGCGAGCTGAGGACGCCGCTGTAGGTCCCGACGACGAGGAAGAGCATCCCCATCCCGAGACCGAAGACGGCGAGCAGCATCGAGCCGAGCGCCACCGAACGGTTCGAGATCATCGGGATGATCAGCGTGCCGAGGACCGGCGCGGTGCACGGGGCGGTCACGAGCCCGCTCGTGGCCCCCATGAGGAACGCCCCGCGGTAGCCGGGCCCCTTGCTCCTGCCGGCCAGCCTCTGAAGTCCCGAGGGGAGCGAGATGTTGAACAGCCCGAGCATGCTCAGGCCGAACACGGCGACCACCGTCGCGACCCCGGCGTAGACCCACCACTTCTGGGTGGCCGCGCCGAACGTGGTCCCGGTCAGACCGGCGGCCGCGCCGAGGATCGTGTAGCAGACCACCATCCCCGCCACGTAAGCCGCCGCCAGGGAGAAGGCCTTCAGGCGCGAGGTGGCGCTGCGGGCGCCCAGGTAGGTGATGGCGAGCGGGATGACCGGGTAAACGCAGGGTGTGAGGCTCGTCAGCACGCCCGCGAGGAAGACGACGAGGATCGTGAGCGGAAGCGACAGCCCGCCGTGGAACCGGCCGGCCAGCCCCGCGCCCCACGCCTCGAGCAGCTCCACGTTGAGCGCCGCGAACACGGCGAGGGCGAGGATCACGAGGCCGAGCGCCGGCACCGCGAAGCGGCGCAGCGGGGAACGGACGGGTTCTGAAGTGGGGCCGGCCACCGCTCAGAGCACCCGCGCGACCCAGGCGGCCAGCTTCGCCTTGGGCATCACGCCCATGTGCTGGTCGACCAGCTCGCCGCCCTTGACGAGGATCAGGGTCGGGACCGAGAAGACGCCGTAGCGGACCGCCGTGTCCGGGGATTCCTCCACGTCGATCGCGCCCACCTTCAACCGCCCCTGGTACTCCTCGGCCAGCTCCTCGACGATCGGCGCGAGCTGCTTGCAGGGGCCGCACCAGGTCGCCGAAAAATCGAGCAGCACGGGCTGGGTCGATGCCGCCACCTCCTCGGCGAAGTTCGCATCGGTCACCTTGATCACACGGGACATTCGGCTCCTCCGGGCAGGCAGAACGGGAAAATTATAGCAGGTACGCGGGAATCCGCCCCTCGGCGCGGGGGACGGCCTCGCGGGCGGCCTTGACCGGCCGCCGCCTCTCGCCCGATAGTCTCCGCATGCCGTTCACCTGTCCGCGCTGCGGCGCGCGCATCGAAGCGGGCGCGATCGAAGGGGCGCTCCGCTGCGCGCACTGCGCGACGGTCCTGTACGCCGAGGGGAACGTCGGGATCCCGCACAGGATCGTCGCCCTGCGGGCCTCCGAGGCGGACATCCGGCGCGCGGGGGCCGAATGGCTGCGCCGCTCGGGGCGCGGGCCGGAGAGCGGCCCGCTCTCCCTCTTCTACGTGCCCTATTTCGTTCTGCGCGCGGCCGGGGGCGCGGGGGAATGGGAGGGGCGGGCCGCCGTTTCGCTTTCCTCCCCCGTCGTGTCGCGCATCGCCGTGCTGGGCTCGGACACGACCTGGTTCGATCCGGCGGCCGCGACGGGCGGCGCCACCATCCTCGCTCCCACGCTGGGCTCCGCCGAGGTCGCGGGTGACGGCGCGATCGAGGAGCTGCGGCACGTCCCGATCGCGCACCTCGCATGCGAGGACGGGCGCGAGCCCCCTGCGCTCTGGATCGACGCGGACAGGTGCCGGGTCCTGGACCCGCTCCCCGCCCAGCGCGGGCGATCGGCCGACTCCTCCGGACTGCACCGATGGCTCGCCGCGGAGGCCGCCTGCATCGGCGCCCTGGCGCTGGTCGTCCCGGCCCCCTGGAGCATTCTCGGGGCCGCCGCGCTCTTCCTCGCGTTCCATCGAGGCGTCAGGAACCGCTTCTCGCTCCCGGCCCGGCGCGGCGCGCCGGGGGCGGAGACGCCGTGAGCGCGACGGTCGGACCCTCGCTGCGCGCCCTGGGCTGCACGAGGTGCGGCGGGGCGCTGGAGCTGCGCGAGGGGGCCCCGCTCGTGCGATGCCCCTACTGCCGGAGCGCTTTCCTCGCGCGCGACCCGGGCGGCGTGTTCCGGTTCCTCGCCCCCGCCCGGATCACGCCGCGGATCGCCGAGGCCTCGGCGCGCGAGACATTCTCCGAGCCGCGCTGCCCTCCCGACCTCGCCGGATCGGCCGTGCGCGCTTCGTGCGATCTCTTCTACGTCCCGTTCTGGCGCTTCCGGGCGACCTTCGTCGGCCGCGTGCGGGGGATGAAGGACATCGTCTCGCGCCGCCCCGTGCGGGTCTACCACGGCGACGAGGAGGGTGGCGGCCGGACCGTCATCGAGATGGAGGAGGTGCGGGTCGGGCAGGAGGAGGTCGTCGAGGAGATCCAGGAGATCTGGAAGGCGACCGTCTCCGCGAGCCCGCTGCACGATCTCGGCGTGCCGCAGCTCGATTCGGGCCGCCAGCTCCCGGGCGGTCTCGCCCCGCTCGCTGCGGGGGCCGCGGAGCTCGAAGGGCTCTCCTTCGAGGGGGGCGACACGCTGGACGGGAGGCTCATCGACCCGATGCTTCCCGCCGCGGAGGCGCGCCGCGAGGCCGCGATCGTCTTCGACCGCTTCGCCCGCGGCCGCGGGGCCGAGCTCCGGGACAGGGACCTCGTCTTCGAGCGGCTCCAGGAGCGCGAGAGCCTGATTTTCTACCCGGTCTACCGGGTCCGGTTCCGCTACGGCGGACGGCTGTTCTCCGTGACCGTGGACGGCCTCGGGGGGAGGATCGTCCGGGCATGCCTTCCCGCCGGCCGCCCCTTCGACGTGCTGCCGCTGACCTTCTCCACGGCCGCGACCGCGCTCTTCGTGGGAGCCGCCCTGAACTTCGCGATCTCCCCGCCCGATCCCGGCCCCGGGGGCGCGGACCCCGCCGGGCGCGTCGTGGCCTGGCTGTTCGCCGCCGGGGCCGCGGTGGCAGGCGCGGCGCTCGTCGGCGCGCTCGTCCGGCGCTTCTGCCGGGAGGAAGAGGATGTCGTTCTCACCCCGTAGCAGGATCGCCCTCGTTCCCCTCTCCTGCCCCGCCTGCGGGGGGGCGCTCGACCCGCTCCCGGGGGACGTCCTCTACCTCTGCGCCTCGTGCGGCGCCGCCTCCGAGCTCGCGGGCGACTCGCTCGTGCGCCGGCAGGTCCTGTTCGCGGGGGGCGGGTCCGACCCGCTCCTCATCCGGCTCCCGTTCTGGCGCCTGGGCGAAGCGGCCGTCACGCCCGCCTTCAACGGATCGAGGCTGCTCACCCTGACGCGGTGGTATTCGCGCCGCGCGGAGGCGCTCGCCGGGGAAGCGGCGGGCCGCCCCCGCGGGCTGTGGGGCGGGACGATCGGCTCGGCCGACGCCGCGCGCATCTTCTCCCTCGCCATGGAGGAGCCGGACATGCGCGGAAAGCGCCGGCGCACTCCCGTCCCACCGGGGACGCCCGCGCGCGCGTCCGGCGTCCCGGCCGGAGCCGATCCTGCGTGGGGAGTGGTCAATGAGGCCCCGCCGGAGGAGCGCGGTTCCGCCGGCGCCGTCGCGGCCCACCCCGGTCCCGCCGCCGTTTCGGTCGTCGCGATCCCCTTCTCCGCCGAGGAGTCCCGCTTCGTCTGCGCGCTCACGGGGCTGCACGTCTACTACGGGACGATCGAAGCCGCGAAGGAGATTCTCGCCCGCTGGCGGACGCCCGCCTCCTGAGAGGCGCGCTGCCTCGCCGGCAACGCCCGGCGCGCCGGGATGCGTGCGCGGCGCAGGCACTCGGGAGCGCGGGCAGCCCCGCGCCCGGGGATCAGTTCTCGAGGCCGGCCTGCAGGTGGAAGCAGGCCTCGACCGAGCCGACAGCGAGGTTCCTCCGGTTCGTGATCGGGGGCAGGTGCGCCTCGGCGATCGACGCGAGCTTCCCGGCCGTCAGGATCCCGAGGTCGCCCAGGGCGCGCAGGAGCGTGGCGGTGCGGGCCCGGTCGTTGTTCCCGTCGGCGATCTTGAGGGCCAGGCCATGCCCCTTCCCTCCCCGGCGGAAGCCTACCGTGTAGAACCCTTCCGCCCCGGCCTTGGCGATCAGTTCGCCCTTCCCCGCGTTCATGACGTCGGTGTCGATCCGGCCCTCGCCCGCGATCATCTCGGGGTGCGCCATCATCGCCTCGACGGCGCGGTGAGCGGCGTAGCGCGTGGCGCCCGGGAACTGCTCGGGCTGCATCAGACGCGCGTAGGCGGTGGCGGCGGCGGCGAGGCTGATCCCGAAGGTGGGGACCGAGCAGCCATCCACGGCGATGCGGATCGCCCCGGGCTCGACGCCCGCGAACAGGGCCACGCTCGCGAGGATCTCCTTCTGCACGGCGTGCTCGGGGCGGTAGTACCCCTCGACCGGCTGGCCGCGGAACAGGGCGAGCGCCATCATGCCCGCGTGCTTGCCCGAGCAGTTGTTGTGGATCGCCGTCGCCCGCTTGGCCTCCCGTTCGAGCGCCTTCGCGGTCTCGCGGTGGTAGGGGGCGTGCGTCCCGCACATGAGGGAATCCTCGGAGATCCCGATCTTCGAGAGGATCGACCGGACGGCCTCCACGTGCCTGGGCTCGCCGTTGTGCGAGCCGATCACGACGGCGATCTCCGCCGGGGTCAGCCGGAAGTGGTCCGCGGCCCCCGACTCGAGGAGCGGGATCGCCTGCAGCGGCTTCGCGCTCGATCGCATGAAAGTCACGGCGTCCGCGACGCCGACGCAGGCCTCGATCCGTCCCGCGGCATCGGCGACCGTCACGGCACCGTAGTGGACCGATTCTTCCAGCTCTCCGCGCATCACGGCGACCAGCGGCTCGTAGGGCATCGCCCCTCCCTCGACAGAGGCCGCATTCTCGGCCCGCGGCCCGGATGTGTCAATCCGCGCTGCCCGCCTCCGGCCAGCCTCCTCGGCTGCGCACGATCAGCCGCGGGCCCCCGGCCATGTCTCAGGTCCGCGCACGATCAGCCGCGGGCCGCCCTCGGCGGCCCGTCGGCTGTCTGGGCGCCAGGGCATGCCCGCCCCTGTCCCTCCGTACCATCCTCCGCGCCCCGCCTTTGCTAGAATGCTCGAATCGTGCGCACACTCTATTTTGACTGTTTCTCTGGCGCGAGCGGGGACATGATCCTCGGATCGCTCGTCGACCTCGGCGCCGACTACCGCGGCCTGCGGGCCGCCCTCGCCAGGCTCGGGGCGAAGCGGTTCGAGCTGCGCCGCCGGACGGCCCGCCCGGCCGCCCTCGCCGCGACGAAGATCGAGGTGCGGATCCTCCGGCCCGACACCGGCGAGCGGAACTTCGCCGAGATCGCCGCGCTCATCGGACGCTCGGGCCTCTCCCCGGCCGTGAAGACCCTTTCCCTGGCGATCTTCCGCCGCCTCTGCGAAGCGGAAGCTGCCGCCCATGGCGTGCCGTTCGCGAAGGTGCACCTGCACGAGGCGGGCGCGATCGATGCGATCGCCGACATCTGCGGCGCCGCCTGGCTGATCGACTCCCTCGCCCCGGACCGGATCCTCGTCTCCCCGCTCAACGTCGGCTCGGGGACCATCGAGTGCCGCCACGGCGTCTACCCCGTTCCCGGCCCCGCCACGGCCCGCCTGCTGCAGGGGGTCCCGGTCTACGCCGACGGCGCGCCCGGCGAGCGCGTGACGCCGACCGGGGCCGCGATCCTGACCACGATCGCGGGCGGGTACGGCCCGCTGCCCCCCATGGTGGTCCGGGCGACGGGCCTCGGCGCGGGCGATCGCTCCTACCCCGACCGACCCAACGTCCTGCGCGCGTTTCTCGGCGAGGATGGCGGACCCGACGCCCGGCCGGCCCGGGGACGTGCTCGTGATCGAAACGACGATCGACGACATGAACCCCCAGAACTACGGGCACTTCCTCGACCGCGCGCTCGCCGCCGGCGCGCTCGAGGTGTTCTTCACTCCCGTCATGATGAAGAAGGGGCGCCCGGGAATGCTGGTGACGGCGATCGTGGCGCCCGGGGATTTCGACGCCGTGGCCCGGCTGATCTTCCGCGAGACCACGACGATCGGGTTCCGCTGGCGCCGCGAGTCGCGGCGCGAGCTCGATCGCCGGTTCACGGCCGTGAGCACTCCCTGGGGCCGCGTCCGCGTCAAGGTCTCCTCCGACGCCGGCGAGGTGATGCACGCGCAGCCCGAGTACGAGGACTGCCGCCGCCTTGCTCTCGAGCGGGATGTCCCGCTCAAGGACGTCCAGCGCGCCGCGCTGGCCGCGGTGAACGCGGACCTCCGCCTCTCCTCCGGAACCGGGGACAAAACTCACAGCGCCCGTCCGGCGCCCTCGCGCGCCTCGGGCGCCAGGCGCGGCCCCGCGGCCGCGCGTCGAAAGAGAACATGACACGCACCTACTACGTCACGACGCCGATCTACTACGTCAACGACCGGCCGCACATCGGCCACGTCTACACGACCGTCGTCGCCGACGTGATCGCCCGCTACCGCCGCCTCATGGGCGACGACGTCCGGTTCCTGACCGGCACCGACGAGCACGGCCAGAAGATGGAGCGCTCCGCCGAGAAGAACGGCGTGCCGCCGATCGCGCTGGCGGACGCCGTCGTGCGCAACTACCTCGACATCTACCCGCAGTTCGAGATCACGAACGACGACTTCATCCGCACGACGCAGCCGCGGCACCACCGCGCGGTCGCGAAGATCTTCGGGCTGATGAAGGAGAAGGGCGACATCTACCTCGGCCGCTACGAGGGCTGGTACTGCACCGGGTGCGAGGCCTTCATCCCCGAGAACCAGGTGAAGGACGGGCGCTGCGATCTCGGCCATCCCGTGGAGCGGATGACCGAGGAGTCCTACTTCTTCCGGCTGTCCGCCTACCAGGACCGCCTGCTCGAGCTGTACCGCTCGCGCGAGGCGGCGGGGCGCCCGTTCGTCCAGCCGAAGACGCGGATGAACGAGGTCCGCTCGTTCGTCGAGGGGGGCCTGAACGACCTCTCGATCAGCCGCCGGACCGTCAAGTGGGGGATCCCGGTCCCCGGCGATCCGCAGCACGTGATCTACGTCTGGCTCGACGCGCTGACGAACTACATCTCGGCGCTCGGCTTCGGCGGCGACGACCCGTCGCTGTTCGACCGCTACTGGCGCGAGTCGGGGGACGCCGTCGTGGCGCATCTCGTCGGCAAGGAGATCGTCCGGTTCCATGCCGTCTACTGGCCGGCCTTCCTGATGTCCGCGGGACTGCCCCTGCCGACGACCGTGTACAGCCACGGCTGGTGGCTGTTCGACAACGAGAAGATGTCGAAGTCGCTCGGCAACGTCGTCCGCCCGCAGCCCCTGCTGGAGGCCGTCGGCCCCGACCCGGTCCGCTACTTCCTGATGCGGGAGATGTCGTTCGGCCAGGACGGCAGCTACACCAACGCCGCGCTCGTGGAGCGCCTGAACGGCGACCTCGCGAACGGCCTGGGAAACCTCGTCTCGCGGATCCTGACGCTCCTCGAGAAGGAGGCGGGCGGCCGGGTCCCGGAGGCGGGCCCCGAGACCCCCTCCACGGCCGCCCTCGGCGACGCGGCGCGAGCCGCCTTCGCCACCTGGACGGCCTCGTTCGAGCGGTACGCCTTCGCCGAGGGGATCGCCGCGATCTTCGAGTTCGTCGGGGAGCTGAACCGCTTCATCGTGCGCGAGGAGCCCTGGAAGCTCGCGAAGGATCCCGGGCGCGCGGACGAGCTGCGCGCCGTCCTGCGGGCCTGCGCCGAGGCCGTGCGGACCGTTTCCCTGTGGCTCGCGCCCGTCATGCCGAAGGCCTCCCGGCTCGCGCTCGAGCAGCTGGGGCTGCCCGGCGACCCATCCCCCGGCGCCCTCGCCGCCTGGTCCTGGGGAGCGATCCCCGGCGGCCTGCCGGTCAGGCGGGGCCCCGCCCTGTTCCCGCGCGCCGACCGCGCCGAGACGATCGCCCGCATCGAAGCCCTCTCCGAGGAGATGATGAACGTGAAAGAGACGACGCCGCCCGTACCACCGGCCTCCGCCGGACCCGATGGGGCCCCCGCCGCAGCGGCCGGGGCCGCCGCGCCCGCGGCATCCCCCTCGCCCGCGCCGGCGGCCGAGGCCCCGCCCGAGCTGATCGACATCGACCAGTTCATGAAGATCCAGCTCCGCACGGCGAAGGTCCTTCACGCCGAGCGCGTGCCGAAAGCCGACAAGCTCCTGCGCCTCGAGGTCGAGGTCGGCGGCGAGAAGCGCCAGATCGTGGCCGGGATCGCGGCCGTCTACGCCCCCGAGCAGCTGATCGGCAGGACGATCGTCGTCGTGGCGAACCTCAAGCCGGCGAAGCTGCGCGGGATCGAATCGCAGGGGATGCTCCTCGCGGCGGACGCCGGCGACGGGCCGATCTTCGTCACGGTCGAAAAGGACGTGAAGTCCGGAACCCGGGTCCGCTGACGCGCCCGCTGCCCGGGGCCCGGCCGCCACGCGCGCCGGTCCGGCGGGGCACACCGTCATGAACCTCGCCGACTCGCACTGCCATCTCACGATGGCCCCGTTCGACGCCGACCGCGAGGCCGTGATCTCGCGGGCCGCGGCCGCGGGCGTTTCGCTGTTCATCACCGTCCCTGCCCGCAAGGGGGACGCCGCCGCCTGCCTCGCCCTCGCCGCCTCCGACGAGCGGATCTTCGCGACGGCCGGGCTGCACCCGCACGAGGCGCGGCTCTGGGACGGCGAAGCGGAGGCCGAGCTGCGCCGCTCCCTCGGCGATCCTCTCCTCGCAGCGGTCGGCGAGATCGGGCTCGACTTCCACTACGACCTGTCCCCTCGCGACGCGCAGGAGCGGGCGATGCGCGCCCAGCTCGGCATCGCGCTCGAGGCCCGCAAGCCGGTCGTCATCCACACGCGGCTCGCCCCGGAGAAGACCTTCGCCATCCTGGAGGAGGAGCGGGCGCGCGAGGTCGGCGGGATCTTCCACTGCTTCACGGAGGACGCTCAGGCCGCGCGCCGCGCGCTCGACCTCGGCTTCTACGTGTCCTTCTCCGGGATCGTGACGTTCCCGCGGGCGGCCGGGATCCAGGAGGCCGCAAGGCTCGTTCCGGCGGACCGGATCCTGGTGGAAACCGACGCCCCCTACCTCGCTCCTGTTCCGCACCGCGGGCGGCGCAACGAACCGGCCTTCGTGGAGTCCACGGTCCGGTTCCTCGCCGCGCTGCGCGGCGAGGACCCAGGCGAGCTCGCCGCGCGCACCGTCGAGAACTGCCGGCGCGCGCTGCGGCTGCCTATTCGTACCCGCCGGTGAAGAACGAGAAGCCGATGGCCAGTTCGCGATCGGTGCGGCGGTCATCGAGCAGGCTGTACTGCTTGGCCCGGTACTCCGCCCGGACGGTGAGCTCGGGCTTGATGAAGAACTTCACGCCGACCCCGTAGTCGACCAGCATGCCGTAGTCGCCGCTCGGGAAATCGACGCTGAACGTGTTCGCCACGACGCTCGTGTTCATGGCGTCGCGGATCTCGGCCGAGGGGGTGAAGTCCACGTCGATCCATCCCACCCCGACCAGCACGAACGGCTGCCAGCGCCAGGTCCTGTTCCCGAACGGATGGTAGAGGCCCGAGACCTGGTAGGTGGTGACCTGCGTCGAAACGGGCCCCGAGACCGATGCGACCTGCCGGCCCGAATCGAGGTTCGTGATCTCGGCGTTGTAGTCGGTCCTGAGGTGGTTCGAGTCGTAGCTGAACTCGGCCTCGAAATAGTAGGTCCAGACGTAGCCGATCCGGGCCGCCCCGAAGCTGCTGTTCGTGAGGCTGAAGGTCTGGGTCAGCTCCCCCGGCCTGGCGGTTCCATCGCCGCTGATGTCGCCCGTGGCCCGGTTGTCGAGCACGATGTCGCTCTTGTCCATGGACGGAGTGACATAGGAGAAGCTGAACTCCCAGTTCCCCGGCTCCTGCCCGGCCAGCGCGCCGGGCGCGAGCGCGGGGACGAGTCCGAGGATCGCCGCGGCAAGCGCGAAACGCGCGAGCGCGGCTCGGGCGGACCGCCGTCCGCCGGGACACATCGTCAAGAGCCTCTCGATCATCTTTGCCACCTTTCGGTTTCGGACCTCATGGGCGCCTCGCCGGCTCAGAGCGTCCGGCCAAGCCACTGGAGAATCACGGCCGCCGCTTCGGGGTGAGCAGCGAGGATCGCCTCGCCGTGCTCGGCCCCCCGGAAGATGCGCACATCCTTCGGGTTGCGCGCTTCCAGCGACAGCCGGCGCGCGAACGATTCGCGCCCGGGATCCCCGGAAGCCGCGATGAACAGGATCGACTGCATGTGCAGGGGCTTGCCGCCGGCAAGCATGTGGGCACGGTCCCGGTGCGGGGAGAGGGCGACCGCGGCCCGGACGAGGCCGTGCCCGTCCGCCACGCAGGCCAGGTTGGCTCCGACCGAAGCGCCGACGATCCCGAGCCGCGACGGGTCCGCCCCGGGAGCCGAGCGCAGCCACGCGAGCCCCGCGCGCATGTCGTTCGGAGCGAGGGCCGGATCCTCCAGGATCCGCTCGGGATCCCCCTCGATCCGCTGGGACTCCCCGTGCCCCCGGAGATCGATCGACAGGACTCGGTAGCCCGCCCGCGCGAGCGTGGCGGGGAAACCGCCCCACGTCCTGCGGCTGTTTCCGAACGAATGGATGAGCAGGACCCCGGCGGGAGGCCGGGCCCCCTCGGAGGGAAGCCACTCCTCGGCTGCGAGCGTGAGCCCGTCGTCGGTGCGCAGGGAGACGGCGTGCATCACGGGGTCGGCGGCGCCGGTCGCGCCGCCCGTCGTGCCCACCGCAAGTGCGAAGACCAGCACCGGCAGGATCGGGATCAGGACCTGTCCCGCGAGGATGTCCGTTCGGCCTCTTCGTCCTTGTACATGTACTTGATGTTCTCCTTGCGGATGAACAGGTGGGGAGGCCGAACGCGGTTGAGCTTGATGATCTGGCGGTCGTAGTACTCGATCCAGCCCCGGAATTCCTCGTTGTTCATGAGGCGGACGACCATCGGGGTCTTGGCCTGCATGTTCTTGATGATGTAGTTCGTCTCGGCGCCGGTCGACTCGGGAGGGGCTCCGCGCCCGGTCCCCGCTCCGGGCCCGGCGCCGTGGCCCGCCCCGCCGCCGACCCCGTGTCCATGGCCCCCGCCGTGGGTCCTCGCGTGACCATGTCCCGCGCCGTGGGCGCCCGCGTGACCGTGCCCCCCTCCGTGCCCGTGCTGCGCCCCCTGGCCGGAGTGGTTCCGGGTAGGCTGGCCCTGCGAGTTGCCGTGCCCCGCCCCCGGACCATGCCCGTGCCCGCCGCCGACGTGCGTGCGGTTGCCCGGGCCGTGCCGTTCGTTTCCGTGGCGGTTCCCCTGATCGTCCATTGGTCGATCTCCCGCGCTCATTATAGCAGCGGGCGGCGGGCCTACGCGGCTCGCAGGATCAGCGCCACGGCGCTCCCGCCGCGGCTGAAACCCGGTCACGAGAGCGCGCTCCGAGGCCAGGGGGCGCCCGGCCGCCGAAACGCTCAGCCCCAGGCCGGCGTCGGCTTCCACCAGTCCGGCCGTCCCGGGAAGCGAACCGGAGCCGAGCGACAGGCAGGCCGCGAGGGCCGAAAGAGCGCCGCCCGCCCC
This sequence comes from uncultured Acidobacteriota bacterium, assembly GCA_963747925.1. GTDB lineage: Bacteria > Acidobacteriota > Polarisedimenticolia > QHYA01 > CAVVHA01 > CAVVHA01. Next base: position 270,690 of record CAVVHA010000005.1, read on the forward strand.
CGACTCGCCCACGGCGCCGCGCACCGACGCGACAGGCGGTGGAGCGCCGTCGAAGGCAAGCCGCAGCGCCTCCGCCTCGACCGCGTCCATGCCCCGGGTCCCGTTTGCCGAGCCGAACACGCCTCCGATCGCCGCTTCACGCACCGCCGCAGCCCGCAGCGCGGAGCGGATCACGGCCGCGAGCGGCGCGGGATCCGTGGGGGCGGCGTGCGGGGGCGCCGGCGAGCGCCCCTCCGCGACCGCCTCGATCCAGGCGAGCGGCCGCGCTCCGCGCCCGCGCGCGCTCTCCTCCGATTCGAGGAAGAGGAAGCAGGCCGCCTCCCCGCAGACGAAGCCGTCGCGCAGCGCGTCGAAGGGACGGCTTCCTTCCGGGCGCCCCCCCTCCCCGCCCCGGTCGCGCGAAAGGACACCGAGCCGGTCGTAGGCCTCGTACACGTGCGGGGAGACGTCGTCCGCTCCGCCCGCGAGGAGGGCCTCCGCCGCGCCCGACGCGATCATCCTGCAGGCAGCGGCGATCGCCGCCGCGGAGGAGCCTTCGCCCTGGGTCACGGTGAGGTTCGGTCCCCGCAGCCCCAGGTTGATCGCGCACTGGCTCGCGGGCGCGTTCACGACCGTGTAGGGGAAGAGGATCGGGGGCGCGGCCTTCGCCCCTTCGCGGGCGATCGTGCGGAGGAACTCGGCGAGCGGGTTGGCCCCCGAGGAGTTCGTCCCGAGGATCACCCCGACCTTCTCCTTCGCGGCGCAGGCTGCCCCGTCGAGCGCCTGCGCCGCGGCCGGGACCGCAAGCCGCGAGGTCGGATCGAGGCGCCTCAGCAACGCGGGCGGGATCACCCGGCGCGGTTCGAACCCGGTGACCAGGCCGGCGAGGCGGGAGCGGAAGGCCGAGGTGTCGAACCTCTCGACGGGCCGGATGGCGCTTGCGCCCGAGGCGAGGCCCGCCGCGAGCGTCTCCACCCCCTCGCCGAACGGCGTGACGGCGCCCGCCCCCGTCACCGCGATCCGCACGGGCCGGCTCATCGCTCGAACCTCCGGATGACGATCGCCCCGTTGTTCCCGCCGAACGCGAAGGAGTTCGAAAGCGCCGCCCGGACATCCTTCCGGCGGGCGACGTTCGGAACGCAGTCGAGGTCGCACGCGGGATCGGGCGTTTCGTAGCCGATCGTCGGCGGCAGGATCCCGTCGCGGACCGTCTGGACCAGCGCCACGGCCTCGAGCGCGCCGGCCGCCCCCAGGCAGTGCCCGACCATCGACTTCACGCTGGAGATCGGGACTTCCCGGGCGCGCGCGCCGAAGACCTCGTGAATCGCGCGCGTCTCGACCTCGTCGTTGTAGGGGGTCGCGGTGCCGTGGGCGGAGATGTAGTCGATCTCTTCCGCCGGCACGCGGGCGTCCGAGAGGGCCGCGCGCATGGTGCGCGCCGCCCCGTCCCCCGTCGGGTCGGGAGCCGTCACGTGGTGGGCATCGCAGGCCGCCCCGTACCCGCTCCACTCGGCGTGGATCCTCGCCCCCCGCCTGCGGGCGCGCTCCAGTTCCTCCAGCACCAGGATCCCCGCCCCCTCGCCGAGCGACATCCCCTGCCGCTCCCTGTCGAAGGGCCGGCAGCGCTCGGGGTCCACGGCCCTGAGCGCGCAGAACCCGGAGAAGGTCAGCAGGCACAGCGCCTCCGCGCCCCCGGCGAGCACGATGTCGGCGGCCCCCGAGCGGATCGCGTCGCCCGCGAGCCCGATGGCGAGCGTCGAGGAGCTGCAGGCCGTCATGATCGTGGTCGTGTATCCCTCGAAACCGAAGCGCGCGGCGAGAAGATCGGTCGCCGTGCACGGGAAGAAGCCCCAGGCCCGCGAGAGCCGGGCGCGCGCGATCCCGCGCTCGATGCGCGCGAACCAGTACTGCTCGGTTTCGAGCATCCCGCCCGCCCCCGCCCCGAGGGCCACGCCCGCGCGCGACGGATCGAGCGCCGGGGCGTCGATCCCAGCGTCCCGGAGCGCCTCCTCCGCGGCGGCCAGGGCAAAGAGGTCCGCGCGGGTCGCCCGCTTGCGCAGCGAGCGGTCGAGGCCCGGGGCGGACGGCACGCGGGGAACCTCCGCGGCGTTGCGGGTCGGCAGGCCAGACGTGTCGAACAGGGTGACCGGGCGGATGCCGCAGCGCCCCTCGCGCATCGCGGCCCAGGTCTCCTCCGCTCCCGCGCCGATCGCCGAGACGGCTCCGAGCCCCGTGATCGCGACCCGCCGCTCACTCATCGCCGGCCTCCGGGCTCGCCCCGCTCCCCTGCAGCGAGATCAGCACATCCCCTTCCGCGAGCAGCTCGTCGCCCGCGGTCACACGGCCGGACACGCGGATCATGCCGCCGAACCGCTGGGCGAGACGCGCCTCGACGGCCAGGCGGTCGCCCGGGCGCGGCGGCCGTCCGAACGTGACGCCGCTCAGGCCCGCGAGCAGGCCGGCGGGCGCTCCCGCGCCCTCCCCCGCAAACAGCGTGGCCGCCTGGGCCATCGCCTCGAGGAGGAGCGACTGCGCGAAGGTGGTCCCGGCCGCCCCCTCGCACAGCGCGTCCCCGGCCGAGATGAGCCGGATCGCGCCGGCCTCCCCGGGGCCGCTCGTGGAGGCGCGGTCGAACAGGACGAACGGGAACCTGTGGGGGGATCCAGCCGCGGAAGGGTGGCTCATGGGCACCGGGCCGTTCGGGGACTCGGGGCGGCTCCCGCGCGCGGACCGGCCTGGCCGGGGAGGGAGCGCGCGCTCCCCCCGCGGGTCAGGCGGCGCCGTGCTCGCGCAGGAAACCGCACAGGGAGGACACCGACCCCAGGGCGCGCCGGCCGACTTCCTCGTCGTCGATCCGGATCCCGAAGGTCTGCTCGACGGCGAGCACGAGCTCGAGCGCGTCGATCGAATCGAGGCCCAATCCCTCGCCGAACAGAGGGGTCTCGTCCCCGATCTCCTCCGGGGTCATCCCCTCGAGCTTCAGGCGGGAGATGATCATTTCCTTGATGCGAAGGGAAAGTTCCGTGGCTTCCGGCATCTGGGGCTCCCGGCTCCTCCCGCGCGGCGCTCGTCCCACGTCCCGCCGCGCGCGTCGATGATGTTAGCACGCGGCCCGCCGGAGTCAGGCGGTCACCCCGCCGTCCACGGTCCAGACCTGGCCCGTGATGTAGGCGGCGGCGTCCGAGGCCAGGAACGCGACGACCGCCGCCACCTCCTCCGGCCGCCCGGCGCGACCGAGCGGTACGCGGGCGAGGATCTCCCTGCGCGCGTCCTGGGTGAGGTCCGCGATCATCTCCGTTTCGATCAGGCCCGGGGCGACGGCGTTCACGGTGACGCCGAAGCGGGCCAGCTCGCACGCCAGGGCGCGGGTCAACGAAATGAGCCCGCCCTTGGACGCCGCGTAGTTGGCCTGCCCCGGCGGCGGCGCGAGGGCGCTGACCGAGACCACGTTCACGATCCGGCCGTGCCGGGCCGACATCATCGGTCGCGACGCCTCGCGGATCACGCGGAACGGGGCGACCAGGTTCGTCTCGAGGACCGCCAGGAAGTCCTCGTCCTTCATGAGGGCCATCAGGCCGTCGCGCCGGATGCCGGCGTTGTTCACGAGGATGCCGATCGAGCCGGTCTCCCGCGCGGCGGCGCCCACCCATGCGCGCACCTGCTCGCGGTCGCGAACGTCGACGCGGGCCCCCTCGGCCTCCCCTCCTTCCGCGCGCACGGCCGCCTCCGTCTCCGCCGCCGCGCGCTCGTCCGCCCGCCAGGCGAAGCGGACCCGCGCGCCCCGGCGCGCCAGCTCGAGGACGATCGCGCGGCCGATGCCGCGCGAGCCGCCGGTCACGAGGGCGGTCCGGCCCTTCACGGCGCCCCTCCCGCGCGCCCGCGGCCCGCCGCGGGCCGGGCGGAGCCCGCGTCCTCGTCCAGGGCGACCGCCTCCGCCTCGCGGGCGATCCAGCGGACCATCCGCGTCGTGGTCGCCCCGGGCGGAAGCTCGACCCAGCGATCGAACCCCTCGGCGGCCAGCCGAGCGACGCAGGCGACCCAGTCGAGCCGCTCGCCGAGCTGCGCGGCGAGCCGCTCGCGCACGGCGGCCGCGTTCGCGAGGGGCCCGCCTCCCGACGGATTCAGCAGCGCGTGCGCGGGGTCCGCGACCTCGACCGTCTCCAGCAGCGCGCGCGTGCGCTCGACGACCGGCGCCATCCACCGCGAGTGGTAGGGCTTCGCGATCGCGAGCAGCTCGCACCGCATCGCCCGGGGGCGCGCGGCCTCGAGGATCCGCGCGAGCGCCTCCCTGCGCCCCGCGAGCACGAGCTGCGCCGGGGTGTTCAGGATGGCGAGCGCGACCTCCCCGCCCCCGGCCTGCCCGTCGATGAGCGATTCGAGGCTCGCGGCCTTCATCCCGGTCACGAACGCCATCGCCCACTCCCCGCGCGGGAAGACGCGCGCGCCCTCGCGCTCGATCGCGGAGACGATCCGCAGCGCGTCCTCGAACCGGAGGGCGCCCGAGGCGGCGGCCGCCGTGTAGATGCCGAGGCTGTACCCGAGCATCCCGTCCGGCGGGGGGCCCGAGCCGAGGAGCTCGGCCGCGGCGGATGCCCCCACCGTGAGCACCGCGAGCGAGCCGGTCTCTCCCTCGCGCAGCGCCTCCGCGGGTCCCTCCCGCACCAGCCTCTCCATGTCGCGCCCGGCGATCTCCGAGGCCGCGGCGAGGTTTCGTCGCAGGATCCCGGAGCCCCGCAGGAGGCCCCGGTCCGCCATCCCCGCCCCTCCCGCGAGCTGCGACGGGAAGGTCCAGACGGTGCGGCTCATGCGGCCTCCCCGAGCGCGCCGGCCCCGGCCGGCGGCGCGGCCCACGTGGCCCCCTCCGCGAGCGCCTCCTCGATCGATCCGAACGGCAGGGCGCCGAGCAGCGCGTCCAGCACGGCCGGGAACCTTCTCGAGCCCGAACCCGTGCGCCAGCGCGAGCGCCGGCGCCAGCCGCAGGGCCGGCGGATCGGGGTCGAGCTCCCAGGTGTGGAGGGCGACGACGGCCGGCAGCCCGAGGCGGTTCTCGCGCTCGATGGCGCGCCGGATGGCCGACGCCGGCAGCGCCCGCAGCCCCATCGCGAAGCCGACCGGGTAGCGCCAGGGGCCGAAGGCGGCCGAAAGCGGCGGCAGCTCCAGGATCGTCCCCGGCCCGCGGCGGAGAAGGGCCGGCCGGGAAGGAAGCGAGGCGCTGCCGAGCGGCGGGAACGGGGGCGAGGCTCGAATCGAACCGGAAGCCGCGCGAGACCAGGACTTCGAAGGCCCAGGGGGCCGAGGCGAGCGACCAGATCGGCGCCCGGTATCCCTCGGGGCGCCGGCCGGCGCACGCCGCCAGCACCGCGATCGACCGGTCGAGGTCGGCCGCGAACGCGGCCGGCTCCAGCAGGTCGACCGGAACGTGGCGGTACCCGTGGCTCGCGATCCCGTGGCCGGCTCGGGCGATCCGCGAGACGGCGGCGGGGTGCGCCTCGGCCGTCTCGCCGAGCACGAAGAAGGTCGCGCGGACGCCCCGCGCGTCGAGCAGCTCGAGGACGCGGTCCACGTCGCGCTCGACGCGGCTCTCGAGTCCCGCGCGCTCGCGCGCGCCGGGCCCCTCCCCCGGGCGGCCGACGTGGTAGTACTCCTCGACGTCGATGGTCAGCAGGTTCCGCAGCTCGCGATCCCTCGAAAACGGCCGTCCGGAGTGTAGCGCGGATCTCCGCGCCGGCCTCACGCCGGCATGTAGTGATAGCGCAGCGCCGACAGGCAGATGCGGGTCACGTCCCTGACCGGCCGCAGACGGCTCGGCCGGCTCGGAGGCAGATAGCGGACCTCGACGTGCCCGACGCGGGCCCCCGTCCGGACCAGCTTCAGGAGCATCTCCGTCTCGATCTCGAATCCCCGGGCGTCGAACGTCAGCCCGGCCAGCCGCTCCGCGCGGATCAGGCGGTACCCCGACTGGCTGTCGCGCAGCTCGATCCCCGTCCAGCGCGAGAGGATGTTGCAGCCGACGACGTTGGTCCAGTACCGGACGGCCCCCGGGCCGCCGGGCTGGAGCACGCGGCTGCCGATGACGAGGTCGTAGCCGCCCTCCTCGCCCGCGCGCACGAGCGCGGGCGCGTCCGCGGGATCATGCTGGCCGTCCGCATCGAGGAGCAGAACGTAGCGGTGCGGGCGGCCGCGGACCGCCTCCAGGCCGGTGCGGACGGCGCTCCCCTTGCCGCGCCGCGCCCCGTGGCTGAGAGACCTCCGCTCCCGCCGCGCGCGCGGCCTCGGCCGTCCCGTCGCGCGATCCGTCGTCCACCACGATCGTCCAGCGGACGTGCGGGCGCAGCGCCTCGATCACGGCGCCGATCCTCTCCGCCTCGTTCCAGGCCGGGATGATCGCGGCGACATCCACGCTCATGCCCCGGGGCCCGCCGCCTGCAGGGCGGTGATCGCGGCGACCAGCACGGCGTCGCGGGCCGAGCAGCCCCGCGAGAGGTCGTTCGCGGGGCGGTCGAGCCCCTGGGTGATCGGGCCGAAGGCGTTGGCCCCGGCCAGCCGGTGCACCAGCTTGTACCCGATGTTCCCCGCGTCCAGGTTCGGGAAGATGAGGACGTTCGCGCTCCCCGCCACGGGGCTCCCGGGGGCCTTCGAGGAGGCCACGGAGGGCACGATGGCGGCGTCGAGCTGCAGCTCCCCGTCCGAGACGATGTCCGGGCGGCGCTCCCGCAGCAGCGCCGCCGCCCGCGCCACCTTCTCGACCGAGGGATCCTCGGCGCTCCCCCGCGTCGAGAAGGAGAGGAGGGCGACCCGCGGCTCGATGCCGAGCAGCGCCCGCGCGTTGTCGGCCGTCGCGGCGGCGATCTCCGCGAGCTCGGCGGCGTCGGGGTCGGTCATGAGCGCGCAGTCCGCGAAGAGGTAGGGATGGGGCGCCCCCGGCACCTCCATGATGAAGAACGTCGAGACCCTCTTCACGCCCGGCGCGGGGCCGATGCACTTCAGCGCAGCCCGCAGCGTTTCCGCCGTGGCGTGCGCGGCGCCCGAAACCGACCCGTCGGCGTCCCCGGCCCGGACCATCAGCGCCGCGAAGTGCTGGGGATCGAGGGCGAGCGAGCGCGCCTGCTCGAGCGTCATCCCCTTCGCCGCGTGGCGGGCCTGGAGGAGGGCGGCATACCTCTCGTGCACCGGCCCCGGGGCCGGCTCGACGAGCTCGATTCCCGAGATGTCGAGCCCCGCCTCGCGCGCGGCGCGGGCCGCCTCCGCGGGGGAGCCGACGAGGACCGGGGTCGCGATCCTCTCGCGGCGCAGGACGCAGGCGGCCTCGAGGATCCGGGGGTCGGCGCTTTCGGGTAGAACGATCCGGCGATGCACGCGGCGCGCGCGTTCGATCAGGGTCTCGGCGATCATGGGCTCTCCGGGCGAGGGCGGATCGTAGCATGCCGCCCCGGCGGGTGCCACGGCCGGCGGCTCAGGCCCCCTCGGAGCGGGCAGCGCGCCGGTCCCGGCGCCATCGCCCGGCCCGCAGCCAGAGCGCCGTGGCCGCGGGGATCCCCCACTCGAAGGCGAGCACCCAGGCGGGGACGCGCCCGCCGGGCGCGCGCAGGGACAGGTAGGAGAGAGGAGCGAGCGCGGTGAAGAGGAGCCAGGGGATCGAGGGGCCCGCGGCCGCGAACGGAACGATCCAGAGCAGGTACCACGGGTGCAGGGTCGGCGTGAGGACGAGGAGGAGCCCCGTCGCGAGGAACAGCTCCTGGTCGATCCCGGCGGCGTCCATGGAGATGACGAAGCTCCCCGCGAGGAAGACCGCGAGGAGAATCAGGCGGGCCAGGGTGGCGGGCCAGGCGAGGCTCTCGAGTCCCGCCGACCAGGCGGGATCGCCGAGGAAGTGGCGGAGGCTCCCCAACCATCCCCGCAGCGTCTCGAACGGGGCCGCGGCTTCGAGCGCCGCGCGCAGGGCCGGGAAGACGACCGAGTTGTGGTCCCAGTTCTCCGCGTAGGCGTGCAGCCCCGAGAAGAGCCGGCTCCCCGCCCCCGCGTACGGCGCGAAGAGCGCGGCGAGCACGGCGACGACGATCAGCAGCTCGTGCCACTTGAGACGGCGGACCATGATGGGAGCGAACGCCAGGGGCAGGAACCGCGCGCCGATCGAGGCGGCCCACGCCGCCGCCCCGGCCCGGATCCTCCCCCCCGCCAGCAGCCCCGCCGCGAGGAGCAGCAGCAGGATGCCCGATCGGATCGGAGTGCCCGCTCGAGGCGACTTCCACGACCACGAGCGGGTTCCACGCGTAGACAGCGGCCAGCAGCGGGGAGCGGCCGGTCCGTCCGCAGGAACCAGGCGAGCGCGACGACGACCGCCAGGTCGAACAGGCAGAGGACCGCCTTGAACCCGCGCTCGCGAAGTCCGCCCGCGGCCGCGAGGGCGAAGACCCCCTGCGCGAGGGGCGGGTAGATCGTCCGGATCGCCGGATGGTTGACCTTGCTCCATCCTTCGTCGCGCAGCGCGCGGAGCTCCTCGCTGTCGGGGGGATGGAGGAACGGGTTGATCCCCGCCGCCTGCACGCGCCCGTCCCACACGTAGCGGTGGATGTCGTCCGAGAGGGAGGGAGGCGTGGCGACGAGGAGCAGGCGGAACAGCGCGGCGAAGCCGAAGAGGAGCAGGCCCGCCGTGATCGGCCGCCGTCTGCCGGCGGGGCCCGTCCCTTCCTCGGGGGCGTCCTCTCCCTGCGCGGGCCGCCGGGCGATCCGGACGAGGAGCGCCGCGTAGATCCCGAACAGGAGAAAGTGGACGGCCAGGTAGGCGCCGAGGCGCTCGGGGAGGTTCCCGGCGAGCGCGAGGGCCGCGTAGAGGGCCGTCGAGGCGGAGCCCGCGAGGGTCGTCCAGAGCAGCGTCCTGTCTCGCGTTACCATAGGGCGACCCGGCGGGCCGGAGCCGCGCGGGGATTCTAGCAAACCGCGATGCCGATCCTGCGAACCTGCGTCCTCGCGCTCTACTTCCTCACGCTCGGCATGCTCGCCCTGTACGGCCTGCACCGCCTGTACCTGGTCTTCCTGCTTCGGCGGCACGGCGGCGCTCCGCCCGCCCGCCGCATGCCGCTCCCGGGGCCAGGGCACGCCCCCGGCCCGGCGGAGTGTTCCCCTGCCCCGGCGTGGCCGTTCGTCACGGTCCAGCTCCCGATCTACAACGAGCCCGCGGTCGCCCGGCGATTGATCGGGGCGGTGGCCGCGCTCGACTATCCCCGGGACCGCCTCGAGCTCCAGGTCCTCGACGACTCGACGGACGGAACCACGCTCGCCGCCGCCGGGCGAGGTCGGGCGGCCTGCGCGCGGAGGGGCTCGACATCCGGCTGATCCACCGCCGCGGAGCGGGCGGGATTCAAGGCCGGCGCTCTCGCGAACGGGCTGGCGCAGGCGCGCGGCGAGCTGATCGCGGTCTTCGACGCGGACTTCGTGCCGGACCCCGGGTTCCTGCGGGCGACGGTGCCCCACCTCGCGGATCCGGCGGTCGGGATGGTCCAGGCGCGGTGGGGCCATCTCAACCGGCGGTCCTCCCTGCTCACGCGCGTGCAGGCGCTCCTGCTCGACGGGCACTTCCTCGTCGAGCAGGCGGCCCGCCACGCCGCCGGGCGGTTCTTCAACTTCAACGGCACCGCGGGCGTCTGGCGGCGGCGCTGCATCGAGGAGGCGGGGGGCTGGCAGCACGACACCCTGACCGAGGACCTCGATCTCTCCTACAGGGCGCAGCTCGCCGGGTGGCGGTTCGTCTTCCTCCCCCGGGTCGTCGCTCCCGCCGAGCTGCCGGGCTCGATGACGGCGTTCCGGGGGCAGCAGGAGCGCTGGACGAAGGGGTCCGTGCAGACGGCGCGGAAGCTCCTGCCGCGCCTGCTCGCCGCACCGCTCCCCTGGCCCGTGCGCGCGGAGGCGGCCGTCCACTTCACGGCGAACTTCGCGCACCTGCTGATGGTCCTCCTCGCGATCCTCTTCTTTCCCGCGTCCCTGCTGCGGGCTTCGGGCGGGGGAGCCGCGCCGATCGCCGCCGACCTCGCGGTCCTCCTCTTCTCGACCTTCGCGTTCTGGATCTTCTACGCCGCCGCGGGCGCCGCGGAAGGACGGGGCGCGCTTCGCGCGCTCGCCACGATGCCGGCCCTCATGGCGGTCGGGGTCGGGCTGTCGGTCAACGGCGCGCGGGCCGTGCTCCAGGGGCTTCGCGGCCCCGTCGGGACCTTCGATCGCACGCCGAAGCAGGGGTCCGTGGACGGCGACGCCGGCGGACCTCGAGCGAAGACTGAAGCGGCGAAAGCCGGTCAGACCTCGGGCCGGGAGCCGGAACCGCTCTCTCCTCCTGCGCCCGTCCCCGCGCCGGCGGGAGGGGCGATCCCGCTCCCCTGGATCGAGGGGGCGCTCGCGCTCTATCTCACGGTCTGCCTGGCGCTCGCCCTGCGCTCCGGCCTCTGGTCGTTTCTCCCGTTCCTCGTTCTCTTCTGGGCGGGATTCGGATCGATGGCCGGCGCCATGCTCCTCGAGGCGCTCCGCTCCCGGGGCGCTCCAGCGGCGGGCTGACCCCGGCCGCGGCGTGACCGGCGCTTCGCCGGCCGGGCCGGTCGATCCGCGGGCTCTAGTGCAGCTCGAAGCCGGGCCAGAGCAGGACGCTGACGCTCTCGCCTTCCGCGACCGCAGGCGTCTCGGCGGGGACGACGATGAACGCGTTGGCGCGCGCGGCGGAGGCGAGATCGCCCGAGCCGCTCGAGCGGACCGGCGCGGCGACCAGGGCGCCGTCCACGGCGGTGACGCGCGCGAGGCGGTACCAGGTCCGCCCCGTCTTCTGGGAGAGCCTTCCTTCGAGCCGGGCGCGGAGCGCGGGGAGCCCTTCCGGGCGCAGGCCCATCAGCTTCCGGATCGCGGGGAGCGCGAAGATCATGAACGCGGTCAGCGCCGAGAGCGGATTGCCCGGCAGCCCGAACACGAGGCAGGTCCCGCGCCGCCCGAAGAAGAGCGGCTTGCCGGGCTTCATCGCGATCCGGTGAAACAGCGGCTCGACGCCCGCGGCCAGCAGCCGCTCGGAGACGAGGTCCCTGTCGCCGACCGACACCCCCCCGATCACGAGGAGCAGGTCGCCCGAGAGCCCCCCGGCCAGCTTCGCATCGAGGCCGGCGGCATCGTCGCGCGCGATGCCGAGGGAGACCGGGGCGAGCCCGAGCCCCGCGAGCGCGGCGAGGAGGGCGGGGCCGTTGCTGTTCCGGATCTGGTGAGGAAGCGGCTCCTCGCCCGGCTCGACCAGCTCGTCGCCCGTGCAGAGGAGGCTCACGACCGGCAGGCGGTGAACCGCGAACGCCGTCCTGCCGGCCGCGGCCAGGGCCCCGACCTCCGCCGACCGGATCAGGGAGCCCGCCGGGAGAATCGTCTCCCCGCGCCGGAGGTCCTCGCCGCGCCGCGCGATGTTCTCGCCCGGCCGGCACGGCGCCAGGACGCGGACCCGGCGCCGCGCGGCCCCGGCCCCACCTTCGAGGTCCTCGGTCTTCTCGATCATCTGGACAGCGTCGGCGCCGCCGGGGATCGGGGCCCCGGTCATGATCCGCACGGCCTGGCCCGGGCCCACCTCGAGGCCGCCCGCGGGGGCTCCGGCGGGGATGAAGCCGATCACGTCCAGGACAGGGCGGGCCACCCGCGCCGCGTCCGGTCCCGGCGGAGCGTGACCGCTCGTCATGGACCGATCGCGCGGTGCCCCCGGCTCCGGCGCCGCGGCCGGTTCCGCCACGTCCTGCGCCCGCAGCGCGTAGCCGTCCATCATCGAACGATCGAACGGTGGCATGTCCCCGGTGGCGGCGACCGTTTCGGCGAGGACGCGCCCCGCCGCGCGCTCGAGGCCGATCGTCTCGGTCCCGAGCGGGGAGACCGCGCCGGTCACGATCCGCAGGGCCTCGCCCACGGGCAGCAGCCGCTCCGCCGGCGCTCCGCCTTCGCTCCTACCGCTCACGGTGGCCTCCCTGGTCCCGCCGCCGCGCGGAGAGCATGCGAGGGATCCCCTGCAGGTCGGGCCGCACCTCGACCTCGTCCCACGGGCCCGCCGCGAGAAGGCCGGAGGCCTCGAGCGAGCGGCCGATCGACAGCTCGAGCAGGAGCCTCCCCCCCGGCCGGACGACGCGCGCCGCATCGCCGATCAGCGCCGCGGTGAACTCCAGCCCGTCCCTGCCCCGGGCTGAGCGCCATCCGGGGCTCGTGGCGCAGCTCGGCCTGCAGCCCCTCCAGCTCGGCCTCGGCGATGTACGGCGGGTTCGAGACCACGAAATCGGCCCGGCCCGCGAAGCCGGCCTCGAGGGCGGGCGCGAGGCCGTCGCCGACGGCGAACCGGATCCTGCCGCCGACCCCGTGCTTCGCCGCGTTCCCCCGCGCGACCTCGACGGCCCCCGGGGAGAGATCGGTCGCCAGCACCTCGCAGGCGGGCAGGTTGACCGCGACGGCGACCGCGATGCACCCGCTCCCCGTGCCGACGTCCACGATCAGCGGCCCGCGCCCGGCGCCGCCGGGAGGGCCCGGCCCTCCGGCCGCGGCCAGGCGCAGGACCTCTTCCACGATCATCTCCGTCTCGGGGCGCGGGATCAGGACCCGCTCGTCCACCTCGAAATCGAGCGAGAAGAACTCCTGCCGGCCGGTGATGTACTGGAGCGGGACGCGCGCCGCGCGCCGCGCGAGATCGCCGCGGTAGGCCTCCTCCGCCGCCTCCCCGAGCGCTTCGTGCCACCGTCCGATCAGCGCCCCCCGCGGGACGCCGAGGCGGTTCGCGAGCAGCACCTCCGCTTCCAGCCTCGGCGCGGGGATGCCGGCCGCGGCAAGGAGCCGCTCGCCTGCGAGGATCGATTCCGCGATGGACATGGCGCGCTCCCCGAAATGCCCGCCCCGGCCGCCGATCCGCCGGGCCCGGGGGCTGTGGCCGGACGGGAGTGGAGGGGCGCTCCCCCGCCCGCGGCGCCGGCCCGCGGAGGTTAGGCCTTGACCTCTTCCTTGAGGCGCTCGGACTGGTAGTGCGTCGTGAGCGCGTCGAGGATCTCGTCGAGATCGCCCTTCGATGACCGCGTCGAGGCGGTGCAGCGTCAGGCCGATCCGGTGGTCGGACACGCGGTTCTGCGGAAAGTTGTACGTCCGGATCTTCTCGCTCCGGTCCCCCGAACCGACCATCCCGCGGCGCTCCTTCGCGATCGCGTCCTGCTGCTCGCGCATCTTGATCTCGTACAGGCGCGAGCGGAGCACCTTCAGGGCCTTCGCCTTGTTCTTGTGCCAGGACTTCTCGTCCTGCTGCTGGACGACGAGGCCGGTCGGCAGGTGCGTGATCCGCACGGCGGAGTAGGTCGTGTTGACCGACTGGCCGCCGGGGCCGGAGGAGCAGAAGGTGTCGATCCTGAGCTCCTTCGCCTCGTCGATCTGGACCTCGACCTCCTCCGCCTCGGGCAGGACGGCGACCGTCACGGCCGAGGTGTGGATCCGCCCCGAGGCCTCGGTCGCCGGCACGCGCTGGACGCGGTGCACGCCGCTCTCGAACTTGAGGCGGCTGTAGACCTTGTCGCCGGAGATCTGGACGATGACCTCCTTGAGGCCGCCGAGGCCGGTGGCGTTGTGCGTGAGGATCTCGGTCCGCCACCCGCGCCGCTCCGCGTAGCGGGTGTACATGCGGAAGACCTCGTGGGCGAACAGGGCCGCTTCCTCGCCCCCCGTTCCGGCCCGGATCTCCAGCAGCACGTTCTTCTCGTCGTTCGGGTCCCGGGGCAGCAGGAGCGCCTTGAGCTCCTCCTCCAGGCGGTGGACCCGCTCCTCGAGCTGAGCCTGCTCCTCGCGGGCGAGGGCGCGCATCTCCTCGTCCTCCGTCTCCCGGACGAGGACCCTCGCCTGCTCCAGCTCGCGCGAGGCCTTGCCGTACTCGCGGAACTTCTTCACGACCGGCTCGATCTCGGAGTACGAGCGGGCCGCCTCGCGGTACTTCGCCTGGTCGCCCACGATGGCGGGGTCCGCCATCGAGGCCGAGAGCTTCTCGAAGCGCTCCTCGAGGGATTTCAGCTTGTCGAGCATGGGCGGACGCCCCCCGGCCTCAGGCCGGGACGGCGGGCAGGGCTCCCCGCCGCTCCATCTCGAGGGCCTCGCGCAGGGCGCGGATCGCGACCGCGATCTGCTGGTCGTCCGGCTCGCGGGTGGTCAGCCGCTGCAGCCACAGGCCCGGCACCACCAGGGCGCGCGCGAGGGCGTTCTTCCTGCGGGCGCTCCACCGGATCACCTCGTAGGAGAGGCCGGCGATCAGGGGCACCAGCGCGAGGCGCGGGAAGATCATGATGTAGAAGGGCAGCTTCGTCGGAAGCAGGGAGAACACCAGGATCGAGACCACCATCACGAAGAGCAGGAACGAGGTGCCGCACCGGGGATGCAGCCGCGACTGCGCCCGGACGTTGTCCACCGTCAGGTCCTGCCTGGCCTCGTGCGCGAAGACGGTCTTGTGCTCCGCCCCGTGGTATTCGAAGACCCGCTTGATGTCGTTCAGCAGGGAGATCCCGTACAGGTAGATCAGGAACACGGCGATCCGGAAGCCGCCGTCGACCAGGTTGTACGCGATGCTGTTCTGAAGGGCCGGGACGACCCGCTTCACCAGGTCCGTGAGGGCCAGGGGAAGCAGGAAGAACAGCGCGAGCCCCGACGGCGAGGGAGGCGACGACGCTGAGCCCGATCGCGAAGCCGGCGGCCTTGCTCTTCTTCTCCTCGCCGGTCTTCTTCACGCCCTCGGCCTCGTCGATCCCTTCGAAGGCGGCCTCGGCGCTGAAGTTCAGCGAGGAGATCCCGAGCACGAGGGCCTGGATCATCGTCACCGCTCCGCGGATGATCGGCCACTTCAGCGCCGGGTACTTCTCGCCCAGGATCGGGATCTCGCGGCGCAGGACCGTGATCTCGCCGCTCGGCTTGCGGACGGCCACCGCCATCGAGCGGGGCGCGCGCATCATGACCCCCTCGAGCACGGCCTGGCCTCCGAGGAGAATCTCCTCCTCGAGGAACAGGATCCGCGTGCTGGCGAGCGCTGCCAGGCGCGCGAACCCGGGCCGCCGGCCTCCCGGCCGGGCCGGGGTGGCCACGGGAGTTCCCATCAGGCCCCGGTTCCCTGTCCTTCGGGCGTGGGCAGCGTGCCCTTGCTCGTCTTGCCGTACCGCTTCTCGAACCGCTCGACGCGGCCGGCGGTGTCGAGCAGCTTCTGCTTGCCGGTGAAGAAGGGGTGGCAGTCGGCGCAGATTTCGACCCGCAGGTCCTTGTTCGTGGAGCGGGTCGTGAAGGTGTGCCCGCACGCGCAGTGAACGCTCACGTCGAAATACTTGGGGTGGATTCCCTGCTTCATGTGACCAGTCCTCTCTGAAAAGTCCTACAAACCTTTGATAATACCGGACTTCAGGGGGTTCTGCAACGCGGAAACCGACTCCGCGATCCAGCGGGCCAGGTCCCTCATCCCGGCCCCCGTTTTCGCCGACGTCATGAGGCATTCCCGCGCCCCCGCGAAGGCCTCCCGCGCCCCCCGGAGGGCCTTCGCCCGCTCGGACATCCCGGCCTTGTCGGCCTTGGTCAGGGCCACGATGAAGGGGACCCCCCGGGAAAACAGGCTCTCCGGCGAGCATGAGGTCGGTCTCGAAGGGGGGGTGCCGGGAATCGACCAGCAGGACCGCCAGGGCGATCCGGTCCGCCCGCTCGAGGTACGACTCGACCAGGCCGGCCCAGGCCCTCCGGTCGGCCTGGGAGACCTTGGCGTAGCCGTACCCCGGCAGGTCGACCAGGTAGCGGTGCTCCCCCTGCTCGTAGAAGTGGATCTCCCGCGTCCGCCCGGGGGTCTTGCTGGTCCGGGCGAGCCCGTTGACGCCCGTGAGGGCGTTCAGGAGGCTCGATTTCCCGACGTTCGAGCGCCCGCAGAAGACCACCTCGTGCCGCTTCCCCGCGGGAAACGCCCCTCCCGGCCCGACGGCCATGGAGAACTTCGCTCGTGCGTCAACGCGGTCGGTGGTTTTCATGTCTCCGATCTGGCCCTGTGAAGGACGGGTCCTGCGCGGGAGTCCATTCTACCCGCCTTGCGGCTGTTGTGACCGGAAGGCCGGCCACTGGTTCCCGAAAGCGGCGGATCAGCCGCGGCGCGTCCGTCGAGCGCCGTCGGCTGGGCGGCTGCGAACGAAGTGCTGCCGATGATACCCGTCCGAAGGAGACCAGCCTCCCGCGCGGATCAGCCGCGAAGCGCGCTGCGCCTCGCCGGCTGAATTGGCGCGAGCGCGGACGCCCCCGAAGCCCCGCTCAGTGGGCGACGGAACCCGGCCCCGCTCCCTCGGTCTTCTCCCCCGCGGGAAGGGCCTGTCCGTCCGCCGGAACCCCCTTCACCCCGCCGACGAGCGCGATCTCGAGGACCTCGTCCATCGTCTCGACGAGGCGGAAGTCCAGCAGCTTCTGGATCTCCTCGGGGACCTCGGAGAGGTCCTTCTCGTTCTCCTTCGGGAGGATGATCGTGCGGACGCCGAAGCGGTACGCCGCGAGCACCTTCTCCTTGACCCCGCCGATCGGCAGGACCTTGCCCCGCAGGGTGATCTCGCCCGTCATGGCGACGTCGGAGCGGACCGGGACCTTGGTCAGAAGCGAGGCGAGCGCGGTGGCCATCGTGATCCCGGCCGAGGGACCGTCCTTCGGGATCGCCCCCTCGGGCACGTGGATGTGGATGTCGTACTTGCGCTGGAAGTTCGGCTCGATCCCCAGCACGTCGGCCCGGGAGCGGATGTAGGTCAGCGCCGCCTGGGCCGACTCCTGCATGACGTCGCCCAGCTTGCCGGTCAGCGTCAGCACCCCCTTGCCGGGAACCAGCAGGCACTCGGTCGTGAGGATCTCGCCCCCGACCTCCGTCCAGGCCAGCCCGGTGGCGGTGCCGATCTCGGGGCTCTTGCGCTCGGCCTGGGGATGGAACCGCGGCACGCCGAGGTAGTCGGAAACGACCTGGGAGGTCACGGCCACGGCGGCGTCCTTCCCCTCCTTGACCACCTTGCGGGCGATCTTGCGGCAGATGGACGCGATCTCGCGCTCGAGGCTGCGCACGCCCGCCTCGCGGGTGTACTTCTCGATGATGTCCTGGATCGCCCCCTCCTCGAACGTCACCTTGGCGGCGTCGAGCCCGTGGGCGGTCAGCTGCTTCTTCGTGAGGTATCGCGAGGCGATCGCCATCTTCTCGCCCAGCGTGTAGCCGGCCAGGCGGATGACCTCCATGCGGTCCTTCAGCGCGGGCGGCACCGAGTGGATGACGTTCGCCGTGGCGATGAACATCACCTCGGACAGGTCGAACTCGGTGTCGAGGTAGTGGTCGAGGAACGAGTGGTTCTGCTCGGGATCGAGGACCTCGAGCAGCGCCGCCGACGGGTCGCCGCGGAAGTCCATCGACATCTTGTCGACCTCGTCGAGCAGGAAGACCGGGTTCTTGGTCCCGGCCTTGCGCATCATCTGGATGATCTGGCCCGGGAAGGCGCCGATGTAGGTGCGCCGGTGGCCGCGGACCTCGGCCTCGTCGCGGACGCCGCCCAGCGACAGGCGCACGAACTTCTTGCCCGTCGCGCGCGCGATCGACTTGGCGAGGGAGGTCTTGCCCACGCCGGGAGGGCCGACGAAGCAGAGGATCGAGCCGCGGCTCTTCTTGACGAGCTGGCGGACGGCGAGGAACTCGAGGATCCGCTCCTTGACCTTCTCCAGCCCGTAATGGTCCTCGTCGAGGATCTTCTCGGCCTGGTCGATGTCGCGGATCTCCCGCGACTTCTTCGCCCACGGCACGGCGAGCAGCCATTCGAGGTAGTTGCGCGAGACCGTCGCCTCGGCGGAGACGGGCGGCATCACCTCGAGGCGCTTCAGCTCCTGCAGGGCCTTCTCCCGCGCCTCCTTGGGCATCTTCGCCGCGTCGATCTTCTGGCGGAACTCCTCGATCTCGTTGACGCGGTCGTCGCGGCGTCCCAGCTCCTGCTGGATCGCCTTCATCTTCTCGTTGAGGTAGTACTCCTTCTGCGCCTTCTCCATCTGCTTCTTGACGCGGTTGTGGATCCTCTTGTCCACGCGCAGCTTCTCGATCTCGTTCTCGAGGATCCCGGAGACCACGTCGAGGCGCTCGCGGGGGTTGATCGTCTCGAGGAGGTTCTGCTTCTCCTCGACGCCGATCGTCAGGTGGGCCGCGATCGTGTCGGTCAGGCGCCCCGGGTCGGTGACCCGGATGGTGGAGAGCATCGTCTCGTACGGCAGGTTGGGGCTGTACTTGACGTACTTCTCGAACAGGGACGCGACCTTCTGCATCGCCTGCTCGGTCTCGGCGCCCCCCGCCTGGTCGGCCTTCTTCTCGATGACCTTCAGCAGGGTCCGGAAGCCCCCCTCGGGGGCCTCCTCGACCTCGATCACGCGGGCGCGCGCGACGCCCTCGACCAGCAGCTTGATGTTCCCGTTCGGCAGCGTCAGGTTCTGGACGATGTTCGCGATCGTGCCGATCGAGTTGATGTCCTCGGGGGCCGGGTCGTCCACGCGGGCGTTGCGCTGCGTCGCGAGGAAGATCTTCTTGCCGCCGGCCAGGGCCTGCTCGACCGCCGCCAGCGAGGAGCGGCGCCCGACGACGAACGGGACCATGGTGGTCGGGAAGACCACGACGTCCCGGAGCGGGACCATCGGAAGCTGCTGCAGCGCGTCACCGTAATCCATGTGCGATCGTTCCTTCATGGTGAGGGGTTCGATGCGATGCCGGGGCGGGGAAAAGGAGGGCCAGGTTCCTAGCCCGCCTTCTCCAGCAGCGTGAGGGGGTTGACCTTGTTCAGGACAACTTCCTTCGTGATGACGCATTCCTTCACGCCGCTCATGGACGGGAGCTGGTACATCAGCTCGAGCATCAGCTCTTCCATGATGAGGCGCAGGCCGCGCGCGCCGATCTTGCGGTCGAGCGCGAGCTGCGCGATCGCCTCGAGGGCCTCCTTGTCGAAGGAGAGGCTCACGTCCTCGTACTCGAAGATCTTCTGGTACTGCTTGGCCAGGGCGTTGCGCGGCTCGGTGAGGATCTGCACCAGCGCCGACTTGTCGAGCTCCCCGAGCGTCGCCACGATCGGCAGGCGCCCGACGAACTCCGGGATGAGGCCGAACTTCACGAGGTCGACCGGCTGGACCTGGTCGAGCGTCGTCAGGACGTTCTTTTCCTTCTTCCCCTTCACCTCGGCGCGGAAGCCGACCGTCTTCTTGCCGGTCCGCTGCTCGATGACGGTGTCGAGGCCCACGAACGCCCCGCCGCAGATGAAGAGGATGTTGGTCGTGTCCACGGGGATGAAGTCCTGGTGCGGGTGCTTGCGCCCGCCCTGCGGGGGAACGTTGGCGATCGTCCCTTCCAGGATCTTCAGCAGCGCCTGCTGCACCCCCTCCCCCGAAACGTCCCGGGTGATCGAGGGGTTCTCGCCCTTGCGGGCGATCTTGTCCACTTCATCGATGTAGATGATGCCGCGCTGGCACTTCTCGACGTCGTTGCCCGCGGCCTGCAGCAGCTTCAGGATGATGTTCTCGACGTCCTCTCCGACGTAGCCGGCCTCCGTCAGCGTCGTCGCGTCGACGATGGCGAAGGGGACCGAGAGGAGGCGCGCCAGCGTCTGCGCGAGCAGCGTCTTGCCGGTCCCGGTCGGGCCGATCAGGAGGATGTTGGACTTCTGGACCTCGATCTCGCTCTTCTTCTTCGCGAGCTCGTTGCGCTTGTAGTGGTTGTAGACCGCGACGGCGAGCTTCTTCTTCGCCTTGTCCTGCCCGATCACGTACTCGTCGAGGAAGGTCTTGATCTCGACCGGCTTGGGCAGGGCGCGCTCCTGGATCCGCTCCTCGGGCTCCCGCTCCTCCGCGATGATGTCGAGGCAGATGTCCACGCACTCGTCGCAGATGTAGACGGTCGGGCCCGCGATCAGCTTGCGGACGTCGCGCTGGTTCTTGTTGCAGAACGAGCAGCGAAGCGTTTCGCCCTCGCCCTTTTTCCTCGCCATGCTGTCAGCCTTCCGCCTTCTCGTGGCTCGAGATCACCTGGTCGATGATCCCGTATTCCCGGGCCTGGACGGCGTCCATGATGAAGTCCCGATCGGTGTCCTGGCGAAGCTGCTCGAGGCCCTTCTTCGTGTGGTTGTGCAGGATCTCGTTGAGGCGGTCGCGGATCCGGAGGATCTCCCGGGCATGGATCTCCATGTCCGAGGCCTGCCCGCTGATCCCCCCCATCGGCTGGTGGATCAGGATCCGGGAGTTCGGCAGGCCGAACCGCTTGCCCGGTGGTCCCGGCCGCCAGCAGCACGGCGGCCATCGAGGCGGCCTGGCCGATGCAGATGGTGCTGATGTCGGGCTTCACGAACTGCATGGTGTCGTAGATGGCGAGTCCGGCGGTCACCGAGCCCCCGGGGCTGTTGATGTAGACGGAGATGTCCTTGTCGGGGTCTTCGGCTTCCAGGAACAGGAGCTGGGCTATGACCAGGTTCGAGACGACATCATCGATCGGGCTCCCGATGAAGATGATGTTGTCCTTCAGGAGGCGAGAGTAAATGTCATAGGCCCGTTCGCCGCGGCTGGTCTGCTCCACGACCATCGGGATAAGCATCGTCAGTCGACCTCCTCAAGCTGCTGATTGTAGCGTTTTTCATCAGAAAGTCAAGGGACTTTTCTCTAACTAGTTGATTCTTAATGACTTGTCTTGCATCGGCCTGATCGAGCCTCTTCCGGGCCTCCTCGGCCCCCTGGCCCCTCCGGGAGGCTTCCTCCGCGATCCTCTGCGAAATTTCCGCGTCGGTGACGGTAATCTGCTCCCGGGAGGCGATTTCGTCCAGGATCAGCATCCCGAGGACCCTCTGGCGCGCCATCGGGAGCTCTTTTTCCCGGACCGCCTTCCAGTCCACGTCGGCCTTGGAGGGGTGGATCCCCCTCATGATCATCCCCCGGACGATCTCCTCCATGGTCAGGTTCAGCTGCTCCTCGACCATGACCTCGGGGACCTCGACGGGGTGCTTTTCGATCAGCTGGCGGATGAGGGAATCCCTGGCCTTCCCCTCGGCGGACCGCTTCCGGCCGGCCAGGAGGTCGGCCCGGATCTCCTCGCGGAACTCCTGCATCGTCCCGGGCCGGCCGATGTCCTTCGGCAGCTCGTCGTCGGCCGGGGGGAGCTCGCGGGTCTTGATCTCCTTGAGCATCACCGTGTAGCGGACCTGGCGGCCGGCCAGGTGGTCGGCGCCGAACTCCGCCGGGTAGGAGACGACGAACGCCCGGGTGTCGCCCGGGACCATCCCGGGGAGCGCCTCGTTGAACTCGGGCAGGTTCGATTCCGCCCCGAGCTCGACCAGCACCCCTTCGTGCTTGAAATCGCTCCCCTTCCCGTCCTCGTAGTGCCCCTGAAGGTCGAGCGCGGCGAAGTCCCCCTGCGCCAGCGGGCGCGGCTCCACGGCGACGAACCGGGCCAGGCTCTCGCGGACCTGGTCCACGGCCTTGTCCACGTCCTCGTCGGTCACGGTGGGCTCGGGGAGGGAGACCGCCAGCCCCGTGTACTCGCCGAGGTGGAGCTCGGGCTTCGTCTCGAACAGGGCCGTGTAGGAGAACGGCTCGCCCTCCTTCAGCTCGCCTCCCTCGACGACCGGATCGTGCAGCGGGAAGACCTTGTGCTGCTGGACCGCCTCGCGAAGGCCGTGGTTCACGAGGTGCTCGCGCACCTCATCCTCGATCTCCTTCGCGAACCTCTTGCGGACGAGCGCCGGGGGAACGTGCCCCTTGCGGAAGCCCGGAATCCGCACCGCCTTCGCGTAGCGGTGGACGATCTCCTCGGTCTCGCGCGCGACCTCGTCGGCGGCGACCCTCACGGTGAGGCGGCGCCGGCACCCGCCCGCCTCGCTCAGCTCGGTCTCGTACGGTGTCGTCGTTTCGCTCATGGCTCGATTCTGCTCTCCAACGTTCTTCAGTCCCTACTGGCGATTGTGGCGGGAGAAGGTCGGGATGGTGCGAAAGGGGGGATTCGAACCCCCACGGTTGCCCACTGGATCCTAAGTCCAGCGCGTCTACCAGTTCCGCCACTTTCGCAGCGGAGAAGCACTCTACCCCGCCGGCCTCCGGGTGTCAACGAAAGGGGCGCGGGGGAGGGACGGCTTCGACGGTGTGCTGGTGAGCCCGGGAGGACTTGAACCTCCAACAAACAGATTAAGAGTCTGCTGCTCTACCATTGAGCTACGGGCCCGAGGAGAACGTGCATTTTAGGAAAGCGGCTCCCTCATGTCAAGAAACGCTGCAGACGGCCGCCCGCGGCAGAGCGACGCATCGAATCGCGCGCGGCCGGCGTCGAGCCGGCCCCGCGCGGCGCGCTAGGGCGTCACGAAACGGCCCTGCCAGACGGTCCGCGGAAGCGCCGATCCGGGCGGAGGCCACGCGTCCTCGCCGAGGCGGTGATCGTACAGGAGCTGCAGCGTACGCGCGCCGGAAGAGGACGGCGCGCGCAGCGCGCCCCGCACGAGGAGAGCGCCGTGAATCCGCGCATCGCTCTCCCCCGTCCAATCGCCCGTCGCGATCAGCAGCCCTTCGAAGCTGAGCGGCGCGCTCGCGCCGGGACCCGCGGCCCGGCGGGGACCGCCCGATGCGGCGCTCTCCGCGCCGAGCCTGGTGAAGCGGGCGCCGGGCGCCAGCGGGTCGGCCGGATACCCGAGCCGCAGGAAGGTCTCCTCCGCGTCGCAGGCGCCGTCCGCGTCGGCGTCGTCGAACGGCTCGCCCGGCGGCTCGATCGCGCCCGTCCCGGCCCGCGACGAGGGACCGATCCCGAACGCGCGCGCGTTGACGACGACGCACCCGCGCGCGAACCAGTCGCGGTCCGCAACGGCGATCGGCGGGGTGAGATTGTCCGGGCACGCCATCGCCGTCGAGGTCGCGGGGCGGCAGCGCGTCGGCCGTATCGAAGTAGAAAAGCCCGTCCCCGCCCCGCGTCGCGTCCTCGAAGGAGACCGGCGGGCCTGCGCCTTCCCGGAAGAGCGGCGGATCGGTCCCCGCGACGTAGCGCAGCAGGTGCCCCGCTCCCCCGCCGTCCGCCGCGGCCTCGCGAAACATCGCGATCGCTGCCGGCGAGGCCAACGGCATCCCGCCGGAGGAGAGTGCGGTCGCGGCGGGGCCGCCAACCGCAACAGCGGCGAGGTCCGTTGCCTGGAACAGCCCGCTGCGATCATCGGCCGTCCTCCAGGAACCGGGGATGAGCGCAGCGTCGAAGGGGTACGGCTGCGGATCGGAGCGGGGCGCTCCGGACAGGGCTCCCCCCGCGACCAGGCGAAACCAGGGATCGGCGAGCCCGGCGTCGGGCAGGGCGAGCCACTCCTCCAGGTCGGGCGTGCCGTCCGCATCCGAGTCGTCGGCGGTCCCGTCCCCGTCGCCGTCGGCGACGAGACGCCGCGCGGAGGAGAGCCACGGCCAGCCGCCGCCGTAGAAGGAGGCCGGATCGGCTCCCAGGTGGGCCGCGCCGGAGACCAGGACGGCGCCCCACCTCGCATCGAGTCCCGAGCCGTCGGCGAGCTCTCCCGCGATCAGCGGCCCCGGGACGGCGAAGGGGAGGTCCTGCAGAACCCCCGCCGCGCGGGCCGTGGCGAGGACCGTCTCCTCCCCGCCGCCGCGCCGGACGAGCCGCGCGGTGACCTCGATCGAGGCGATCCCGACCCGCCTGCGCGCGGTTCCTTCTCCGACGGTGGGCGGAGCGTGGATCGCGATCCGCGCGAGCTCGAGGACCAGCGGCGGCGACGGCCCCTCCGCGAAGAGCGAGCGCGAGAGCCGCGCGAGGAATGCCCCGGACGCGCCCGCCATCCCCTCCGGCGCGATGACGATGTCGGGGCCTGCCTCGTCCCCCGAGAGCTCGAGGAGCGGCCCGCCCCGGTACGGCCGCTCGAACAGGTCATCGCGCCCCTGCCGGTACTGGACGTTCCAGGGCGCGGGAAGCGAGGACCACGGTCCTGTAGGAGCCGGTTCCGTCCGGGTCGAGCCTGCGCTGCGACCGGTCGACCTCCGAGGGAGCCGGGACCATCCACTCTCCCGCGCTCCCGGCCGGCGCATCGAACCAGTGCTTCACGGCCCGCAGTCCCGCCTCCGCGCCCCAGGCCGCCTGGCGGGCCCGGAGGGCGTCGAGCGCCGCCGCGGATTCCATCGCGCCGAGCGAGAGGATTCCGAGGCCGAGAAGCGTGAGCACCACGGTCACGACGACGACCACGACGAGCACGGCGCCGCGTTCGTGGATCGGGGAGGGCTTCTCGTCCCGCGACTTCCTGACGGCCCACTGCACCCGGGTTCCCGGATTGCGACCCCGGCCTCTCTGCCGCAGGTTCCCGTTCCGCCGGCGGATCCGAGGTCTGCCCGTTCTCCGGCATGGGGCGCCCCGGCCCTGCTGCGGCAACGACAGGCGGCGAGCCGGCTCCCGCGGCGGCGCCCGGCGGCCTGCGCCGCGCGCACCGGCAGGCGGTCGGCGGCCGGCGCCGCCGGGACCGGCGCGATTCCGGCGGCGGGATTCCCCGTCCGTTCGCTGCACTCACGGCGCGGACCCTCCCGGCGGATCGGCGCGGGCGACCAGGCCGGCGCTTCTGAGCGCGATCCACTCCGTCCCTTCGGCCTTGCGGTAGTGGGCGGTCGAGGGGTCCGGGTCGGACGGATCGCTCCAGTCCGGGTCCGGCCGCCTTTCGATCGCGGTCACGCCCACCTGGACGGCGGCGATCCGGCGCCGCGCGTCGCGCGCGCCCTCCTCTCCGCCCGGCGGCGCGAGCTCGGCCCCCGACTCGTCGTAGTACCGGAACCGGATCGCCGCGATGCCGTCCGCGAGCGGCTGCCAGGTGACGGCGTTGCCCGTCCCCCAGACGGCCGCATTGTTGGAGAGCGTGGCTCGATAGAGGATGCAGCCGGCGCCTGCCGCCGAGCCGTCGGCTCCGACGACCCTCGTGCAGGCGGACCGCTTCGACGCCGCCGTCCCGCGGCGCCACGAGGTCCCCCCCGGGGATCGTCACCGGCGCCGCGCCGGCGACGTCGGCTTCGAAGACGAGGTCGCTCCCTCCCGAGCCGCTCTCGCGCCTCAGCGCGTAGACGACGAGCTCGTCGTTGCCGGTCCTCACCGACGGGAACACGCCGGCGATCCACCGCTCGGGATCGGAGCGGGCCGACGGTTCCCCGCCGTCGAGGTCGCCGCGCGCGGCGATCGCCCCGGCCCACGCTCCTTCGATCGCTTCGTCCGGGCGGCCGGGGGCGC
The DNA here is from genome assembly GCA_963747925.1 of uncultured Acidobacteriota bacterium. GTDB lineage: Bacteria > Acidobacteriota > Polarisedimenticolia > QHYA01 > CAVVHA01 > CAVVHA01. Next base: position 295,906 of record CAVVHA010000005.1, read on the forward strand.
CGTCCGGATCGACGCCGAGCCCGCCATCCGCAGGTCGCGCGCGATGCTCTCGAGGGCGATCCGGACGCGCTGGGCGGCGTCGGCGGCCGCCTCGGTCTTCTGGAACGAGCGGCGCAGCGAGGCGGTGAGCCCGAGCGACGCCGTGAGGATGATGAGCGCGAGCGTCCAGGCCAGGAGCGACTCGAGCAGCGTGAGGCCGCGCTCCGACTCGCCCTCGGCTCGCGCTGCGCCACGCGGCCGTGTCTCGAATCCAATCCCCGCCCGCTCGGCTCGGGCTCGCGCCCGGTCTCGCACTCCGACTCGCGCTCGCTCATGCGCACTCGGGCTGCGCTCACGCTCCGACTCCGCTCCGGCTCCGCTTGGCCTGCGCTTCCAGCCACGCTCCCCTCCCCGCCCGGCTCCGCTCCACCGCGCCGCCGCTCCGTCCCTCCCTCGGGACCACTGCCTTCCTCCCCATCGGTGGATGACCGCCCCGGCCTCCTCCCCTCGCAACCCCCGGGCCATGGATCGCCGCCGCGTCCGCGAGCGCCGCCCGCGCGCGACGGCGCCGGCCCGGAGCGGTCAGTGCGTCCGCAGAGGCGACACCGTGTCCGCTGCCGGCGTCCGTGGATGCAACAGCCTGTTCACCGCCGCGTGTCCGCTGCCGGCGTCCGTGGATGCAGCAGCCGGCTCTCGCCGCGCGTCCGCGTGCGAACGGCGGGCAGGGGGGGCCTCCCCGGGCGAATGGGGGAGTGGTTCCCGCCGCTCCCCCCCACCCCGCCCGGCCCCCATCCCGCCCGACGGTCACGCGGCTTGACGCCCCCGCGGCCGACCATCTATCGTCGAGACACATGGACACCGCGTTCGACGTCGCCGTCGTCGGGGCCGGCCCCGCCGGCTCGATGGCCGCCTGGGGGCTGGCCCGGGCGGGGATGAGCGTCGCGCTGCTCGACCGCGCGACGTTCCCGCGGGACAAGGTGTGCGGGGACGCTCTGCTTCCCGACGCCGTGCAGGCGCTCGAGGAGGCAGGGCTCCTGGAGACGATCCGCAGGGAAGCGCTCGCCGTCGGCGGCGCCGTCTTCCGCTCCCCGGGCGGGCACATGCTCCGGGTCGGCGGGGATTTCCTGACGATCCGGCGCGAGCGGCTCGACGCGATGCTGGTCGAGGCCGCCGGAGCCGCCGGCGCGCGGTTCTTCCCCGGGTTTGCGGTGACCGGCCCGCTCGAGGAAGAGGGCGAGGTGCGAGGCGTGGTCGGAATCGCGCGCGCGGAGGGCGCCGCCCGCCCCGGCCCGCCTGCGGGCCCGCGTGGTGGTCCTGGCGTGCGGCTCCCATCCGCGCGTGCTCGAGCCGTTCGGCGTCCTCACCCGCCCGATCCACTCCGCGATCGCCCTGCGCGGCTACCTTCCGCGGGACCCGTTCCCGGGACTTTCCGCCGACGGCCCCGCGCTGTTCATCTCCTATGACCGCGCCCTTCTGCCCGGATACGGGTGGGCTTTCCCGATGCGCGACGGAAGCTGGAACGTCGGGTGCGGCGTGTTCCTCCCCGAGAACCGCCTGCAGCGGCAAGCCGGCCGCGGGCCGCGCCTTTCCCGACCTGCGCAGGCTCCTCGCGCGGTTCCTCGATGGCGGGGCCGCGGGCGCCCGCACGGAGGAGGCCGGCCATCGCCCACCCGCCCTCGACGCCCTCGCCGACGGGACCTGGTGGAAGAGCCTGCAGGGAGCGACGCTCCGGACCGGCTTCGCCGGAGCGCGGCCGGTCCGGGGCCCCGTGGTGGTCGTGGGGGAGGCGCTCGGACTGACGCTCCCGCTCACGGGGGACGGGATCGGCAAGGCGATGCAGAGCGGCCTGATCGCGGCCCGCGCGATCGCCGGGGCGCTGCGCCGCCCGGGCGCGTCTCCGACCTCGGCGCGTACGCGCGCGAGCTCGAGGCGCAGACCCGCCCCACCTACGATGCCTACGCCGCCGCGCAGCGCTGGATGCGCGTTCCCGCCGTTCCGGATCTCATCGTCCGCCGCGCGGCGCGGCACGGATCACTGCGCCGCGTCGTCGAGGAGATCGTCGCGGAGAGGACCGACCCGCGCGTCCTCCTCTCCCCTCTCGGCCTGGTGCGCACGCTCGTCCCCCGCCGGGACTGACCGGACCGCCAGGTCGCGGCGCGCCGTCGCCGGGGCTACCGGTTGGTGCCGAGGAAGGCGCCGAGTGCCCGCGTCGCCCGGTCCACCTTGCGGAAGCACGGGAGCCCGGCCCGCTTCATCATCTGGACGCAGGCCTCGTAGAGCGGGCCCGAGTCCACCGAGAAGACGACCGGCTTCGTGCTCTTCTGGAAGATCCGGATCAGGCGCGAGGGGAGGCTCGACTCGCGGGCGATGTCCTCGCCGTGCCCCTCGCCGCGCGCGAGGTTCTCGAGAAACGGCGTCGCGGGGACCCCCGCCACCACGAGCGCATCCACGTTCGGATCCTCGAGCAGCGCCTCGAAGCAGCCCGCGTACAGGTCCGTCGGCGTGATCGGCGTCGTGTCCACGGGGTTGTGGACGTCCACGATCCCGGCCGGGAGCAGCTCGCGCAGCCGTTCGCGCGTCTTCGGCGCGAGCTCGGCGATCGTCAGGCCGTACAGCTTGTCGGCCGCCGCGGTGCACTCGAAGCCGGCGTTGGACAGCACAGCCACGCGCCGCCCCGTGACGGGACGCCCGGCCAGGAACGCGAAGGTCATCAGGTAGTCCTCGAACATGTCGAGGGTGACGCAGTCGAGGATCCCGGCGGCGCGCACCAGCTCGCGCGAGACCTCGTAGTCGCCCACGACCGCGGCGGTGTGCGAGGCGGCGGCCGTCCGCCCCTCCTGCGTCCGCCCGGCCTTGTAGAGGAGAACCGTCCTGCCCTGCTTCGCGATCCGCCGGCCGATCTCGAGGAACCGGCGTCCGTCCGCCTTGCGGAACCCCTCGAGGTAGATCGCGAAGACCTGCACGTTCGCGTCCCCCTCGATGTACTCGAGGTAGTCCGAGACGGTCAGGTCGATCTGGTTGCCGAAGGAGATCGCGTAGCGGGGGCGCACGGCGCGGTCGAGGTTCGAGATCTGCGTGACGAGGTAGGCGCCCGACTGGCTGATGCTCGCGACGTTCTGGCCCGTCGCGTCGTGGAACGGCAGCTTGTAGGGGGGGAGGAAGAACGTGCTGTACCCGCCCGGGACCGAGATGATCCCGAGGCAGTTCCCGCCGTTCACGAGGACGCCGCCGTCCGTGGCGCGGTGCGAGGCCTCGATACCTCGCGCATGTGCGCCTCGACCGACTTGCCCGCCTCCGTTTCGCCGAACCCGCCGGCGATGAGCGTGATGGTCCGCGCGCGGCGGCTCTCGACCAGGTCGAGCACCACCTTGTCGGCGCCCCCGTCGGCCGGCACGGCGACCACGGCCATGTCCACGGGCCCGGGCATCGCCGCCGTCGAGGGGAACGCGCGGCACCCGTCGATCTCCGCCGCCTTCGGGTGGATGACCGAGAGGCTCTCCTTCGGGATCCCCCCGCCCGCGACGAGGTTCCTGAGGATGACCCGCCCGACGTTCAGCGCCTTCTCCGAGACACCGATGACGGCCGCGCTGCGCGGCACGAGCAGCTCGCGGATCCGCTCGATCGGGCGCGGCGGCGGCACCGCCCCGGGACGACCGAGCCGCGCGAGGGCATCGAGGGCGACCAGGCGCCCGTCCTCGGACGCGACGAAGGGGTTCACTTCCAGCTCCGCGAGGCCGAGCCCGTCCGCCGGCGTGAAACCGGCGAACAGGTCGGCGAGGGCGGCAATCCGCGCGATGAGCCGCGCGGGGGCCTCCTCGGGAATCGTGGCCTGCCTCGCGCTGCGCAGCCCGACGCACAGCGCCTCGTGCACCAGCGTGCCGCGGATCAGCTCGCGCGCGCGCTCCTCGGTCAGGCCGAGCGTGGAGAGGATCACGCGCGCGCTCTCCGGGCTGAGCACCCGCAGCAGGTACTCGGCATCGAGCCCCCCGACGCCGAAGAAGACGACCGGGCCGTACGCGCGGTCGTGGCGGAACCCGGCGAGGATCTCGCGGCCCGGCCCGCCCCGGAAGGCGATCTTCTCCGCGACAAGGGCGCCCGCCACTGGGCCTTCGGGGCCGCTCCCTCCGCCGAGGCGAGGACCGCGGCGACCGCCTCCCGCACGGCGCCCGGGCTGTTCGGCAGACCAGGACGCCCCCCACGTCGCTCTTGTGGAGGATGTCCGGGGAGACCACCTTCACGACGGCCTCCGCGGATCCGATCGCGGAGCAGAGCGCCTCGTCCACGTCCCCCGGCCCGCGATGAACGATACCGCGGCACGTCGATCCCCGCGGCCGCCATCAGGGCGTACAGCTCGGGCTCGAGGAGGATGTCGCGCTGCTCGGCTTCGGCGCGCTTCAGGAGCTCGCGGCCGAAGGCTTCCACGCCGGCGTCGGTGTCGGGGGCGGTTTTCACGGGTTGGTCTCCACCTGGATATCATCGTGCTGGACCGGATGCCGGCCATGATACGCCCGTCCGGATGCTGGTCCGGGATCGGGGCACCCTCGGGCCGACCCGTTGTGATCGAAACAACTGCGCTCGAAGGGGCGGAGGAGATCCCCGATCCCGCTCCCCACCTGCTGCTTGCAGCAAGAAACGGACCCGCGAGGCAGAAAGCGACGGGGGCGCGAACCGGCCTGCCGCGACTGCGTATGAAAGGCCGCGGCGCCGGGGCCGGCGAGGAGAGAAAACGCGGATGAAAGAGGAACTGGCGGTTGTCGTCCTGTGGGGGATCGCCCTTCTGATCACGAAGTTGCTGCTCCACGAGCCTGACCGCTTCGCGCTATCTGGCTCCCGTCTTCCTGTTCGGGATGATCGGCTCCGTCGTGGTCGTCCGCAGGGCCCGCGCCGCCGGGCGGAAGCAGCCTCCCCCTGAACGAGCCCCGGGCGCAAGTTTTGCCGCCGCCCCCGGGGGCCACCGGGGCCCCGCGCAAATTCGACCGCCGGAAATGGTTGTCGGGCTTGATCTTGTGCGGTTTTTCGAAGGTACGAAAAATGCAGAGGATTGATATTAAGGAAAAGTGTATCCGCGGCTGAGGCCGGGACGACGCCGATCTAGCTGCAGATGCCGGATCCTGCCCCTGCCCCAGCAGCGCGGACGAGCTGCGGCTCCACGAGGAGGTGCGGGATGGTCTTGGAACGGGTCGTTCCCCTGTCGGCGTTCGAGCGCCTCGATCAGGGGATCCTCGTCTCCGACGAGCTCGGTGTCGTGAAGACATGCAACCGGGCGGCGGGCACGCTTCTGGGGTACGACCCGGAGGCCGCCGTCGGCATGCCCTGCTGGAAGGTCGCGCGGCTGAAGACCCTCGGAGGCGAGCCGCACTGCGGCCGCGACTGTCCGATCCAGCGATCGATGCGGGAAGGGACCTTTCACCCGTGCAGCCACCTGAAGAAACCGGACCACGACGGGCCGGGCATCGGAATTCACCTGTACACCCTGCCGATCCCCCCGCCGCGCGAGGGGCGCTACGCCGTGATCCACATGCTGACCCCGGAGAACGGCCACGCCCTCCCCGCCCTCGAGGGGGCGGAAAGGGGGCTCGGCCTGCTGTCGAGACGCGAGGAGGAGGTCCTCGATCTCATGGCCGCCGGCCTCGAGACCGGCGAGATCGCCGGGAGGCTGGCGATCTGCCCGACGACTGTGCGAAACCACGTCCAGCGGATCCTGGAGAAGCTGAGCGTGCACAAGCGGCTGCCGGCGGTCCTGATCTGGATGCTGCGGCGGCGCTGACCGCCCGCCCGGGAGCGGGCGGCCGGGGGAGTCCGGCCATGCCCGAAACCACTGTCCGTTTCCGCCCGGGGACGTACAATATAGGTAGTCAGGACACCAACCTGACGAGGGGGTGCGATATGACACCGATCACCGACCTCACCCACCTCGACCGATTGATCAACCGCCACATGCAGGCCATCGAGCTGCGGCGGCGCCTCGCCGAGCAGGGGGACGAGATCGCCCGCAGGGAGCTGGCCCAGCTGCCCGAAGGGCCCTACGTGACGGTCTCGCGGCAGCTCGGGACGGGAGGCCGGGAGCTCGCGCGGCGCCTCGCGGAGCGCCTCGGCTGGCAGCTCTTCGACAAGGAGATCCTCCTCGCCATCGCCGAGCACACGAACACCCGCGAGAAGATCATCTCCCGCCTCGACGAGAAGGCGATCGGGATGTTCGACGATCTGCTCGCCCGCTGGTTCTCCGTGGACAGCGTCGGTCCCTCGGACTTCGTCCGGGAGATGATGCAGGTGATCTGGGCCCTCGCGCGCAACGGCCAGGCCGTCCTCGTCGGGCGCGGTGCGAACTGGCTGCTCGATCCCCGCTACGGGCTGCGCGTCAGGATCGTCGCCCCGCTGGAGATGCGCACACTCTCGCTCGCGCAGCGCGATGGGATCTACTCGGCCGCCGCCGAGCAGAGGATCAGGGAGGACGATGCGGCCAAGGCGGCGTTCATGCGGCAGTGGTACCGGCGCGACATCGACGATCCGCTCGGCTACGACCTCATCCTGAACCTGGCGGCGATGGACGCGGACACCATGCTCGAGACGATGGCGGCCGCGCTCAGCCGCAAGCTGGAAGCGGCCGTCAGGAAGTAGCGAGCCGGACCAGGCCCGCCACGAGCCACCAGGTCCCGACCAGCCGGAAGACCCACAGCGTCGCCCGGATCCCGAGCAGGAAGAGGTTGTGCAGCGGGAACGGGAACGAAAGCGGCCCGCTCGTTTCGCGCACGGTCAGCTAGCCGAGCGACGCGCCGACCACGGTCGCGGCCACGATCATCCGGAACTGCAGGGCCGCCCACCCGGCCGCCATGATCGGCCTGCCGAGGGCCTCCGCCGAGGTCGCCGCGAGCAGCACGAACAGCGGCGCGAAGATCCCGAGCATCAGGGGCCCGCGCCAGCGCGCCGCGAACGTGACGAAGCGCGCGGCGCTGCGGGCATGATCCTCGCCGCACGCGGCGAGCGGCCACGTCCTCTTTCCCGAGCGGATCTCGAGGCGGCGCGCCGCAGGGCCGGCGGGGCTCTTCCCGCACCACAGGCACCGCTCGCCCGCATGGCGCGCCGCCCAGGGGGCCGCCACGAACCGGTGTCCGAGCATGAGGACCATTCCCGCCGCGAGCGAGGGGCCCGGCCCGAGCGGCAGGCGCAGGAAGAGGAACAGGACGAGCGGGATGAACGCGAACAGCGCGGCCCCCTGGAGCGCCAGCGCCATCAGGCCCGCTCCCGCCGCAGGCCCGCGGTGAACACGGCGAGGGAAAGGAGGATCCCCGCCGCGACCACGAGGTTCAGCGCCCGGAAGCCGGCCCGCTCGTAGACAACGCCGAGCAGGCCCGCGCCGGAGGCGATCGCCAGGTCGTAGGCCGTGAAGAAACCCGCGAGCGCCGCCCCGCGGGACGGCACCGGCGAGCGGTCCACCGTGAGGGCCATCAGGCCGGGGAATCCTCCTCCCCCGATCCCCGCGCCGTAGAGGACGGCCGCGAGGGCGAGCGGCGCGAATCCCCGCGCGAAGGCGAGGATCACGCACCCTGCCGCGCCGAGCGCCAGGCCGGGGCCGATGACGGCCGCCCTCCCCCACCGGTCCGAGAAGAGACCCGCCAGGGGGCGCGCCACGAGGATCGCGACCGCGTAGAGGCTGAAGAAGACCCCCGTCTGCCCCGGCCTCCCGGCAAGGGCGACGGGAAGGAACGCCACGAGCGCCCCGTACGACAGGCTCGAGAGGAAGAGCACGACGGCGGGAAGGTGCGCCTCGCGCGGGGGCCAGCCGATCCTCGCCGCCGAGGCGGACGGCGCCCGCTCCCGCGCCGGCTCCGCGACCGGCGTCATCAGGAGCGCCCCCAGCGCCCCGAGCCCGGCGGTCAGGCCGAAGACCGTCCCGAATCCCAACCCCGCGATCAACAGCCCTCCCGCGAGCGGCGCGACCGACATCGCGATCGTCGGGGCCAGCCCCCAGTACCCGAGCGCCTCGCCGCGCCGGGCCGCCGGCACGATGTCCGCGACGAGCGTGCTCATCGCGGTCGTCAGGCATCCCCACGTCAGCCCGTGCATGACCCTCACGAACAGCAGCGCGCCCGGGCTCGCCGCGAACGGGTAGAGCGCCGCAACCGCCGCGAACCCCGCCAGCCCCGCGAGCAGGAACCGCTTCCGCCCGTGCCGGTCCATCAGCGGGCCGGTCAGCAGGCGGGCCGGGATGGCAGCGAGCGAGTAGACGGAAATGACGAAGCCGACCTCGATCTTCGTCGCCCCGAGCCGCGACGCGTAGACCGGCAGCACCGGCAGCAGCAGGTAGAACCCGACGAAGACGCTCGTCGTCGCGGCGACGGCGAGCGTGAACGGCGACGTCCAGATCCGAATGCTAGCGCCTCGCCTCGATCGCGACGTACGGACGCTTCACGGCTCCCGTGTAGACCTGGCGCGGGCGCCCGATCTTGAACGCGGGGTCGCGCCGCATCTCCGCCCACTGCGCGATCCACCCGGGCAGCCGGCCCAGCGCGAACATCACGGTGAACATGTTCGTCGGGATGCCGATCGCCTTGTAGATCACGCCCGAGTAGAAGTCCACGTTCGGGTAGAGCTTGTGGCTGATGAAGTACTCGTCCTTCAGGGCGATCTCCTCGAGCTTCAGCGCGATCTCGAGAAGCTGCGAGGACGGCCCGGAGGTCCCCACCTTGCGCAGCACCTCGCGCGCAGGTCTTCTTGAGGATGGCGGCCCGCGGGTCGTAGCTCTTGTAGACCCGGTGCCCGAAGCCCATCAGCCGCGTGTTCTCCTTCTTGTCCTTCGCCCGCTCCACGAAGCGGTCCACGTTGCCGCCCTCGGCCGCGATCTGGTTCAGCATCTCGATCACGGCCTGGTTCGCGCCGCCGTGCAGCGGCCCCCACAGCGCGCCGATCCCCGCCGAGATGCACGCGAAGATGTTCGCCATCGAGCTGCCGACCAGGCGCACCGTGCTGGTCGAGCAGTTCTGCTCGTGGTCGGCGTGCAGGATGAACAGCAGGTCCACCGCCTTCGCGATCACCGGGTCGACGTCGTACTCCTCGCACGGCGTCGCGAACATCATCCGGAGGAAGTTCGCCGAGTAGTCGAGGTCGTTGCGCGGATAGATCGGCGGCTGGCCGATCGAGTGCTTGTACGCGAAGGCCGAGATCGTCGGCATCTTCGCCAGCAGGCGGATGATCGACACCCAGTTCCAGTAGTCGCTCTCCGGCTGCTGGTAGAAGGTCGTGAGCGCGCCCACGGCCGCCGCGACCACCGGCATCGGGTGCGCGTCCTTCGGCATCGCGTCGAAGAACCGCCCGAAGTCGGTGTGCAGCATCGTGTGCAGCGTCACGTCGCGCTTGAAGACGTCCAGCTCCGCCCGCGTCGGCAGCTCGCCCTTCAGCAGGAGCCACGCCACCTCGAGAAACGTGCTCTTCTCCGCCAGCTCCTCGATCGGGTAGCCACGGTAGCGGAGGATCCCCTTCTCGCCATCGATGAAGGTGATCGAGCTCTGGCACGAGCCCGTGTTCGCGTAGCCCGTATCCATCGTGATCAGGCCCGTCGCCGACCGCAGCTTCGCGATGTCGATGGCGGTCTCCCCTTCCGTGCCCCGGATGACCGGCAAACTGATCGTCTTGCCCTCGAAAGTCAGCTCAGCGGAATCTGCGCCCATGTCCCAAGCTCCTTATGCAGTGTGTCCGGGAATGATTCCACAAAACACCCTCCCGATGCGAGTCTCTACCGCAGCTCCGCGCCCAGCTCGAGAAGCCTCTTGTTGCCCGGGTACGCCTTCAGGCCCTCCGCGACCTCCGCCCGCGCCCGGACATCGTCCCCCTGCTGGTGCAGGACCCGGGCCCTCCAGTACCTGGCCTCGGCCGAGCCCGGCTTCAGGCGATCCATCTCCCCGAGCTCGCGCAGGCACCCCTCCAGGTCCAGGCTGAAGAAGGCCGCCACGGCCAGCTCGCGCCGGACCGGGAACTGGCGGTTCTCCGGAAGAAGCCCCAGGGCGCGGCGCAGCTCGCGCGTGGCCTCCTCGGGCCTCCTGGCCGCGATCAGGGCGCTTCCGAGGCGCCAGGCGATCTCCCCGCTGGACGGGTCCATCCGGGCCGCCTGGAAGAGCATCTCCGCGGCCCGCCGGCCCAGCTCCGGATCCCCCTTCAGGGAAGCCTCCTGGAGGGCCGGAAGGGCCTCCCGCATCAACTGCTCGGCCTGCTTCATCAGGGCGATCCGCTGATCGAGCGCCTCCACCCGGGGCCAGACTTCCGCCGCCTCCGGGCGCCCCAGCTTCTCCAGGGCCTGCACGAATCCCCGGGCCGAGGCGCGATCTGCCACCGCGACCGCCCGATCGACGGCCTCGAGCAGCAGCCCCGCCGCCCGGTCCGGGTCCGGGCCCAGCGAGCCGGCCAGATCCGCCGCCACCTCCCCCGACCACCCGAAAGGCTCCGACGAGGCGGGCGGCAGGACCAGGTCGAGCGGCGCCCGGTGCTCCAGCCACCCGTTGTCGTCGGTGTTGATCGGGCCGGGGCCGGCGGCGGCCGCCAGGCGCTCGAGCCGCCCGCGGTAGTACCTCAGGAGGTCGGCGACGGACGGCACCCCGACCCTCGCCAGGTCCCGCGCCACGGCGACCCGCTCGAACACCCCTTTCAGGGTGGCGGGATCGAGCGGAACCTCCCGGTCGGGAGAGGCCACGATCACCAGGTCGTTCGAGGGCCTGAAGAAGAACACGTGCCCGTGCGGGAACCGCCCCGCCATGGTCCGCAGGACCGTCCTGAGCGTCTCCGGGGAGATCTCGTAGCACTGCACCCACTGGCAGAACAGCCCCCCCGGCCGGACCCGCGCTGCCGCCGCGCGGTAGAACTCCCGAGTGAACAGGTCGCCCACGCCCGCGAGCCACGGGTTGGACGGCTCGGAGATCACCAGGTCGAACTGCCGGCTCGTCGAGCGCAGGAACGTCCCCGCGTCCTCGATCACCAGGCGGCTCCGGGGATCGGCCAGGGGCTCGAACGCGCCGTCCCTGAACCAGGGCGCCGCGTCGATCACCGCCTTCTCGATCTCCAGCGTCACCGCCTCGCGCACCGGGTGGGTCAGCACCGAGTGCGTCGTCACCCCGCTCCCGTACCCCACGATGCAGACATCCTTCGCCTGCGGCAGCAGCAGCAGCGGAATGTGCGCCAGCACCACCTGCGTCATCATGTCCTCGCCCGAGCCGGTCGTCGCATCGGGCTTGCCGTTCACGATCAGGGCCCTGCGCCCCGGCGACTCGATCACGGCCACGCTCGCCAGGCGCCCCTCCCGGTAGAACAGCAGCTGCTCGAGCCCCTGCGCCGTGCCGCTCGTCTCCACAAGGTCGCGCACCACCTTCTCCCCGCGCCCCTCCCCCCCGAACCGGAACGCCCGCAGCATCCGCGAGAACCCGATGCTCATCCGCTGCGCCGGCCAGTCCGGCATCGCCGCGAGCGCGAAAAGCACCCCCGCCGCCGCCGCGAGCGCCGCCGCGGCCCTGCGCGGCCCCGGGCGCCCCTCTCCGAGAAGCAGGGCCGTGATCCCGATCGCGAGGTTCACCCCCGCCGCCGCCAGGACCGCCCGCAGCGCCCCCATCGCCGGGATCAGTGCGAACCCCGTCAGCAGCGACCCCGCGATCGAGCCGAACGTATTGGCCGCGTAGATCCCGCCCACCGAGGCCCCCGGATCCCCGCGCGTCCCCCGGTAGACCGCCGCCGCCAGCGGGAACAGCGCCCCCAGAAGCAGGGTGGGCGGAAGCACCACCAGCGCGACGATCCCCGCCTCCCCCAGGTACATCCGCCACGGACTCGCCAGCGAGGAGATCACCAGCGACGCCTGCCAGCGCGGGATCTGCCCGAACAGGTGCGCCCCGGCCGCCACCGTCGCCGCGAGCAGCACCTGCCCCGCGCCGAACAGGACAACCGGACGGCGCGCCGCGCGCAGGATGCGCGCCGCGACCGCGGAGCCGAGGGCGATCCCCAGCAGGTAGAGCGTCAGGATCGCCGACAAGCGCGTAGACCATCCCCCCGAGCGGCACGCAGAGGATCCGCGTCCACGCCACCTCGTAGAGGATCGCCGTGAACCCGCTCACCGCGAACAGCGGGATGATCAACTTCGCGAACGAGCCGGCCCGCGCCGCCTCGCCCGCCCCGCTTCCCGGCGCGGCTTCTGTCTCCCCCGCAGGGGGCGCCGCCGGGCGGCTCAGCATCACCGTCACCGCCACGGCGAAGTCCAGGAGCGACGCCAGCACCGCCGTCTTCCACAGCCCGAGCAGCGGGACCAGCAGGAATCCCGCCCCGGCCGTCCCGAGCACGGCCCCCGCCGTGTTGAACGCGTACAGCCGCCCCACCGAGGACGCGAAACCCGAGCCTCGCCGCGTGAAGTCCGACGCCAGCAGCGGCAGGCTCGCTCCCATCGCGATGGTCGGCGGCAGCAGGGCCGCGAACAGCACCACGAAACGGACCACGAGAAAGACCGGCCCGCCCCCGCCCGTCGCAGCGTACAGGCCCGCGAACACCGGCTTCGCCAGCAGGTAGACCATGGGGCTGATCAGCCCCAGCAGCCCGACGGCCGCCTCGAGCCGCGCGTAGATCAGCAGCGGCTCGCGCGCCCGCCCCGCGATCCTGCCGCCCCCCCAGGCGCCGATCCCCAGCCCGCCGAGGAACGCCGCGACGACCGTCGAGACGCCGTAGATCGAGTTCCCGAGCAGGAGCGAGAGGTACTTCGACCAGACGATCTCGAGGATCAGCCCCGCCGCGCCGGAGACCACGAAGCAGGCGTACAGCAGTGCTCGCCGCGCCCGCTCGTCATCATGATCCGGCAATGCCATCGCACCTCCCGACGGGCCGCGAGAATAGGCGACCGCTCGAACCGCGGTCAAGGGAAGTGCTATTCTCCCGGCCATGGAACGGACCTGGCTCGCGCTCGGCGCTCTGTCCATGTTCATCGCCGTGGCCGCCGGCGCGTTCGGCGCCCACGCGCTGAGGGAACGGCTCGCGGCGGACCTTCTGGCGATCTTCGAGGTGGCGGTCCGATACCAGGCGTACCACGCCCTGGCCCTGATCGCGGTCGCGATCCTCGCCGAGCGTCACGGGAGCCCCGCCATCCACGCCGCGGGCCTCGCCTTCGCCATCGGCACCGTCATCTTCAGCGGGAGCCTGTACGCGCTCGCGCTCACCGGGGCGCGCTGGCTCGGCGCCGTCACCCCGGTCGGCGGGACGCTCTTCCTGCTCGGCTGGATCACACTGTTCTGGCACGCGATGTCCTCGCCCTCGCGCCCGTAGCCCCATCGCCGCGCGCCTCCCGCACCCCGCCGGCAGCAGACCTGTTTCATCCTCGCCCCGCGATGGAAAACATCCGGTTTGGACTTCTTCACACCGCGACTATAGCGAAAGTAAGACGAATATATAAGACCCCTCTCACTCTCTCCGTTTCACTGGTGAAACGACCCGTCCGTGGTCAGGGTGCGGGTCTGGCGCCCCACGTCCTCCGTCGGCCCGGCGCGCGCTACCGCCGCATCGCGCACCCTCCCCACCATTCCCCCCCCCGACCGCCCCGACGCCCGCGCTACTTCCGCCCCGCCTCCAGCACGAACTCGCCCAGCAGGCGCGTGGCGGGCTCGCCCTTCAGGATCCGGTGGTTGTTCGTGTCGGCGATGTACAGGCGGCTCCCCTGCACCGCGATGCCGCCCGGCTCGTCCATCACCTCGCGGCGGCCGTCGCCGAACAGGGTGCGGACCTCGCCCGTCTCCATGACGAGCACCTTGATCTTGTTGTTGTACGAGTCCGCGACGTAGATCCCGCCGGCGTCCACGGCGACGTCCAGCGGGTGCTGCAGCATCGCCTCGTCGGTGGTGCCGTCCCGGTCGCCGAACTCGAACAGCCCGCGCCCGACGATCGTCCCCACGTGCCCCTTCGTCATGTCGATCGCGCGCACGCTGCTCACCTCGCTGTCGGCCACGAGCATCAGCCGCCCCGCGCGCGCGAGGCCGCTCGGCTGCGCGAAGGCCGCTTCGCGCACCGGCCCGTCCACGTGCCCCTCGTGCCCCGATCCGGCCCACGGGCCGAGCCGCCCCGCCTGGGTGTCCATCGCCCAGATCTGGTGGCTTCCGGCCATCGCGATGAACAGGTAGCGGTCCACGCTCGCCAGCGCCCAGGGCGAGCGCAGCGCGAGGCGCCTCGGGTCCGCCGGGTCCCCGTCGATGACGCTCCGTCCCTTCCGCCCCGTCCCCGCCACCGTCGTGACCATCCGCGTCTCGAGGTCCACGGCGCGGATCATGTGGTTGCCCGTGTCCGCGACGTACAGGGTCCCGTCGATCACCTCGAGCCCCTGCGGGTTGTGGAACGACGCGTGCCCGGCGGGCCCGTCGTGCGCCCCGGCGCCCCCCTCGCCGACGATCTCCTGGACCCGCCCGTCGAGCCCCGCGATCACGATCCGGTTGTGCCCGCTGTCCGCGACGAAGAGCCGCTCGCCCGACAGCAGCACCTTCCCCGGGAACCGCAGGAAGGTCGTGTCCGCCTCCGCTTCGGGGGCCACGTCGAGCGGGCCCGCCGCGAGCGTCCCCTTCGTCCGTCCCTCCTCCAGCAGCGCCTCGAGCTTCGCCGCGAGCGCCTCCTCGTCGGCCTCCCCGGGGAGCGTCTCGCGCACGTAGCCCGACGCGTCCACGAGGACGAGCGTCGGCCAGGACCGCACCGCGAACCGCTGCCAGACATCGTGATCGGAATCAACGACGACCGGGTGCGTCACCCCGTAGCGGCGCATCGCCCGGCGGATGTTCTCCGGGTCCTTCTCGGTGAGGAACTTCGCGGAGTGCACGCCCACCACCGCCAGGGGCCGCCCCGCGAACCGCTCCTCGATCCTCTTCAGCACCGGGAGCGTGTGCATGCAGTTGATGCAGCAGTACGTCCAGAAATCGAGCACGGCCACGCGACCGCGCAGATCGCCCTGCACCGTCAGCGGGCGGCTGGAGTTGAGCCAGGTCAGGTCGGCCGGGAACTCGGGACAGCGCACGGCGGGGATGCCCACGGGCGTCTCCTGTTCGAGACGCCCAGAATAGTCGATCCCGCCCGCAACGGACAAAGAAAAAGGGGCCCCTGGGCAATGGGGGGGAGGTGCATGCCCAGGGGCCCCGCGACAGCCGTTGTACGGCGGCGCTGGTTCTCCGCCGGCTTACTCACTACCCAGGGGAAGGGCGTGCAGCTTCGATTCGATCACCTTCCCCTGCTTCGGCGCATTCACGATCTGGACCGGGATCAGTCCCTCGTTCGCGTCCGCCGTCAACCGCAGCGGCGTCCGCTTCCCGGCCGACTTCGTCTCCAGAGTGACGGCCACGATCCTCCCGTCACCCTGCAGCGGAACGGCGCCGTAGAAGGCGATCTTCACGGAGCCGCCCATGTCGTTCCAGATCACGCTGTAGGACGAGTCAACCGCCCTGACGTCCATGACCTGGAGCTTCGAGGCGTCGTAGTCGAGCGACAGATCGAGGCCCTGCACGCCGTCCGAGTCCTTCACGTTCAGGTAGACCACGTGCTGCCGGGTCCCCTTCGACGAAGCGGTGCGGTCCTCCACGAACATGGTCAGAGGCTTCGTCCGGGAAGGCGGCAGCTTGTGCAGGTCGGTCCCCGCCAGCTTCGCAGCGGCAACCGTATCCTGCGCGGCCGCGTCGTCCTCGGGGCTGGTCGAGGTCCCGGCAAGCGGGCTCGCCTTGACCCACGATCCGGACACGTCGCCGTACAGGACACCGTAGAAGTTGGCCACCTGCGCCCCGCTGAGCGGCGTGTAGGTGTAGACCGGATCGGCGCAGGTCCCCAGCGGGTTGCTGAGGGTGTCGCACCGGAAGAACTTCCAGTCCGAACCGGTGCTCGTCGCCACCGGCAGGTGGTTGATCAGGGAGACCGCGAACTGCGCCACCAGGCCGGCGTCGTACGCCGTCACCACGTTGTTGCCCGACACGTCGCCGGCGACCTGCTGCTTGCCGCTGAGCGTCGTCAGGTGGACGGCGTGGCGCGCGATGAGGACCGAGTCGAAGGACGTCACCGCGTTGTTGTGGTCCGATGCCCGAGGAGTTCCGAACTTGGGCAGGGTCCGCACGGTCACGTTCCCGGACAGATCGTTCAGCGCGTAGGCACCGCTGTCGTCGGTCACCGCGTCGGCGGTCGTATCGTTCGTGTCGTCGATGCCGACGTTGGGAACCGGCTTCGCACTGGGCTCCGAGCCGGCGCCGTTGCCGGCGTCGTTCCGGTAGTAGTAGACGGTTCCCGTGATGTCGCACGCGCCGCTGGTCGTGTAGACGCACTGGTCGAGGTCTTCGTCGCAGACGTCGGTCGTGCAGGCGTTCCCATCGCTGCAGTCGCGCGCAGCGCCGCCGACGCACGCACCCAGGTTGCACATGTCGCCGACCGTGCAGAACTGACCGTCGTTGCACGGGTTCGTGTTGAAGTCGTACACACAGCCGGTCATCGGGACGCATGAGTCGGTCGTGCAGTCGTTGTTGTCGTTGCAGATGACCGGCGGCCCACCCGACACAGACGCCGCTACCGTTGCACCTGTCGGCCGTCGTGCAGTTGTTGTTGTCGTTGCAGGGGTCGGTGTTGTTCTCATGGACGCAGCCGGACCCGGAGTCGCAAGTGTCGGTCGTGCACGGGTTCCCGTCGTTGCATTCCACGGGGTTGCCCGATGACGCAGTTGCCCGACAGGCACTGTTCGCCCTCGGTGCAGGCGTTCCCGTCGCTGCAGGGGGTGCCGTCCGTCGCCGTCGGGTTGGAGCAGACGCCCGTCGCCGGGTTGCAGACGCCGGCAACGTGGCACTGGTCAGAGGCCGTGCAGACGACCGGGGTGCCGCTGGTGCAAGAACCGCCGGAGCACGTGTCCCCAACCGTGCAGGCATCACCATCCGTACACGCCGAACCGTCGGCCTTCGCCGGGTCCGTGCAGACACCCGTCGCCGGGTTGCACACACCCGCATCGTGGCACTGGTCCGAAGCCGTGCAGATCACCGGGTTGCCGCCTACGCAGCTCCCCGCCTGGCAGGTGTCGGTCTGGGTACAGGCGTTCGTGTCATCGCACGCCGTCCCATCCGGCTTCGCCGGGTCCGAGCAGACACCCGTCGCCGGGTTGCACACACCCGCATCGTGGCACTGGTCCGAAGCCGTGCAGATCACCGGGTTCGATCCGGTGCAGCACGCCCGCCTGGCACGTATCGGTCTGGGTACAGGCGTTCGTGTCATCGCACGCCGTCCCATCCTGCTTCGCCGGATCTGTGCAAACGCCCGTCGCCGGGTTGCACACACCCGCATCGTGGCACTGGTCCGAAGCCGTGCAGATCACCGGGTTGCCGCCTACGCAGCTCCCCGCCTGGCAGGTGTCCGTCTGGGTACAGGCGTTCGTGTCATCGCACGCCGTCCCATCCTGCTTCGCCGGATCCGTGCAGACGCCCGTCGCCGGGTTGCACACACCCGCATCGTGGCACTGGTCACTCGCCGTGCAGATCACCGGGTTGCCGCCTACGCAGCTCCCCGCCTGGCAGGTGTCCGTCTGAGTACAGGCGTTCGTGTCATCACACGCCGTCCCATCCTGCTTCGCCGGGTCCGTGCAGACACCCGTCGCCGGGTTGCACACACCCGCATCGTGGCACTGGTCCGAAGCCGTGCAGATCACCGGGTTGCCGCCTACGCAGCTCCCCGCCTGGCAGGTGTCCGTCTGGGTGCAGGCGTTCGTGTCATCGCACGCCGTCCCATCCTGCTTCGCCGGGTCCGTGCAGACACCCGTCGCCGGGTTGCACACACCCGCATCGTGGCACTGGTCACTCGCCGTGCAGATCACCGGGTTGCCGCCTACGCAGCTCCCCGCCTGGCAGGTGTCGGTCTGGGTACAGGCGTTCGTGTCATCGCACGCCGTCCCATCCGCCTTCGCCGGGTCCGAGCAGACACCCGTCGCCGGGTTGCACACCCCCGCATCGTGGCACTGGTCCGAGAGCCGTGCAGATCACCGGGTTCGTCGCCGACGCAGCACCCCGCCTGGCAGGTATCGGTCTGGGTACAGGCGTTCGCTATCATCGCACGCCGTCCCGTCCTGCCTTCGCCGGGTCCGTGCAGACACCCGTCGCCGGGTTGCACACACCCGCATCGTGGCACTGGTCCAGGCGCCGTGCAGATCACCGGGTTGCCGCCTACGCAGCTCCCCGCCTGGCAGGTGTCGGTCTGGGTACAGGCGTTCGCGTCATCGCACGCCGTCCCATCCGCCTTCGCCGGGTTTGTGCAGACACCCGTCGCCGGGTCGCACGTACCCGCATCGTGGCACTGGTCCACGCGCCGTGCAGATCACCGGGTTGCCGCCTACGCAGCTCCCCGCCTGGCAGGTGTCGGTCTGGGTACAGGCGTTCGTGTCATCGCACGCCGTCCCATCCGGCTTCGCCGGATCTGTGCAGACACCCGTCGCCGGGTCGCACACACCCGCCATCGTGGCACTGGTCCGAGGGCCGTGCAGATCACCGGGTTCGTCGCCGGCGCAGCACCCCGCCTGGCAGGTATCGGTCTGGGTACAGGCGTTCGCGTCATCGCACGCCGTCCCGTTCGGCCTTCGCCGGGTTCGAGCAGACGCCCGTCGCCGGGTCGCACGTACCGGCATCGTGGCACTGGTCCAGGCGCCGTGCAGATCACCGGGTTCGTCGCCTACGCAGCTCCCCGCCTGGCAGGTATCGGTCTGGGTACAGGCATTCGTGTCATCGCACGCCGTCCCGTCCGGCTTCGCCGGGTTCGAGCAGACGCCCGTCGCCGGGTTGCACATACCCGCATCATGGCACTGGTCCAGCGCCGTGCAGATCACCGGGTTGCCGCCTACGCAGCTCCCCGCCTGGCAGGTGTCGGTCTGGGTACAGGCATTCGTGTCATCGCACGCCGTCCCATCGCTGCAGGGAGTGCCGTCCGTCGCCGTCGGGTTCGAGCAGACGCCCGTCGCCGGGTTGCAGACGCCGGCCACGTGGCACTGGTCAGAGGCCGTGCAGATCACCGGGTTGCCGGTCTGGCACGTCCCGCCGCCGCAGACCTCGTGACCGTTGCAGAGGTCCGCGTCGTCGCACGGCAGCGTGTTGTTCGCGTACTGGCAGCCGTCGACCGGATCGCACGAGTCGTCGGTGCAGACGTTGTTGTCGTTGCAGACCAGAGGCGTTCCGGGCTGGCAGACGCCGGCCGGATCGCACACCTCGTGGCCGTTGCAGACCGTCGCATCGTCACACGCGCGGCCATCCACCGGGGTGTAGACGCAGCCGCCGACCGGATCACACGAGTCGTCCGTGCAGACGTTGTTGTCGTTGCAGACCAGAGGCGTCCAGGCTGGCAGACACCGGCCGGATCGCACACCTCGTGGCCGTTGCAGACCGTCGCATCGTCACACGCGCGGCCGTCGACCGGGGTGTAGACGCAGCCGTCGACCGGATCACAGGTGTCGTCCGTGCAGACGTTGTTGTCGTTGCAGACCAGAGGCGTGCCAGGCTGGCAGGCACCGGCCGCATCGCACACCTCGTGGCCGTTGCAGACCGTCGCATCGTCACACGCGCGGCCATCCACCGGTGCGTAGACGCAGCCGCCGACCGGATCGCACAGTCGTCCGTGCAGACGTTGTTGTCGTTGCAGTCAAGGCCGTGCCAGGCTGGCAGACGCCGGCCGCATCGCACACCTCGTGGCCGTTGCAGACGGTCGCGTCATCACACGCGCGGCCAGCCACCGGGGTGTTCACGCAGCCGTCGACCGGATCACAGGAGTCGTCCGTGCAGACGTTGTTGTCGTTGCAGATCAGAGGCCGTTCCAGGCTGGCAGACGCCGGCCGCATCGCACACCTCGTGGCCGTTGCAGACCGTCGCGTCATCACACGCGCGGCCATCCACCGGGGCGTACACGCAGCCGTCGACCGGATCACAGCTAGTCGTCCGTGCAGACGTTGTTGTCGTTGCAGATCAGAGGCCGTGCCAGGCTGGCAGGCACCGGCCGCATCGCACACCTCGTGGCCGTTGCAGACGGTCGCGTCATCGCACGCGCGGCCATCCACCGGGGTGTAGACGCAGCCGTCGACCGGATCGCACGAGTCATCCGTGCAGACGTTGTTGTCGTTGCAGACCAGAGGCGTTCCGGGCTGGCAGACGCCGGCCGGATCGCACACCTCGTGGCCGTTGCAGACCGTCGCATCATCACACGCGCGGCCATCCACCGGGGTGTACACGCAGCCGTCGACCGGATCGCACGAGTCATCCGTGCAGACGTTGTTGTCGTTGCAGACCAGAGGCGTTCCAGGCTGGCAGACGCCGGCCGGATCGCACACCTCGTGGCCGTTGCAGACCGTCGCATCGTCACACGCGCGGCCATCCACCGGGGTGTACACGCAGCCGTCGACCGGATCACACCAGTCGTCCGTGCAGACGTTGTTGTCGTTGCAGATCAGAGGCCGTTCCGGGCTGGCAGACACCGGCCGGATCGCACACCTCGTGGCCGTTGCAGACCGTCGCATCATCACACGCGCGGCCAGTCCACCGGAGCGTTCACGCAGCCGTCAACCGGATCGCACGAGTCATCCGTGCAGACGTTGTTGTCGTTGCAGTCAGAGGCCGTTCCAGGCTGGCAGGCGCCGGCCGGATCGCACACCTCGTGGCCGTTGCAGACCGTCGCGTCATCGCACGCGCGGCCAGCCACCGGGGTGTACACGCAGCCGTCGACCGGATCACAGGAGTCGTCCGTGCAGACGTTGTTGTCGTTGCAGATCGAGCGCCGTTCCGGGCTGGCAGACACCGGCCGGATCGCACACCTCGTGGCCGTTGCAGACCGTCGCATCGTCACACGCGCGGCCATCCACCGGGGTGTACACGCAGCCGTCGACCGGATCGCACGCTGTCGTCCGTGCAGACGTTGTTGTCGTTGCAGATCAGAGGCGTTCCAGGCTGGCAGACGCCGGCCGGATCGCACACCTCGTGGCCGTTGCAGACGGTCGCGTCATCACACGCGCGGCCATCACCGGGGTGTAGACGCAGCCGTCGACCGGATCGCACGAGTCGTCCGTGCAGACGTTGTTGTCGTTGCAGACCAGAGGCGTTCCAGGCTGGCAGACACCGGCCGGATCGCACACCTCGTGGCCGTTGCAGACCGTCGCATCGTCACACGCGCGGCCGTCGACCGGGGCGTAGACGCAGCCGTCGACCGGATCGCAGCTGTCATCCGTGCAGACGTTGTTGTCGTTGCAGACCAGAGCGCCGTTCCAGGCTGGCAGACGCCGGCCGGATCGCACACCTCGTGGCCGTTGCAGACCGTCGCGTCATCGCACGCGCGGCCATCCACCGGGGTGTTGACGCAGCCGCCGACCGGATCGCACGAGTCGTCCGTGCAGACGTTGTTGTCGTTGCAGATCAGAGGCCGTTCCAGGCTGGCAGGCGCCGGCCGGATCGCACACCTCGTGGCCGTTGCAGACCGTCGCATCGTCACACGCGCGGCCAGCCACCGGGGTGTTCACGCAGCCGCCGACCGGATCACACGAGTCGTCCGTGCAGACGTTGTTGTCGTTGCAGATCAGAGCGCGTGCCAGGCTGGCAGACACCCGCCGGATCGCACACCTCGTGGCCGTTGCAGACCGTCGCATCATCACACGCGCGGCCAGCCACCGGGCGTGTAGACGCAGCCGTCGACCGGATCGCAGGTGTCGTCCGTGCAGACGTTGTTGTCGTTGCAGATCAGAGCGCCGTGCCGGGCTGGCAGGCACCGGCCGCATCGCACACCTCGTGGCCGTTGCAGACGTCGTCGTCATCGCACGCGCGGCCAGCGCACCGGGGTGTGCACGCAGCCGTCGACCGGATCGCACGAGTCGTCCGTGCAGACGTTGTTGTCGTTGCAGATCAGAGCGCCGTGCCGGGCTGGCAGACACCGGCCGCATCGCACACCTCGTGGCCGTTGCAGACCGTC
Organism: uncultured Acidobacteriota bacterium; assembly: GCA_963747925.1. Classification (GTDB taxonomy): domain Bacteria; phylum Acidobacteriota; class Polarisedimenticolia; order QHYA01; family CAVVHA01; genus CAVVHA01. The sequence continues at coordinate 317,815 of CAVVHA010000005.1, forward strand.
GCATCGTCACACGCGCGGCCATCGACCGGGCGTTGACGCAGCCGTCGACCGGATCGCACGAGTCGTCCGTGCAGACGTTGTTGTCGTTGCAGACCAGAGGCGTGCCAGGCTGGCAGACACCGGACCGGATCGCACACCCGTGGCCGTTGCAGACCGTCGCATCGTCGCACGCAGCGCGTCCGGCGTGTAGCAGCCCGGACCGGATCGCACGAGTCGTCGTGCAGACGTTGTTGTCGTTGCACGTCAACAGCGCCCGGTGCGTTCATGACACCCAGCCGACCGGTATCGCACGAGTCGTCCGACGTGCAGACGTTGTTGTCGTTGCAGTCAGAGGCGCCTGCCAGGCTGGCAGACGCCCGCCGCATCGCAGACCTCGTGGCCGTTGCACACCGTCGCATCGTCGCACGCGCGGCCGTCGCACCGGGGTGTTGACGCAGCCGTCACCGGATCGCACGAGTCGTCCGTGCAGACGTTGTTGTCGTGCAGACCAGCGGCGTGCCGGGCTGGCAGACGCCGGCCGGATCGCACACCTCGTGGCCGTTGCAGACGGTCGCGTCATCGCACGCGCGGCCAGTCCACCGGGGTGTAGACGCAGCCGTCGACCGGGTCGCACGAGTCGTCCGTGCAGACGTTGTTGTCGTTGCAGATCAGAGGCGTGCCAGGCTGGCAGACGCCCGCCGGATCGCACACCTCGTGGCCGTTGCACACCGTCGCATCGTCACACGCGCGGCTGTCCACCGGGGTGTGCACGCAGCCGTCGACCGGATCGCACGAGTCGTCCGTGCAGACGTTGTTGTCGTTGCAGATCAGAGGCGTGCCAGGCTGGCAGACGCCCGCCGGATCGCACACCTCGTGGCCGTTGCAGACCGTCGCGTCATCACACGCGCGGCCGTCGACCGGGGTGTGGACGCAGCCGTCGACCGGATCACACGAGTCGTCCGTGCAGACGTTGTTGTCGTTGCAGATCAGAGGCGTTCCAGGCTGGCAGACGCCGGCCGGATCGCACACCTCGTGGCCGTTGCACACCGTCGCATCGTCACACGCGCGGCCGTCGACCGGGGCGTAGACGCAGCCGTCGACCGGATCACATGAGTCGTCCGTGCAGACGTTGTTGTCGTTGCAGACCAGAGGCGTTCCGGGCTGGCAGACGCCGGCCGGATCGCACACCTCGTGGCCGTTGCACACCGTCGCATCGTCACACGCGTGGCCATCGACCGGGGTGTAGACGCAGCCAGTCAGGCCATTGCATGTGTCATCCGTGCACACGTTCGAGTCGTTACACAGGGTATTGCCGCCCTCGTCCGTGGTCCCGTCGCAGTCATCGTCAACGCCGTTGCACACCTCGGTCGCACCAGGGTG
>CAVVHA010000006.1:0-860652 GCA_963747925.1 uncultured Acidobacteriota bacterium
TCGACGACGCGCGCATGAGGGAGATCTTCGCGCTTCCCCCCGGGACGGAGCCGGTCGCCCTGCATCCCGGTGGGGCATCCCCCGTCGCACTGAGACGCCGGCGGTCGGCGGGCGCCGTCAGGGAAGGATGCGGAGAACGGGCCGGGCGGAGGCGGCCACCTCGCCGATGACGGCGGCCTCGGGGTAGGGCCCCGCGCGCAGCTCGGCGACGAGGGCCGCGGCTTCGTCCGCGGGAAGGGCGATCAGGAGCCCGCCCGACGTCTGCGGATCGTGCAGGATGTCGAGCAGGGCCTCGTCGGCGGCCCCTTCGACCACGAGCCCGTCGGCGACGCCCGAGCGGTTGGAACCGCACTGCGAGACCGCGACACCCGCGCGGTGCAGCTCGAGCGCCCCCTCGATCACCGGCAGGGCGCGCAGGCTGACCCGCAGCTCCGCGCCGCTCGCCTTCGCCATCCCGAAGGCGTGTCCCGAGAAGCCGAACCCCGTGATGTCGGTCGCGGCGGTCGCGCCCCGGCGCAGCGCGGCCTGCGAGCCGTCCCGGTTCAGGGTCGTCATGTGGCGGATCGCCCGCTCCGCCGCCCCGGCCGGGGCGAGGTCGCGGCGCGCCGCGTTCATGACGACGCCGAGGCCGATCGGCTTCGTGAGAACGAGCGCCTGCCCGGGCCGGGCGCCGGCGTTGCGGAGGATCCTCGCGGGATCGACGGTGCCGGTGACGGAGAGGCCGAACTTGAGCTCGGGGTCGCTGACCGTGTGGCCGCCGACCACGAGGGCGCCCGCCTCCTCGACGACGGCCGCCGCCCCTTCGAGGATCGCCCGCAGGGCCGAGCGCGGCACCTTGTCCTTCGGGAAGCAGCAGATGTTGAGGCAGGTCAGAGGGCGCCCGCCCATCGCGTAGACATCGCTCAGCGAGTTGGCGGCGGCGATCCGCCCGAAGTCGTACGGGTCGTCCACGATCGGCGTGATGAGATCGAGCGTCTGGACGAGCGCGGTTCCATCCGGGAGGCGATAGACGGCCGCGTCATCGGCCGTCTCGAACCCGACGAGCAGGGCCGGATCGCGCGCGCCGCGCTCCGCCAGCCCCGACATGATCTCGCCCAGGTCCGCCGGACCCAGCTTGGCCGCTCAACCGCCCGACGTGGAGTACTGGGTCAGCCGTATCTTCTCGATCTGCGACATTCGATCCTCGCCCGCGTTTATAGTAGTCGGGGCGCTTCGAGCGGGTCAAACAGCGCGGCCGTCCGGCTGCGGGCCCGGGCGCCCGGGAGGAGCATGCGCGCGGACGGGACAGACGCGAGGGGCGGGCGCGGCCAAGGCCGTCGGCGTTACCGGACCGCGCGCGCCTGCGCGCGATCGCGGGCAGGGGAGCGGGCTTGAGCGCCGCGGGGCCTCTCGCGCGACGGCGCGAAGGCGGGACGCTCGTCATCGCCACGGTCATGGAGGCCGATCGGCCCGCGCATCGAGCGCGGCGATCGCCGCTGCCGAGGAGGCCGGCGCCGACGCGATCGAGGTCCGGTTCGACGCCGCGCCCGGGGTCGATCCCGCCGGGCTCGGCCGAATCCACCCCGCTCCCGCTCCTCGCGACCTGCCGCCCGCGCAGGGAGGGAGGGCTCTTCGACGGCCCCGAGGAGGAGCGCGTCCGCATTCTCGAGCGGGCCGGCAGGACCGGCCGGTTCCTGCTCGATGTCGAGCACGGCTCGGCCGCGGCGCGCCTCGTCGAGGCGAACCCCGCGTGGGCCGGCGTCCTGTCCCGGCATGAACCGTCCGCCGCGGGCGCTCAGCCGCCGGGCGGCCTCCCGGCTGCGCCTGAAGAGGCTCGCGAGCGGAGCTGCTCGCGTCCGCCGGCCCGTACCCGATCGTCAAGGTGATCGGGACCGCGTCGCGGGCCGCGGATCTCCTCGCGGTCCGCGACGTCCTGGCGGACGTGCCGCGACGCGCGCCTCGCCTGTTTCCTGATGGGGGAGGCGGGCCGGGCGAGCCGCGTGCTCGCGGGCGCGTGGGGGAGCGCGGCGGTGTGGGCCGCGGCGCGGCGGGAAGCCCCCGGCGCCCCGGGGCAGCTCGCCCTGGAGGCGCTCCTGCGCCTGTACCGGTTCCGGCAGGTGGGGGCGCGCACGCGGATCTACGCGGTCGCCGGCTCCCCGGTCGGCGGGTCGCTGTCTCCCGCCCTCCACAACGGGCTGTTCGAGCGCCTCGGTCTCGACGCCGTGTACGTTCCGATCGAGTGCGCCGACGCCCCGGAGCTGGCCCTGCTCGTGCGCGCGCTGCCGCTCGAGGGCGTTTCCGTCACGGCGCCGCTGAAGGTCGCGATGCTCGAGCAGCTCGAGGCGCTCGACGGGGAGGCGCGGCAGGCCGGGGCGGTCAACACGCTGGTCGGCCTGCGCGGGCATAACACGGACGGCCCCGCCGCGCTCGAGGAGATCCGCTCGCGCGTGGAGCCGGCGGGGAGGTCCGCGCTGATCGCCGGCGCCGGGGGCGCCGCCGCCGCGGTCGGCTTCGCCCTGGCGCGGGCCGGCGCGCGGCTCACGATCGCGAACCGCGGCGAGGCCCGCGGCGAGGCGCTGGCGCGCAGGCTGGGCGCCCGGTTCGTCGCGATCGGGGATGTCGCGGCGGACGCGGAGGCGATCGTGGTCCAGGCGACCAGCGCCCCGCGCGAGGATCCGGTGCTTCCGCGGCGCGCGCTTGCCGCCGCCTTCGTCCTCGACCTGCGCTACGGTCCGGGGGAGACCGCCACGGTGGCGGAGGCGCGGGGCCTCGGCTCCGCGGCCGCCGACGGGCTCGGCATGCTGGTCCGCCAGGCCGCGGGCCAGGCCCGCCTGTTCACGGGCCGCGAGCTGCCGGGCGATTGGCCGGGCGAGGCGCTCGCCCGGTCGCGGGAGCTGCTGTGGTAATGCCGCGGATTCCGGCCTATCCTCGTGCAGCACGCACTGTTTCACGCTATGTCTACAGCGGGAGAACGTCGATGAAGACCTTCAGATTCGTCCTGGGCGCCGCCATCGGGATCGCGCTCGTGCTCGGCTCCGGCTGCCTGATCGGAAGCGACAGGGAGACGGACTCTCCGCGCCGGAGAGCTCGATTTCAAGCTCGGCCCCTTCACGTACCTCGAGGAGGGGAAGCTGGTCGGTCTCGCGGTCGGCACCGAGGCGGCGCGCTACCGCGAGAAGGAGGCCTTCATCCCGATCATGTTCGGGCTGGCCAACAAGGGGGCCGGGACGCTCAAGCTCTCCCGGGAGTCGTTCATCCTCCAGGACGAGAACGGCCGCCGCTACCCGGTCGTGCCGCTTTCCGAGATCAACGAGGGGTACGGTCCGACCACGCTCGACCGGAGCCTGACGACCTTCCGGGACATCTTCAACGCGCACTTCCTGAACTACGACCGGGTCCAGAGCAATTTCTTCCCCGAGCGGGCGGGGGGAGGGCTGGTGATCGACAAGCTCGAGGTGCCGCGCTGGCGCTACGTCCTGGACATCCTGTACTTCCCGAAGCCCGAGGGCGGGATCGTCGGGCACCGCTTCGAGCTGCACGTCACGGCCCAGGGCCTGAAGGACGGGGTCTTCGTGAAGTTCCAGGTCGACTGAGAAGGCCCCGCGCGGCGTGACCAGGATCAAGGTCTGCGGCATCACGGACGAGCGCGACGCGCTCGAGGCGGTCCACCTCGGCGTGGACGCGGTGGGGTTCGTCCTGTCGAGGAAATCCCCACGCTACATCCCCCGCGGGACGCGGCGCGGATCGGCCTGCGCCTGCCGCCGTTCGTCGCGCGGGTCGGCGTCTTCATCGACGAGCCGGCGGCGCAGGTCGCCGACGCGATCTACGCCGCGGGCCTGACCGCCCTGCAGTTCCACGGCTCGGAGCCGCCGGATTACTGCCGCCGGTTCGAGCTGACCTGGTACAAGACCTTCCGCCTCGGGCCGGGGTTCGACCCGGAGGAACTGGCTCCGTACCCGTCCGCCACCTGCCTGCTCGAGCTTCCCGGCGGGGAAGAGCCGCCGCCGGCCGGCCCGGCGCCCGGGGCGGATCGGGGCGACGGAGCGGCGCCGGCGGCGAGGGGATCGCAGGCGGGTGACGATCCCCTCTGGTCGCGGGCGGCCGCGATCAGCCGCTCGGGGAGGGTCATCCTGGGAGGAGCGCTGGATCCCGGGCGGGTGGCGGCGGCGATCGCAGTCGTCCGCCCCTACGCCGTGGACGCCTCGGCGGGCATCGAGTTCGTCCCGGGAAAGCCGGACATCGACAGGCTCGAATCGTTCGTCGAGGCGGTCCGACTGGCCGACACCCGCCTGCGCCTCTTCGACCGCCAGGATTGAGCGGGCCGGCGATCCCGCTCAGCGCGGAGGCGGGGTGATGGGGAGCCTGACGATCATCCGCGTGCCTCGCCCTGGGGCTGATTCGGCCGCGATGGTGCCTCCGTGCTCCTCGACGGCCCGCCGCGCGATCGCGAGGCCGAGGCCGACACCGGCGTCGCGCGTCGAGAAATACGGCTCGAAGATCCGCTCGATCGCCGCCTCGCCGATCCCCTCGCCGGTGTCCGCCACCTCGACCTCGGCGACGGCGTCCGCGCCCTCCCCGCGGCGGCGCAGGGTGACGCGAAGCGTTCCGCCCTCCTCCATCGCCTGCAGCGCGTTCTCCAGCAGGTTGACGAACGCGCGGCGCAGGACCCGGCCGTCGAGCGGGAGAGGCTCGATCGGATCGAGGTCTTCCTCGAAGCGGATCCCCGCCGGCGGCGCGGCACGGTAGGGGGCGAGCGTCCCGCGCAGGAGCGCGGCGAGGTCGGTCGGCTCCCGCCGCAGATCGGGCAGGCGCGAGTAGGCGGAGAAGTCGGAGGAGATCTCCCTCAGGGCGCGGACCTGCCCGAGGATCGTCTCCACGCACTCGCGCAGCACGCGGTCGTAGTCGGCGTCCCGGTCCGAGCGGACCCGCAGCAGGTGCTCGGCGGAGAGCTGGATCGGCGTGAGCGGGTTCTTGATCTCGTGGGCGATCCTGCGGGCCATCTCGGCCCAGGCCGCGAGCCGGTTCGACCGCATGACCTCGGTGACGTCCTCGACCAGGTAGATCCGCCCTTCGCTCGCGCCGTCCGGCTCGGCGAGCGGGAGGACGACGCTGCGCAGGCGGATCTCTTCCCCGTCTCGCCTCAGCGGGATTTCCCGGGGAGCGGCGGCGGGGGGCCCTCCCGGGCGCGCGCTCCAGAGCTCGAGGACGGGCGCGAGCTCGGCGTGCTCGCCCAGCTCGGCGAAGAGGCTCCGCCCCTCGAGGTCCGCCGGGAGCCCGAGGAGGATCGAGGCGGCCGGGTTCGCGGTCCGCACGATCCCCTTCGCGTCGGTCGAGATGACGCCGGTCGTGACGTTCAGCAGGATCGCCTCGATGTACTCCTTGCGGCGCCGCAGGTCCTCGCGCTGCGCGCCGAGCGCGATCGCCATGCCGTTGAACGCGTCGACGAGCTGGCGGATCTCGTCGCGCCCCCGGGGCCGCACCCGAACGTCGAGGTTTCCCTCGGCGATGCGGCGCGAGGCGCTTCCCAGCTCGCGGATCGGCACCGAGAGGCGGCGCGTGAAGACATAGCCGACCCCGAGCAGGGCGAGGCCCAGGCCGAAGGTGGCGGTGAGGATCGCGTCCGCGATCTCCTCCCCCGCGCGGCCGAGCCCGCGCTCCTCGAGGATCAGGGGCACCGCCAGGATCCCGTCGGGGGCACCGGCCCGGAGGCGGACCGGCGCGTAGACGATCGTCTCCGCGTGGCCGGGGCGGGGTTCCTTGGAAAGGAACTGGGGGGGGCGGTTCAGGGCCAGCGCGCGGGCCACCTCGGCGTTCAGGCGGAAGGTCCGAAGGCCGGACGCCTCCAGGCTGCCGCGGCTCGTCGCGGCCAGGGTTTCGCCCGCGAAAAGGTCGATGTCCTCGTGGATGGTCCGGCCGAGCCAGAAGAGCGTCCAGGACTCGATCGGGCTCGGCGCCCCGGCCGCGGGGGCGCGGGAGGTGACATAGTCCTCGAGCAGGCGGCGGACGGTGCCGGCGGCCTGCACGCCGTCCCGCTCGAACTCTTCGCGGGTGCGGCGCTCGATCGAGCCGCGGAAGATCGCGGCCAGCAGGAGGAGGGGGACGAGCGAGGAGAGCAGGACGACGGCGAGCAGGCGGCGGTAGTAGCTGCCGGTCAGGATCGAGGTCCACGGCGCGCGCTCGGGGATCGGGGCGCGGGCGGGCGGGTGAAGCAGGGGCGGAACGAGCAGAGCCAGCAGGAGCAGCGGCAGGCCTGCGAGCATGGCGCGCACCAGCCCGGCGGCCAGGAAGGTCCGCCCCCGCGCGGCGTAGCCGATCGCGCGCGGGCCGTCCGGGGTGGGGAAGAGATAGATGTCGTAGGACCCGCCCGCGTACCTGATCCTGGTCCAGGCGGCGCGGAGGATCGGGAGGGTGCCCGCTGGGAGGGGCGAGGCCCGCTCCGCGGACGGGAAGAGAACCTCGCCGGACGGGGACCACGCGAGGAAGAGCGGAGCGCCGCCGAAGTACTCCTCGAACAGGGGCTCCGCGCGCCCCGCCCCGAGCGTCCGGAGCAGGGGATCGCTCAGGGTCAGGAACGGGATGTTGTCCCGCTCGCCGGAGACGATCGCGGCGAAGCTCCCCACGCGGCGGCCGTCGTGGTCGATCCCGATCTCCCCGCGCAGGAGCGGCACATCGAGGCTCACGACGGTGTAATGCTGCTCGCCGAGCGCAGGCTCGTCGGGCCGGGCGGGGCCGGTCGCGGTGGGGACGGGCGCGCGGAGCGGGGGCGTGTCGCGGAACACCGATTCGGGCAGGCCGTACGCGAACGAGGCGAGCACGGATCCATCCGCGGCGAGCACCGCCACGGCGCTGCGCATGCCGTTCCCGCCGAGGTCGCTGCTGCGCCAGGCATCGAACGCGAGCTGTTCGATCGCGTCGGCGCTGCCCGACTCCAGGGCCTCCCAGCGCGGGTCGCGCGCGGCGTCCTCGAGGAGGCCGAGCAGGGCGGCGCGTGCGTCGGCTCCCGACTGGACGACCTCGGGGGCCAGGCTCGTCTCCACGAGGGCCGCGGGGACCTTCGTGGCGCCCCGCGCGAGCAGGAGAAACGAGAAGGCCGTGGCCGCGAGCCAGGCGAAGGCGATCGCCCTGGTCGCCAGGGGCCGGGAGCGGGGCGTGAAGGCGCGCAGCGCGAGGAGGGCCGCCGCGAGGGCGAGCGCTGCGTGCGCCGAGTAGAGGGCGAGGCGCGCCGCGCGCGGCGCGAGGAAGGGGGAGCGCGCGAGGTTCAGGGCGCAGTTGGCGACCCACGAAGGGGTGAGCCACGCGAGCGCCGCCACGAGCCCGGCGGCGAGGGCGAACGATCCCGCCCGTGCCCAGGCGCCGCGCCCCCGTGCCGACCGGCAGAGAAGGGCCGCCCCCGCGAGGACGGCGAGGGAGGTGAAGAGGGCCTCGCCCGGGCTGCCGGCAAGGCCGGAGAACGAGGGAAGCGAGAAGAGCCGGTAATCGAACAGCGGGGCGCCGGGGAAGAGCGGCGGGATCGCCGCGCCGAGCAGGCGCAGGCCGGCGAGCAGGACCGCCATGCCGGCGGCCCACCAGGCCGGGGAGGCTTCGCGCCGCGCGGAGGCGATCGCGAGAAGCAGGAGGCCGAGGAAGGCGGCGCCGAGGGCGGCGGTCGCGGGGAGCGGCCGCGAGGCGCGCGCGATCGGCGCGCGGATCGGGGGCGGGAGCGGGGCGAAGCGTCAGGATGCCGAGGAGCTCCCCGTCCGCGTCCCGCAGGGCGGTCATCAGCTCCGCCGTCGACCCGTGCCCCTTGGTCCAGTACCGGTCGCCCCCCTCCCGGAGGAACTCCCTCAGCGAGGCGTCGGCCTGGCCGCTCTCGAGGAACTCTGCGCCGACCGAGGACCGGACCCGCGGCGGCACGACGAGGACGCGCCGCCACGCCTCGGGCTCGTAGGGCGCATCGAGCAGGAGCTCGGAGACTGCGTAGCGCGGCTTCGTCCCGCCGAGGGCGCGCACGGTGTAGAGGCGCGTTGCGAGAAGGTCGCGGCGGACGACGCGGGCGGTCTTTCCCTCTTCGACGGCGGAGAGGGCGCCGGCGTCGAGGACCGAGGCGTCGCCCGCCCACGCGAGGGGCTGGCCCGTCGCGGTGTAGATCGTGATTGCCCCGCCGCCGCCTGCCGTCCCGGGCTCGACGAGGGCCGCGAGGCGCGCGAACAGTTCCTCGCGGCTCGCGCCCTCCGAGAGGGCGGCGCTGGGAAGTCTGTCGAGAAGGGCCTGCTCCCGGGAAAGGAGCCCGTCGAACGCCGTGCGGAGCAGGGCGGCGTCGGTTTCGAGCGCGCTTTTCTGCGCCTCCGGGCCGGAAGCAGCGGGCGGGACGGCCAGGCCGGCCCCCGCTTCGATCAGCGAGAAGGCGACGCCGGCCACGATGATCAGCGCGGCGAGGGCACGTCCCCCGGCCGGGGCGCGCCGCAGGAGCAGCAGGCCCCCCGCGACGAGCAGCGCGTGCAGGGCGAAGGGAGCGGCAGCGGGCAGGAGGGGGGAAATCGAGGGGAGGAGCGCCTCGGCGAGCAGCGCAGTCGCGGCCAGGAGGAGGATCGGTCCCCGCTTCATCCGGTTTCCCGGACCTCGACTGCCCGCCAGTCCCCATCGATGCGCTCGAAGATGAAGACCATCGCGACCCGTTCGCGCTGCCCCGAGGCGTCCCGGGTGGACAGGGATCCCCGCACGCGGACGGCGCCGGATTCCCCTCCCTTGCCGGACCCGGGGTCGGCTTCGAACCGGACCTCGGTCTTCGCTGCGAGGTAGCGGCGCAGCGCCTCGACCAGCGGGCCCGGTCCCACGTACCCCTTGAGGTCGGCGATCCGGTCGAGAGAGACGCGCACCTTGCGGTCGGACGGGAACAGGCTGCCGAGGGAGCCTGCGTCGCGCGCTTCGAGGGCGCGCGTCACGCGGGCCGCGAGGCGATCGGCGTCGCCGGCGCGGGCGCAGGGCAGGGAAGCGCCGAGGCCCATCACGAGGGCGCAGCCAAGCACGATACTCTGGAGCAGTCGCATCGATCGGCAGCCCACGCCATGGTCCCCAATCCATGATACAGCAACTGCGGCCCGCGCCCCGGGGGCCCGCGCGGCCGGGCTGGCCCGGGCGCGCGGGCTCCCGTAAACTGGGCCCGTGACAGCGCCGGAGCAGCAGTTTCCCGAGCCCGCCGCCCGCGTGGACGCCGTCGGATGCCTGTGCCCCGTCCCCGTGACGCGGACCGCGCAGCGGATCGGCGCGCTGGGCGCGGGAGAGGTGCTCGAACTGCTGGCCGACGACCGGATGGTCCTCGTGGACCTTCCCTCCTGGTGCCATTCGTGGAAGCACGACTACCTCGGGCACGCGCTGCGCGGGGGCGTCTACCACCTCTTCATCCGGAAGGGGGAGAGGGGGCCGGAATGAGCTCCGGCCCCGTGAAGCCGCGCGCCGGCGGGAACGGGGGGAGGAATCGGCCCCGGGCGGTGGGGCTGATCTCCGGCGGTCTCGATTCCACCCTTGCGGCCGAGATGCTGAAACGGCAGGGGGTCGAGGTCGTGGGGCTCCACTTCTCCACCGGCTTCTGCAAGATCGACCACCGGCGGGCGATCGGACGCGCGAAGGACCGGGAGCGGAACCTGCGCAACGAAGCGCTGCGGGCCGGCGCGGACGTCGATGTCCCCATCGAGATCGTGGACGTCACCGAGGAGTACCTCGACGAGGTGGTCCTCTCACCTCGGCACGGCTACGGCGCCCACGTGAACCCGTGCGTGGACTGCCGGATCTTCATGCTCCGCAAGGCCAGGGAGCGCGCGGACGCGATCGGCGCCGAGACCGTTTTCACGGGCGAGGTGATCGGCCAGCGCCCGTTCTCGCAGTACCGCGAGGCGATGCGGGTCGTCGAGCAGAAATCGGGGCTCGCGGGAAGGCTCCTGCGTCCCCTGTCGGCCCAGCATCTGCCCCCGACGCGCGCGGAGAGCGAGGGGCGGATCGACCGCTCCCGGCTCGGCAGGATCGGGGGGCGCTCGCGCCGCCCGCAGGAAGCGCTCGCGAGGGAGTACGGGATCGGGGACTACCCGCAGCCCTCCGGCGGATGCTGCTACCTCGCCGACCCGGCTTACGCCCGCCGTTTCCGCGACCTCCTGACCCACGGCGGGCGCGAGGCGGTCACGGCGGAGGCGATCGTGCTCCTGAAGATCGGCCGGCAGTTCCGCCTCTCGCCGCTGGCCAAGCTGCACGTGGGACGCGAGGAGGCCGAGAACCTGTTCCTGCGCCGGTTCGCCCCCGGCCGGTGGGTCGTCGAGGCCTCGGGCGTCGAGGGACCGACCGGGATCCTCTGCGGAGCGCCCGGGCCGGAGGAACAGGCGCTGGCGGCCGGGATCATCGCCCGCTACGCGGACCTCGAGGGGGCCGCCGACGTGGAAGTCGTCCTGGAGAGGGAAGAGGCGGGCGGGCCGGGGAGGCGGCCGCCGCAGCGGAACGTCCTGCGCGCCGCCCCCCTGTCGCCGGACGCCATCGAGCCGTACAGGCTCTGATCGGAGCCGGCCGGGCCGGCCCGTTCCCGCCCCGCGGCCGGCCGGTCGCTCCAGCGCGGCTTGGCGATGGCGGCCACCTGTGCTAAAAATGTGCGCCGCCGAAAACGGCATGGGGCGTTAACTCAGCGGAAGAGTGCCATCTTCACACGGTGGAAGTCGTAGGTTCAAATCCTACACGCCCCACCAGCCGGGACAGCGCGGTCCCGGTTTGGTATGATCCGGGTTTCGCGGGCCCCCGAGGGGGGCCCTTCCCGTCCCCGGGCGCTTAGCTCAGCTGGGAGAGCGCCGCGTTCGCAACGCGGAGGTCGAGGGTTCGAATCCCTTAGCGTCCACCATCCCCCCCGTCAGCGACGCCGTCAGGACTTCGGGGCCGCCTCGCCCTTGGCGAGCGCCTCGGTCCGGACCATCGCCTTGTGCATCTTCCGCTTGAGGCTGTGGATGCGGCGGCGGATCGCCTTGAGCTGCTTCGCGTCGTGGGCCTCGACGGCGGCGCCGCGCTTCCCCTTCAGCGAGCGGATCCTTGCCTTGAGGCTCTTCTTGTCGATCCCGACGACCACGGCGTGGGCGTGGGCTTCGATCCCGAGCGCCTTGCAGAGGGCGTGAAGGAGATGCTCCTTGTTGAGCTGCGTGTACCCTTTCACCGCCTCGTGCTCGATCTCCTTGGCGATCTCGCGCAGCTCGGCCACGGTCTTCTTGTGGAGCTCTTCGTAAGTGTGTGCCATCCAGTCACCTCATTCCGTTGACGATCGTTGTTCGGAACTTCGATTCGACTCACGACCCGCAAGCCCGACCACCCCTGCGCCCGCCACCACGCTCCGACCGTCCGTCCGCCCGGCCATGCGTCCTTCAGCGGGGCATCATCGGGATCTTCACCCCGCGCTTTCGAGCCACCTCGATCGCCTCGGGGTAGCCGGCGTCCACGTGGCGCATGACGCCCGTGCCCGGGTCCGCCGTGAGGACGCGCTGCAGCCTGGCCGCGGCGGCCCGCGTGCCGTCGGCGACGATCACCATTCCCGCGTGGAGCGAGTACCCGATCCCGACCCCGCCGCCGTGGTGGTAGGAGACCCACGTGGCCCCCGACACCGCGTTCAGGAGCGCGTTCAGGATCGGCCAGTCGGCGACGGCATCGGACCCGTCCCGCATTCCCTCGGTCTCGCGGTTGGGCGAGGCGACGGAGCCGCTGTCGAGGTGGTCGCGGCCGATGACGATCGGCGCCTTCACCTCTCCGCGCGCCACGAGGTCGTTGAAGACCGCCCCCATCCGGGCGCGCTCGCCGTAGCCGAGCCAGCAGATCCGCGAGGGGAGCCCCTGGAAGGCGACCCTCTCGCGCGCCATCGTGATCCAGCGGCGCAGGGGCTCGTCCTCGGGGAAGGTGTCGAGGACCGCCTGGTCGGTCCGGTACAGGTCCTCGGGGTCGCCCGAGAGGACGGCCCAGCGGAACGGCCCCTTCCCTTCGCAGAAGAGGGGGCGGATGTACTCGGGCACGAAGCCGGGGATATCGAAGGCGTCCGCGACGCCGGCCTCCTTCGCCTGGGCGCGGATGTTGTTGCCGTAGTCGAAGACCACCGACCCGCGCTTCTGGAGCGTGAGCATCGACCGGACGTGGACCGCCATGGAGCGCATCGACATCGCGATGTACCGCTGCGGGTCCTCGGTGCGCATCCGGACCGCCTCGGCGAACGACACGCCGCCGGGCACGTACCCGTTCAGGGCGTCGTGGGCGGAGGTCTGGTCGGTGACGACGTCCGGCGTGACGCCGCGGCGCACGAGCTCGGGCAGCACCTCCGAGGCGTTCGCGCACAGCGCGAGGGAGAGAGCGCGGCCGGCCTGCTTCGCCTCCCCGAGCCGCGCGAGCGCCTCGTCGAGGCTCGCGGCCTCCCCGTCGCAGTAGCGCGTCTTCAGGCGGCGCTCGATCCGCTCCCGGTCCACCTCGACCACGAGCACGGCGCCTCCGTTCATCGTGACCGCGAGCGGCTGGGCCCCGCCCATCCCGCCGAGCCCCGCGGTGACCACGAGCCTGCCCGCGAGCGAGCCTCCGAACCTCCGGCGGGCGAGCGAGGCGAGCGTTTCGTAGGTCCCCTGCAGGATCCCCTGGGTTCCGATGTAGATCCAGGAGCCCGCCGTCATCTGCCCGTACATCATGAGCCCCTTGCGGTCGAGCTCGCGGAAGACCTCCCAGCTCGCCCACGCGGGAACCAGGTTCGCGTTGGCGATCAGGACGCGGGGGGCGTCCTCGTGGGTGCGGAAGACGCCGACCGGCTTCCCCGACTGGACGAGGAGCGTCTCGTCGTTCTCGAGCTCGCGCAGGGACCGGACGATCGCGTCGAAGCACTCCCAGTTGCGCGCCGCCTTCCCGTAGCCGCCGTAGACGATCAGCTCCTCCGGCTTCTCGGCGACCTCCGGGTCGAGGTTGTTCATCAGCATGCGAAGGGCCGCCTCCTGCAGCCACCCCTTGCAGGAGAGGGTGGCGCCGCGCGGGGCCCGGATGGTTCGCAGGGTGCTCATGTCGCGTTTCTCCTCCGCCGGAGCGGGCCGGGAAGGCCCGCCCGGGGAGCAAAATCGTAGCACGCGGGAGCGCCGGAACGCGCGTGCTATACTCCGGCGGTTTGCGGAGCAGGGACGGGCAACGGGACACCTAATTCCAGACGAAACATGCCGAACATCGCGGTCGTCGGAGGTCAGTGGGGGGATGAGGGAAAGGGGAAGGTCGTGGACCTTCTCGCCGGGCGCTTCGACATCGTCGCGCGCTGGCAGGGAGGCCCGAACGCCGGCCACACGGTGAGGACCGGCGGCAAGGCGTTCTTCCTCCACCAGGTCCCCTCGGGCCTTCTCCACGAGAAGGTGATGGGCGTGCTCGGCAACGGGATGGTGATCGATCCCGCCGGCCTGCTCAAGGAGATCGCGGAACTCGAGGCGGCCGGGTACCGCATCAAGGGCCGCCTGCTGGTGAGCAACCGGGCCCACGTGATCCTCCCGCTCCACCGGATCCTCGACACCATCGCGGAGGAGCGCGGCGAGGGCGAGGCGATCGGCACGACGCGCCGCGGCATCGGCCCCGCCTATGCCTCGAAGGCGGCGCGGCTCGGCCTGAGGATCGTCGACCTGCAGGACGAGGAGACGATCGCGCGGCGCGTGACGGCGTTCCTGGACGGAGGGGTCTCGGCCCGCGCTGCGCGAGACGGGGACCGAGGTGCCCGGGGCGGCGGGGATCGCGGCGGAGTTCGCCGCGCTCGGCCGCGAGCTGCGGGACCTGGTCGCCGAGACCTCGTTCTGGCTCAACGAAAGGATCGCCCAGGGGGCGAACGTTCTCTTCGAGGGAGCGCAGGGGACCATGCTGGACGTGGACCTGGGCACCTACCCCTACGTGACCTCCTCGAATGCCGTCGCGGCGGGTCTCGGCGCCGGGCTGGGCGTCGGGCCCACGAAGGTGAACGGCGTCATCGGCGTCTTCAAGGCGTACGCGACCCGCGTCGGACGCGGGCCGTTCCCGACCGAGCTCACCGACGAGCGGGGGAGCCTGATCCGCGAGCGGGGCCGGGAGTACGGCACCACGACCGGGAGGCCGCGGCGGTGCGGCTGGTTCGACGCCGTCGCCGCCCGCTTCTCGACGACGATCAACGGGATCGATTCGGTGGCGCTCACCCTGTTCGATGTGCTGGATGCCTTCGACGAGATCCCGGTCTGCGTCGCCTACCGGTACCGGGGCATGGAAATCCGGGAGTTCCCCGCCGAGCCCTGGGTCCTCGATGAGGCCGAGCCGGTCCTGGAGGTGCTCCCCGGCTGGAAGGCCGACACCAGCGGCGCCCGCCGGCTCGAGGACCTGCCGGTCAACGCCCGCCGCTACGTGGAGAGGATCCAGGAACTGGCCGGCTGCGAGGTCGGGCTCGTCTCCGTGGGCC
Organism: uncultured Acidobacteriota bacterium; assembly: GCA_963747925.1. Classification (GTDB taxonomy): domain Bacteria; phylum Acidobacteriota; class Polarisedimenticolia; order QHYA01; family CAVVHA01; genus CAVVHA01. The sequence continues at coordinate 14,396 of CAVVHA010000006.1, forward strand.
CCGACCGGACCCAGACCCTTCTCGGCCCCGGATCGTTCATCCGCGGCTGCCTCGGGGCCTGAGGAGGGCCCCTCTGGCCGGCGGCGCGTCCGCGCCGGGTGACATCCCTGTCTGCCCCGGCAGACACCTCCTCCGGATTGCGATTCCGTAGCCGGCAGCGCGGATTCCGGTTTTCGCGCAAAATAATGCGGGAAGCGCAGTGGCGTCGGGCGAGTCTCCGTTGCGCATTCCCGCGGGAAAGCGGCACCTGCGCAAGGACTGCGTGCATGGCTCGGCGCGATTCCTGCGCTTTCGGCGGCTCCAGGATCCCGCTGACGGCGCCTGCACTTCTGGCAGACCATTTGCACATGTCAACGGGAGGGGAACGGCCCCGGCGACTCCAGGACGCCCCGCAGGGCTCCCGGAGGCGCGAACCAGGAGGATCGGATGCGCAAGCGGCTCGAGACCATGATCGTGCTCCTCGTGGCCATAGCGGTGGTGGTTGCAGTCCTGCTCCTCCCGTTCGGGCTCGCCCTGGCGGCCCCGGACGGCAAGGCCCTCTACGACCAGAAGTGCGCCATGTGCCACGGAGGCAACGGGGTCGCAAAGGAGATGTGGGCCAAGAAGGGGATGAAGAACCTCAACGACGACGCCTGGCAGAAGGCGAACACCGACGAGGCGATCGCGAAGGTCGATCTCGGAAGGCAACCCCGCCCGCAACATGCCCGCCTACAAGGACAAGCTGTCCGCGGAGGAGATCGCCTCCGTGGTGAAGCATATCCGCTCGTTCGCTCCCGCGAAGCCATAACCTCCCAGCCCCCTCCTTCCTACCCTGGACGGGTCCGGAGCCCGGGCGGCTTCGGACCCGGTTTCTTTTCTGGAGTATTCTTCGCTTGAAGGAGGGGATGGCATGGGCCGCGAAGGCAGTGCGAACGAAGTGATCCTCGCGGGGATCGACTTCTCGGATGCGGCGAAGCAGGCCTTCGTGCGCGCGTGCGCGATCGCGCGGGACAGGGATGCAACGCTCGTCGCCCTGCACGTGATCGACGCCCACGACCTTCCCGAGATCGCGCGGCTCGCGTCCGTCCCGGAGAAGGAGCTGCGCCGGCGGTTCGAGGAGGAGCGCCGCGCCCGGCTCAATAGCCTTCCTCGCGGACCTCGAGCTGGAGGGGGAAGGGCAGGAGGCCGAGCGGCTCGTCTCCTGGGGGCATCCGTTCGAGGTGATCCTGAAGCACGCGATCGACCTCGAGGCGGACCTGATCGTGCTCGGAACGTCGGGCCGCTCGGCCGATCTCGAGCGCGCCCTGTTCGGGAGCACCGCGGAGAAGGTGCTGCGGGGCGCGCCGTGCCCCGTGCTCTGCGTCCCGGCCGAGTGACGGCGCGCTAGGGAGCGCGCCTGGCGGCGGCGAGAGCCTCCTGGGCCTCGCGCCTCACGATGAAGGCGCTGTCCCACTGGTGCTCTTCCGTCTCGCCCAGGGCGGCTCGGGCGGCGCCGGCCAGGACCCCATCTGGGCGGCGTCGAGCAGGCCCGCCGCCGCCATCTTTCCCGAGGCTGCGCATCGCCTTCGCCCGGACGGGGGCCTGCGGATCGTGGACCGCGCGGGCGAGGGCGTCGAACATCACCGTGCGCAGGCGCGGCGTCAGGTCACCCGCGGGAACGGTCGTCGCGATCCTGCCGAGCGTGCGCGCGGCCGTGTCGCGGACCTCCTTGTCGGGGTGCATGAGCCCGCCCAGGACCTCCGGGATCGCGCTAACCACCTCGGGATGGTTCATCTTCCCGATCGCGTACATGACGAAGGAGCGCATGTACGGATCCTCGGCGGTCGCGAGCGTGTCGCGGAGCTTCGGCAGGGCCTCCGGCCCCATCCGGCCGAGGGCGCGCGCGAGGTAGAGGTGCGACTTGATGTCGCTCGCCTCCATCTGCACGGAGCAGCAGGGGAATGACCTTCGTCCCCTGCTGCGGCCAGGAGGTCGGCGGTCCTGTCGAGGGCCTCCTCGAGCTCGGGGCGGTCGGCCGTGTCGATGTAGAAGAGGCTGCACAGCGCGTCCACCGCCAGCCGGTACTCGTCCGCGCCGAAGGTCGAGAGAAGGGCCTCGAACCTGCCGACTGCGGCGTGGACCGCGGCCGGATCGGCCGCGGCCAGTTCGAGCGCGAGCCGCCCGATCTCCGCGGCCCTATCGCTTCGAGATGAACTGCTCCCGTTCGGTTTCCAGAAGCGCGACATGCTCCTCCTCCTCCGCCGCCAGCTCCAGGCAGATATCCTTCTCCGGACCGTCGGGCAGCTCGCCCGACAGCCGGCGGAAGTGCTCCCAGGTCCTGCCGCTCCATCTCGATCGCCTTGTCGTACAGGCCCGCCGCGCCTCCCGCGGAGGATTCCAGGTCGATCCCCTTGAACAGCTCGTCGGAGAGGAGCGTGTCGGCGTCGGGCCGCAGGTTGAGCACCTCGTCGTCGAGGTGGGCGTGGTAGCGCTCCTGCAGGTAGTGGAGGTGGTCCACCTCCTTCTGGTACAGCTCCTGGAACACGGCCCGCATGACGGGGTCCGAGGCCTTCTGCAGGGCGAGCCGGTAGAAATGGTAGGCGTTGAGCTCGAACTGGACCGCGTCGCGGATCGGCCGGACCTTCATCGGCTCATCGAGGTCGTACCCCTGGATCGTGCGCAGCTCGCCGCCGCACATGAAGCACTTGCCGTAGGGGACGGCGAAGCCGGTCGCGACCTTGTGGCAGCGCGTGCACTTCCAGACGTAGTAGAGATCGGCGCAGCAGATCACGTCCTCGGGGACGACCTGGTGGCATTTCGGGCAGGTGGAAGGCATGCGTTCGCTCCTTCAGCGGTTGAGTCGGGTCATGCGTTGCCGGCGGGCCGGCCTGCGTCGGCCTGCCTCCTTCGGAGGGGAGGCAGCGCGGGTCTTGATGCCGAGGTGGCGCAGGATGCCGGCCGCCGCCTTGCGCCCGGCGCCCATCGCGAGGATCACGGTCGCCGCGCCGGTCACGATGTCGCCCCCGGCGAAGACGCCGGGGAGCGACGTGGCGAAGGTCTCCTCGTCGCAGACGATGTAGCCCCACTTGTTGACCTCGAGCCCGGGCGTGGTCTGCGCGATGATCGGGTTCGCGGTGGTTCCGAGCGCGCAGATGACGGTGTCCACGTCCATGACGTGCTCCGTTCCGGCCTTCACGATGGGGCGGCGCCGCCCGGAGGCGTCGGGCTCGCCCAGCTCCATCTGCACGCACTCCATGCCCTGGACCCAGCCCCCCTCGGTGCCCAGGACGCGGGTCGGGTTCGTCAGCCAGCGGAACTTCACCCCCTCCTGCTGGGCGTGGTGGAGCTCCTCGACGCGCGCCGGGGATTCCCGCTCGCTGCGGCGGTAGACGATGTAGACGTCCTCGGCGCCCATCCGCAGCGAGACGCGCGCGGCGTCCATGGCGGTGTTGCCGGCGCCGACGACGGCGACCTTCCGGCCCATGCCGACCGGGGTGTCGTAGATCGGCCGCTCGTTGCCGCGCATCAGGTTCACGCGCGTCAGGAACTCGTTCGCCGAGAAGACGCCGTTGTAGGACTCTCCCGGGATGTTCATGAACTTCGGCGAGCCGGCGCCGGTCCCGACGAAGACGGCGCTGTACCCCATCTCGCCCATGAGCTGCGGGATGGTGAAGAGGCGGCCGATCACGGCGTCGAGCTCGAACCTCACGCCCTGGCGCCGCAGGTTCTCCACCTCCATGTCGATGATGTGGTTGGGGAGGCGGAACTCGGGGATGCCGTACTTCAGGACCCCGCCGGCGACGTGCAGGGCCTCGAAGATGGTCACGTCGAGGCCGTGCTTGATCAGGTCGCCCGCGCAGGCGAGTCCCGCGGGGCCGGAGCCGATGACGGCCACCTTCTTCCCCAGCTTCGGCGCGCTCGGGGCCTCGTCCCAGCCGCGGGCGACGGCGAAGTCGGCGACGAAGCGCTCGAGGCGGCCGACCGAGACCGGCTCGAGCTTCTTGCCCACGATGCAGGTCGCCTCGCACTGGCTCTCCTGCGGGCAGACCCGGCCGCACACGGCGGGGAGCGCGTTGGATTCCTTCAGGATCTGGTAGGCGCGCTTCAGGTCGCGGCGGGCGACCGCGCCCACGAAGCCGGGGATGTCGATTCCCACCGGGCAGCCCGGGACGCAGCGCGGCTTCTTGCACTCGAGGCAGCGGGTGGCCTCGACCGTCGCCTGGTCGAGCGAGTAGCCGAGGTTCACCTCCTCGAAGTTCCTGCGCGCGGACCAGGGCCGGCTGCTCGGGCATCGGGATCCGGTTCGGGGGGATCGTCCGGATCGTCTTCACGATGACCGCCTCGCCCGGGCCGGGCTCGGGAATCGGCTCGGGCAGGGGGGGCATCGTGCGCGGGTCGCACCAGGCGGGCGGGGCGTCGGCGGCGTCCTCGCGCGCGCGGCGCACCGACTCGGACGACATCGGGTCGCTGTCCGGCGAGGACAGGGCGGCGACGGCCGCGCTCTCGCGCTCGTAGCCGATCCAGCGCCTCCTTCTCCTCGCGCTCGAACCGCTTCTGGCGGAGCATCAGCTCCTCGAAGCTGACCTTGTGGCCGTCGAAATCGGGGCCGTCCACGCAGGCGAACCGCATCAGCCCGTCCACCGTGACGCGGCACGAGCCGCACATGCCGGTGCCGTCCACCATGATCGAGTTGAGGCTCACGAGGGTCGGGATGCTCCTCGGCCGGGTGAGCTCGGCGCAGGCGCGCATCATGACGAGCGGGCCGATCGCCATCACGAGGGCGACGTCCGGGGTCGCGTCGAGCACCTTCTGCAGCGCGTGCGTCACGAACCCCTTCATGCCCCGCGAGCCGTCGTCGGTCGTCAGGATCAGCTCATCGGAGAATCGGCGGAATTTCTCCTCCCAGAAGACGAGCTCGGCCGAGCGGAACCCGATGATCGAGATCGTGGTGTTGCCGGCCTCCTTGTAGGCGCGCAGCTGCGGGAAGATCGGCGCGACGCCGAGCCCCCCGCCCACCACCACGACCTTGCCGGCCTTCGCGATGTGGCTGGGAACGCCGAGCGGGCCCACGAAGTCCAGGACCCCCGCCCCTTCCTGCAGGGCCATCATCTGGCGGGTGGTCTTTCCCACGGCCTGGATCACCACGGTGACCGTTCCCCGCTCGCGGTCGAAGTCGGCTACCGTGAGGGGGATCCGCTCGCCGGTGTCGTCGATCCGCACCATCAGGAAATGGCCGGGGCGCGCGGCGCGCGCGACGAACGGCGCGTGGACCTCCCAGAGGAAGGTGACGGGGCCGTACTGCTCTCGCTTGAGGATCTTGTACGGGCTGGCGCACATTCTTCGGAATCTCCTCGTTTACGCGGCTCGCAGCAGGATACGACAACGCAGGTTCCGTGCCATCGTGCTTCCCGGGGAGGGGCCCTGCTAGGAGGCTCCCCCCCGGCGTCGTGGGCGGAGCCCGGTCCTGGCGGGGACTGGCCGGGAGCCTCGCGCCTGGCCCGGGTCACCTGCTCGGAACGGTACCGCTTGACCTTGTACTGGATCGTGCGGGGGCTGATCTTGAGGATGGCGGCGGCCCGGCTGGTCGAGCCCCCCACGGCCTCGAGCGTCGTGAGGATGGCGTTGCGGACGATCAGCTCGAGCGGCGCCCCGGGCACGACCGGCTCCGCCGGGTTGGGCGAAGGGGCGGGCGTCGTGGGGAGCGCGGGGAAGAGCCCCGGGTCGAGCTTCTCGTGCCTCGAGAGGATGACGGCGCGCTCGATGGCGTGCTCCAGCTCGCGCACGTTGCCGGGCCAGGAGTGGTTCATGAGGGCGGCCAGCGTCTCGTCGGTGACGCCGTCGACCTCCTTCCCGTTGAGCGAGCCGTATTTCCGGATGAAGAAGTCCACGAGCAGGGGGATGTCCTGCGTGCGCGGAGCGGAGGCTCGGCAGGGGGATCTCGATCACGTTCAGCCGGTAGTACAGGTCCTCGCGGAACCGCCCCTCCCGGATCAGCGCCGGCAGGGTCCGGTGGGTGGCCGCGATGACGCGCACGTCCACCGTGAGCGTCCGGTTCCCGCCCAGCCGCTCGAACTGCCGCTCCTGCAGGAAGCGGAGCAGCTTGACCTGCATCCCGGCCGGGACGTCGCCGATCTCGTCGAGGAAGACGGTCCCGCCGGCCGCGATCTCGAAGCGGCCCGCCCGCCGCGCCAGCGCGCCCGTGAAGGCGCCCCGCTCGTGGCCGAACAGCTCGCTCTCGAGGAGGGTCTCGGGCAGGGCCGCGCACGAGACCTTGACGAACGGCGCGTCGCGGCGGGGGCTGTGCTGGTGGATCGCCTGCGCGATCAGCTCCTTGCCGGTGCCGCTCTCGCCGGTGATGAGGATCGAGGCCTGGCTCGGCGCGACCTGCTCGATGAGCCGGAAGACCTCCATCATCTCCGGGCTGCGGCCGATGATGTTCTCGAAGCGGTACTTTTCGTCGAGCCTCTGGCGCAGGAGCCGGGTCTCGGTGAGGAGGCGGTTCCGCTTCAGGATCCGGTCGAGCAGGTGCTCGAGCTCCTCCACGTCGATCGGCTTCGTGAGGTAGTCCTCGGCCCCCTCGCGCAGGGCCTGGACCGCGCTCCGGATCGTCCCGTGCGCGGTCATGATCAGCGACCGCCACGTCGGGGTATCCCTGCCTGACCCGTGAGCAGGAGCTCGTGGCCGTCCATGCCGGGCATCCTCAGGTCGGTGAGGAGGATCTCGGGCGTCTCCTCGGCGACCAGCCGGAGGGCCTCCTCGCCGTCGGAGGCGAGGGAGACCTCGTAGCCGTCCTCCCGGAGGATGCGTCCGAGGCTCAGCCGGGCCGCCTCCTCGTCGTCCGCGATCAGGACGCGGCCCCGGATCTTTTCCGTCGTTTCCTGCAGAGTGATCATGTCGCTCCTCACGAGAGGCTGACCGGAGCCCTCATTGCATGTCCCCCGGCTTCGGAGGCTTGAAGGTCACCATGAAGGTGGTGCCGACGCCGATCTCGCTGGCGTAGTTGAGGCTTCCGCCATGCGCCTCGACGATCCGGCGCGAGATCGCCAGGCCCAGGCCGGTCCCTCCGCGCTTCGTGGTCATGAAGAAGTCGAAGACATCCAGGCCCGGCTCGATGCCGTGGCCCGTGTCCGCGACGCTCATGACGACGAACCCGTTGGGGTCGGTCCTGCAGGAGAGCGTCAGCGTCCCCCCGCCCGGCATCGCCTCGATGGCGTTGCGGACCAGGTTGATCAGGACCTGCTTGATCTTCTCGCGGTCGAGGCGGAGGGGCGGCAGGTCGTCCGCGATCTGCAGGTGCGCGACCAGCCCTTTCTCCTGCGCGGCGGGGGCCATCAGGCGGAAGACCTCCCGGACGATCTCGCCGGAAGGGGTCGCCTCCGCCTGGAGCCGGTCGAGGGAGGACAGGGAGAGGAACTCCTCGACGAGCGTGTCGAGGCGGGCGATCTCGCGCCGCGCCGTCTCCACGAGCTCCGTCAGCTCGGCGCGCGCGGGCAGCTCGAGGTTCGCCGCGCGGCGCGTGAGGAGGACGAGCTGGAGGTGGATCGAGTTGAGCGGGTTGCGGACCTCGTGGGCGAGGCTCGAGGCGAGCGTCCCGACGGCCGCCATCCGCTCGGCGCGCATCATGCCGTACTGGGCGGCCTGCAGGCGCACCAGGGCGTCCTTCATCTCGTTGTAGAGCCGGGCGTTCTCGATCGCGAGGGCGGCCTGCCCGGCGAGCGCGTTCGCCATCTCGACTTCCTCGTCGCCCCAGGAGGACTGGCGCCCCCTCGCGACGAAGAGGACCCCCTGAGGATGCTCGTGCGCGACCAGCGGGACGAGCAGCGCGGATCCCACGCCCCAGCGCCGCGCGAGCTCCGGGTTCGCGTGCGGGTGGTCCGAGGCGTCCTCGATCGTCAGCGTCCGGCCGGTGCGCAGCGTCGTCAGCGGGCCGCGCGATTGCAGCGCCTTGAGGTTGGCGGGCTGGCCGACCGAAAGACCGGGCAGGGGAGGGCCGGACAGGTAGGCGAACAGCGGCGGCGCGGAGCCGTCGCCGAGGAAGATGGCGCAGCGGTCCGCGCGCAGCAGCTCGCGGGCGTAGTCGCCGACCGCGGCGAGGACCCGGTCCTGCTCGAGGCTTCCCCCGATGGCGCGGGCGAGCGAGGCGAGCGCCCGGGACTCGGCGTTGCGCCGCCCCTCGGCCCGCGAGGTCCGGGCCTTGTCCACGGCGAGGCAGACCTGGTGGCCGACGGTCTCGAGGAACCGCAGGTCCTGGGGCGAGAAGAGCTGGCCCGGGCGGTTCGCGATGTTCATGACCCCGTGGATGCCGCGCTCGAACTTGAGCGGGATGCACGCGTGGACCAGCGGCCCGTCCGGTCCGAGCAGGCCCGGCAGCCGGGGGCAATCGACGGTGTTCCGGGCAATGAGCGTCCGGCCGCTGGAGAAGACCTCCTTGCACAGGCACGCGTCCACGCCCTCGGCGCGGTACGGCTCGACCAGCACCGGGGAGATGCCGCGCCAGGCGGCGAGCTGGAATCGCGCGCCCTCGCTTTCGCCCCAGAAGATCCAGCCCGACTCGAGCGCCAGCTTCTCCAGGACCAGGTCGAGAGCGCCCTGCAGCATCGCCTCGTCGGAATCGGCGTCCTGGAGGCGTCCGTTCAGCTCGCGCAGCGCCTCCAGCTCGAGGTTCCGGCGCGCGAGCAGCTCCCCCTGCGCGCGGCTCTCGCGGAGCATGCGCGCGGCGAGAAGCGAGCCGGAGAGGATCCGCGCGGCGTGGCGGGCGAATTCCTCGGACGGCTCGGACCACTCGTGCGGGTTCTCGAGCACGAGGGCGCCGACCGGTCCCGTGCTGCCGGGGAGGGGAACGGCGACGCGGGCGGGCCGGCCGCCGGGTCCGCCCGGCTGCACGATCCCCGAGCGCGCGATGGCCTGCCGCCCCGCCGCGATCATCTCCTCGGTCGGCGAACGGCCCCAGGCGCAGGCCGGGGCGAACTCCCCGGGGTCTCCCGATCCCAGCAGGATCGTGCCCGCGGAGGCGCCGACGCCCTTCGCCGCGATCGCGAGTCCCTGCTCGCAGACCTCGTTCTCGCCCGCGGGCGGCGCCGTCAACCGGATCAGCTCTCCCAGGAGGGACAGCTCGCGCTGGGGCGCCACCTTCATGCGGATCTTCCTCGGAAGGCCGGATCCGGCCTATCATGGCAAAATACACGTTTGGAGGAGGATGGATGGAAACGGACGTTCGTCGCAATCCGGCGCTTCTGAAACTCGATCTCTACTGCCGCGGGATGCGGATGGACGACTCCTGCTTCATCGAGCAGGACGGCGGACGGAAGATCCTGCGAACGCGCGCCGGCCTGGGCAGCGGCCTCGAGGTCATCCTCCCCGGCGGCCTCTGGACGAACGTCCCGGTCGCGGAATCGTTCGCGCAGAGCTCGCCCTACGTGCTGCACCGTGAAGGGGGCAAGTACATCATCCGCCGCTACGGCGGGAACGGAAGCACGGGAGGCCCCGGGCCTTCCGGCACCCGGGGCGGCGAGTTCATCGCCGAGGTCCACCTTTCCCCCAGGCCCGAGTGGTACGAGAGGAAGACCAGCACCGGCAAGCCGATGACCCGGATCGGGTCGCTGCAGGGAACCTACCTCGGGGTCTACCCCGCGAAGGTCTGCGAGTACTGGGTCGAGAACCCGAAGGAGAACTGCAAGTTCTGCTCCGTCGGACTGAATCTCGGGGTCGACGACGCCGACGAAAAATCGGTCACGGAGGTCATGGAGGTCGTCCGCGCGGCCCGCGAAGAGTCGCGGATCACCTACGTGGACTTCAATACCGGGCACTACAAGGGGGACACCTACCTCGACATCCTCGAGCCGTACATCCGGAGGGTGAAGCAGGAAACCGGGCTCCTGGTCGGCGTCCAGACGCCCCCGCACCGGGACCTCAAGAGGTACGACGCCCTGCGCGAGATGGGCGTGAACCGCGTCTCGTTCTGCTTCGAGATCTTCGACCCGGAGATCTTCAAGAGCGTCTGCCCCGGCAAGGACAGGGAATACGGGCTGGAGTTCTACCTGAAGGCCGTCGAGTACTGCGCCCGCCTCGGGGGAAAGCGCCGGATCGGCTTCGAGCCCTGGGTCTCGAACGGCGAGATCATCGCCGGCGTCGAGCCGCCGGAATCCTCGATCGCCGCCATCGACTGGATCACCTCGGTCGGAGCCATCCCGACGGTCTGCGTGTTCCGCCCGCTCGCCGGGACCGACATGGAGCAGACGCCCCCGCCGAAGACGGAGGAACTCGTCCCCGTCTTCCGGCGGCTCTACGAAGCCTGCATGGAGCGCGATCTTCCGATCGGCGTCGCCCCGAACATTCATGTGAGCCTGGTGCTCCTGCCGGAAGAGTGCCGGTGGTTCCTGGACAACCCGCGAAAGTACTGGTGGAAGGAACTCCGCCTGAAGGCCCTTTCGCACGCGTTCCGGATCCAGTTCGAGCGCCAGGCGCGCCGCGCCCTCGCCCGGTTTCCTGCCCAGCAGGCGGCGGGAAGCGAAGGCCACGGGAGCACCGTCACGCCGCCGTCACGATCTTGACGATTTCGACGGTGCAGGGGGCGAGCGTCACGAGGGCCGCGCTGACGCTCCCCAGCACCCACTTCGCGGTGTCGCGCGAGCTGCTCGCGCCTGCCAGGACCAGGTCCGGCGTCCACTCCCGGATCACATCGAGGATGTCCTCCTTGGCCCTGCCATGGCGGATCTCCCAGCTCGCGTTGAGGTCCGGGCGCGCCGCGAGGCGCTGCATCGCCGTCAGGATTCTCCGTTCTGCTTCCTGGTGGTAGGAGGACCTGACCCGCTCGATCAGGGGAGCGTAAGTCTCGACGCCGGGGCGGGGGGCGGAGTCCAGGGGGCGCTCGACCACGTCGAGGAGCCGGACCTCGGTTCCAGGCGGCCAGGGGCGCCGGAGGACCTCCTCGACCGCCGCTTCCGCAGGCGCCGATCCGTCATAGGCGATCAGGACTCTCAAGCGCAAAGCCTCCTTCGGCAGGGAAATAGCAGCAGCCGTGCCAAGGTTCCATCCCCAGCCGGGCGTGAGCGAGGGGGATCGCGCGGGAATCGGGGTCCAATCGGCGCAATAATTGCGGCGCCCCTTGCGAGGGGTTTGCGGGGGCGCAAAAAACAAACACGGGCCAGCCTGTTGGTGGTCCACCATCCCCGCAGCCCGGGCGGCGGGAAACAGCCTGCGCGTCGCCTGAAGGCCGGGCGTTCGTCTGCCTTCGACGCTCCCCTGGCCCGGGGCGGCCACTGGCCGGACAGGGCTCCTGCGCCGGGAGTTCGGGACGGGCCGGGTGGCCGGGGGCGGGAAGCGCCCGGAGAGCGCGGCGGATACAATGCCCGCCGTGAGTCCCTTCCGCAAGGATCGGGGAGAACCCGACTGGTCCCGGACCCTGGCCCGGGCGCGCGCGCGCGGTAACCGTCGCTGGATCCTCGCGGGGACCGTGGTGCTCATCGCGCTGATCTGGTGGCTCGACGTCGCGACGGGGCCGGGCCGCGAGCCGACGGCGCTCTACGACATCCCGATCATCATCGGCGCGGCGATCGCCGGGACGGCGGGCGGCCTGGGCGCCACCGTCCTCTGTGTCGCCGCCTACATGCTCTCGCTGAGACACCACCACGAAGCGGTCACGCTGGCGGATCTCAGCCAGATGATCCTGTTCCTGCTGGTCGGGGTCATCTTCGCGCGGCTGGTCAGCGAGTACATGCGCGCGCGGGCGCTGCAGGCCAGCCTGCGCGACTGGAATGCGCAGCTCGAGCGGCGGATCGCCGAAGCGATCGAAGCGGAGCGGGAGACCCATCGCAGGCTCCAGGATGCCGAGCGGCTGAGCACGATGGGACAGGCCGCCGCGCAGATCGCGCACGAGATCAACAACCCCCTCACGGCCATCGGTGGTTTCGCGCGGCGCATCGAATCCCAGATTCCCGGTGACCACCCGGCGCGGGAGGGACTGGGGGTGATCCGGGAGGAGGTCCAACGGCTCGAGCTGCTGCTGCGGGACCTTCTCGATTTCTCGCGGCCCGGCCGGGCCCTCGACGGGCGCGTCGAGCTGCCGGAGGTCGTCGAGCAGGTCTGCGTGATCCTTCGAGAGGCGGCGCAGCGCAGCGGGGTCCAGGTCATCACGACGATCGGCGAGCCGCCCCCCCCGGTCACCGGCGACGCCGGTCAGCTGAAGCGGGCGCTCCTGAACATCGCGCTCAACGGGGTCCAGGCGATGCCGGAGGGAGGCGAGCTCACGATCCACCTCGAGGCGCGCGCGCACGGAGGGCGGCCCGGGGCGCGGCTCGTGGTCCGGGACCAGGGGCGCGGCATCCCTCAGGAGCACATGGCGAGCATCTTCGAGCCGTTCTTCACGACGCGGCACGGGGGAACGGGACTAGGTCTTCCGCTCGTGAAGAAGACGGTCGAGGCGCACGGCGGGATCGTCGAGGTCGAGAGTTCCCCGCAGGGAGGAACGATCCTGGCCCTCTGGCTGCCCTGCGGGAACGGCCCGCGCGGGGCCGCCCGGCAGTAGGCTCAGGCGGCGGCGCTCGGCGAATCGGACGGGTGCGGATCGGCGGCCCGCTCGTCCTGCGGCTCCGACTGGAACTCGGCGATCTCCCGCAGCTTTCCCTTGAGCAGCACCAGCTTGAGGGAGGTCGCGAACATCCGAAGGAGCCTCAGGTACTCCTCGGTGGCTCCGCAGATCGTTCCCACCGGTCCTCCGTCGAGGTACAGGATCGCCACGAGACGGTCGTTCAGGTGCACCGGAGCAAGGAGGATTTCCTCCGGAGGCTCCATGCCGAGAACCTCGTGAAAACCGTGGCACTGCTCGTCTGCGGGCATCGGCCCGCGGAAGAACCCGTCGCCGGAGAGCAGCCCGAACAGCGGTTCTAGGGTGACATCGAAGACCGCCTTCGCCCGGCCCCGGCGGTCGAACGAGCGGCCGCGCGAATCCCACACCACCGCGCGCTCGCCGTGGACTCCCAGCAGGATGGCGCGATCGGCCTGCGTGGCGGCGAACTCGAGGATCAGCCCCACGGCTTCGTTGCGGTCGGAGGCATCGCAGAGCCGGTCCGCGACCTCCTCGAGCGTCGACGGGGGGGGCATGTTCGCGGGGACCGAGCGGGGCTCATCCCCGCGGGAAGTCTCGCGGGGCGGCAGCTCCCCGAGATCCAGCGTGTCGGCGATCTCCCGCCACGACCGGCCGTAGCCGAACTCCACGCCGAGGTCCTTTTCCCCGCGGATCTCGGCGGGCAGGGACGGGTCCTGGGCGCCCGGCTCGTCCAGGGGCGCGGTCCCGGGGCCGGCGAGGGCCTCCCGCGCCCTGGCGAGGGCCGCCTCGGCGGCTTCGTCTCGCGCGCGGTCACGGGAATTCCTGTCGAGGGCGCTGCAGATCGCAATGTAGCGGAGCCTGCGCGGGATCTCGTAGTAGCGCTCGAGCGCCTGGAAGATGCGGATCTCCGGGGAGACCCAGGGAACGATCCGGTACCCCGACGCGAAGGAGACGGCGTCGACCGCCTGGAGGTCCCGGGGGTTGACCATGGCGAGGTGCAGGGTCCGTCCCGCGAGCTTGAGAGGCACGGCCTGGAACTCCTCGGCGAGCTTGCGGGAGATCGTCCTGATCGTGGACTCCTGGATCCCCACGAGGACCGATGGCGGAGCGTACGGGACGCTCGACACCTCGGAGAGCGTCTGGCCCAGTGAGTCCTCGTCGATGAAGCCCATCTCGATGAAGCAGGTGCCCAGGTGCCCCCCGTAGATGAGCTGGGCCTTGAGGGCCGATTCGAGCTGGCTCGCCGTGATGAGCCCCTTGTCTATCAGGACTTCGCCGATTCTCTTCGACATCCTGGGAACCTCCGCTTGGCGCCATTTCAACGCAGGCCTCCGCGCGCCGCCCGCGGCGGACGATGGCCGGTACGAATATGTGTTTCGGCTCGCCGCGAGTCAAACGGGCGGGGCCGGGGCCCGCGAGCGGCGCAGGAGACCGGCAGGAGAGCCAGGGACCGGGATGTTGAACATCATGATCGTGAAGCGGAACGCCGCGCCGAGGGCGAGCAGGGGAGCCCCCCGCGACGGCCGGGCGCCGCGAGGCGCCGTCGGCGAACCGTGAATACAGCCTGTATCGGCCCCGGATGGGCCGGGAGTCCACACGGGCCGGACGGTGGGGCATGCGGGAGAGGGCGGGCCCGATGGGGCCCACTCTCTCCGTCAGGAGGCGGGGCTGGGCGCGGATCGCGGAATCCGGGCCGACTCCGCCCGGAACTCGCCGCCCTCCCGCTCAGGCCCGGGAGGGGGCCATGGACGACAGGAACTCCCGCTCGAAGGCGGCCCATTCGATTTCCTGCGCTCCGTCGCCTCCGCTCGTCGCGCCGCGCAGTTTCTGAATCTCCTGCTGGTACCAGTCCACGACAGGCTTGCCGATCCGAAGGGACGACAGCTCGCTGGCGAGGTCGCTCGGCTCGAGCGTGCAGACCCAGCCGCGCTCGTAGGGGCTCTGGGTCACGAGGGCCGGCTGGGAGAGGGCGGCCTCGTGGACCTGGGCGACCCGTCCGCTCAAAGGGGCGCCGAATCGGGCCGAGACCCCGCCGCGGCGGATCTCGAACAGGGGCTCGCCCTGCTTGACCTTCTCCCCCTTGCGGACGAGGACCTGGACCGCGTCGATCGGGCCGAGCGCCTTGCGCGCGAAGTCGTCGAGCCCCGCGCGGACCATGCCGGACGCTTCGATCCGCGCCCAGACATGCCCGGAGGAAACGAAGGCTCCCCCCGGTACGCAGTACTCGTGCTTCGACGAGGAGTCCGCCGCGGCCGGGGCCACGATCCGCACGCGTCGGACGGCGCTGGGACTCCAGGCGGTCCTGCCGCTTGATCAGCAGCTTCTTCGTGAACTCGACCAGCTCGTCCTCGGTGAACGGCTTCTGCACGTAGTCGCCGGCCCCGTGCTGCATGGTCTCCACGGCCGACTCGATCGTCGCGTAGCCCGTGATGACGGCGACGTCGATGTCCGGGCGCAGGTGCTTGACCGCCTTCACCACCTCGACGCCGTCCATGCCGGGCATCTTCAGGTCGGTGAAGACGAAATCGTAGTCGCGCCGCTGGACGAGACCGAGCGCCTCGGGGCCGCTCTCGACGGTGTCGACGTTGTAGCCGGCGATCACCAGGATCTTCCGGAAGCTGTCGAGGATGACCGGCTCGTCGTCCACCGCCAGGATCCGGGCCTTGGGCTCGGCGACCTCGACGCGCTTGAGCGTCTTGGCCTCGTGGGTGAAGTCGAGACGGAGCGCGGTGTGAAGAACCGCTTCTCTTTCCTTCCGTTCGCGGGCCTCGGTGATCCGCTTCCCCGCAACGCGGACGAGAATATCCACGATCACGAAGGCGACGAACATCAGGACAACAAGGAGCGCGGTCATGTTTCTACCTCCTCTTGGCGGGCTTTCCCACTCCGGGCGGGCCGGAGCTCCAGAGCGCCGCGGATGGCCGCGAGCAGCTCGGTGTCGTCGAAAGGCTTCAGGAGAAGGCCGCCCTCGGCGGCCTCCATCGCGCCTGCAATGTTCTCGGGGGTGATGAGACCGGTCGTCAGGACGATCGGCAGATCGGGGCGCCGCGCCCGCAGCGCCGCCACGACCTCGGTCCCCGGACGGTCGGGGAGCATCAGGTCGCAGAGCACAGCGCGGCAGGTCGCCGCGGCGGGGTGCTCGATCGCGGAGCGCGCGTCGGAGGCGGTCTCGACGCTGTATCCCTCGGATTCGAGGACGAGGCGGACGGCATCGCGCACGACCGGCTCGTCGTCCACGACCAGGACGTCGCAGGGCGGGCGAGCGCCGGGACCGGTCTCGGTCATCGCATCCTCCTCAACGCTCCGCCCCGACGGTTTCGCGCGCCGCAGGAGCGGGAGGCGCAGCGGCGCCGGCGAGCGGGAGGCGGATCGTGAAGCGGGTCCCCTCGCCGACCTTGCTCACCACGTCGATGGTGCCCCCGTGCCCCTCGATGATCCCCCAGCTGATCGCGAGGCCGAGCCCGGTCCCCCGGGTCCCCTTCGTGCTGAAGAACGGCTCGAACAGGTTCTGCAGGGTCTCGGCGGGGATGCCGGACCCGCTGTCCTGCACGGAGAGCTCGGCCACCTGTCGCGGGCCCGCGGCTTCCTCGACGGGCCAGTGCGCCCAGTGGCACCCCTTTCTCGAGCAGTAGTGGACCGGACCCTTGCCCGGAACCTGCACGGCGAACGCGGGAGCGCCGCACGTTTCGCAGCGGACTCCCGGCGACTCGAGGGAGGTCCGGCAGTGCGCGCAGGAGTAGGCGACGAACTGCCCGTCCTCGCAGGCCTCGATCGCCTGGTCGTTGAAGCGCCCGTAGAGGGGATCGAGGTGCACGGAGAACGAGCGCCCCCCGCACGCGCCCGTGATGTGGATCGAGGAGGCTCCCCCGATCTTGAGCGTGCCGTCGAGGAGGTCGCACCCCCTCGGGCAATGCGCCTTCCTGATCGGGGTGTGCCCCCAGGCCGGGAGGGAAGCCTGGCGCGTGGCGATGGTGATCGAGCCGCCGCCGCTCCCGATGGCGTCGGCTGCGTTCACGAGCAGGTTGACCAGCACCTGCTGGATCTGGTTCGCATCCATCGGAACGGATGGGAGCTCTGCCGCGAGGTCGAGCGAGAGCGACACCCGGTTCAGGGTGAGCTGGTTCATCACCACGGTGACGGAGCGGCGGGCGACCTCGTTCAGGTCGGAGGGCTGCCGCCGCGGGGGGGTCTGCCGCGCGAAGTCGAGCAGGCCCTTGACGATCTCGCGGCAGCGCTTGGTCTCGCGGACGATGACCTCCAGGTCTTCCTTGGCCTGCGGGTTCCCCTCGCTGCGCTTGAGGAGGAAGGAGGCGTAGCGTCAGCACGCCCGTGAGCGGGTTGTTGATCTCGTGGGCGATCCCCGCGGCCAGTCTCCCCACCGATGCGAGCTTGTCGGCCTGGGTGAGCTGGCGCTGGGCCTCGGCGAGCTGGGCGGTCATCTGGTTGAAGGCGCGGGCGAGCTCTCCCAGCTCGTGGCCCGCCGTGGAGGGGATGTTGGTGGTGAGGTCTCCCGAGGCGACGCGGCGTATCCCCGCCGTCAGGGAGGCCACCGGCCGCAGGACGAGGCGCCGGCTGAGCCACCAGAGGATGATGCTCGTCAGGACGATGGCGAGGACCGCGAGGCCCGCCAGCCGCGCCTGGCTCCGGCCGATCTGGCGGTCCACCTCCGCGAGGGGGACGGTGATATCGAGGATCCCGAGGACCTTCTGCTTCTCGTCGTGGGCGTGGCAGGAGGCGGTCCAGCAGGAGGGCTGGTTCTGGATCGGGTTGATGATCCCGAGAACCCGCTGGTCGCCGGGCCCCGTGAAGATGCGCGAGCGTTCCGTGAACGAGGACAGGGTGACCGGCGGCTTGCCGGCGCCGTGGCAGCCGACGCAGGCCTCGTTCGCCTTGTCGAAGACCCGGCCGACCTCCTTCGGATCGGAGCCGAACACGATCGCTCCGTCCTTGTTGAACAGGCGGACCTGCGCGATCCCCGCCTGCGCGTCCGATGGTCTCGATCTGCCGCCGGAGGTTGTCCCGGCGGTTCTCGAGCATGTCGTGATAGGTGCTGCTCTTGATCGTCTCGCTGAGCTGGTTGGCGCCCCGCTTCAGCTCCTCCGTCAGCGCGGAACGGTGCTCGCGCACCACGACCACCGCCATCAGCGAGAAGGCCAACGCGATGGTGAGGCCCGCGCCGAGGATCAGCCGCGTTCCTATCCGGGTTCGCATCGGGTCGTTCCGGCGCCGCCGGGGCCGGTCAGCGCTCCTTTCCTTCCGCCCCGGCTGGTTTCTCCTCGGGGAAGATCGGCAGGTAGCGGACCGCGAGGGCGAAGATGGTCATGCCGATCCCGACGAGTCCGATCGACACGATGAACTCCATCCACGAGGGGGTGTAGCGGACTCCCGAGGCCCGCTCGAGGCCGGTCACGCTGACGTTGAGCCGGTGCATGACGAAGCCGAGCACCGTCAGGAAGGAGCCGACGACGATGCCGCGCTCGCTGTTGCGGATCCTGGGAACGAGCAGCAGCGCGACGGGCAGGACGACCCCGAGGCCGAACTCGAGCAGGAACATCCACTGCTCGTAGCCGGGGTGGGCGAGGGAGGCGAGAGCGCCGTTCTTGGCCAGGATCTGCAGCCGGAACAGGCCGTAGACGATCAGGACGACGACCATGCCCCGCGCCAGCGGCTCGAGGAGGTCCATCTCGAGGTGCCGGCGGAACGCCCGCTTGCTCAGGTACGACTCGAGGACCGTCATCGCGATGCCGCCGGCGATGGCGGAGAAGTAGAACAGGAACGGGAGCAGCGGCGTGTACCAGAGCGGGTGCAGCTTGGACGGAACGATCAGGTACAGCGATCCGAGCGACGACTGGTGAAGGGTCGAGAGGATCACGCCCGCGATCACCAGCGGCGTCATCACGGCGTGAAGGATGCGGCGGGGCTTCTCCATCCCCAGGCGCTCGAAGACCACGGGGGAGAACTCCAGCGCGAGCACCGTGGTGTAGAGCATGACGCACCAGGCCACCTCGAACATGACCGAGTGGGGGTTCCAGAAGATCATCGCGTGCCAGATCCGCCACGGCTGGCCGAGGTCCATCAGGAGGGCGAAGATCACGAACAGGTAGCCGAGGAAGCCGGTCAGGATCGCGGGGCGCAGGATCGGCTCGAAGCGGCGGAGATTGAACAGGTGGACGACCGCGGCGAGCGTGAAGGCGCCCGCGGCCAGCCCGACCCCGCACAGCAGATCGAAGCCGATCCAGAGGCCCCACGGGAACTCGTCGCTCAGGTTGGTGACGGCGCCGAGGCCGCGCGTGAAGCGGATCACGGTGACGACGCAGAAGGCGACGAACACGACGGCGAATACGATCTTCCAGAACCCGAGGCGGATCGTCGGTTTCGGCAGAGCAGCGGTCCCGTTCACTGGCGCCTCCCTTCGGCGGTGCCGGCTTCGGAGCGGCCCTGGCCGGCTCCGACGGGAGGGCCCGCTTCAGGCCTCTTCTCCGCGCTGGCGAGGGACTCCGCCTGGGCGCGCAGGGCCTCCTTCTCGATGTCGGCCAGGGGCCGGTGGCGATGCTCCTCCTCCTCGTGCACGTCCTCGCGCCGCGCCGTGATCCAGTGCAGGCCGAACAGGGCGGCCCCGGCGAGCAGCACGAAGTCGGGGACCTTGGAGAGGATCTGCCAGGTCAACAGCGGGAGCGGCTGGCGCGGCATGTCCGTCTTCAGCCCGAGCTCCGCGAACGGAACGCTGGAGAGCATCAGGACCGAGGTGCCTCCCGCCTCCTCGATGCCGTAGATGTGATCGACGTAGCCGCCCGGCTTCGACCCCTCCTTGGGGTTCTTGGCCATGCGGGCGCCCGCCTCCTTCAGAAGCTCCTCGCGCGGCCCGAACAGCGTCGCCCCGGTCGGGCAGGCCTCGGCGCAGGCGGTCGGCCTGCCGGCCTTCAGGCGGTCGGTGCAGAATCGGCACTTGCCCATGAGCGGGAGGGGGCTGTCCCACTGGTACTTGGGAACGTCGAAGGGGCAGGCCTGGATGCAGTACCGGCAGCCGAAGCACTTCGTCGGGTCGTAGACGACGGGCCCTTCGGCCGTCTTCTGGATCGCCCCGACGGGACAGACGGACGCGCAGGTCGGCTCGAGACAGTGCATGCAGAGCCGGCGGACGTAGACCCCCGCGCGCGGCTCGACCGTCGTCCAGGTGTACGCGGTCGGCTTGGCGTCGATCTTCGGCGGGAGATGATTCTCCGTCTTGCAGGCCTCGGCGCAGGCGCCGCAACCGATGCACTCCGTGGCATCGAACAGAAGCCCCATTTTCATGAACTGGTTACCTCCTTGACGGGAAGCGCGATCCGCGCGACGCGGAGTTTCACGAAAGTTTTGCGCAGCGCCTCGGGAAAACCGCAGGAATCGCCCCTGTTCCGGGAGCCGTGGGGGGATCGGCCGGCGATGCGGGCGGGCGCGGGCATGGAACGATATGGACCACGGGCGGCGCGCCGCAGAGCGGCGAAGAGGGCGCGGGGCGGGAGGGACCCGCCGGCCCGGCAAGACAGCACTCGTGTGGACTGCCCACGGGCGGGATTCCGCACGCAGGTGCTCCTTCCTGGCCCGTCCGCTTCGTCGCCGAGGCGGCGTTTCGATGCCCTGCGAGGACGCGGTCCGGACAATCGCCCGGCCGACTGGTCTCCGGGCTCAGGGTCGTTTGTCGCAACAAACGTGCCCGCTGTAAGATCCCGGAACGGATCTTGCTCGCTGGCGGGTCCATGGCTGCATGGCCGCCTGTCCGGGCTCCGTGCCGGGCCGGCCGGCGGGGCCGGAGATACTGGTCGCATGAAAGGTGGAGAATGAAAACCTGGATCAGCCGCCTTGCCTCGATGAAGATCGCGGTCGCGCTGATGAGCCTGCTCGTCGTGGCGATGGCGACGGCGACGATCATCGAGTCCAAGCGCGGCTCCGCCGCGGCGATGGACGCCGTCTACGGCACGTTCTGGTTCCGGCTCCTGCTGGCGCTCTTCGCGCTCAACGTGCTCGCCTCGCTGATCGAGAAGTTCCCGTGGAACCGCCAGCGGATCGGGTACGTGATCACGCACGGCTCGATGCTCGTCATCCTCGCGGGCGCCCTGATGAGCTTCGTGCTCAAGGTGGAGGGGCATCTCGCCCTGTGGGAAGGGGAGGAGAAGTCCGAGTTCGAGGTGGAGAGGGGCTCGGGCGGCGGCATGGGGGGGATGATGGGGGGCGCCGGGGCGAAGACCGATGCTCCCGAGGCGATCGGCAGCGCCTCGCTCCCGTTCCGCGTGCGCCTCGATTCGTTCGAGATCGATTACTACCAGGGGACGATGCGGCCCGCGATGTTCCGGAGCCGGGTCACGGTGAAGGACCCGGCGAGCGGGCGTGAGTTCCCCGCCGTGATCGAGATGAACAAGGAGCTGTCGTACGGCGGCTACAAGCTCTTCCAGAGCAGCTACCGGCAGGTCCAGGGGCGGGAGATGACGGTGCTGTCGGTCTCGCGCGACCCCGGTCAGGCTGTGGTCTTCCTCGGGTACCTGCTGCTGATCGCGGGGATGATCACCGTGATCGGGATCAGGATGTCGCAGGGGCGGGCGCTTCCCCCGGCGGGCGAGCCGGCCGGGCAGAGCGCGGCGCTGAAGATCCTGGGCGCGCTCGCGCTGTTCGCGGCTTTCGGGCTCGGCGCGCCCGCAGCCGGCGCCGCGACGCTGCCCGACGCGGCGGCCGTCGACGAGCTGCGCCGCCTGCCGGTGCAGCACGACGGCCGGGTGATGCCGCTCGACACGCTCGCGCGCGAGGCCGCGTTCAACGTGACCGGCCGGATCCGCTGGAAGGGGACCGATCCCGTCGCCCTCGTCCTCGGGTGGAGCTTCGACCCGGACGGTTGGGTCGCCGAGCGGATCTTCCCGGTCGGCCGCGACATCGCCGAAGCGACGGGCATGGCGCCGGGCACCTCCCGCGCCTCCTTCGCGGAGCTGGTCGGCAACCGCCGCCTGATGGAGCTCGCGAACAAGGCCGACGAGGCGGAGCAGCGCGACGAGCCCCTCAGCCCGCTGCTGGGAAACGTCCAGAAACTGACGGGGAAGCTGACCTGGATGCAGGGATTCCTGCGCCAGGAGGTCCTCAAGGTGATCCCCGCGAAGCCCGATCCCCGCGCGAGCTGGTCCGCGCCGCCCGCGATGCGGGCGATCGCCGACCTCCAGGCGCTGGCGCGGCAGGCGCCCGGCCTCGGGTGTCGCGGACGGCGCCAGGCTCGACAAGGAGCTCCTGTACAACCGGGTCCGGCCCTCGCGCCTCTCGCTGGTGGATCCTGCTCCCGGCGACGGTCCTCGCGCTCTTCGCGTGGACCACGGGGAGGCGCTGGCTCGACGCGCTGTCCCTGGCCGGCCTCCTCGCCGGCTTCGGCGTGATGACCTGGGGGATCGCGACCCGCTGGCAGGTGGCGGGGAGGATCCCGGCGTCCAACATGTACGAGTCGCTCCTCTTCCTGGGCTGGGGCGTCTGCCTGTTCGCGCTGATCGCGATCCTCGCGCTGCGCAACCGGCTCGTCATCTTCAACGCGGCGGCCATGTCGGCGCTGACCATGATCCTCGCCGACTGTCTCCCGATCGATCCGTTCATTCACCCGATGGCGCCCGTCCTGTCGGGGACGCCGTGGCTCGCCATCCACGTGCCGATCATCATGACGAGCTACTCGGTGCTCGCGCTGGGCGTCCTCGTGGCGCACCTGCAGATCGGCGTCGTGATCTTCGCCCCCCGGCGGCGCGACCTCGCGCAGCGGATGTTCGACATCCTCTACTGGTACATCCTCGTCGGCTCGACCCTCCTGATCACCGGGATCATCACCGGCTCGATCTGGGCGGCCTCGTCCTGGGGACGCTACTGGGGATGGGACCCCAAGGAGGTCTGGAGCCTGATCGCGTTCCTCGTCTACCTCACGATCCTGCACGGCCGGCTCGACAGGCTCGTCGGCACCTTCGGCGTGGCGGCGTTCAGCATCCTCGCCTTCTGGACCATCCTGATGACCTACATCGGGGTGAACTACATCCTCGCCAGCGGGCTGCACTCGTACGGGTTCGGCAGCTCGGGGGTGGTCACGTGGCTCCTCGTCGTGGCGGGGGCGGAGGCGCTCTTCCTGATCGCGGGGCTTTTCGCCCAGGCCATGCAGGAGAAGAAGAGGCAGGGGATGATCCTGCCGCTGCAGGGGTAGACCGGGCTCCGCGCGGAGGATGCGCGCGCGGGGAATGGCGGCGCCGCAGAATTTTCGCCCCCGCTCAGCCGGGAAGGATCCGGTCGGGCCCTCGCGGGCCCGGCCGGGCCGGAAAAGAAGTCGTGGTTCCCCGGCTCGGCCCGCTCCCCCGCGGATGGCACGAAATACGCTAGTGCTGAGCCCCGAACCCGTGTGCGGAAGCGGGGAACGGGGCCAGCCGTGCCCGCCCCCCGCCGATCGAGAGCCGATGAGCCCTGTGCCCCGCCCGAGAAGCGCGATGAGTGGAGATCAGCGGATGCGAACCCGGTTCCTGTCGTTCGCCCTGGCCGTCGCCTGCCTGTGCCTCGTTCCCGCGGCATTCGCCGCGAATGACGACTGCCTGGTCTGTCACGCCGACAAGTCGCTGTCGATGACGAAGGCCGGCAGGAGCGTCCCGCTGTTCGTGGATGCGGCGGCCCTGAAGAAATCCCCCCACGCGGATCTCGGCTGCGTCGACTGCCACGCGGGATTCGACGCCTCGAACCTTCCGCACAAGGCCACGATCGAGCCGGTCGACTGCCTGGGCTGCCACTCCGACCCCGCGGCATCTCACCCCTTCCACGCGGCGATGCAGGAGGGGGGGAAGACCTGAAGTCGGCCCCCGCCTCGTGCAAGACCTGCCATGGGACCCACGACGTCGAGCGGGCCCGCCCGGCCGCCGCGGCGGGCGCCGCGCCCAATCCCGGGGCCGCCTGCTCGAAGTGCCACTCCGATGTCGTCACGGAGTACCTCGCCTCCCAGCACGGCGCGTCGCTCGCGGCGGGCGAGAAGGAAGCCCCCGACTGCATGGCCTGCCACCGGCACAAGATCACGTCGGCGAGCGGGCCGCAGGACCGGGCGAAGCTCAAGATGGAGCAGGAGAAGCTCTGCCTGTCCTGCCACCTCCAGGACGCCGAGGTCATCGCGCGGATGGGCCCCAAGGCGGGGTTCATCGCCGCCTACCAGGGCTCGGTCCACGGATCCGCCCTCGAAAAGGGGAACGGCGCGGCGGCCAACTGCGTCGACTGCCATGGCAGCCACACCGTCCAGCGCGGCTCCGATCCGCGCGCCGCCCTCCAGCACTCGAGGCTCCAGAACGTCTGCGCGAAGTGCCACGGCGCGATCGCGAAGGAGTACGAGGCGAGCGTGCACGGCGCGGCGCTCGCGAAGGGGGTCGCCAAGGCTCCCGTCTGCACGGACTGCCACGGTGAGCACACCATCTACAAGGCCCAGGACCCGCGCTCGCCGGTGGCGTCGAAGAACGTCTCCGCGCAGGTCTGCACCCCCTGCCACGGCTCCGTCGCCCTCTCGATGAAGTACGGTCTTCCCAAGGACAGGTCGAGCAGCTTCGCCGACAGCTACCACGGCCTCGCGATCAGGGGAGGCTCGGTGGCGGCCGCCAACTGCGCGAGCTGCCACGGCGCCCACAACATCCTCCCCTCCAGCGATCCGCTCTCGACCGTCGCCAAGCAGAACCTGGCCGTGACCTGCGGGAAGTGCCATCCCGGGGCGAACGCCCGGTTCGGCATCGGCGCCGTCCATGTCGTCGGCGACGCCAAGAGCGAGCCGATCCTCTACTGGATCGCGACCATCTACATCGGGATGATCCTCGGGACGATCGGGGGGATGCTGGCGCACAACGCGCTCGACTTCGTGAAGAAGTCGAAGCGGCACCTCCTGATCCGACGGGGCGAGCTCGAAATCGAGTCGGCGGGGCGGGGCCTCTACCTGCGCATGACCCTGGCCGAGCGGTTCCAGCACGCCTCGCTCATGATCAGCTTCACGCTGCTCGTGCTCACGGGGTTCATGCTCCGCTACCCGGATGCCTTCTGGGTCTCCTGGGTGCGGGGCGTGTGGGAGGGGGCCTTCGAGGCGCGGAGCGTGGTCCACCGGATCGCCGGCGCCGTGATGGTCGTGGCGAGCGTCTTCCACGTCTTCTACCTGGCGTTCACCGCGAGGGGGCGGCAGCTGGTGCGGGACCTCTTCCCGATGCCCCAGGACGCGCGGGACGTGATCCTCAACCTGCGCTACTACCTCGGGCTTTCCGAGCAGAAGCCGGCCTTCGCCCGGTTCGGCTACGTCGAGAAGGCGGAGTACTGGGCCCTGGTCTGGGGAACCGGCGTGATGGCCGTGACCGGCCTGATCATGTGGTTCGAGAACTCCTCCATCGGCGTGATCACCAAGCTCGGCTGGGACATCTCCCGGACGGTCCACTTCTACGAGGCGTGGCTCGCGACCCTCGCGATCCTCGTCTGGCACATCTACTTCGTGATCTTCAATCCCGACGCCTACCCGATGAACATGGCCTGGATCACGGGGCACCTGACCGAGATCGAGATGGAGGAGGAGCACCCGCTCGAGCTCGAGCGGATCCGCCACCAGCGGCTCGAGGAGGAGCTTCGCGCGGCGGGGATGGAGGGCGCGGAGCGGAGACGGCCTTCCGCCGAAGGGCGCCCCGCGGCGCTCCGCGCGAAGTCGCCTGGACCGCGGGCCCGCCTGACGCGGCAGCGGGCCTTTATAATGCCCCGGTGAGCGAGACCCGTGGCGGGCCGGACCGCGTCATCTTCGTCGGGAATCCCAACGTCGGCAAGAGCCTGCTGTTCGGGGTCCTGACGGGGCGGTACGTCACCGTCAGCAATTACCCGGGGACGACCGTCGAGGTGACCCGCGGGCACCTGTCGCTCGACGGCCGCCGCTGGGAGGCGGTCGATACCCCCGGCACGAACACGCTCCTCCCCCAGTCCGAGGACGAGCGGGTGACGCGCGACCTCCTGCTCGAGGAGCCGGGCGCCGTCCTCCAGGTCGGGGACGCGAAGAACCTCCCCCGGGTGCTGACGCTCAGCCTGCAGCTCGCGGAGGCGGGCCTGCCCTTCGCCCTGTGCCTCAACATGCGCGACGAAGCCGACGAGCACGGCATCGCGATCGACGCCGCCCGCCTCGCCGGCCTGCTGGGAGTGGACGTGGTCGAGACCGTGGCCACGAGGCGGGAGGGGACCGGCAGGGTTCCCGGGCTCCTGCGCGCCGCCCGCCGCTCCCACGCTCAGACCGACTACGGCGACGCGATCGAAGAGCGGGTCCGCCGGGTCGAGCCGCTGATGCCCCGGGCGGGCCTGTCGCAGCGGGCCCTGGCCCTCGCCGCGCTCGCAGGGGACGCCACGCTCGCCGGCTGGCTCGAGGGCCGGCTCGACCGGGAGTGCGCTCGCGGCCGTGGAGGAGGCCCGCGCGGAGCTGGCGCGCGTCCTGCGCCGGGCCCCCGGCGCGGCAATGCAGGAGACGAGGATCCTGCGCGCCGCCGAGCTGGCCGCGGCGGTGATGAGCGCGCACGGCACCCGGGGACCGGCGGGGCGGCGGCGCGCGGGCATCGTCGGGATGCATCCGCTCTGGGGCCTGCCCGTCGTCGCCGGGGTGCTCCTGGGCCTGTACCTCTTCGTGGGGGTCTTCGGCGCGGGAACCCTGGTGGGGCTCCTGGAGAAGGGGCTGTTCGGGAACATCATCAACCCGTTCGTGCGCGGCCTCTTCGAGCGGTGGTCCCCGTGGACCCTTCTCACGGACCTGGTGGCGGGCCCCTACGGGCTCGTCACGATGGGCCTGACCTACGCGATCGCGATCGTTCTGCCGATCGTGGCGACCTTCTTCCTCGCCTTCAGCGTGCTCGAGGACTCGGGGTATCTGCCCCGGCTCGCGGTCATGACCAACAAGGCGTTCCGCCTGATGGGCCTGAACGGGCGCGCCGTCATGCCGATGGTCCTGGGCCTGGGCTGCGACACGATGGCCACGATGACGACCCGGATCCTCGGCACGCGCCGGGAGCGGCTGATCGTGATCCTGCTCCTGGCCCTGGGCGTGCCCTGCTCGGCGCAGCTCGGGGTCGTCCTGGGGATGCTGGCGGCCCTGTCCTGGAAGGCGTCCCTGGTCTGGGCCGGCGTTCTCCTCGCGGTGATCGTCGCGGTCGGGCACCTCGCGTCGCGCGTGATCCCGGGCGAGCACCCGGATTTCATCATGGAGATCCCCCCGCTGAGGTTTCCCTCGCCGGGGAACCTCGCCCGCAAGACGCTCGCCCGGGTCGAGTGGTACCTGCGCGAGGCGGTGCCCGCTGTTCCTCCTGGGCACCCTGATCCTCTTCGTGTCGGACCGCGCCGGCCTGCTCCTCGTCGTCCAGAGGGCCTTCGCGCCCGTCCTCACCGGCTTTCTCGGGCTTCCCGCGGAGGCGTCGGAGGCATTCGTGATCGGGTTCCTGAGGCGGGACTTCGGGGCGGCGGGACTGTACAGGCTGGCCGCCGCCGGGATGCTCGATCCGGTCCAGATCGTCGTGAGCCTCGTGACGATGACCCTGTTCATCCCCTGCATCGCCAGCTTCTTCATGATCGTGAAGGAGCAGGGGACGCGCATCGCCCTGGCGGTCGCCGCCTTCGTGTTCCCGTTCGCGATCCTGGTCGGAGGGGCCCTGAACTTCGCCCTGCGCCACCTGGGAGTGACCTTCCGATGAGACGGCCTGCGCCGCCGCGGAGGGGGCGATGAGGGCGCGGGAGGCGGGGCAGGGCGCCGGGCAGACGCTGCCCGATGTGCGGCGCGCCGGTGGGACCGGCGATGTCCGCGTGCGAGTCGTGCCCGCTCGGGAGCTCCTGCGAGGTGCTCTGCTGCCCCCGCTGCGGCTACCGCTTCGTGGAGAAATCGGTCGTCTGGGACTTTTTCCGCTCGCTCGCTCGCCGCTTCGGGAGGCGCCGGCGCGCCGGGGCGGGCGGAGGCAAGGAGGCTCCGTGAAACCGCGCGAGATCGAGGCCATCGAGGAAATGTGCGAGGAGATCTGGTCGCTCGGGGAGGCGGGGATCAACACGGTCGAGAGGGTCACCCGCGGCTCGAAGCTGGACGGGGCAGCCGCGATGCTCGAGTCGCTGCGCGAGCGCGGCCTCGTGCGGGTCGAGGGCGGGAGCGTGGAGCTGAGCGGGGAAGGGAAGGAGCTCGCGCGCGGGATCGTCCGCCGCCACCGGCTCGCGGAGGTCCTCTTCACGGACGTCCTGAAGCTGGCCGAGGAGGTGACGGAATCGACCGCCTGCGAGGTCGAGCACATCCTGCCGCCGGCCGTGACCGACTCCATCTGCGCCTACCTGGGGCACCCCGCGCACTGTCCTCACGGCAAGGCGATCCCGCCGGGGCCCTGCTGCGGCGTCTACGGAGAGCGCCCCGGTCCGACGGTGATGAGGCTGCAGGATCTCCCCGTCGGGGGGACGGGGAGCATCGTCTTCATCGCGACGGGGGCCCAGGAAAGGTTGGCCCGCCTCGCCGCCCTGGGCATCGTTCCGGGGCGCGTCCTGCGCCTGGTCCAGAAGACGCCTTCGGTGGTGTTCGAGGCGGGCCAGACGACCGTGGCCGTCGATCCGGAGATCGCCGGCCAGATCGTGGTTCAGATCACGCCTTGACGATGCACTCCACGGGGCAGACGGGAACGCACTTGCTGCCGCCCTCTTCCTCGCACTCGGTGCAGTTGTCGGCGTCGATGTAGTAGTGAGGATCTCCCTGGTGGATGGCACCGCGCGGGCATTCGGGCTCGCAGGCTCCGCAGTCGACGCAATCGTCCGTGATCTTCATGGCCATATGACGTGTCTCCTTTCGTTGTCTCTGATCTCGCCTGTCAGGCTCGATATCCAATCTAGCAAAAAGAGTTCCAATTAAAAATTACGTCTCTGTCACCTTTTCCGGGTGATTTCCATCTCCGCCTGGGTCTGCGGGACCTCGGCGGCCGGGCCCTTCTCCATCTCGAGCCACTCGGCCACGGCCAGGGCCGTGACGTTGACGATGTCCTTGACCTCGCTCGACTGGATCAGGACCTGGGCCGGCTTGCGGAGCCCGACGAGGATCGGCCCGATCACCTCCGCGCCGCCGAGGCGGTGCAGCAGCTTGTAGGCGGTGTTGGCCGACGTCAGGTCGGGGAACACGAGGACGTTCGCGTCCCCCTGGATGCGGCTGAACGGGAAGTGCGTCGGCGGCGTCCGGGTGCACCGCCGTGTCGGCCTGCATCTCGCCGTCCACGACGAGCCCCGGGGCGTTGGCGTGCAGGATCCGCACCGCGTCGCGCACCACCTGCGTCTGTGCGTTCTGGACGCTTCCGAAGTTCGAGAACGAGAGCATCGCGACCTTCGGCTCGATGTGGAACTTGCGCGCCACCTCTGCGGTGAGCACGGCGATGTCGGCGAGGCAGGCGGCGTCGGGCTCGATGTTGATCGCCGCGTCCGCGATGAAGAACGAGCGGTTGCGGAAGGTGAGCATGAAGACGGCCGCGACCCTGCGCTTGTCGTCGCGCGTCTCGATCAGCTGCAGGATCGGGCGGATCGTGTCGGGGTAGTGCTGGGTCACGCCCGAGACCATCCCGTCGGCGTCGCCGAGACGGACCATCATCGCGCCGAAAACGTGCGGGTTGGCGATGACGTGGCGGGCGTAGGAGAGCGTGGCCCCCTTGCGCTGGCGCAGCCGGTACAGCTCGTCGGCGTAGCGGCCGGCGCGGGGGTCGGTGGCGGGATCGACGATCGTCACGCCGTCGAGCGAGACGTCGTTTTCCTTCGCGGCGGCGCGGACGGCGTCGGCGTTCCCGAGCAGGACCGGCTTCGCGATCTTCTCCTCGACGACCTCCTGGCTCGCCTGGAGGATCTTGGGGTGCGTTCCTTCCGGGAAGACGATCGTGCCGGGGTTGCTCCCTGCGCCATGTGAATGATGCTGCGCATCGCTTCGCGCGCCGGCCCGAGCCGGTTCTGCAGCGATTCGCGGTAGTCATCGATGTTCACAGGGACGCGGGCGACGCCGGTCTCCATGGCCGCCCTGGCGACGGCGGTCGCCTCCCACAGGAGGACGCGGATGTCGAACGGCTTCGGGATGATGTAGTCGGGCCCGAAGCGG
This sequence comes from uncultured Acidobacteriota bacterium, assembly GCA_963747925.1. Lineage (GTDB taxonomy): Bacteria > Acidobacteriota > Polarisedimenticolia > QHYA01 > CAVVHA01 > CAVVHA01. Next base: position 43,993 of record CAVVHA010000006.1, read on the forward strand.
AAGTGCTCGCCGCCGTAGGCGCGCGCCACGCTTTCGGGGACCGACTGCTTGGCGAGGTCGGCCAGGGCGTGGGCGGCCGCGAGCTTCATCTGGACGTTGATCGCCTTCGCGCGCACATCGAGGGCGCCGCGGAAGATGAACGGGAATCCGAGGCAGTTGTTGACCTGGTTCGGGTAGTCGGAGCGCCCGGTGGCCATGATCACGTCCTTGCGCGCGGCCTTGGCATCGGGGTAGGTGATCTCGGGGTCCGGGTTGGCCATGGCGAGCACGATCGGGTTCGGGGCCATGGAGCGGATCATGTCCTGCGACACGATGTTCTTCGCGGACACGCCGAGGAAGACGTCGGCCCCCTTCATCGCCTCCTCGAGGGTCCGGCACTTCTCGTCGGTCGCGAACAGGGCCTTGTAGGGGTTCATGCCCTTCTCGCGCCCCTTGTACACGACGCCGTTCGTGTCCACGAGGATGAACTGCTCGGGGCGGGCGCCGAGGGCGACGATCAGCTTCGAGCAGGCGATGCCCGCCGCGCCGGCGCCGGACACGACGATCCGCACTTCGCTCAGCTTCTTCTTGGAGAGCTCGAGGGCGTTGATGAGGGCGGCGCTGCTGATGATCGCCGTCCCGTGCTGGTCGTCGTGGAAGACCGGGATGTTCATCGTCCGGATCAGCTCCTCCTCGATCTCGAAGCAGGTCGGGGCGGAGATGTCCTCGAGGTTGATCCCCCCGAAGGTCGGCTCGAGGAGCTGCACGGTCTGGATGACGAGCTTGGGATCGTGCGTGTCGACCTCCAGGTCGAACACGTCGATGTCGGCGAACCTCTTGAACAGGACCCCCTTGCCCTCCATGACCGGCTTCCCGGCGAGGGCGCCGATGTCGCCGAGCCCGAGGACCGCCGTCCCGTTGCTGACGACGGCGACGAGGTTCCCCTTCGCCGTGTAGTCGTAGGCCGTGGAGGGATCCTTCTCGATCTCCAGGCAGGGCTCCGCGACGCCCGGCGTGTAGGCGAGGGACAGGTCGCGCGCGGTCGCGCACGGCTTCGTGGACACGACCTCGATCTTTCCCTTCCGGCCGATCTTGTGGTAGTTCAGCGCATCCGCTTTGAGTGCCATCGTCTGCCTTCTTTCTTCAGGGGCGCCCGGGGTCGGCCCCGGACGCCGCTCCTTGTTCCTCTGTTTCCCGCGACGGAGTGCGGGAACCTTGCGTCAGCGGCCCGCCACCGCGTACCCGTAGACCCGCTCGCACCAGTGCGAGTAGTTCGGCGAGCGGCCGCGGACCACGCGGTCGTACTCCTGCTGGATCGAGAGCGTGACGGGGCCGATCTGGCCGTTGCCGACCTCCCGTCCGTCGATCCGGGTCACGGGCGCGATCTGCGCGGCCGTGCCGCAGAGGAACACCTCGTCGGAGACATAGAGCTCGGTGCGGTCGACGACGCGCGCCTCGGTCTCGGCGCCCAGCGTGTCGCGCGCGAGGGTGATGACACTTTCGCGGGTGATTCCCTCCAGGATGCCCTGGGAAACGTCCGGGGTGATCAGGCGGCCGTTGCGGACCAGGAAGATGTTCATCGCGCTCCCCTCGGCGATGTGGCCCGCCTCGTTGAGCATGATCGCCTCGTCGAACCCGCGCTCGCGGGCCTCGGAGGCGGCGAGCGCGGAGTTCACGTAGGCGCCGCAGATCTTCCCGCGGCAGGGGATCGAATTGTCCTGCAGGCGGCGCCACGAGGAGACCTCGCAGTGGAGCCCCTTGTGCGTGTCGAGGTAGGAGCCCATCGGCACCGCGATCATCGCGAACCCGTCCTCGGGCGGCAGCGTGACGCCGACCTTGACGGCCGCCTTGTAGGCGAAAGGCCGCACGTAGACGTCCGTCGCGAAGCGGTTCAGGCGGATCAGCTCGGAGGCGATGCCGGTGAGCTTGTCGATGCCGTGGGGAACCTTGATGTTGAGGAACTTGATGTTGTGGAGCATCCGCGCGAAATGATCCCGCGCGCGGAACATGTAGACCTCTCCCGAGGCGTCGTCGTGGTAGGCGCGGATCCCCTCGAAGACCCCCGTCCCGTACTGCAGGCAGTGGGTGAGGAGTGGGACCCGCGCTTCGCCGTCGGGCACGAACCTGCCGTTGAAGAAGACCACGTTCTCGCTCATGACAGCCCCTCCGGGTGTGGGGCGCCCAGCGGTGCTTCGTCACTTCGCCGCCTGGACGGCCGGGCGCTGCGCTCCGGTCCAGGTAATGGCGCGAAAAAGCGAACTCGTACAGCGATTCGCGGAAGTCGGGGTGGGCGATCGCGATCAGCGCCTCCGCGCGCTGGCGGCAGATTCTTGCCGTGCAGCGAGGCCACGCCGAACTCGGTGGCGACGTAATGAACGTCGTAGCGGGTCGTCACGACGCCGGATCCGGGCTCCAGCACGGGCAGGATCCGGGACAGCTTGCCGTCCTTGGCGGTCGAGGGAAGGGCGATGATCGGCCTGCCGCCCTTCGACCGCGCCGCGCCGCGGATGAAGTCCGCCTGCCCGCCCACGCCCGAGAAGATGCTCGTCCCGATCGAGTCGGCGCAGACCTGGCCGGTCAGGTCGACCGACAGCGCCGAGTTGATCGCGACCATCCGCTCGTTCTGGGCGATGATGAACGGGTCGTTGGTGTACTCGTTGCGGTGCATCTCGATCAGCGGGTTGTTGTGCACGAAGTCGTACAGACGCTTCGATCCCATGAGGAACCCGGCGACGGCCTTCCCCTTGTGCAGGCGTCTTGCGCTCGTTGGTGATGACGCCCGCCTCGACCAGCTCCATGACGCCGTCCGAGAACATCTCGGTGTGGATGCCGAGGTCCTTGCGGTCCTTCAGCATGCTCGAGAACGGCGTCGGGCACGCCGCCGATCCCCATCTGCAGGGTCGCGCCGTCCGGGATCAGGCCCGCGACGTGGCTGGCGATCGCCCGCTCCAGGTCGGTGTTCGGCTTGCGCGGGCAGCTCGAGCACGGGCCGGGAGGTCTCGACGATCCACTGGATCCGGCTGACGTGGATGAAGGCGTCCCCGAGCGTGCGCGGCATCTCGGTGTTCACCTCCGCGATCACGCAGCGCGCCACCTCGGCGGCCGTCTTCGTGATGTCGATCCCGACGCCGAGCGAGCAGAACCCGTGCTCGTCGGGAGGGGAGACCTGGATGAGGCACACGTCCACCGGCATCAGGCCGGACGGTGAAGAGGCCGGAGATCTGCGAGAGCGCCACGGGCATGAAGTCGGCCCGGCCCGCGTTCACCGCCTCGCGGACGTTGGCGCCGACGAAGAAGGCGTTGTGGCGGAAGCTCTTCTCCATGCCGGCCTTCACGTAGCCGGCGTCGCCGAGGGTCAGGAGGTGGATGATCTCGACGTCCCGCAACTCCGGGGCGCGCTCGATCAGGGCCCTGACCAGGATCTCGGGCTCGGCCGCGCCCGGATGGATGTAGACGCGCGTCCCCGAGTGGACCTCCGCAAGGGCCTTTTCGGGCGTGGTCACTTTCGATCGGTAGGTGTCGGTCCAAGAACTCGCGCGTGCCACGGTTCCTCCTAGAAGTGAATGCGTCCGGGACGCTCGGCGTGCCCGAGGACGTCGGCGAGGGGCGTGCTCGGGATGCCGAAGGCGCGGGCGACTCCCTCGGACACCAGCTCGCCGCCATAGGTGTACACGCCCGCCGCGAGGCCCGGGTCGCCCACGATCGCGGGCTCGATGCCCTGGTCGGCGAGAGCCTGCACGAACGGCAGGGACGCGTAGGTCAGGGCCAGCGACGCGGTCCTCGCGACGGCCGAGGCCATGTTCGGCACCGCGTAATGGGTCACCCCGGCCGTGACGAAGATCGGGTCCGGGATGGTGGTGGGACGGCTCGTCTCCACGCATCCGCCCTGGTCGATCGACACGTCGATGATGACGGACCCGCTCTTCATCCCCTCGACCTGCTCCTTCGTCACGACGATGGGCGCCCGCTCGCCGGGAACGAGCACGGCGCCGATCAGGGCGTCGGCGTACGCCGTCGCCCGGGACACCGCGAGCGGGTGCGCGACCTGGGTGATGACGCTCCGGCCGAGCGCCGCCTCGGCGCGTCGCAGCGCCGCGTGGCTCGAATCGAGGATGGTCACCTGCGCCCGGTTTCCGGCCGCGGTCCGGGCGGCCCACTGGCCGACGACCCCCGCCCCGAGGATGACCACGTGCGCGGGCGGGATGCCGGTCGAGCCGCCGAGGAGGATCCCCCGGCCGCCGCCCCGCGTCTCGAGGTACTGCGCGGCGACGTGGACCGCGAGCTGGCCCGCGATCTCGCTCATCGCGTGGAGGATCGGCAGGTCCTCGTGGCGGTCCTCGATCACCTCGTAGCCGATCAGGGTGGCGCCGCTGGCCGACACGGCGTCCAGGAGGGTGCGGCTCGCCGCCGCGAGATGGTGGCAGGCGAGAACCGCCTGTCCCCGGCGCAGGAGCGCGGCCTCGCGGGCATCCAGCCGGGAGATCTTCGTCACGAGGTCGGCGCGGCCGAACACCTCCGTGCGGTCGTAGACGACGGTCGCGCCGCGAGGCCCTGTACTCCTCGTCCCCGAACCGGGCCATCTCGCCCGCCCCCGACTCCACGAAGACGGGGTGGCCGTGGCGCACCAGGGTGCCGGCGCCGGAGGGGGTCAGGGAGACGCGGTTCTCCACCGCCGGGTCTTCTCGCAGGACTCCGATGTTCATCTGGTACCTCTCGTTCGCCCCGGTGGGGCCGCGCGATTGGCCGGCGGCTGCGGAGCGCGCTTCACCCCGGGAGTGGGCCGTGCCCCGTCCCGGGGCCTTGCGCTGAAAACGGCGGGACCGGGAGCGGTCCCGCCCGCGGAAGCATGGAGTCGTTCGTGCTAGGCCTTGTAACGCATTCCTTCCTCGAGAGCCTTCATGTTGAGCTGAATGATCTCGGGCTTGAAGTGATGGCTGCGCAGCGCCGTCTCGATCGCGGCGGGGGGAAGGATCTTCGTTCTCTGCAGGTACGCCCCGAGCGCCACGAGGTTCGCGGCGCGCCCGGAGCCGACCTTCTCCGCGATCGTCGTCGCCGGAATGCCGATCGCCTCCACGTGGGGCATCGGCGGCGGGTCGGTGATCAGCGCGGAGTCGTAGATCACCAGACCCCCCTCGACCACGTCCTTCGCGAACTTCTCGAGCGCGGGACGGTTGAAGGCGAACAGGACGGAGATCTTGGTGACGAGCGGCGAATCCACCTCTCCCTCGGAGAGGATGACATGGCAGTTGGCGGTGCCGCCGCGCATCTCGGGCCCGTAGGAGGGGAGCCACGAGACGCCGCGGCCGGCGTACATGCCCGCCTCGGCGATGAGGGTTCCCAGGAAGAGGATCCCCTGGCCGCCGAAGCCGGCCGCCTTGATCCTCGCGTTGCGGAACCGGGGCTCGACGGGCTCGTCGGCGACGCGCCGCGCCCAGCTGCAGCGACGGACCGTCGTCCACGAGATCCAGCGCGGCGGGGATCTTCTCGAGAGGGACCTCCGCCCGCCGTCCGGTCGGGCGGCGCGCCGGGGCGTCCTTCTCGGGCTGGCGGACGACGCCGAGCGGGAAGGTCTTCGTCATCGTCTCGAGCACGAACTTGCCCGACTGGGGCGGGGACATCTTCCATCCGGTGGGGCAGGGGGAGAGAACCTCGACGAGCGAGAAGCCCTTTCCCTCCATCTGGTTCTGGAGCGCGCGGCGGACCGCCTTGCGGGTCTGCATGTCGTGCTTGCCGTCGCCGATCGCGGTCCGCTCCAGGTAGACGGGCGCCTGCAGGCCCGAGAGCAGCTCGCAGACCCGCATCGGATAGCCCGGCCTGCGCGGAATCGCGCCCCGCCGGGCTGGTCGTCGTGACCTGCCCGACGAGCGTGGTGGGCGCCATCTGCCCGCCGGTCATCCCGTACAGCGCGTTGTTCACGAAGATGACGGTCAGGTCCTCGCCGCGGTTGGCGGCCTGGATGATCTCGTTTCCGCCGATCGCCCCGAGGTCGCCGTCCCCCTGGTAGACGATGACGATGCTGTCAGGGTGGGCCCGCTTGACGGCCGTGGCCACCGCGGGCGCGCGGCCGTGCGCCGCCTGGACGTGGCCGACGTCGAGGTAGTAATAGGCGAAGACCGAGCAGCCGACGGGGTTGATGAAGATGGTCCGGTCCGCGATCCCCAGGTCGTCGAGCGCTTCGGCGATGTACTTGTGGATGTTGCCGTGCCCGCAGCCCGGGCAGTAGTGCGTGACCCCCTGGTCGCCGTCCTTGCGGAAGGTCTCGTAGAACGACTTGGGCCGCTCATGCAAAGACATCGACAAAGCGCACCTCCCTGGAATTCGGGCCCTTGTACGACTCGACGATCTGCTCGAGGATCTCCTCCGCGGAGGGGACGACGCCCCCCTGGCGCCCGTAGAAGCCGACCGAGCACTTCTCCGTGGCCGCGAGCCGGACGTCCTCGACCATCTGCCCCGTGCTCAGCTCGACGACCGCGATCCGCTTCACCTGGTGGGACAGCTCGCGGATCCGCTGGGTGGGGAACGGCCAGAGGCTGATCGGCCTCAGGAGGCCGGCCTTGATCCCCGCCTCGCGGCAGAGCGTGACGACCCTCTTCAGCACCCGCGCGACGATGCCGTACCCGACGAGCAGGAGCTCGGCGTCGGCCGTGGCGACCTCCTCGTAGCGGACCTCGCGCAGGCGGGCGCGGTCGTACTTCGCCGCGAGCTTGCGCACGTGCGCCTCGAGAGCCTCGTGGACGAGATAGATCGAAGTGACCAGGTTCGGCCGCGTCTCGGCGGTGCCCCGCACCGACCACGCCGGAGGCTCGGGGCAGATCGCCTGCAGGGGAAGCCGCACCGGCTCCTGCATCTGGCCGATGAAGCCATCGGCGGCGATGATCGCGGGGTTGCGGTACCGGTCGGCGAGGTCGAAGGCGAGCATCGTCAGGTCGGCCATCTCCTGGGCGCTCGCGGGCGCGAGGACGAGGCACTTGTAGTTGCCGTGCCCGCCCCCCTTCGTGAGCTGGAAGTAGTCGCTCTGCTCGGGGCCGATGTTCCCCAGGCCCGGCCCGCCGCGCATGATGTCCACGATGACGACGGGGAGCTCCGAGCCCGCGCAGTAGGAGATCCCCTCCATCATGAGGCTGATCCCCGGGCTCGAGGAGGCGGTCATCGTCCGCTCGCCGGCCGAGGCGGCGCCGTAGAGCATGTTGATCGAGCCGATCTCGCTCTCCGCCTGGAGGAACGTGCCGCCGCAGGCGGGGAACAGCTTCGCGGCCGTCTCGGCGAGCTCGCTCGCGGGCGTGATCGGGTACCCGTAGAACGACTTGCATCCCGGCGAGCAGGGCTCCGTAGACCGCCGCCTCGTTCCCCTTCATGAGGCGGGCGGCTGCCCGCTTTTCGCCGCTTTCAGTTCTTGTTCCGGTCATTCGGGTCGCCTTTGAACACGGTTATGGCCCCGGGCTCGGGGCAGGCGTAAAAGCACAGACCATCGGCGCGGCACCCGTCCCCCTTGTACTGGACGGGGTGATAGCCCTGGTGATTCAACCGGCTGGAGATCTCGAGGCATTGGGACGGGCAGACCTCGATGCACATCCGGCACCCCTTGCACTCCTCGTCGTGGATGACGACCCAGCCTCTTGTCTTCGGATCGCTCATAGGTAGATTTCCCTGTCCTCGGTCTTCTGTGCCTCGTTGTCGTTCGGCTCGCTCCGGGGGCCTCCCTCGGGCGCCGATTCCAGGTCCTGCTCGAGCTCCTCGACCAGCGTCGCGAGCCGTCCCAGCGTTTCGCCCAGAAGGTGGGCGCCCCACACGGGGCGAAGGAGCGTGATCTGCTGCCGGCCTGACTGGATGAGGGCGCGCGCCTGCCGGAGCCTGGCGTGGAGCTTCTCCTGTTCCTCGACGGTCGCCTGCATCACTGCCTCTCCCTGCGCATGGCCGCCATCTCTCACGGGGAAGAGAGCAGTATCCGTGCCATGCCGGCCGCAGCGGCCCCCGGAGCCGGTGAGCTCGGCGGGCCTGGCACGATGAAGCGGCTGTCGCTGGTGCGGGGCGCGCTCTCGGGCGGCCGGGAATGGGTGGAGCGACGCGCACCTCGGGGCAGGGGGCGGCCAGTCGGGCTCGCTCAGCCCGCCATGAGCCCCGCGAGGGGAGAGAATCCGGCGTGCTCGCGGGGGAGGAATGAAGACCAAAGCGGTCGCCGTCCCAGCGCGGGTTGCTGCCCAGCGCAGGATCTGCGGATGCAGCCTCGTCCCCCCGCCACTTTTTTCGTGGGACAGCGCGGGATTTCGGGATGAACAGGGCTCGACTCGCGAAGCGCGCGTTCCGCGTGGATCAGGAATTCCTCCGAATCGGCAGCGTGGCGCCCGTCGGGGCGCCGGTTCCCCGCGAGCCACTGGCCGGCTGGGCCAGGGCGCGATTCTTGCTGCGCGGGCTTCAATGAAACCGTATCGTTCCCAGGGGATCGGACCCCAGCGGCCTTCGCCCGCGGGCTGCAGGACGGGCGGGGATAGTCGCTGCGCCATCCCCGGGATCAGGAGCACGTGCCTGCGGACGTGTCCCCGCACCGCAAGGGGAGGAAAGCATGAACAAGACGTGCACACGACGGACGTCATCGCTCATCATCGTCATCGCCATCCTGTCCGCAGGAGTCGTCGTCCAGGCCTTCGCGGCGACGACCGTCCCCACCGACATTCAGCAGCCCGGCACGCAGCCGGGGGGCGCGCCGACCATCACGAGCCCCGACAACTGCGACAACTGCCATGACGATGCGGCCGGGCCCCAGGACCGGCAGCTCTACCCGGGCTACGGCTGGCGGGGCGGCATGATGGCGAACGCCAGCCGCGACCCGATCTTCTGGGCGACACTGGCGATCGCGGAGCAGGACTTTCTCCCCGGAGCGAATCCCGCGACGCGCGGGGGGGTCGGCGACCTTTGCCTGCGCTGCCACACCGTCAACGGCTGGCTGGGGGGCGCTCCACGCCCACGGACGGGAGCGGCATGTCCGCGTCATCGGACACGAACGGCGTGGAGTGCGACTTCTGCCACATGCTCGTCAACCCCGATCAGCCGGTGAACATCGCGGGGACGACCGAGGCCTACGTGTCGCCGTTCGAAGCGTACGATGCCGCGACCGGCGAGCCGCACTTCGGCTCGGGGCAGTACGTGCTGAACGGGAACGGCACCCGCCTCGGCCCGTACACGAACGCCCAGGCGCGCCACACGTTCATCGCCTCCCCCTTCCACCGGCAGGGGCAGCTGTGCGGCACCTGCCACGACGTGAGCAACCCCGCCGTCGGGGACCTCGCGCACAACAACGGGGCGCAGCTACCGCTTGCGCCGGGGAGCTTCAGCGGCGTCCCCGGATCGCCCATCGTCGGCAAGGCGGCCTTCAACAACGTCCCCTACAAGTACGGCATCGTCGAAAGGACCTTCAGCGAGTGGACGGCGAGCTCTCTCGACACCCTGCTGGTGAACGACTTCAACACGCTTCCGGCGGATCTCCGGGTGCCCGGAGGGTCGCTCGCGATCGCCTACCACAAGGCGTTCGACGCTCGATCCAACGCGAACTACGAGGACGGGGCCGCGCGGACCTTCACCTGCCAGACCTGTCACATGGCGGCCTCGACCGGGATCGGCTGCAACAAGTCGGGCGTGCCGACCCGCACCGATCTCCCGATGCATGACCAGACCGGCGCCGGGCACTGGATGCCCGACGCGGTCATCTGGCAGAACGACCAGGGGACCCTGCGCTTCGGGACCGGCATCACCGCGACCCAGCGCGCAGCCCTGCTGGCCGGCCAGACGCGCGCGCAGGCGATGATCCGGAGCGCGGCCTCGGTGTCCGCCGCGCAGTCCGGGACGAGCCTGGTGGTGAGGGTGACCAACCTCACGGGGCACAAGCTGATCAGCGGGTATCCCGAGGGGCGCCGGATGTGGCTGAACGTGAAGTGGAAGGATGCGGGCGGCGCGCTGGTGGCCGAGAACGGGGCCTACGGGCCGATCGGCCGGACCGTGACGGACAGGGCCGGCGTGTCGCGCGCGGTCCAGTCGATCATCGATCCGGCGGGCACGAAGGTGTACGAGGTCAAGCCGGGGCTCTCCCGGGAGTGGGCGGCGCAGCTGATCAATCTCGGCTATCCGGCCGGCATGCCGCTTTCCTTCGACAGGATCTCCGACGCTGTGGAACTGACGCTCGGGCAGCTCGCGGCGGCCGCGCCCGGGACGGAGCACCATTCGTTCCACTTCGTCCTCAACAACGTCGTGACGGCGGACAACAGGATCCCCCCGTACGGGCTTTCCTACAATGAGGCCCGCCTCCGCAACGCGCTGCCCGTTCCGGCGACGCAGTACGGGGCGCCGGGGCCGGGGGGCACGCTACCGGTACTGGGACGAGGTGGCGTTCCCGATCCCGGCGGGAGCCGTCACGGCCGAGGCCCGCCTCTACTATCAACAGACGAGCTGGGAGTACATCCAGTTCCTCTGGAAGGGGAACGATGGCCTCAGCCCCTTCCTCGGCAGCGAGGGGGTCAACCTCCTGGATGCCTGGGCCAACAAGGGGATGTCGGCGCCGGTCGAGATCGCCGGGGCGACGGCCGCGATCCTCGCCCCCGCGGGGGCGGTTTCGCAGCTCCGCTTCACGTCGAAAACGGCGATCACCTGGAACACGGCCGCGGGCGCCACGCGCTACGACATGCTCAGGGGGAGCCTCGCGGCGCTCAGGGCGAACCGCTCGGTCGGCGATGCGAGCCTGCCTGCGCGAGGATCTCGCCGCGGCGGGCACCACGGATGGAGCAGCGCCCGCCGCGGGCGGAGGCTACTACTACATCGTGCGTGGCGACGGTCCGGGTGTCCCGGCGGGGACCTACGACAACCCGCCCGGCGCGGCCTCTCCCTTCGAGGGGCGCGACGCCGAGGTCGGCACAGCGGGGGGATCCGGCTGCACGGACCTGCCGTAGCGCCCGACTCGCCCCCGCCGCTCCGGCGCGTCAGCCGCGCAGAGGTCGGAACTTCGCCGTGAAGTGGGGGAGGTACGGAGGCGCGAAGGTCATCTCCATCCCGGCGATCGTTCCTGCGCGATCCGCGACGGCCGCGCAGATCTCGATGATCCGGTCCACGTGGCTCTGTGTGTAGACGCGCCGCGGCAGGGCCAGGCGCACGAGGTCGAGCGCCGCGGGGCGGAACGATCCGTCCTCGGCCCTGCGGCCGAACATGACGTTGCCGATCTCGCACGAGCGGATCCCGCCTTCGAGGTAGAGCTCGCACGCGAAGGCCTGCCCCGGGTAGCGGCCATCGGGGATCCCGGGCAGGAGCTTCCTTGCGTCGACGAACACGGCGTGACCGCCCGGCGGCTGGACGGTCGGGATCCCGGCGCGGTTCAGGCCCTCCGCGAGGTAGCGGACGCTCGCAAGGCGGTACTCGAGGTACGGCTCCTCGAGCACCTCCTCGAGGCCCACGGCGAGCGCCTCGAGGTCGCGCGCGGCGTTTCCGCCGTACGTGGGGAACCCCTCGGTGAGGATCAGGATGTTCCTGGCCTCGGCCGCCATGCGGTCGTCGTTCAGCGCCAGGAACCCGCCCATGTTGACGAGCCCGTCCTTCTTCCCGCTCATCGTGCAGCCGTCGGCGAGGCGGAAGACCTCGCGGGCTATCTCGCGCACGCTCCGGCCGGCCTGGCCCGGCTCGCGCAGCTTGATGAAGTAGGCGTTCTCGGCGAACCGGCAGGCGTCGAGGATGAACTGCAGGCCGTGACCGTGAAGGACCTTCGCGCAGGCGCGGATGTTCTCGAGGCTCACGGGCTGGCCGCCGCCCGTGTTGTTCGTGATGGTGATCATCCCGAACGGGATCCGCGCCTTCTCCCGGCGGCACAGCTCGTCGAGGCGCTCGACGTCGATGTTTCCCTTGAAGGGCTCGGTGGACGAGGTGTCGGTGCCGGCGGCGCAGACCAGGTCGAGCGCCTCGCCGCGGCCGTACTCGATGTTCGCGCGGGTGGTGTCGAAGTGGTTGTTGCTGGGCACGATCGCGCCCGGCCGCACGGCGAGCTGGAACAGGATCCGCTCGGCCGCCCGCCCCTGGTGGGTCGGGATGATGTTCGTGTACCCGGTGAGCTCGCGCACGACCTTCTCGAAGCGGAAGTAGGATCGTGAGCCTGCGTACGACTCGTCGCCCACCATCATCGCGCCCCACTGCGCCGCGCTCATCGCGGAGGTGCCCGAATCGGTCAGGAGGTCGAACGTCACCCTCTCGGCGGGAAGCGTGAAGAGGTTGTAGTTCGCCTCCTCGAGATAGCGTTCCCGTTGCGCGCGCGTCGTCAGGGCGATCGGCTCCACCACCTTGATCTTGAACGGCTCGATGATCGTCTTCTTCATGGGCGGGATCGTACCAGAGTCCCGTGCGAGCGGCGCCGGGACGCGCCGAATCCTTTTCGCCGGGCATTCGGCGGCGCCAACGGGGCCGCGAAAATTCTGCGCAGGGGGAGAGGCCGCGCCGCTGAGTAGACCTCCCTGGCGGGCGGCGGCGCGGGAGCGGTCTGGCACGGAAGATGCTGTTTGGGAATTGCCCCGCGACAGGGCTAAGATGAAACAGGCCCACAAAACAGCGCGGAACGCGCGGACGAGCCGGAGAGGCTCCGCGGCGTTCCGCGATCCGCGCGGTCAACCCGGCGCGAGCGCGGCGCGCACGGCAGGAGGCCATCCGTGAGTCACAAGCACGAGGCGATCGACGGCAACGAAGCAGCCGCCAGGGTCGCCTACGCACTCAGTGAGGTCATCGCCATCTATCCGATCACCCCGTCCTCACCGATGGGAGAGTGGTCGGATGCATGGGCCGCCGACCGCAGGCCGAACCTGTGGGGCGTGGTCCCGACCGTGGTCGAGATGCAGAGCGAGGGCGGCGCGGCCGGCGCGCTGCACGGCGCCCTCACGACGGGGGCCCTGTGCACGACCTTCACGTCGTCGCAGGGGCTGCTGCTGATGCTCCCCAACATGTTCAAGATCGCCGGCGAGCTGACCCCGGCGGTCATCCATGTCGCCGCGCGCTCGGTGGCGACCCACGCGCTGTCGATCTTCGGCGATCACAGCGACGTGATGGCGGCGAGGCAGACCGGGTTCGCGCAGCTGGCCTCCTCGTCGGTGCAGGAAGTGACGGACATGGCGCTCATCGCGCACGCGGCGACGCTGCGCAGCCGCATTCCGTTCCTCCACTTCTTCGACGGGTTCCGCACGTCCCACGAGGTGCAGAAGATCTCGCTGCTCGAGCCGGAGGACCTGCATGCCCTGATGGACGAGGGCCTGATCCGGGCCCACCGCTCCCGGGGCATGACGCCCGACCGCCCGGTGCTGCGCGGCACCGCCCAGAATCCCGACGTCTTCTTCCAGGCCCGCGAGGCGTCGAGCCCGTTCTACGCGGCCTGCCCCGACATCGTCCAGGAGACGATGGACCGGTTCGCGAAGCAGGTGGGGCGCTCCTACCAGTCTCTTCGACTACGTCGGCAGCCCCGACGCCGAGCGCGTGGTCATCCTCATGGGCTCGGGGTGCGGCGCGGCGGAGGAAGCGGTCGAGGAGCTGGTTCGCAGGGGCGAGAAGGTCGGCGCGCTCAAGGTCCGCCTGTATCGCCCCTTCGACATCCGCCGATTCCTCGAGGCCCTGCCGGCGAGCGTGCGCACCATCGGCGTGCTGGACCGCACCAAGGAGCCCGGCGCCGTGGGCGAGCCCCTGTACCAGGACGTCGTCGCCGCGGTCGAGGAGGGGTACGCCGAGGGCAACGCGCGGTTCGCGCGGCGCCCGCGGATCGTGGGCGGGCGCTACGGACTGTCCTCGAAGGAGTTCACGCCCGCGATGGTCGCGGGGGTCTTCGCGGAGCTCGGCAAGGACCGGCCGAAGAACCACTTCACCGTGGGGATCGTGGACGACGTTTCGGGAAGCTCGCTTCCCTGGGACCGCTCCTTCTCGACCGAGTCCCCGGACACGGTGCGGGCCGTCTTCTTCGGCCTGGGCTCGGACGGCACCGTCAGCGCGAACAAGAACTCCATCAAGATCATCGCGGACGGAACCGACTTCAACGCGCAGGGGTACTTCGTCTACGACTCCAAGAAGGCGGGGTCGGTGACCGTTTCCCACCTCCGGTTCGGCCCGCGCCCGATCCGCTCCACCTACCTGATCGAGTCCGCCAGCTTCGTCGCCTGCCACCAGGAGACGTTCCTCGAGTCCACGGACCTGCTGTCGGTGGCGGCCGAGGGGGCGACCTTCCTGATCAACACGACAGCCCCTCCCGGCGAGTTCTGGGACCGGCTCCCGGTCGAGCTGCAGCAGACGATCCTCGATCGCAAGCTCCGCGTGTACGTGATCGACGCCTACAGGGTGGCGGCCGAGGCGGGGCTCGGGCGGCTGATCAACACCGTCATGCAGGTCTGCTTCTTCGCGATCTCCGGCGTGCTCCCGACGGAAGCGGCGATCGCGGCGATCAAGGACACGATCCGCAAGACGTACGGCAAGAAGAGCGACCAGATCGTGCAGGTGAACCTCGCCGCCGTCGACGCGTCGCTGGCGCACCTGCAGGAAGTGCCCGCTGGCGGGGAAGAGGGTGGGCGGCTTCTCGCGCAAGGCCCCCGTGCCGAAGGAGGCGCCCGATTTCGTGCAGCGGGTCACGGCCCAGATCATCGCGGGCCGGGGGGACCTGCTGCCGGTCAGCGCGATGCCCGTGGACGGGACCTTCCCGACCGCGACGGCGCAGTGGGAGAAGCGGAACATCGCGCTCGAGATCCCGGTGTGGGACGAGCAGTGGTGCATCCAGTGCAACAAGTGCGCGCTGGTCTGCCCCCACGCCGCGGTCCGCGTGAAGGCGTACCCGGCCCCGGCCCTCGCGGGCGCGCCGCAGGACTTCAAGAGCATGGACTGGAAGGGGAAGGAGTTCCCCGCCGGGACGAAGTACACCGTCCAGGTGGCCCCCGAGGACTGCACCGGGTGCGGGATCTGCGTGGAGATCTGCCCGGCGAAGAACAAGACCGAGGTGCGGCTGAAGGCGATCAACATGGCGGCCCAGCCCCCGCTGCGCGAGAAGGAGCGGGACAACTACGCGTTCTTCCTCGGCCTGCCCGACGCCGACCGCAGCCTGGTCCAGGGCGAGACCGTGAAGGGCTCCCAGCTCCTCGAGCCGCTGTTCGAGTACTCGGGCGCCTGCGCCGGGTGCGGCGAGACCCCCTACGTGAAGCTCCTCACCCAGCTGTTCGGGGACCGGATCCTCGTGGCGAACGCCACCGGCTGCTCCTCGATCTACGGGGGCAACCTGCCGACGACCCCCTACACCGTGAACCGCGACGGGCGCGGTCCCGCCTGGTCGAACTCGCTCTTCGAGGACAACGCGGAGTTCGGCCTCGGCTTCCGGCTGGCCCTCGACAAGCAGCGGGACGTCGCCGAGGCGCTCGTCCGCGACTGCGCGGGGCGCATCGGCGGCGAGTTCGCCCGGGCCCTGCTCGAGGCCGACCAGTCGAGCGAGGCGGGCATCGCGGCGCAGCGGGCGCGCGTCGAGGAGCTGCGGCGCAAGCTCGCCGGCATCGACGAGCCGCGCGCCCGCAACCTCGCGGCGCTCGCCGACGCGCTCGTCCGCAAGAGCGTCTGGATCGTCGGCGGGGACGGGTGGGCCTATGACATCGGCTACGGCGGCCTGGACCACGTCCTGGCCTCCGGGCGCGACGTGAACATCCTCGTCCTCGACACCGAGGTCTACTCGAACACCGGCGGGCAGGCCTCCAAGGCGACGCCGCGTGCGGCCGTCGCAAAGTTCGCGGCCGGGGGCAAGCCGGTTCCGCGCAAGGACCTGGCCGCCCTCGCGATGTCCTACGGTTCGGTCTACGTCGCGCGGGTCGCCATGGGAGCCTCCGACGCTCAGACCGTGAAGGCGTTCACGGAGGCCGAGTCGTATCCGGGCCCGTCGATCATCATCGCCTACAGCCACTGCATCGCCCACGGCATCAACATGACGCTCGGCATGCAGCAGCAGAAGCTCGCGGTCGACAGCGCGTACTGGCCGCTCGTGCGGTTCGACCCGCGCAAGGGGAAGGCGGGGGAGAACCCCCTTCACCTCGACTCCAAGGGGGCAAAGATCCCGCTGAAGGAGTACGCCTACAGGGAGACCCGCTACCGGATGCTCGCGGCCAGCCACCCGCAGGAGGCCGAGAAGCTCCTCAGGCTGGCGCAGGAAGACGTGGACGAACGATGGTCGCGGCTCGAGGAGATGGCAAAGGCCGTTCCCGCGGCCGCCACAACGGGGGCAGACAAGCATGGATCTTAAGACGACCTACCTGGGGCTCGAGCTGTCGAGCCCGCTCGTGGCTTCCGCGTCGCCTCTCATGGAGAAGGTGGACAACGTCAAGCGGCTGGAGGACGCCGGCGCGTCGTGCGTCGTGCTCCATTCCCTGTTCGAGGAGCAGCTGGAGCAGGAGGCCCGCACCATCGATCACTACATGCGGACCGGCTCGGAGAGCTACGCGGAGTCGCTTTCGTTCTTCCCGCACGAGCCGGACTTCCGGCTCGGCCCCCACGAGTACCTCGAGCACGTCTGGCGCTGCAAGCAGGCGGTGAAGATCCCCGTGATCGCGAGCCTGAACGGCTGCTCCCCGGGAGGGTGGACCCGCTACGCGAAGCAGATCGAGCAGGCCGGCGCGGACGCCCTGGAGCTGAACATCTACCACGTCCCGGCCGACTCCGAAACGACGGGACCCGAGGTGGAGCAGCTCTACATCGACGTCGTCCGCAGCGTGCGGGGCGAGGTGCACTTTCCGCTCGCGGTGAAGGTGAGCCCCTTCTTCAGCGCGATGGGGAACATGGCGCGCCGCCTCGTCGAGGCGGGCGCCGACGGGCTGGTCCTCTTCAACCGGTTCTACCAGCCCGACATCGATCTCGAGGAACTGGAGGTCAAGCCGAACGTCCTGCTCTCGACCCCGCAGGCCATGAGGCTGCCCCTGCGCTGGATCGCCATCCTGCACGGACGGCTCAAGGCGAGCCTCGCCGGCACGGGCGGCATCCACGGCCACGAAGACGTGCTGAAGATGGTCATGGCGGGCGCGGACGTCACGATGCTCTGCTCCGCGCTGCTCCGCAACGGGGTGGACCACCTCCGCGTCGTGAAGACCGGCATGCAGGAGTGGATGGAGGCCCACGAGTACGTCTCGGTGGCCCAGATGAGGGGGAGCGTCAGCCAGCGCGCCTGTCCGCGGCCCGCGGAGTTCGAGAGGGCCAACTACATGAGGGCGCTGACCGGCTACCACCTGACCGGCTGAGGGGAGAGAAAGGAGTCTCGCCATGACGCCCGGAGACGGCGAGAGGTTCACGGCCTCGGAGGGCTTCCTGGCGGAGCTGAACGGCCTGCCGTTCGACGAGCTGCTCGGGCGCGAGGGGGCGATCTCCGAGGCGGAGGCGCGGCGCGCGCTCGCGGATGCGCCGCTCACGCTCGAGGACGCGGCGAGGCTGCTCCGGGCTCCCGCCGAGCCGCTGCTCGACGCGCTGATCGAGAGGGCGCGCGAGGTGACGCGGCGGGACTTCGGCAGGTCGGTCCTGCTGTACGCGCCGTGCTACCTGTCCAGCTTCTGCCTGAACTCCTGCCGCTACTGCGGCCTGAGCCTCGACCCGTCGCGGGACCGCAGCTGGAGCTCTCCGCCCAGGGCCGGGCACGAGGTCGCGGCGCTGGCCCGGCGCGGATTCCGCCGGGTCGTTCTGGTGGCGGGCGACTCCCCCTCGATCGCCTCCCCCGGATACCTCGTCGACGTCATCGAGCGCGCCCGCGCCATCGTTCCCGAGGTCGACCTCGAGATCGGCCCCTGCGACGAAGGCGACTACGCGCTGTACCGCGAGGCGGGCGCGGGGGGCGTGATCTGCTTCCAGGAGACCTACGACCGGGACGCGTACGCGCAGCAGCATCCCGCGGGGCCCAAGGCCCGCTTCGGCCACCGCCTGGAGACCCTCGAGCGGGCGGCGCGCGCGGGGGTCGCGCGGCTGGGCCTGGGCGTCCTGCTCGGCCTCGCCGATCCCGCGCGCGAGGCCCTGGCGCTGATCGCCCACGCGCGGGCGCTCTCGCGGATCGCTCCCGGCAGCGCGATCTCGGTGAGCGTTCCCCGGCTCGGGCCGGGCGCCGGCCCTTCCGGGCGGCCGGGCCGCCGGGTGGGCGACGGCGAGCTGCTGAGGCTGTTCGCCGTCCTTCGCCTGGCGCTGCCCGGCGTGGGGCTGGTCGTTTCGACGCGGGAGCCGGAGTGGATGCGCCACAGGCTCCTGATGGCGGGCGCGACGCACCTGAGCGCGGCCGCAGTTTCCATGCAGGGCTCGTGGGTGGAGTGCCCGCACGACGACGGCATGAACCGCACCCTGGACCTGCGCACGGCCTCGGAGGTGCAGTGGGACCTCGAGGACATCGGCTATGCTGTTCGTTGGACGGCGCCGTCCCGCCGCCTGAGGCTCCGGGGTCGCAATCCGGGGCCGGCGGGGCGCAACCGGGGACGGCGGAGGGCCCTGCCGGCTCCCGCGCCGCCCGCCGCGATCAGCGATCGTGAATCGGAACGAGGTCGAGCCATGTACCACATCGAGCTGAAGGAGGACGAACGGTCGATCCTGATCGACGTCCTCGAGAGCGCTCACTCGGATCTGCGGATGGAAATCGCCAACACGGACCAGATGGATTTCCGCGAAGCCCTGAAGCTGCGCAAGGCGCTCGTCGGCAGGGTTCTCGAGGCCCTCGGGGCGGGCGTCAAGGCTCCGTGACGGCGCCGGAAGGGCAGTTCCTCTTCCGCTCCCCCCCCTCCGAGTTCGGCGTGGAGCTTCGCGCGCTCCCGATCGCGGCCATCGCGCAGCAGGGGGCGTCCGCGGGCGAAGAGGAGGCGCGCGCGGCGCTTCTGGAGTCTCCGCTCAGCCTGGAAGGGATGGCGGCCCTTCTCCTGTCGCGGGATGCCCCGGCGACGGAGGAGCTGCTGCGCCGCGCCCGGTCCGAGACCGACGCGGCCAGGGGAGGTCGATCCTCCTCTACGCGCCCTGCTACCTGTCCAGCTGGTGCGCGAACCACTGCCGGTACTGCGGGTTCAACTTCTCGATGCCGATTCCCAGGCGGAGGCTCTCCGCCGGGGAGACCAGCGAGGAGGTCCGCGTGCTGGCAGCGCGGGGGTTCCGGAGGGTCCTCCTGGTGGCGGGCGAGTACCCGTCGAAGGCCGGCCCGCGCTACATCGAGGAGGCGGTCGGGACGGCCCGGGACCACGTCCCGGAGATCGATCTCGAGGTCGGCCCGGTCCGGGAGGACGTGTACGCCTCCTGGGCCCGAGCGGGCGCCGGGGGCGTGACCTGCTATCAGGAGACCTACGACGAAGGGGCCTACGCGGAGCTCCACCCGCGCGGGCCGAAGAGCTACTACGACTTCCGGCTCGGGACGCTCGAGCGGGCGGCGCGGGGCGGGATGGAGCGGCTCGCGCTCGGTGTCCTGCTCGGACTCGCGGAGCCGGTCCCTGACCTCCTGTCCCTGGCGGCCCACGCACGCTTCCTCGAGGCCCGGTTTCCCGGCGCGCGCCTCGCGATCAGCCTGCCGAGGCTGCGCCCCGCGGTTCACGGCTTCGCGGCCCCGTTCGTGGTCGATGCCGATTCCCTGGCCCGGTACTACGCGGTGCTTCGCCTCGCGCTTCCGCGCGCCGGCCTCGTCGTCTCGACGCGCGAGCCGGCGGCGCTCCGCCGGCTCCTTCTCGGGGCCGGGATCACGCAGATGAGCGCCGGGAGCGTGACGGTGCCCGGGGGGTACGCGAGCGGCGAGCGGGAGGGGGGCCAGTTCGAGATCGCCGACGAGAGGGGGCCCGAGGAGGTGCGGGCGGAGCTGGAGTCCCTCGGCTACCAGGTCTGCTGGAGCCGGGGAGAGGCCGCCTGAGCCCGGCGAGCGCGCGGCGGCCGCCTCCGTCCCCGGACCTGACCGCGAACCGGACCCCGCGTCCGATTGCGCGCGCGCACGCCGCGCCGGCCCGTCATAATTGGTGGACAGTGCCCGTCACAGATCCCCGACGCTCGCGTTCCTTTCGCGTTCTCCTGGAGCAGGAGCCCGGGCACGGTCCGGGGCGTCCGCCGCAGGAGTCCCGGCTCGCTCCCGATTGCAGAATTCCGCGCATGGCCGGCCAATCCTGACGACTCAGAACGCGCTGGCGCCGGGTCGTGATCCGGGTGACGTCGTGCCGGTCCCACGTGGCACCGGAGTTGCAGTGCTAACGGGCAATCTCTGCAAGGAGAGGGGTTGGGTTTCATGCTCCTGATTCGCGGTGTGACCCCGACCTCAGACCGCGCTGATGTCTCCCAAAGCCGCCCTCCGGTTCCGGGGATCCCCCTCCCGGGAGCCGGAGGGCGGTTCCGTATCCCGGCGCGACCACGCCGCGCGCCCCGCCTTCGACCGTGGCCGTCCCGCCCCCGCTTCGGCGAGCCGCCGCTCGGCGATGCATCGCGGGCTTGACAGCGGCGCGATTGCTTCGTACCATCAGGATGAAATTTGACCTCTACGGTTAAATTCATTCCGATACGTCAAAACGATCCGCGATGACGAAGCAGGCCCAGAGACGCAGCCGCCGCATCGACGCGATCCTCGAGAGCGCGGTGGCCGCGTTCCGCGCGCGCGGGTACCACGGGACATCGATGGAGCAGATCGCGGATCAGCTCCTCATGACGAAGGGCAGCCTCTACTACTACTTCCGCGACAAGGAGGAGATCCTCTTCGCGGTGCACGATCGCGCCCTCGACCTGGTCCTCGTCGAGGTGGCCCGGGTCCGGAGGATGAAGGCGTGCCCCTGCGAGAAGCTCTCGGAGCTCCTCGCGGCGCACATCCGGATCATGGTCGAGGGGTTCTACGGTACGGGGCTCGCGATCGAGTTCGGGACCCTTTCGCCCGCCCGCCTCCGCCGGGTGGTCGCGAAGCGCGACCGCTACGAGGGGACCGTCCGCGCCCTGCTGGTCCAGGGGGCGCGGAAGGGATGCCTGCGCCGCGTCGATCCGAAGATGGCCGGCATGGCCATGCTCGGCGCCATCAACTGGATCGCCCGCTGGTACCGCCCGGGAGGCCCCGCCGGGGCCGGTGAGATGGCCCGGGATTTTCTCGATCTGTTCATGGGCGGCCTGCACCCGCGAGGGGCCGCCTGGGAAAAGGCCCGCCGCCGCGCGCCCGGGAAGGTCCCGGAGCGGGGCCGCCAGGGCAGCCGCGCCCCGCACCCGAGGAGACGACCATGAAGCCATTCGCGCCCCGCTCCGCCGAGTCGTTCGAGTTCAAGGAAGTGATCTACGAGAAGGACGCGCCCGTTCCCGGCGCGGCGCGGATCACGATCAACAGGCCGAAGAACTACAACGCCTACTCGACTTCCGCGCTGCGGGAGCTGACGGAGGCGTTCTCCGACGCAGGGTTCGACGACCGGATCGGCGTCGTGGTCTTCACGGGGGCGGGCGACCGCGCCTTCTGCACGGGGGGCGACGTCCGCGAGTACGCGCAGGAGTACGTGGCGAAGCCCCGCGACTACTGGAAGTACATGGGGCTCTTCCGCGGCTACCTGGAGAGCATCATGAACTGCGGCAAGCCGGTCATCGCGCGGATCAACGGCATGGCGGTCGGCGGGGGGAACGAATCCCAGCTGGCGTGCGACGTCAGCATCGCGGCCGAGCACGCGGTCCTGCGGCAGGTCGGCGTGCACGTGGGGAGCGTCGCGGCCGGCGGCGCGACGCAGTGGCTCCCCCTGGCCGTGGGCGACCGGCGCGCCCGCTGGATGCTCATGACCGGCGAGCCGATCCCGGCGCGGCGCGCGGAGGACTGGGGGCTCGTCACGCGCGCGGTGCCCGAGCGTCCGCGAGGGAGACCGCTGGATCGAGGGTGCCAGCCCCGAGCAGCTCAAGAAGGCGCTCGAGGGGAAGGACGGCCTGCGGATCGACCTGACCCGCCTCGACCAGGAGGTCGCCTCGGCCGCGGCGAAGCTGCTCGAGAGCTTCCCGGAGTGCATGCGCTACACGAAGCAGCAGGCGAACTTCTTCAAGGAGCTCTCCTGGAACCAGACGATCGGGCACGCGCGCGAGTGGCTGTCGCTGCACTACACGCACTGGGAGCCGATCGAGGGAATGCAGGCCTTCGTCGAGAAGCGCAAGCCGGACTATGCCCGCCTGCGGGCCGAGGCGGCAGGCGGGGGGTGGAGCGAGACTCCCGTGGGGCGGCCCGGCGCAGTCGTGCGAGTGCGGGGCGAAAAACCTGCCCGCGAGGTTCACCCACTGCGGCGCCTGCGGGCAGGCGCTGAAGGCGCAGGGCTGATCCGATGGCGCGAAAGCCGGGACCGGTCAAGGTCCCTTCGAAGAGCAGCGGCAGGAGGCGGCCGCGCGCGGGCGCGGACGAGGGCGCGGCGCGCCGCGCGAAGACCGGGGGACCCGCTCGCGGGGGAGGTCGCCCTGGTGACGGGGGGCCTGCGCGGGATCGGGCGCGCCATCGTGGAGGCGCTCGCGCGCGACGGCGCGATCGGTCGCGATCGTGGACCGGGACGCCGGGGAGGGGGCGCCCGCGGCGCGCGGACCGCTTCCTCGCGCTGCGCCGCGACGTGCGCGACTTCGAGGGGGCGCGCAGCGCCGTCGAGGAGATCGAGCTGCGCCTCGGCCCGCTGACCATCGCCGTCATGAACGCCGGCGTCAGCCGCGACGCTCCCTCCTGGCGGATGGACGAGGCGGCGTGGCGCGACGTGCTGGACATCAACCTCACGGGCGCGTTCGCGTACGCCCAGGCCGCGTCGCGCGTCATGCGCGAGCGCGGCCGGGGCTCGCTGGTCTTCGTCTCGTCGATCAACGGGCTGCGCGGGAAGTTCGGCCTCGCCAACTACTCGGCTTCGAAGGCGGGGCTCATCGGGCTGACCCGCACCCTGGCGCGCGAGCTGGGCCCGCGGGGGATCCGCGTGAACGCCGTGGCCCCCGGCTACATCGTCACGGAGCTGACCGCGCGCCTCGACGAGAGGTTCCTCGACAGGGCGCGGGAGGAGTCCGCGCTGGGGCGGCTCGGGGAACCGGCCGATGTCGCGGAGCTCGTCGCCTTCCTGGTCTCCTCGCGCGCGAAGCACGTCACGGGCGAGGTGGTCCGGGTGGACGGAGGACAGACCGCATGACGCGGCGCGCCGCGCGCCTTCCGGCGCCGCCCGCTGCCGGCGGCGCGGGGGCGGGCGCTGCGCGCCGCCCGGGAGCGCGGGCAGGCGAGCGCCTGCCTTTCCGACAGGGGAGAAGAAGGAGACCGGCCATGACCATGATCCACCACTGGGAGATGACGGCGCCGCGCGAGCCGCTGGTGCGCGCCTCGCGCAGCGCGGAGGCGCCGGGCCCCGGCCAGGCGCTCGTGAAGGTCGCCGGGTGCGGGCTGTGCCACACCGACATCGGCTTCTACTCGGGGGACGTCCGGACCAACCACCCGCTTCCGCTCGTCCTCGGCCACGAGGTGAGCGGCACGGTCGTCGCCGCGGGCGCGGGGGCGGAGGCGCTGGCGGGCCGCGCGGTCGTCGTGCCGGCGGTGCTCCCGTGCGGCGAGTGCCGCTCATGCCGGCGCGGCCTGTACGCCCTCTGCCCGAAGCAGATCTTCCCGGGCAACGACGTGCACGGAGGGTTCGCCTCGCACCTGCTCGTGCCGGCGCGGTGGCTCTGCCCCGTCGAGGAGACCGACCCGGCCAGGCTCGCGATGCTCTCCGTGGTGGCGGACGCCGTCAGCACGCCCTACGAGGCGGTCATGCGCAGCGGCCTGGCGGCGGGGGATCTCGCGATCTTCGTCGGAGCAGGAGGGGTGGGAGGGTTCGGCGTGCAGATCGCCGCGGCCCTGGGGGCGAAGGTCGTGGCGGTCGACCCCTCCGAGGAACGCCGGCGTCTCGCGCTCGCGAGCGGCGCCTCGCTCGCGCTCGATCCTTCGGCCCAGGACGGTGGCGCGCTCCGCAAGGCGGTCCGCGACTTCGCGAAGCAGGGCGGCCTGCCGACGGAGGAATGGAAGGTCTTCGAGACCTCGGGCACGGCGGCCGGGCAGGAGACCGCGTTCGCGCTGCTGTCGAGGGGCTCGCACCTCGGCGTGGTGGGCTTCACGACGGCCAGCCCGAAGATCCCCCTCAGCCGCCTGATGGCCCTCGACGCCCGGGCCGTCGGCAACTGGGGCTGCGCGCCGGAGCGCTACCCCGAGGTGGTCCGGCTGGTGAAGGAGGGGAAGATCGCCCTCGAGCCGGTCGTGGAGCTGCGGCCCATGTCGCAGATCAATCAGGTGTTCACGGAGATGATCGAGCACCGGCTGCAGAAGCGGGCGGTGCTCGTTCCCGACTTCGCGTGACGCGGGGGACGGAGCGCCCGTCGCGCGGGCGCGGGGAGGCCATGTGAGCGGCGTTGAATCCATTGTCGCGGAGGCGGACCGGATCTACCGCGATCTCGACTTCGGACCGGTCAAGCGCTGGAAGGAGTCCGCGCCGGGGAGGCGGGCGATCGGCTACATGCCGGTGTACGCCCCCCTCGAGCTGATCCACGCCGCGGGGATGCTGCCGGTCGGCATCTTCGGCGGGGGCGACCAGGTCGAGATCATCCGCGGCGACGCCTGCTTCCAGTCCTACATCTGTCACATTCCCCGCTCGACGGTGGAGCTGGCGCTGTCGGGAAGGCTGGCATGCCTCGACGGCATGCTCTTCCCCTCGACCTGCGACGTGATCCGGAACCTGTCGGGGATCTGGCGCCTGCTCCTTCCCGGGGTCTACACGCGCTACCTGGACGTCCCCCAGAACTACGACCCCCTCGTCGGGGGGAAGTTCTGGCGGGCGGAGCTGCGCTCGCTGGCCGAGGAACTGGAGAGGCTCGGAGGGGCGCCGATCACCGACGAGGCGCTGCGCGCGGGGATCCGGGCCTACAACGAGAACCGGCGGCGCGTCCGGGCCCTGTACCGCCTCCGGCGCGAGAACGCGGCTGCGGCGCCCGCCTCGGAATCGTACGCTGCTCCTGCGGGCCGGCTGCGTCATTCCCGTGGAGGAGCACACGCGCATGCTCGATGCCTACCTCGAGGCCGCGGCGCGGGCGCCCCGCGCCGGGCTCGACAACTGCCGTGTGGTCGTGCGGGGCGCCTTCTGCGAGGCGCCCCCGCTCGCCCTCATCCGCACGCTGGAGCGGGCCGGCTGCGACATCGTCGACGACGACCTGGTGCTGATCACGCGGTGGTTCGGCGAGGATGTGCCCGAGGAGGGGGACCCCTGGGACGCCCTCGCGGATTCGTTCCTGCGCCGCTCCGTGGACACCGCCAGCCGCTACATCGGCGACGAGGAGAAGGGGGCGGGCCTGATCCGCTCGGTCCGGGAGAGCGGCGCCGAGGGCGTGATCTTCGCGGCGCCATCGTTCTGCGACCCCGCCCTGCTCGACCAGCCGATGCTGGTGGACGCGCTCGACCGGGCGGGAATCGCCCACACGGAGTTCAAGTACGCCGAGGACACGGGCCAGTTCCAGACGATCCGGGAGCAGGCCGGGACCTTCGCCGATTCGATCAAGCTCTGGAGCGAGGCATGAACCTGGACATCCAGAAAGAGCCCTCGATGGTGCACCAGAAGGAGATGATCGCGGGCCATTACAAGCGGCTCGCCCGCGCGGGCGAGACCCGCGAGCCGGTCATCTACACCTTCGTGCCCGGGAACCTGACCGAGCTGATCGGCTCGTTCGGCGCCGCCTCGGTTCTCCCGGAGATCAACGCGCTGCAGTCCGGGATGCGCAAGAAGTCCGCCGAGTACATCGCCCGGGCCGAGAAGGCGGGCCATTCCGAGGACGTCTGCACGTACGTGAAGTGCGACCTCGGGATGTCCCTGTCCGGGAACATCGGGCCGACCGGCGACCCGCTGCCCGAGCCCGACCTCCTGCTCCTGTCCTACACCGGCTGCTTCACGTTCATGAAGTGGTTCGAGCTTCTGAAGGAGCGGTACAAGTGCCCGGTCGTGATGCTGCACGTACCCTACCAGGGCGAGGGCGAGATCACCCCCCGCATGGTGGACTACGTGGTCGAGCAGCTCCGGAGCGAGGTGATCCCGGCGATGGAGAAGGCGACCGGGAGGCGCTTCGACGAGGCCGAGCTGGCGCGCCAGCTCGGCCTGTCCGCGCGCGCCGAGGACGACCTGGTCTGGGTCCTCGAGTCCGCGAAGCGGCGCCCCTCGCCGATCGACGCGTACTTCGGGGGCGTCTACTACATCGGGCCGATCTTCAGCGCGTTCCGGGGAACGGAAGAAGGCGCGGAGTACTACCGCCTCCTGCGCCGGGAGGTGGAAGCGCGCCTTGCCGCGGGGCTCGGGCCGATCACCCCCGACGGGCCGATGCGGGAGGAGAAGTTCAGGCTGGTCGTCGAGGGACCGCCGAACTGGACCTCCTTCCGCGAGTTCTGGAAGATGTTCTACGACGAAGGGGCCGTCGTCGTGGCCTCGACCTACACCAAGGTCGGGGGCACCTACGACACCGGCTTCCGGCACGACCCCTCCGAGCCGCTCGAGTCGCTGGCCCGCTACTGCCTGGGCTGCTACACGAACCTGAACCTGCCCTCGCGCGTGGACCTGCTCGAGAACTACGTGCGCGACTACGCCGCGGACGGGTTCCTGGTCAACTCGGTCAAGTCCTGCAACTCGTTCTCCGCGGGCCAGCTCGTGATGCTGCGGGAGCTGGAGAAGCGGACGGGCATCCCCGGCGGGTTCATCGAGTCGGACCTGGTGGACCCGCGGTACTTCTCCGCGAGCAACATCAAGAACCGCCTGGAGTCGTACCTGCAGATGATCGCCCAGCGGGGCGGGGGGCAGTCCCCGGTGGAGGCCGCGTCGTGAGGATCTTCGTGGGCATCGACCTGGGCTCGACCACCACCAAGGCGGTGGTGATGACCCGTGACGAGGAGATCCTCGGCCGGGGCATCACGAACAGCCGGAACAACTACGACGTCGCCTGCGCCATCGCCCGCGCCGAGGCGCTGACGACCGCGCGCTTCGCGCTGCTGCACCGGGCGCTCGCGGCCGAGGGGGCGTTCGCGGGCGCATCGTCCGAGTTCCTGTTCCGGCTCGAGGACGCCTTCCGCCTCGAGCAGCACGAGCGGCAGCTGGCCTCCCTCGCGGAAACCTGCCTGCGGACCGCCCATGAGCCGGGCGAGAGGGAAGTCCTGGAGAGCGTCTTCGAGGGAATGCGCGAGGAGGCCGCCGCCCTGTTCCGCGGGCGGGCCGAGAGGGGGGCGCAGGATTTCTTCCGCGACCTGGCCGCCAGCCAGTTCCTCCGCCTCGCCGAAACGGCCTCCAAGAGCGGGAAGGTTCGTTTCGACCGCCTGATGGGGATCTTCGACAAGTCGATCCACACGGTCGAGAACGATCCGCCCGACCTCTCGTTCGAGAGCAACATCCGCCCCGCACTCTCCAGGACGCTGGCGGAAGCGGAACGGCCCGCCGGCGCGACGGGGGGGGCCCGCGCCGGACGCGGGCGGCGCCGGCTCCGCGGGCGGGGGCGCGGCGCGGGGGCTGAAGGAGCTCGCGGAGGAGCTCGAGCGCGCGATCGCGATGCCCTTCGAGGAGGAGGGCTCCGTCGGGACAGGCTACGGCCGGGTCCGGCTGCCGTTCCCCAGGGAGCGGATCCGCTCGGAGATCCTCTGCCACGGGCTGGGCGCGCACTACTTCTTCCCGGCGACAGCCACGGTCCTGGACATCGGCGGGCAGGACACCAAGGCGATCCAGGTGGACGGGCAGGGGCTGGTGACGGGGTTCCAGATGAACGACCGGTGCGCGGCGGGGTGCGGGCGGTACCTCGGGTACATCGCGGACGAGATGAACCTCGGCGTGCACGAGCTGGGCCCGCTGGCGCAGCAGTCGCGCCGCCCGGTCCGGATCGCGAGCACCTGCACCGTCTTCGCGGGCGCCGAGCTGCGCGAGCGCCTCTCGCTCGGGGAAAAGCGCGAGGACATCCTGGCCGGGCTTCACCGCGCGATCATCCTGCGCTCGATGTCGCTGCTGGCGAGGTCCGGCGGGGTCCGCGACGAGTTCACCTTCACGGGGGGCGTCGCGCGCAACGCCGCGGCGCTCGATGCGCTGAGGAAGCTCGTCGAGGAAAACTACGGCGCGAGGACGATCAACATCTCGCCCGATTCGATCTACACGGGCGCCGTGGGCGCTGCGCTGTTCGCCAGGCGGGGTACGGCGGGAACGGCCGAGGCGTGACGGGGACTCCGGTCGCGGCCGGGGAGGGACCATGACAGGGACGACGGAAAGCAGGAGGCTGACCGCGGGGATCGACGTCGGCTCGAGCTCGGCGAAGATCGTGATCATGCGGCACGAGGGGGACGCGCGGAGATCTGCGCCGCGCAGACCGAGCGGATCCGGCGGCGCGACCTGCGCGTCGTGATCGGGGAGTGCTACGAGCGCGCGCTCGACGAGGCCGCCGCCGCGCGGGACGACATCCGCTACGTCGCGACGACGGGGGAAGGGGAGCTGGTCGAGTTCCGCAGGGGACACTTCTTCGGGATGACCACCCACGCGCGCGGCGCGCTCTTCCTCGATCCCGAGGCGCGGGCGGCGCTCGACGTGGGCGCGCTGCACGCGCGGGCGATCCGGATGGACGAGCGCTCCCGCGTTCTCGGGCACCGGATGACCAGCCAGTGCGCGTCGGGATCCGGGCAGTTCCTGGAGAACATCGCCCGCTACCTCGGCGTCGCGCTCGAGGAGGTGGGCCCGCTCTCGATCCAGGGAAAGGACCCGGAGGTCGTGAGCAGCATCTGCGCGGTCCTGGCCGAGACCGACGTCATCAACATGGTGTCGCGCGGGATCGACGTTCGGGACATCCTGAAGGGGATCCACCTGTCGATGGCGGGCCGCTTCGTCCGGCTGCTGGCGGCGGCAGGCGCGCAGGGCGTCGTCGCCGTCACGGGGGGGCTCGCCTCCGACTCGGGGCTCGTGGCCTGCATGCGCGAGGAGGCCGAGCGCCAGAAGGTCCGCGTGGAACTGCGCGCCCCCGACGGCGCCATCTACGCCGGAGCGATCGGGGCCGCCCTGTGGGGCGAATACCGCCAGCGGTTGATCGATGCACGGGAGGCCTCCCCGACGAGGGCGGCCTGATCGGGGGGATCGGGGGCCCGGCGCGCGGCGCGCCGGCTGCGTCCCGCCCGGGGTGGAGGAGACAATGAGAACGGCTCCGGCCGTGGAGGATCGGATATGACGCCCGCGGAAAACGAGCAGGGGCTTGGCCCCGGAGCGCTGGACACCGATCGCATCCTCGTCCGCTCGCTGCGCGCGGGGGACCTGGACGCGATGGTGCGGGTCGACCAGAAGATCGTGGGGCGCTCGCGGCGGCGCTATCTCGAAACGAAGCTGCGCGACGCCCTCGAGCCGGGCGCGCTCAAGATCTCCCTCGCCGCCGAGGAGGACGGCGCCCTGGCGGGCTTCCTGCTCGCCAGCCTCTACTACGGGGAGTTCGGGCTCCCGGAGCCGGCCGCGGTGCTCGACACGCTCGCGGTGGACCCGGAGCGGCGCGGCCGGAAATTCGGCAAGGCGCTGGTCCGCCAGCTGGTGACGAACCTCAGGGCGCTCGGGATCGAGCGGGTCCGGACGGAGGTCGCCTGGGACCAGCTCGAGCTGATGGGCTTCCTCGCCCACCAGGGGTTCGCGCCTTCGAACCGCTTCTGTCTCGACCTGGATCTCCAGGCGCGCCGCGAGCCCTGAAGGGGGCCGGGACCGGGATCGCCGGCGGGGGGCCTAGCTGCCCTGGCCGGTCTTCCCCTGGCGGTAGGTGACCAGCTCCGGGTGCTTGCGGCGGACAGCCTCGAGGACGAGGCAGTCCCAGCAGACCGGCCAGTGCGTCGCGAGGATCTCGGGAAGCTTCTCGACGTGGAGGTCCCCCCACTCGACGAGGTTCCCCTGGCTGTCCAGAAGGGCGGGCCGGTGGGCCGCCCACGGGACCTCGCCGAAGACCTTCTTGCAGTAGACGCACGCCTTCCCCTCGTACCAGCGCGAGACCTGCGTCCGCACCAGGCACCCGTCGGGGGAGGCCTCGATCTCGGCGAGACATTCCTGGCCGCAGCCCTGCTTCTCCGGCCAGCGCGTGCAGTCGGCGAGCCGCAGCGCTTGTGCCCCACCAGAGCCCCGGCGGCGGCGCGGGCGGCGTTCACCTCGACGGCGACGAGCTCCTTGTTCTCGGGACAGGTCACGACCCTCTGACCCCGGCCCCTGATGAAGGCCCGGGTGAAGATCGGAGCGACCACGAACAGGAGCGCGGCCGCGAGGACGGCGAGAAGGATCACGAGGACGGTGGTCATGGCGTCACCCCCTCAAAAGTGTACTCCCAACAGCCCGTCGCGCGCGCCCGGGGGGCAATCAGGACTCCCTCTCCCTGCGCCGCCTCCGGCGGCGGCCCGCGGCGCTCGCGGCGCTGGGCCTCGCCGGGGCCGGACTGCACCTGCTCGGCGCGGTACTCCTTGAGCTTGTACTGGATCGTGCGGGGGCTGATCTGGAGGATTTCCGCGGCGCGCGTCGTGGAGCCGTCCACCGCCTCGAGCGTGCGCAGGATGGCGTCGCGCTCGATCTCCTCGAGGGAAGCGCCCGGCACCCTCGGGCCGAAGATCTTCTTCGGGACGGGGCCGCCGGGGGTGAGCATCGGGAAGAGGGACAGATCGAGCCTGGGCTCCCGCGCGAGGATGACCGCCCGCTCGATCGCGTGCTCGAGCTCGCGCACGTTTCCCGGCCAGGGCCAAGCCATCAACGCGGCGAGCGTCTCGTCGGTGAGGCCCGAGATCTCCTTGCCGTTCGCCAGGGAGATCTTGCGGATGAAGTAGTCGGCGAGCAGGGGAATGTCCTGCGAGCGCGTGCGCAGCGGCGGCAGGTTGATCTCGATCACGTCGAGCCTGTAGTAGAGGTCCTCGCGGAACGTTCCCTCGCGGATCAGCGCGCGCAGGTCCCGGTGGGTCGCGGTGAGGATCCGCACGTCCACGGTGAGGGTCTGGTTCCCGCCCAGGCGCTCGAACTGCCGCTCCTGGAGGAACCGCAGGAGCTTGACCTGCATCGCGGCGGGGATGTCGCCGATCTCGTCGAGGAAGATCGTGCCCGCCGGCTGCCATCTCGAACCGCCCGGCGCGCCGCGAGAGGGCCCCCGTGAAGGCGCCTCGCTCGTGGCCGAACAGCTCGCTTTCGAGCAGGGTCTCCGGCAGGGCGGCGCAGGAGACCTTGACGAAGGGGGCGTCCCGCCGGGGCTGCGCTGGTGGATCGCCTGCGCGATCAGCTCCTTGCCCGTGCCGCTCTCGCCGGTGATCAGGATCGAGGCCTGGCTCGGCGCGACCTGCTCCACGAGGCCGAAGACGGCCAGCATCTGCGGGCTGCGCCCGATGATGTTCTCGAACCCGTACTTGTCGTCCAGCCGCTCGCGCAGGAGCCGCGTCTCGGACAGCAGGCGCTTGCGGCTCATGATCCGGTCGAGCAGGTGCTCCATCTCCTCGACATCCACCGGCTTCGTCAGGTAGTCCTCGGCGCCGTCGTGCAGGGCCTGCACTGCGCTCCGTATGGTCCCATGGGCGGTCATGATGACGACCGCGACCTCGGGATAGGCCTGGCAGACCCGCCGGAGCAGCTCGATGCCGTCCATGCCGGGCATCCTCAGGTCGGTCAGGAGGATGTCGGGCGATTCGTGCGCCACGGTCTGGAGGGCCTCCTCGCCGTCGGCGGCCAGGAAGACCTCGAACCCGTCCTCCCGCAGGATCTGGCCGAGGCTGCGCCGCGCCGACTCCTCGTCGTCCGCGATCACGATCCGGCCCCGTTCCGTTGTCTTTGTCATCAGTCCCTCTGGAAGGGGAGCGTCAGGAAGAAGGTCGTGCCGCGTCCCGGTTCGCTTGCGTAGGTCAGTGTGCCGCCGTGGGCCTCGGCGATCCGCCGCGAGATCGGGAGACCCAGCCCCGTTCCGCCGCGCTTCGTCGTGGTGAAGAAGTCGAACACGTCGATCCCGTGCTCGATGCCGACGCCCTCGTCGGCGACGCTGACGATCGCCGCTGGAGGGCGTGAACCTGGTCTTCACCAGGAGCGATCCGCCGCCGGGCATCGCCTCCATGGCGTTGCGCACCAGGTTGATCAGCACCTGCTTGATCTTCTCGCGGTCGAGAAGCATGCGCGGGACGTCCAGGTCCTCCTGCTCGTTCACCGAGATCCCGCGCAGACGGGCGACCGGGCCCATCAGGAGCATGGTCTCGCGCACGATCTCCGCGAGGTCCGACTCCTCCCGCGCCAGCCGGTCGATGGAGGAGAGGGAGAGGAACTCCTCGACCAGCGCGTCGAGCCGGGCGATCTCGTGGCGCGCCGCCTCGACGAGCCCGGAGATCTCCTCCTTCTCCGCGGCCTCGAGCCCCTTGACGCGCCGGGACAGCAGCACGAGCTGCAGGCTGATCGAGTTCAGCGGGTTGCGGACCTCGTGGGCGAGGCTCGAGGCGAGGGTCCCGACCGCCGCCATCCGCTCCGCGCGCATCATCGTGTACTGGGCCCGCTGCAGACGGTCGAGCGCCTCCGCGGCTTCGCGGTACAGGCGCGCGTTCTCGATCGCCACCGTCGCCTGCTTCGCGAGCGCGTCGGCAAGGGCCGCCTCGTCGGGGGACCACGTCGAAGGATTCGCGCGGCCCGCCATCAGGAGCCCCTGGACCCGGTCGCGGGCCACCAGAGGAATCAGGATCTCCGAGCCGATGCCCCACTCCCGCCCCAGGGCCGCGTTGGCCCTCGGGTCCTTGGGGATGTTCTGGATGACCAGCGTCTTCGGCCCCGACAGCGCCTCCAGCACCGCGCGGGCTCCGAGCCGCTCGAAATCGACCTGCTGACCCACCTCCAGGCCCGTGAACGGCGCGCCGGTGAGATGGGCGAACAGGAGCTGGGAGCCCGGTTCCCCGAGGAAGATGGCGCAGCGGTCGGCGTCGAGGAGCCGCGCGGCGTAGCCCCCGACCGCCTCGAGCACCCTGTCCAGGTCGAGGCTTCCCCCGATGGCCCGGGCGAGCGCGACCAGCGCCGCCGACTCGGCGTTGCGCCGGCTCTCCGCGCGGGCCGTGCGCAGCTTGTCGACCGCGAGGCAGAGCTGGTTGCCGACGATCTCGAGGAACTGCAGCTCCGCCCCCGAGAAGGCCTGCCCCGGACGGCTCGCGATGTTCATCACGCCCATCGTGCCGCGCTCGAATTTCAGGGGGATGCACGCATGGGCCATCCGCTCCTTCCCCTCGACCAGCTCCGGGAGGCGGGGGCAATCGAGGGTGTTGCGCGCGTAGCGAAGCTTGCCCGTTTCGAAGACGTCCGCGCAGAGGCAGACGCCCACGCCCCCCTCGCGCGCGCTGCCGATGAACTCGGGCGCGATGCCGCGCGATGCGGCGAGCTCGAGCGTCCCGCGCGCCGATTCGCCCCAGAAGATCCAGCCCGCGGAGAGCCCGAGCTTGCGCAGGACCAGGTCCAGCGCGACCTGGAGCATGCCCTGCTCGGTGCCGGCCTCCTGCATCTGCTCGACGAGCTCGCGGAGCGTCTCGAGCTCGATGTTCCGCCGGGCGAGGAGCTCTCCCTGCTGGTGGCTGAGGAGGATCTTCCGCGCCGAGAGGAAGGAGGCGGCCAGCGTGCGCGCGGCCACGGAGGCGAAGGCGCTCGCTTCCGGGCGTCCAGGGCGCGGGCCTGCCGAGGACCAGCACGCCCAGGGGCTCCGGGTCGCCGGGGAGCAGGAGGGCCAGCCGCTCGGGCGCGTCACTGCCCGGGCGGCTCCGCGAGCACGGGACTGCCGGACTCGAGAATCGCGGCCGCCGCTTCCGCCATCCCCGTCCACGGACCGTCTCCGACCGTGCAGGCAGGGGAGCAGCTTCCGTCCGGCTCGCGCATGAGGGTCATCGCGGTGGGCGAGCCGAGGGCGCGCGCCACGAGGCTCAGGCCCTGGTGACAGATCTCCCTCGGGCTGGCAGGAAAGGCCGTGACCCGGATCAGCTCCTCGAGAAGCCGGAGGGCCGCCGGAAGGTCGAACGCGGTCTTGCGCACCCTCCGAGACTAAAGAGCATGGGGGCTGCGGTCAAGCCGGCCCCCGAGCGGCTCGCGGTGAAGGGGTTCGCTGGCGACGCGGTCCCCCAAGTGGACTCGCGGAGCGCAACATGCTGCATTTACTTGGGTTTAGCGCGAGGCTCGCTGATGCTCGCGGCGAGAAGGCCGGAGAAATGTTTGCGGATGAGGGCGCGAATCATTTGCGCGCGGGTCTCGGCCGCATCGAGGGAGGGCGGGAAAAAGGTTCGCATGGCCGGATCAGGCCGAGGTCCGGGTCGAAGCCCTCTCGGACGATTCCGGCTCGCGCCCGAGGGGCGCCTTCACGACCTCGACGTTGCACGGGGCGTGCGTCACGAGCGCGTGGCAGACGCTGCCGAGGAACAGCCTCGTCAGGCCCTTCGCACCGTGCGAGCCGGCCACCACGAGATCGGCTCCCCAGTCGCGGATCGCTTCGAGGAGGGCCTGCTTGGCGTTTCCGTCGCGCAATTCGTAGCTCGTGTCTGAAGGTCCTGCCGGGAGCGGAATTTCTCGAGACAGCGCTGAAGCCGATCGTAGGCCTCCTCCCGGTAGGAGGACCGGAGCTGCTCGAACACGGGAGCGTAGATTTCCACGCCGCTCGTCGGCGGGAAGGGGCGGTCCACGATCGTGACCAGGCGCACTTCGGATCCTGGCGGCCACGGCCGCCGGGCGACCTCCTCGACCGCCTGCTCGGCCGCGGGGGACCCGTCAAAGGCGATGAGGATCTTCATCCGCGCCTCCTTCCGTCCTGACGTAAAGCAGCCCTCGTGCCAGAGGGCGCCGGCGCCCCCATCGTGACCCTAAGAATCGAGCCTGCATGGGGATAGGCGCTGATCCGGAGGGCCCGGGGGTCCGGCCGGCCCGGGAGCCCCCCGGGAAACAGGCAGCATCTTGCGCTGCGGGGCGTCAAGGCTTGCGGCTCGCACCATCGGCCTGCTACTATCCGCCCGCTCGAAGATTGGAGCTGCCCGGGCCGTTAGCTCAGTCGGTAGAGCGTCTGCCTTTTAAGCAGAGGGTCGCAGGTTCGAATCCTGCACGGCTCACAGTTTGCGTGGCGGCGACGGCACGCGTCCCCATCGTCTAGTGGCCTAGGACACCGGTCTTTCAAGCCGGTAATCGCGGGTTCGAATCCCGCTGGGGACGCCACTTCCTCCTCAGGCCGGCCCGCCTCCGCAGACGCGCTCGGCGAGGTAGCGGACGAAGTCGGCCTCGGTCAGGATCCCCACGAGACGGGATCCCTTCGACAACGGGCAGGCACCCGTACTTGTTCTCGAGCATGATCTGCGCCGCTTCGCGCAGGTCCACTTCGGGCTCGGTGGTCTCGGGGTCCGCGATCATGATCTCCTCGATCCTGATGTGCCGCAGGATCTGGCGCTGCGCGCTGATCGGGAGCTCGGCGGCCCGGCTCAGGGCCACGCGCAGCAGGTCGCGGTGCGAGACCAGGCCGACCAGGTCCCCCTCCGAATCGACGATCGGGACGTGCCTCACGTGGCGGGAGGTCATGAGATCGTTCAGGGCGGCGATGCTGTCGTCCGGCCGGAGGGTGGCGACGGCGTCGGTCATCAGATCGGAGACGCGCAGGCTCGACATGGCTTCCTCCCGACGCCCAAGTGATACCACGGTTCGCGCGAGGGCGTGGCAGCCGCGCCCGCGAAGGGGCGCGGGAAGGCTCGGCCTGCATCTGGACGTTTTTGGTCTATATTCGTCTATAATCGAGGGATCATGATCGAAACCACCCAGGCGGCCGTGGAGCCGCAGGTCCTGCTCGACCTGTACCAGAAGATGCTGCGCCTCTATTTCCTCGAGGAGAGGGTGCGGATCTTCTCGAAGCAGAACAAGTGCGCCTTCGTGGCCTCCTCGCGGGGCCACGAGAAGCTCCAGATCGCGGTCTCCATGCTGCTGCAGCCCGGGAAGGACTGGTTCTTCCCGTACTACCGGGAGAAGGCCCTGATGATCGGGCTGGGGATGCCGCTGCGGGACATCTTCCTCGGCATGCTGGCGAAGGAGTCCGACCCGAACTCCCGCGGACGGAACATGTCCGAGCACTTCTCCTCCCGCGAGCTGCGAGTGGTGTCGCCGACGGCCTGCACGGGCACGCAGTTCCTGGCCGCCGTCGGGATGGCGAAGGCCGTGCAGGCCGACGGGCGCGACGAGCTCGTGTACGTGTCCAGCGGCGAAGGGGCCACCAGCGAGGGAGAGTTCTTCGAGGCGATCAACTGGGCGGCGCGCGAGGGGCTCCCGGTCCTGTTCGTGATCCAGAACAACGGCTTCGCGATCAGCGTCCCGCAGGCGACGCAGACCATCTCCGAGATCCACACCATGGCCGCGGGATTCGGCATGCGCTCGCTCACCGTGGACGGGACCCGCTTCACGAACATGTACCACACCCTCCAGCCGCTGGTCGCCGCGATGCGCCGGGGGAGCGGGCCCCTGCTGGTCGAAGCGCGCGTGATCCGTCTCGATTCCCACTCCTCCTCGGACGATCAGTCGAAGTACCGGACGCCGGAGGAGCTCGAGGAGGTCCGCAAGCGCGATCCGCTGCTGCACACCGAGCTGCAGCTCCTGCACCGGGGCGTGCTGACGCAGGCGGAGGTCGCGGGCATGCGGGAGCGGATCGAGACGGAGGTCCGCGACGCCGCCGACGCCGCCGACGCCGAGCCCGATCCCGATCCGGCGCGGGCCCTCGAGGACATCTACTCGCGCGACCCGGTCGTCACCGTGGAAGGGGACCCGTCGCCTGCCTCGGACGTGCCGGCGATGATGGTGGACGCGATCAACCACGGCCTGCGCGAGGAAATGGAGCGCAATCCCAGGATCGTCATGTGGGGCGAGGACATCGCCGACCCGAAAGGGGGAGTGTTCGGCGTGACGCGCGGGCTCGGCAGCCGGTTCCCCGGCCGGATCGTGAACTCGCCGCTCGCGGAGGCGAGCATCATCGGCGTGGCCCAGGGGATGGCGATCGCGGGCTACAAGCCGGTCGTCGAGATCCAGTTCGGGGACTACTCGTTCCCCGCCTTCATGCAGATGCGCAACGAGGTGCCCACCCTGAGGTGGAGGAGCGCCGGCGCCTGGTCGTGCCCGATGGTGGTCCGCGTGGCGGTCGGTGGGTACATCCGGGGAGGCCCGTTCCACTCCCAGTGCATCGAGGCCCTCTACGCCCACACCCCGGGCTGGTACATCGCCTACCCCTCCAACGCCGCCGACGCGAAAGGGCTCATCAAGACGGCGTGCCGCATGGACGATCCCGTCCTGTTCCTGGAGCACAAGGGGCTCTACCGGCAGGTCTTCTCGAAGTCCCCCGAGCCGGGCCCGGACTACCTGGTCCCCTTCGGCAAGGCGCGGGTCGTCCGCGAGGGGAGCGACGCCACCGTCATCGCCTGGGGGAGCACCGTGCACCGGAGCCTGGGGGCCGCGGCGCGCCTTGCGGAGGCCGGCCATTCCGTGGAAGTCCTCGACCTGCGGACCATCGTGCCACTCGACGAGGAGGCGATCCTCGCGAGCGCCCGGAAGACGGGGCGAGTGCTGGTGGCGCACGAAGCGATCCTGACCGCGGGGTTCGGCGGCGAGGTCGCGGCCCGTGTGGCCGACGCCGCGTTCGGGTGGCTCGACGCGCCGGTGAAGCGCGTGGCGGCGATGGACACGTTCTGCCCGTTCGCCCCCGCCCTGGAGAACGCGGTCCTTCCCTCGACGGAGCAGATCGAGCAGGCGCTGCGCGAGCTGCTGGCGTTCTAGCTAGAAGGGGATCTCGCTGAAGTCGACGACGATCTCCGACGCCCTCCGGAAGAGCCGGTAGACGTCCTCCTGGACCTCGGAGCTCGTCCGGCCGTCCGGGTCCGTCTTCGAGCGCTTCAGCAGGGGGTAGTGCAGCACCAGCTTGCGGCCCTTCTCGGCGACGTAGAGCTCGAATTCACCGGCTTCCTGCACTGTGCCCGTCTTGGTCTTGACGGTCCGCTCGTGGTATCCCTTGATCCTGTTCGGGGCCGCGAGGGAGCCGGTGAAGAGGACCGTCGTCGGGTTTCCCTCGTCCATCAGCTTCGCGAATCCCCCGGCGTCGGTTTCGTACTCGGCGCCGCCCTTGGTGCGGAGGTGGTACTTCAGGTGGAGGGCTCCGGCGGCGTCGCGCGAGACGAAGATCGCGATCTGGAAGGCCGGATCGGCGTAATACCAGGTTCCCACGAAGTTCCCGGTGTCGTCGGGGGGCGGGGCGAGCTTGGCGTCGATGGCGAGCAGCGGGGTGGAGGCGAGCGCGAGCGCGAGGAGCGCGGCCGGAAGCAGTCTCATGACACGGCATTATAGAGTGAACACGGAATCCCGACCATCGGCCCGGGCCGGCGGGCGGGACCGCAGGAGGTGACCCGGTGCCCGAAGCCGACGAAGGGAAGGACGTCAGGAATTTCCACCTCGACACGCCCCAGAGGAACGAGCCGTTCTTCCTCAAGGGGTCGAACGCGCTCGACTGGGGGATGCAGAACCGCCTCTCGCGCGTCTTCCGCCCGCGAGACCGGGCGGTGCGTGATGCTGGCGATCGACCACGGCTACTTCCAGGGGCCCACGACCGGCCTCGAGAGGGTGGACGTGGGAATCGTCCCGCTGCTGGCGCACACGGACGCCCTGATGCTCACCCGCGGGATCCTCCGCTCGGTCATCCCCTCGTCGTACCAGAGGGGGATCGTCCTGCGCTCGAGCGGCGGCCCGAGCATCCTGAAGGAGCTCTCCGACGAGCGGCTCGCGGTCGGCATCGAGGACGCCATCCGCCTGGGCGCTTCCGCGGTGACCGTGCAGGTCTACATCGGCGGGGCGTCAGGAGACCCGGACGGTGCGGAACATGACGCGGCTGATCGACGCGGGGAACCGCTACGGCGTGCCGGTCCTGGCGGTCACCGCCGTCGGCAAGGAGCTGGTCCGCGACGCGCGCTACCTGCGGCTCGCGTGCAGGATCTGCGCGGAGCTGGGCGCGCACTTCGTGAAGACCTACTACTGCGCCGAGGATTTCGAGACGGTGGCCGCGTCGTGCCCCGTCCCCCTCATCATGGCGGGAGGGAAGAAGCTCCCCGAGCTCGAGGCCCTGACGATGGCCTGGAACGCCGTGGAGCGGGGCGCGGCGGGCGTGGACATGGGGCGCAACATCTTCCAGTCCGAGGCGCCCGCGGCGATGATCCAGGCGGTCGGCAAGGTGGTGCACGAGCGGATGAAGCCGAAGGAGGCCTTCGAGCTCTACCGCTCGCTCGCGGCGCGGGCGCACCCGATGAGAAGCCGCTGGTCGGTCCCGGAGGCGGCGGCGTTCGTCGAGCGCTACGGGCCCGAATGGGGCGAGGATGTCGCGCTGCGGCTCTACTCGAGCCGCCTGCTGGGCGCCGATCCCGAGCTGGTGCTTCACGGCGGGGGGAACACCTCCGTCAAGGCGGCGCGCGCGGACATTCTCGGCGAAAGCCGCCGCGTCCTTTACGTCAAGGCGTCCGGGCACGACCTCGGCGCGCTCGAGCCCTCGGGGCTCCCCGCGCTGGACCTCGAGCCGGCTGGAGCGGCTGGGCGCGCTCCCTTCGCTCGCGGACGATGATCATGTACCGCGAGCTCGCCGCGGCGGCCGTGCGCCCGCCCGCCCCGGCGCCCTCCCTCGAGGCGCTCGTCCACGCGCTGCTGCCTCCCCGCTACATCGATCACACGCACGCCGACGCGGTCCTCGCCCTGACCAACCAGGCAGGAGGCGAGCAGCTCGCGCGCGAGGCGCTCGGGCCCGAGCTGGCGGTGATGCCGTACGTCGAGCCCGGATTCCCGCTGGCGCTCGCGGCGGCCGCCGCCTTCCGCTCCCATCCGTCCTGCCGCGGAATGGTCTGGATGCGCCACGGCATCGTCACCTGGGGCGAGACGGCCCGCGAATCGTACGAGAACATGATCGCCTTCGTCACCCGCGCCGAGCGGTGGATCGAGAAGCGGATTCTCCACGTCTCCTCGGGGCGCGAGCGGCCGCGGGGGGCGGATGCGGCGGCCGGTCGGGGAAGGGGCCGGCGCCCGGCGCCGGCGATCCGGCCGCCGCGGGAGCAGGTCCGGCGGGCGGGGGGCATTTCGTGTCGGACGCGGAGGCCGGCGAGGCGGTTCCTCGAGGTCGCGCCGATCCTCCGGGGCCTTCTTGCGACGCCGAGCGGGGACCCGGACCGCCCGCTTCGGAACGTCGTCCTGGCGCCGCTCACGGACGCCGTGACGCGCGGCTACCTGCAGAGTCCCGGCGCGAAGAGCCTGGCGCTCTCGGCGCCGCTCACATCGGATCACGTGATCCGCACCCGGGCGCTGCCGCTCTGGGTCGACGAGCCCGCCTGGGGCGACGCGCCCCGCCTGCGCGGGCAGCTCGCGCGCGCGGTGGGGGACTACGCCGCCGCGTACGAGGCGGGCCTGGACCGGCACGCGGCAGCGATGCCGCAGGGGAGCGAGCGCGGCGATCCGAATCCGCGCGTCGTTCTCCTTCCCGGGCTCGGGGCGGTCTGCGCGGGGCCCGGGCTGGAAGCGGCCCGGATCGCGCGCGACATCGCCGCTCACACGCTGCGGGTGAAGAGCCAGATCGCGGCGATGGGAACCTACGAGGGGCTCGGGGAGGAGGCGCTGGTCTCGATGGAATACCGCGCCCCGCAGCAGGCCAAGCTGCGGCGCGGTCCCGCGCGGGCCCTGGAGGGAAGCATCGCGCTGGTGACGGGCGCCGCGGGCGCGATCGGGTCGGGGATCTGCGAGGAGCTGCTGGAGCAGGGGTGCCTCGTCGCCGCGGCCGATCTTCCGGGGGAGCGGCTCGAGGGGCTCGTGGCGGAGCTCGGAGGCGCGGTTCCCCGGGAGGATCATCGGGTCCGGCTTCGACGTGACGGACGAGGGCTCGGTCGCCGCGGGGTTCGAGCGGGTCGTCGGCGAATGGGGGGGCTCGACCTTCTCGTCGTCAACGCCGGCCTCGCGCACGTGTCCCCGATCGCGGGGATGGAACTCGGGGCCTTCCGCAGGCTCGAAGCGGTGAACGTCGAGGGGACGCTCCTCGCGCTCCGGGAGGCCGCGCGCCTCCTCGAGCGGCAGGGGACCGGGGGGGACATCGTCCTGGTCTCCAGCAAGAACGTCTTCTCGCCCGGCGCGGGGTTCGGCGCCTACAGCGCGACGAAGGCCGCTTCGCACCAGCTGGCGCGGATCGCGAGCCTCGAGCTCGCGCCCCTCGGCGTCCGGGTGAACATGGTCTCGCCCGACGCGGTGTTCGGGGAGGGAAGCCGCCGCTCGGGTCTCTGGGAACAGGTCGGACCCGACCGGATGAAGGCGCGCGGCCTCGACGAGAAGGGGCTCGAGGAGTACTACCGCGGCCGGAACCTCCTGAAGGCGCGGATCACCGCCCGCCACGTGGCGCGCGCCGTCCTGTTCTTCGCCACCCGGCAGGCCCCGATCACCGGCGCGACGCTGCCCGTGGACGGGGGCCTTCCCGACGCGACGCCGCGCTAGCGGAGCCCGGCCGGCGGCGCCGGGGAACGATCCGTGCCGCGGCGGGAGGGGCCGCCGGCCTCGCCGCGGCCGCAGGCGATCGACCCGCGCTAGGCCTTGGCGCGCGGGAGGGCGCGCGGCGGGGCGGCGCGCCAGGCGCGGCGCCATGACGAGCGCGAAGACCAGCCCCGCCACGCAGATCAGCTGGGAGGTCGAGAGTGTCACGCCGATGCCCGGGACGCGGTAGAGGCCCCGCTCCGCGTCCCCGCGCAGCAGCTCGACCAGGAATCGCGAGACCGAGTAGATGGCGACGAACAGGAGAGCCCGGGCGCCCGTGAACATCCTGCGCGTGCGGGCCAGGTACAGGAGCAGGGCGAAGAGCAGGAAGTCGGCCCCCGCCTGGTACAGCTGGGTCGGGTGGAGGATGTTCTGCGCGCGCGCCGGATCGGCGGGATCGTACAGCGGCGTGCCGGAGATCGCCGCCGCCGCGGGGTCGGTGAAGCAGACCCCCCACGGAAGCCCCGGGGACTGGCGGCCGTAGCAGCAGCCGGCCATGAAGCAGCCGATCCGCCCGATCGCCTGGCCGAGGGCGAGGCTCGGCGCCATCGAGTCCAGGACCGCCCAGACCGGGATCCCCGCCCGCCAGGAGGCGATCGCGATCGTCGCGATCGCCGCGATGACGCCGACCAGCAGGACGCCCGCGGCGCGCAGCGTGCCGAGCAGCGCGCCGAGGCTGGAGAGGTAGTACGAAGGATCGGTGAGGATGAGGCCGATCTTGGAGCCCGCGATCCCCGCGAGCAGCGCGTAGAAGCCGATGTCGAAAACGGTCGCGGTCGCCAGCCCGTCCCGGCGCGCCACGCTCATCCAGAGGAACCATCCCGCGAGCGCCGCGAGGGCGAAGAGGACCCCGTAGGTCCCGAGGTAGAGATGGGTGCGGCCGAGGAGCGGGACGTCGCGCCAGCCGAAATCGACGAGGATCGGGTGCATCAGCTTGCCCGCCGCGACTGGCGGAGGATGTCCCAGGCGAGCAGCGTCGCCCCGACCACGATCGCGGAATCGGCGACGTTGAAGGCGGGCCAGTGGGAGGAACCGAAGGCGCGGACGAGCCAGCCGCGCACGGGCTCCACGTCGATCGAAACATCGAGGAAGTCCACCACCCGTCCCGAGCGCAGCAGCCTGTCCAGCTGGTTCCCGAGGGCGCCGCCGAGGATGAGCGAGAGCGCGACGAGGGACAGCACGTCGCCCCCGCCGCTCATCCGCATGAAGAGGACCACCATCACGATCGCCGCGATCGGGATGACGAGCAGGACGAGGGTCCGCCACGGCTCGTGCAGCCCGCTGAAGAGCCCGAACAGCGCGCCGCTGTTCTCCCCGTAGGCGAGCCGGAAGATGCGGGGGATGAGCACGGCCGGGCGCTCGACGACGGAGCTGTGGACGATCGCGTACTTCGTCAGCTGGTCGAGGATCAGGATCGCGGCGGAGATCGACAGGTAACGGGCGTTCTTCACGCCGGCTCCCCGAGGATCGCTGCGAGGGCCACGGCGCAGCGCGCGCACGCGGTCGGCCAGGCCGGGGAGGAGCCGACGTCGCGCGTCACGTTCCAGCACCTCTCGCACTTCGCGCCCTCGGCCGGGAGCACGGAGACGGCCAGGCCCGGGATCCTCTCCGAGACCGCGGCCCCGGCCGCCGGTCCGTCGGAGAACGAAACCTCGGAGACCAGGAAGAGGAACCGGAGCTCGTCGCCGAACGACTCGAGGAAGGCGCGCAGCGGCGGCTCCGCGGCGAGCAGGAGCCTGGCTCCGAGCGAGGAACCGATCTCCTTCGTCTGCCGCTTCGTCTCGATCGCCTTCTGCACCTCCGCGCGGATGTCGAACAGGCGGCGCCAGCGCGCGACGAGCTCGGCGGAGGGGCGCGCGTCGCCGGCCGCGGCGGCGCCCGGCGCGGGAAGGAGCGCCAGGTGGACCGAGTCGGGCCCGCCCGCGGCGCCGCCCGGAAGGGCGCGAAGCTCCTGCCAGATCTCCTCCGCCGTGAAGACGAGGATCGGCGCCATCATGCGGCACAGCTCGTGCGCGATCCGGTGCAGCGCGGTCTGCGCGGAGCGGCGCTCGCGGCTGGCGGGAGGGGACGTGTAGAGGCGGTCCTTGATGATGTCCAGGTAGACCGCGCTCATGGTCACGGAGCAGAACTCGTTCAGGGCGTGGAAGGCGCGGTGGAACTCGTAGCTCTCGTACGCGCGCCGGATCAGGGCCGAGACGGCGTCGAGCTCGGCCAGGGCCCAGCGGTCGATCCCGGACAGCTCCGTCTTCGGGGACGGCGTCGGCGCCGTGGTCGAAGTCGTAGAGGTTGCCGAGCAGGTAGCGGAAGGTGTTCCGGATCTTCCGGTAGGCCTCGGAGTTCCGCTCGAGGATCTCCGGGGACACGTTCATGTCCTCGAGGAAATCGACCTGGGCCACCCAGAGCCTGAGGATGTCCGAGCCGAGCCGCTCGCAGACCTCGATGGGGGAGATGACGTTGCCGAGCGACTTGGACATCTTCTCCACGCGGCCGGTCTTCGCGTTCAGGTAGAGCGTGAAGCCGTGGGTGAGGACCTGGCGGTACGGCGCCGCCTGCCGGACGCCGATTCCCACGAGCAGCGAGGAGTGGAACCAGCCCCGGTACTGGTCGTGCCCCTCGAGGTAGAGGTCCGCGGGCCAGGGAAGGCCCCGCGGAGGAAGCACCGCCTGGTGCGACACGCCGGATTCGAACCACACGTCCACGATCGGGTTGAGCGGCTTGAGGGCCTCGCGGCTGCCGCAGGACGGGCAGGCGAGACCGGCCGGGACGAGCCGCTCGACCCGCTCCTTCTCGCTCGCGTAGGGCACGTGCCCGCCCCCGTCCGAGGGCCGGCCGAACCAGGCGTCCGATCCCTCGGCGCGGAACAGGGCGGCGACGTGCCGGAACAGGGCGGGATCGCGCAGGAACGCGCTCTCGTCGCCGCGCTCCTCGAAGCAGGCGCGGCAGACGACGGCGGGAATCGGGACGCCCCACGTTCTCTGCCGCGAGATGCACCAGTCGGGCCTGCCCGCGATCATGTTCGCGATCCGCTCCTGGCCGAAGGCGGGGATCCAGGCGGCGGACGCGATCGCCTCGAGCGCCCGCCCGCGCAGGCCGTTCGCCTCCATCGCGATGAACCACTGCGCCGTCGCGCGGAACAGGACCGGGTTCTTGCAGCGCCAGCAGTGGGGGTAGGTGTGCTGGATCCGCTCGGAGTGGATCAGCAGGCCCCGGTGCCGCAGAT
Organism: uncultured Acidobacteriota bacterium; assembly: GCA_963747925.1. GTDB lineage: Bacteria > Acidobacteriota > Polarisedimenticolia > QHYA01 > CAVVHA01 > CAVVHA01. The sequence continues at coordinate 88,660 of CAVVHA010000006.1, forward strand.
CGTCGAGGATCTTCCGGTTCGCCTCCATCACGCCGACGCCCTTGAGGAACTCCGGCTCGACGAGGGCGGGGTCGAACGTGCCGTCGTCGGCGACCGGGTTGAAGGGAGGCAGGCCGTACTTCTGCCCGGTGATGAAGTCGTCGGCCCCGTGGCCGGGAGCGGTGTGCACGCAGCCGGTCCCCTGGTCGAGCGTGACGTACTCCGCGAGCACGAGGTGGGACCGCCCCGGGATCGTGTTGTCGTCCCGCTTCGGGCCCGACGCCGCGGCGCTCGCCGCCGGCCCGCCGGCCCGGCGACGCGGAACCACGTACGGGGCGGCGGCGGTGACGAGCTCCGGCCCGCCCCGCTCGATCTCCGCGGGCGTGTAGGCCAGGTCGGAGCCCGTGAACCTGCAGACCACCCCGGGATCCAACCACGAGCAGGCCGCCGCGGTCGCAGCGAGGAGCGCCTCGGCCACGATGTAGAGCTCGCCTCCGGCGCGCACGGCGACGTAGGCGTGGTCCGGGTGCAGGGCGACGGCCAGATCGGCCGGCAGGGTCCAGGGAGTGGTGGTCCAGATGACGACCGAGACCGGCACATCGCCCGCTGCGGCGAGGGCGGGCAGGCGCCGGCGCACGTTGTCGGAAAGCGGAAACTTGACGTAGATGGAGGGGTCGTTCCGCTCCTCGTACTCCACCTCGGCCTCGGCGAGCGCCGTGCGGCACGAGGTGCACCAGTGGACCGGCTTGCTGCCGTGGTACACGTAGCCGCCCGAGAAGAAGGCGCCGAGCGACTCGACGATCGCCGCCTCGTACTCCCGGTCGATGGTGCGGTAGATCGCGGCGCGGTCGGGGAGCCTGTCCGCCTCCTCGCGCCGGTCGAGCTCCCAGTCCCAGAAGACGCCGAGCCTGCGGAACTCCTCGCGCTGGACGGCGATGAACTTCTCCGCGTAGGCCCGGCAGCGGGCCCGCTTCTCGAGCGCGGGCAGCGCGGCGCCGGCCGCCCCGAGGTCCTGGTCCACGCGGTGCTCGATCGGCAGGCCGTGGCAGTCCCAGCCGGGCACGTAGGGGGCGTCGTACCCCATCATCGAGCGCGACTTGACGACGAAGTCCTTGAGGATCTTGTTGAGCGCCTGGCCGAGGTGGATGTTGTTGTTCGCGTAGGGCGGCCCGTCGTGGAGAACGAACACGGGCGAGCCGCGGCGCGCGGCCCGCAGGGCCTCGTAGATCCGCATTTCGGCCCACCACGCGAGCCGCTTCGGCTCGTTCTCGGGGAGGTTCGCCTTCATTGCGAAACCGGTGCGGGGCAGGTTGACGGTGGATTTGAGGTCCGGACGCTCGTTCAAGATCGCTCCAAGTTCATGAAATCAAATACGTTAACAATGCAGTTCTCCGTTGTCAAGAATCGGAGCCGGTGCTAGATTGATGGACTCCGCGGACACGGCCACCATGCGCGCCTACCTGGACCACAACGCCACCTCCCCCCTTCTGCCCGAGGCCCTCGAGGCGATGCTCCCGTACCTGCGGGAGGGGGCGGCGAACCCTTCGAGCGCCCACACCGACGGTCAGCGGGCGCGCCTGGCGGTCGAAGAGGCGCGGGAGTGGGTCGCCGCGCTCGCGGGCTCGGCCCCCTCGGAGGTGGTGTTCACGAGCGGCGGCACCGAGTCGAACAACGCGGCGATCGCCGGGGCCGCGACCGCCTCCCTCCCCGGCGGACGGGGCGATTTCCCCGCGGGCGCCGCCATGGTCTCGACGACGCTCGAGCACCCGGCGGTGCACCGGGCCCTTCGCGCGCTCGAGTCGCGCGGGCTCGCGGTGTCGCGGCTCGAGCCCTCGCCCGCCGGCGTGGTGGACGCCGGCGAGGTGCTCGCCCTGGCGCGCCCCGGGACCCTCCTCGTCAGCGTGATGCACGTGAACAACGAGCTGGGCACGGTGCAGCCCGTCGAGGAGATCGCGGCGGGCTGCGCGGAGCGGGGGATCCTCTTCCACTCGGACGCGGTCCAGTCCTTCGGCAAGCTGACGCTGCCCGAGGCGGCGCCGCTCCTGAGCGTTTCGGCCCACAAGCTGGGAGGACCCCAGGGGGTCGGGGCGCTGATCGTGCGCCGAGGCGCGCGGCTCGAGCCGCTCCTGCGGGGCGGGCCCCAGGAAATGCGCCGCCGGCCCGGCACGGAGAACGTCGCCGGGATCGCGGGCTTCGGGGCCGCTGCGCGCCTGGCGCTCGCCCGCCGGGAGGAATTCCCCGCGAGGACCGCCGCCCTGCGCGACCGCCTGGAGCAGGCGATCGCCTCGAGGTTCCCGGGGGCGATCATCCACGGCCTGGGCGCGCTCCGGGTTTCGAGCACCTCCTGCTTCTCGCTGCGGGGCGCTGACGGGACCTCGCTGCAGGTCGCCCTCGACCTCGCGGGATTCTCGGTTTCCACCGGCACCGCGTGCTCTTCGGGCAAGACGGCCCCCTCCTACGTGCTGCGCGCGCTCGGCCTTCCCGAGGAGGTGACCCGCGCCGCGCTGCGGGTGAGCTTCGGGTGGAGCAACACGACCGAGGAAGTGGACCGTCTCGTCGAGGCGCTCGTGGGCGCCGCGATCGAGGCGCGGATCCCCGTGGAGGGATCCCCCGGGCTGACCGCGGCCCGCGCGGGGCGGCCCCGCGGCCGGACGGGCCGGGGCGGCCGTGAAGACCGTCGTGGCCATGAGCGGCGGCGTCGATTCGAGCGTCGCCGCGGGGATCCTCGCCGCCGAGGGACGCGAGCTGATCGGCGTGTCGCTTCAGACGTACGATCACGCGCCCGACCGGGGGTTCGGCCGGTGCTGCTCGCCGGAGGATTTTCGCGACGCCCGCCGCGTGGCCGGGCGCCTGGGGATTCCTTACTACGTCTTCGACGAGGAGGAGGCGTTCGGGCGGAGCGTCATCGACAGGTTCGTCGAGGATTACCGGCGGGGCCTCACGCCGAGCCCCTGCGTGCTGTGCAACAGCGAGGTGAAGTTCGGCACGCTGCTGCGCAAGGCTGCGGCGCTCGGCGCGGAGCGCGTCGCGACGGGACATTACGCGCGCCTCGGAGAAGGACGGCGCCCGCGCCCTGCTGCTCCGGGCGGTCGATCGGGCGAAGGACCAGTCCTACTTCCTGTTCGGGCTGGACCAGGAGCAGCTGGGGCGCGCCGAGTTCCCGGTGGGAGACCTGACGAAGGACGAGGTCCGGGAACGGGCCCGGGCGCTCGGGCTCCCCGTGGCGGAGAAGGCGGAGAGCCAGGAGATCTGCTTCATCGAGGGGCGCTCCTACCGCGACTTCGTGAAGGAGCGGGCAGGGGACCTGGGGCCGCCTGGTGAGCTCACGACGGCCGGCGGCGCCGTGGTGGGGCGGCACGACGGCGTGGGGGGGTTCACCGTGGGGCAGAGGCGCGGGATCGGCGTGGCCGCGGAGGATCCGCTCTACGTGATCGCCATCGAGCCCGATGCGGGAAGGGTGGTGGTCGGTCCGGACAGGGCGCTTTTCTCCTCGCGCTGCTCGCTCGCGGGGATGAACTGGATACCGGCGGACCGATCCGGCGAGACCTTCGAGTGCGAGGTGAAGATCCGGTACCGGCACCCGGGCGCGCGCGCGAGGGTGCGCGCCCTGGCGGGCGGCCGCGCGGAGCTCGAGTTCGAGGAGCCCCAGCGCGCGATCGCGCCCGGGCAGGCCGCCGTCCTCTACGACGGCGAGCTGGTGCTGGGCGGCGGCTGGATCGAGAAGTAGGACCCGGGGCGGGGCGCGGAGGAGTCCGCCGTCCGCAGGGCCCGCGGGAAACCCGGCGGGGCCGCAGTTCGATCAGGAGGACCGCCCGCTACGGACAGGGGCTCGCGGTGTCGAGCGGGTGGGGCTGCGCCTGGCCCGCGTCGGCATACGTGCCGGTGCCGCAGGAGTTCGCGGCGCGGACCAGATACCAGCAGCCGTTGGCCGCCCCCGCGGGGCAGGCCGCGGCCGGCTCGACGTACGGCGTGTCGGGAGCGTGCCCCAGGGCGCACACGGCGCCTCCCGGGTATCCCGCCCCGTGCAGCGCCCCCACCGATCCGCGCACGGCGTCGTACTGCGTGGCCGATCCCGCGGCCGGGTCGAGGCTGCTCCAGGCGACCGTGATGGTCCCGGACGGGAGGGCCCGCTGGACGGTGAGGCCTCCGATCCGGCCCGGGCGCGCCTTCACGGTCGCGTCGAAGGGGGCGCAGTCGCAGGCGTCGCCCGCTCCATCCAGGTCGGTGTCCTCCTGCCCGAGGCTGCACAGCGAGGGGCAGTTGTCGCAGGCATCGCCCACGCCGTCCCCGTCGAGATCCTCCTGCAGGCCGTTGACGACTCCCGGATGCGAGGGCGGGGCGCAGTTGTCCCCGATGTCGGGCACGAGGTCGCCGTCCGCGTCGGCCTGGTTGGTCGTCGTCGGCAGGACTCCGTGAGCGGCGGCGGGGCCGCTTCCGATCGTCATCCGGATCTGGGCCTGGCCCGCCGGCGCGCACGACGCCTCGCACGACCCGGCGGGGCCGCAGTCGGCGCCGGGAACGAACGACCCGCCCGAGGCGAGGCACTGGGCGGGCATCAGCGGGAAGGAGCAGGCGGAGGGCTGCGTCTGGCAGCAGCCGCAGCGGGGAACCCGGACGCCGGGATGGAAGTTCGTCGTCGAGGGAAGCAGCGAGGCTTCGAGCGTTCCGTCGCCGTTTCCGTCCACCGCGACGCCGCCGTACGGCTCCTCGACGAGCGCGAGCGCGGCGGGCGCCGAGGGGTACCAGTGACCGTCGGTCGTGGTGAGCGCGAGGGGCGGAAGGCCCGCGATGCCCGCGTCCAGCGTCGCGGTGCATGCATCGGCGCGGCGCGTGAAGATCAGCTTCGGCAGCACGGGAAGGCTCGAGGTGAAGGTGCCGCCTTCTCCCGCGCAGAGGCTGCGCGTCACCGTCATCGTGCCGGCTCTGCTGCGGGAGGCTCGAGAGCGTCGGCCCTGACGTCCCACAGCTCGGGATGGGTTCCGCCGTTCCAGGTGACGGTGATCGGGTTCGTGCTCACCAGCGAAAGGGCGACGAGCTCGATCGGGATGGTCGCGGATCCGCCGGGCGAGGGAATGTTCGCCGCGGCGTTGCGCCGGACGATGGAGTCGGTGGCGCCGAGGATCCCGGCGGGACTCGTCGTGAGCGGGAGTCCCGCGTAGACGATCGTCGGGGCGAGCGGATCGGAGGTCCGCCCCGCGATCCCGCACGCGTCGAACAGGCCGGCGGGGATCGGGCTGGCGGGCGTGAAGACCTGCCGCGTCGCCCCGCCTCCCGGCGTCTGCCAGAGATCGATCCCCGGATCGAGGACGTTGGGGTTAGGCGCGCCGCGAAGGTGGAGGAGCAGGTTCGACTGGCATCCGGGCGGGTTCGGCGAGCACGAAGAGGCGCCGAACTGCCGGCGCTCGGTCGGCGCGAACGATCCATCGCCCGGGGCGATGTCGCGGAAGAAGTCGTTGGTGCTCGCGCCCACCTGCGGCCCGCCCGTGTTCAGCGCGAAGACCGCCTGGACCGGCGCGTAGGGGCCCGAGGGCCCGGTGAGGAACTGGAATTCGATGAAGATGCCCGGGTCCGAAAGGGCGATCGGGCTCGAGAAGATCACCTTCACCCCCGGGTAGAACTGCCCCGTCGGGTTCGCAGGGACGGTCCCGAGGTTGAAGTCCTCCGAGCGGAGCAGCCCCGAGTTCACCGGGGTCGCCGCCGCATCGTAGTTGTCCCAGACGCGGACGCGGACGAGAAGCGGGGTGGTGGCCTGCACCGCCATGGCGAACTCGACCGAGCGCAGCTCGAGCGGGGCAGGCGGGTTGGCGGTGAGGGTGAGCTGTTCGCCCAGCATCCGCGGATCGGTGGAGAGCGGGGGAGAGGCGGCGAACGGCCCGGTCTCGTTCATGTAGACGGTGGCGCCGTCCTGGGCATCCTCGGGAGCGAGAGCGCCCGCGGGCGCGAGGCTCTTGCCGAAGGCCGGGAGGACCGGCGCGTACGGCTCCTCTTCGCCCGGGAAGGCCTGGGCGGCTCGCGCCGCGGCGGCAGACGACGATGCGGGGCGCGCGATGGCCCGCGGGGCGAGACCGGCCGCCATCAGGGCGGCGAGCGCCAGGGGAAGAACAAGCGACCGAGCCTTCCCGCTCGATGCCGGGCCCATCCTGCACGAACTGTCGAACATGCGGCTTCGCTCCTCGCGCTGCTGGGGGACAGCGCTCGGGCTGGCGCGCCCCGCAGCTTCGGCGCTGCAGCGGGCGCGTCCGTGGTCCCGGACGACACTCCTCCACGGGGAGGCGCGCGGGTTTCCCCGTAGCGGAGGTACGGCGGAAGGGGGCCCGTGTCAAGGCTTTTTGCCGTCGCGGGTCCGGTCAAACTGACCGAGGCCGCGGCCCGCCTTGACGTTCCCCGCGCTTCTGGCTAGGATTCCACTCTCCGGATGGGCGGGCGTAGCTCAGCTGGTAGAGTACGAGCTTCCCAAGCTTGTGGTCGCGGGTTCGAGTCCCGTCGCCCGCTCCAGACATGGTCCCATCCACCCTCCTGATCTCCTTCATGGAACGGTTACCGTGAGGACCCGCGTTCCCCGTCCGCCGACCGCGGGGCGCTGAGCGGCATGCAGAAGAAAATGGCGAGCCGGAACCGGCTCCTGAGCCTCCTCTACCGGCCGCTCTTTTCGCTCGGATTCCCGGTCTTCGCCTGGTCGGCGAAACGCCTGCCGCTCGGACTCCTCTATTTCCTCGGGGAGTGGATCACCTATGCGTTCCTCCTTCTCCGTCCCAAGTACCACCGGGCCATCCGGGCCAACTTCGCGACGATCTTCGGGGAAGACCCGGAGACGCCGCGGGTCCGGGCCGCGGCGCGCAGGATGGGCCGCAACCACGCCCGTTACTGGATCGACTTCTTCCACTGGTCGCAGCGGGGGCCGGCGGCGGCGGCCGGTGCTGTCCAGGATGTGCGGAACCTGGAGGCCCTCGAGCGCTGCGTCGCGGCGCGAAGGGGCTGCGTCGTCCTGACCGCGCACATCGGCAACTGGGAGATGGGCGGCCTCATCCTCGGAGACCGCGCCGGGAAGCTCGCGGTGGTCTACGTGCCGGACCGGTTCGAGGCGGTCGAGCGCCATCGCAGCGCCTTTCGCGCCCGTGCGGGGGTGACGGAGATCCCGATGACCGGAGACCCCTTCTCGGCCCTGGCGGCGCTGAGAATCCTGAGGGACGGCGGCGTCGTCGCCGTCCAGGGGGACCGCGACTTCGACAATACCGGGATCGCCGTGCCCTTCTTCGGCCGGCCGGCGTTCTTCCCCCGCGGCCCGGCCTTCCTTTCCCTGCTCGCGCGCGCCCCGATCCTCCCCGTGTTCATCGTGCGCGCCGAGCGCGCGGATGGCGGGGACTCGGGCGGCTTCCGGGTGATCTTCTTCGACCCGATCGAGCCGGAGGGGGACGCGCGCTCGGAGGAGGCCGTGCAGCGGATGCTCAGCCGCTCGGTGGCGGCGATCGAGTCGATGGTCAGGGAATACCCGGACCAGTGGTACTGCTTCTACCCGTTCTGGGACGATCCAACCCGCACGGAGGCGCCCACGGCCGAGGCATAGAAGGCCGGAATCTCCTCCCGGATGGTGCGCAGGTCCGGGAAGAAGCGCACATCCACGAATCCGGCGCCCTCGAGCGCCGCCTCCCACCCCTCGGGCGTCAGGAACCCTCCACCGGGGCGGCGGAACGGCGCCGTCAGGTTGAAGACGAACTCGACGTAGGTCGCCTGGCGGGGGCGGGGGAGGATGCACTCGGGCAGCACCAGCAGCCCGCCGGGCTTCAGGGAGCGCCGGATTTCCCCGAGCGTGAACCGCAGATCGCGCGCCGCGTGGACCGTGTTCACGGCGTAGACCATCGAAACCGAACCGGGAGCGACCCCCTGCCTCTCGAACGGCTCGTCCATGTCGAGGCGCGCGAACGAGAGGAACCCCGCCTCCGGATGGCGGGAGCGCACGGCCCTCTGGCCCTTGCGCAGGAAGGCCGGGACCAGCTCCGTGAACCGGTAGGCCGAGATCGCCCCCAGCTCGCCGCAGCCCTCGAACCGCTCGAGCAGCGCGAGGGCCGCGCTGCCGAGCCCTCCGCCGAGCTCGAGGATGGTCAGGCCCTCCCGCGCGCGCGCCGCGGGCGGGATCGCTCCGTCCCTCGTCTCCCCGGCAGGACGGGCCTCCTGGGGCTCTGCCCGGCCGGGCCGGAGCGGCGGGCGGAGCCACGATTCGGCGGCGATCGCGCCGATCCTGTTGTTCACGGAATAGAGACCGTTATCGTTCGAGAAGTACCCGGACCAGAGCTCGAGCCTGTCCGTGGAGAAGAGGATCTCCTCGCCCGTCTTCTCGCCGCGCAGGAAGGCCGGATAATCGCCCGCCGCCACCTCGGCGACACGGTACGCGGGGAGCCAGGATGGAGCGACCCGCTTCTGCTCCTCGGCCGGCTCGGAAGGATCGGCGGGGCGAAGGGGCCGATGGAGCCGGAACCGCTCCTCCCCGGCACCCGCCGGCTCCCCGTCGTCCGGGCGCGCCCCGGCCCCTCGTGACGCGGCAGGATTGGGGGGGACCGGCTCACCGGCCTCGATCCCGACCCGTTCCAGGTCCTTTCTCTCGGAGAGATAGCGCAGGAGCCAGAGGGTCGGAACCAGGGCGTGCTCGGGGGAAAGGCCTGCCCTTTGCACCATTTCCGCCGCGGTCCCCGCATGCGTGGCCGCCTCCTCCAGGCCGGCCTCCCGGAAGACACGCTGGGCCAGCCTCCGGACGAACTCGTCGTACAGGGCGCACGACCTGATGAACGGCTCGTCCGTGAGGGCGAGGACTTCCGGAGGCAGCAGCCGGGCGTGTGTTCGCGATTGTTCGGGGTCGATGGGGCCGGTCAGCGGACATGCCGGGATTGTAGCCTCCCGGTCTTGGAGAGGGAACAGGGAGCCGGGCAGCCCCACCGCAGGAATCCGCGCCCGGGGCCGCAGGGGCGCCGGGGAGGGAGCGGAGGCGGGCGGCAACGCCCCGAAACGCACGAGGGGCAAGGATTTACGCGGATAGTTGATTGCCGAGGGGGGGGTGACATGGTAAATTCCGGAAGAGTTCACGCCTGGCCCGTCATGGCAAGGGAATCGGGACTCGGCAGCTGGACGCTGCCCCAGGCCGTCGGGGGAAACATGCCGAGGTTGGTCCTCATCCAGCAGTCTCCGATCCTCCAGGAGCTGGAGCACTCCTTCGTCCGGAGGAACGGCTTCAAGCTGGTCACGGGAGCGAGCGGTCGGGAGCTGCTCGAGCGGGCGCGCCAGGAGGGAGCGGACCTGGTGATCGCCTCGGTGATCATGCCGGACCTCTCCGGTCTCGAGCTCTGCTCGCTTCTGCGCGCGTCGAGCGGGACGGAAGCGATCCCGGTCCTGCTGTTCGGCCCGGAAGCCGAGCGCGGTCGCGCTTCCGCTGCCGGCGCGAGCGCGTTCCTTCCCCTGCCGCTGACGCCCCGCGGCCTGGTGGGCGCTGTCCGCCGGTTCTTCCCCGTCGAGGAGCGCGGCGCCAGCCGCGCGCCGATCGCCGTCAAGGTGGTCTGCCGTGACGGGGACGATACCTACGTCGCGTTCACGGGGGATATCAGCGCAAGCGGCCTGTTCCTCAAGGGCGCCCTGCCCGTCGCGCCCGGTGCGCGGCTGCGCCTGCGGATGCGGGTCCCCGGCGACACGGCCGCGGAGGATCTGGAGCTCTCGGCGGAAGTGGTCCGGCGCGCCCGGCCCGGCTCGGAAGGGGAGCACCTGCAGGGCGTGGGGGTCCGGTTCCTGGACTTCCCCCTGATCCGGAAGGTGCCGATCACGCGGTTCGTCCGCGAACACTCGGCCGGGTAGAGGGGAAGAGTGCAACGCACCATCCTCGTTGTCGACGACGACTCGGAAATCCGGGACCTCGCGGGCCTGATCCTCGAAGGGGGAGGGTACTCCGTCCGCAAGGCGGGCTCGGGGCGCGAGGCGCTCGAGACGGTCGCCTCGGGGGCTCCCGACCTCGTCCTGCTCGACGTGAACATGCCCGACATGGACGGCTGGGAGGTGCTTCGCCTGCTGAAGGCCCATGAGCGGCTGCGCGAGCTTCCCGTGGTGATGTTCACCGTGAAGGTGGAGTTCCGGGACAAGGTCCACGCCCTGCAGGACGGGGCGAACGACTACATCACGAAACCGTTCGGATCGGACGAGCTGCTCGGCCGCGTCGAGCGGATCTTCCAGTCGCTGGAAGTGCGCCCGTGATCGACGATCCGACCATCGCGCGCCCCGAGTACCTCCGCCTGCGGAGCGCCCTCTTCGACCGGATCACGGGGCTCCCCGCCCTGCCCCTCCTCTTCGACGAGCTGCGCGAGCTGCTCGAGCGCCGCCGCCACGTCGGGATTCTCCACGCGGCGATCCCGAACATCGAGGTGGCGGAGAGGGTCTACGGCTGGCAGGCATTCGACAGGATTCACGCGCGCATGGCCTCCGAGCTCGCGCGCCTGCGGGGGGGCGTTCTCCCCGCGAAGGCGCGCCTGGCGCAGCGGGGGGTGCACGGCGCCGAGCTGATCGCCGTCGTGCCGGACGGCCCCGGCGGCGGCGCGGTGGAGGCCTCCGTCCTCGGCTCGCTCGCGCGGGAGGTGGAGGCGGCGCTGAGGAGCGTCTTCGCCGGGGACGAGTTCGCCACCGTCGTGCCCCGCCTCGAGCCCCGCGTCGGCTTCGCCCTGCTGTCCGAGAATCCCTTCTACCGCTTCGAGCGGCTGGTCTACCGGGCGGTCGAAGAGGCGCGCGCGCGGCCGCTGCAGAGCGAGGAGCGCGTGCGGCGCTCCTGGAGCGAGGAGCTCCAGCGGATCATCCGCGAGGAGGGGATCCGGGTCCACTACCAGCCGGTCGTGGAGCTGGAGACCCTCGAGGTGATCGGCTACGAGGCTCTCTCGCGCGGGCCCGAGGGGAGCGGCCTGGAGTCCCCGGCCGTGATGTTCGAGATCTCCCGCGAGGCCGGAGTCGCCCACGAGCTCGACCGCCTGTGCAGGCGGCTCGCCATCGCCTCGGCCCGGGGGATCAGCCCGGGGAGGAAGATCTTCCTCAACACGAGGCAGGAGCACCTGGCCGACCCGGAGTGGAAGGACCGGCGGATCGAGCAGAGCCTCGCGCGGATCGAGCTGCGCCCCGGGGACCTGGTGGTGGAGGTGCCGCACCCGGGCGCCTTCGGGGACGACACCTCGCTGGAGCGGTTCGTCGGGGAGCTCAAGCAGCGCGGTTTCAGCATCGCCATCGACGACATGGGGACCGGCTACGCCGGGATCCAGTCGATCGAGCGGCTCGTCCCCGACTACCTGAAGATCGACATCTCGCTGGTGCGCGGGATCGACGCGAACCTCATCCAGCAGGACCTGCTGGCCTCGCTCGTGAGCATCGGCCGGAGGATCGGCGCGACCGTGATCGCCGAGGGGATCGAGAGCGAGGCGGAGCTGCGGTTCCTGAAGGCCCACGGCGCCCGCTACGGGCAGGGCTTTCTCTTCTCCGCCGCGGTTCCCGGGCTTCTTCCCGGGCCGATGGTCCTCGCGGGGGACACGCAATGAGCGCCGCGCTGCAGGCCGCGCCCGCGCTCGCCCCCGAGTGGTGGGCGATCGCGGTCGGAGGGCTGGGCCTCGCCTTCGTCGTCGTCCTGGCCGTGGCCTGGGCGCGGGCGAGCCGGCGCGGCCTGTTCGCCTCGACGCGCGAGATCGTGCGGGCGGCCGAGGAGATGGCCGAGGGACGGTTCGAGCGCCCCGCCGCGCTCGCGGCGAGACGATCCGCTCGCGCCCGCCGCCGCGGCGCTCGCGCGGCTGGCCGGATCCTCGCGCGGGCACGCCCTGGAGCTCGAGAGGCGCTCGCGGCTGCTCGAGGAGATCCTCGGAGCGGCGCGGGGGACGGCGGTCCTGGCGACCGACCCGGGAGGCGACATCCGCTACGCGAGCCCGGGAGCGGAGCAGCTCTTCGGCTGGAAGAGCGGCGAAGGCCAGGGGCAGAGGATCGAGGTGCTCTTCGAGGAGTCGTCCGACTTCGAGGCCCTGCTCCCCAAGCTGTCGCGCCGCTCGCTGCGCGAGACGAGCGTCCGGCAGGAGGCGCGCCTGCGCCGCCGCGAAGGCGGAGCGTTCCGCGCCGAGCTGCAGGTCGGGGCGTTCGGCGGGCTTCCGGGCGGCGGCGAAGGGTTCCTGTTCGAGATCCGCGACCTGAGCGGGGAGGACGCGCTGCGCGCCGAGCTGCAGGGATTCCGAGGAGCGGCACCGCACGCTGAGCGAGACCGTTCCCGTGGGCGTCTGCGTGGTCCAGCAGGGGATCGTGGTCTTCGCGAACCCGGCGATGGGCGAGCTCCTGCAGGCCAAGGAGGGGCTCGTCGGCACGCCGTTCCGGGACCACCTGGCCTCCGAGGACCTTCTCGACGTGCTCGACAGGATCCGGCGCGCGGAATCCGGAGAGGAGCCCCGCTTCGAGCTCGAGTGCCGCCTGCGGACGGGAAGCGGCCGGTGGCCGGTCGAGGCGAACCTCGCCGTGTCGCGGATCGTCTACGACGGCAGGCCCGCCGTGATCGGGTGCGTCCGGCCGACCGGCGCGGACCGCGGTCTGCTTCGCCTCGTGCGGGTCAGCGAGACGAAGCTCGACGCGGCGTTGGGCGCGAGCGAGGAGGGGGTGCTGCTGCTGAGCGATGCGCCCGGAGGCGGGACCGTGACGCTCGCGAACCGGCGCTTCGAGGAGCTTCTGGGCCTTGGCGCGCGCAGCCTGGCCGGCTTCAGCCGGGAGGAGCTGGCGGAGAAGGTGGCCGCCCGGTTCACCTCGCCCGAGGGGGCGCGCGCCTTCCTGCGCAGGCTGGCCGAGCCCGGACACTCCGAAGGTCCGCCCGTCGCCGCATTCGAGACGCTGGACGCGCCGCCGCGCACGATCGAGTTCTCCTCGCGGCCCGCCTACGACCGCGACGGGCGCCTGATCGGGCGGCTGATCTCCGCGCGCGACGTGAGCACCCACAAGGAGCACGAGAGGCGCCTGGCCCGCGAGGCCGAGGACCTCGCGCGGACCCGCGACCTGCTCGAGGCCGCGAACAGGGAGCTCGGCGGCGCTGAACGAGGAGGTTTCGCGGCGCTCGGTGGAGGTCGAGAAGGCGAACCAGGAGCTGAGAACGCTCGACGAGATGAAGTCGAACCTTCTCGCGAACGTGTCCCACGAGCTGCAGACCCCGCTGGTCAGCATCAAGGGGTACACGGACATGATCCTGAAGGGGCGGCTGGGGGCGATCACCGAGGAGCAGCGCAAGGGGCTCGAGGTTTCGCTGCGGAACATCGACCGCCTGATCGGGATGATCAACAACCTGCTCAGCTTCTCCCGCCTCGAGCGCGAGATGGCCGGCATGACGCTGACGACCTTCGCCCTGCCCGAGCTGATCGAGGAGGCGATCGAGCTGGTGCGCGACGGGGCCTCGCAGCGCCGGATCTCGCTGACCTCCCGGTACCAGACCGACGACCTCGAGATCAAGGCCGACCGCGAGAAGATCGGGCAGGTGTTCACGAACCTCCTGGGCAACGCCGTCAAGTACAACCGCGACGGCGGACAGGTGCAGATCGACGTCCGGAAGGGACGCCGGGGCTACCTGCTCGTGGACGTGCGGGACACCGGCATCGGCATCCCCCGCGAATCGATCGACAAGATCTTCGACCGCTTCTACCGCGCCCCCGGCGAGGGGCCGGCGACCGCCCCGGGGACGGGGCTCGGACTCTCCATCGTCCGGGACGTCCTCCGGATGCACGGGTGCATCGTCAAGGTCGACAGCACGCTCGGCGAGGGGACCGTCTTCACCTTCACCCTGCCTCTTGCGAGCCGCCCCGAGGAGAAGGCGCCGCCCGCCCTCCCGGACGGCGCCGCGGGGGCTCCGCCCGCCGGCGATTCCTCGAGCGGGCCGATCGCCGCGAAGGACCCGCGCGCGGCGGCGGGGAGGGGATCGACGCCCGCGCCGCAGCAGGGGCCCGGGCGCCAGGATTCCCGCGGCGCGCCCGGCTGGCTCCCGCGCTAGGCGCTCAGCTCCGGTAGCGCCCGGATCGCCGGCAGCGCGCGGCTTCGAACAGGACCACGGCCGCGGCCGCCCCCACGTTCAGCGACTCCACGCCCCGCCTCATCGGGATCCTCACGGTCCCGTGCAGGCGCGCCGAGACGGCGGGGGGAAGCCCCTCGCTCTCCCGTCCGAAGACGAAGCCGATGCCGCCGCGATAGTCGGGCTCGTCGTACGGGACGCCGGCGACCGGGTCCGTGCCGAACAGCCGGACCCCGTGCGCGGCGGCGGCGTCGAGGATGTCGTCGGGCGGCAGGCCATGGATCAAGGGGAGCCTGAAGATCGAGCCCGCGGAGGCGCGCACCGCCTTGGGGGAGAGCGGATCGGAGGTGCCCGCGACCGTCACGAAGAGATCGGCGCCCGCGGCATCGGCGGTGCGCAGGAGCGTTCCGATGTTGCCGGGGTCCTGCAGGCCCCAGCCCACGACCCAGAACGGGGACGCGCCCCCGCTTTCGAGGATCGACGGAGGGGGCGCGCATCGGACCAGGGCGAGGATCCCCTGGGAGGTCCGGGCGTCGGAAACGGAATCGAGGACCGCGTCGGTCGCTTCGAACTCCGGGAGGCCGCGCTCCTGGATCGCTTCGAGCAGCGCCCGCCCGCGCGCCGTGAGCAGGAGCCGGGGCGAGTGGACCGAGGCCTCCAGCCCGGCGCCCGCGGCCAGGGCCTCCTCCACGATCCGGATCCCCTCCGCCAGGAAGACCCCTTCCTCGCGCCTCGCTCCCGAATCGGAGCCGATCAGGCGGACTCTTTTCATCAGGGGGTTCGCTCTCGAGGTGATTCGTGCGCTCATGGAGTTATCATCCCACGAACGATGAGCGCCCCCCCCATCATCCCCGTCGATCCGGAGAGGCCCGAAGGCGCGTCCGTCTCGCGCGCGGCCGGCGTGCTCAGGGCCGGGGGGCTCGTCGCCCTCGCCACCGAGACGTTCTACGGGATCGCCGCCGACCCGTTCCGCGAGGGAGCAGTCGAGGCGCTGTGCGCGGCGAAGGGGCGCCCGGCCGGAGCGCCGATCCTCCTCCTGCTGGCGGAGGCGGAGCAGGCGGTCGAGGTCGCCGCCGCGATCCCGCCCGGCTTCGGACGGCTCGCGAAGAAGTTCTGGCCCGGCCCCCTGACGATCGTCGTGCCGGCCAAGGGACACCTTCCGGCGCTGCTGACGGCGGGCACGGGCACGATCGGCCTCCGGGTCCCGGGTCTGCGCCTGCCGCGCGCCGTTTCCCTCGCGCTGGGGCGACCGATCACGGGGACGAGCGCGAACCGTTCGGGGGTTCCCGCGGTGAGCACGGTAGGGGGACTTCCCCAGGCGCTCGGCGAGGGATACGGCCGGCTCGGCCTGGTGCTCGACGGCGGCCAGACCGCGGGCGCGCCCGCTTCGACGGTGGTGGACCTGTCCGGCGATGTTCCGCGGCTGATTCGCACGGGCGCGGTCGCGTGGGAGGCGGTGCTGGCCGCCCTGGGGCGGCCGGCATGAGGGGGCGCGGGGAGCGCCCGTGGCGGGGGAGGCCTTCGCGCGCCGGATTGCCTCCCCCCGTGAGCGGGCGCGCGCCGTTGTCCCCCTAAAAGGGGCGGACGGCCAGCGCGACCGATGATATAGTCGCCGGCCACCTCGGGGCAGACGAACCGGCCACCGGGCAAACGACGGTCATGCAAAGGAAACGGAAGCGTGCACGATTGGAAGTCGAGGATCCTCCGCGGTTTTTCCATTGATTCCATGAGCGCCCCCCGCCGCACGGCCCGGCCCGACGGGGGACCGCGCGCGCGGAAGGCGGCGCCGCCCGGCGGGGGCGCGCCGCTGCTGGTCGCGCTGGCGGCGGCCGCCGCCCTGCTGGCGCTCCCCGCCCGGCCGGCGCTGGCCGCGGCAGGCGGGAGGGTCGTCGTGCTCGGGTTCGACGGCGCCGACGCGCGCCTGGTCGAGAAGTGGATGGCCGAGGGAAAGCTCCCGAACCTCGACCGCCTTCGGACGGAGGGCTCCTACTCGCCCCTGCTCCCGACCAACCCCGCGCAGACGCCCGTCTCGTGGTCCTCCTTCGCCACGGGGACCAACCCGGGACGGACCCAGATCTTCGACTTCCTCAAGCGCCTGCCGAAGTCGTACGTGCCGACGTTCGCGCTGAACGAGGAGAGCCGCAAGCCGGTCCTCTTTGGCTCGCGGAACCCCCTGGTCCTGGGCGCGGCGGGAGGGCTCGCGATCGCCCTGCTCGCCTTCATCGTCCTGTCGCTCCTGCGCGTCCAGATCTTCGTCCGCGCACTCACCGCGCTCTCGCTCGGGGCGGTCGCGTTCGCAGGGGCCTGGTGGGTCGTCGGCCGCTACATCCCGGTCGAGCAGCCCTGGGCGATCAACAACCGGAAGGGGGAGACCTTCTGGGGGGTCGCCGCGCGCAGCGGGCGCAAGGTCGAGGTGTTCCGAGTGCCCGCCACCTTCCCCGCCGAGGACGTCGGGGACGGTGAGATGCTCTCGGGCCTCGGCGTTCCCGACCTGCGGGGCACGATCGGCCGTCCGACCTACTACACGTCCGAGCCGTCGGCGACCCTCGGCGACAACGAGTTCTCCCTGGAGCTGATCCGCCTGCCCGCCCGCTCGGGCATCCTCGAGACCAAGGTGATCGGCCCCTACAACAAGCCCTTCTACGGTTACGTGGTCGACCGCGCGAGCTCGGGGATCGTGGACCCCGCCGAGCGCCGGCGCATGCGCGACCAGGTGGAGCAGGAGCTCAAGGCGCGAGGCGTGCCGAAGCAGATCGAGATTCCCGTGACCCTCGAGACGGCGGGCGACACGCTGAAGATCAGGGTGGGAGGCCGCGAGATCGTCCTGAAGGAGGGGCAGTGGAGCGACTGGGTCGAGTTCCAGTTCCCGACGAACTGGATCGTGGACCGCATGTCCCCGATCAAGGGGATCGGCAAGTTCCAGCTCTTCTCGCTCCACCCGGAGCTGCGGCTGTGGCTCTCGCCGATCAATTTCCACCCGGACTTCCACCCCGTCCCGTTCTCCTGGCCGGCGGGGTATGCGTCGTCGCTCTACAAGCAGTACGGCTTCTTCAAGACGATCGGCTGGACCGAGGACACCTGGTCCCTCCCCTCGGGGGTCGGTGACGAGCAGCATTTCCTGGACGACATGAACGCCACCGTGGACAAGGACGAGCAGATGATGGAGTCCCTGCTGAAGAAGGGGGACAAGGATCTCTACGTCCAGGTCTACTCGTTCACCGACCGGATCGGCCACCTCTTCTGGAGGTTCATCGATCCGGGCCACCCGCTCTACGATGCGGCGAAGGCCGAGCGCTACGGTCCCGAGATCGAAAAGGCGTACCGGCGGATGGACGAGATCGTCGGCAGGGCGAGGGCCGCTGCTCGGCCCCGGCGATCAGCTGATCGTCTGCTCGGACCACGGCTTCTCCTCCTTCCGCCGGGGGGTGAACCTGAACACGTGGCTCGTGCGCAACGGGTACATGACCCTCAAGGGACAGGACCAGGGAGCCCTGACGCTCGAGGACCTGTTCGACCGCAGCGGCGAGTCCCTCTTCCGCAACGTGGACTGGAGCCGCACGAAGGCCTACGCGCTCGGGCTCGGCAACATCTACGTGAACATGTACGGGCGCGAGCCGCAGGGGATCGTGCAGGAGGGCGAGGAGTACGACGCGGTGGTCCGGGGGATCACGCAGGGGCTCGAAGCGCTGGTGGACGACAAGACCGGCGAGAAGCCGGTGACGCGCGTCTTCCGCCGGGAGGAGATCTACAACGGCTTCGACCCGGCGCTGATCCCGGACCTGCGGGTGGCGAACGCCCTCAACTACCGGGTCTCGTGGCAGACCACGCTCGGCGGCGTGCCGCCCGACCTGATCGAGGACAACCTGAAGGCCTGGAGCGCCGATCACTGCAGCAACGATCCTGAGCTGGTGAAGGGGATTCTCTTCTCCACGAAGAAGCTCGCCGTCGCGGATCCGAAGATCTCCGACCTCGCCCCTTCGGTCCTCTCCCTGATGAACGTGAAGCCGCCGGCCGGTCTCGACGGGCGCAGCATCTTCGGAGGCGCCCCCTGATCCCGGGCCGCGCCCGGGCGTTCCTCGGAGCCCTGCTGGTGCTCGGGGGGATCCTCGGCCCGGGGCCGCGCCCGACGCCGGGCGCGGACGCGGCATCCACGGCCCCGGGCGGCGACGAAGAGGAGCGGCTCAGGCTCCTCAGGAGCGACATCGAGGCGCTGAAGCAGGGGCTGCGGAAGCTGGCGGGCAGCGAGCAGGGCGTGCTCGGCGAGCTGAAGACCGCCGAGGCGGACGCTCTCGCGAGGCAGGCGGAGCTGGCGGAGGCCGAGGAGCGCGTGCGCAGGGCCGAGGAAGAGTCGGCCGCGCTCAGCTCGCGGGTGGAGGAGCTGTCCGGCAGGCTCGCCGTGAAGCGCGGAGAGGTCGCCGCGCGGCTCGATGCCCTGTACAGGCTCGGCCGGCCCCGCTACCTGCGCGTGCTCCTCGCTTCGGACGACCCTTCGCGCCTGCTCGCGGCCTACAGGGCCGCGGCGGCGCTTTCGTCGCGCGACGCCCGCCTGATGGGCCAGTACCGCGACCAGCGCGCGGAGGCGCAGGCGGAAGTCGGCGCGCCTCGAGGGGCTCCGGCCCGTCCTGCAGCGCGAGCGCGACGCGCGGCAGGAGGCGGCGCGGCAGGCCGAGGCCGCCCTCGAAAGAAAGCGCGCGCTGCTGCGCTCGATCCAGTCGGACCGCGCGACGCGCCAGGCCGCTCTCGGCGAGCTGCAGGCGGCGGAGCATTCCTTCGGCGCGATGCTGCCCGGCCTCTCAGGGGCAAAGGGGCCGATCGTCGGCTTCGACAGGATGCGGGGCGTGCTCGACTGGCCGGCCCCGGGCCGGGTGTCCGCGGGGTTCGGGCGTTCCGTCAGCACGCGGTTCGGGACGCCGCTCGAGCACAGCGGCCTCGACATCGACGCCCCCTTCGGCGCCGACATCCGCGCGATCTACGACGGCTCGGTGGTGTACGCGCAGTGGCTGCGCGGCTACGGACTGACCGTCATCCTCGATCACGGCGGGGGCTACATGAGCGTCTACTCCCACGCCTCGGTGCTGCTGGCGCAGAAGGGGGACCAGGTCGGGCGGGGCCAGAAGATCGGCCTCGTCGGGGACAGCGGCTCGCTGCGCGGCCCCTACCTCTACTTCGAGATCCGCAGGGACGGCCGCCCGATCGATCCTTCGGGCTGGCTGCGCGCGCGGTGAAGGTGTATATAGAATAGATGCCCATGAAGACCGGAACCCGCCACCTCCCCCTCATCCTCGGCTCGGTGCTCGCCGTGCTCGTCGGCGCCGGATTCGTCCTCGGCTCGACGGTGGGCAAGGAATCGATCTACAGGTACCTGAACGTTTTCGCCGAGGTCTATTCGCTCGTCCGGACCAACTACGTGGACCCGGTGGACGACGCCGAGCTGATCGACGGGGCCTGCAAGGGGGTCGTGGGCGGCCTCGACCCGTTCAGCGCCTACCTCTCGAAGGACGAGTTCCAGGCGCTCCAGAAGGACCCCTTCGGAGGGCCGGCGGCGACGGGGCTCGAGCTCCTGCGGATCGGCGGCGGCGCGATCGCCATCGCGGTCCGCCCGGGTTCCCCCGCCGAGAAGGCGGGCCTGCGCCCCGGCGACCAGGTCTGGTCCATCGAGGGGACGCCCGCCCGGCAGATGAGCCTGATGCAGGTCCGCCGGGCCCAGCGCGGCCCGGCCGACTCGGTCGCGCACCTCCTCGTCTACCACCCCAAGACCCAGAAGCGCGAGGATCTGCACCTGCGCCGGGCCGTTCTCGCGGGGCCGGCCCACGACGCCCGCCTCCTCGAGGGGAAGGTGGGGTACCTCAAGGTTCTCGGCCTCGACCGCTTCGACCGCGACCCGCTGCGATCGGCTCTCGTCTCCCTCCGCCAGAAGGGAGCGAGCCAGCTCCTCCTCGACCTGCGCGATTGCGCCGGCGGGGGCGTGGACGACGCGGTCCGCTTCGCGAGCCTCTTCGTGCCTCCCGGCACGATCGTCTTCGTGCAGGAGCGGGGAGGCGCCAAGGTGGCGAAGGCGAGCACCCTGCCGGCGGCCTGGTCCCTTCCCGTGACGGTGCTCCTCAACGGCGGCAGCGCGGGGGCGGCCGAGATCGCGGCGAGCGCGATGCGCTCCCGCCTCAAGACGCGGATCCTCGGCGAGACCTCCTACGGCCTGGCCTCCGTGCAGGACCTGGTCGCGCTCCCCTCGGGAGACGGGCTGATCCTCTCCGACTCGAAGCTCCTCGCTCCCGGCGGTGACAGCTGGTCCAAGGGGATCAAGCCGGACCAGGAGATCACCGCGACGGTGGACGAGCGGGCGGGCCTCGAGCCCGACCGCCAGCTCGAGAAGGCTCTCGAGCTCCTCCGCCAGGTCGCGGCCGCCAAGGCGGCCTGAGGCGGTCCCGCCGCAGGGATCCCTCGCGGCGCCCGCGAGGGGGCCGTGGGCCCGGACGACCGCGGGCAATCTCTGGTATCGTGAAAGGGGATCAGGACGAACGATGAGCGAAGCCTTGCGCCCCGGAGCGCATCTCTCGATGCCGTCGACAGGAAACCACGCGCTCGCGGGGGCCGTCCTGAGGCGCGCGATCGCCCTGTGCGCCCTCGCGGCGCTCCTCTCCGCCGCGGGGGCGGCGCTCGGCTCCGTCCGGAGCGCGGGGGGCGACGCCTACTACGAGTACCTCCAGGGAAAGATCCAGCGCTACAGCGGCGACCTCGCAGGCGCGGCGGAGCACCTGAGCCAGGCGGCGGGCGTGGACGACTCCAGCGCCATCCACACGGAGCTCGCCGAGACCTACCTGAGGATGGGAGAGATCCAGAAGGCGATCGAGCAGGCGCGCATCGGCACGGAGAAGGATCCGTCGAGCATCGCCGCGCACAAGATGCTCGTGGGGGCCTATCTCGCGCAGGCGCAGCGCTCGACCGACCGGAGCGGGCCGACCGCGGCCGCGATCGCCGAGATGAAGAAGCTCGTGGAGCTGTCGCCCGCGGACATCGACATGCGGACCAGCCTGGGACGCCTCCTTCTCGACACCCGCCCGGACGAAGCGATCGAGCAGTTCCGCGCGGCGCAGGAGCTGGGGGGGACCCTCAGCAGCTCGGCATGCTCATCGCCCGCTCCCTGCTGAGCGAAGGTCGCACGCAGGACGCGGAGGCGGAGCTGCAGGGAATCCTCGCCGTCTCGCCTTCCAGCGAGGAGGCGCTGACGGCCCTCGCCCAGCTCGCGGAGGACCGCGATGACTGGGCCGGGGCAGCCGGGTACTACCGGCGCCTCCTGCAGGGCAGGGCTCCGGACGGTGAGCTCCGCACCAGGCTCGGTTACACCCTGGTCCAGGCGGGACGCGCGGACGAAGCCGTGACGGAGCTGCGCGAAGCCTGCGCCGCGAACCCGCAGGACCGAAAGGCCCGCGAGCTGCTGGTGCGCGCCCTGCGCGCCGCGCACCGGCCCGGGGAGGCTCTGCACGAGCTCTCGGTCCTGCTCGAGTACCGCCCCGACGATCCGATGCTCCTGATGCAGGCGGGCAGGATTCACGAAGAGCGGGCGGAAGAGGAGCAGGCGCTGGAGTTCTACCGGCGCGCCGCCGCCGCCGCCGAGGGCAAGCCCGCGGGCGCGCCGGACGCGCTCGACGCAAACGGGATCGGCGCCCTGACGCTTGCCCGGGCCGCGATCGAGCTCGACCTCGGGGATCCCCAGGCGGCGCTCCGCACGCTCGCGAGCGTGCCGGAGGACGCGAGCGACTTCGGCGCGGACGCCGCCTCGCTGCGCGTGCGCGCCCTGTCCGCTGCGGGGCGCGGGAAGGAAGCGGTCGACGCGGCGGAGCGGCTGATCGGGAGCTCGCCGAAGGACCCGCGCGGCCCGCTCCTCCTGCTCGAGGCGCGCCTCGTGGGCGCCTCGCGCGCCGGCGCGGACCGGGCGCTCCAGGAGTACCGGCCTTCGTCCCGTTCGCCGCGGGAGCTCGTGACCGCGGCCGACACCCTGCGCCGCGCCGGCTTCGGCTCGATGGGCGTCGCGCTCCTCGAGAAAGCCGTGGAGGCGCATCCGCAGGACGCGTCCCTTCTCTTCTCGCTGGGGGGGCTGCACGGACAGCTCGGGTCCGCGCGGAAGGCGGACGCGATCATGGAGAAGGTCCTCGTGCTGGATCCCGGCGATGCCCGCGCGCTGAACTACCTCGGCTACTCGCTCGCGGATCGCGGCAAGGACCTGCAGCGGGCGGAAGCCCTGATCCGCAAGGCGCTCGCCTCCGAGCCTTCCAGCGCGGCCTACATCGACAGCCTGGGCTGGGTTCTCTACAAGCAGGGCAGGCTGGAGGAGGCGGGGGTCGCCCTGGAGCGGGCCGCCGACATGATGGCGGGCGACGCCACGGTCCGCGAGCACCTCGGGGACGTCTACAGGAAGAGGGGGGCGGTGGACGGCGCGATCACCGAGTGGAAGGCGGCGCAGGCGCTCAGGCCCGAGGACCCGGCACGGCTCCGCCGCAAGATCCTCGATGCGAGCCGGGAGCAGCGCTAGGGCGATGGGAATCCTGAAGGCGCTGCCCGCCCTCCTGGTGCTTCCCGCGCTCGCGGGGTGCGTGGCGCGCGGGCCGCGCCCGGAGCGCGCGTCCGGAACGGAGACGGCGGGGGCCGGCGAGCCCTGGACCAGGAACGCGGGAGCTTTCGCCGTGAACGCCCGGGTGGAATCGGGCGGGGAATCGAAGCGGCTGAAACTGCAGGCGTACCTGGAAGCGCCCGACCGGTTCCGCGTCGAGGTGCGAGGCGCCGTCGGGGGAATCGCCATCGTGGCGACCGGCCGCGCCGGCGCGGTGCGGATCCTGGTCCCGTCCCGCCGGCGCTATGCCGAGGCCTCTCTTGCGGACGACATCGGCTCCGGGCTGATCGGCCTGCCCCTGACCGGGTGCGACCTCGCGATGGTCCTGAGGATCTCCTCGGGCATGTCGCGGTTCCAGCCGTGCCGGGGGAGGGAGACGAGCCTCCTCCGGCCGGCCCCGCCGACCGGCCGGGCCTGATCGTGGACACGTCGCTCTCGGGCCGGGAGCTGCTCAGGTTCGGATGGGACTGGAGCGCGCCCGGGGAGTTCCCCCGCGAGGCGAGGATCGAGCTGGCCGGGCGCGACGCGGAGACGGTCGTCGCCCTGACGGAATTCCGGGCGCTCAGGCCGCCGCCGGGCGCGACCGCGGATTTCTTCTGGGAGCCTCTTCCCGAGGGAGCCAGGCAGGTCGCACCCGGCGAGCTCGCGTCGGAGGATCGGCCATGAGCGCGCCGGGGCCTGCGCGCTCCGGCCGCCTCGTCCTGCCCGCCTACGCCAAGCTCAACCTCGGTCTGCAGCTCGTGGGGAAGCGGGAGGACGGCTATCACGAGCTCCGGACTGTCTACCAGACGATCTCGCTCCATGACACCCTGCGCTTCGAGTGGCCCTCGCCGGGGTTCGCCCTCCTGGTCCGCGACGGGGGGAAGCCCGGAGGGGGAAGCGCGCGGGGCCGGCCGCATCGTGCCGGGGAAGGGGCGGCGGAGGTCCCGGGAGGGGAGGCGAACCTCGTCAGCCGCGCGGCGAGGCTCTTTGCGCGCGCCTCCGGTCTCGAGCCCCGCGTCCGGGTCATCCTGAGCAAGCGGATTCCGGCGGGCGCCGGGCTGGGGGGAGGGAGCAGCGACGCCGCCACGACCCTGATCGCCCTGAACCGCCTCCACGGAGCCCCTCTCCCTGCCTCCCGGCTCCAGGAGCTGGCCGCCGGGCTCGGCTCGGACGTGCCCTTTTTCCTGGCGGGGGGAACGGCCCTGGGGCTCGGACGGGGCGAAATCGTGCGCCCGCTGCGCGATTTCGGCGATTCCGCCGTCCTGGTCGTCATCCCGGATTTCCGGGTTTCCACGGCCGAGGCGTACGGGCGGGTGGGAAGGATCTTGACTCCTGAGCGTGGTCAGATTAGCATCTATCGCTTTTGCCGACAGGGGGTTAGGGAGACCGGGCGGCATCCGATTCTCCAGAACGACCTCGAGAGAGCGGTGTTGCCGGCGCATCCGGAGATCGGGCGCCTGGTGCGCCGCCTTCGCGCTGCAGGAGCGGCCGCCGCGGCCATGACCGGCAGCGGCTCGGCGGTCTTCGGGATTTTCGCCGGAAGGAAAGGGGCATCCAGGGCATTCAGGGATCTGACAGGTTCCTCGCAGGTCGCGCGTGCGTGGCTGGGTCGGACGGTGGGGGCAGCCGAGTACTCGACCCGGGTTCTAAAGGGAGGAGCGGCGAGTCCGCGTCTTTAGGAAGGGGCCTCAGCGATGGATATTACGCAGGTCAAGATCTTCCCCGTGGATGAGGAGAAACTCAAGGCGTTCGTTTCGGTCATCTTTGACGAGTGCTTCGTGGTCAGCGACATCAAGATCATCCAGGGCACGAACGGACTGTTCGTTTCGATGCCGAGCAAGAAGAGGAAGAACGGAACCTTCAGGGACATCGCGCACCCGCTGAACAATGAGACACGACGCCGAATCGAGGAGAAGGTCCTTCACCGTTACCAGGAGCTCGTTGAGAGCGGCCGGGAGGCGGAGATCCGCAAGCTCCCCGAGGACCATGCCGACCTCGACTCGGAGAAGGTCACGTGGGAGTGATGCGCGAACCGGAGGAGTCCTGGGGCGTCGTCAAGTGGTAAGACACGGGTCTTTGAAGCCCGCATTCGGAGGTTCGAATCCTCCCGCCCCAGCCAGGTCCGGGCGGGAGCGGCAACGGCCCCGGGGACGAGAGAGCGCGGAACGATCGTGATGGACGGAAGCATCAAGATATTCAGCGGGCTGGCGCATCCCGGGCTGGCGCAGGAGATCTGCGACTTCCTCGGGATCCCGCTCGGCGCGATCGAGATCACGCGGTTCTCGGACGGCGAGTCGTACTGCCAGATCCAGGAGAACGTGCGGGGGACCGACGCGTTCCTCATCCAGCCGACCTGCACGCCGGTCAACCACAACCTGGTCGAGCTGCTGATCATGATCGACGCGTTCAAGCGCTCCTCGGCGGCCCGCATCACGGCGGTCCTGCCGTACTACGGCTACGCGCGCCAGGAGCGGAAGGACAAGCCGCGGGTCCCGATCTCCGCCAAGCTGGTGGCCGACCTCCTGACCGCGGCGGGCGCGGACCGCATCCTGGCGATCGATCTGCACGCGCCGGCGATCCAGGGGTTCTTCGACATCCCCGTGGACCATCTGTTCGCCGCCCCGGTGCTCGTCGAGCAGTTCAAGTCGATGAACCTGTCCGATCCCGTCATCGTCGCCCCCGACGCCGGGGGCGTGGAGAGGGCCCGCGCCTACGCCAAGAGGCTCGGCGGGGAGCTGGCCGTGATCGACAAGCGGCGCATCGGTCCCAACGTCGCCGAGAGCCTCCGGCTGATCGGCGATGTCGACGGGCGCGTCACGATCATCGTGGACGACATCGTGGACACCGCGGGGACGCTCGTGGGGACCGTCAAGGCGCTCAAGGCGCATGGCGCGACCGAGGTCTACGCCTGCTTCTCCCACGCCGTACTCTCGGGCCCGGCGATCAGCCGCCTCGCGGAATCGGACATCCGCAGGATCATCACCACCAACACGATCCCCATCGACGCCGAAAAGGAGAAAGCCGCCAGGATCCACTGCCTTTCGGTCGCGCCCCTGCTGGGGGAGGCGATCATGAGGATTCACAATAACTCTTCGGTGAGCTCGCTGTTCGTGTAGCCCGATCTCGCCGCAACAATGCGGGCGGACGGCCCGACCGTGAGCCGCTCGTCGAGGTGACCGTATGCTGAAGGACATTACCGTGGAGGTCAGCCCACGACCCAACACGGGCAAGAACGAGTCGAGGCGTCTCCGCGCTGAGGGGCAGGTCCCCGGGATCGTCTACGGCGGCGACCGTCCCGCGGTGTCGATCGCGGTGGCCCAGAGGAGCATCCTCGAGATCCTGCGCTCGGAGAGCGGCGAGAACACGCTGTTCACCCTGCATCTCGGGGGGACCGACTCGAAGAGGGTCGTGATGATCCGCGACTTCCAGCGCGACCCCGTGAAGGGGCGGCTGCTCCACGTCGACTTCGTGCGCGTGGACATGAGCAAGGAGATCGAGGTCCGCGTTCCCCTGCATCCCACGGGAACCGCCATCGGCGTGAAGTCCGAGGGCGGCCTGATGGACCAGGTGGTGCGCGAGGTCCTTGTCTCGTGCCTCCCGACCGACATCCCCGCTTCGCTCGACGTGGACATCACGGACGTCCACGTGGGCCAGCACCTGTCCATCAAGGACGTCCCTCTCCCGGAGAGGGTCCGGATCCTCGCCGATCCCGACCAGACGATCCTGGTGATCGCGCTGCCGCGTGCCGAGGTGGCCGCGACCGCCGAGGCCGCCGCCCCCGCGGAAGGCGCCGCAGCGGCACCTGCCGAGCCCGAGGTCATCAAGAAGGGCAAGGAGGCCGCCGGCGAGGAGGCTCCCGCCGAGCCGAAGAAGGGCGGAGAAGGAAAGAAGAAGGAGGGAGGCAAGAGCTAGCCCTCTGTCTCGGGGATCTCGTGAGGATCGTCCTAGGGCTCGGCAATCCAGGCCGCAAGTATGAGCAGACCCGCCACAACGTCGGCTTCCGCGTCGCGGACCGGCTCGCGCGCTCGCTGGGCGCCCGCTTCGGCTCAGGGGTCGTCGGCGACGCCGCCGACGTCGCCCGCGCCGAGCTGGGGGGCGAGACGATCGTGATCGCCAAGCCGATGACCTGGATGAACCGCAGCGGCGATGCCGCGGCACGGCTTGCCGCCCTCTACGGCGCGGCGCCCGCCGACTGGATCATCGCCTACGACGACGTCGCCCTCCCGCTCGGCTCGCTCCGGGTGCGCCCGTCCGGGCGCTCCGCCGGGCAGAAGGGGATGGAGTCGGTCATCCGAGCGCTCGGATCCGACGCGCTGCCCCGGGTGCGGATGGGGATCCTCGGCGAGCGGGGCGATGCGGAGCTCGCCGACTACGTGCTCGAGCCGTTCCTGCCGTCCGAGCGCGAGAGCGCGGAGGGCATGATCGAGCGCGCGGTCGAAGCGGTCCGGACGATCCTCGAGCAGGGCGTCGACCGGGCCATGAACGTTTACAACAGGAGGGAGACGGCGCCATAGGGGCGCCGCCGCTCCCGGAGGCCGCCGCGATGCGGCCGCACTCCTTGCCCGCGCGAGCGGGCTGCAGAGCCAGAAGGAGGCACAGGTGACAGGCCGTTACGAAACGATCATCGTGGGAGCGCCGACTCTCACGGAGGAAGAGCACGGGGCGATCATCACCGCCCTCGAGGCGACCATCGCCGAGGGGAAGGGGACGCTGATCCGCTCCGAGCCCTGGGGGAAGCGCAAGCTCGCCTACAAGGTGCAGAAGTTCGACGAGGGGTACTACACGCTCCTGTTCTACGAGAGCGAGGCCGCCGTCGTCCGGGAACTCGAGCGCAGGGTCAGGATGAACGACAAGCTCCTCCGGTTCCTGACCGTGAAGGTGGACTGGGAGGAGAAGGTGGCGAAGGCGGAGGCCCTGGCGGCGCTGCGGAAGCGCCCGGGGGCCCCGAGGCCCGTCATGGACGACGGCCTGCCCGAGGTGGAGTCGGATGACGCCGGCGAATTCGAAGGAGGTCGCGCATGAGGGGCGACGCGAGGCCGAAGCGCCCCGGCAAGGGCGCGAAGAAGAAGTTCCTCTTCCGCCGCAGGAAGTTCTGCAAGTTCTGCGACGAGAAGATCCCGTTCATCGACTACAAGGACATGAGGTTGCTGTCGGGCTACGTTCCGGAGCGGGGCAAGATCCTCCCGCGGCGCATCTCCGGGACCTGCGCGGCGCATCAGCGTGAACTCCAGCAGGCGATCAAGCGCGCCCGCGCCATCGCCCTTCTCCCGTACACCACGGATTGAGGTCGAGATGAAAGTCGTACTCAGAGAGGACGTGGAGAAGCTCGGGCACCGCGGAGAGGTGGTGCGCGTCGCGGCGGGCTACGGCAGGAACTACCTGCTGCCCAAGAAGCTCGCCTACGCGGCGACGCCCGGGAATCTCAAGATCATCGAGCACGAGAAGCGGGCGAAGGACCTGCGCGACGCGAAGGTCCGCAACGACTTCCAGGCGATCGCGAACATCATCGCCGGCCTGTCGCTGACCATCGCGAAGAAGGTCGGGGAGAACGACGCCGTGTTCGGGTCCGTGACGACGCAGGAGATCGCGGACCTGCTCGCGGCGAAGGGGATCGAGGTGGACAAGAGGAAGCTCCACCTCGACGAGCCGATCAAGAGGCTCGGGCCGCACACGATCCCGGTCAGGCTCCACAAGGACGTGACGGCCCAGCTGAGCATCGAGGTCGTGAAAGAGGACTGATTGGGAACCAGGGACGTTGCGGCAGTCCAGAAGAAGCCCGCGGAGGGCCGGCTGGGGGCGGGGCGCATCGCGCTCGGGTGCCTCCTCGCCTGGCTCCTCCCCGGGGCCGGCCACTGGTACATCGGCCGGAGGCTCCGCGGGGCGGTCTTCTTCTCGCTCATCGTCGTTTCGTTCCTGATGGGGGCGCTGCTCCACGGCCGGTTCTCGGTCGTGGAGCGCCGCCAGCCCTTCCTCTCCAGCCTCCAGGTGGTGGCGTGCCTGGGGGCGGGCCCCATGGAGATCCTGGCCCGCAGCGCCGTCTACGGATCGCCCGTCTACCGCATGCCCCAGGGGGACGACGTCTACCCCGGAGAGATCCGGCGTCCGCGCACCCCGGTCGGGGTGACGCTCCGGACGCGGAACGAGGCGTTCGATTCGGCCTACGGGACGGCCTACCTGTGGACGGCGGGGCTCATGAACCTCCTCCTGCTTCTCGACGTCTTCGACATCGGGATCGGGAGAAAGTCGTGAGGAGCCACCTCTTCCACCTGGTCTTCTTCTCCGGCATCGTCTCGACCTTCTTCGCGTTCCTGACGCGAAACGAGGCGAGGGGCCGGTGGCGCGTGGGCCTGACGCTCGCCGCCGCGATGATCGGCCTCTCCCTGATCCTCGCCTGGGTCATGTATCCGTTCCCCGTGAGGTGAGAGACGGCCCCCCGATCGGGAGCATCCTGCGCTGGGGCGCCGTCGCCTCGTACCTGGGCCTGACTTTCTACCTGTCCTCGAGGACGAACGTGCCCGGAGCCTCCCTCCTGCCCGATTACCTCCTGCACGCGGCGGAGTTCGCGATCCTCGCGGCGCTGCTGCTGCAGGCGATGAGCGGCGGGATCTCGGGCGTTCACGGCCGGGGCGCGCTCTGGACCACGTTCCTGTTCGGGGCGGGGTACGCCGTGCTCGACGAAGTTCACCAGTCGTTTGTTCCGGGCCGGGACGCGTCGGTGAGGGACGCCGTCGTGGACGTGGTCGCGACGGGCCTGACCGTGGCGGCCCTCGGCGCGTGGTCGAGGCGCACGGGCGCCGGCGCAGCGGACGCGACCTGATGCCGGCCGTGGCCGGTCGATGATGGAGGAGCGGATGTCCTACAAGATCGCGGTGGTCCCCGGCGACGGGATCGGGGTGGATGTGACGCGGGAGGCGGTGAAGGTGCTGCGGGCCGCGGACGGCCTGTTCCGGCTCGGCCTGACGCTCGAGGAGTTCGACTTCGGAGCGGACCGGTTCCTGCGCACGGGCGAAGCCCTGCCTCCCGGGATGATGGACCGTTTCCGATCCTACGACGCCATCTTCATGGGCGCCTTCGGGGACCCGCGCGTGCCGGACATGCGGCACGCCGCCGAGATCCTGCTCGGCACCAGGTTCCAGCTCGATCTGTACGCGAACCTGAGGCCGGTGAAGTGCCTCTCGGACCGCCTTTGCCCGCTCAAGGGGCGCACGCGGCAGGACATCGACTTCGTCGTGTTCCGCGAGAACACCGAGGGGCTGTACGTGGGCATGGGCGGGATCTTCAAGAAGGGAACCCCCGAGGAGATCGCCATCCAGGAGGACGTCAACACGCGCCGCGGGGTCGAGCGGATCATCCGCGAGGCGTTCCAGTACGCCGAGCGGCACGGCCGCAGGAAGGTCACCATGAGCGACAAGTCGAACGTCCTGCGCTACGGACACGACCTGTGGCAGCGCGTCTTCGCCGAGGTGTCCGCAGAGTATCCCGGGATCGAGGCGAACCACCTCTACGTGGATGCCCTGACGATGCAGATGGTCAAGGATCCCACCCAGTTCGACGTGATCGTCACCTGCAACATGTTCGGGGACATCGTGACGGACCTCGGCGCGCAGCTCCAGGGCGGGCTCGGGATGGCGGCCTCCGGCAACATCCACCCGGGAAGGACCTCGATGTTCGAGCCCGTGCACGGGTCCGCTCCCAAGTACGCGGGGAAGGACACCGCGAACCCGATCGGCGCCATCCTGACGGCGCAGATGATGCTGGATCACCTCGGGGCCTCCGGGGCCGCGGGCGCCATCGAGGCGGCGGTCGTGGAGACGATCGAGGCCCGCCGCTGCACGCGGGATATCGGCGGGGAGCTCGGCACGGCCGCGACGGGAGACGCCATCGCGGGCGCGCTGCGGGCCTGAAATCGGGGTTGCGCGGTCAGGGGCGGTGATATAGACTCGCAAGGTTGTCCAAAAAGCAAACAGGAGGAACCCGCATGTCAAGGTTTGTGCGCATTGCTCTTTCGGCCGTGGCGGCCGCCCTCGCCTGTGGCGCCCTGGCCGTTGCGGCCCCGGCTCCCAAGCCCGAGCCCGGCGTGCTCGCCGTCGTCGGCGACGTGAAGATTACGGAATCGGAATTGATGTCGAGCCTTCCCGCCGACCGTCAGAAGGCCTTCGAGGGGGCGGCCAAGCGGATCAACGACATCGAGCGGCAGGCGATGGAGTCGGTCTTCGCAAAGCGCTACGTCGAGCAGCAGGCCAAGGCCAAGGGGATCTCCGAGGACGCCTACTACGAGCAGGAGATCGCGGCGAACCGCGACTCGTTCGACGCTGACTTCAAGACGCAGATCTCCCAGGTCAAGCAGCAGATCTACGACGCGAAGAAGATGGCGCTCGACGACTACATCGGCAAGACGCTCGAGGAGAAGGCGGCGAAGGCCAAGGGCGTCACCGTCGACGCGCTGATCAAGACCGAGATCGAGGACAAGATTGCCCCGGTGACCCCGGCGGACGTCGACACCTTCTACGCGCAGAACCAGCGCATGTTCGGCGGCCAGGCGAAGGAGGCCGTTACGAAGCAGATCGAGGACCAGATCCGAGCGCAGAGGATCGCGCAGAAGCGGAACGACTTCCGCGCCTCGCTGCGGGCTTCGACCCCCGTGAAGATCAACCTCGAGGTTCCCCGGATCGCCATCTCGATCGACGATCAGCCGATCCAGGGCTCGAAGGACGCGCCGGTCATGATCGTGCACTTCTCGGACTACCAGTGCCCCTTCTGCTCACGCGTCGTTCCCACCCTCGACAAGATCCGGAAGGACTACGGCGACAAGGTCGCCGTCGTGTACCGCGACTTCCCGCTCTCGTTCCACCAGTACGCCGAGAAGGCCTCCGAGGCGGCGGACTGCGCGGGCAAGCAGGGCAAGTTCTGGGAGTACCACGACAAGAACTTCGCGAACCAGGGCCAGCTGTCGGTCCCGGACCTGAAGAAGCGAGCCGAGGAGATGGGGCTCGACATGGCGAAGTTCAACCAGTGCCTCGATTCCGGCGAGACGAAGCCCGAGATCGACAGGGACATGAAGGATGGAGCCGCCTACGGCGTGCAGGGAACGCC
This sequence comes from uncultured Acidobacteriota bacterium, assembly GCA_963747925.1. Taxonomy (GTDB): domain Bacteria; phylum Acidobacteriota; class Polarisedimenticolia; order QHYA01; family CAVVHA01; genus CAVVHA01. Next base: position 120,345 of record CAVVHA010000006.1, read on the forward strand.
CGCCACCTTCGTCAACGGTCGTTTCCTGAGCGGCGCGCAGCCGTACGAGAACTTCAAGAAGGTGATCGACGACGAGCTGTCGCTGAAGGGGATCCCGATCCCCGCGGCGGCCGCCGCCCCCGCGGCCCCCGCGAAGGGCTGAGCGCCATTCCCATCACACACCGCTGAGAAGGGCGGGGCTCCGGCCCCGCCCTTTTTTTGTCTCATGCGCCGCTTCCGCGCGGCGATCCCGGGCGGGCGACAACCGGCACGGACGCAGGCGCCGCCGGGCCGCGCTCCGGCCCGGGGCGAGCCCACGGGTTCGATCGTCCGCGGGGTTCTCGATCCGGGCGCGACCGCGGCGGAGCGGCATGTCAGCGGGGCGCGGGCCGGGGGGCTTCGGCGATCCGGTCGATGCGGAGGGCGAGGAGGCGGGATTCGGCGCGGGGAGCCTGCTCCGCCAGGACGTAGATCCTGTCGCGGTCGACAGCCGCCGGGGGAACAACGGGGCCGGACGCGAAGGATGCATCCTCCGAGTCGAGCAGGAATGAGCCCGCGGAGGATCCGTCGGACCAGCGATACACCTCGAGGGCACGGGAGGAGTCCGGGACGACGAGGAGGTAAGGGCCGGCCGACCCTCCGGGCATCGAGATCCGGTGCGAGGAGATGCGGCGCCAGAGCAGGTGGCCGTTCGACTGCTTGCGGCCGTAGATCGTCCCGTCAGGGGCCAGAAGGGCGACCAGGCCGGCTGCGTCGCTCCAGACCGGGTTCCCGGCGCCGGCGAGCGGAGGCCTTCGCAGGAACCACTTGCCGAGCCTGGGGTCCACGAGTTCGACGGCGCATTCCAGGGCATTCCCGGACGTCGCGCCCGGCTCGTCCTCGCCTCCCCCCCGGTCTCCCGCCGCTCCCGGCGGGCCAGGAGGAAGAGCGGACCCGGGGGTCACGGCGCCGGTCGGTCTCGTCCACCTCAAAAGAGCCCTCACTGGTTTCGACATGGATCGGCTTCCCTGCGCCGACAAGGGCGAGGGAAGCCTGTCGCCGATTCCGGGCAAGGCCGGAGGTCGGGTCGACCTCGAATTCCAGACCTGGTGTCGATTCGCGAGAGGCATGGACTTACGGCAGCCCGGGGATGACGGCCTCCCACACCCTGACCAGGCGAACAGCCGGGGCAGGGTGGGCCTCCGGGGGGTTCGCGCTGACGGGGTAGAAGCCCGCGTCCCTGGCAGCGGCGGAGGCGATCGGCGCGAGCGGGCCCGGCATCGTCGCCAGCCCGAGAGCGAGCCCGAGCGCCGCCGCGCCGGCCAGAGCGCCCCGCCCACTGGAGGCAAGGAGCGGGGCCCGCCGCGAGAATGGCGGTGCGTGCCGCTCTCCGCGAGCACCGCCCCCTCGGGTGGCGAAGTCCCGCGGGAGCGGAGCCGGCCGCGCGATCCATCCTGGTCTCACCCGGCCATTCTTCTGCGTGAGGGGCGGGCGCGTCAAATCGAGCCGTGCCGCCGGGACGGTGCGTTGCTCGGCGGGTCGTGCCATCATGCGCGGCGACGATGGACGGCCATTCGATCAGGATCGTGGATGATCCGGCGGCCCTCGCGGTCGAGGCGGCCGCGGAGTTTTCGCGCCGCGCGCGGGAAGCGATCGCGGCGCGGGGCCGCTTCGCGGTGGCGCTCTCCGGCGGAGCGACCCCCCGCGCTCTCTACGCGCGGCTGGCGCGCGAGCATGCCGGGAGCGAGGACGGCCTGTCCTGGGATCGGATCCACCTGTTCTGGAGCGACGAGCGCCACGTCCCGCCATCCCACCCCGACAGCAACTACCGGGCCGCGCTCGAGCAGCTGATCTCGAAGGTCCCGATCCCCGGGACGAACGTGCACCGGATGATGTCCGAGAACCCCGACGCCGCGGCCGCCGCGCTCGACTACGAGCGCGAGCTCCTGGCTTTCTTCGGCTCCGCGGGCGGGCCCTGGCCCCGGTTCGACCTCGTCCTGCTCGGCATGGGGACCGATGGGCACACAGGCTCGCTGTTTCCGGGCAGCCGCGCTCTCGACGAGAGGAGCCGCCTGGTCACCGCCCCCTGGGTGGCGCCGCTCGCCACCTGGCGGATCACCTTCACGCCGGTCCTGCTGAACGCCGCGGCCTGCATCCTCTTCCTCGTCACGGGGGCGGAAAAGGCGGCCATGGTCCGCACGGTCCTGGAAGGGGAGCCCGCGCCGGACCGCTACCCCGCGCAGCTCGTTGTGCCCCGGGAGGGCGAGCTGATCTGGCTGCTCGACCGCGCGGCGGCTTCGCTCCTGCAGGGGAGCGGGCACGGACAGCACCGACTCCCGGACCGCTGAGCGGGGCCCGGCGGCAGCGGCGAACACCGCATCTCCGAACCCCTCGAACCGGCCGGCCCAGCCCCCGCGCCCGCGGAATGTCTTCTCCAGCCCGAAATCCGCCCCCGATACCCGCGCGCCGGATCATCGGCATCCCTTTCGGCGCCTCCGCGCGGCCTCGCGCAGCGTGGGACCGGCAAAGTCGTGATAATTTAACAGTTTTCGCCGGAGGCGCGCGCTTGAAATACCAAACCGTCCGGGGCACCCGCGACATCCTCCCCGGGGAGATCGAGACCTGGCAGAGGGTCGAGGCCCTGGCCCGGGAGCTGTTCTCCCGATACGGGTTCCTGGAGATCCGCACCCCGATCTTCGAGGCGACGGAGCTGTTCGCCCGCGGCGTCGGCTCCTCGACGGACATCGTGCGCAAGGAGATGTTCACGTTCCAGGTGGGGGACGACTCGCTGACCCTCCGCCCGGAGATGACGGCCTCCGTGGTCAGGGCGAGCATCCAGCACGGGCTCTCGCGCGTGGCCGGCGCGGAGCGGCTCTACTACATCGGCCCGATGTTCCGCCACGAGCGTCCTCAGAAGGGACGACAGCGCCAGTTCCACCAGGTCGGCGTCGAGGTCCTCGGGAGCGACGATCCGTACTCCGACGCCGAGACGATCGAGATGCTCATGGCGTTTCTCGGCGGCTCGTTCGCCCTCGCCGGGGCGGCGGCCCCGCCCGCGATCGAGCTGCTGCTCAACTCGGTGGGGTGCCGCGAGTGCCGGCCGGTCTACCGCGACGCGCTCCGGGAGCTGGCTCGACCTGCCCGCCGAAGGAGGGGCCTCCCGCTCCTCGCGGCTCTGCGAGGACTGCGGCAGGAGGCTCGTCGAGAATCCCCTCCGGGTCTTCGACTGCAAGGTGGCGGCGGACCAGGCGCTCCTTGCCGGCGCGCCCACGGTCCTCGAGCACCTGTGCGAGGGCTGCCGGACCCACTTCGATGCCGTGCAGGGGCACCTCCGGGCCCTCGGGGTCGCCTTCACGATCCAGCCGCGCCTCGTGCGCGGGCTCGACTACTACGTCCGGACCGCCTTCGAGATCGTGGCGGTCTCGGGACTCGGCTCGCAGAACTCGCTGATGGGCGGGGGGCGCTACGACGGCCTGATGAAGGACCTCGGCGGTCCCGACCTGCCCGGCTTCGGCTGGGCGCTCGGCCTGGAGCGCCTCATGATGCTCCTGGGCCTGCCGGGAGGCGAGGAAGGGGCCGATCACGATCTCCGTCCGGTCCGACCTGTTCCTGGCGCACCTCGGCGAGCAGGCCCGGGCACTGGCTCATCCCCCTCGCGAAGGAGCTCCGGGCGGCGGGCCTGTCGGTCCGCCTCGACCCCCGTCCCAAGGGGCTCGGGGCGCAGCTCAAGAAGGCCAACAGGGAAGGGGCCCGCTTCGCCCTGATCCTGGGGGATGACGAGATTCGAAACGGGACTTATCAATTGAGGGACATGAAAGCGGAGACCCAGGAACCGGTCCCGGCCGGCGAGCGGCGGAGCCTCGTCGCGCTGCTGGCCGAACGGCTCGGAACGGGAAAGAGAGATCGATGCTGAAGAGAACAGACAGGTGCGGCGAGCTCGGGCCGTCGGACGTCGGGCGCGAGGTGGTCCTGGCGGGGTGGGTGGCGGCCCGGCGCGACCACGGCGGGCTCATCTTCGTGGACCTCCGGGACCGGAGCGGCATCTGCCAGCTCACCTTCCGGCCGGAGGAGGCGCCGAAGGCCCACGAGAGCGCGAGGGGCCTGCGGGCGGAGAGCGTCATCGCCATGCGCGGCACGGTGATCCTCCGCGGCGAGGAGAACCGCAACCCCCGGATCCCCACGGGCGAGGTGGAGGTGGTGGTCGCCGAGACGGAGATCCTCAACCTGGCCCACCCGCTTCCGTTCCCGGTCGAGGACGACCAGGAGATCGGCGAGGAAATCCGCCTGCGCTACCGGTTCCTCGACCTGCGCCGCCCCCGGATGCTCCGGACCTTCGAGATGCGCCACCGGCTCGCGTTCGAGACGCGCCGGTGCCTCGACGAAGCGGGCTTCCTCGAGGTCGAGACCCCGATCCTCACCAAGTCGACGCCCGAGGGGGCGCGCGACTACCTCGTGCCCTCCCGCGTGCACCCGGGCGAGTTCTACGCGCTCCCGCAGTCCCCGCAGCTGTTCAAGCAGCTCCTGATGGTCGCGGGGTTCGAGCGGTACTTCCAGATCGCGCGCTGCTTCCGCGACGAGGACCTGCGCGCCGACCGCCAGCCCGAGTTCACGCAGATCGACATCGAGATGTCGTTCATCGAGCCGGCCGACATCTACGAGCTCGTCGAACGGCTGATCGTCCGCCTCGCCGCGGCCGTGGGACAGCCGATCCAGGCCCCGTTCCCGCGCCTGACCTGGGCCGAGGCGATGGCCCGCTACGGCATCGACAAGCCGGACCTCCGGTACGGACAGCCGATCGTCGAGCTCGGGCAGGCCGCTGGAGGGAAGCACCTTCGCGCCGTTCACCGAGGCGCTCGGCTCGGGCGGGCGCGGTCCGCGGGCTCGTCGTCCCCGGGTGGCGCCTCCTTCAGCCGGAAGCGGCTCGACGAGCTCGCCGCCGCCGCCAAGGAGGCGGGGGCGCGGGGCCTCATCTGGATCCGGCGCGGCGCCGAAGGGTCTTCAGTCCCCGGCGCTCAAGGCGCTCGGGGAGGAGAAGACGGCATCCGTGCTCGCCGCCTCGGGCGCGGGGCCGGGCGACCTGCTCCTGATCGTCGCCGACAAGGCGATGACGGCCTCGGTCGTCCTGGGGGGGCTGCGGATCCGCCTCGCGGCCGAGGAAGGGCTGGGGGAAGGGGAAGCCCCACGCGGCGCTCTGGGTCACGGACTTCCCGCTGTTCGAGTGGCACAAGGAGGATCAGCGGTGGTACTCGAGCCACCATCCCTTCACCGCGCCCGCCCCCGAGCACCTCGCGGGGATGGAGGGCGATCCGGCCTCGGCGGTGGCCCAGGCGTACGACATCGTCATCAACGGCTTCGAGATCGGGAGCGGCAGCATCCGGATCCACGACCGGCAGACCCAGGAGCGGATCTTCCGGGTCCTGGGGATCGGCGACGACGAGGCGGAGGCGAAGTTCGGGTTCCTGCTCAAGGCGTTCCGGCTCGGGGCGCCGCCCCACGGCGGGATCGCGCTCGGCTTCGACAGGCTGACGGCCATCTTCGCGGGCCAGGAGTCCCTGCGCGAGGTGATCGCCTTCCCCAAGACCACCAGCGCCTCGGACCTCATGACCGGCTCGCCGTCGCCCGTCGATTCCGCGTCAGCTGGAGCAGGTTTCGGTCCTGCCGCAGCCCGGGACGGTGGCCGAGCTCGACGGGCTCCTGGCGCGGCTGGAGGCCATGCGGCCGGAGCTGGTCCGGCGGGAGCAGGGACCGAAGGGTTGAGCGGCCCCGGCCGGGATAGAATGGCCACGATGAAACGGCTCGAGATCCCGGAGGCCGGGATCGCCAGCATCCTCGGTGACCGCGACGAGAACTTCACGCTTCTCGAGCGCTCCTTCGACGTCGACCTCTCGATGCGGGGAAGCCGAGCTCTTCGTCGAGGGCGCCGAGGAGGCCGTCGAGAGCCTTCACCCGATTCCTCGAGCAGCTGGTCGAGCTGCCCTGCCCGCGGCCACGAGTTCCAGAAAGGGGACATCCGGACCGCGATCGGCCTGTTCCGGCGGAACCCGGCCGGGGCGCTCGCCGACTACTTCGTGAACTTCCGCCTCCGTCCGTCGGCGAAGAAGTTCGTGATGCCGAAGAGCGAGCACCAGAGGCGGTACCTCGAGGCGATCCGCGATTCGGACCTGGTGTTCGGGATCGGGCCGGCCGGGACGGGGAAGACCTACCTCGCCGTGGCGATGGCGGTCACGTTCCTGAACGAGCGCCGCGTGAACCGGATCATCCTCGCCCGGCCCGCGGTCGAGGCGGGGGAGAAGCTCGGGTTCCTTCCCGGGGACCTCGCCGAGAAGGTCGATCCGTACCTGCGGCCGCTGTACGACGCCCTGTACGACCTGACCGACCGGGACCAGATCGAGCGTCTCCTCGCCAAGGGAACGATCGAGGTCGCGCCGCTCGCGTTCATGCGCGGGCGGACGATGAACGACTCCTTCATGATCCTCGACGAGGCGCAGAACACCACCAGCGAGCAGATGAAGATGTTCCTGACGCGGATCGGCTACAACTCCAAGGCCGTGATCACGGGGGACATCACGCAGATCGACCTGCAGGGACGCGCCTCGGGACTCGTCGAGGCGCAGGGGGTCGTCGGCGGGAATCGAGGGGATCCGCTTCGTCCTCTTCGACGAGACGGACGTCGTCCGCCATCCGCTGGTGCAGCGGATCATCAAGGCCTACGAGACCTTCACGAACGAGCGCAAGCGCGGGGGGAACGGCGATGGATGAGCCGCCCGAACGTGAGCGCGTGACCCGGCGCCCCCGCGGCGAGCGCGGGTCCGCCGCGGGCCGCGCCGCTCAAGCGCGCCCTGGAGGCCCTGCTCCGCGCTGGAGACCCTCTGGGCCCTGGCGACGGTCGCGGTGCTCGTCGCCCTGACCTGGCGGAGCCCCTGGGGACGCCGGCTCGGCGAGCTGTTCGAGGGGCGGATCGTCACCTCGGACATCGTGGCCCCCTTCGACCTCGAGATCCCCGACGAGGCGCGCACCTCCGAGCGGATCGAGCAGGCGCGCCGGGCCGTGGACGACGTGTACCTGTTCGACGCCAAGGCGGGCGAGCGGGTCGAGCAGGAGCTCGGAGAGGCCCTCGCGCCCGGCTCCGCGCAGGGGCCCGCCGACCCGGCGCTGGCGGCGGCGCTGCGCGGCCCGCGCGGGCCCGAGACGATCGCCGCGCTCAGGGAAGATCGTCGCGCGGGATCCTCTCCGAGAAGATCGTCGCCCGCACGGACACCCTCCCGCGCGACCGCGCGCATCACCGTCCGCTACTTCGGCGCCGGCGCCGAGGCCTCCCTGCGGGACGTCGGCCGGATCATGGATATCGAGGAGGCGAGGCGCCGCGCGCGCGAGGAGGTCGCGCGCCTCGGGACGCTCGATCCCGCCCTCGCGGCGAAGGCGGGCGACTGGCTCGCCGGAGCGGATCCAGCCGACCCTGACCTACGACCTGACGGAGACGCGGCGGCGCATGGACGAGGCGGCCCGGCAGGTCCCGATGCTCTACTCCCGGATCCCCCGCGGCACGGTGGTGGCGGCCAAGGGGACGCCGCTCACCCGCGACGCGATCCGCACGATCGACGCGATCCGCCAGGCGCGGCCCCGCGCCTTCGACCCGGCCGCGACCCTGGGGCTGCTGCTGATCATCAGCTTCCTCGTCTTCTTCCTCGGCGGTACGCCCGGGACGCGCAGCCCTTCTACTCCCGCATCCGGCACCTGTTCCCGTTCCTGGCGTTCATCCTGGTCCTGCATGCCGCGCTGTGCCGCGCGGGGATCTCGCTCGCGGAGCTCCTCGCCAGGAACCTCGAGTCCCCGATCGACCGGCCCGAGACGCTCTGGTACCTGATCCCGGCCGCCGCCGGCGCCGTTCTCGTCACGCTCCTCGCCAACCACCGGATCGCGACCGTCTATTCGCTCTTCGCGTGCGCCGTCATCGCCATCCTCTTCGAGTGGAGCCTGCCGTACGCGCTGTTCGCGCTGATCGCCCACCTCGCCGGCGTGTACAGCGTGACCCACTACCGGACCCGCACCGCGCTGCTGCGATCGGGCCTCGCCGTGGGGCTCGCGGGCGCGGCGGCGGTGGCCGGCCTCGACGCGGTCGCGAACGGGTTTCAGGCCTGGCAGACCGGCCTCGCCGACGCCCTGTTCGCCTTCCTGGGCGGCGCGGTCGGCGTTCCCCTCCTGGTGGCCTTCCTGCTGCCGATCCTCGAGCTGGTCTTCGGGGTCCTCACGGACATCCGCCTGCTCGAGCTCTCCAACCTCGACAACCCGCTGCTCTCGCAGCTGGCGCTGCGCGCGCCGGGCTCGTACAACCACTCGGTCATCGTGGGAACCCTCGCGGAGGCGGCCGCCGACGCGATCGGCGCGAACCCGCTGTTCTGCCGGGTGGCCGCCTACTACCACGACATCGGCAAGATGCGGATGCCCGAGTACTACATCGAGAACCAGCGGCCGGGCGAGAACCCCCACGACCGGCTCGCTCCGTCCATGAGCGCGCTGATCATCTCCAACCACGTGAAGGAGGGGATCCGGCTCGGCCGCGAGCACAACCTCCCCGAGCCGATCCTCGACATCATTCCCCAGCATCACGGCACGCGGGTGATGACCTACTTCTACGAGAAGGCGAAGACGGCCGCCGCCGCCGCCGGAGCGCCCCCGCCGAACGCCGACGACTTCCGCCATCCGGGTCCGAAGCCCTCCAGCAAGGAGGGCGCCATCTTCATGCTCGCGGACTCGGTCGAGGCCGCCGCCCGCACCCTGGCCGAGCCGAACGACGAGAAGTTCCGTCAGCTGATCCGCCAGATCTCGAGCCGCGCGATCCTGGACGGGCAGTTCGACCACTGCGACCTGACCTTCAGCGACCTGGACAGGATCACCGACGCGTTCGTCCGGACCCTGGGCAGCATCTACCACCACCGGATCGACTACCCGACCTTCATCTTCGAAGGCGCCCAGGCCCGGCGGGGCCCGCGCGAGGGCCGGCTGCGCCGGGAGCATGGAGCGATGAGGCTGACGGTCGTCTCGCGGCCGGGCGTCGCCGTGCCCGCCGCGATCGCGCGCGCCGTGGCTGCGCCGCCTCGCGGCGTACCTCGACGCGCCCGCCGGGACCCTGACCGTGCTGTTCTGCGGCGACGCCGAGATCGCCGAGCTGAACCGTCAGTGGAGGGGCAAGCCGCGGCCGACCGACGTGCTTTCGTTCCCCGGCGGCGGCGCGACCGCCGCGGGGCAGGTCCACCTGGGGGACATCGTCATCTCGGCGGACACGGCGCGCCGCCAGGCCCGCAGCGCGCGGCGGCCATTCGCCCGTGAGCTGGAGGTCCTTCTCGCCCACGGGCTGCTGCACCTGCTCGGCTACGATCACGAGACGGACGACGGGACAATGCTGCGCCTCCAGGCCGCCGCGATCCGCCACGCGCGGGGCGCGGGGAAGGTAGGACCGCCATCGCCCCCCAGGCCGCCAGCTACGTCCTGCTCCTCGCGGGCCTCGCCGCGATCTTCCTCGTCCTGTCGATCTTCCAGGCGGCGCTCAACTCCCTTTCGATGCTCGTGCTCGCCCGGATCCGCGAGGAGACGGCGGAGGGACTGACCGGCTCGCTGCTGCGGGACGCCACCGAGCCGCCTCCTTCGCGCCTGCGGGTCAGCGTCCAGATGGGACGGCAGCTCTGCCTGGTCGGGGCGGCCGTCGCGGCCGCGCGGCTCGCGGAGCTGCTGGGCGCGCCACACCCGCTCCTCGCGGGATTCCTCTCGGTGCTCGCGGTCTTCACCCTGGTGATCGAGCAGCTCGGCGCGAGGGCGATCGTCCTCGTCGACCCGGAGCGCGCGTTCCGCGTGACCCTCCCCGCCGCGGGGGTCGTCCACTACCCGCTCCTGCCGCTCTCCGAGCCCGTCTACCGGATCCTGCGCTGGGTGCGCGACCGTTTCCCGGCCTCCGACGACGCCGAGGAGCCGGGGGAGGAGGAGGTGCGCGCCTACCTCGCGGTCGGCGAGGAGGAGGGGATCCTCGAGGCGGAGGAGGGGACCCTCATCGAGAGCGTGATCGACTTCTCGGACACCGTGGTGCGCGAGGTCATGACGCCGCGCACCGAGATGGCGGCGATCCCCGAGGAGGCGACCCTCGACCGGCTCGTCGCGTTCGTGGCGAAGGTGCGCCACTCGCGGATCCCGGTCTACCGGGGAAGCGTCGACCACGTCGTCGGCTTCGTGAACACGCGGGACCTGTTCGAGCACTGGGGCAAGCCGGGGCACCTCACGGCCGCCGATTTCATGCGGCCGGTGCACGTGGTGCCGGAAACGAAGCGGGTCTCCGAGCTCCTGCGCGAGCTGCAGGCGAGCCGCCAGCAGCTCGCGGTGGTCGTGGACGAATACGGGGGCACCGCCGGCCTCGTGACCATCGAGGACCTGCTGGAGGAGCTCGTCGGGGAGATCCGGGACGAGCACGAGCCCGAGGACGTCGCCTCGCAGCCGGACGGATCGAAGATCGTGCGCGGGAGGCTCGACGTGGTGCGCGCGGGCGAGCTGTTCGGCGCGGACCTGGAGGGCGAGGGTTTCGAGACGGTCGGCGGGCTCGTGGAGGCCCGTTTCGGGCACATCCCGGAGGTCGGTGAGAAGATCTCCTGGCGGGGGATCGTCTTCGAGGTGACGGAGACGGACCGGCGGCGGATCCGGCGGGTCCGGATGTCGCGGGAAAGCGCCGGGGCCGCCGCGGGCGATGCGCACGGGCGCGACGAGGCCTGAGGGCCTCCCGCCGGAACGGGAACGACGGATGAGCGATCGGGAAGCGGACGGCAGCGCGGAGGCCCGGAAGGACGACTCCTTCCGCAGCGGGTACGCGACCCTCGTGGGGCACACGAACGTCGGGAAATCGACGCTCCTGAACAGGCTCGTCGGCGAGAAGATCGCCATCGTGGCCGACGTGCCCCAGACGACCCGCACCCGGATCACGGGGATCCTGACGACGCCGCGCGGCCAGGTGGTGTTCGTGGACACCCCGGGCTTTCACCGGCCGATGCACCGGATGAACCGGGCCATGATCGAGGCCGCGACGGAGGCGATCGCCGGCGTGGACGTGCTGCTCTGGGTGGTGGACGCCACGGTGGGCTTCGGGCCGGGCGACCTCCGGGTGGCGGGCCTCATCGAGGAGCGGCGGGGCCGGGCCGCGCTGTTCGCCGTCCTGAACAAGGTGGACAGCGTCCGCAAGCCGGAGCTCCTGCCGATGCTCGACCGCGCGATGAGGGAATTCCGCGCGGACGAGGCCTGGCCGATCTCCGCGAAGACGGGGGAGAACTGCCAGGCGCTCCTCGACGGCATCATCGCCGCGCTGCCGGAGGGGCCGAGGCTCTTCCCCGAGGACACGCTGACCGACCAGCCCGAGCGCGCCCTCGTCAGCGAGCTGATCCGGGAGAAGATCCTCCACCGCACCCGCGAGGAAATTCCCCACGCCACGGCGGTCGCCATCGAGCGCTGGCAGGACGGGGAGGACGGGATCACGCGGATCGACGCCGTCATCCTCGTCGAGCGCGACGGGCAGAAGGCGATCGTGATCGGGCAGGGCGGTTCGATGCTCAAGGCCGTGGGGACGGAGGCGCGCCTGGAGATCGAGCGCCTGCTGGACCGTCACGTCGGCCTGAAGCTGTGGGTCAAGGTCCGCTCCCACTGGCGCGACGACGAGGGGACCCTGCGCGATCTCGGCCTCACCTGATGCCTCAGCCGCGAAGGGATCGGCCGGGCCGCTGCGCTCGCCCGGTGCGAACGGGGAGCGACGGCCGCGAGGCCGGGGGGTGCGCATGGGGCGCCTGAGCAGCGAGGCGATCATCCTGCGGACGCGCCCGGTCGGGGAAGCGGACCTCATCGTCACGTTCCTCACCGAGAGCGAAGGGAAGCTCTCGGGCTCGGCCCGGAACGCCCGGAAGAGCCGCCGCCGGTTCGGGGGCGGGCTGGAGCCGCTCGCGCGCGGCCGGGCCACCTGGACCGAGTCGGAGGGCGCCGAGCTCGTCCGGCTCGAGACGTTCGAAACCGCGGTTTCCTTCGCCGCGCGGCAGCGCGAGCTCGCGTGGTTCTACCTGTTTGCTTATATGGCCGAGGTAGCGGATACTTTCGCGCGCGATCGCGAGCCCGATCCCCGGTTCTTCCGGCTCCTGCGGGCGGCGAGCGACGCGTCGGGTGAAGGGTCCCCGCCCGGGACAGTCCGGCGCTGGTTCGAGATCTGGACCCTCCGCCTTCAAGGTCTGTTGCCCGCTCTCGAGGAGTGCGCGCGGTGCGGTCAGGGGCCGCTGGAGGCCGGCATCGTCGCCGCGGAGGCGGGCGAGGCGCTGTGCGCCGGCTGCGCGGTGGCGGCCGCCCCCGGGGGCGGAGACGGCGCGCCTGGGCGCGGACGAGCTCGGCTGGATCCGGCAGGCCCTGCGCCGGCCCGTCGGCCGGCTCGCCGAGCCGGCAACGACGGCCGGTATCGACCGGCTCGTGAGGCTGTTGTTCGAAGGATTCACCGGCCGGCCGTTCCGTACGGCGCGGTTTCTCGAGGCTCGACGATGAACCTACAAGATCTGATCCTGGCGCTGCAGGGGTTCTGGGCCCGCAGGGGCGCGCTCATCCAGCAGCCCTACGACATGGAGGTCGGCGCCGGGACCATGCACCCGGACACCTTCTTCCGCGTCCTCGGCCCCGAGCCATGGAGCGTCGCCTTCGTGCAGCCCTCGCGGCGGCCGGGGGACGGTCGCTACGGCGAGAACCCGATGCGCGTGTACAAGCACCTGCAGATGCAGGTCATCCTCAAGCCGGCTCCCGAGGACGTGCAGGACCTGTATCTCGAGTCGCTGACGGCGTTCGGGATCGATCCCAGGAAGCACGACATCCGCTTCGAGGAGGACAACTGGGAATCCCCCACGCTGGGGGCCGCCGGGGTGGGCTGGCAGGTGCTCATGGACGGGATGGAGATCACGCAGTTCACCTACTTCCAGCAGGCGGGCGGCCAGGAGCTGTCGCCGGTCTCCGCGGAGCTCACCTACGGCCTCGAGCGGATCACGATGTTCCTCACGGGGATCCGCAACATCTTCGACATTCCCTGGCGGGACGGGATCCCCTACGGAGAGGTGCGCAGGCAGGAGGAGATCGAGCACTCGACCTACGCCTTCGAGGCCGCCGACGCGACGCTGCTGTTCCGCCTCTTCGAGCAGTACGAGAGGGAGGGGACGGCCCTGCTGGACCGCGACCGGCCCCTGCTGTATCCCGCCTACGACTACGCCCTGCGCTGCTCGCACACGTTCAACCTGATCGACGCCCGGGGCGCGATCTCGATCACGGAGCGCGCGGCCTACATCCAGAGGATCCGCGCCCTCGCGGTGCGGTGCGCGAGCCGGTACCTGGAGCTGCGCCGCGAGGCGGGCTTCCCCCTGCTGCCGCCGCCGGAGCGCGAGAAGTTCCTCGCGCGGGCCGCGGCGGCGGAGCAGGGAGGTGCCGCGTGAGCCGCGCCGACTTCCTGCTCGAGATCGGCTGCGAGGAGATCCCCGCCCGCATGCTGGGCGGCGCGGTCGAGGACCTTGCCGCCCGCGTCGGCGCCGTTCTGGAGGCGGCCGGCCTTGCGCGCGGCGAGGCGCGCACCTTCTGCACGCCGCGCCGCATCGCCGTCCTGGTCGAGGGCGTCTCGCTGCGGCAGGAGGACCGGGACGAGGAGGTCCTGGGACCGCCCGCGAAGGCGGCCGCCGGGCCCGACGGGAAGCCGACGAAGGCGGCCCTCGGCTTCGCGCAGAAGATGGGCGTGGAGCCGGCCGCGCTGCTGACCGTCGCGACGCCGAAGGGGGACTACCTCGCGGTCCGGCGCAGGATCGCCGGGCGGAGCGCGGCGGAGGTCCTCGCGGAGACGCTCCCGAAGTCCGTCGCCGCGATGTCGTTCCCCAAGACGATGCGCTGGGGGGACGGGACGCGCCGCTTCGTGAGGCCGGTGCACTGGGTGGTGGCCCTGCTCGGGAGCGAGCTCGTGCCCCTGACGCTCTTCGGCATCCGCGCAGGGCGCGAATCCGACGGCCACCGGTTCCTCGGCGCCCGGAAGGTCCCCATCGGGTCGCCCGCCGCGTACGAGGAGACGCTCGCGGCGCAGAAGGTCTTCGCCAACCGCGAGGCCCGCCGCGCCGCCCTGTCGCGGCGACTCGTGGAGATCGCGGGGGAGGAGGGAGTCCGCCCGGTCGAGGACGCCGAGCTTCTCGAGGAGGTCACCGACCTCGTGGAGTTCCCCGGGGCGACCCTCGGATCGTTCCCCGCCGAGTTCCTGGAGCTCCCGCGCGAGGTCCTGGTCACCACGCTGCGCCACCACCAGAAGGCCTTCTCGACCGAGACGGACGAAGGGGTGTCGAACCGCTTCCTCGTGGTCTCCGACACCGACCGGGACGCCGAGGGGCACATCCGCAAGGGGAACGAGTGGGTCGTCGTCGGGCGGCTCGAGGACGCGCGCTTCTTCTTCCACGAGGACCGCAAGGTGCCCTTCGCGGGCCGCGTCGCGAAGCTCGAGCACGTGACGTTCCACGCCGCGGCCGGCTCCTACGCCGAGAAATCGCGCAGGATCGAGTCGGTCGCGCTCGCGCTGGGGGCCATCGTCAACTCCCGCCAGAAGGAGCGGACGGCCCCAGCCGGAGCGCAGGGAAGCGGCCGGAGCGGCCCCGGGCAGCCGGGAGAGGCGCCCTCGTGGCCCGCCGACGCCGGGGCGCTCCGCGCCGCCGCGCGCCTGGCCAAGTGCGACCTGACCACCGGGCTGGTGGGCGAGTTCCCCGAGCTGCAGGGGATCGCGGGCGGGATCTACGTCGGCCGCGAGGCGGCCGAGGGGCGCGAGGGGCACCCCCGCGGCGCCTCGGAGGCGATCTACGACCAGTACCGGCCGGCGGGAGCCGGAGACGCGCTGCCGCGCACGTCCGAGGGGATCCTGCTCGCCCTCGCGGACCGGCTCGATTCGCTCGCGGCCCTCGCGACCTTCGTCGGGCTCCCGACCGGGAGCAAGGACCCCTTCGGCCTGCGACGCGCCGCCGTACTCCGTCATCCGCCTCGGCGTGGAAGGGGGGCTCCCCCTGGGGGCGGCGGAGATGCTCTCGGCGGCGCGCTCGGCGCTGGGAGAGCGCGCGGCGGCGGCGCCCGCGCCCCCTGCCGCGAAGGGCGCCCCGGAGGGCGGCGGCGCGAAGACGCCGCCCGGCGCGAGCGATGCGGAGCTGCTGGGCTTTCTCTTCGAGCGGCTCGAGTTCTGGCTCAAGGAGAAGGGCTCGCGCTACGACACGATCAACGCGGTCCTGCTCGCGCGGGACGGCGCGCGCGCGCCGGGGGAGGAGCTCCCGCGCCTCGCCGAGAAGGTCTTCGCGCTCGAGAGGCTGCGCGAGCTGCCCGATTCCGCGGCCCTGGTCGAGATCCACAAGCGGTGCCGGAACATCCTCCAGCAGGCGCAGGGGACGGACCCCGCCGGGACGCTCGACACGGTGCTCAAGCAGGATCCCGACGAGCCGGCGGCGCTCTCCGGGCTCGCCGGGCCCGTCGCCGAGGCCGGGCGCACGGTCGAAGAGGCGATGAAGCGGGACGATTTCGAAGGGGCGCTGCAGGCTCTCGTCCGCCTGCGCCCCGCCCTTTCGCGGTTCTTCGATCACGTTCTCGTCATGCACCCCGACCCCGCCATCCGGCGGGAGCGGCTCGATCTGGTGCGGCGGACCGCGCTGATGATCGAGGAGGTCGCGGACCTCAAGCAGATCTCCATCTCGCGGGAAGAGCTGCAGAAGCAGCTCGACCAACTGAAGTGACCTTTCCACGAGACCTTCGAGGGAACCCTGACATGAGCGGAACGAAGCGTGTGTATTTCTTCGGCGCCGGCGGTTCGGACGGCAGCGCGTCCATGAAGACCCTGCTCGGCGGCAAGGGGGCGAACCTCGCCGAGATGACGAACCTCGGCATCCCCGTCCCCCCCGGCTTCACCATCACCACCGAGGTCTGCAACGAGTACCTGAAGGTCGGGGGGCGGATCCCCGAGGGGCTCGACGCCGAGATCGGCGCGGCCCTCGAGCGAATGAGCGGCATGGTCGGCTCCACCTTCGGCGACGTGGAGAGGCCCCTGCTCGTCTCCGTGCGCTCCGGTGCGCGCAGCTCGATGCCCGGCATGATGGAGACGGTCCTGAACGTCGGGCTGACCACGAAGACGCGCCAGGGGCTCATTGCCCGCACGGGCAACCCTCGCTTCGTCCTCGACGCCTACCGGCGCCTGATGATGATGTACGCCGACGTGGTGATGGAGAAGGCGCAGGGGATCGAGCCGCGCGAAGGGCACGGCGTGCGGACGAAGATGGAGCACGAGATGACGCGCCTCAAGAAGCAGCGGCGCGTCACGCAGGACACCGAGCTGACCGCGCAGGACCTCGAGAAGCTGATCCGCGAGTTCCACGCGATCATCCGCAAGACGCTCGGCAAGCCGTTCCCGGACGATCCGAAGGAGCAGCTCTTCGGCGCGATCGACGCCGTGTTCCGCTCCTGGAACGGCAAGCGGGCCGTCGCCTACCGGCGGATCGAGGGGATCCCGGACGAGTGGGGCACCGCGGTCAACGTGCAGGCGATGGTGTTCGGCAACACCGGGGAGCGCTCCGCCACCGGCGTCGCCTTCACCCGCAATCCCGCCACCGGCGAGAACCTGTTCTACGGCGAGTGGCTCCCCAACGCCCAGGGCGAGGACGTCGTCGCGGGCATCCGCACGCCCAGACCGCTGAACGGCCAGGGCGCGTCACCGTCGGCCGGCGAAACCCTGCAGGCGTCCATGCCCGAGGCGTACGGGGAGCTCGTGCGGATCCGCGAGACGCTCGAGAAGCACTTCCGGGACATGCAGGACATCGAGTTCACGATCGAGGACGGGCGGCTGTGGATGCTCCAGACCCGCACCGGGAAGCGCAACGGCGCCGCCGCCGTGCGCATGGCGGTCGAGATGTGCGAGGAGGGGCTCATCGCGCGGGAGGAGGCCCTCATGCGGGTCCGCCCCGAGCAGCTGGACGAGCTGCTCCACAAGCGGATCGACCCCGCGGCCGAGGCGAAGGCGAAGGTGATCGCACGCGGCCTGCCCGCGGGCCCCGGGGGCGGGACCGGCGTGATCGCGACGACCGCCGAGCGCGCCGAGGCGCTCTCCGCGAAGGGCAAGAAGGTCGTCCTCGTCCGCAACGAGACCTCGCCCGAGGACATCCACGGGATGCACGTCGCGGATGCCATCCTGACGGCCAAGGGCGGCATGACGAGCCACGCGGCGCTCGTGGCGCGCGGCTGGGGCAAGTGCTGCGTCGTCGGCTGCAGCGACCTCGAGGTGGACGAGAAGAAGGGAACGGTCCGCGCGGGCTCCCTGCTGCTCCGCGAAGGGGACACGATCACCGTGAACGGCACGAAGGGGGCGGTCTACGCGGGGGCGCTGCCGCTGCTCCCGGCCGATCCCGAGAGCAATCCCCACTACCGCGCCCTCATGTCCTGGGCCGACGCGGTCCGCCGGCTGAAGGTCCGGACCAACGCCGACCGTCCCGAGGACGC
The DNA here is from genome assembly GCA_963747925.1 of uncultured Acidobacteriota bacterium. Lineage (GTDB taxonomy): Bacteria > Acidobacteriota > Polarisedimenticolia > QHYA01 > CAVVHA01 > CAVVHA01. Next base: position 137,835 of record CAVVHA010000006.1, read on the forward strand.
CGCCCAGGCGCGCGCGTTCGGCGCGCAGGGGATCGGGCTGACCCGCACCGAGCACATGTTCTTCGACGAGAAGCGGATCAGCGCCATGCGCGAGATGATCGTCGCCGAGACGCCCGCCGCGCGGCGGAAGGCCCTCATGAAGCTCCTGCCGTTCCAGCGGAAGGACTTCGAGGGGATCCTCAAGGCGATGAAGGGATACCCGGTCACCATCCGCTTCCTCGACCCGCCGCTGCACGAGTTCGTGAACCTCGACGAGAAGCAGATCGCCCGCCTCGCGCGGTCGCTGAAGGTCCCGGCGCGGGTCCTTTCGACGCGCGTCGCGCAGCTGCACGAGCTGAACCCGATGCTGGGGCACCGGGGCTGCCGCCTCGGGATCACGTACCCGGAGATCAGCGAGATGCAGGCGCGGGCCGTCTTCGAGGCCGCGGCGGCGCTCCACAAGAAGGGGATCGACGCGATCCCCGAGATCATGATCCCGCTCGTCGGGACCGTCACCGAGCTGGCCCACCAGGAGAAGATCGTGCGCCGCGTCGCGGAGGAGGTCCGGACCAGGACCGGGGTGACGTTCCCGTACACCGTCGGGACGATGATCGAGGTGCCGCGCGCGGCCCTGACCGCGGGACGGATCGCGGAGCGTCGCCGAGTTCTTCTCGTTCGGCACGAACGACCTCACGCAGACGACCTACGGGTTCTCCCGCGACGACATCGGCTCGTTCCTGCCCCACTACCTCGAGAACCGGATCCTGCCCGCGGACCCGTTCCAGACGATCGACCGGGAAGGGGTCGGGGAGCTCCTCAAGATGGCGGTGGCGCAGGGGCGCGCGGCGCGGCCGGGCCTGAAGATCGGGATCTGCGGCGAGCACGGCGGGGACCCCGCGTCGGTGAAGTTCTGCCACGCGCATCGGGCTCGACTACGTTTCGTGCTCGCCCTTCCGCGTGCCGATCGCCCGCCTGGCGGCGGCGCAGGCGGCGCTCGAGGAGAAGGCGGGGACCGCGAAGGCATGAAGGTCCTGATCCTCTCCCGACGGCGGACGCTCTACTCGACGCGCCGCCTGGTGGAGACGGCCCGGCACATGGGGCACCGCGCCGTGGTCGTGGACCCGTTGAACTGTTTCATCGTCTGCGGGCGCAGGGACCCGTCCATCTACCACAAGAACTCGCACCGCCGGCTGGGCGAGGTGGACGTGGTCCTGCCGCGCATCGGGGCCTCGATCACCGAGCACGGGCTCGCGGTGGTCCGGCAGTTCTCGATCATGGGCATCCCGATCGTGAACAACTCGGTGCCGATCGCCCGCTCGCGCGACAAGCTGCGCTCCCTGCAGCTGCTGAGCCGCCACGACATCGACATCCCGCGCACGGTCATGGCGCGCGCTCCCTCGCAGATCGCGCGGGCGCTCGACGCGGTCGGCGGCCCGCCGGTCATCCTGAAACTGATCCAGGGGAGCCAGGGCGTGGGCGTGATGCTGGCCGAAACGCTGCCGCAGCTCGAGGCGATCCTCGACACGCTCTGGGGCCTGGGGCAGAACATCCTGATCCAGGAGTTCATCGCGGAGTCGCGGGGACGGGACATCCGCGCCCTGGTGGTGGGCGGGCGCGTGGTCGGCGCGATGCGGCGGATCGCGCGCCTCGGGGAGTTCCGCTCCAACATCCACCGCGGGGGCGCGGGGCGGATCATCGAGCTGAGCGAGGAATACGCCCAGGTGGCGGTGCGCGGCATGCGAGGTGATGGGGCTGCAGGTCGCGGGCGTGGACATGCTCGAATCGAAGTCGGGGCCGAAGGTGATCGAGATCAACTCCTCCCCCGGCTTCGAAGGGCTCGAGCAGGCGACGCGCGCGGACATCGCCCGCGAGATCCTCGAGTACGCCTGCGCCTACGCTTCCCAGCGGGCGGCGGTGCGGGGAGCCACCGGGAAAGGAAAGCGCGGATGAGCCCGCCCAAGGACCTCACGATCGCCGGGCGCGTCATCCGCCCCGGCGAGACGCAGGAGATCCTCCTCAAGATCAGCGAGTTCTACACCGCCCAGCCGGTCAACATCCCCGTCACCGTCATGAGGGGCGAGGAGGAGGGGAACCGCGTCTTCCTCACGGCCGCGATCCACGGGGACGAGCTGAACGGGGTGGAGATCGTCCGGAGCGTGATCCAGGGGCTCGACCACTCGAAGATCAAGGGAACCCTCATCTGCCTGCCGGTGGTGAACCGGATGGGGTTCCTGAACCACACGCGCTACCTCCCCGACAGGACCGACCTGAACCGCCATTTTCCGGGCGATGCGCAGGGAAACTCCGCCGACCGGATCGCCGACATTCTCTTCCGCCAGATCGTGTCGCAGTGCGATTTCGGGATCGACTTCCACACGGCCGCCGTCGGCCGCACCAACCTCCCGCACATCCGGGCGAAAATGGACGACGACAAGGTCCGCCAGATCGCCAAGGCGTTCGGGACCGAGGTCGTCGTGGACAGGGACGGGCATCCCGGCTCGCTCCGGTCGGCCGCGACCGCGGCGCTGGTTCCCACGGTCATCTACGAGGGAGGGGAGACCTTCAAGTTCCAGCGCAAGGAGATCCGCAAGGGGATCAGCGGGGTCTACAACGTGCTTTCGGCGCTCGGCATGATCCCGACGCCGCTGAAGGAGCCGCGGCTGCAGGTGGTGGTCCGCAAGACCGAGTGGGTGCGCGCGGAGCGGGGCGGCATCCTGGACCTCTCGACCGCTCCGGGGGACGTCGTGTACGAGAAGGAGCCCCTGGCCGTGATCGAGAACCCGTTCGGGCGGGAGGTTTCGAGCGTGACGGCCCCCTTCACCGGCCTGATCCTCGGGACGACGACCCGCCCGATGGTCAACCCTGGGGACGCCATCTGCCACCTGGTGAAACTCGACAAGACCCTGCCGACGGTCGAGAAGCACCTGATCCGGCTGGCCTCGGGGCGGCGCCGCATCCCGATCGACGTGTGAGCGACGCCTGCCCGGTTTGACAGACCGGGCCATGCGTAGTAATTTAGCGACTTTGCTCGGACCTGGGCCGCCTGTTTCGCGCGCTTGGGGAGCGGTCCGGGAGGCACAGAATGAAAAAAGCGAAAATGGAGCAGTACAGGAAGCTTCTCTCGGTCAGGCAGGCGGAGATCACCCGCAACTTCACCCGCAACCAGGGGCAGAGCCGCATGGCTGCGGACGACGGCACCGAGGATTACATCGACTACGCCGTGAACTCCTACAGCAAGGAGTTCCTGCTCTCCCTGACGGACCTCGAGAGGCAGCAGCTGGTTCTCATCGACGAAGCGCTCGCCCGGATCCGCTCCGGCGACTACGGGCACTGCCAGCAGTGCGGCCAGGAGATCAACATCAAGCGCCTGGAGGCCGCGCCGTGGGCGCGCCACTGCGTGCGCTGCCAGGAGCTCGAGGAGCAGGGCCTGCTCCCGCAGTACTCGCCCGGGGTCCGCGATGACGAGTACGAGGACGAAGGCGTCGAGCCGGTTCCCGAGGAGCGCGAGGAGATTTTCTCCGGGGACGAAGAGTAGTCCCTCCTCCGAACCAGCCCGCAGCGTGTTGAAAGTCCTGCTCGCGTACCGCTGCAGCGACGAAGGCAAGGACAACCCGTTCGAGAGGGTGCTGCCGGTCGGCGTCGGGTACATCCACGCCTACCTGCGAAGCCGGGGCGTTCCGGCGGTCGTGGCGAACTTCAGCGCGATGGGGCCCGCGAAGGTCAGGCGGATCCTCCTCGCCGAGAAGCCCGGCATCGTCGGCATCAGCTGCTTCACCTTCAACCGCCGCGCCTCGCTCGCGCTCGCGCGCCTGGTGCGCCGCACCCTGCCGCGCGCCACCATCGTGCTGGGCGGGCCCCACGCCACGCACGCGGCCGCCTCCCTGATGAAGGAGCATCCCGAGATCGACATCTGCGTAGCGGGCGAAGGGGAGCTGACGCTCGAACGGCTCGCGCGGACGATCTTCGAGGGGGGGATCCCTCCCCGATCCGCGGACTCTTCCTGAGACGGGACGGGGAGATCGTCCCGACGGGGGCGGCCGAGCCGATCCGGGACCTGGACGCGCTGCCGTTCCCGGCCCTCCATCCGGAAGGGCACGGGGTCGATCCCCGGGCCCAGTATCCCTACATCGTCACCTCGCGCGGCTGTCCCGCGGCCTGCTCCTTCTGCTCCTCCCCCGAGTTCTGGGGCCGGACAACGCGGTTCCGCTCGGCGGCCAACATCCTCGACGAGCTGGAGCTCCTCAGGAACCGGTTCGGCATCCTCTACGTCTCCTTCCGCGACGACATCTTCGCGCTCAACAAGCGGCGGGTCCTCGAGCTGTGCCGCGGGATGGTCGAGCGGCGCCTCGGGCTCCTGTGGGACTGCCAGACCCGGGTGAACACGATCGACGAGGAGCGCCTCATCTGGATGAAGCGGGCGGGCGCGATGACGGTGCAGTACGGGATCGAGTCCGGCTCGCAGGCGATCCTCGACCGCCTCCAGAAAGGGCAGCGGCTCGAGCAGGTCGACCGCGCCGCCGCGATGACGCGCCGCGTGGGGCTCACGCTCTCGATCTACCTGATCACGGGAGTGCCGGGCGAGACCGCGGCCGATCTGCGCGCGACCGAGGCGATGGTGCGGCGGATCCGCCCCCACGACGGGATCGTCACGCCCCTCGCCGTCTTTCCCGGGACCGACCTCTGGACCGAGTACCGCTCCGGGCGCTCGCTCGACGACTCTTTCTGGGAGGGGGTGGGGCACGACGGCATCTATGCCCGCCCCGACCCGTTCACCGAGGGGGCCCTGATGCGCCTCTCCAACGCCCTCGACCGCGCCGGCGGCGCGGCGGCTACACGCGCGCCGAGTTCGCGGCGCACCGCGCCGTGGCCGGCGACTGCTACGTGACCGACCTCATGGAAGGGGAGAGCCTCGAGCGCGCGGGGAGGCCCGCCGCCGCCGGGCGGCTCTACGGGGCGCTCGCGGCGCGGGAGCCCTGGAACCCCTGGGCCCCCATGCGGCTCGGGCGGCTCGCCCTCGCGGGCGGGGACCGGGAGGAGGCGGCCCGTCAGTTCGCCCGCGTGATCGAGCTCGTGCCCGCATCGGCCGAGGCGGCGGCCCTGCTGGCCTCGGCCACCGCGCCCCGCCCCCGCCGGGTCGTCCGCCCAGGGCCCGCCGCCCCTTCCCGGCGCACCCGGGCCGCCGCCCGCCGGCCGGCGCGCGGGTTCCAGTCGTGGCCTCCGCCGCGAAGGGGAGAGACCCATGAACGCGACTGATCCTGCCCCGGGCCGGGCCCGGCTCGCCCTGTCGAAGCGGGGAACCGCGCGCTGGCGATCGGGGCACCCGTGGATCTTCCGCGACGACGTCGAAGCCCGGCGGATCGCGAACGGCGAGATCGTCGAGGTGCTCTCGCCGGCCGGGGAGCCCCTCGGCTCGGCCTTCTACGGGAGCGTCTCGAAGATCGCCCTCCGGAGGCTCGCGGGGCCCGGCGAAGTCGCGGACACGGACCTCCTGCTGGCGCGCCTGGACCGCGCGATCGACTACCGCCGCGAGCTCGCGCCGGAGGCGCAGGCGCTGAGGCTCGTCTCCTCCGATGCCGACGGCATCCCCGGGCTCGTCGTCGACCGCTACGGCGACCACCTCGTGCTGCAGTCGCTCACGGCCGGGGTCGAGCGCCTGCTCGAGCCTCTCGTCGCGCGCCTGGTCGAGCGGACCGGCGCCGCGTCGGTATTCGCCAGGCTGGATGCGGGGGTGCGCCGCCTCGAGGGGCTCCCGATGGAGAGCCGCGTCCTGCGGGGCGAGGTCCCGAAGTGGGTCGAATACGAGGAGGCGGGTCTCATCCTGGGGGTGGACATCCAGGGGGGCCAGAAGACCGGCTCGTTCCTGGACCAGCGGGAGAACCGGATCGCCGCCGCCGGCTACCTACGCGGCCGCGTCCTGGACGCCTTCTGCTACGACGGGGGCTTCGCGCTCCACGCCGCCCGCCGCGCCGGGAGCGTCGAAGCGGTCGATTCCTCCGAGGCGGCGCTCGAGCGCGGCGCGCGCAACGCGCTCCGCAACGGCATCGGGAACATCCGCTTCGTCCGCGCGAACGTCTTCGATCGGCTCCACGAGGCCTCGAGCTCGGGCGAGCGCTTCGACGGCGTGATCCTCGATCCTCCGGCATTCGCCAAGAGCCGGGGGGACCTGGAAGCGGCCGGCCGCGCCTACAAGGAGATCAACCTCCGCGCGCTGAAATGCCTCGAGCCGCGCGGGATCCTCGTGACCTGCTCGTGCTCCTACAACCTCCTCGAGGATGAGTTCGTCAAGGTGGTGGCCGCCGCTGCCGCGGATGCGAAGAGGCGCGTTATCATCATCGAGAAACGCTCGCAGGCGAGGGACCACCCGGTGCTGCTCGGCCTGCCGGAAAGCCAGTACCTCAAGTGTCTGATACTGAAGGCCGAGTGAGTGTCGCGCCGGGGAGGCGCTGGCTTCGCCGCGCCGCGCGGGCGGTGGCGGCGCTCGCCCTGCTCCTCGTCGCCGCGGTGGTCATCGCGGGCTACACCGGGGTCCCGTGGATCGACCGGTGGGCCGACGCCCGCCTGAAGTCGGAGCTTTCGCGCGTCCTGGGCCGCCCGGTGAGCGTCGGTTCGGTCCATGTCTCCCCGTTCGGCTCGTCCGTGAGCGCGCGCGACCTGGTGGTCCGGGAGCTCCCGCCCGGCCGCCGCCCGGTCCTCGAGGTGGCGGCGCTGTCCGCGACCCTGGCCCTGCGTCCGCTCCTCCAGGGACGGATCGAGATCGCCGACCTGCGTCTCGAAGCTCCGCGCGCCACCTTCTTCAGGGTGGGAGAGCGGATCGAGGGACCGCTGCCCGCCTCCGGCCGGGACGGGCGGCCCCCGTCCGGCGGAGCCTCGGGCCTGACGGTCGTCCTGCGCCGCCTCGAGCTGATCGACGGCGTCGCCATGTTCGAGGACACCTCGATCCCTCTCGCCGGCTGGGCCGAAGGGCTGCTCGTCCAGTGGAACGGGGACGCCTCGGGCAACGGGCGCGGCTCGCTCGACGCCGCGCATGCAGGGTCTGCGGGCGCTCGGGCAGGAGGATCTTGGCCGCCTGCGGGCGGAAATGGGGCTCCTCACCACGGCCGTGCGTCGGGACAGCTCAGCGCGGACTGGGGCTCCTCGAGCCGGCTGAGGGCGGACGGTTCGCTCCGGTTCCCCTCCTCCGCCGAGCCCGGCGTGGCGGGCGAGGTGAAGGCCGAGGTGCATCTCGAGGAGGGCGGGCTCGGCCGCTGGCTCACAGCGGCCGCCGGGCTCGAGGTGCCCGTGACCGGGATGCTCGATGGGAGCGGCCTCGTCCGGTTCGGGTCCGAAGGATGGGGGTTCGAGGGAGGCATCAGGGGCTCGGGGGTCCGGTTCGACGATTTCTCCGCCGAGTCGGTCTCGGCCGACCTGCGCGCCAGCCGGGAGGGGATCGAGCTGCGCCGCCTGGAGCTCGACATCCTGGGCGGAACGGTGAGCGGGACCGGGCGGATCGAGCCCCGCAAGGGGGGCAGCGCCGAGCTCGCGCTGCGCGCGGAAGGGCTGGCGCTGAACGAGACGCTCGCCGTGATCGGGCTCGAGTCGACGCTCGAGGGCACAGGCGCCATCGAGGGGACCGTCGCCCTGAAGCTCGGCGATCCCGGCTCGCTTCGGGTGCGGGCGAAGGTCGGCGTCACGGGGGTGGCGCGCGGCGCGCGGGCGGGGGCCGCCGCCGGCCCCTCGGAAGCGAGGCAGCCCGCACGTGGCGCGCGGGTTCCTGACCGAGGGCACGGGGCAGCTCGATATCGACGGCCGCAGGATCCAGTTTCGCTCCGAGCCGCTCAGGTCCGGGGCGAGCACCGTCGCCGTCACGATCGACAAGACGCTCGGCACGCCCGAGCTCATGCTGGGGATGGAGGGGGGGACCGAATCCCTCGCCGACGCTTCCGACCTGCTCGAGTCGTTCCTTCTCTCGGAGGACGAGGAGAGCGGCCTCCCGTGGAACTCGGCGCGGCTCGCGGGAACGGGGACGTTCCAGGGAACCTTCCTGTTCGCGAAGGGGAAGCCGGCCACGGGCAGCGTGAGCTACGTGCTCCGGGACTTCGCCTACGAGGGGATCGGCGCCGAGGAGATCACGGGAACGGGCGAAGCGGACGGCCGTGAGCTTCTCCTTCTCGATCTCCGAGGCGCGGCGCCAGGGCGGCACGCTCGAGCTCTCCGGGAGCCTGCCCGAGGGACGGGACGGGCAGTCGATCATCACCGGGAGCCTGCACCGCTGGCCGCTCTCCGATCTCCTCGCACGCCTGGGCGCCCCGGAGGGGAGCAGCGTCCTCGCGAGCGGCCCGCTCACGTACCGGTTCGGCGCGGGGGAGCCGAGCGGGGAAACGAGCCTGGCGCTCGCCGATGCCCTGGTGGGCGAGGAGCGATTCGAGACGGGCCTGTTCGAGGCCACGATGAGCGGCGACCTCCTCCACGTTCCCCGCTTCGAGCTCGCCGGCGCCCATGCGTCCCTTTCGGGAACGGGCGAATACGACATCGGCACCGGCCGCTTCCGGGAGGAGCTGGGCGCGACCCGCGTGGACACGGTCCTGGCGCGCCCGTGGCTCAAGGACCTGCCGATCGCGGGGCACGCCTCGCTGAGGCTCCGCGCGGAAGGGGGCGGAGGAAAGGGAGCGAGCTGGACCGCCCGGCTCGTTCCCGAGCCGGACCTGGCGTTCGCCGGCCGATCGCTCGCCGCGCTCACGCTCGAGGCCACGGGGGAGGGATCCCTCGCGCGGTTCGAAGGAACCCTCGGCGCGCAGGCCGCTTTCTCGGGGGCCATCGGCACGGAGGCGCCCCACCGCGGCGAGGGAAAGATCGAGCTGCGCGACGTCTCCATCCCGCAGCTGATGGCGCTGGCCCGGCCCGACCTGGCGCTCCAGATCTTCGGGGAGCTGGGCGGGACGATCCTCTGGTCCGGACCGCTCGATGACCCCGGGGCGCTGCGGGCGGAGGCTGCGCTGTCGAAGCTCCGCATCGTCCTCGGCGGGGAGTCCTTCGAGGCAAGGGCGAGACGAAGCTCGCGCTCGAGGAAGGGGCGGTCCGTATCCTCGGGGCGGAGCTCAGCGCGGACGGTTCGCGCTTCCGGCTCAGCGGCACCTACCCGATCGACGAAGCGCGCAGCCTCGACCTCGGGATCGAAGGGCAGGTCGATCTCGGGGACCTGGCGGCCTTCATCCCGGAGCTTCGCGCCGCAGGCTCGCTCGGCGTGTCGCTGCGCGCGACCGGGAGCCGCGCGGAGCCCGAGCTGTCCGGGAGTCTCAAGGTCGAGAACGGCACGGCTGCGCGTTCTCGGTTTCCCGCTCGCGTCGGAGCGGATTTCCCTCACGGCGCGGGTCGAGAAGAACCAGCTCGTCTCGGAGTCGATCCGGGGCTGGCTCGGAGGCGGCGAGTTCACGGGCAAGGGGAATGTCGAGCTCGAAGGGTTCGAGCCCAGGGGGTTCCGGCTCGAGGGGGTCCTGCGCAACTCCGCGCTGGCGTTCCCCGAGGGGTTCATGGGCGAGTACTCGGGGCGCGTGCATCTGGGAGCAGAAGAAGGGCGAGAGGCCGGCGATCTCCGGGGACCTGACGCTCGTCCGGGGTCTCTGGCGGCAGGATTTCAATCTCGACCGGCTCTCTTTCGGCAAGCGCGGCCGGGCCCCCGTGGTCCAGGTCGGGCCGCCCGAGACGGGCGTCAAGCGCACGACGCTCGACCTCACGCTCCACGCCGACGACAACCTCTGGTGCCGGAACGACCTCGCGGACGTCGAGGGGAGCGCCAGGATCCGCATCGGCGGGACGATCGGGAACCCCCTGCTGAGCGGCAGGTTCGAGGCGTTTCCGGGCGGCCTGATGCGGTTCAGCAGCGTCCGCTACCAGATCGAGCAGGCGATCGTGACCTTCCCCGAGGGACCGACGCTCAACGTGGAATACGACGTCACCGCGGAGACGCGGGTCCGGGACTACGAGATCCGGATGCACCTCATGGGAACGTACGACCACGTGGACTACCAGCTGACCTCGAACCCCCCCCTGAACGACAAGCAGATCCTCTCGCTCCTGCTCACAGGCGCCGAGCCGAACGACCAGGTCGCCGGGGTCGGCGCGACGCTCCCCGGGCAGGCATCCACATCCTCCATGGTGGAAGGCGCGCTCGGCTCGATCGCCGGCAGCAGCCTGCAGCGCGCGCTCAAGGTCGAGGAGCTGAAGATCGAGCCCCTGCCGCCCGAGAGCACGACCTCCACGACCGACCAATGCCGCCCGGGTGACGATCGGCAAGCAGATCACCTCGCGGATCTTCGTCCGGACGGCCGTGTCCCTGAACTCGCCGCAGAATCCGATCTACCAGGTCGAATATCTCCTGACCCGGCACCTCCAGGTGATCCTGGAGCAGGGCGAGCTGGGAGCGCTGGGCGGCGACATCAAGTACAGCACCCGCTTCTACGGCCCCGGCGGGGGAGGGGAGCGCCCCGGAGCGGGCGCCGCCGCCGGCAAGGCGCGGGCGAAGCGGATGATCTCGGCCGTCCACTTCAACGGCGATCCGGGGGCCGACCCCGATCACCTGCGCAGGATCACGAAGGTGCGCGAAGGGGATGAGTTCTCCCGTCGCAGGATGGTGGACGGCGCGGACCGCCTGAAGGATCACTACGTCAAGGAGTCGTACCTGGAGGCCACGGTCTTCCCCTCGATGGCGCCGCGGGGCGAGAGCGCCGAGGTCACATTCGACATCGTGCCGGGGCCCCGCATCGGCGTGACGCTGGCCGGCGCGGGCTCGTCGGAGCGGAAGCTCAAGAAGGCGCTCAAGACGCTCTGGAGCGAGTCGCGCTTCGGCGGCGACCTGATGATCGAGGCGGAGGACCTGATCCGCCGGCTGCTCCACGAGGAGGGGTACTACGCCTGCTACGTCCGGACGCAGACGCTCGATCAGGGGAACGAGCGGCAGGTCACCTTCAGGATCGACAGGGGCGAGAAGGTGATCCCCGAGAGCGTCACGATCCAGGGCGCGACCTCGATCCCCGAGCAGGAGCTCCGCCAGCAGGTGCTGACGGGCCAGAGCACGACCCTCGGGCGGGAGCCGCTGAAGCCCGAGGTCCTCGAAGCCGACACGGCGGCCATCGAGAACCTCTACCGGGCGCGCGGGTACCTGCAGGCGGCTGCGCGGGCGGAGGTCTCGCTGAGCCCCCGGGGCGATCGCGCGCTGGTCGCGCTGGTCATCGACGAGGGGCCCGTGTCGCGCGTGAGCAGGGTGCGGGTCACGGGCTGCGCGACCTACGGCGAGGAGCCCCTGCAGGGGCTCGTGGCGAGCCGCGAGGGGGAGCCGTACCTGCCGGCGCGCGTCGAATCGGACCGCGCGGCGATCCAGGCCTGGTACGACGCGCGCGGGTACCCCGAGGCGAAGGTCGAGGCGGCCGCGACCATGGACGGGCAGCTGGTGGATCTGGAATTCCAGGTGAGCGAGGGGGGGCGCAAGTCGGTCAAGGAGGTCGAGATCGCGGGGAACACCGTGACGGCAACCGCGATCATCCGACGCCAGGTGCCGTTCGCCCCGGGAGACCCGATCAGCTCCGCCAGGGTCCTCGAGGTGCGGCAGAAGCTGATGAAGCTGGGGCTCTTCTCCGATGTCCAGATCTCCTGGGCGGATGCGCCCGGCAAGGGAGACGGTCAGATCATGCGCGTCACGGTCCGCGACGCGCCGAATCTCTTCCTCCGCTTCGGGGCGGGGTACGACACCGACAACGGTCCGCGCGGGAGCATCGCGTTCGGGGACACGAACCTGTTCGGGCGGGGCCGCTACGCCGACATCGCCGCCGTCTACGGGAGCAAGCTGCAGAGAGTCGCTGCGTCCTACCGCGAGCCCACGCCGTTCGACTGGCTGACGAGCGCGACGCTGACTCCCTTCTACCAGAACTGGGTGCGCGAGTCGTTCACCCAGCGCCAGTACGGCGGGCTCATCTCGGCCGAGAAGAAGATGACGGGACCCGTCATCCATTACCTGACCTACACGAACCAGTACTCGGAGGTCTACGACCTCACCGTGGATCCGAAGACGTTCCAGGAGGCGAATCCGAAGATCGATCTCGATCCGATGCGCCTGGCGGACCTGGCGTACGCGATCGTGCGCGATACGCGCCAGCCCCTGCTGAGCGCCACGACCGGGACCTACGCCAACGCGCTCATCCGGGGATTCTCTCCCGCGATCGGCTCGGACAAGCGCTTCCTGAAGCTCTTCCTCCAGGGCGGCTACTACCGGCCGCTGGGCTGGGGCGTCAACTGGGCGACCTCCGCGCGGTTCGGCTTCGCCTGGCGGGGACAGGACGAGCCGATCCCGCTGCAGGAGAAGTACTTCGCCGGCGGGGATTCCACGGTCCGGGGCTTCGGGCAGGACGAGCTGGGCTACGTGCAGCTCGACGAGAACGGGAACGACGTCGGGACGCTCGAGCACGGCACCCTTCAGCCCCTGGGCGGGGAAGGGCTCCTGATCGTGAACAACGAGCTCCGCAAGGGGATCTTCGGGGGGCTGTCGGGCGCCCTCTTTGTCGATGCCGGCAACGTCTACCCGCGCCCGACCCAGCTCCTGTCCGTCCGCCCGCGATTCACCGCGGGAATCGGGCTGCGCTACGACACGCCCGTCGGCCCGGTGCGGCTCGAGTACGGCCACAAGCTCGACAGGGAAGAGGGCGAGCCGGGCGGCGAGCTGTTCCTGTCCCTCGGCCAGGCATTCTGAGGACAAAAAAAGTGGGCCGGCCTGTGGGGGGGGCCGGCCCGTGTCAAGGGGAGGAGGGGATCACCTGATGGGAATCAGGTGTAGCAAAGCTCTTTTTGACGCGTACGGAGCACCTCGCGCAGCTTGCCCTTCGCTTCACGCTCGAGCTGGCGGACGCGCTCGCGGGAGAGGCCCATCTTCCTGCCGATCTCCTCGAGGGTCATCTCCTCGTTGCCCGTCAGTCCGAACCGGTCGACGAGGATGGTCCGCTCGCGGGCCGTCAGCCGCACCATGGCCCGGGTAAGGATCGAGTTGATCTCCTTGTGGTACAGCTGATGGTCGGGGCTGACCGCTTCCTTGTCGGCCAGAAGGGCGCCGAGACGACATTCTTCGTCGCTGTCGACGAAGTCATCGATGGATTTTTCTTTCTGCAGCAGCGGGATGATCATGTTGGCTCCTGGTCTTTCGTGTTCCCGCCTCTCCAGAAAGCAATCTCGTATACCAGGTGGATCGCATCGGTCCATGATCGAAATTGTCCTTTATTTGCAACATTTTTCGCCGCAAGGAGCTCGCGGGCCCCTGGGCGGGAATGACGACGTGTGTAGGTATTGGCACACGCAGGGGACGGCCGTGCCATTCTGGCGCGCTCCGGGTCCTTCGAGTTGAGGTAGGATTCCGACCCATGGCACGGATCGCCGTCCTTCCCGAATCGATCGCCAACCGGATCGCGGCCGGCGAGGTGGTGGAGCGCCCCGCCTCCGCCCTGAAGGAGCTGGTCGAGAACGCGATCGACGCCGGCGCGCGCTCGGTGGATGTCTCGATCCAGGCCGGGGGGCGCGACGCGATCTCGGTCACGGACGATGGCGAGGGAATGGGGCCGGACGACATCCTGCTCGCGCTCGAGCGCCATGCCACGAGCAAGATCCACTCCGATGCCGACATCGAGCAGGTGCGCACCCTGGGGTTCCGCGGGGAGGCGGTCCCGTCGATCGCGAGCGTTTCCCGGTTCCGCCTGTCGAGCCGCGACGCCTCCTCCGAGGCGGCGACCGTCGTCGAGGTCCATGGCGGCAGGATCGTCTCCGTGACCCAGGAGCCGGCCCCCCGCGGCACGCGCGTCGAGGTCACCTCGCTCTTCTACAACGCGCCGGCGCGCCGCAAGTTCCTGCGCTCCGCCGACACCGAGAAACAGCGCGCTGCCGAGGTCCTCTCCCGATTCGCGATCGCCTACCCGCAGATCCGTTTCCGCTTCTCCGCGGACGGCAGGACGATCTTCGATCACGCACCGGTCGCCAGCCCCTACGAGCGATGCGCGCAGGTCTTCGGGAGGCAGTTCGCGGAGAGGCTGCTCGCGGTGGACGCGAAGGAGGGAGACCTGGGCCTCTCCGGTCTCTGCTCGGGGCTCGGCGAGACCCGTTCGCACACGCGCGACCAGTACCTGTTCGTGAACCACAGGCCCGTTCGCGACAAGCTTCTCTCCCACGCCGTGGCGGCCGCCTACTGGGAAGCGCTGCCGCGCGGGAGGCACCCCGTGCTGGTGCTCCTGCTGTCGGTGCCTCCCGAGCTGGTGGACGTGAACGTCCACCCGACGAAGGCGGAAGTCCGCTTCCGCAGGAGCGCCGAGGTCCACGCCTTCCTCGTGGGCGCGCTGCAGAGAACGCTGCGGGAATCAGGGGTGGAGCCCGGGCTGGGGTTCGGCCGCGGCTCCTCCGTCCCGGTGCATGCCGGCCAGCGGGCTCCCGGCGTTCGCCGCCGGGACAGGCGAGGTCCCCGCTTTCCCCTCCGCCACCCGCGGGCGGGGCCTGGATGCCGCGGGCGCGCTCTCCCTGTCCGAGCCGCTCCTGCCCGCGAGCGGCGGCGGCGTCACGTGGTCCCCCGGAAGGATCCCGGGCGCCCCGCGCGGAGCGGCGGCGGTGGCGCAGGGGGCGGCCGGGCCGCCCGGCACGGGAGGGGAGCCATGGCGTTTCACCCCGGCCGATCCTGCGGTGGGGACGGAGGGCGCCCGGGGCGCCGCGCAGTCGGGCCCCCGTCTCGTGGCGCTCGGGCAGTTCCTCGAGTCCTACATCCTCGCCTCGGAGGGCGGCTCGCTTCTCCTCGTGGACCAGCACGCTGCGCACGAGCGGATCCTGTTCGAGCAGATCAGAAGCAATCGCGCGCAGCGAACGGGCGCGGGCCCCGCCCAGAGGCTCCTGACGCCGCGTCCCCATCGAGCTGGGCGCGTCGGAGGCGGTCGGGCTCGAGGAGTGGGTCGCGGCGCTCGGGGAGATCGGCTTCGAGCTGGAGGAGTTCGGCGAGCGGACGCTCCTGCTGCGCGCTGTCCCGGCGGAGCTCGGGAACCGCGGACCCCGAACGGCTCGTTCGCGAGATCCTGTCGGATCTGCGGGAAGGGGCCCCCCCGGCCGCGCCGGGGGAGAGGGCGCGCCGGGCAGCGGCATCCGCCGCCTGCCACGCTGCCATCAAGGTCCGGTTCCCCCTCACGGCGGAGAAGATGTCCTGGCTCCTGGCGGAGCTGCTCAGCTGCGAGACTCCAACGACCTGCCCGCACGGCCGGCCCGCGATCCTGCGGCTGAGCCTCGAGGAGATCGAGCGGGGGTTCCATCGCCGTTGAGGCGCGGCCGAACGTGATGCCCCAGAAGGATCTTTTTCCGCCCCCTCCCGATGACCGCGGCCGCTTCCCTTCTTTCCCCCAGGCACATATATTAGCGACGGTAGAGTTCCTTCCGCCGCGGAGGGCGAGAGCTGATGGACGCAGCGGCGAATCCGGCCGCCGTGGCCGAGTCGTTCCGGGACATTTTCCTGTCCGAAGAGACAGGGAGGCTCGAGGTCCGCTCGGGTGGACGCTCCTGCTCGATCCTCTTCGATCGCGGGCTCGTGGCAGGCGCCGAGCTCGCACCGGGGCCGGCACCTGGCGCCGCAGCTGGAAACCGCTCCGCCGAGATCATCACCCTCGCCTTCGGATCGGTCCCCGAGAAGGTCGAATTCGTCGCGAGTCCCGCTCTTGCCGAAGAGCCGGCCACCGATCTCCTGCAGACCGTCAACCTGTTCCTGCTGGGGATGCGCACGATGTCCGGTTTCGAAGAGATCCGCGAGGTGCTGCTGGCGATCGAAAGCGGGATCGTCCTGCGGCCCAATCCCTCCGTCCCGATCGATCGGCTCGACCTCCATCCGGTCCACGGGTTCGTGCTTTCCCGCCTGGGTTCCGGCCTCACCTTCGGCGAGGTCGTGGCGACCGCGGGGCCCGAGGAAGAGGAGCAGGCGGCGCGATTCCTTTTCGGCCTGATGTTGCTCGGCAGCGTGGCCTTCGAACCGCCCGTGGGCCACGGCCCGCTCCGCACCGAGGTCCTGCTCGCCGGAGCACAAACGCGATTTCGCCCGCGAGGAAGCGGAGAGCGCGTTCATCCGTGACACCTACACCCGGGTCATCGGGCAGAACCCCTACGAGATCCTCGCCGTGAACGAGAACTCGACCGCCGAGGAGGTCCGTCACGCCTACGATGACCGCCGGCGCTCCCTCGCGCCCGAGCGGTTCATGCCCCGCGTCCGCGAGAGCCTGCGGACCGAGCTGGCGACGATCGAGGCCCGCCTGACGGAGATCTTTCTCACGCTGCAGGCCCGCGCGCCGCTCCGGCGGACCCAGCCGGAGCAGGAATCGGTCGACCTGAACTCGGCCACGCTCCGCCGCGAGCTGACGAAGACCGAGGTCGCGGCCACCGCCGAGGAGGGGGCCCAGCTGGCCGAGGGGTACTACCAGAAGGCCAAGAAGTTCTTCTCCGATCGCGACTACTTCAACTGCATCCAGTACTGCACCCAGGCGATCCGCCAGAACGACCAGGTTGCCCGCTACTACGTCCTGCTCGGGGAATCGCAGGGGAGGAACCCCGAGCGGCGCTGGCAGAAGATGGCGGAGCAGTCGTTCCTGCAGGCCTGCAAGCTCGATCCCTGGAGCGCCGACTTCCTGGTCGTCCTCGGCCAGTTCTACCGCCGGCAGGGTCTCTCCGCGCGCGCCCGCCGCCAGTTCGAGCGGGCCCTCGAGATCCAGCCCGGACACGAAAAGGCCAAGGAGGAGCTCCACACCCTCGCCTGAAACCGCTGGCGACTCTGGCCGCCTCCCGCACATAGCCGCGGGCGCCAGCCGCCGCGGCGCTTGCGGGCCCCCGCGCGAGCCATCAGTTGCGGGGCGCCGGAGGCGCCCCGGCAACTGGATGGGCGCCTGGCCCGCCCCGCCAGTGCGGCCTATTTCCACATCCTGAGAGCCCCCCCGCCCCCGGCGTTGACCGTGGGGGGCGCTTTGCTATAATGGCGCGTTCATTTATGCGGATCGAGATCGAAAAGGTCATCGAACAGGGGGGAGGGGTGGATGCGACCCTCTCCCTGGGTTCCCTCGATTGGGAACGGGGCTCGGCCATCGAGACCACCCCGGCCACCCTCAAGGGATCGTTCGTTCGGGCCAACAAGGGGTACGAGTTCGACGCCACCCTGACGGGAGGCGTCACCCTGGAGTGCGTCCGCTGTCTCGAGGCGTTTCCCCTCGAGCTGTCGTTCGATTTCCACCTCCTTTTCGTCCGGGAGGAGGAGCAGAGGCACGCGGGGGAGAGCCAGATCCAGCCCGCGGACTGCGACCTGTTCCCCTGTCCGGAGGGAAAGGTGGATCTCGAAACGATCGCCAGGGAGCAGATCTACCTTCACCTGCCCTTGAAGCCGGTCTGCGCCGGGACCTGTCAGGGGCTCTGCCAGGTGTGTGGTGACAATCTCAACCGCGGTCCCTGCCGGTGCGGCAAGCCGGCGACCGTGCGGGTGGTATAGAACGCTTCATACGCCGCCGCGCGGGTGCGGCGAAGGACTCCGACGATGCCCAATCCAAAACGCAGACATTCCAAGCAGCGCCGCGACAAGCGGCGCAGCCACGACGCGCTCGCCCTGCCGGGGCTGTCCAAGTGCCCCAACTGCAACGAGGACCGCCTTCCGCATCGCGCATGTCCCCACTGCGGTCACTACAAGGGGCGCGCGGTCATCGCGGTTCCCGAGAGCTGAGCCCCCAGCGGGGCTCAGACCGGAGGCTGGACTGTCCCTGAACCAATCCACACCCCCCAAGTTCGCGGTGGATGCGATGGGGGGGGATTTCGCCCCGGCGAGCATCGTCGAGGGGGCGGTGCAGGCCTGGCGCGAGCTGGGCATTGCGCCGATCCTCGTCGGCCGCGAGGAGGAGATCGCCCGCGAGCTGCGGCGGGTCGGCTCGTCCCCGTCCGAGATCGAGGTCGTGCACGCCAGCGAGACGATCGGGATGGACGAGTCCCCGAGCCTCGCGCTGCGGCGCAAGAAGGACTCCTCGATCCGCGTCGCCTGCCGTCTCGTGAAAGAAGGCCGGGCGAAGGCCATCGTGAGCGCCGGCAGCACCGGCGCCTGCATGGTCGCGGGGAAGATCATCCTGGGCACGATCGAGGGGGTGGACCGCCCGGCGATCGCGGCCGTCCTGCCGACCCAGTCGGGCCGCATGGTGCTGCTCGACGTCGGCGCGAACGTGGACTGCAAGCCGCACCACTTCATGCAGTTCGCGGTCATGGGCGACCTGTACGCGCGGTTCGTGCTGGGCATCGACCGGCCGCGGGTCGGCCTGCTCAGCATCGGCGAGGAGGACACCAAGGGGACCGAGATCACGAAGGAGGTCTTCCGCGTCCTTTCCGGCACCCACCTGAACTTCATCGGCAACGTCGAAGGGAACCTCGTCTACAGCGGCCAGGTGGACGTGATCGTCACGGACGGGTTCAGCGGTAACATCTCGCTCAAGGTGACCGAGAGCATCGTTTCCAGCCTGGACGTCATGGTGCGGCGGGAGGTCGCGAAGAGCCTCCGCGCCAAGCTCGGAGCCTGGCTCCTGCTGCCGGCCCTGCGCGCGATCAAGAAGAAGACCGATTACGAGGAGTACGGCGGCGCCCCGCTCCTGGGGGCGCGCGGGTGCGTCATCATCTGCCACGGGAGGTCGTCTCCCAAGGCGATCAAGAACGCGCTGCGCATGGCGCGCGAGTACGTGCAGAACCGCGTGGGGGATCACATCCACGAGGGGATCGAGGAACTTTCCGTGGCCGAGAGCCGCGTCGCCGCGCCGGACGGGCGCCCGGCGCCGCAGAAAGCGGGGGACCTCGCATGAGAACTGCGGTGATCGCGGGGATCGGTTCGTCCGTTCCTTCGCGGGTGCTTTCCAACAAGGACCTCGAGAAGCTCGTCGACACCACCGACGAGTGGATCACGACGCGGACGGGGATCAAGGAACGGCGGATCGCGGAGGCGGGGGAGCCGCTCTCGAAGTTCGCGGTCGAGGCCTCCGAGCGGGCGCTCGAGGACGCGGGCGTCGCGGCGCGCGACCTCGACCTGATCATCTGCGCGACCGTCACTCCCGACCGGCCCATCCCGGCGACCGCCTGCATCATCCAGAGAAAGCTCGGCGCACCGCGCGCGGCCGCCTTCGACCTGCAGGCGGGATGCTCGGGCTTCATCTACGCCCTGCAGATGGCGCGGACGGGGATCCTGAGCGGCGAGTACCGGAG
Organism: uncultured Acidobacteriota bacterium; assembly: GCA_963747925.1. GTDB lineage: Bacteria > Acidobacteriota > Polarisedimenticolia > QHYA01 > CAVVHA01 > CAVVHA01. The sequence goes on from CAVVHA010000006.1 coordinate 157,047, forward strand.
CGTGCTCGTCGTCGGGGCGGAGCTCCTCTCGAAGTACACGGACTACCAGGACCGCGGCACCTGCATCCTCTTCGCCGACGGCGCGGGCGCGGCCGTAGTCACCCCGGGCGAGTCGCCCCGCGGCGTTCTCTCCACCCGCCTGCGCGCGGACGGAGAGATGTTCGAGTTCATCACGATCGTCGCGGGCGGGACGGAGAACCCGATCTCGATCGAGGCGATCCAGAGGCGCGATCACCTCATCAAGATGAAGGGGAACGACGTCTTCAAGGTCGCGGTCCGGATGATCGAGGAGGTCTCCCGCGAGGTCCTCGAGGCCGAGGGGCTGGGTCCCGCCGACGTGACCCTCTTCGTGCCGCACCAGGCGAACCAGCGGATCATCGACGCCGTCGCGTCGCGCATGGGGATGGATTCCTCGAAGGTCTTCGTCAACATCGACCGGTACGGCAACACCTCGGCCGCCTCGATCCCGATCGCGCTGGACGAGGCCTGGAAGGCCGGGCTGTTCAAGCGCGGGGACACCCTCCTTCTCTCGGCGTTCGGGGCCGGTCTCACCTGGGCCGCCTCGGTGGTGCGCTGGTGAGCATCCCGGGGCGAAGCGCATGAGCGCGTCCGCGGGCGGTACCGCCTTCCTGTTCCCCGGTCAGGGCTCGCAGGCGCCCGGAATGGGCGCCGAGCTGGCGCGCGCCTGGCCGGTCTGCCGCGACGCGTTCGCCGAGGCGGACGAAGCGCTCGGATTCCCGATTTCGACGCTCTGCTTCGAGGGCCCGGCCTCGGAGCTGGTCCTGACGGCCAACACCCAGCCCGCCATCCTCACGGTCTCCGTGGCGATCGATCGCCTCCTGGCATCGCTCGGCGCGCGCCCCGCGTGCGCCGCCGGGCACAGCCTCGGGGAGTACTCGGCGCTGGTCGCGGCCGGGGTCCTCTCCCTGCCGGACGCCGTCCGGGCCGTTCGCCTGCGCGGAACCGCCATGCAGGAGGCTGTCCCGGCGGGTGAGGGAGCCATGGCGGCCGTCCTCGGTCTGGCCCCCCCGGTGGTCGAGGAACTGTGCCGGGAGGCTGCGGGCCACGAGGTCGTTTCCCCTGCGAACTTCAACTCGCCCGAGCAGACCGTGATCGCCGGCCACGCCGGGGCGGTGGCGCGGGCGTCCGCCCTCGCCGTGGAGAAGGGGGCCACGAAGGTCGTCCCGCTCGCCGTGAGCGCCCCCTTCCACTGCGCGCTGATGCGCCCGGCGGAGAGGCGGCTCGCGGAGCACCTGGCCACGATCCGGTTCCGCGACCCGGCCTTCCCGGTGGTCGTGAACGCGGACGCGAAGCCCGTGACCACGGGCGAAGCGGCGCGCGAGGCGCTGGTGCGCCAGGTCTGCTCGCCCGTCCGCTGGGTCGAATCGGTGGGCGCCCTCAGGGGGCTCGGGGCGGGCCTTTTCGTGGAGGTCGGGCCGGGCAAGGTGCTCACGGCCCTCATGCGCAGGATCGACCGGTCCCTCGAAGCCCGCAACGTCGAGGATTCCGCCTCCCTCGAGGCCGCCGCTCGCCAGGCTCGGCGTCGCCGTCGCCCGGAGCGGGCATGAAGGAGACCGTCTGAGCCTCGAAGGGAAGATCGCGCTCGTCACCGGCGCCTCCCGCGGCATCGGCCGCGAGATCGCCGCGGCGCTCGCCGCCGACGGGGCGCGCGTGGTTCTCGCGGCGCGCAACGAAGAGGCGGTCCGCCGCGAGGCGGAGGCGGTCGGCCGCGGGGCCGAGGGGGTGGCGATCGACGTCGCCGACCCCGCCTCGGTCGAGACGGCCGTGAAGGGGATCCTCGAGCGGCACGGAGCGATCGACATCCTCGTGAACAACGCCGGGGTCACGCGGGACGGCCTGATCCTCCGCATGAAGCCGGAGGACTGGGACGCCGTCATGGCGACGAACCTGCGCGGCGCGTTCCTCATGTGCCGTCACGTCGCCCCCGCCATGGTCCGCAGGCGGTGGGGCCGGGTGATCAACGTGGGCTCGGTGGTGGGCCTGATGGGGAACGCGGGCCAGGTCAACTACGCCGCCTCCAAGGCGGGGCTCGTCGGCCTCACCAAGTCGCTCGCGCGCGAGCTGGCGTCGCGCAGCATCACCGTGAACACGGTCGCCCCCGGCTACATCGAAACCGACATGACCGCGGGGCTCCCCGAGGAAGCCAAGAAGAAGCTGTTCGAGATGATACCGCTGGCGCGCTTCGGCTCGCCGGCGGACGTTGCGGCCGCCGTGCTGTTCCTGGCGAGCGAGGCGGCTGGCTACATCACCGGCCAGGTCCTGAATGTCAACGGCGGGATGTACATGTAGCCGTTAGGAGGCGGATCGAGATGAACGTCGAGGAAAAGGTTCGGGGCATCATCGTCGAGCAGCTCGGAGTGGACGCAGAGGAAGTCGTCACCACGGCTTCCTTCGTGGACGACCTCGGTGCGGATTCGCTCGACACGGTCGAGCTCGTCATGGCCCTCGAAGAGGAATTCCACCTCGAAATCAGCGACGAGGACGCGGAGAAGATCGGCACGGTCGGGGACGCCGTCAAGTACATCGAGACGCACCTCAAGAAGTAGTCAGCCGGCCCACGGGGCGCAGCCGGAGGTTGCTTGAAGCGAAGAGTCGTTGTCACGGGCATGGGCGTGATCACGCCCTGCGGGATCGGCGCCGAGCCCACGTGGAGGGCCCTCATCGAGGGCCGCTCCGGGATCGGCCCGATCACGAAGTTCGATGCGGCGAGGTTCGACTGCCGCATCGCGGGAGAGGTGCGCGGGTTCGACGCCGAGGCGGTGGTCGGAAAGAAGGACGCGAAGAAGATGGACCTCTTCATCCACTACGCGATTGCGGCGGCCGACATGGCGCTGCTGCAGTCAGGGGTGAAGATCGATTCCGGGAACGCCGAGCGGGTCGGTGTCTACATCGGCTCGGGGATCGGCGGGATGAACCTCTTCGAGCGCCAGCACCAGATCCTCCTCGAGAAGGGGCCCGACCGTGTCAGCCCGTTCCTGATCCCCGGGATGATCGTCAACCTCGCCTCCGGGCAGGTCTCCATCCGCACCGGCGCGAAGGGGCCGAATTCCGCCGTCTGCACCGCATGCGCGACCGGCACCCACGCGATCGGGGACTCGTTCCGCCTCATCCAGAACGGCATCGCCGACGTCATGATCGCCGGAGGGAGCGAGGGGGTCATCAGCCCTCTCGCCGTGGGGGGGTTCTGCGCGATGAAGGCGCTGTCGACCCGCAACGACTCCCCGCAGACCGCTTCGCGACCCTTCGACGCCGAGCGCGACGGCTTCGTGATGGGCGAAGGGGCGGGGATCCTCGTCCTCGAGGAGCGCGAGCAGGCGATCGCGCGCGGGGCCGCGATCCTCGCCGAGGTCGGGCGGGTACGGCATGAGCTCGGACGCCTACCACATCTCGGCTCCGTCAGAGGACGGAGACGGGCCGATCCGGGTGATGAAGCTCGCCCTGGCCGACGCCGGGGTTCATCCCTCGGAAGTGTCCTACATCAACGCCCACGGAACCTCCACGCCCGCCGGCGACCGGATCGAGACGATGGCGATCAAGGCCGTCTTCGGGGAGCACGCGCGGAAGGTCCCCGTTTCGTCCACCAAGTCGAGCATGGGGCACCTGCTCGGCGCGGCCGGGGGCGTCGAGAGCGCGGTCTGCATCCTCGCGATCCAGAACGGCCTCATACCGCCGACTCTCAACCTGACCCACCCGGACCCCGAGTGCGACCTCGACTACGTCCCCGGCACGGCCCGCCGGGCCGAGGTGGTTTGGGCGCTCAACAACTCGTTCGGATTCGGCGGCACCAACGCTTCCGTTCTTTTTCGCAAGCACAACCCATGATCGCCTCCCTGCGGGGGTGAGGATCGAACCGAAGACTGGAACCGGACCATGAATATCGTCGTGTGCGTGAAGCAGGTCCCGGACACGGAGACCAAGATCAGGATCGGCGCCTCGGGAGACCGGATCGACGAGGCGGGGGTCAACTTCGTGGTGAGCCCCTTCGATGAGTACGCTCTCGAGGAGGCGCTCAAGCTCAGGGAGGCGAAGGGCGGCGAGGTGATCGCAGTGGCGGCGGGACCGGATCGCGTCGGGACCGCGCTGCGGACCTGCCTTGCGCTCGGAGCCGACCGGGCCTTCCACATCAAGGACGACGCCGTGGAGGGGGCGGATCCCCTCGTGACGGCGCGGGCGCTCGCGGCCCTCATCCGGACCCTGCCGCACGACCTCGTCCTGTTCGGGAAGTACGGGGTCGGGACCGATCACGCGGCGATCGGCCCCATGGTCGCCGAGCTCCTCGGCATTCCCCACGTCTCCGGGGCGATCACGCTCCAGGTCGGCGACGGCTCGCTGACGCGCGGAGCGCGAGGTGGAGGGGGCGCGCGAGGTCTACGAGTGCGCTATCCCCGCGGCGGTCACCGCGGACAAGGGGCTCAACGAGCCGCGCTACGCCTCGCTGAAGGGGATCATGGCGGCGAAGAAGAAGCCGATCGAAACGAAGGACCTGGCCTCCCTCGGGCTGAGCGCCGACCATGCGGCTGCCCGGGTGAAGTGGACGAAGCTCGAGCTCCCGCCGCCACGGCCGGAGGGGAAGATCTTCAAGGACGATCCGGTCGCCGCCGCGAAGGAAGTCGTCCGCCTCCTCCATGACGTGGACAAGCTCGTCTGAACCGGAGATTGACATGAGCAGCGGCATCCTTGTTTTCGCGGAACAGCGGGGCGGCGTCCTCAAGCGGGCGGGTCTCGAGGCTCTCTCCCAGGCCCGCCGGATGGCAGCCGCCGGAATGGGGCCGGTGACGGTCGCCGTCGTGGGATCGGAGATCGCGGCGGCGGCGGGCCAGGCAGGCGCGGCCGGCGCCGACCGGGTCCTGGCCTTCGACCACCCCGACCTGGCCCTCTATGCGCCCGCCGCCTACGCGGGGGCCCTGGCCCGAGGCCGTGGCGATGGCCGATCCGGCCGCGCTGCTCCTGCCGGCCTCTTCGATGGGGAAGGACCTGGCCGCCCGGCTCGCGGCCCGCCTCGGCCTCCCCCTCGTCCCCGACGTCGTCGAGCTGGGCGGCGCCCCCGGGACGCTGACCGGGCGGCGGCCCGTCTATTCCGGGAAGGCGATCGCGACCTTCGAGGTCGCCACGCCCGCCATCGTCACGCTTCGCCCCAATGTCTTCCCGCTCGAGCAGGCCCCTGCAGGCGCCTCCGCGCCGGCCGCCGAGACCGTGTCCTTCGCTCCCTCCGCCGCGGATCTCAAGGGGCGCGTCGTGCGCATGCTGGCCCCCGCAGAAAAGGAACTGGACGTCGCCGAGGCCCAGATCGTCGTCAGCGGAGGGCGCGGACTCAAGGAGCCCGCGAACTTCGAGCTGATCCGGAAGCTGGCCGGCGCCCTCGGCGGCGCCGTGGGCGCCTCCCGGGCCGTCGTCGACGCGGGCTGGATCGAGCACAAGGCGCAGGTCGGGCAGACGGGGAAGGTCGTTTCTCCGCCCCTCTACATCGCCATCGGGATCTCCGGGGCGATCCAGCACCTCGCCGGGATGTCCTCGTCCCGCGTGATCGTGGCGGTCAACAAGGACCCCGATGCCCCGATCTTCAAGATCGCGACCTACGGGATCGTGGGCGACCTCTTCGAGGTGGTGCCCGCCCTCACCGCGGCGGTCGAGACGATGCGCGCTACCTAGCGCCTGCGCTCCACGGGGGCGCGGCCAACGGGCGCTAGGAACATCGTGCGCCCGCTGAGGTTAGCATGCGCGTCTGGCCCTTAACCAGGAGAAAAGCCCCATGCGACGCTCCCTGATCATGCTCGTAAGCCTTCTGCTGGCAGCCACCGCGGCCGGCTGCGGGAAGAAGGAAGCCCCGCCCCCGCCTGTGACGGAGGTCAAGGCTGCCGTTGTCCTGCAGAAGGACGTCCCGATCTACGTCGAGGCGATCGGGCAGACGCGCGGATCCACCGAGATCGAGGTCCGGGCCCGCGTCGAGGGATTCGTGGAGTCCGTCGATTTCAACGAGGGCAGCCTCGTCAGGAAAGGCCAGCTCCTCTACAGGCTCGACCCGCGTCCTTTCGAGGCTTCCCTGGCGCAGGCGAAGGGCACGCTCGCCGAGGCGCAGGCGCAATACGAGCGAACCCGGCAGGACGTGATCCGCTACGAGCCCCTCGTCGCCAAGAACGCGATCTCGCGCCAGGAATACGAGACGGCGGTCGCGCAGCAGAACGCCGCGGAGGCCGGGGTGGAAGCGGCGAGGGCCGCCGCCGAAGGGGCGCAGATCGATCTCGGCTACACCAGGGTCCTCGCCCCCGAGACCGGGCTGATCGGAAGGACCGAGGTCTATCCCGGGACGCTCGTCGGGCGGGGCCAGAGCACCCTCATGACCCGCATCTCGCAGATCGAGTCGATCCACGTCCGGTTCACCCTCACCGAGCGGGACTACCTCTACTACGCGAAGACGCGGCCAGGAGCGTCGTGGCAGCAACGCGCCGGAAGCCCAGCCGCCGCTCGAGATGGTCCTCGCCGACGGCTCCGTGCATCCGCACCCGGGCCGGATCGTGTTCGCGGATCGCAACGTGGACCCGACGACCGGCACGATCATGCTGGAGGCTGCGTTCCCCAACCCCGAAGGGATCGTGCGGCCGGGGCAGTATGCCCGCATCCGGGCGGCGGTGGAGCAGAAGAAGGGGGCGATCCTGGTCCCCCAGCGCGCGGTCTCCGAGCTGCAGGGGATCTACAGCGTCGCGGTGGTCAAGGACGACGACACCATCGACATCCGGATGGTGCAGACCGCCCAGCGGGTCGGCACCCTGTGGGTCATCGACTCGGGGCTCAAGGCCGGCGAGCGGATCGTGGTCGAGGGGCTCCAGAAGGTCCGGCCGGGAATGAAGGTGAAAGCCCGAGACGGTGACGATCGACGAGGCAGGCGGTGCGCCGGCTCCCGGCGCGGGCGGCGGCGACGCCGCGGGCGAGGCGAAGGGCGAGCGGAGGTAGCCGAGCATGGCGGACTTCTTTATCCGGCGTCCCATCGTCGCGATCGTCATCGCGATCATCCTCGTCCTGCTCGGGCTCAATGCCCTGCGAGGACTGAGCTTCGAGCAGTACCCCTTCCTCGCCCCCCCCACCATCCGGGTCACGGCCAACTATCCCGGTGCGTCGGCGGTGGCGGTGGAGCAGTCCGTGGCGACCCCGGTCGAGCAGGAGGTCAACGGCGTCGAGGGCATGATCTACATGAAGTCGTCGAACACCTCCGACGGCCGCATGCAGCTCGACGTCAACTTCCAGGTCGGCACCAACCAGGACATGGCCAATGTCCTCACCCAGAACCGGGTGTCCTCGGCCCAGGCCCGACTGCCCCAGGAGGTCATCCAGCAGGGGATCACCGTCAAGAAGCAGAGCCCCAGCATCCTGATGCTGATCTCCCTCTACTCACCGAAAGGGAGCTACGACGCCAACTTCCTGATCAACTACTGCGGGATCAACATCCGCGACCAGCTCCTGCGTATCCCCGGGATCGCCCAGGTGGACCTCTTCGGCGGAACCGACTACGGCATGCGGATCTGGCTGCGGCCGGACAAGCTGGCCAAGCTCGGCCTGACCCCCTCCGACGTGATGTCCGCGATCAAGGAGCAGAATCTCCAGGCCCCGGCAGGCCGCGTCGGAGCGCGCCCCTCGCCGAAGGACCAGGAGTTCACCTACACGGTCAGCGCCCCCGGCCGCCTCATCACCGAGGATGAGTTCGCGAACATCATCATCCGCGAGACCGAGACCGGGGCCCAGATCCGGATCAAGGACGTGGGCCGCGTGGAGCTGGGTTCCCAGGACTACAACTCGTTCGGCCGCCTCAACGCCAAGCCCTCGGGCGCCATGGCGGTCTACCTCGTGCCCGGGGCCGACCAGCTCAAGGCCGCCGAGGGAATCTACGAGGCCCTGAAGACGGCGAAGGAGTTCTTCCCCGCCGACATGGACTACGCGATCGTCTACGACACGACCCCGGCGGTCGAGGCATCGATCGAGTCGATCTTCGAGACATTCCTGGAAGCGCTGATCCTCGTCACGCTGGTGGTGTTCATTTTCCTGCAGAACATCCGCGCCACGATCATCCCTCTCCTGACGGTTCCCGTGTCCCTCCTCGGGACCTTCATCTTCTTCCCGCTCCTCGGCTTCTCGGTGAACACCCTTTCGATGTTCGGCCTCGTCCTCGCCATCGGCATCGTGGTCGACGACGCGATCGTCGTGGTCGAGGCCGTCATGCACCACATCGAGCGCGGGATGAGCCCGAAGGACGCCACCACCCAGGCCATGAAGGAAGTGTCGGCGCCGGTGATCGGCATCGCGCTCATCCTCTGCGCGGTGTTCATCCCCGTGGCCTTCATCCCGGGCCTCACCGGGCGGATGTACCAGCAGTTCGCCCTGACCATCGCGATCTCGGTCCTTCTCTCGGCGTTCAGCGCGCTCTCGCTGTCGCCGGCCCTCGCGGCCATGCTGCTCAGGCCCGCGAAGCCCGCCCGCGGCCCGATCGGCGTTTTCTTCCGGGCGTTCAACAAGGTCTTCGAAGTCTCGACCAACGGCTACATCAAGGGCGCCAAGATCCTCGTGCGCCGCTCGATCCTGACGATCCTCATCGTGGCCGTTGTGGCCCTCGGCGCGGTCTTCTTCGGCGGGAAACTCCCCGCGGGGTTCATCCCCGAGGAGGACCAGGGGATCTTCGGCATCAACGTGACCCTGCCCCCGGCCGCCTCGCTCGAGCGCACGAGCGCGGTGCTCTCCCAGGTCGAGGAGATCCTGGGGAAGATGGAGGGGATCGAGTCGTTCCAGACGATCGGCGGGTACGGCGTCGTCACCAGCACCTACCAGCCCAACTTCGGCACGATCTTCGTCCGCCTCAAGCCCTGGGCGGACCGCAAGGGCGCCGGGACGCACGTGACGGGACTTCATGTCCCGCCTCCAGGCCCAGGTCGGCCGGATTCCCGAAGCCGTCATCTTCCCGTTCAACATTCCGACCATCTCGGGCTTCGGCGCCTCCGCCGGGTTCAACTTCCTCCTGCAGGACCGCAGCGGCGGCCTCAGCGTCGAGCGGTTCGGCGAGCTGAGCCGGCAGTTCATGGAGGCCGCGCGCAAGCGCCCGGAGATCGGGAACATCTTCACGTCGTTCGATCCGCGCTATCCCCAGGTCAAGGTGGAGCTCGACCGGGAGAAGGCTCGCAAGCTGGGCGTCCCCGTGAACGAGGTGTTCCAGGCCCTGGCCGCGAGCCTCGGGGGGAGCTACGTGAACGATTTCAACCGCTTCGGGCGCCTCTACCGCGTCTACGTCCAGGCGGAGGCCGACTACCGGAGAAAGCCCGAGGACATCGGCGAGATCTGGGTCCGCAGCGAGACAACGAAGGGATGATCCCCCTCGGAACGCTCGTCACCATCACCTCCATCGGCGGGACGGAGCTCACGAACCGCTTCAACCTGCTGCGCTCGGTCGAGCTGAACGGCGTTCCCGGGCGCGGCTATGCCTCGGGCCAGGCCCTCGCGGCGCTCGAGGCGACGTTCAAGGAGACGATGCCCCCGGAGCTGGGCTACAGCCTACTCCCAGCTCTCCTACCAGGAAAAGACCGCCCCTCCGGCAGGCCCCACCTTCGTGGCCGCGATCCTGTTCGTCTTCCTGCTGCTCGCCGCCCTCTACGAGAGCTGGAGGCTGCCATGGGCCGTCCTTCTTGGCTCGCCTCTCGTGGCGCTCGGCGCGTTCTTCGGCGTCTGGCTGCTGGGCTACGACAACAACGTCTACGTCCAGATCGGGAACATCATGCTGATCGGCCTCGCGGCAAAGAATGCCATTCTCATCGTGGAATTCGCGAAGGCGAAGCACGAGGAAGGAATGTCGATCCAGGAGGCCGCCCTCACCTCGGCCCGCCTCCGCTTCCGCCCGATCCTGATGACCGCCTTCGCCTTCATCCTGGGCGTCATTCCCCTCATGAAGGCGAGCGGAGCCGGAGCCGGAGCCCAGAACGTGATGGGCACGGCCGTCTTCTTCGGAATGCTGGTCGCCACGGCGCTCGGGGTGTTCCTGATCCCCGGGAACTTCGCCTTCGTCGAGCAACTGGGCCGCAGGAAACACGCCGCGGTCCCGCAGTCTCCGGCGCAAGCCGCGCCGTCCCACGAGGGAGCGCACTGACATGGCCCGCCGACTGATCGTTGTCGCCCTCGTTCTTCTCGCGACGGGTTGCGTCCTCGGCCCGAACTACAAACGCCCGGCGGTGCAGAGCCCGCCCGCCTGGCGCGACATTCCCGTCGCCGAGGCGGAGAGCCTCGCCAACGTCGGCTGGTGGCAGGTCTACGACGACCCGACGCTCCAGGAGCTCATCAGGACCGCGCTCGCCGAGAACAGGGACCTGAAGATCGCCGTCGAGCGGATCGAGGAGGCGCGGGCCCGGTACGGCTTCACCAAGGCGGAGTTCTGGCCGACGGTCGACCTCAACGCCGCCGCGGGGGCCCTGCAGTTCAACGCCGGCAGCCTGCTCCACACGCCCGGAGGGGACGCCGGCAGCACGGGCGCGACCGTCCAGACGGACATCTACTCCGCTTCGGTGAGCGTATCCTGGGAGCTCGACTTCTTCGGGCGCGTGCGGCGGGCCACGGAAGCCCAGCGCGCGCTTTTCCTCGGGACCGAGGAGGCCCGGCGCTCTGCCGTCCTCGCGCTCGTCTCGGATGTGGCGCGGGCCTACTTCGAGCTCTGCTCCCTCGATCGCCAGCTGGACATCTCGCGACGCACGGTCATTTCGCGACAGGAATCGGTTCAGCTCGCCCGGGACCGGTTCGAAGGAGGGCTCACCGGGGAGATGGACTTCCGCCAGGCCGAAGCGGAGCTGCACCGCGTCGAGGCGATCATCTTCCAGCTCGAGGCGCAGGTCGCCGGGAAGGAGAACGAGCTGTCGGTGCTCATCGGCAGGAATCCGGGACCGATCATCCGCGGCCGTTCCCTCGAGGAGCAGAAGCTCCCGTCAGCGGTCCCGGCGGGGCTCCCCTCGGAGCTCCTCGAGCGCCGCCCCGACATCCGCGAGGCGGAACAGACCCTCGCCGCCTCCACCGCCAACATCGGCGAGGCCAAGGCGCTGCTCTACCCGCGCATCGCCCTGACCGGCGCCTTCGGGACCAGCAGCACCGAGATCGACACGCTCTTCGAAAGTCCGAGCCGGTCCTGGAACATCATCGGAAGCCTGCTGCAGCCCATCTTCGACGCCGGCAAGAACAGGCGCCGGGTCGAGATCACCGAGTCAAGGCAGCGGCAGACCCTCTACGCCTACGAAAGCACGATCCTGAAGGCGTTCCGTGAGACCGAGGACTCCCTGGTCGCCTATCGCAAGAGCGGCCAGCAGCGTTTCGCGCAGGGCGAGCGGGTCAAGGCGGAGCGCAAGGTGGTGGAGCTGGCCGAGCTGCGCTACCGGGGCGGCGTGTCGGCCTACCTCGAGGTGCTCGACGCCCAGCGCTCGCTCTTCAACTCGGAGTTGGACGAGGCGCAGACCGTGGGCAGCCACCTGGTTTCCCTCGTGCAGCTGTACAAGGCGCTGGGGGGCGGCTGGCCGAGCGCTCCGGAGAGCCAGGCGACGGGCGCGCCCGCCGCGCGGAAGGGGCTCCCCCGGCCAATCCTTGAGCGGCTGAGCCAGCCTGCTGCCGGCCAGCCACGCCACGTCCCGGGAGAGGAGCTCGTTATGCCCTCGGTTTGCGGTCCGATCCGGAGCCGGCGGGGTCCCGTGATGGATGTCCTTCAACCGGAAACCCCTGCCGGCGATGCTCCCGGCATGGGAAGCGAGGGGGAGCAGCAGCGGGGGCACTTTCTTGCCGTCGTCGGGCGCCCGGAATGGCGCGGGAGCACGGCTTGGTGGCACTCTCTCCCCGGTGACACGAGCGGGAGTCCCTGCGGAGGATCGAATGCGGCGGCCGACGGGAGCGCGGCCGATGAGCAGGCCGGACTGGAGCCAGGCGGCTGCCGACAGCGCCGGCGGGGGGGTGGGCACCGCCCCCGGGGCGCTGGCCGTCATCGACGTCGGAGCGAGCGCGATCCGGCTCGTCGTTGCCGAGGTGGCGGCGGACGGCAGCTTCCGACTCCTGGAGGAGGCTTCGCGGGGCGTGCTTCTGGGCAAGGACACCTTCACGCTCGGACGCGTCACGGCCGGCACGATGGAGGCGGCGCTCAAGGTCCTGGACGGCTTCCGCAGGATCGGGGACGGATACGGCGTCAAGTCGATCCGGGCCGTGGCGACGAGCGCCGTCCGCGAAGCCGCCAACTGCGACAATTTCATCGACCGCGTTCGTCTCCGGACGGGCATCGAGGTCGAGGTGATCGACGGTTCGGAGGAGAATCGCCTGACCTACCTCGCGGTGCGGGATGCGCTGGGAGCCCATGAGATGCTCCGCCGGGGCGAGACCCTCGTGGCGGAGGTGGGGGGCGGCAGCGCGGACATCTCCTTCCTCCGGGACGGAGAGCCGATCTTCTCGGGTACGTACGCCCTCGGATCGATCCGCCTGCGCCAGAGCCTGGCGTCGTGGAAGGGGACGAGCGAGCGGCGCGTGCGGCTCCTCGCGCGGCAGATCCACAACGTCGTGGAGGATATCAAGCGGGAGGTCCCGCTCAAGGAGGCCGCGCACTTCGTCGCCCTCGGGGGGGACGTGCGCTTTGCGGCCTCCCGGATCGCGGGCGATGCCTCCGAGGGCGCGCGCGTGCGTTCCCTCGGGAAGGCCGAGTTCCTCGCGTTCTGCGACGACGTGGCGCCCCTCGACCTGGACGACCTCGTGGATCGATTCCGCCTCCCGCCCGCCGATGCCGAGACGCTCGTTCCCGCGCTTCTCGTCTATCGCGACCTGCTCCTGGCCACGGGAGCCGGGGAACTGACGGTCCCCGACGCCTCGTTGCGGATGGGGCTGCTCCTGGACACGGTCCGCGGGAGCGGCCCGGCGCCCCTCGAGGAGCTCGGCCGGCAGGTCCTCGCGAGCGCCGGCGGCGCTCGGGGAGAGGTTTCGCGTGGACGCCGCGCACGGCGGCGTCGTGGCGAAGCTCGCCGGGCGCCTGTTCGACGAACTGAGGCCGGAGCACGGGCTCACCGATCGGGACAGGCTGCTGCTGGAGGTGGCCGCGCTTCTCCACGACGCGGGGATCCACATCAACCGGCGCTCCCATCACAAGCACACGCACTACATCCTCTCCAGCGCCGACATCTTCGGGCTCTCCCGCGAGGACATGGCCGTGGTGGCGAACGTCGCGCGCTACCACAGGAGGGGACTGCCGCAGAAGTCCCACGTCGCGTACATGGCGCTGGATCGCGAGGATCGTGTCCGGGTGAGCAAGCTCGCGGCAATCCTGCGCGTGGCGAACGCCCTCGACGCCGATCACGTCCAGAGGGTCCGCAACCTGCGGATCGTCCGGGAAGAGGATGAGTGGATCCTCGAGGTCGAAGGGGGAGGAGACCTGACCATGGAGCGGCTTGCCCTGCAGGCGCGGTCGGATCTCTTCACCGAGGTCTTCGGGCAGAGGCTCGTGTTCCGGGAGGCGCCGCCGTCCGCCATGAATGCTCCCGCAAAATCGCGCGCGCGCACACCCGAGCTGTTCCTGAACCGGGAGCTCTCCTGGCTCGAGTTCAACGGCCGGGTGCTGGAGGAGGCGAAGGACCCCGGCCACCCGCCGCTCGAGAGGCTGAAGTTCGCCACCATCGTCGCATCGAACCTGGACGAATTCTTCATGGTCCGGGTCGCGGGGCTGCGGCAGAAGGTTCGCGATGGGGAGGTCGGAGCCGACTCCGCCGGCCTCACGCCCCGACAGCAGCTCGCGCGCATCGCGGAGCGATCCCGGGCGATGGTCGAGGACCTCTACGCGACCCTCGAGGGGGAGATCCTGCCCACGCTGGCCGGACACGGCCTGGCGCTCGCGACGCCCCCCCTGCTGGACGCCTCCGCGCGCGAGTACCTTTCCCGCCTGTTCCGCGAGCAGGTCCTCCCCGTCCTGACGCCGCTCGCGATCGATTCTTCGCGGCCGTTCCCGATGCTGACGAGCCTGAGCCTGAACCTGGCCGTGCTCCTGGAGCCCGCCGGGGAGGGGGCCGCGCCCCGCCTCGCCGTCGTGCAGGTGCCGGCGCGCCTGCCGAGGCTCTTTCGCGTGGCCGGGGAGGGGGGAGACCGCCACATCCCGATCGAGGAGGTGATCCGCGCCGAGCTCGAGAGCCTCTTCCCCGGCCAGGTGATCCTGGCGAACGCCGTCTTCCGGGTGAGCAGGGATTCCGAGCTCGACCTCGACGACGAAGGGGGGCGGGACTTCCTCGAGAGCATCGAAGAGGAGCTCCGCCACAGAAGGCGCAGCGACATCGTGCGGCTCGAGCTCGAGCGGGGCGCCGACCCGGCGCTCGCTGCCGCTCTCGCGCGCAGCGCCGAAGTGGGCGACGAGGAGACCTACGCGGTCCCAAGCCCCCTGGACATCCGCGCGCTCGGCGCGCTTCTGGACCTCCCCGCGCTCGATGCCCTGCGCGACGCGCCCCTCAAGCCGCTTCCGTCGCCCGCGTTGCGGCCTGGAGAAGGCCTGTGGGACGCGATCGAGACGCAGGATATCCTGCTGCACCACCCCTACGATTCGTTCGACCCGGTCGTGGAGTTCATTTCGCAGGCCGCCGAGGACCCCGACGTCCTGGCCATCAAGCAGACCCTCTATCGCACCAGCGGTGATTCCCCGATCGTGCGCGCTCTCGCCAGGGCGGCTGAAAGGGGCAAGCAGGTGACGGTCCTGGTGGAGCTCCTGGCGCGCTTCGACGAGGAGCTCAACATCCGCTGGGTGCACGAGCTCGAGCGGGCCGGCGCCCACGTCATCTACGGAATCCGCGGGTACAAGACCCACGCCAAGGTTCTCCTGGTCGTCCGGCGCACCGCCGGTGGCATCCGGCGCTACGTGCACCTCGCCACCGGCAACTACAACGACCGGACGGCGCGGATCTACACGGACTTCGGGCTCATGACGGCGGACGCCGAGGTCGGCGCCGATGCATCGGCGTTCTTCAACGCCCTCACCGGCTATTCGGACCCTCCCCGCATGTCGAAGCTGGTCATGGCTCCGACGAGGCTCCGCGAGAGATTCCTCGACCTGATCCGGCGCGAGAAGCGCCGCGCCGAGGCGGGACAGCAGGCCGAGATCCGGGCCAAGATGAACGCGCTCGTCGACGAGGAGATCATCCGCGCCCTCTACGAGGCTTCCGGCGCGGGCGTGCGGATCCGGTTGAACGTGCGGGGAATCTGCTGCCTGCGGCCGGGCCTCAAGGGCGTGAGCGAGACGATCGAGGTCGTCTCCATCCTCGACCGGTTCCTGGAGCACGCGCGGATCTTCCAGTTCCGCAACGGCGGGGACGAGGAGGTCTACCTCTCCAGCGCGGACTGGATGCCGCGCAACCTCGATCGCCGCATCGAGCTGCTCTTCCCCGTCGAGGCGCCCGCGTGCCGGCGGAAGGTCCTTCGCGCCCTCGACGCCATGTTCCAGGACACGGTCAAGGCGCGGGTCCTGCAGTCCGACGGCACCTATCGCCGCAGGCGCCCCGCCAAGGGGCAGGATCCGTTCCGGGCGCAGCTCGAGCTCTACAGGGAGAGCGAGCTGGAAGTCCGCCGCCAGCGCGAGGCCGCGGGGGTGGTGTTCGAGCCGATCCGCGGCTCCGAACCGAAGGCCTGAAGCGGGCCGCGAGCCGATCCGTCCCCGGGGCGACCGGCTGCGCTTCGCCCGGCCGATCCCGCGCGCCGGCGATCGGGAGCGGATTCCGCCCTCGCCCGGGACAGTCGGGAGCGCTACCCGCGCGCCGCAGCCCTGCGGGCGGCTCGCGAGGGTCCGCGGCGCCGGGGAGCGGCGACGCGAGACCTTGACGGGCAGGCGCAGCGATTTCTGAAGGAGATCGAGCCGCTTGCCGGCCCCCCACAGCTCGAGCTCGACCTCGCCGGAGGTGCGGCAACTCACGTTCAGGGCGCCCCCGCGCACGCTGGCGCTGACCGATCGGACCCGCTGCCGGTGCGTCCGGTCCAGACCATCCGCGAGGCGGAGGATTCCCGCGAGGATCCCGACCGTCCTGCGCGCGCCACGGGGAAGAGCGGCGAACGAAGCATGTTTCTTCTGCGGCAGGCCCCTGCTGTGGTACCGGGCGATGTTGGCGATCACCTCGATCTCCACGGGATCGAAGCCCCGGAGCCCGCCGTTCTTGATCAGGTAGTAGGAGTGCTTGTGGTGCCCGTCGTGGTCGATGTGATGGCCGGTGTCGTGAAGAAGGGCCGCGTACTCGAGAAGCGTGCGCTCGACGGCGCCCAATCGATGCCGGCGCCGCAAGGCATCGAAGAGAGCGAGGGCCAGGACCGCGACGTGCCGGCAATGCGGGGCGTCGTGATGGTACTGTTCCGCCATCTCGAGGACGCTCCGCCGCCTCGGGTCGGGGATCTCGACGGCCCGGGCCAGATCGGCGCGATGCCGCGCAATGTAGTCGACGAGAAGGCCTTCCCGGAGCGCCCACTCGCAGAGGACGATCTCCCGCGCGCCCGCGAGCTCGAGCGCCGTCACGGCGACGATCCCTCCGGCGACGATGATGTCCGCGCGACGGCGGTCGAGGCCGGGCACCTGCTGGCGCGCCTTCAGGTCGAGGCGCGACAGGGATTCGACCACCTCGCGCAGGGCCGCGAGGGAGACCTTGCGGTGATGCAGGTCGGCCGGCCGCTCGCCCGTCTCCAGCCCGCACGCCAGCCTGCCGAGAGCCAGGATCGTTCCCGATGTGCCGACGAAGGCGCCGACGTGGGCGCGGCGGATCCGGCCGGCGAAGGGCGCGAGCTGCTTGCGGGCGTGCCGGACCAGTTTCCGGATCGCCTTGGGCGAAGGGGGATCGTCGCCCAGGAAACGCTCCCTCATTCTCAGGGCCCCCAGCTTCACGGAGACCGCCAGCTCGAGCCTGGGCCCGCGGCCCAGCGCCAGTTCCAGGCTCCCGCCGCCGAGGTCGAGGACCAGCGCCCGCCGGCGCTGGAGGTTCATGGAATGCTGCGCCGCCAGGTAGATGAGCCTCGCCTCCTCCTCCCCGGCGATGGCGCGGGGCAGGATCCCGATCTTGCGCCGGACGCGCTCGAGGAAGTCCTCGCCGTTTCGGGCTTCCCGGACCGCGGAGGTGCTCACGGCGAGGATCTCCTCGACCCCGCGCACCGCCGCGAGCTGCCGATAGGCCCTCAGGACCGCAAGGGCCTTCTGCATGGCCGCCTCGTCCAGCATCCCCGACGTGAGCGTCCCCGCGCCCAGCCGCACCATCTCCGCCTCGCGATCCACGACCCGGAAACCGCCCGACGGCTGCACTTCGACGATGACCATGTGGATGGAGTTGCTGCCGAGGTCTATGGCGGCGATCTTCATGACAGGAGAGAACTGTATGCTAGATTACGCTTTTCTCAGGAAAGCCAAGGAACCAATCATGATCCCGGGCCCGGAAAACGCGAAGAACCCGGTCACCCTCTTCCTTCGGGAAAAATCACGCCACCTCTTCCGGAACCTCCCCCTCGCCATGGCGGGGCAGGAGGAGCCGGTTCACCAGATCCGGGTGGCGGCCAGGCGGCTCAGGGCGACCCTGCCCATCGCGGCGCACGGACCCCCAGGGGGCGCCGGGTCCGACGCGCGCTCCGCAGCCTCCGGAAACTGACGCGCGCGGCCGGGACGAGCCGCGACATGGACGTATGCCTCGCGCTGTTCGACACGAGGATTCCCGGGCCGAGGCAGCGGTCCGCCGCGCTCCGCGCCCTGCGAGGAAGGTTCTCCGCGGCGCGCGGACGATCCCGCCGCCGCATGGCGGAGTCCCTTCTGGCCTTCGACATCGCGCGCCTTCACGGGGACCTGGGGAGGATCATCGCCGGCGGTGGCGCGAGCGTCGAGGAGACCATGGCGCTCCTGCACGCCGCCAGGGCGCAGCAGGGGCAGGAGCTCCTCGAGGCGCTGCAGGCGCTCGGCGGCCGCTTCGAGCCTGCCGCCCTGCACGAGTCTGCGGAGCCGTGCGCGGAGGCTTCGGTACATCGCCGAACTGGGGGATGCCATCCTGCAGAGCGCTCCGCGCGCGGCGAAGCGCTTCAAGGAATACCAGGAGCTGCTCGGGGAGCTTCACGACGCCTGGGTCCTGGCGACGTGGCTGCGCGGCCAGGCCCGGAGCTGCGGGAGCAGGGGAAGGAACGAGGAGGCCGCCGAGGCGGCCCGCCTTGCGGAGGAATTCGAGCGCCTCGCACGCTCGCTGCACTCGAAATTCCTCGCGACCCGGCCCGACGCAGCGCTGCGGCGCGCCATCTCGCAGATCGGGCGGCGGCTCTCGGTGGCGTGAAGGGGGGACGGATGCGCCTGCTCCTGATTCGTCATGGTGCGGCCGTCCCGCGCGGGACGCCGGGCGTCCGCGACGCCGAGCGGGCTCTGACGCCGGACGGCAGGCGCAAGTTCCGCGAAGCGGCGCTCGGCCTCGCCCGGATCGTGGACAGGCCCGACGCACTGCTCACGAGCCCCCTCAAGCGCGCCGTTCAGACCGCCGAGATCGCCGCCGCTGCCTGGGGTCGCATCGCCCCGCGCGAGCTCACGGCGCTGGCCACCGGCGCGCACGACGAGCTCGCCCGCGAGCTCGAGCCTTTTCCCGGAACCGCGACGGTCGCGCTCGTCGGGCACGAGCCCCACCTCTCGTCCCTGCTGGCCCGGCTGGTCGGAGCGCGGGATCCGGCGGCTCTCTCGTTCCGCAAGGGGGGCGCGGCGCTGGTCGAGGTCGTCTCCCCGGCGCGGGGCGGGGGAACGCTCGTCTGGTTCGCCCCGCAGAAGCTGCTGCGTCTGCTCGGCGGGGGGGCGCCGCGGGGCAGGGAGTAGGCGACGGAGCAGGGCCCGCCCGCGCCGGGGAACGGTCACCGTGCGCGGCGCGCGGAGCGCGCGGAATCCCCCTTCATGAGGGCCAGCCGCGCCGCGGCGAGCTCCTTTTTCTTCTCTTCGCCCACCTCGGGGTAGGCCAGGTCCAGCCGCTCGAGCGCCTCCACCACCGAGGCGGCCACGACGAGGCGCGTGAACCATTTGTTGTCGGCCGGAACGACGTACCACGGCGCGTGCTCGGACGCGGTCGCGCGGATCGCCTCCTCGTAGGCCTCCATGTACTCGCCCCAGTGCTGGCGCTCGCGCACGTCGGACGCCGAGAACTTCCAGTTCTTCTCGGGAAGATCGAGGCGCTCCAGGAAGCGCTTCTTCTGCTCCTTGCGGGATACGTGCAGGAAGAACTTCAGGATGCAGACGCCGTTGCGGGCGAGGTACCGCTCGTAGGAGGAGATGTCCTGGAGCCTCTCCTCCCAGATCCTCTTCGTGACGAGGCTCGCAGGCAGCTTCTGCCCCTGCAGAAGCGCCTCGTGCACGCGGACCACGAGGACCTCCTCGTAGTAGGAGCGGTTGAAGATGCCGATCCGTCCGCGCTCGGGCACGGACTTGACGTAGCGCCAGAGGTAGTCGTGGTCCAGCTCCTCCGCCGAGGGCTGCTTGAACGAGCTGACCTGGCACCCTTGAGGGTTCACGCCGGACATGACGTGCTTGATGGTGCCGTCCTTCCCGGCAGCGTCCATGGCCTGGAAGACCAGCAGCACGGCCCAGCGGTCCTGCGCGTAGAGCCTGTCCTGGAGGTCCGCCAGCAGCTCCACCCCCTTGGCGAGAAGCTCCTTCGCCTCGGTCTTTCGCTCGGAGGCGATCCCGCGCGTGTCCGCGGGATCGATGTCCTTCAGGCGAAACCCCTTGCCCCGGGTGATCCGGTACGGGCTCGATGAACTTGCGGATGCGCTTGATGCTGAGCTTCGCCGGCATGTTCGAATTCCCGCCTCCGCTCCCGTCAGACCTCGTCGAAGAAGTACGGCTTCAGGCACTGGATCTTCTCTTCGTAGTGCTTCGGATCCAGGTACCAGCAGGTGGCCGCGACGGAAGAGAGCAGGGGATTGCCGTCCTGCGGCGTGAAGGTGAAGCCGATCACCTCGGTGCCGTTGTGCACGTGCAGCGTCTGCGCCGAGACGACCGTCTGGTTGAGGATCCGGCCGTAGTGGCCGTAGTCGCGCCCGAAGGAGAAGACCGCGTTGCAGGAGATCTTCTCGGTCAGGGCGATCCGGTCGTTCGCGCGGATCCGATCGAGGATCGCCCCGACGGAGGTCGGCTTCTTCACCCGGATGTTGAACTGGAGCAGGTGCATGTACTGGGAGTTCACCTTGATCGCCGAGGAGAAGAGGTTCAGGTCGTAGCCGAGCGTGTTGAAGAGGTGCCACGCGTCGCGCGCGTGGTGGGTGCCGAAGCGGGTGTCCTCGTGCTTGCCGACCTGGGGGGAGGGGCAGAAGGAGCCGTCCTGGCTGATGTCGTTGGCGCGGCGCACGCAGAGGAAGCGTCCCTCGAGGAGGTTCTCGGGGCCGCCGTCCTGCAGCGCGATCGAATCGATGATCGCGGCGAGGTTGTGGGTGTTGCAGGAGACGACGTGGATGAACTGGTCCTCGCCCGGCTTCAGGGCCCGGTCGTTGATGCCGCGGGCGTACATCTTGCCGAACCCGAACTCGCTGCCCTGCGCGATGAACCCGAGGGTGTTGGCCGTGTACTTCTCGTAGTAGTCCATCTTGTTCTGCGAGCCGACGCCCGAGGGCGTGCAGTCGATCACGACCGCCGCGCGCTCGATCGCCTCCTCGGACTCGAGCGTCGGGTGCATGCCGAGCTCCTTGAACCCGTCGAGGGCGGCTGCGGTCGCAGGCCAGGCGCGCCCCCCGCTTCACGAGGTTCACGACCTTCGACCGGTCGGTCACGAGGGGGGTCCTCTTGTGGAAGGTGACCTCCTCGATCCCGAGCTGTTCGCGGTGGCTGATGAGGAGCCCGATCAGCGGCTCGCCGATCGTGCCCGTCCCGATCACGTGAACGACCTTGCTCTTGGCCATGGAATCCCCCGAGTGTCGCAGTCGTTTCCGAGCCCTCTGCCGCCCCCGCGGTCGGCGGAGACGCCGTCCCTCCGTGGCCAGTCACTATCCCGCGAGGCGGCGGCCCCTGTCAACCCGCGGGCCGGCGGGCCGCCATTCTTGACATCCCCCCGCCCCCCTCCTATGATCAATCCCGCTATATTGTTGATTCCCTAGGCATTATGGAGCTACCCACCCAGATCCCCACGCTCCAGGTCAAGGATCTGCTGTCGGAAGGGGCGGCGGCCCTCGACCTGCGATTGATCGCAGGCGGCGCGGGGCTGTCCAACGCCATTTCGGCGCCGACGATCCAGAAGCCGGGCCTCGCCCTCGCGGGGTTCTTCGAGTATCTCCATCCCGGCCGCGTCCAGATCCTGGGCCGCAGCGAGGTGGAGTTCCTCGCGGGGCTGCCCGAGGAGCGGCGCCGCCAGGTGATCGCGCAGCTCGCCTCCTCCGGGCCCGCCTGCTTCGTGGTGACCCGCTCCCTGCCGGCCCCGGCGGCGCTCCTCGAGGAGTCCGAGCGCCGCTCGATCCCCGTGCTCGGCACCGACCGCCTGAGCGGCGAGGCGATCGAGGAGTTCCACAGCTTCCTGGAGAAATCGCTCGCGCCCGTGAGCAGCCTCCACGGCGTCCTCATCGACGTGTACGGCCTCGGGATCCTGATCCTGGGGGAGAGCGGCGTCGGCAAGAGCGAGTGCGCCCTGGACCTGATCGTGCGCGGCCACCGCCTGGTCGCCGACGACCTCGTCCAGGTGCGGCGGATCGGGACGAACATCGAGGGAACGGGCATCGAAATCACCCGCTACCACATGGAGGTCCGCGGTCTCGGCATCATCAACGTCAAGGAGCTCTTCGGCATCGCCTCCGTCCGCCAGAAGAAGTACGTCGAGCTGATCGTGAAGCTCGACCCCTGGAAGGAGGGGGTCGCCTACGAGCGCCTGGGGCTCGACGAGCGCAGGGATGAGATCCTCGGCCTCAACATCCCCCTCGTCACCATTCCCGTCGCCCCGGGCCGGAACCTCTCCGTCCTGATCGAGGTGGCCGCGCGCCACCACCTCATGAAGCTGCGGGGATACCACCCCGCGATCGAGCTCGAGAGGCGGATCCGGGACCAGATCGGCTCCTCCTCCCCCGAGCCGGCGCCGGACCGCGAGCGCTAGGATCGTGCGCCCCATTCTCGTCATCACCGGCCTGTCCGGCTCGGGTAAGTCCCTGGCGGCCCGCGTCTTCGAGGACCTCGGCTACTACTGCGTGGACAACCTGCCGGTCGCCCTGATCCCGGTGTTCGCGGACCTCGTCGCGCGCTCGCAGGACTCGCTCCGGCAGGTCGCGCTCGTCATCGACATCCGCGAGGGGGCCTACCTGCACGATTTCCCGCGGATCGTGGCCGATCTCCGCGGCCGCGGCGTGCCCGCCCGGATCCTCTGGTTCGAGGCCGCGAACGACGCCCTGATCCGCCGGTTCTCCGAGACGCGCCGGCCCGCACCCGCTCTCGGCGAGCCTCCCGCTCGAGGAGGCGATCGCGAACGAGCGCGCCCTGATGACCGACATCCGCGACCTCGCGGACCGGGTCATCGACACCACCCGGTTCAACGCCCACGAGCTGAGGAGCTTCCTCAAGCAGGAGTTCTCCGCAGCCCGAGGAGCAGCCCGCGCTCCAGATCTCGGTGATCTCCTTCGGGTTCAAGTACGGCGTGCCGATGGAGGCGGACCTGGTGTTCGATGTCCGCTTCATGCGCAACCCGTTCTTCGAGGAGAGCCTCAAGCACCGGACGGGCCTCGACGCGGAAGTCGTGGCGTTCCTCGAGAAGAGCGACGGAGTACCGGGAGTTCCTCCGCAGGCTCGACGAGTTCCTCGTTTTCCTCCTTCCCGGCTTCGTCCGGGAAGGGAAGAGCTACCTGACGATCGCGATCGGGTGCACGGGAGGCCGGCACCGGTCGGTGGCCGTCGCGGAATCCCTCCGCGACGCCCTGAAGGACCGGGGATGGCCGGCGCGCGTGAGCCATCGCGACGTCGACAAGGAATGAACCATGATCGGACTCTTGGTCGTGACCCACGGACCGCTTGCCCAGGACCTCGTCGCAGCCACCCAGAGGATCGTCGGTGACGCCCCGCGCATCGAGGCGATCGCCCTCGCCTGGGACGAGGAGCAGGCGCAGGCCAGCCGGCGGATCGAGGAGGCGATCCACCGCAACGAGCAGGGGCAGGGGATCCTCATCCTGACCGACCTGTTCGGAGGCACGGCATCGAACCTCAGCTTCGCCTTCCGCCAGGCCGGGAAGGTGGACGTGGTCACCGGGGTCAACCTGCCCATGGTGATCAAGTTCACCAACCTGCGGGGCATCGACCGCCTCGAGGAGGTCGCCGCGAAGATCCGCGACGAGGGGCGCAAGGCCATCTACGCGGCGAGCGAGGTTCTGAAGAAGGACGCAGACAAGGGAGCGGCATGATCGAACGCGATCTGACCATCGTCAACCGGCTGGGGCTCCACGCCCGGGCCGCGGGACAGTTCGTCCAGCGGGCGAGCAAGTTCCGCTCGAAGATCCAGGTTTCGAAGGACGGGCTCTGCGTGGACGGCAAGTCGATCCTCGGCCTGCTCACCCTCGCGGGGAGCCAGGGCTCGACCCTCACGATGAGGATCGAGGGCGAGGACGAGGATGCCGCCATGCGTGACCTCGTGGCCCTCATCGAGGGCCATTTCGGAGAGCACTTTTGAAGATCCGCGGAATAGGCGCCAGCCCGGGGATCGCCGTCGGCAAGGCACTCGTCATCGAGTCGCAGGACGCTTCGATCTTCCGCGTCCCGATCGAGCCCGAAGGCGTCGAGGAGGAGGTCCGCAGGTTCCTCGCCGCGCGCGACGCGGCCCGCGACCAGCTTCTCGCGATCCGCACGCGCGTCGCCGGGAACCTCGGGGAGTCCTACGCGCAGATCTTCGACGCGCAGCTCCTGATCCTCGACGACGCCTCGCTGACGGGCGAGAGCATCAACAGGATCCGCTCGGAGATGGTCAACGCCGAGTGGGCCCTGCGGACGGTCGTCGCGAGGTTCCTCAAGTTCTTCTCCGAGATGGAGGACCCCTACATCAAGGAGCGCGGCGGGGACATCGAGGACGTCCACCTGCGCCTGCAGACGCTCCTCGCGGGGCGCCGGGACCACCACGACCTCTCCGAGCTGACCGAGGACACGGTCATCATCTCCCACTCGCTGTCTCCCTCCGACGCGGCGGGCCTTCACCACGAGCGGATCGTGGGGCTCGCCATCGACGTCGGGGGCCGGACCTCCCACACGGCGATCCTGGCCCAGGCGCTCGGCATTCCCGCGGTGGTGGGGCTGCACGACGCCAGCGCGCGGGTGCGCAGCGGCGACATCGTCGTCGTGGACGGGGAGGAGGGCGCGATCGAGCTCTCGCCCCCGCCCGAGGTGATCGTCGAGTCGGCGCGCCGCCGCGCGGAGATCGTCGAGCGCGAAAGCGCCCTGCTCGCGGCCAAGGACCTGCCGTCGGTCACCTCGGACGGGGTCGCCGTGGCGCTGCTCGCGAACATCGAGTTCCCCGACGAGCTGCCCCAGGCGCTGCGCTACGGCGCGGCCGGCGTCGGGCTGTACCGCTCGGAGTTCCTCTACCTGATGCGCTCCCCGGACCTGCCCACCGAGGACGAGCACTGGCAGGCCTACGACCAGATCGCGCGGGCGACGAACGGGGCGGAGACGGTCATCCGGACGCTCGACCTCGGCGGGGAGAAGTACTTCCACACGGTCCTCGACAAGGAGGGGGCGAACCCGGTCCTGGGCCTGAGGGCCATCCGCTTCTGCCTCAAGCGGACCGACGTGTTCCGCACCCAGCTGCGGGGCCTGCTGCGGGCGTCGGTGTCGCGGAACATCCGGGTGATGCTCCCCCTGATCTCCGGGGTCGCCGAGCTCCGGGCGGCCAAGAGGATCCTCTCGGAGGTTCAGCAGGAACTGGCCGCCGACGGGGTCCCGCACAACCCGGACCTGGATCTCGGCATCATGATCGAGGTCCCCTCCGCCGCCGTCATCTCGGACATCCTCGCGCGGGAGGTCCGGTTCTTCAGCATCGGCACGAACGACCTCATCCAGTACTCCCTGGCGATCGACCGCGGCAACGAATCGGTGGCCTACCTCTACCAGCCCCTGCACCCCGCGATCCTCAGGATGATGGCCCAGGTGGTGCACAGCGCGGCGCGCGCGGGGATCGACGTCAGCATCTGCGGCGAGATGGCCTCCGATCCGCTCGCCGTGCCGATCCTGATCGGCCTCGGCATCCGCAAGCTGTCCATGAACGCCGCCGCGATCCCCGTGGTCCGGGCGATGGTGCGGCGGATCTCCGCCTCGGCCGCCGAGCAGCTCGCGCGGCGCCTCCTCGACCTCGCCACACCCGAGGAGATCGAGGAGGAGCTGCGCCGCTGGATCCTGGACCGCGCGCCCGACCTCGCCCACCCGCCGGAAGACCGGCCCGGAGCCTGAGAGATGAGCACGAAGATCGAGAAGCCCTGGGGGCACGAGATCCACTTCGCCGTGACGGACCGGTACGTCGGCAAGGTCCTGTTCATCCGGGGAGGGGAGAGTCTCAGCCTCCAGTATCACCGCCTCAAGGACGAGTCGGTCTACGTCCAGTCGGGGATGCTCCGCCTCACGGTGGACGAAGGGGGACAGCTGGTGGAGAAGCTGATCCCGCCCGGAGGAGCCTTCCGGATCGTCCCGGGAACCCGGCACCGCTATGCCGCCGACGTGGACACCACCCTGTTCGAGGTCTCGACCACGGAGCTCGACGACGTGGTCCGCCTGGAAGACCGCTACGGAAGAACCTCAAGCAATACTTGAGCATTGTTCAAGTGTTGGTTGACACCCGTCTCCCGCCCCTTATAATCGGCCCATCAAGCGAGAATCCGGCCGGCGACGCCGACCGGGGGTCGGGCCGGGCGCTCCTCGCGCGCGGCGGCTCCCCGGGCGACGGAAGGGTGTCCGGCCATTCGGCGCGCGAGCGCGGATACGAAAGCGGCCATGAGCGAGACGGAGAGCAAGCCCTACTACAAGATCGGCGAGGTGTGCGAGCTCACGGGCACCCAGCCGTACGTCCTTCGCTTCTGGGAATCGGAATTCCCGACCCTCGCCCCCGAGAAGAACCGCTCCGGGCAGAGGATCTACAGGCAGCGGGACATCGAGCTGATCCGCAGGATCAAGCTGCTCCTGTACGAGAAGGAGTACACGATCGCCGGCGCGCGGAAGGTCCTCGAGTCGGACATCTGGGACGAGGAGGAAGGGCTGCTCCCGGACAGCGCGGCCTGGAGACGGAGCGGGAGCGCCCGGGCGAGCCTCCTGCCGGCGCCGTGGAGGCCCGCGGGAAGGGCGCCTCCGGGAAAGCCCGTCATTCCACGCGCGGGGGCGGGGCCCGTGCCGCGGAGCGGACCGAGCCGGAGATCCTCTTCAAGGACAACCCGGGCGCCGACCATCATCTCGAGGCGGAGGTGAGGAACCTCCGCGCGAAGCTGACCCGCGCCGAGGCCGAGCTCCGCGCGATCCTCGCCGAGATGGAGCGGCGCAACGACCACTAAGGACCCCGCGCGCCCCCGCCCGTGGGCAGGCCGGTCGGGGGAGTTTCCTGAGCAGGGGCCAGTGGTCTATAATCCAGCTTTCCAATCGGCCGGTCGGGGCGTAGCGCAGCCTGGTAGCGCACTTGCTTGGGGTGCAAGTGGTCGCTGGTTCAAATCCAGTCGCCCCGACCAATTTTTCCCTCGCGGTGGCGGAGCGGAGCGCGGATGAGGATCAACGACGCGCTCCGCCGCTTCCTGGCCCGCCGGCTCCCGCGCTCGCGCGCCGCTCGATCCCTCGCCTGGGAGAGGCACTTCAACGCCGCCCTCGCCGCGCTTTCCCGCCCGGGTGACCGGGGGGCGGCCCTCGACGCCGAGCGGCAGCTCCTCGCGGCGCTGGCCGACGCGGAACCATTCGACGCGGCGGATCCGCGCCTCGCCGCCACCTTCGACAGCCTGACCCGTTTCTACCTCGCCGCGGGGAAGCCCGCCCGGGCCGAGAGGCACTGCCGGCGCGCGCTCGCTCTGAAGGAAGCCGCCTTCGGCGCGGGAAGCTCCCGGCTGGCGACGACGCTCGGCGACCTGGCCGCCGCCTGCCGCGCGCTGGGGCGGGAGGAGGAGGCCGCCCGGCACCGGGCGCGGGCGCTCGCGATCCTCGAGGCGGAGCTCGGCCCCGACCTGCCGGAACTGTCCCGGAGTCTCGATCGGGCCACGCGCGCGGGGGGCGCCCCCCCGGACGATTCCAGATAGGACTGGCGGGGACGGCGTTTCCGCGTAGACTTATCGGCTCGCCGCGGCGGCCCGCGGATCCGCCCTCCCCGGTACCGGCTGGGGCCGCGGATCGGGCCGGCGGCGCCCCGTACGGAGATCAGTCCATGAGGAAAGCAGCGATCGTCGTCGTTCTTCTCGGGCTCGGCCTGGCGTCCCGCGCGCACGCGGGGATCTGCGACGGCGTCGCCGCCTCCTCCGAATCGCCCCTGACGAGTGTGCGGATCGCCTTCGGAACCTGCAGCAACGACGCCGCGCGGGCCTGCCGCTACCCGTCCGACTGCGTCAGCCCGGGCACCTGCAGCTCCGGTCTCACCAAGCCGCTCTACGTCACGGCGCCGCCCGGCGACACCGGCCGGATCTTCATCCTCGAGCAGGACGGACGGATCAGGATCGTCAGGAACGGCGTGCTGCTCCCCGTCTCCTTCCTCGACGTCGACGCGATCACGCAATCGACGGGGAACGAGGAAGGGCTCCTGGGTCTCGCCTTCTCACCGGACTACGCCACGGACGGCTACTTCTTCATCTACCACACCGACAACGGAGGCAATTCGAACACCATCGCGCGCTACCACGTCTCCGCGAACCCCGACCTCGCCGACGCCGCCTCGCGCACGGTCCTCTTCTCGATCCCGCACCCCACGAACAGCAATCACAACGGCGGATGCATCCAGTTCTCCCCGGACGACGGCTACCTCTACATCGGGACGGGCGACGGCGGCTCGTCGTGCGATCCCCCGGGGAACGCCCAGAACACGAACGAGTGGAAGGGGAAGCTCCTCCGGATCGACGTCATCCCGGTCCCCGTGCCCCCTGCGGCGCCCTACCGGATCCCCGCCGACAACCCGGGCTATCCGAAGCCCGAGATCTTCTCGATCGGCATGAGGAACCCGTGGCGCTACTCCTTCGACCGGGGGAATCCGAACGGACCCGCCACCGGGCGCGGGGATCTCTACATCGCCGACGTGGGCCAGAGCAGCTGGGAGGAGGTCGATTACCGGCCGGTGCCCGCGGGAGGGCGGGGCGAGAACTTCGGGTGGGACCAGTACGAGGGGACCGCCTGCCCGCCGCCCGCCTGCGGAGGCGCGTGCGTCCCGATCAACCCCCGTGTCGATCCCGTGAAGACCTATGCCCACAGCGGCGGCGCCTGCTCGATCACGGGGGGGTACGTGTACCGGGGCTGCCGGATGCCCGGCCTCGCCGCCCAGAGCCGGTATTTCTACGCGGACTACTGCACGGCGGCGATCAACTCCTTCGTGATGTCGGGCGGCGCGGTGACCAGCGAGAAGACCTACACGACCGAGCTGGCGCCGGTGGGCGGGCTCGCGATCAACTCCGTGACCTCGTTCGGGGAGGATGCGAGAGGGGAGCTGTACATCGTGGACCGCGGGGGAGCCGCGGGCACCGGGGAGGTCTTCAAGATCGTGCCGGTCCTCGCGAACCTCGAGGTCTCGGGGCAGGGAGCCGCCCCGGCGTTCAGGCTGGGAGCGAACTGGACCTGGGAGGATCTCTCGAGTTCCTCGGACCATCCGCTCGACTTCTACCGGGTCTATCGCCACACCGGCAACGGCAACGGGCTGTTCACCTGCGTCTACCGCACGCCGGCCGTCTCCCCGCCCAACCGCCCGGTTCCGGCCTGGCCCGGCGGGGATCCGCAGAGCCCGGCCGCGGGAGGCCTGTTTTCCTACGTCGTGACCGCGGTCAGGAGCCTTCCCTTCGAGGAATCGAGCCCGGGACGCTCCTCGAGCGGCGCGCCGCGCACCCTGAGCCCGGCATCCTGTCCCTGAGAGCGCGCCGGCCCCGGGCAGACCGTGGCGCGACCGGATCCGGACCGCGGCACCGCCTTCCTGCGATATGATCTCCGCCCATGGCGGAGACGGTCATCCTTCTCACCAACGACGACTCGTACTACGCGGACGGCCTGAAGGCGCTCGGTGACGCGCTCGCGCCGCTCGGACGGATCGTCGTCGTCGCGCCCGACCGCGACCGGAGCGCCGCCTCGCACGCCCTCACGCTCAACCATCCCCTGCGCCCCAAGCGGCACGGCGCCGACCGGTGGTCGGTGGACGGCACGCCGACCGACTGCGTCAACCTGGGGGTCCTCGGCCTGATCGAGCCGCGCCCCGCGGTCGTCGTGTCCGGGATCAACTCCGGACTCAACCTCGGGGACGACGTCACGTACAGCGGGACGATCGCGGCCGCGATCGAGGGCACGATCCTCGGCGTCCCCTCCATCGCGGTGTCCCAGGACGGCCCTCCGTTCGACTACGCGGCGGGTGCGAAGATCGCGGCGCGGATCACGGCGATGGTCCTCGAGCGAGGGCTTCCCCGCGACACGTTCCTGAGCGTCAATGTCCCCGGGGGAAAGATCCTCGGATCCCGCCTGACGAGGCAGGGACGGCGGATCTACCACGAGCCGATCGTGAAGCGCGAGGACCCGCGGGGCAAGACCTACTACTGGATCGGGGGGAAACCCTCCGGGTGGCGGGAGGACCGGGGCTGCGATCACACCGCGGTCGAAGAGGGGTACGTGTCGATCACCCCCCTGCACATCGACCTCACGAACCACGCCGCGCTCGGGGACCTGGCGCCGTGGGAGCCGGGGCTGTGATCCACGCCCCGGCCGGCGGCGCGATCCCGCCCCCGACGGCGGAACCGGCGTGCGAACCGCGCCCGGCCCCCCGCGGGTCGGCCCGGGGGAGGACGCCCGTGCCGGAGAGCGCAGGAAGGTGAGCACGCGCGCCCGGAGCGCTTCGTCCTACCAGGTCTCGCGGGAGCGGCTCGCCGAGAAGCTCGCGGCGCGAGGGATCACCGATGCGCGCGTCCTGGATGCGATCCGCGCCGTCCCCCGGCACCTGTTCGTCGGGGAGGCCCTGGCGTCGAAGGCGTACAGCGACGCGGCCCTGCCGATCGGCGAGAGGCAGACGATCACCCAGCCCTACGTCGTCGCCCTGATGACCCAGCTCCTCCAGGTGCATCCCGACGACCGGGTCCTGGAGATCGGGACCGGCTCGGGATACCAGGCGGCCATCCTCGCCAGGCTCGCCCGCCACGTCTACTCGGTCGAGAGGATCGCGGCGCTCGCGCGGCGCGCGCAGCAGCTCATCTCGCAGCTCGACATCATCAATGTCTCGGTCAAGGTCTTCGACGGCACCTACGGCTGGGGCGAGTGGGCCCCCTACCCGGCGATCGCGGTGACCGCGGCCGCTCCCGAGGTCCCCGTCCCTCTCCTCGATCAGCTCGCGCTCGGCGGACGTCTGGTGATCCCGATCGGCGGCGAAACGGCGCAGACCCTCGTCCGCGTCACGCGCACCGAGGCGGGCCTCCAGTACGAGAACTTCGACTCCGTGACCTTCGTCCCGCTCCTGGGCCGCTACGGCTGGCCGGCGGAGGCAGGCCGCTCCTGAGGCCCGCCGCGGCGGCCTGCCGACCGGGCGCCAGGGACCCCTCATTTGACCTTAACCGGTTCATCTGCTAGATTTTCGCCTCGTTTCCACAGGTCGGGGCGTAGCGCAGCCTGGTAGCGCACTTGCTTCGGGAGCAAGGGGTCGGAGGTTCGAATCCTCTCGCCCCGACCAACTCATCCCGAATATCATCAAGCGAATACGGCCTCCGCTATGGCCGGAGGCGGCGCGGCCTGTGCGCCCTGCGCGGGCTTTGTGAATCCGCGAGGTTTGCACCCGCGAGGTCTCTCCGTCTACCTTAGATCCTCCGTCGCGCCCCGCTCCCGGCTCGTGCCGCGCGGGGGCGCCCCGACCGCCGCGCCCGACGCGGGCCGGCCTGGCGGCGCGCGGTTGTCGGCGGGAACGGAGCAGCGCAAAGGAGCCAGCATGACCGGACAGTCCCCCCGCACCGGAGCACCCTCGCTCGAATCCCGGATCGAGCGTCTCGAGGGACAGAACAGGTGGCTGAAGCGCTCGCTGGCGGCCCTGTTCGTCCTCGCGGGCGCGGTCCTCTGGATGGGCCAGGAGAACTGGCAGGGCCAGGTGGTCGTCGCCCAGAAGTTCGTCGTCAACGACGAGGAGGGACGGACGCGCGCGGTGTTCGGCCTCAACCCGGACGGCACGGTCGCGCTCGATCTCTCGGACGGGACGGGCCTCTTCCGCGCCTCGCTGGGGCTCGACGCGAACGGGACCCCGAGCCTCGAGCTCGGCGACGAAGCGAAGAAGAGCCGCCTCGCGATCCTCCTGTCCGCGGAGGGGCGGCCGACGATCGCGCTCCGCGACGAGCAGGGGGAGCCGCGGGCGGTCCTGAGCCTCGGCGCGAAGGGGACCCCCGGCTTCGCCCTGAAGGACCGCAACGGTCTGAACCGGATGGTCCTGTCGGTCTCCTCCGACGGCGCGCCGGGGCTCGACCTGACCGACGCCTACGGAGAGGACCGCGCCAGCCTCGCGCTGAGCCCCGGCGGGCTCCCCTCGCTGGACCTCGCCGACGACGACGGCCAGGACAGGGCCAGCCTGTCGGTGGCCGTGGACGGCCGCCCCAGGCTCGTGCTGAACGACGCCGCCGGCGCGGCGCGCGCCGGGCTCGCGCTGAGCCAGGCCGGGCTCCCGGCGCTCGCGCTGAGCGACGCGGGGGGCAGGGTCAGGGTCGGGCTGGGCGTCTCCCAGGACGGGCTGTCGGGACTCCTGCTCTCCGACCGGCAGGGAACCTCCCGCGCGACCCTCGGCCTGTCCCGCGGCGGCGAGCCCGGCCTCATGGTCAACGACGCCGAAGGGAAGCCGCGGGCGGTTCTCGGGTTCGCGCAGCTCGAAACGAAGCGGGGAAAAGGGATCGAAACGAGGCCCCCGTCCTCGCTCCTTCTCCTGGACGAGAAGGGGACGGTGGTGTGGGAGGCTCCCTGAGCGGTCGCGTGTTATCCTCCGCGGGAACGATGGCGGCTGCTCGGAGATTCCGGATCAGCGGGCTGGTGCAGGGGGTCGGCTTCCGCTACTACGCGCTGCGCAGGGCGCAGGAGCGGGGCGTGGTCGGCTACGTCCGCAACCTTCCCGACGGACGCGTCGAGGTGGTGGCCGAAGGCGCCGAGGAGGCGCTCGAGAGCCTGAAGGGGGACCTTGCAGGTCGGCCCCGGCGCCGCGAAGGTGGCGCGCGTCGAGGAATCCGTCATGGATGAAACCGGGCGCTTCACCACGTTCACGATCTCGCGCTGAGCGCGAGGAAGACCAGGACGGAGCATGCAGGACCTGAAGACGCTGATCCGCGACGTTCCCGATTTCCCCAAGCCCGGGATCATCTTCAAGGACATCACGACCCTCCTGAAGGAGCCCGAGGCGCTGCGCTACGTCGTGGACGTGCTCTCGGAGCGGTACCGGGGCGCCGGAATCGACCAGGTGCTCGGCATCGAATCGCGAGGCTTCATCTTCGGGCCGCCGCTCGCGTACCAGCTGGGCTGCGGCTTCGTGCCGATCCGCAAGCCCGGGAAGCTGCCGGCCGAGACGATCGCCGAGACCTACCAGCTCGAGTACGGCACGGACCGGATCGAGATGCACAAGGACGCCGTCTCGGCGGGCCAGAAGGTCCTGATCGTGGACGATCTTCTCGCGACGGGAGGCACCGCGCGCGCCGCCGCGAATCTCGCCGCGCGCGCCGGCGCGCGGATCGCGGGCCTCGCCTTCCTGATCGAGCTGGAGTTCCTGAAGGGCCGGGAGAAGCTCGCGGGCCTCGACGTCTTCTCCCTCCTCCGCTACTAGCCTACCTGACCGTCCAGACGTCGCCGGCGCGCAGGAGCTTCGTCAGGTCGCCCGCGCCCTTCTTCTGGACCGCATCCTCGAGCTGCCGCTCGACGCCGTGCTCGTAGGACGGGACGTCCACCGCGCGGAAGACGCCGAGCGGGGTGGGGAAGTCGGGCGGGGCAAGGCGGCTCAGAAGGAAGGCGGTCTCCATCCCCGCCGTCTCGTCGTGCACCCACAGGTCCGCTTCGTTGACGCCGTCCTGGCCGAGGGAGACGACCTCGGCGCGCGAGCCGGTGACGCGAATCCCCTTGTCGCGGTTCCGCCCGAACACGAGCGGCTGGCCGTGGCGCAGCGAGAGGGTCGCGTCGTCGCGGATCTCCTTCTCGCGCATGTAGTCGAAGGCGCCGTCGTTGAAGATGTTGCAGTTCTGGTAGATCTCCACGAAGGCCGACCCGGGGTGGGCGGCGGCGCGGCGCAGGACCTCCTTGAGGTGCGGACCGAACACGTCGACCGTGCGGGCGACGAAGGTCGCCTCAGCGCCCAGCGCGAGGGAGATCGTGTTGAAGGGCCGGTCCACCGAGCCGTAGGGGGTCGACTTCGTCTTCTTCCCGTACTCGGAGGTCGGGGAGTACTGGCCCTTCGTGAGGCCGTAGATCCGGTTGTTGAACATGAGGATCTTCAGGCCCACGTTGCGGCGCAGGGCGTGGATGAGGTGGTTGCCGCCGATCGAGAGGAGGTCGCCGTCCCCCCCGACGACCCAGACCATGAGGTCCGGCCTCATGATCTTGAGGCCCGAGGCGATCGCCGGCGCGCGCCCGTGGATGCCGTGGAAGCCGTAGGTGTTCATGTAATAGGGGAAGCGGGAGGCGCAGCCGATCCCGGAGACGACCACGAACTTCTCCCGCGGGACCCCCATCTCGGGAAACGCCGACTGCACGGCGCTCAGGATGCCGTAGTCCCCGCACCCCGGGCACCAGCGAACCTCCTGGTCGGTGACGAAATCCTTCTTCGTGAGGACCGGGGAGCCCGGCCCGTTCTCGGGGGTTGCCATCAGTTCGACTCCAGGAGCTCCAGGACGCGGTCCCGGATCTCGGATTCCGTGAAGGGCTTTCCCTGGATCTTGTTGAGCCCGATCGCGTCCACCAGGAACCGCGAGCGGACCAGGACGAGGAGCTGGCCCAGGTTCATCTCCGGGATGAGGATCTTCTCGAAGCTCGACAGCACCCGCCCGAGGTTCGCGGGGAACGGGTTGAGGTGGCGCAGGTGCGCGCTCGACACGCCGCGGTGCCCCTCGGCGTGCAGGCGCGTCACGGCCCCGAAGATCGCGCCGTAGGTGCTCCCCCAGCCCAGGACCAGGAGCCTGCCCTTCGGCTCGCCGTTGACCGCGAGCTCGGGAATGTCCTGGACCACCCGCTCCACCTTCTCCGCCCGCAGCCGCACCATCTTCTCGTGGTTGTTCGGATCGTAGGAGACGTTGCCGCTGACGTCCGCCTTCTCGAGCCCGCCGATCCTGTGCTCGAGGTCCGGCGTTCCCGGCACCGCCCAGGGACGGGACAGCGTGAGCGGGTCGCGCCGGTACGGCATGAATCCGGCCGGGTCGGTGTGGAAGCGGACCGGGATCTCGGGGAGCTCGGAGACCTCGGGGATCTTCCACGGCTCGGCCCCGTTGGCGAGGTACCCGTCGGAGAGGACGATGACCGGCGTCATGTACTTGATCGCGATGCGGACGGCCTCGAACGCGATCCAGAAGCAGTCTCCGGGCGTGGACGGGGCGAGGATCGGGATCGGGGCCTCGCCGTTGCGGCCGTACATGGCCTGCAGCAGGTCGGCCTGCTCGGTCTTGGTCGGGAGCCCGGTCGAGGGGCCGCCGCGCTGCACGTTGTTGATCACGACCGGCAGCTCGACCATCGTCGCGAGGCCCATCGCCTCGGTCTTGAGCGCGACTCCCGGCCCGCTCGTCGTGGTGATGGCGAGCGCGCCGCCGAACGCCGCGCCGATCGCGGAGGCGATGCCGGCGATCTCGTCCTCGGCCTGGAAGGTCCGCACGCCGAAGTTCTTGAACATCGACAGCTCGTGGAGGATGTCGCTCGCGGGCGTGATCGGGTACGAGCCCAGGAACAGCGGCAGGCCCGACTTCACCGACGCAGCCACGTAGCCGAGCGCGAGCGCGGTGTTCCCGGAGATGTTCCGGTAGGTTCCCGGCGAGAGGCTCGCGGGGGGGACGTCGTACGATTCGTGGAAGACCTCGGTCGCCTCGCAGTAGGCGCGTCCGGCCTTGAGCGCCAGGGTGTTCGCCTCGAGGAACTTCGGCTGCTTGCCGAACTTCTCCTCGATCCACCGGATCGTGGGGTCCATCGAGCGGTTGAAAAGCCAGTACATCATGCCGAGCGCGAAGAAGTTCTTGCAGCGCTCGATCTCCTTGGCGCCGAGCCCCGTCTCCTTGAGCGCCGCCTTGGTCAGGCGCGACAGCTCCACCGCGAACACCCGGTACTTCGCCAGCGAGCCGTCCTCGATCGGGCTGACCGCGTAGCCGGCCTTGTCCAGGTCGCGGCCGGCGAAGGCGTCGGTGTTGACGATCAGGATGCCACCGGCCTTGAGATCGCCGATGTTCACCTTCAGGGCCGCCGGGTTCATCGCGACCAGGACGTCAGGGGCGTCGCCCGGGGTGTAGACGTCGGTCGAGCTGAAGTGGATCTGGAAGCCGCTGACCCCCGGCAGCGTCCCCGCGGGGGCCCGGATCTCGGCGGGGAAGTCGGGCAGCGTCGACAGGTCGTTGCCGGCGATCGCCGTCGTGCTCGTGAACTGGCTGCCCGTCAGCTGCATGCCGTCGCCGGAGTCGCCCGCGAAGCGGATGACGACCCGGTCGAGCGTCTTGATCCCGGATTTCGTGGCGGCCGGAGCCGTGTCGGTCGGTTCCATGGTCCTCGTCGCGCCCTTTTCGGCGCCGGATTCCCCGGAGGCGGGCGCCCTTCGCCGGCCCCCCGTCGGGTAAAGCCCAAGCTTTCTATTCTATGCACAGCCCCCCCTTCGAACAAGGACCGAGTGGGGCCGTCCGCGCCCTTCCGCGCCCGGGCCGAATCGCGCTAAGATCCGCATTTCGGGGCGTGTAGCTCAGGGGATAGAGCAGGAGTTTCCTAAACTCTTGGTCGGGGGTTCAAGTCCTCCCACGCCCACCAGCGCGGCGGCGGGATGCGTCCCGCCCGTCGCGACCTAGATTCTGATTGCACGCAACGGGGCGCCCGACGAAAGGGGCCCCGGGGATTCGAAAGGAGCCGCATGGTCGCCGATCACAAGATGACGCGCCACGAGATGAAGCAGGACGACCTCGTCACCTTCATCGACAAGGCGCGCAGGTACGCCGAGAAGAACCCCGTCCAGGTTCGAAACGCCGCCATCGCCGCGGGGGTCGTCCTGATCGCGGCCGTGGCCGCCTACTACATGATCACGGGCCGCTCCGCCTCCGCGGCCTCGCTGCTGCGGGAAGGGGAATCGAGGTTCTCGGCCTCGATCGCCGGCTCCGGCACCCCCTCCCCGTCCGGGCTCACCTACGCGTCCCCCGCCGAGCGGGATCGCGCCGCCCTCGAGACCTTCGACCAGGTCGTGAACCGGTACGGCGGGCGGGCCGAGGGACGGATCGCCCGGTACTACCAGGGGATCCTCCTCGCGCGCCTCGGCCGGAACGACGAAGCGGAGAAGGCGTTCACGGCCTTCATCGCGGACCCGTCGTCGGCCGTTCTCGGATCCCTCGCCCGCGCGCAGCTCGCGCAGGTGCGCGCGCAGCGCGGGGACCTCGAGGGGGCGGAGAAGATCTACACGGAGCTCTCCGAGGACAAGTCGGCCATCTACCCCCGCGACTGGGCCCTCTACTACCTCGCCGACGCGCTGGACAGGGAAGGGAAGAAGGCGGAGGCGGCCGCGACGTGGAAGAAGATCGTGGCCGAATTCCCGAACTCCTACGTCGCCGGGGAGGCTTCCCGCAGGGCCCGCGGGATCTGAGCAGCCCGATCGGGCCGGTCCTCAGCCGCCGGAGGCGCCCCTGAGACCGAGCTCGTTTCCCGCGGCGTCCACGGCGACCACCTTGTAGTAGAGCAGGGCGCGCGCGCCCGCCCCGGCCGGGGGCCTACGGTCGATGAAAAGAGGGGAGTGGACCTCGGCGACCCGCGCGGGCGCACCTTGGGGGAAGGTCCCGAGCGTTTCATAGCGGTAGACCGCGTAGTGGTCCACCGTTTCCGGTTTCCCCTCGATATCCTCCGTGACCGGTTTCCAGGCGAGGGCGAGGGAGCCGTCCGCCTGGCGGCGCACGCTCAGCCCCTCCACCTCCGCCGGGGGCGTGGCGTCGACGCTGAACGGGACCGCGCGGGAATCGGCGGCCCCCTCGGCTCCCTCGAGCCGCACGCGCCACTCCCACGCCCCTTCGGGCAGATCCTCGGGGCAGCGGAAGGACCCTTCCATCCTCCCGCCCGCCTGGGCTGACGAGGATCCAGCCCCTCTCGGCTCCCCGGGCGAAGGAGTAGCTCCGCTCGACGCTCTTCCAGCGATCCTGGCTCAGCTCGATGAGCGGGGGAGTCGACCGGCTCCAGCCTTCCGCCACACCCGCAGCCTCGAAGCGGAACAGGGGCCTTGCCCCCGCGACGGCCCCCGCGGCCGGCTGCAGGGGACGGCTCCGGGGGGAGGAGGCCGCGGGCCGGACGGAGGGTCCCGGCTGGCCGGGGGGCGCCTGCTGGGCGGCGCAGCGCGGCGCCGGCAGAAGGAATCCCAGGAGGAGGAACGGGGCGAGACGCACGGGGAGGCGCCCGGGGAACGGCCCCCGCGTCCATGGTCCGGGCCGCGGCATCCTGCTCACGCGGAAAGCGCTAGAAAGGGATGTCTTCGTCGCTGAACTCGGGATCCGGCTCGGAGAACTGCGCCGAAGCGGCGGTCTCCTCGCGCGCGCCGGTGGCCCCTTCGGGCCTGCCGAGCATCTGGACCCTCTGGGCCCGCACTTCCGTGGTCGTCCGCTTGTTCCCGTCGCGGTCGGTCCACTCGCGGGTCGTCAGCGATCCTTCGATGTAGACCTGCCGCCCCTTCTTCAGGTACTTCTGGCAGATCTCGGCCTGCTTGCCCCAGACAACCACCCGGTGCCACTCGGTCTTCTCCTGCTTGGCGCCGGACTTGTCCATCCACTGCTCGTTGGTCGCGACCGTGAAGTTCGCGACCGCGTTCTGCTGGGGCGTGTACTTCAACTCGGGGTCGCGCCCGAGGTTTCCGATCAGGATCACCTTGTTGACACTCGCCATCTGTCCTCCGAAGCGGTCTCTCGCGGCAACTCTACCACCGATCCGGGCCGCCGGACCATCCGGGCTCCTTGCCCGTCCGCGGCCGCTCTGACACAATCGCGCCCCGTGAAGCACGAGGAGGACAGGAGCCTCGTCCGCGCCGCCACCGCGGTCACCGCCGCCACGTTCGTCAGCCGGATCCTGGGCCTCGTGCGGGAGCAGGTGGTGGCGCACCTGTTCGGGGCCCGCTGGCAGACGGACGCGTTCAACGTCGCCTTCCGGATCCCGAACCTCCTGCGCGATCTCTTCGCCGAGGGCGCGCTCTCCGCCGCGTTCGTCCCGACGTTCACGGAGTCCCGCATCAAGCGGGGCGAGGGGGATGCGTGGCTCCTCGCGAACCGGGTCATCACCCTGCTCGTCGTCGTCCTCTCTGGCGTCACGATCCTGATCACGGTCCTCGCCCGCCCGATCGTGTTCGCCCTCGCCCCCGGCTTCGCCGCGACCCCCGGCAAGGTCGAGCTCGCGGCGCAGATGGCGCGGATCATGTCGCCGTTTCTTCTCTTCATCGCCATCGCCTCGGTGATGATGGGCATGCTGAACACGCACGGGAGGTTTTTCGTCCCCGCCGTCGCGCCCGCAGCCTTCAACGTCGCCTGCATCGTCTGCGCCCTCGCCCTCGCGCCGCTCATGCCCCGGCTCGGCCTCGAGCCGGTCGTTTCCCTCGCGATCGGCGCCCTCCTCGGCGCGATCGGGCAGTTCGCCATCCAGGTTCCCTCGGCCGCCCGGTGCGGGTTCCGGTACAGGCCGGCCCTCTCGCTGTCGGATCCCGGGGTCCGGAAGATGGTCGGCCTCATGCTGCCGGCGATCGTCGGGCTTTCGGCGACCCAGGTCTCGATCCTCGTGGACACGCAGTTCGCCTCGCGCTACGGCGAGGGGGCCGTCTCCTACCTCAGCTTCGCGTTCCGCCTGATCCAGCTCCCGATCGGCCTTTTCGGCGTCGCGATCGCCACCGCCAACCTCGCCGCCGTGTCGCGGCACGCGGCGGCCGGCGACATGGACGGCCTCAAGAACAACCTCGCGCGCGCCATCCGCCTCGCGGCGTTTCTCACGCTGCCCGCGACGGCCGGACTGATCGTGCTCCGCGAGCCGATCATCCGCCTCCTGTACGAGCACGGGCGGTTCACGCGCGAGGCGACGATGAACACGGCCTGGGTGCTGCTCATGTACACGGTCGGCCTGTTCGCCTACTCGATCGTGAAGATCCTGGTGCCGACCTTCTACGCGCTCGGCGACACGAGGATCCCGGTCCGGTCCAGCGTCATCGCGCTCGCGGTCAAGATCGCCATCAATTTCCCGCTCACGTGGAAGCTCGGCTACGCCGGGCTCGCGCTGTCCACCTCGATCGCCGCGATCGTGAACCTCACGCTCCTGTCGGTCTCCCTGCGAAGGAAGACCGGCGGCCTCGCGGGCCGCGGCGTCGGGAAGGCCTGCGGCCGGATCGCGGCGGCGTCCGTGGGGGTCGGCGCGGCGGCCCTGGCCGTCTTCGCGGCCCTGACCGCGATCCTCGGCCCCGGGAGGCTCGCGGGAGGGCTCGCCCTGGGCGCCGGGGTCGCCGCGGGCGTTCTCGCCCTCGGGCTCCTCTCGAGGGCGCTGCGGATCGAGGAGCTGGAGCAGCTCCTGTCCCGAGTGGTCCCCCGCCTGACCGGCGCGGCGCGGGGGGCTCGCCCGTGAGCGCCGCGCTCCGCCACCCGCGGCGGCAGGGGAGCCGCGCGTGAAGGCGGTGGTGCAGCGCGTCTCCCGCGCCTCCGTGTCCGTGGGCGGCGAGGAGGCTCGGCCGGATCGGGAAGGGGCTCGTGGTGCTGCTCGGAGTCCTGGGCGGCGACACGGCGCGCGACGCGGAGCGCCTCGCGGAGCGGACCGCGCGCCTGAGGATCTTCCACGACGAGGCGGGGAGGATGAACCTGTCCCTGCTCGACGTGCGCGGGGAGGCCCTCGTCATCTCCCAGTTCACCCTCGCGGGGAGCACGCGCCGCGGCCACCGCCCCTCGTTCGAGGCGGCGGCCCCGCCCGGGGAGGCCGAGCCGCTCTACGAGCGGTACGCCTCGGCCCTCGGCGGGCTGGGGGTGAGGGTCGAGAGGGGCCGGTTCCGGGCGATGATGGATGTCGCGCTCGTCAACGAGGGACCCGTCACCATCATCCTCGACGAGCCGAAGGGGGCAGGGGATGACGGGACCGACTGAGCGCCCCGGGCCCGGCGCGCGGGCGGAGCGCCGGGGCATGACCCGCACGGTGCGGAAGAGCGGCGGCCGCGTCCGCGACTATCTCGACCACCTCTCCGCGGAGCGGGGGCTCGCCGCGAACTCGCTTCTGGCCTACGAGCGCGACCTGCGCCGCGTCGCGGCGCGCCTCTCCGGGAGCGGGGCGGAGCCGGAGGAGTCGCTCCTCAAGCGCCGACGCCGCGGACCTGCGCCGCGTCCTGCGCGCCTTCCGGATCGAGGGGCTCTCGGCCCGCTCGCTCGCGCGCCTGGCCTCGGCCCTGCGGGGCTTCTACTCCTGGCTCGTCTCCGAGGAGCTCCTCTCGCAGGACCCGACGACCGACCTGGAGTCCCCGCGCGCGCCGCGGCGCCTGCCCAGGTACTTGACGCTCGAGGAGGTCGAGAGCCTCCTCGCCGCCCCCGACCGCTCGACGCCCCTGGGCGCCCGCGACGCGGCGATGCTCGAGCTGCTCTACGCGACGGGCCTGCGGGTCAGCGAGCTGCTCTCGCTCCGGATCGAGGACGTGCGCCTCGACCCCGGCTACATCACCTGCATGGGGAAGGGATCGAAGGAGCGGGTGGTGCCGATGGGCGGGGCCGCCTCCGCGAGGCTGCGCGAGTACCTCGCCGGCCCGCGCGCCGCGCTCGCGGGATCGCGCCCCTTCCGCCAGGTCTTCCTGAACGCCCACGGCCGCCCGCTCAGCCGGCAGGGGTTCTGGAAGCTGCTCGCCGCCCACGGGCGCCGCGCCGGGATCCGCCAGCCCCTTCACCCGCACCTGCTGCGGCACTCCTTCGCGACCCACCTTCTCGAGCACGGCGCCGATCTGCGCTCGGTCCAGATGATGCTCGGCCACGCCGACATCTCGACGACGCAGATCTACACCCACGTCAACCGCGAGCGCCTCCGCAAGCTCTACAAGGACTTCCACCCGCGAGCCTGAGGGGGCCCGCCCCCGGGCCGCCCCGGGAGCGGCGCCCGGCCTGACGGGGATGCCCCGCGCGGCTTGACAGGCGGCTGGGCTTGCGGCGATGCTTGCGTCCGCGATGGCTCACGCCGAGGAAGACAATTTCGAGCAGCCGATCGTCGAGATCGAGCGCCGCATCGAGGAGCTGTCCGGTTTCGAGGACGAGCTCAAGAAGCGGGAGATCGACCGGCTCCGGGTACGCCTCGAGCAGCTCCGCCGGGAGGTCTTCTCGAGCCTCACGCCGTGGCAGAAGACGCTCGTCGCGCGCCACGCCGAGGCGCCCCTACACCCTCGACATCGTCGGGCAGCTCTTCGAGGATTTCGTCGAGCTCCACGGCGACCGCCAGTTCGCCGACGACCCGGCGATCGTCTGCGGCTTCGGCGCTCTACCACGGCCGCCCGGTGCGCGGTCGTGGGGCACCAGAAGGGGCGCGACACGAAGGAGAAGATCCACCG
Source organism: uncultured Acidobacteriota bacterium (assembly GCA_963747925.1). GTDB lineage: Bacteria > Acidobacteriota > Polarisedimenticolia > QHYA01 > CAVVHA01 > CAVVHA01. The sequence continues at coordinate 198,884 of CAVVHA010000006.1, forward strand.
CAACTTCGGCATGCCGCGGCCCGAGGGGTACCGCAAGGCGCTGCGGATGATGCAGCTCGCGGAGAAGTTCGACCGCCCGATCCTCTGCTTCGTGGACACGCCCGGCGCCTACCCCGGCATCGACGCCGAGGAGCGGGGCCAGGCCGAGGCGATCGCGCGCAACCTGCGCGAGATGGCGGCGATCCGCGTGCCCATCCTCGTGACCGTGACCGGCGAGGGGGGAGCGGCGGCGCCCTCGCCATCGCGATCGGCGACCGCGTCAACATGCTCGAGCACGCGGTCTACTCGGTGATCAGCGCGGAAGGGTGCGCGGCGATCCTGTGGCGCGACGCCGGGATGGCGCAGGAGGCCGCGAAGGCGCTCCGGCTGACCGCGCCGGACCTGAAGGAGTTCGGGCTGATCGACGAGATCATCCCCGAGCCGCTCGGGGGCGCGCACACGGAGCCGGTCCTCTCCGCCGCGCTCATCGACTCGGTGCTGAAGCGCCAGCTGGCCGAGGTCTCGGCCCTGGACCCGGAGACCCGCGTGCGCGAGCGCTACCGGAAGTTCCGCCGGATGGGGAAGTTCTCCGACGCTGGGCGTCTAGCCGCCCGCCCCGTCCCGCCGCTTCGCCTCCCGCCACAGTCCGTCGAGCGTGGCCGCGTCCTCGCGGGACGGGTCGCTCCCCCGCGCGTGCAGCTCCGCCTCGAGGATCCGGAACCGGCGCGAGAACCGCTCGTTGGCGACCTGGAGCGCCCCCTCGGCGTGGATCCCCAGGTGGCGGGCCAGGTTGACCAGGGCGAAGAGCAGGTCGCCGAACTCCTCCTCCATGCGCTCCCGTCCCTCGCCGCCGGCCGCCTGCTTGAACTCGTCGACCTCCTCCTCGATCTTCGCGAGGACCTCCTTCGCGTCGTTCCAGTCGAACCCCACGCGCGAGGCCTTGGCGCCGATCCTCTCGGCGCGCAGCAGCGCGGGAAGGGCGCGGGGGATGCCGTCGAGCGCGGAGGCGCCCTTGTCGCCGCCGTTCCCGTCGTCCTTCTCCTGCCGCTTGATCTGCTCCCACTGGCGCAGGACCTCGGCCGGCGTCGAGGCGGTCGAGTCGGCGAAGACGTGCGGATGCCGCCGCGTCATCTTGTCGGCGATCCCCAGGGCGACCTCGCGGATCGTGAAATCGCCCCTCTCGGCGTGGATGCGCGCCAGGAAGACGATCTGGAACAGCAGGTCCCCGAGCTCCTCCCGCAGGGGGCCCGGCCGGCCGTCGTCGATCGCCTCGACGACCTCGTAGGCCTCCTCGAGCAGGTAGCCGCGCAGGTCCCGCGGGGTCTGCTCCCGGTCCCACGGACATCCGCCCTCGCCGCGGAGGCGGTCCATCAGCTCGAACGAGCGCGTCGAATTCCTTCATCCGGGCATTGTAACCTCGGCCCGCGCCCGCGCCGGGCCCCGCCGCTTGAAGAGGCCCCCGCCGGGTGCTATGTTGACCTTTCCTCGCGAGCGACCATGAACGAAGACCCGAAGCACCCCGAGATCAAGATCACCGACCGCCGGCATTTCGACACCAGCGGCGGCCGCCGCCCCGATGCGGAGGTCCCCTCCGAACCGCCCGCCGCCCCCGACGAACGCCGTCCCCGGAGCCCGCTCCGGCGGGGCAGGAGGCCGCGAGCCCCCGGCCGCCCGCGGCCCCGCCGCGGCCGGCCGGCCCCGCGCAGGCCCCGTCGGCCGGGGCCGCCCGGGAGCCCGGGGAGCCTGCCCTGCCGGGGGAGCTGGGGGACCTCGCGAGCGGCCTTTCCAGCAGCTTCAGCCTCCTCATTGCGCGTCTGGCCCAGGAGACCGAGATTTACTTGGGGCTGGTGCCCTACCCGGGTAAGGAGACCGCCGAGCCCGATCTCGACGCGGCCAGAGCGATGATCGACATGCTCAACATGCTTCAGGAGAAGACCAGAGGGAACCTCGTCCCCGAGGAAGTCCGTCTGCTCGAGAACCTCCTCTACGCATACCGCCTCGAGTTCGTCCGGCTGCGGTCGGGCGGCGGGGCGCGGTGATCGCGGCGCCCCCTCCCGGCAGCCGTCTCCGGCGGACGGCGCTGCTCGCCGTCCTGGCCGCGAGCCTCGCGCTCGCACCGCTCGCGCTCCCGGCCCCGCCCGAAGCCTCCAGCGAGCGGATCGTCATTCCCGCCGAGCGGTTCTCGGCGAGCCCGGCCGAGGATCCGGTCCGCGAGGGGGCGAGCGGCGGCCCTGGCCTCCGACCGCAGGTTCAACTTCGAGGGCTTCCGCTCGCAGGTGATGGGGCTCTGGTTCAAGCGCAAGCTCCTCCTGCAGAAGAACCTCCTCGACGCCGCCGCCGAGCAGACGACCGCGATCCAGCAGCTGTGCGGCGACATCGGCGTGACCCGCCTCGACGACGTCTCGGCCGCGCTCGTGCACGAGGGGCGGAGCTTCACCGACGAGGGGAACTTCGAGAAGGCGCGGCGCTCGTTCGAGGACGCGAAGCGGTTCGCCCCGGACCTGCCCGAGGCGCATTTCGGCCTCGCGGGCGCCCTCTGGGCCTCCGGCGCGGGCGCGGGGGCGACGCTCGCGGAGACATTCGCGGGGATCGCGGCGCTGTTCCGCAACAGCGCGCTTTCCTCGGCGTTCCTGGGCAACACCCTGGTCGTGGCCCTCCTCGCCTTCGCGCTCACGGCGGTCCTCTTCTCGCTCGCGATGATCGTCCGCTACCAGCTCCTGGTCCGGCACGACCTGGAGGAGACGCTCGCCGCCCGCTACGGCAACAGGATCTCGAGGGAGACGCAGCTCCTCGTGGGCTGGGCGCTCCTGCTCCTCCCCCTGGTCACCTGGATCGCCGCCCTGTGGACGCCCGCCTACTGGCTGGCGCTGACGTTCCGCTACCAGAAGGCGCGCGAGAAGGCGATCTCGGCCTCGCTCCTCGTCCTGCTGATCCTCTCGGCGCCCGCGGCCCGCGCGGCGGAGATCCTCTTCGGGCTCGCCGCCGATCCCTCGGCCCGGCTCATGCTCGCCTCGACCTCCGGATCGTACGACCCGGAGCAGGTCGTGAGCCTCGAGCAGAAGGCCGACGCGGACCCGCTGGATCCGGCCTACCGCTTCATGCTCGGGGCCCTCTACGCCCGCGGGCACTACGTCCAGGAGGCGCTCGCGCAGTACCAGCAGGTCCTCGCCCTCGATCCGGGAAGCCACCGCGCCCTGAACAACATCGGCAACCTCTACCTGCGGTCCGGAAGGCCCGAGGAAGCGCTCAAGCACTACAAGAACGCCCTCTCCCGCAAGCCCGACTTCCTGCCCGCGCTCTACAACAGCTACCTCGCGCGCAAGGAGCTCCTGCAGCTGAAGGAGGCCGAGCAGGCGCTCGCCGAGGCGCAGCAGCTCGATCCCGCCGGCCTGTCGCGCCTGATCGAGGACGCCCGGGGCGGTCGGCTCGAGCGAGCCGGTGGACGCGATCATCACGCGCGACGAGGTCTTCCGCCGCATCCTCGGCGACCAGCGCGGGAGCTGGCGCGTCGTGTCCTCGCTCCTCTCGCTTCCCTCGATCATCGCCGCGCTGTTCCTCGCCGCCGCGTTCCTCGTGACCCGGATCCTCGGGCCGAAGCACGCGATCCGGTGCGTCCGCTGCGGCGAGCCGTTCTGCGCGCACTGCAAGGTCGGCGACCGCGTGCGCGACTACTGTTCGCAGTGCCAGCACATCGCCATCGCGCGCGAGGCGCTGTCCCCCTCGATCCGCCGGGAAAGAGCGAGCAGGCGGAGCGGTTCCGCGAGGGGCAGGTGCGCCTGGCCCGGATGAGCTCGATGCTGCTCCCCGGGATGGGCAGGCTGCTCGACGGGCGGACCCTCACGGGGGCCCTCGTCGCCACCGTCTGGTCCGGGGCGCTGCTGGCGCTGATGCTCCGCCCGCACCTCCTTCAGCCGGCCGAGCGCGGGCCCCCCGCGTCCGCTGATCCTGGTGACCCTCCTCCTGGCCCTCCTCGCGCTCGGCGCGTGGGTGGCGGGGAACATCCGGCCCGCGCGGCAGGCGGACGCCCCCGCGGGAGCGTGGCAATGGCGCTGAGAGGGACGCTCAAGGACTTCGGCCTCGCCGACATCTTCCAGCTCATCGGCATCCAGCGGAAGACCGGCGTCCTCGTCCTGACGTGCGGGGAGCGGAAGGTGGTCGTCTCGTTCCTCGGGGGCGCGGTCGTCTCCGCCGACAGCTCCGAGCGGCCGCTCGAGGACCGGCTCGGAACGGTGCTCGTCAAGAGCGGGAAGATCACGGCCCGCCAGCTCGGCGACGCGCTGCGGGCGCAGAAGCAGACGCTGCAGCGGCTCGGCACGATCCTGATCGACATGAAGACGATCTCGCCCGAGGACCTTCGCGAGGCCCTGCGGGTCCAGGTGGTGCAGATCGTCCATCACCTCTTCCGTTGGCGCGACGGGGAGTACGACTTCAGCCAGGAGGAGACGATCGACTACGACCGGGATCACTTCGTGCCGATCCCCGCCGAGAACATCCTCATGGAAGGCGCGCGCATGATCGACGAGTGGCCGATCATCGAGCGCCGCATCCGGAGCTTCGACCTGGTCGTGCGCCGCAGGGCGACCGGCCCCGGCGGAGCCGCGGCGAGCACGGAGCCCGTGTCGGTCTACGAGACGGACATCGACTTCGGCCTCATGAGCGCCGGGGACGAGAAGCCCGCCGACGAGGCGGCCGCGATGAACGACGAGGAGACGCTCGTCTACGGGCTCGTGGACGGCCGCTCCACGGTCCAGGACATCATCGACCGCAGCCATCTCGGCGAGTTCGAGACCTGCCGGATCCTCTACGAGCTGATGAGCCGCGACCTGGTCGAGGAGGGGATCGGGGACCTCGCGCGGGCCGAGGCGCCCGCCGCCCCCCCGGGCCGGTCGTTCCTGCTTCGCGGGGCCACGGTGGCCATGGGCGTCCTCGCCCTCGTCTCGCTGCTGCTCTCCCTCCGGAGCCCCCTCTCGCCCCTCGGGACGGGAGGGATCGACCCGTTCGCGGTCAACCGGATCCGGATCCACCTGTCCCAGGCGCGGGTCGGCCGGATCGACCAGGCCCTGCGGATCTACCACCTGGAGCGGCAGACCCTGCCGCTGTCGCTCGACGTCCTGGTCCGGGACGGGTTCCTCCGCCAGCGCGACCTGCTCGATCCGTGGGGGCGCCCCTACGGCTACGACATCGACCCCTCCGGGTACGCCATCACGGGCTGCGACGCTTCCGGCCAGCCCGACCGCAGCGTCTCGATCCAGAGCCAGTTCGCCGCCTCGCAGCGGCTCGCCCTCGAAGGGGGCGTCAGCGCCCAGCCGATCCGCCGCTGACCCCGCCCCGAACCCGCTCGGCAGGACGCCTAAAGACTTTCCCCAAAGGACTTGACAGGCCCCCGGGGCGATCTTAGAAGCCTCGATGGAGCAGGGAGGATTCCTCCCAGGCCCGGGGCTCGGACCCCGGGCGGAAGCGCTCCCCACGAGGAGGCAAGATGAGCCGCATCATCGGAATCGACCTGGGCACGACGAACTCGGTCGTGGCCGTCATGGAGGGCGGAGAGCCCAAGGTGATCACCAACGCCGAGGGGAACCGCCTGACCGCGTCCGTCGTCGGCTTCACGGACAAGGGCGAGAGGCCGGTCGGGCAGGTCGCGAAGCGGCAGGCGATCACCAACCCCGAGAACACGGTCTACTCGATCAAGCGGTTCATGGGGCGCAAGACCTCCGAGGTCCCCGAGGAGATCTCGATGGTCCCCTACAAGGTCGTGACGGCGCCCAACGGGGACGCCCGCGTGGACATCCGCGGCACGCTCTTCTCGCCGCCGGAGATCTCCGCGATGATCCTCCAGAAGCTGCGCCAGGCGGCCGAGGAGTACCTCGGGGAGAAGGTCACCCGCGCCGTCATCACCGTTCCCGCCTACTTCAACGACTCGCAGAGGCAGGCGACCAAGGACGCCGGGCAGATCGCCGGCCTGACCGTCGAGCGGATCATCAACGAGCCGACGGCCGCGGCCCTCGCCTACGGGCTCGACAAGAAGAAGGACGAGACGATCGCCGTCTTCGACTTCGGCGGCGGCACGTTCGACATCTCCGTGCTCGAGGTCGGGGAGGGCGTGGTGGAGGTCAAGTCCACCAACGGCGACACGCACCTCGGCGGGGACAACATCGACCAGCGCCTGATCGACTGGATCATCGCCGAGTTCAAGAAGGACCAGGGGATCGACCTCGCCCGCCAGAAGGACGCCCTGCAGCGCCTGAAGGAGGCGGCCGAGAAGGCGAAGATGGAGCTCTCCACGGTGCTGGAGACCGAGATCAACCTGCCGTTCATCACCGCGGACGCCGCCGGCCCGAAGCACCTGGTCCTGAAGCTGACGCGCGCGAAGTTCGAGCAGCTCGTCGAGGACATCCTGCAGAGGACGGTCAAGCCGTGCGAGCGCGCGCTCGCGGACGCGGGCCTCGCCCCGAAGGACATCGACGAGGTGGTGCTCGTCGGGGGCTCCACGCGCATCCCCCGCGTGCAGGATATCGTCCGCCAGATCTTCGCGCGCGAGCCCCACAAGGGGGTGAACCCGGACGAGGTCGTCGCGGTCGGCGCGGCGGTCCAGGGAGGCATCCTGGGGGGCGACGCGGGCGTGAAGGACATCCTCCTGCTCGACGTGACCCCGTCTGTCGCTGGGGATCGAGACGCTCGGAGGGATCATGACCACGCTGATCCCCCGCAACACCACCATCCCGACCCGCAAGTCCGAGGTCTTCTCGACCGCCGCGGACAACCAGCCGGGCGTCGAGGTGCACGTGATGCAGGGCGAGCGCGAGTTCGCGCGCGACAACCGCACGCTCGGCCGCTTCAACCTCGACGGGATCCCGCCGGCCCCGCGGGGCGTGCCGCAGATCGAGGTGACGTTCGACATCGACGCCAACGGCATCGTCCACGTGAGCGCGAAGGACCGCGCCACGTCGCGCGAGCAGAAGATCCAGATCTCCTCCTCGAGCGGCCTTTCCAAGGACGAGGTGGAGAACATGGTCCGCGACGCCGGCTCGCACGCCGCGGAGGACAAGAAGCGCCGCGCCTTCATCGAGCTCAAGAACCGCGCCGACAGCATGGTCTACGCGGCGGAGAAGACGCTGCGCGAGAACGAGGCGAAAGCGCCCGCCCCCGAGGCGGCGGCCGTCCGCGAGGCCTGCGAGGAGACGCGCAAGGCCATGGACGGGGACGATGAACCGAAGCTGACCGCCGCCCTCGGCCGGCTCGAGGCCGCGAGCCACAAGCTCGCGGAGGCGCTGTACCGCTCCACGGCCCAGCAGGCGCCCCCGCCCGGGAGCGGCCCCGCCCAGCCGGGCGCCGACGGGGAAGGACAGGCCGGGCAGGGGCCCCGGGACGGCGTCATCGACGCCGAGTACGTGGTGGACGACAACAAGAAGAACTGACAGCCGTCCGGGCGGCCCGCGGAAGCAGGATGGATTCGCGGGCCGTTCCGGCTTATGCTCCCCGGGACTCCGTCACCGGTCCCGAGGGACCATGCCGAGGGGACAGGGCCGCGGGCCCGTCCCGGGGAGGATCGATGCCCGTCGTTCGCTGGGACCCGTTCCGCGACCTGGCCGCCATCCACGAGCGGATGAACCGCCTTTTCGAGACCGCCCTGACCGGGTCCGATTTCCCCGGGGCCGACGCGCCCCTCGGCACCTGGAGCCCCGTTTCGGACGTCGTCGAGACGGACGATGCGATCGTCGTGTCCTGCGAGCTCCCGGGCCTGCGCCAGGAGGAGATCGAGATCAAGCTGGCCGACAACGTCCTGACGATCGCGGGCGAGCGGAGGGTGGACCGGGACTCCGAGGCCCAGCAGTTCCACCGGATCGAGCGCTCCTACGGCCCGTTCGCGCGCAGCTTCACCGTCCCGGCGAGCATCGACGCGGAGAAGATCGCGGCCTCCTACCGCGGCGGCGTCCTGAGCGTCGTGCTGCCCAAGCGGGCCGAGGCAACCCCGCGCCGGATCACGGTCCGGGTCTCGTAGCCGGCCCGCTCCTCGGTGCTATAATCCGCCGGCCACAGAGGAGCGCAATGGACGAGGAGCAGCAAACCCGAAGGGCCCAGACTTCCGAGTCCCTCAAGAAGTACCTGAAGGAGATCGCGAGACTCCCGCGGATCACCGTGGAGGAGGAGCGCCGCCTCGGCAACCTGATCCGCAAGGGGGACCGCGCCGCGGTGCAGAAGCTCGTCGAGGCCAACCTGCGGTTCGTCGTCTCGTACGCCAAGCGGTACCGCGGCTGCGGCCTGTCGTTCCTCGACCTCATCAACGAGGGCAACATCGGACTCATCGAGGCCGCGCGCCGCTACGACCCCCGCAAGAACGTCAAGTTCATCACCTACGCGGTCTGGTGGATCCGCCAGTCGATCATCCACGCCCTCTCCGACCAGTCGGGCTCGTTCCGCCTGCCGCAGAAGCAGGCGAACCTCCTCTACCGGATCGGCAAGGTCCAGGCCTCGCTGGCCTACGACCTGCAGCGGAACCCCTCCTCGGAGGAGATCGCGCACAAGCTCGAGGTGGACGTCTCCGACGTGAACGCGCTCCTGCAGGTCTCGGACGAGAACGTCTCGCTCTCCTCGGTGATCGACGAGGAGCACGAATTCCACCTCTCCGACAAGCTCGAGCAGGGGACCGTGCCCTCCGCGGACGACGTGCTGGTCCGCACCGCGATGAAGAACCACGTCCGGGGCGCCCTCGTGGAGCTCGACGACAAGGAGCGCCGCGTCGTGGCGCTGCGGTTCGGCCTGGACGGGGACGACCCGAAGACCCTCAAGGAGATCGGCGAGATGATGGGCCTGTCTCGCGAGAGGATCCGGCAGATCGAAGCGCAGGCCCTGGGGAAGCTCAACCGCTCGGCGAAGACCCAGATGCTGCGCGGCTACCTGAACTGATGACCGGGCCCTGCCCCGACTGCGGCGATACCGGCTTCGCCCTGCGCCTCGTGAACGGGGTGGAGAGGGCGTACCGCTGCCCCTGCCAGCGGGAGGAGGACGCGCGGCGCCGGCTCGGGAACGCCAGGATTCCCAGGCGCTACGCCGAGTGCACGATCGAGAGCTTCGTGCCGCAGCGCACGATGCTGCAGCAGCAGGCGCGCGCGATCGCTTCGCAGTTCGTCGAGGAGTACCCCCTGGGCTCCGGCGCCGCGGGCCTGCTCTTCCTCGGCAGGCCCGGCGTGGGGAAGACCCACCTCGCCGTTTCGATCCTCCGCAGCCTCGTCCTCGACAAGGGGGTCCAGGGCCTCTTCTACGATTACGGGGATCTCCTGCGCACGATCCAGTCGAGCTGGGACAAGGACTCCGGCTTCACCGAGTCGCAGATTCTCGACCCGGTGACGGAGTGCGAGGTCCTGCTTCTCGACGATCTCGGCGCGACGCGGCCGAGCCTGTGGGTCCAGGAGACTCTCTTCCACATCCTGAACGCGCGCTACAACGAGAGCCGCGTCACGCTGCTCACCTCCAACCACCTCGATGCCCCGCCCGAGAGCGGCGGCTCGGCGGGGAAGCAGAAGGACCTGCGGGAGAGCACGCTGGAGTTCCAGATCGGCATCCGGCTCCGCTCGCGCCTTCACGAGATGTGCCGCACCGTCGAGCTGGACGGCGAGGACTTCCGGAAGATCTACAAGAGCGCCAGCTTCGCTTCCTGAGCCGCCGGCGCAGGCCCGGGAACTGCTCCTCGATCAGGGCCCGCGGCGCGCGGGGCTCCATGACCCTGCCGTCCGCGCCCCCCCTGCGCGCCGCGCCACGGCCTCGAGGCGGTAGGTGTATTCGTGGCTCGGAGCCCCCTTGAAGTAGTCGGCATCCTCGCGGCGGGAGACCCTCGCGAACCCGAGCCGCTCCAGGAGGCGGATCGAGCGCCCGTTGCGGGTGTCCACCTCCGCCTCGATCACGCCGACCCGGTACCCGTCGAACAGGAGCGAGACGACCCTCCCGCATGCTTCCGCCGCGTACCCCCGGCCCCAGTGCTCCGCCCCGAGCTCGTACGCGATCAGGGCCTTTCCCCCCGCCAGCACCGTCGCCTCCGCGCGCCCGACGTACGCGCCGGTGTCGCGAAGGCGGAGCGCCCAGTTCAGCCATACCTGGAGACCGTCCGGGGACGAGCGGCGCTGCAGCCGGCGCGTACCGCTGCGCGAGGGCGCGCCTCGGACACGGGCGGGTCCTGGGGCACGAACTCGTAGAGCCGCGCGTCGCGGAAGAGGGGAAACAGGGCCCCGGCATGCTCCGCGCGGAGCGGCTCGAGGAGCAGCCTCGGGGTCTCCAGGACCTCCTCGGGGTCGATCACTCGGCGGTCGAGGGGTCGATCAGCTCCCTCACGCGGGAGATCCGGTTGGCCGGAAATCCCCCGAGCGCGGCATGCTCCCGGATCGCCGCTTCGTCCGGCGCGAGGTACACGCAGTAGATCTTGTCGTCGGTCACGTAGCTCTGGATCCACTGGATCCGGGGCCCCATGTCCCGGAGCACCCCGCACGATTTCTCGGAGATGCTCCTGAGCTCCTGCGGCGTCAGCTTCCCGGCTCCGGGGATCTCCCTCTCGATCACGAACTTGGGCATGGGTTTCCTCCTCTTCCCGACGGGCCATCGGCCCGGCTCTGTCCCTCCGCCCGGCCCTGCATCGGGCCGGAGCGCCCCGCCGCGCGATCGCGCGGGCCACGGGAGGAATCGAGCCCGCATGGTACTACGCGGCAACGGGCGCCACCATGATTTCCGGCGCCGGCGGGACGCGGCGGGCGGGAAGGGCGGGCGCGGCGGGTCCATCGCCGGGGCCCCCGGCGCTGGCATCGCCGGCTCGCTGTCTGCTATTCTTGCCGTTCGTTCCCTTCCATTCCCGCGGGCAAAGGAGCAGTGATGAAAGAGGTCGTGATCCTGGGCGGGGCAAGGACCCCGATGGCGGAGTACAACGGGACCCTGGCGAAGTTCACCGAGATCGAGCTGGGAGCGCTGGCGGCGAAGGGCGCCCTCGAGCGGACGGGCGTGCGCCCCGACGAAGTCCAGCACGTGGTCTTCGGCAACGCCCTGCAGACGAGCGGAAACGCCATCTACGGCGCCCGGCACGTGGGCCTCAAGGCGGGAGTGCCGATCGAGGTCCCCGCGCTGACCGTGAACCGGATCTGCGGCTCCGGGATCCAGTCGGTCGTCACCGCGGCGCAGCTCGTGCGGCTGGAGGAGGCCGAGACGGTTCTCGCCGGCGGCATGGAGAGCATGAGCCAGGCGCCCCACGTGATCCGGGGCCTGCGCTCGGGCCTGAGGCTCGGCGAGGGGCAGCTCGAGGACATGCTGATGGTCGCCCTGATGGACGGCTACTGCGGCAACTACATGGCCAGCACGGCCGAGAACCTGGCGCGCGAGCTGGGGATCAGCCGCGAGGAGCAGGACCGGTACTCGATCCGGAGCCAGCAGACGGCCGACGCCGCGCACAAGGCGGGGAAGTTCGCCGACGAGATCGTGCCGGTCGAGGTGAAGAGCCGGAAGGGGAAGACGATCATCGCCGAGGACGACCACCGCCGCCCCGACACCACGCTCGAGCAGCTCGCGGCCCTCCCGACCGCCTTCGGCAAGGACGGGTTCGTGACCGCCGGCAACGCCAGCGGCATCGTCGACGGCGGGGCGGCCGTCGTCGTCACCTCGGGCGAGGCCGCGAAGAAGGCGGGACGCACGCCGCTCGGGCGGATCGTCGGCTGGGACGTGGTCGGCGTGGAGCCCCGCATCATGGGGATCGGCCCCGCGCCCGCGATCAAGCGCCTGCTCGAGCGGGCCGGGCTCGCGCTCGGCCAGGTGGACCTGTTCGAGATCAACGAGGCGTTCGCGGCGCAGTACCTCGCCGTCGAGAAGACGCTCGGCCTCGACCGGGAGAAGGTGAACGTGAACGGCGGCGCGATCGCGCTCGGTCACCCGCTCGGGGCGACGGGCACGCGCCTGATCCTGACGCTCCTGCTCGAGCTCCGCCGGCGCGGCGCCCGTTACGGTGTCGCCTCGGCCTGCATCGGGGGCGGGCAGGGGATCGCGCTTCTCGTCGAATCGATCAAGAACTGATACGGGGGAACAGGACATGGACATCAAGAAAGTCGGCGTCGTCGGTTGCGGCCTGATGGGCTCGGGGATCGCGCAGGTCGCGGCCCAGTCGGGCTACCCCACGATCGTCCGCGAGGTCTCCCAGGGGCTCGTGGACAAGGGGCTCGGGAGCATCGACCGCTTCCTCGCCAAGGCGGTCGAGAAGGGGAAGGCGACCGCCGAGCAGAAGGCCGCGACGATGGCCAACCTGAAGGGGACCACGAAGCTCGAGGACCTCGCGGGGTGCGACATCGTCATCGAGGCGATCGTCGAGGACCTCGCGGTCAAGAACGAGACCTTCTCCACGCTCGACAGGGCGTGCGGCAAGCAGGCGATCTTCGCGAGCAACACCTCGTCCCTCTCGATCACCCAGATGATGCGGGCGACGGCGCGGCACGAGAGGTTCATCGGCCTGCACTTCTTCAACCCCGTGCCGCTGATGAAGCTGGTCGAGGTCGTGAGGACCGTGGCGACCGATCCCGGCGTGGTCGAGACGGGGATGGCCTTCGCGAAGACGCTCGGCAAGAGCCCGATCCTCGCGAACGACTCCTCGGGGTTCATCGTGAACCGGCTGCTGGTCCCCTACATCCTCGACGCGATCCGCGCGCTGGAGGAGGGGGTCGGCTCCATCGAGGACATCGACGCCGGCATGAAGCTGGGGTGCAACCACCCGATGGGGCCGCTGACGCTGCTCGACTTCGTCGGCCTGGACACCACCTACTTCATCGCGAACATCATGTTCGAGGAATTCCGCGAACGGCGCTTCGCCCCGCCGCCGCTGCTGAAGCGGATGGTGCAGGCGGGCTACCTCGGCAAGAAGAGCGGAAAGGGATTCTACGACTGGTCCCAGGAGCCCCCGGTCCCCAACAACGGCCTGGTCGGCAGGTGAGAACGGCGCACGCCACAACCCGAGCGGGCGCGGCGGCCGGCGGCCCCGCCCCGATGGAGAGCTGAGTCCATGCACCACTTCGAGAACCTCAAGGTCGAGAACCGCGACGGAGTCCTCTGGGTCACCGTCAACCGCCCGGAGAAGCTGAACGCCCTGAGCAGCAAGGTACTGGCGGAGCTCGGGGAGGCGGTCGCCGGGGGCGAAAGGGACCCGAGGGTCGGCGCGATCGTCCTGACCGGGGCGGGGGAGAAGGCGTTCGTCGCGGGAGCGGACATCCTGGAGCTGAACACGCTCGACGCGGCCGGGGGCAAGGCGTTCTCCGAGGCGGGGCAGCGGGTCTTCGACAGGATGGAGAGCTGCGGCAAGCCCGTCATCGCCGCGATCAACGGCTTCTGCCTCGGCGGAGGCTGCGAGCTGGCGATGGCGGCCCACATCCGGATCGCCTCGGGCAACGCGAAGTTCGGCCAGCCCGAGGTGAACCTCGGCCTGATCCCCGGCGCCGGCGGCACCCAGCGCCTGCCGCGCCTCGTCGGCAAGGCCAAGGCGCTCGAGCTGATCCTCTCGGGGAACACGATCGACGCCGCCGAGGCGCACCGGATCGGCCTGGTGAACATCCTCGTCCCGGCCGTCCCGGCTCCCGCGGGCGCGGCCCCGGCCGCCGGGAAGGGCGGGGGGCACGACATGGCGGCCACGATCGCCGCGCTGCACGCGGCGGTCACGACCCTCGCGAAGACGATCATGTCCAAGGGGCCCGTGGCGGTCCGCTACGCGATCGAGGCGATCACGGCCGGCGCCGAGCAGCCCCAGGCGGACGGCCTGAGGCTCGAGGCGAACCTGTTCGGGCTCTGCTTCGCGACCGAGGACATGAAGGAAGGGACCACGGCCTTCAAGGAGAAGCGGCCAGCCTCGTTCAAGGGCAAGTAGAATAGCGGGCGGAGGGCGGACGTGCTGCACGACGAGCTGATCTACGACTGGAACAAGTCGGGCGACGCCTGGCGGCCCGCCCGGAGGATCCAGATCGACGACGAGACGCTGCGCGACGGACTCCAGTCCCCGTCCGTGACCGACCCGCCCCTCGAGATCAAGATCCGGCTCCTGCACCTGATGAACGAGCTGGGGATCGACACCGCCGACGTGGGGCTGCCGGGCGCCGGACCCCGGGCGGTGGCGGACGTGACGGCGCTGTGCCGGGAGATCGTCTCCTCGAAGCTCGCCATCCGGCCCAACTGCGCGGCCCGGACCCACGCGAGCGACATCGACCCGATCGTCGAGTGCTCGCAGGCGGCCGGCATCCCCATCGAGGCGTGCCTGTTCATCGGCTCCTCGCCGATCCGCATGTTCACGGAGGGGTGGTCGCTCGACCACCTGCTCGAGTGGACGGAGCGGGGGGTGACGCACGCCGTGCGCGAGGGGCTGCCGGTGATGTTCGTCACGGAGGACACGACCCGCGCGAACCCCGAGCACCTTCGCCACCTCTACACGACCGCCATCGAGTGCGGGGCGGCGCGCGTGTGCGTCTCCGATACCGTCGGGCACGCGACCCCCCAGGGGGTCTCGAGGCTGATCACCTTCATCAAGGAAGTGATCTACGTGACCGGCTGCGAGGTGGAGATCGACTGGCACGGCCACAAGGACCGCGACCTCGCGACGGCCAACTGCATGGCGGCCGTCCGCGCCGGCGCGACGCGGATCCACGGCGCGGGGATCGGGATCGGGGAGCGGGCGGGAAACGCTCCGATGGAGCTCCTGCTCGTCAACCTGCACCTCGAGGGCTGGAGCCCGCGCAACCTCTCGAAGCTCGCCGAGTACTGCCGCACCGTCTCCGAGGCCTGCGGCGTGCCGATCCCCCGCAATTACCCCGTGGTGGGCGCCGACGCGTTCGAGACCGCGACCGGCGTGCACGCGGCGGCGGTCATCAAGGCGATCCGCAAGGGGGACATGGCGCTCGCCGACCGCGTCTACTCGGGGGTGCCGGCGACCGAGCTCGGCCTGGAGCAGAAGATCCGCGTCGGCCCGATGAGCGGCCGGTCGAACGTCGTGTTCTGGCTGGAAAGGCGCGGGATCGAGCCCACCGAGCCGCGCGTGGACGCGATCTTCGGCGCGGCGAAACGCTCGACGAAGCTCCTGGAGGATCAGGAGATGCTCGGACTGATCCAGGACCTGTGAGCCTGGCGTCCCGATCGTTCGGCCGGATCCGCGCCGCCCGCATCGTCCTCCTCGCCCTCGCCGTCCTGCTCGCCCTCGTCGTCGCCGCCACGATCTGGTCCCGCCGCCCGCAGAGGAGCGCGCGAGCGGCGGCCCCGCCCGCGCCAGCCGCGCCCTCGGACGCCCTCCAGGCGCTCGAGAAATTCCGGTTCACCTCGACTGTGTCGGGAAAGAAGACCTGGACGATCGTGGCGGACCGCCTGCTCGGCGTCTCCGAGGGGGTCCACACGCTCGACAGGATCCGCGAGATCGAGCTCGTCCGTCCCGACGGGAAGGTCCTGCGGGGAAGCGCGGACCACGGCTCGTTCGTCGAGGGGCGAGGCGGACGGCGCCGGGGCGGCACGGGGCCGCGGGCGCGTCGTGCTCGAGGGAAACGTCCGGATCGAGGGCTCCGAAGGGGAGGAGCTGCTGAGCGAGCGGCGTCGAGTACGACCAGGCGGCGCAGACGCTGCTTTCGCCCGGCGCGTGCTCGTTCCGTTACCGGCCGCGGGCGGACGGCAAGGGGGCCGCGCCTCCGATGGAAGGGGAGGCGGACCGGCTCGCGTACGATCTGGCGGCGAACAGCGCGGCGCTCGACGGGGAGGTCCTGCTGCGCCTGCAGGAGGCCGGCGAGCCCGAAACGATCGTCCGCGCGGCCCGCGCGGAGCTGGCCGTGGACGCCTCCGTCGCGACCTTCACGGGCGGGATGACGATCGAGCGCGGGGAGGACCGGCTCAGCCGCCCCGCAGGGGCGGGTCGAGCGCGGGGCGAGCGGCGCGGGACGCCTCGACGCCGGCCCCGGCGCAACGGCGCGCCTCGTCCGCGCCGCGGGAGCCGCGCCCACGCTGGCCGCCGCCGACCGCATCACCGTCGAGCAACGGGCCTCCTCCGCGGGGGCAACGGACGGACCGTGACGCTCGCGGGCAACGCCAGCATCGAGGGGGGAGCCGCGCCCGGGCGGGGCCGCGACCGGAGGCGGGGCCACCCCGTCCCTCCGCTCCCCGCGGCCGGCCCCGCTCGTCGCCCGGCGCCTCTCCGCCGACACGATCACGGTGATCGAGTCGGCGGCAGGAGCGCCGCGCCCCGTGCACGCGGCGGGCCGCGTCACCCTCATGTTTCCTCCCGCCCCGGGCGAAAGCGCGCCCCGGACGATGACCTGCGCCGCCCTCGACGGCGCGCTCGATCCGGACGGCAGGCTGCGGACGCCGACGCGACGGGGGGCGTCGTCATCCGCGCGGGGCCGCGAACGGCCACCTCGGCCTCGGCGAGATTCGTGGGAGAAACGCGGGTCGAGCTGCGCGGGTCCCGGCCGCGCGTCGAGGAGGCGGGCCGCACCCTGGTCGCCGACGAGATCGACCTCGTCCGTCCGGCGGAGGACTGCGCCGTCCCCCTCCGGGGGAACCACCGTGACGGCGCGCGGGCAGGTCCGCGCCCGCTTCACGCCGCGGACCGACTCGGCGGGGGGCCCGTTCGCGCCCGGCCAGCCGGTGGACACATCCTCCGAGCAGGCCGAGTTCCGCGACGGGGCGCGCACCGCGCTCTTCACGGGGAAGGTGGTGGCGCGGCAGGCGGAGCGGGCGCTTTCCGCGGCCCGCCTCCTCGTGAACGACGCCGACAGGACCGTGACAGCCGAGGGGAGCGTCGGCCTCCGGACCTTCCGGCGCGAGGACGGGCGGGCCGCGGCGTCCGCGGCGGGCGCGGCGCCCTCCCCGCCCGCCGCCGCGGCGAAGCCGGTCCCGGTCCACGTCGTCGCGGACGGTCTCTTCCACGACGAGCGCGCGAAGACCACGCGCTTCGAAGGGCACGCGGTCTACCGCGAGCCGGGCCGCGCGCTCGCGGCGGACCGGATCACGATGGTCGGCGGCGCCGGCGGGGAGGCCTCGAAGACCTCCGCCGAGGGACACGTCACCGTCGACGGGGACGGCAAGACCGGGGAAGGGGACCGGGCCGAGCACGACGCGGCCTCCAGGAGCATCACCCTCACGGGCACCGACCGGCCGGCGCGGGTGACGGAGACCGCGACGGGCAGGACCTGGCGGGGCCCTTCGTTGACATGGTCCCTGACGCCCGATAGCATCCCCGTCGCCTCGGGAGAAGCGGGACGCTCCACGATCACGGCGCCCGGGCCCGGCGGAAAGCGCAACGTCATTGACCGACCGACTGACAGCAGAAGCGCTCGCTAAGACCTACCACGGACGGCGCGTCGTGGACGGGGTGGACATCTCCGTCGGGCGCGGCGAGGTCGTGGGGCTCCTGGGGCCGAACGGCGCCGGCAAGACGACCACCTTCTACCTGATCCTCGGCCTGGTGAAGCCCGACGCGGGGAGGATCCTGCTCGGCGAGGAGGAGCTCACCGACCTTCCGATGTACCTCCGCGCGCGCCAGGGGATCGCGTACCTGCCGCAGGAAGCGTCGATCTTCCGCAACCTGACGGTCGAGGAGAACCTCGTGGCGATCCTGGAGCTGCGGGGCCTGTCGCGCGCCGAGATCCGGGCGAAGGCGCAGTCGCTGATGGAGGAGTTCGGCATCGCCCACCTCGCGGCCTCGCCCGCCTACCAGCTCTCCGGCGGGGAGAGGCGCCGCGCCGAGATCGCGCGGGCGCTCGTCACCTCGCCCTCGTTCATGCTCCTCGACGAGCCGTTCGCGGGCATCGACCCGATCGCCGTCACCGACCTGCAGCGGCTGATCGGCGTGCTCCGGGAGCGCGGGATCGGCGTGCTGATCACCGACCACAACGTCCGTGAAACCTTGCAGATCACCGACCGGGCCTATATCATTAACAAGGGCAGGATCTTCCGCCACGGGACACCCCAGGAGCTGACCGGCGACCCGGAAGTCCGCCGTGTCTACCTGGGCGAGACGTTCAGGCTCTAGGCGGAAGGCGGCGCCCGGGCAGAGGGGATACGGCAGGGAGATGCACTAGAACAGCGGCTCTCAGTCAAGCTTTCGCAGCGGCTCATCATGACGCCGTGCCTGCAGCAGGCGATCAAGCTGCTGCAGATGAGCAAGCTCGAATTCCTCGAGGAGGTCGCGACCGAGCTGGTCGAGAACCCGGCCCTCGAGGAAGGCCAGAGCGCCGAGACCGGCCCCGGAGCCCTCCTCCGAGGAGGCGGCTCCCCCCGAGCGGACCTCCACCCGGTGAAGCACCACGACGCCCGAGAAGGCCCCCTACGAAGAGATCGACTACGAGTCGTTTTTCGAGGACTCGAGGGGGGCTACACCCCGCGGGCTTCGATCGAGCAGCGGAGGGCTGCTCTTACGAAAACATCTGACGCGCGCCCAGAGGCTGACCGATACCTCCTCTGGCAGCTCGACATGAGCAAGGTCTCCGCCGTCACCGCGGAGATCGGCCGGGCAATCATCGGCAACCTCGACGAGGACGGGTTCCTCCAGGCGACGATCGACGAGTTCGCCGATGGGGGACTACCCCGAGGCGGGTCTCAAGGCCATGGAGGTGGTCCGCCAGTTCGAATCCGTCGGCGTCGCGGCCCGCACGTGCAGGAATGCCTGCTGCGCCAGATCGACCACCTCGATCTCGAGGGGACCCCGGCCTCGACGATCGTGCACGACCACTTGGAGAAGCTGCAGGCGGAAGAAGTACCGGGAGATCGCCGAGGCGCTCGGCTGCACGATGGTCGAGCTCGGCCGTCAACTCGAGATCGGCAAGCACCTCGACCCGCAGCCCGGGGAAGAAGTACAACACCGAGAGCAGCCGCTACGTCATCCCCGACGTCTACGTCGTCAAGATCGACAAGGGGTACACGATGGTCCTCAACGAGGAGGGGCTTCCGCGCCTGCAGATCAGCCCTTTCTACCGCCGCATGGCCGGCGGAACAACCGACGGCACGCCGCGAGACTCGCAGGAGAAGAACTAGGCCCAGGAGAAGGTCCGTTCCGCCTTCCGGCTGATCAAGAGCATCAAGAAGCGCCCGAGGACCATCTACAAGGTCGCACGCAGCATCGTCAAGCACCAGGAGGGGTTCCTGGACTTCGGCTACGAGCACATGCGACCGCTCATCCTGCGCGACGTGGCCGACAACATCGGCATGCACGAATCGACCGTGAGCCGGGTCATCACCAACAAGTACGTGCACAGTCGCGCGGGCTTTTCGAAATGAGGTTCTTCTTCAACTTCGAGCATCAACCGCGTCGAACGGCGAAGCCGATCGCGAGCGAAAGCGTCAAGGAGAAGATCCGCAAGGTCATCAGCGGAGGAGGACCCGAAGCATCCGCTCAGCGACTCCGAGATCGCCAAGATCCTGAAGCAGGAAGGCCTTCAAATAGCGCGGCGTACCGTGGCCAAGTACCGTGAGGAACTCCGGATACCGTCCTCCAACAGCCGCCGGCAAATCTTCACCTAGCCGCGATCGTGCTATCGTCCTCGCCGGGGAGGCGGGGGCCGCCCGGGGCGCAGGGGAGCGCTCGCAGGCATCGGGTCCCATCCGGTCCGACTGTCCTCAATAAGAACCAAGGGAGAATCCTGTCATGACGATCGAGATCACGGGAAGGAAAATCGAGGTCACACCGGCCCTCCGCTCCTTCACGGAGAAGAAGCTCAAGAAGCTCGACAGGCTCCTCGACGGGATCACGGAGGCCCACGTCATCCTCACCGTCGAAAAGCACCGTCACACCGCCGAGATCCTCGTGAAATCCAGGCTGGCGCGCCTGTCCGGGTCGGAGACCACCAGCGACCTCTACGCCTCCATCGGAAACGTCCTGGAGAAGATCGAGCGCCAGGCGAAGAAACTGAAGGACAAGCACGGCTGGGGCAAGAAGCAGGTGAAGGGCGTCGCCACGATCCGCGTCCCCGCGCCCCGAGCCGGAGCCCGAGACCGAGGCCGAGCGAGCCGCCGCTTCCAGGCGAGCCCCCGCCTCATCCGCTCGCAGGCGCTACGCCGTGAAGCCGATGACGGTGGACGAAGCGGTCCTGCAGGTGCAGGACTCCAAGGACTCCTTCCTGGTCTTCCGCGACGCGGTGAGCCAGCGCGTCGGCGTCGTCTACCGCCGGGCCGACGGCAACTTCGGCCTGATCGAGCCCGAGATCTGAGACCTTCCGCAGCAGCCCCGCCCCCGCCGCAGATCCGGCGGGGGGAGCGCCGGGAGCGCGAGGCGGGGGATCCGCGAGAGACAGGGCCCCGTGCGAGGGGCCGCATAGGGGGCACCCATGGACTTCGAGCAGACCGAGAGCGAAGCCCTCGATCCGCCAGATGGTGCGCGAGTTCGTCGAGGGCGAGCTGCGCCCGCAGGTCGAGGAGAACGAGCGCCTCGGCCGCTTCCCCGCCGAGGTCGTCGCGAAGATGGCCGGCCTCGGGCTGTGCGGCATGGTCGTCCCCGAGGAGTGGGGCGGCTCGGGCCTCGACACGCTGAGCTACGCCGGCGCGATCGAGGAGGTCGCCCGCGTCTGCGCCTCGACCGCGGTCACGCTCTCGGTGACGAACTCGGTCTGCGCCTACCCGGTCTACCGCTTCGGGACCGACGCCCAGAAGGAGAAGTACCTGCTCCCGCGGATGGCCACCGGCGAATTGCTATCGGTGCGTTCGGCCTGACCGAGCCCAACGCCGGGTCCGACCCGGCGGCGATGGAATCCACGGCCGTGCTCAGAGAGAGGCGACAAGTACATCCTCGAACAGGTCCACGGATTCATACATCACCAACGGCGGCGTCGCCAAGGTCTTCCTCGTCTCCGGACCGACCCGGCTGTGGGCACCAAGGGCATCACCTGTTTCATCGTCGACCGGAGCCAAGGGCTTCACCCTCGGCAAGCACGAGAAGCTCTTCGGCCTGCGCGGCACCGCCAACTGCGAGCTGATGTTCGACGACTGCGAAGTCCCGGTTGATAACATCCTCGGCGGTTCGGCCAGGGCTTCAAAGTTGCGCTCGGCACCCTCGACGTCTCCCGCATCGACATCGGGGCCCAGGCGGTCGGCATCGCCCAGTCGGCGATGGAGAAGGCGATCACCTACTCCAAAGAGCGGAAGCAGTTCGGCAAACCCTATCGGCGAGTTCGAAATGATCCAGTCCAAGCTCGCCGAAATGGCCCCAGGCTCGCCTCCCGGCTCCTCGTCTACTACGCCGCCACCGAGACCCGGGCAAGACCCGGTTCCCATGGAATCGGCAATGTGCAAGCTCTTCGCCACCGAGGCGGCCAACGTCACCCGCGAGGCGGTCCAGATCCACGGCGGGTACGGCTACACGAAAGAGTACCCGGTCGAGCGCTACTTCCGCGACGCCAAGTGCATGATCTACGAAGGCACCTCCGAAATCCAGAGGATCGTCATCGCCCGCACCATGCTCGACGAGAAATAGCATCCGGTTTAGAATCCAGTGTCCGCGCGGGGGCCTTGGGCGAGGGGGCCGAGCGGCCCCCCGGGGCCGGGATCCCGGGCAACCAACGGAGACCAACCATGCCGTCTACCGAAAAGAAGAGCCGCACCAGGAAGACTGGCACGCCGAGAGCCTGGCCCCGCTCGTGACGAAGCGTCCGGAACGGGCCGGGGAGTTCTCGACCGTCTCGGACCGGCCCATCCAGCCCCTCTACACGCCGGAGGACCTCCGGCCGGCTGGGAGTACGGACGAGAAGCTCGGCTACCCCGGCGAGTACCCCTACACGCGGGGCATCCACCCGACGATGTACCGCGGCAGGCTGTGGACCATGCGCCTGTTCGCGGGGTTCGGCACCGCGGAGGACACGAACGAGCGCTTCCGGTACCTGCTCGAGCAGGGGCAGACCGGCCTCTCGATGGCCTTCGACATGCCGACCCTGATGGGCTACGACTCCGACCACCCGCCTGCGCCCGGCGAGGTCGGGCGCGAGGGCGTCGCGGTCTCGACACGCTCGACGACATGGCAGTCCTGTTCGACGGCATCCCGCTCGACGAGGTCACGACCTCGATGACGATCAACTCGCCCGGCGGCGATCCTGCTGGCCATGTACGTCGCGGTGGCCGAGAAGCAGGGCGTCCCGCTCGAAGACGCTCGGCGGCACGCTGCAGAACGACATCCTCAAGGAGTACATCGCGCAGAAGGAGTGGATCTTCCCGCCGCGGCCGCGATGCGGATCATCGCGGACATGATCGAGTACTGCGCCGAGCGACGTGCCGAAGTGGAACACGATCTCGATCTCCGGCTACCACATCCGCGAGGCGGGCTCGACCGCGGTGCAGGAGCTGGCGTTCACGCTCGCCGACGGCATCGGCTACGTCGAGGCGGCCGATCGAGGCCGGCCTCGACGTCGACGACTTCGCGCCGCGGCTGTCGTTCTTCTTCAACTCGCACAACGACTTCTTCGAGGAGATCGCCAAGTTCCGCGCGGCGCGCCGCATGTGGGCGCAGATCATGCGCGAGCGGTTCGGCGCCAAGAACCCGCGCTCCTGGATGCTGCGCACCCACGCGCAGACCGCGGGCTGCTCGCTGACGGCGCAGCAGCCGCTCAACAACATCGTGCGCGTGACCATCCAGGCGCTGGCCGCGGTGCTCGGCGGCACGCAGTCGCTGCACACCAACTCCTTCGACGAGACGCTGGCGCTGCCGACCGAGGAGGCGGTCACCGTCGCGCTGCGCACCCAGCAGATCATCGCCGAGGAGACCGGCGTCGCGAACACGATCGACCCGCTCGGCGGCTCCTACTTCGTCGAGGCGCTGACCGACCAGATGGAGGCGGAGGCCGACGGCCTACATCGAGCAGCATCGACGAGATGGGCGGCATGATCCGCCGCCATCGAGGACGGCTACCCGCAGCAGGAGATCGCGGACGCCGCCTACCGGTACCAGCAGGCAGGTCGACCGGGGCGAGAAGGCCATGGTCGGCGTCAACAAGTACGTGGCGAGCGAGGAGAAGCCGATCGAGATCCTGAAGATCGGCCGGCGGAGGTCGAGGAGCGCCAGCTCCGCGCAGCTGGCCGCGATCAAGGCCGGCGCGCGACGCCGGCGCGCGTCGCCGCGCAGCCTGGAGGCGGTGCGAGCGCGGCGCGCGAGGAAGGACAACCTGATGCCGCTCATCCTCGAGGCGGTGCGCGACGCGCGTGCACCGTCGGCGAGATCTGCGGGCGCCATCAAGACGGTGTTCGGCGAGTACCGCGAGGTGAGCGTGTTCTGAGTCGCCGTGCCGGACGCGGTAGATCTGCAGAAACGGTAGGAGAACGAGATGAGCGAAGCCAGGCTGCGGCTCCTGGTCGGAAAGGTCGGCCTCGACGGACACGACCGCGGGGTGAAGATGATCGCGCGCGCCTTTCGAGACGCCGGGCTTCGAGGTGATCTACACGGGCCTTCACCAGACTCCCGAGATGGTCGTCGCGACGGCCATCCAGGAGGACGTCGACGCGGTCTCGCTCTCGATCCTCTCGGGCGCGCACAACCACCTGTTCCCGCGCGTGCTCCAGCTGCTGCAGGAGCGGGGAGCCGGGGACATCGTGGTGTTCGGAGGCGGCATCATCCCGCCCGAGGACATCGCCGAGCTGAAGAAGAAGGGGTCCGGGAGCTCTTCACGCCCGGGGCGAGCACCGAGGAGATCATCCGCTGGGTTCGGGAGCATATCCGGCCCCGCCACGCCGCCGGCGCTTGACGCCTCCCCCACGGGACCCTAACTTTCGGTCATGAGACGGCTCGGCCGCGCGGCGGCCGGGCCGGAGACCTTGTTTCGCACTCAGGCCGGAGGTCACCCCCTGGTGAAGCGCAGAAACATGAAGCCCAAGGACACCGACATGGCGAAAACCGTCCTCGTCGCCGACGACAGTCCCACCATCCGCAAGATCGTCGAGATCTGCCTCGCGGGGAAGGGGATCAAGGTCCTCGGAGCCGCCAGCGGCTCCGAAGCCGTGGCGATGCTCAAGAAATCGGTCCCGGACCTGGTCCTCGCCGACTCCGTCATGCCCGGTCCCGACGGCTACGAGCTGTGCGAGCGGATCAAGCTGGGCGAGTTCGGGGCCACCCCGCCGGTCGTTCTCATGGCCGATGTCCTCGATCCGTTCGACACGAACCGCGCTTCGGCCTGCGGGGCGGACGGGGAGATCGCCAAGCCTTTCGAGGCGGCCACCCTGCAGCTCATGGTGAGCGACCAGCTCGGCGTCGAGCCGCCCCCGGCGGCCCGGGCCGCCGCGGCCGCTCTGAAGCCCTATACGGCCCGCATGGCGGGCGCGCGCATGGCCCCCGGCGGCGACGCGCTTCCGGCCACGGCGCCGCAGGGCGCTGCGCCAGGCGCGGGAGCCGCGTCCCTGTCCGAATCGGAGATGGACAGCCTGGCGCGGCGCATCGTCGGCATGATGTCGGCGGACGTGGTCCGCGAGGTCGCGTGGGAGGTCGTTCCCGAGCTCTCCGAGGTCCTCATCAAGGAGCGTCTCCAGAAGCGCTCCTGACCCCGGAACGCGCCGGCCGCGGTTTCTGCTATATTTCCGCGGATGGAGCAAGAGCCGAAAGACCTCGACAAGGGGTACACTCCGGAGCACTTCGAGTCCCGCTGGTACCAGTTCTGGCTCGACCACGACCTTTTCCGCGCAGCGGAAGGGGGGGAGGGCAGGAAGCCCTACTCCGATCGTGATCCCGCCGCCGAACGTCACCGGCGAGCTCCACATCGGGCACGCCCTGAACAACACCCTCCAGGACATCCTGGTCCGCTGGCGGCGCATGCAGGGGCGCGACACGCTCTGGCTGCCCGGCACCGACCACGCCGGGATCGCGACGCAGATGGTCGTCGAGCGGGAGCTCGCCAAGCGCGGGCTGACGCGCCACGACCTCGGGCGCGAGAAGTTCCTCGAGCGAGGTCTGGGCGTGGAAGGAGCAATACGGCGGGCGAGATCATCCAGCAGCTGAAGCTGCTCGGCTGCTCCTGCGACTGGAGGCGCGAGCGCTTCACGCTGGACGAGGGCCTGTCGCGCGCGGTGCGCGAGGCGTTCGTCTCGCCTCCACGAGCAGGGGCTGATCTACCGCGGCGCGTACCTCATCAACTGGTGCCCGCGCTGCCACACGGCCCTCTCCGACCTCGAGGTCGAGCTACGAGGAAGGTGCAAGGGGCACCTCTGGCACATCCGCTACCCGCTCGCCGACGGCTCCGGCGAGCATCTCGTCGCGACGACGCGCCCCGAGACGATGCTCGGCGACACGGCGGTCGCCGTGCACCCGGAAGACGAGCGCTACGCGCACCTGATCGGCAGGCAGGTCGATCCTGCCCCTGCTGGACCGGAGATCCCGATCATCGCGGACCCGATTCGTCGACCGGAGTTCGGCACCGGCGCGGTCAAGGTCACGCCCGCGCACGATCCCGAACGACTTCGAGATCGGCAAGCGCCACGGCCTGCCGCGATCAACATCGATCCTCGACGACCGGCAAGATCAACGAGAACGGCGGGCCGTACGCGGCCTCGACCGTTCGAGGCGCGCAAGACGGTCGTCGCGGAGCTCGAGGAGCAGGGACTGCTCGCTCGGCGTCGAAGGACCACGACCGCACGCCGTCGGCCACTGCGACCGCTGCACACGGTCGTCGAGCCGCTGTCTCTCCGAGCAGTGGTTCGTGCAAGATGGAGCCGCTCGCCGCGCCGGCGATCGAGGCGGTCGAGAACGGGCGGGTCGTGCTTCGTCCCCGAGCAGCTAGGAGAAGATCTACTTCAACTGGATGGAGAACATCCGCGACTGGTGCATCTCGCGCCAGCTCTGGTGGGGGCACCGGATCCCGGCCTGGTACTGCGCGGCTGCGGGCACATGACGGTCGCGCGCGAAGACGCCGACGCGTGCGCCGCAGTGCGGCGCGACGAGTCCGCCAGGACGCGGACGTGCTCGACACCTGGTTCTCGTCCGGCGCTGTGGCCGTTCTCGACGCTCGGCTGGCCCGACGAGACCGCCGACCTCGACGCGCTACTACCCGACCATCGTGCTCGTCACCGGCTACGACATCATCTTCTTCTGGGTCGCGCGGATGATCATGATGGGCCTCGAGTTCACGGCGAGGTGCCGTTCCGCGACGTCTACATCCACGGCCTCGTGCGCGACGAGCAAGGGCCAGAAGATGTCCAAGACCCGGGCAACGGCATCGACCCGCTCGACGTCATCGACAGTACGGCGCCGACGCGGTGCGCTTCACGCTGGCTTCGCTCGCCGCGCCGGGCAGCGACATCCCGCTCGGCGCACAAGCGGTTCGAGGGCTACCGCGCCTTCGTCAACAAGCTCTGGAACGCCGCGCGTTTCGTGCTGATGAACCTCGAGGCGGGACGCCGGACGCGCCTCGACCGCGGCGCGCTGGAGCTCGACGACCGCTGGATCCTCAGCGGCTACACGCGCGACGGCGAGGTCAAAACGGCGCGCTCGAGGCGTTCCGCTTCGACGAGGCCGCGCAGACCGCTCTACGAGTTCGTCTGGAGCGACTTCTGCGACTGGTACATCGAAATGGCCAAGCCGGCCGCTGCAGAGCGGCGACGAAGCGCGGCGCTCGCGGCGCCGCGGCGGAGCCGATCCGCCGGCGAGCGACGGCGCCAGGACCCGCCCCTCCGTCGCGCCGCCGAGACTCGCCCGCGGCCGCGCCGTGCGGGCCGTCCTGCTCGAGGTGCTCGACGGCACGCTGCGGCTGCTGCACCCGTTCATGCCCGCATCTCACGGAAGAGCTGTGGCAGCGGATCCCCGGGCACGGCCTGTCGCTCGTCGTGGCGCCGTTCCCGGCGGGGGATCCCGGCGATGGAGGATGCGCAGGCCGAGGACGAGATCGCGGCGATCGTCGCCGCTCGTCGGCGCGCGTGCGCAACCTGCGCGCCGAGTCGGGCATCGATCCGCGCGAAGCGGGTGCCGCTCCTGCGTGCACCCTCACGGTCCCGCCGAGGAAGCGATCCTGGACCGCCACCGGGCCGCCGTGGCGGGGCTCGCCCGCTGCGAAGCGATCGAGCTCGACGGCCGGAGCTCGGCGGCAGGGGAGCGCGCGGCGCGCGGGCGTGACCGAGCGGTTCGAGGTGGCGCTGCCGCTCGAAGGGCTCCTGGACATCGAATCGGAGAAGAAGCGCCTCCGCAAGGAGCGCGAGAAGCTCGAGAAGGAGATCGCGACTCGCGAGCGAAAGCTCGGCGACGCCTCGTTCCTCGAGCGCGCCCCCGCGGCCGTGGTGGAGAAAGAGCGCGGGATCCACGTGGAGCTGACCGGCAAGCGGGACCGGATCGACCGGATCCTCGCGACGCTCGGCGGAGCCTAGGGATGCGAAGGACGGCGGGGGTCCTCCCGCGCCCGGGGCAGGATCGGATGAACGAGCTCAGGAATGCCGGCCGGCACGGCCCCGCGACCGGAGCCGACGACGACGGACGATGTTCCGGCCGCGGGCCCGGGAGGGCGCCATGAAGGGCCCTCGCCAGGGAGACGCGCCGGACAGGCCCCGCCTCGATCCGTCCCTGGTTCGCGACCTCGTGGCACGCGCCCTCGAGGAGGACGTGGGCGGAGGAGACGTCACAACGGCCGCGACGGTGGATGCCACCCGGCGCGGCAGGGGCAGGTTCCTCGCGAGGGAGCCCTTCGTCCGTCTGCGGGCTTCCGATCGCGCGCGCCGTTTTCGAGCGGCTCGATCCCGGCGTTTCGTGGCGGGAGGAGAGCCGCCCGGGGCAGGGAGGGGAGGCGGCGGCGGGAGTTGGGGAAGCCGAGGGGGCCGAGCTCGCGGCGGGGGCCTGCTTCGCCACGGTGACCGGCTCGTGCGCCGCGATCGTGACCGGCGAGCGGACCGCGCTGAATTTCCTGCAGCGGCTGTCCGGGATCGCCACGCTCGCCCGCCTCGCCGTGCGGGAGGTCGCAGGGACCAAGGCCGTCATCCTCGACACGAGAAAGACCACGCCGACCCTGCGCGCGATCGAGAAATACGCGGTCCGGATCGGCGGAGCCGAGAACCACCGCGCGCGGCCTCTTCGATGCGATCCTGATCAAGGACAACCACATCGCGCTCGCGGGGGGGGTCGCCAGCGCGATCCGCCGGGCGCTCGGCGCGGGGCACGCGATCGCCGGGATCGAAATCGAGGTGGACGATCTCGACGGGGTGCGCGAGGCTCTCGGCGCGGGGGCGACGCGGTCCTCCTCGACAACATGGCGCCCGCCCAGGTTGCCGAAGCGGTCGGCGTCATCGCCGGGCGCGCCACGATCGAGGTCTCCGGCGGGCTTCGGACGGGGAACCTGCGCGCCTACGCCGAGGCCGGAGCCGACTTCCTCTCGATCGGGGCTCTCACCCACTCCGCCCCCGCTGTCGATATCTCCCTCGAAGTCGAGCCCCTGGATTAGGGCCTCCGGGCAGAGAGTGTCCGCCTCGGGCGCCTCGCCGCTGAGGCCGCGCACGACGGGCTATCCTCGAATCCCGCTGCGGCGGCGGGAATCCCCCGGCGCCCATGCGGCCGCCGACCCGCCTTCGGCCCTTCGCGGTTGATGCCGCGCAGGACGGGCTATCCTACAATCGGCGGGGAGGGGCAGATCCGTGTCCGCTGTTCCTGCATTCGATCCGGTCCGGTTCCGGACCGCTCTTCGCGAGGGCGCAGCCGCGCGGCCGAATGGCGGAGAGGCCCCCCATCGGGGAGACCGCGGTCTGGCTCCCGATGGCCGGGACGACCCAGGAGGAGGCGCGCGCGCTCGCGCAGCGCGGGGCGCCGCACGGAACCATCGTTCTCGCGGAGGGGCAGACCGCCGGCCGGGGACGGCGCGGCCGCGCCTGGGTCTCCCCCCCGGCGCGGGAATCTGGGCCACGGTGATCCTCCGCGACCCTCTGGGCCCCGCGGGGCCGCACTGGCTGACGCTGGCAGCCTCCGTGGCGGTCTGCGAGGCGGCCCGCGACCTCGGGGCTGCGGGGGCCGAGATCAAGTGGCCGAACGATCTGATCGCCCGCGGGCGGAAGTTCGGCGGCGTGATCGGAGAGCTGATGCCGGGAAGCCGGAGCGCGGCCGAGGGGGTGCGCGGCGAGATCCCCTGGGACGCCCTCCGCCGCGGGGGCCTCCGTGTTCCCGCCGCCTCTCGCGGGCGCCGTGGCGCTGCTCGGGATCGGGATCAACCTGGAGCTCGATCCCCGCTCTCTTCCCGAGCCGCTTGCCGCCTCCTCGACCTCGCTTCGCGCGGAGGGCCTCGCGGCCTTCGCAGGGCGCGAGGAGCTGCTCGCGGCGATCGCCGGGCGCCTCGATCTCTGGGCGCCCGCCCTCGCGGCGGGGAGCGCGACCCTCCTGCGCGAACGATGGCGCGAGCTTTCGCCCTCGTCCGAGGGGCGGAGGGTGCTCGTCGAGGAGGCGGATGGCTCCGGCGAGGTGCGCGGCGTCACGCGCGGCATCTCGGAGGATGGCGCTCTCGCGGTCGAGGACGATGCGGGCGGCGCCGTTCACCTGATACGATTCGGCGGGACCCTCCGCTTCCTCGAGGGCCCGCACGGGAGAAGCGATGTTCCTCGCGATTGACATCGGCAACACCAATACGGTCCTCGGCGTCTTCAGGGGCGAGGACCTCGCCGCGCACTTCCGCATCATGACCCGTCCCGAGCGGACGGTGGACGAGTACGGGGTGATGCTCCTCGCGCTCCTGCGCGAGGGGGGCGTCGATCCGAGCGCGTTCGAGGGGATCGCGATCTCGAGCGTCGTGCCGCCGCTCAGCCCGGTCTTTGCGGACGTGGCGCGCGAGCGGTTCGGGCGCGAGCCGCTCATGATCGAGCCCGGCGTGAAGACCGGGATGCCGATCCTCTACGAGAACCCGCACGAGGTGGGCGCCGACCGGATCGTCAACGGCGGTCGCCGCCTTCGCGCCGCTACGGCGGCCCGCGCGATCGTGATCGACTTCGGCACCGCGACGACCTTCGACACGATCACCTCCAGGGGGGAGTACCTCGGCGGCGTCATCGCCCCGGGGCTCGGCATCTCGGCCGAGGCGCTGTTCGAGCGGGCGGCGCGCCTGCCCCGCGTGGACATCAAGCGGCCGCCGCAGGGTGATCGGGCGGAACACGGTGAACTCGATGCAGAGCGGGCTCTTCTACGGCTACGCGGGGCTCGTCGAGGGGATCGTGCGGCGCATCCGTCGCGGAGCAGGGTGAGGAGATGAAGGTGATCGCCACGGGCGGGCTGGCCCGCGCGTTCGAGGACGAGCTTCCGTTCGTCGACGCCTTCGATCCGCACCTGACGCTGCACGGTCTGCGGCTGATCTTCGAGAAGAACCTCGAGCGCTGAACGGCGCGGGACCCGCCAGAGGAGCGAGCCACGCACCATGAGCGACACCGCACGCGAGAAGGCCTACATCCGGACCGTCGAGCGCCGGTTCAACGCGCTGCGCGAGAGCGGCCTCTACATCTCGCCCCGCGACTTCTCCCTCCTGCTCGACTGGTTCGAGCGGGGCGTGCCGGCGGAGCTGGTGATCTTCGCGATCGAAGAGGTCTTCCGGAAGGCGGCGGCGCGTGGCGGGCACGGACAAGATCTCGACGATCGCCTACTGCCGGCGCGCGGTCGAAACGGCGTGGAAGGAACGGCGGTCGGCCCTGCTCGGCGCTTCTCCGCCGGCCTCCAGCGCGGGCAGGGGAGTCTTCAAACGCGAGGAGGTTGCGGCGCACCTCGAATCGTGCGCTTCAGCGACCGAGGCGGCTGCCCTCGCCCTTGGCCCGGGCGGGCCCGGCGGACAGGCGCCGGCCAGCGGCGGATGGGCAGCTGCGCCGGCGCCCGGCCGGCGAGCGCCCGAGCCGGAGGATCGAGCCGCGCCCGGCTGCACAGGGGAGACGGACCCGCGGACCGCGGCGGACAGCTTCGCTCGGGCCCGCGAAGAGCTCGGCGCGGTTGCCCGCCGGCTGCGCGAGCTGCGCGCCGGTCTCGATGATCGTCCTTCTCGACGATTTCCAGGCGCTCGAATCCGAGCTGGTGACGCTCGAGGATCGGGCCGTGGGCGCGGTCTGGACGCACGCTGAGCGCCGAGCAGCTCGAGCCCCTTGCGCGCGCGGCGGAGGACTCCCTGGCCGCTTTCGCCTCGCGCATGAGCGAGAAGGCGAAGGCCGCGACCCTCCGGCGCGCGATCGAGAAAGCAGTCCGCACGCGCTTCGCGCTGCCGCGCTGTTCCCTCTTCACGATGAGCCGCTGAGACGCCCTCCCGGGCGTGGTAGGATTCCTGCGCCTCCCGCATCCTCACCATCCTGAAGACGCTCCGCCCGCTGTTCCCGCTCCTTCCGTTCGCCGCCGGCGCCGCGATCGCCCCGCCCCTTCCTTCCGCGGCGGCGACAGGACTTCTCGCGATCTGCGCCCTCGCGCTCTCCTTGCCCGCCGCCGCCTTCGCGCCGGCAGGACGCCGCCGAAGGCTGCTTGCGGGGCTCTGCGTTGGCGCGGCGCTGCTCCTGAGCGGATCGTTCGCCGCGCGCTCCGCGCGGGATCGACTGGAGAGCCCCCTGCGGGCCCTTCCTGCCTCGCTCGATTTCTCGCGCGACGACGGGGAGGCTGGTCCGGCTCATCGGCCGGTTCGCCGGCGATCCCGAGCTGTCGAATGGCCTCTTCCGGGCCGAGCTCGATGCCGAGTCGATGGAGGACGGCGGCGAGCGGGCCAGCTTCCGGGCCCGCGTGCTGCTCACGTGGCCCGCTCCGCGGGCGCGGACACGCGCCGGTCCGACGGGGCAGGAGAAGACGCCGGAAGAACCGATTCTCGAAGACGGGCCGAGAGCGTGACGCCGGCGATGTCGCGCTCCGCCGCGCGCGCGGGCAAGGACCGTGCGACGGACGAGCCGGCCCGTGGCGCCCGCGATGCCGCGGCGCCTCCGCTCCTGGCAGGGCGGCGGATGGAGGCGACCGTCCGCCTGAAGCGCCCTCGCAGCTTCGGAAACCCTGGGGGATTCGACTTCGAGCGCTACACGGAGCGGCGAGGGGCGGTGGCGCTCGGGTTCGTGAAGAGCCCGCGTCTGATCTCGCTCCTTCCGGGCGAGGGCGCACGGGGGCCCGCGCTCGAACTCCGCCGGCGGCTGGACCGGATCTTCGCCCGGCTCTATCCATCGTCCGAAGGAGGTCTGACCGCCGAGGGCGCGGTCCTGCGCGCCTGCGTGCTCGGGGGACGAACCGGGCTTCCCCCGGAAAGCGAGAGGGCCCTCGTCGCCAGCGGCGTGTATCACATCCTGGCGGTCTCAGGTCTCCAGGTGGCCGTTCTGGCGGGAGCCCTCGTCTGGACGCTCTCCTGGCTGCCGGTGCCTCGCCGCGCCGTGATCGCGGCGGCCTGCGCGGGCGTGGCCCTCTACGGAGCGGTCGTCGCGCCCTCAGCCTCGGTGCAGCGGGCGGTCCTGATGGCCGCCTTCACCGCGGCCGCGCGGCTTCTGAACCGGCGGACGCCCGCGATCCACGTCGCCGCTCTCACGGCGCTGGTGCTCATCGCCTGCCGGCCCTCGGAGCTGGGGGATCCGGGATTCCAGCTCACGTTCAGCGCCACCCTCGGGCTGCTCTTCTTCTCCTCGCGCCTCGCCGCGAGGATCAACGCGCGCGGGGGCCTCTCCGGGCTGGCGGCTTCCTCGCTCGCCGCCCAGGCCGACGACCTGGCCTCTCGTCGCTCTCTGGTTCCACCGGATCGTTCCGTACGGGCTCGCCGCGAACCTGCTCGCGGTCCCGCTCGGCTCGGCGGCGGTGATCCTGGGACTCGCGCTCCTCCCCGCCGACCTGATCGGCGCGCGCTGCTCGGAAACCGTAGGAGGGCTCGCCGCGCTGTGCGTTCGAGGGATGCTCGCGGTCGCTTCGGTTCCTGTCAGCGGCACGCCGCTTTCCTTCAGGACCGCCGAACCCGCCCTGCCCCTCCTGCTCGGCGCGGCGGCGTCGCTCCTTCTGCTGGCGGCGGCGCGCGGGCGCCGCGCGACGCTCGCGGGCCTCGCTCTGATGGGCCTCTCGCTCGCCCTCGCCGTACGCGGGCCCCCCGGCAAGCGGCGTTCGCTGCCCCTGCGGGGAGAGAAGAGGAGCAGCCGGGCCCCGCGACCCACGCCGTCGCGGGGGGGCGCGCGAGCGCCACGTCCGCAACGAACCGTTCGAGCTTTCGATCGACCTGATCGACGTCGGACAGGGAGACGCGATCCTCGTCGGGTTCCCCAACGGGGAGACCATGCTCGTGGACGGCGGCGGCCTCCCCGGGTCGGCGTTCGACCTCGGGCCGCAGAGTGCTGGTGCCCGAGCTGGAGCGGCGGGGGATCCGGCGGCTCGGGAGGGTCCTGCTCACGCACGCCCACGAGGACCACGGCGGGGGGCTCCGCGAAGTGCTCCGCAAGTTGCGGGTCGGAGAGCTGCTGAGCCCCGATATGCCCGAGGAGTCACTTCGCGAAACGCTCGAGGAACTCGCGCGCGCGCAAAGGGCCCGCGTCCTTCGGATCCGGCGCGGCTACACGATCCAGGAAGGGGAGACCACGGTCGAGTGTCTGTCGCCCTTGCCTGGCGCTGGTCGACGATCCGAACGCTGATTCGATCGTCCTCAAGATCACGCATGCGGGCCGCTGCGCCCTCCTGATGGCGGATAGCGGTGTCGGAGTCGAGGCGCGTCTTCTCGCCTCCGGCCTCGGCCCGTGCGATTTCCTCAAGGTCGGCCACCACGGGAGCGCCACGTCCACCTCGAGGCCGTTCCTCGCGGCTGCCGTTCCCAGGATCGCCGGCATTTCGGTCGGCAGCACCGCGCGGTTCGGCCATCCCGCGCCGGCGGTGCTCGAGCGCCTGCGCCAGAGCCGCGCGCTCACGCTGAGCACGTTCGCCTCCCGGGGCGGTGCGATTCAGCGCATGCTCCGGGCACCTGCACGCGGGCTCGCTTCTACGCGGGGCCCCAGACCCGTGGCCGGGTCCGCCTCTGTGCCCACCGGCGCTCTCAGGGAACGACGATGCTGTCGATCGGGACGGCAATGAAGCTCGAGGGCGAAGATCGCCGAGAGCCCCACAACGCAAGGGCCCTCTCCCCGGCCCACGGAAGCGGTGCTCTCAAGGGGAGGGTGCGGGAGCCGGCCGAGGAAGAGCAGGATGAGCGTCCAGACGAACCAGGTCGAGAACACGCCCCGGGCGAGGCAGACGCCGACGAACGCCGTCGTCGCAGAGCGCCGCAAGCGTCCTCGCGGCGCGCGGCAGAATGTTCCAGGCCGCGTACAGGGCCGAGCCCGCGAGCGCCCCCCCGGCTCCCGCGGCGCGGGCCATGGTCCCGCTGGCGCCCGTGGCGGAGGCGAGCCCCGAGCTGAGGCTCCAGGAAACGAGCCCGATCATCCCCGTCGGAGCGTTAGCCGCGCAAGGAGTGTGTGCAGGCGCCTCGAGATCGCAAACACCATGTGCCCGCCGTCGAGCTGCCCGACCGGGAAGAGGTTCATCGCCGTGACGAGGAGGCCGAACCACCCGGCCATCATGGAAGGGATTGCCGACGAGCGTCCGCCCTTCGGGAATCGTCCCGTGGAAGAGCGCGATGAAAATCCTCACGAGGAGAGGATCTCCGAAGACGAGGTACTCTCCCGGGACCTGGGGAAGAGGCTCCATGCGAGCCGTCGCGACACCGTAGGCCAGAACGGGAAGGGCGATGAGAACCCGGCGATCGGTCCCGCGATGCCGATGTCGAAGAGGGCGCGGCGCCCGGGAAGGGGGGACTTCATCCGGATGACCGCGCCCATCGTTCCGAAGAGGAACGGGGCGGGGATGAATTCGGGGAGCGTCGCCTCACTCCGTAGCGCCGACAGAAGAGGTAATGCCCCATCTCGTGGGCGCCGAGGATCAGGAGAGCGGGGATCGAATTCGACGGCCCCTGCACGAGCAGCGTCCGAGGGGAGGCAGCGGGCCTCGGCGCTCAGCCCGGGGATGTCCGCGAAGAACAGCGCGCCGCAGACCGTCGTGCTCGCGAGCGTGAAAAGGAGCAGGAGCAGGTTGAGGCGCCATCCCAGCCGCGCGGCCCAGCGCGCGAGCGCCCTGCGCAGCCCCCCCTGCGACCCCGGATCGCCAGGAGGAGCCGGCCCCGGGGCGGGGCATCCCGGCGGAGACCGCTCCCCGCGTCCGGGGGACGCGGCGGAGCGGGGCCGTCGGGGGCACGGTTTCCGGCAGGTCTGTCGGGGCTTGGCCACGGGCCGACCATCGTGAAGCCAGATGCAGCAGCGGTCAACCCCGCGGGGCGTCGCGCGAAGCGTCGCCGCGAAGCGACACCGTGGCCGGCAGAGGACGGCGCCACCGGCATGCGCGACCGCGCTCCGGGGGAATCGCCGGATTCGCGCGGGCAGCGGCGGTGGCATCAGGCTTGCGTCCATGATGGAATGAAAGTGGGTGCCCGAGCGGCCCGGTGCGAGGCCGGGCGCGGGGGCCCGGAGGCGATCGAGTCATGTGGAAAACGCGACTGGCCGTGCTGTCGGCCTCTCTGGCCTCGATCCCTCTCCCCGGGGCGGCCCGGCGCTGGCCTATCATTGCGGCGGCGTGAGCCTGTCGTTCTACGGCGGGTTCGGCTGGGGCTACCCCTGGTACCCCTACTGGGGCGTGCAACCCCTATCCCGTCGTCTGCGTATCCTTATCCGGGCCAGCCGCCGGAGTTCGCGGTCGTGGACACCGACGTGTCCCCGGAAAAGGCGCGCGTCATCCTCGATGGAGAGGATATCGGCAAGGCCGACAACTTCGACGGGTTCCCCGATTACCTGTACCTGACGCCGGGCGAGCACACGATCGAGTTCCGCGCCGAAGGGTACCGCGCCCTCCTGGTCCGCCTCACCGCGGGCCGAGGCATGTACTACGGGATCGACCGTTCGCTGGAGCGGCTGGAGAAGGGGAAGCCGGTTCCCGGTCCGGAGGTGGAGGTCGCGCCGCCGGCGCCCGGGCGGCAGGCCCGCGGGCGCGACCGGGCTGGAGAGGGAACGCCGGCTCCGCTCGGTTCGGGGAAGCGCGGGGCGCCCACGCCGGACCCCTGGCCGGAGCGGAGCCCGCGGGATCGGCGACGGCTTCCGGAGCGGAGCCCGGGGGATCGGCCGCGGCTTCCGGAACGAGTCCGTGGGACGGCGGAGGCCCCGCAGAGTCCCGGACGCGGCAGCTCGCAACAGGGCCTTCCGTCCTGCGCGCGCAGAGCCCGGTGATGTCGCCGGGATGGCGAGCGTGATCTTCCGCCTGCGTCCCGCCGACGCCGCGGTTTAGCTCGGACGGAAAGCTCGTGGGCGCGGGCGACATGCTCGGCGACGCGGGGAGCCTCAGGCTCGCGGCCGGCCGCCACCGCGTGGAGGTGGTGAGGCCCGGCTACCTTCCGCTCCAGATCGCGGTCCATCTGCGCGCGGGCGAGTCCCGGATCCTGACGATCGAGCTCGATCCCGACCCGGAGGATCGCTGAGGTGCGGCCTAGCCCGGATTTCTCACCGGGTCCACGGGTAGACGTCTGTGTGCTGTTGCGGGCGCGTTTGTTCTGCCTGTTGGGATGGAATAGTTGTTCGGAAGGTCGCGCGTCCACCTTTTGGCTCCAAAAGGATCGTGTTTGGGCCGTTGTTCGAGCGCTGAACGCCGCGTGGTCCGAGAGGAGAACACCTCTCCCTCAGCGGCCGCCGTGGTCTTGGGCGCTGCGCTCGGTCCCGTTACGGGGACGGACACTGAAGCCGGGCGTGGACCGTCGCGAAGAGCTCGCGTAGGGATAGCCGGAGGCGAGCGAGAACCACACGCGGCGGACCGTGACGGAACAGCGCGCCGATCTTCAGCAGCTTCAGGCGGATCGTGTCGCACTGGGCCTGGGCCAGCGGCGTCTGGGCCAGAGCCGTGTTGCCGCAAGGCCTGCAGCAGCACGTAGGCCAGCGAACTCGACAGCCACAGCCGCAACTGGTTGGCTCCGCATCGTCTGGCAACTGGTGCGGTCGGCGAACAGGCAACTGCTGTTCCTTGATGCGGTTCTCCATGTCGCCTCGGCGCGCAGTACAGCGTCTCGTATAAGCGCCTGCGCCGGCCATTGCTCGGCGGGCAGCGACGTGACCACGAAGCGCGGGTTGGCCCCTTCGTCCAGGTGCTCCGCCTTGCCCACGACACGCGCGCTCGCGGCTCCAGCTCTCGTGCGTGCGATAGTCGAAGTCCTTGAACATCCGCGCCGGCTCGCCGGTCTGCTCGAACTGCCGCTGCCACTTCGTCCAATTGCTCGCGCGATGATCGTTCGCTCAGCCGCTCGTTCTTGGCCAGGCCGAACACGTAATCCACGCGGTTCTCCTCGCACCAAGCCATGACACTTCGCGGCAGAACCCGCTGTCGCCGCGGAGGACGATCCGCACCTGCGGCCACGCCGCGCGGATCTGTTCCACGATCCAGGCCACCTCCTCCACGCTGCCCGCTGCCGCATCGATGTTCGACCGGACGCAGCTTGGCGCACAGCAGTGCTCGCCGCAGAAGATGTACAGCGGCAGGTAGCAGTAGCTGTCGTAGTAGCCGTGGAAGAAGCGGCCCTCCTGGTGGCCGTGAAGCGGATCGTCGGTCGCATCCAGATCCAGCACGATCTGGTCCGGCGGCTCGGGATGCGAGCCGCAGGAACAGCGTCGACGAAGCACGCGATCCACGCCGTCTGATCCGTGCCACGATCTTCTTGTAGCGGCTCCTGTCTCCTCCGGCCGGCGTCAGCTCCAGGCGGTTGAGCGTGCTCTTGCCGGCCAGCGCCTTGCCGCGGTCCCGCGCCTCGAGCCGCTGCTCGCCCGTCACGTCGGCCTTGCCCGACCAGCGCCGCCAGGAGCGGATCGGCCCGCAGTTGGTCGTGGTCGTTCAGGTCTTCGTAGCCCAGCGCCAGCGCGAACACCCGCTGACGCGACCAGCTCTACCACCGGTGCTCGATCCAACTCCGGATCGCGGAAGTCGTCGAAACAGCGGGCCAATTCCGCCAGGAGCCCCGCTGCGCTGCTCGACCTCTCGCAGCAGCAGCCCGCCGGCATCCGACGTGATCTCGCCGCCATCGAACCGGGCCGTGATCTCTCGCGTCTCCCAGGGGCTGGAAATCGAACGACCGCTCGTTACACTCTGTCGGCATCGGGCTGCCTCCTTCGTCTGGCCTAACTTTTGTGACAGAGCTAGTTATGCCGGAGACGGGAGGCCCTTTCAATTCAGTGTGAGAAATCCGGGCTAGAAGATGTTGCGGAGGTGCTTGCCGGGCTTGAAGCGGATCGTCTTGCCCGGAGGGATGCGGACCTTGTGGCCGGTCCGGGGATTGCGTCCGATCCCCTTTTTTCGCGGCTTGACCTGGAAGACGCCGAAGCCGCGCAGCTCGATCCGCTCCCCGCGGCGCATCGCTTCCTTCATCGCATCCAGGACGGCTTCCACCGCAACGACCGACTTCACCTTCGTGATGTCGGCGACCGCGGAGACCTTGTTGATGATGTCGACCTTGATCATTACCGGAAGCCTCCTGCGGACAACAACTTAGCCGTGAAAGAGGATGATAGGGGCGCGGCGGGCGCAAGTCAAGACTCGATGGGGGCTATCCTCATGAGAATGGACAGGTTACAGGCGCGGCCTCTCCGGCCGGGGCGGGCCCCGCGCCCGTGCTAGACTCGCCGTGACGAAAACCATGACCTCAGGCGAAAATACAGCCCGCCCCGTCGTGGCCCTGGTGGGGGTCCCGAACGCTGGGAAATCCACGCTTTTCAATCGCCTCCTCGGCGAGAGGCGGGCGCTCGTCGGGGACATCCCCGGGACGACCCGCGACCGGATCCAGGCGCGGTGGCGCGCGGCGGGGAAGCCGTGCCTCCTGTGCGACACCGGCGGCTACGCTGGCCGGGGCGAGGAACTCACCCTCGAGATCGAGCGCCAGACCTTCGCAGCGATCGAAGAAGCGACGGTGATCGTCATGGTGCTGGACGGCCGCTCCGGGCTGACGGCGGGGGACCGCGAGCTCGCGAGCCGCCTTCGCTCCGTTTCCGGACGCATCGTGGTCGCCTGGAACAAGGCGGACGACCCGCGCCGGGCAGCCCAGGCGACGGAGGCCTTCGAGCTCGGCTTCGGCGAGCCGGTGGCCGTTTCCGCCGAGCACGGACTGGGAACCGCGGACCTCGTCGAGGCGATCGCCGCGAAGCTGCCCGGAGAGGCCTCCGAGGGCGCGCCCGAGCCTGGAGAGGAGATCAGGGTCGCGATCGTCGGACGGCCCAACGTGGGCAAGTCCTCGCTCCTGAACCGGCTGTGCGGCGCACCGCGCGTGACCGTGGCCGCCGAGCCGGGGACGACCCGCGACACCGTGGATACCGAGGTCGAGCGGGACGGGCGTCTTTACCGGTTCGTGGACACCGCGGGATCCGCCGCCCTCGCGCCTGTCCGGGACGATCGAAAGACTCGGCGTGATGATGGCGCGCAGGGCCATCGAGCGGGCCGACGTCGCCCTGGTTCTCTTCGACGCCTCGGAGGGGATCGTCGCGCAGGATCTCACGGTCGCGGGGATCGTGGAAGAGAGCGGCCGTGGGGCCGTTCTCGTGGCGAACAAGTGGGACCTCGTGCCGGACAAGGAGGAGAGAATCAAGCTCCTCAAGCGGGAAGTCGAGGAGCGCCTGCGGTTCGCTCGGCACGCGCCGTTCGTCACGATCTCGGCAAAGAGCGGCCAGCGCGCGGAAGGGCTCTATCCCCTGATCGACGAGGTCAACCGGGCGGCCGACATCTCGATCTCGACCCCCCGCCTCAACCGATTCCTCACCTCCTGGCGCGCCGGCGGGGAGAACAGGGCCTCCGGCCCGAGGTTTCTCTACCTGACCCAGGTCGGAACCCGCCCCCCGCGGTTCGTGGCGTTCGGCACGGGGGCGGACAAGGTCCATTTTTCCGAAGCCCGGCACCTCGAAAACCGCCTCAGGGAGGAGTTCGGGATCGGACCGACTCCGGTGCGCATCTCCTTCCGGTCCGAGCGAAAAGAACGCCCCCGGCGGGCCCGCCGGGGCGGGCAAACCGGCCGACTTGAAGACCTGCCGGTTGTTCTTTATATTCAAATGAGGCGAACCTCGGACCCGCCGGGGCGGGTTCCTAACCAAGATGCGGCGAGGCTGATGGTCCTTTTCAACTATTCCACACGAGAGCTGACGGCCAAGATCGTCTATTACGGACCCGGACTGTGCGGGAAGACGACCAACCTTCAGTACATCTTCGACAACCTCCCGGGCTCGGTGAAGGGGAAGATGCTCTCCCTTGCCACCAAGACCGACCGGACCCTGTTCTTCGACTTCCTGCCCCTGGATCTCGGCGAGATCCGCGGGATGAAGACGAGGATCCAGCTCTACACGGTTCCCGGGCAGGTCTTCTACAACGAAACCCGGCGGCTGGTGCTGAAGGGGGCGGACGGCGTGGTCTTCGTCGCCGACTCGCAGAAGCAGATGGCCGAAGCGAACCTCGATTCCTACAAGAACCTCGAGGAGAACCTCCGCGTCCACTCGATGCGCATCGCCGAGATGCCCCTCGTCGTGCAGTACAACAAGCGCGATCTGCCGGGCGTCGCCTCCGTCGCGGAACTGAACAGCGCCGTGAACCTCTACGGCTCTCCATACTACGAATCGGTGGCGACGACCGGGATCGGTGTGCAGGACACGCTGAAGGCGATCACCAAGCTGGTCCTGCTTCACCTGACGAAGAAATACGACACGCGCCGCCAGGCCGAGGCGGAGTCGGGGCGCTCGAAGATCCAGGTTCCCGCGCAGGTCGCGGCGGCAGGGACGGCGGGGGGGAACCTCTCCGCCGCCGCCGTCCGGCCCGCGATCGCTGCCGCGCCCGCCATGAGGTCCGGCTTCGAGGAAGCCATCGAAGGCGAGGAGGAGATCGTCGAGCTGACCGAGGTGGAGGACGATCGGGCGACCAGGCGCCTCGAGAACGAGGTGCCCGTCGAGCTCGACGAGGAGTTCGATCAGCCCGCCCCGATGGCCGCCGCCGCCGCGGGCGGGGCCGTCCTCGAGCAGGAACTGGAGATCGATGAGTTCGAGGACGAGGAGCCCGCTCCGTTCGCGTCTCCGCGCCCCCGCCGCCCGCCAGCCGGAGCCGCCCCTGCGGGCCAGGCCCTCGAAGGGAAACGGCGACGGGGCGGTGCACGCGCCGGTCATCCCGGCGGCAGGCGTCGATTTCACGCTGAAGGAGGGCGGGCAGGCCGCGGCTTTCGACGTCCCGCGCCTCGTGCCCGGGCAGGAACGGGAGATCGCGGTTCCCGTCGAGATCGAGACGAACGGTGTCGTCCGTCAGTTCACTCTTTCCATCCGGGTGCGCCTGTCGGAGCCCCCGCGCGGGCGATGAGCGCCGGCGCCCCGTCTCCGGCGCCGCGGCATCGGTCCCTCTCCTCCTTGCGGCGGGATTGTCTTTCGCCGCCACGACGCTCGCCCGGCCCGCCGAGCTGACGCTTTACGAGAAGCTCGCGGCGAGCCGCCTGGTCGTTCACGGCCGCTGCTCCGCCGTCGGACGGCGCGCGTCCGTCGAGGTCCTGGAGGTGTTCAAGGGAAACTGGAGCGCGCCGAGCCTCCAGGTCGCCTTCCGATCCGACAACACCAACCGGGCTCCGGGCACGGCGAAGATCGTCTTCGAGCCCGGCGCCGGATGCGATCCTCGTTCTCGAGCCCGAGAGGGACGCCCGGGACCGGCCCGTCGGGCGGGGACCGGTTCCAGCTGAGCGGCGGGATCCGCGGGAAGATCGATCTTCCGCCGGAAGGAGCGGAGGCGCTGCTCGGCGCGGCGCGACGGCTGTCGGCGATCCAGAGCTCACGAACCAGGAAGAGGTGTGGGAGGCGCAGAAGGGGCTGCTCGGCGAAGCGAACCCCTGGCTGGTGCGGGTCGGATTCGAGGAGGTCCTCAAGTTCCGCCTGGGGGACGAAGCCGCTCGTGATGCCGCTGCTGGCGCACCTCGATGGCCCGCGGCCCGAGTTCCGCCGGGAGGCCGTGCGGGTGATCGGCCAGATGTTCGAGCGCCAGCAGCGGACCGGCAGCGCGCTCCCTTCCTCCGACCTGCTCGTGCGGGAGACGCTCGCCCGCGCGCGCGGGGACGAGGTGGCGGAGGTCCGGGCCGAGGCGGTCCACGCCCTGCGCCTGCTGGAGCGCCCGGAGCTCGCCGAAACGTTCCGCGAGATCGCCGCGAAGGACCCTTCCCAGCTCGTGCGCTACGAGGCCCAGGTCGCGCTGAAGGATCTGGCCGGGAGAGGCGGCGTGAGGAACCCACTGTCCACGGCGGCCGCGCAACGCCCGCGAATCGTTGACAGCCCCGGCGGCGGACACTATGATCCATTCACCGGTGAGCCCACCCTCATGACGGCCTCATCCCAGGCTTTCCAGAATCTCATCGTGACGGTCGCGGCCGGTGAGCGGATCTTCACCGAGGGCGAGATCGGAACGACGATGTTCATCGTCCAGTCCGGGCGCGTCCTGCTGTTCCGCGAGCCCGGGGGGAACAGGGTCGCGATCTCCGAAATGGAGAAAGGGGATTTCTTCGGGGAGATGAGCCTCCTCGAGGGGACACCCAGCAACATGTCCGCCGAAGCCCTCGACGCCTGCGAGCTGATCGAGATCAACAGCACCACGTTCGACCGGATGATCCGCGGCAACGTG
Source organism: uncultured Acidobacteriota bacterium (assembly GCA_963747925.1). GTDB lineage: Bacteria > Acidobacteriota > Polarisedimenticolia > QHYA01 > CAVVHA01 > CAVVHA01. The sequence continues at coordinate 241,389 of CAVVHA010000006.1, forward strand.
GAGATCGCGGTCAGGCTGCTGCGCAAGCTGTCCGGCCGCCTGCAGAAGGCGGAGGCGCTCATCATCACCCAGCGATCCGCCCTCGAATCCGCTCAGGCGGCCGGCCGGGCCCCGCGGCTCGGCTGCGCGCCCGCGGCGGCCGCTCAGCCGCGCCCGGCGGCTGCCGGCGCGGACTCCCCTGCCGCGGGCGCGATGAGCGGGCGCCCGCCCAGGCCCGCGCCGGCACCGCGGCGAGCCCGCGCGGCCCGCGCCGGCGCCCGCCGCGGAGACGGCCCGCCGGACGCCGCAGGCCCGCGAGCGGCCTCTCCGGCGGCGCCTCCCGCGCCGGGCGGGTCTCTCTCCGCCACGCGCCCGCCCTCCCCCTCGATGCAGGCGGGACCGCGCAGCGCCGTCCGCGCAGGCCGCCGCCCCGCGCCCGCCAGGCCCGCGCGGCCGCCCCGCCCAAGCCCGGCCTCCAGGGTCCGCGCCTGGTTTCCGAATCCGGCGACACCGTCTATCCCCTGGCCACGGGGGAGTCCCTGATCGGGCGCTACGATCCCGTGACCGAGACGCAGCCCGAGGTCGACCTGACCCTGCTCGACATCAAGCGGTCGGTTTCGCGGCGCCACGCTCGGATCACCATGCAGGACGGCGTCTTCCACCTGGTCGAGGAGGTGGGCGCGCTGAACGGGACCTTCATCAACGGCTCGAAGCTGGTCACCGGCAGGCCCGCGCCGCTGCGCGATTCCGACCGGGTCAGCGTCGGGACCGTCAACCTCGTCTTTCACGCCTGACATGCGCTCCTCCGGCCGGCACTCCGCACCCGCCGCCCCGGGGCAACGTCGCCGGCGCCGCGGCGCCGCGCTCCTGCTGTGCGACCCTTCTCCTGTGGCCGGTCGCCGCCCACGCGCTGGGAAGCCGCAAGGCCGGACCGCTTCCCTGGACCGTGCGGATGGAGGTCCACTGGGGGACGAAGAAGAACCGCGACGCCTATCGCGACGGGTTCGCGCGGCAGCTCCTCGAGCGGCTGGTGCAGCAGGGCTGCTTCCGCAGCGTCGTGGACAAGGGCGAGGCGGAGCTCCTGCTGGACGTCCAGCTGAACGACTTCATCACCGAGCAGGAATACGCCGTCGTTGCCGGCCTGGTGCCGGGGCAGGGCGAGGAGCACCGGATGATCGCCGCACGGGCCAGCGTCGACCTCGACTACTGGCTTTCCCCGGATGGCCGGACGGAGATCGAGATCGTGACGGGCCATGTCTTCCGGGAGATCACGCGCGAGAACCAGGGGAGCGCCGACCCCACCGAGGCGCGCGCGCTGAAGGAGCTGCTCAAGGACGCCACGGGCTGGGTCGCCCGCGATCTCTGCGACCAGCGCGAGAAGCTGGGCAAGAAGATCGAGGCCGCCCTCGCCGCGCCCGCCCGCCGCCCCCGCCCCGCCCCTCCCGGGCTCCGCCGAACCCGCTCCCTGAGCCGCGCGCGCCGAGGGGCCGCAGCGGCGCATCCGCGCCCGCTCCGCCGCCGCCCGGCGGCGCGAATCCTCCACCCGGAGCCGGCCCGATTCCTGTTACCATGGGCGTCGAAAGGGACCCCATTTGGAAGAGCCCGGTACCGAGACGACGCCCCAGAGCGCGCCGCAGGCCGCTTACGAGGTCAAGCTTCCCGCCTTCACGGGGCCGCTCGACCTGCTCCTGCACCTGATCCGCGTCAACGAGATGGATGTCTTCAACATCCCGATCTTCGAGATCACGCGCCAGTACCAGGATTACCTCGAGCTGATGCGCCAGCTCGATCTCGAGGTCGCCGGCGAGTACGTCCTCATGGCGGCGACCCTCATGCACATCAAGTCGAAGATGCTCCTGCCGCGCGACACCGAGCCCGGAGGCGAGGAGCAGGAGGATCCGAGGGCCGAGCTGACCCGCCAGCTGGTCGAATACCAGCGGATCAAGCAGGGGGCCGAGAACCTGCAGGCCCTCGAGAGCGTCCGGAGCCTGGTCTACACCCGCGGCGAGCGGACCTTCGAGGAGTTCGAGGGGGAGCGCCTCCTCGTCGTGGACATGTACGCCCTGCTGGGCGCGATGAAGAAGGTGCTCGACAGGCTCGAGGTGCGCGCGCGCTTCGAGGTCCGCAGCGAGGAGTTCTCGATCGCCGACAAGGTGGAGTGGCTCACGGAGCTGCTCGCGAAGGGGCGGTCGCTTTCCTTCTTCGAGCTGGTCGGCTCCATGACCGCGCGCGGGGAGGTCATCGCGACCTTCCTCGCCATCCTGGAGCTCGTCCGGCAGAGGACGGTGCTCATCCTGCAGCGCCTGGCGTTCGACGACATCCTGCTTGCGCCGCACACACCGGAGGAACCCGCCCCTTGAGCACCGCCACGAGCCGCGACGAGCGCACACGCCGCCCCGCCCGCCGATCCTGAGACCGCGAAGAAGGTCGTCGAGGCGCTGATCTTCGTTTCCGACGAGCCCGTCACCGGGGAGCAGGTCGCCCAGGTGCTTCGCGGGCTGAGCGCGGAGGAGATCCGCGCCATGGTCGAGGAGCTCGACGCCGACCTGCGGGCGAGCGGGCGGGCCCTGAGGATCGAGGAAGTGGCGGGGGGCTGGCGCCTGGCGACCCAGTCCGAGCTCGCCCCCTGGATCCGGGCCTACTTCCGGAACCGCAACCGCTCGCGCCTCTCGGCCGCCGCCGTGGAGACGCTCGCCGTGGTCGCCTACAAGCAGCCGATCACGGCCCCGGAGATCCAGGAGATCCGGGGCGTCGATCCGCAGGGATCGCTGAAGACCCTTCTCGACAAGGGGCTCATCCGGATCGCCGGGAAGAAGAAGGTCGTCGGGCGGCCCTTCCTGTACGGCACCACGCGCGAGTTCCTCATGCACTTCGGCCTCGCGGCGATCGAGGACCTGCCGCCGATCGAGGACTTCGAGCGGCTCGCCGGCGACCTCGGGGCATCGGAGGCCGCGATCGAGGAAACCGCCGCCGGACCCGCGAACGCCGGAGGGGAAGGGGAGTCCTCGCCCGGCGCGGCCGATGCCGCGCCCGTCCCCGACGAGGGGCTGGAAGGAGAAGGACGCTGGGAGGAGGACTCCTGGACCCGCCACGGCCGCGCCGCCCGGCCGGCCGGTGAGGACGGCTCCGCAGGCGAAGAATGAAGGAGCGCCTCCAGAAGGTGATCGCCTCCGCGGGGATCTGCTCGCGGCGCGAGGCGGAGCGCCTGATCGCCGAGGGGGAAGTCTCGGTCAACGGGGACGTGGTCAAGCGCCCCGGCGTCCAGGTCGACCCCTCCGTCGACAAGGTCGTCGTCCTGGGCAGGAGAATCCGGTCCTCCCGTCCGCACGTCTACATCGCGCTGCACAAGCCCCGGGGCGTCGTCACGACCGTCAGCGACCCCGAGGGGCGCCGCAAGGTGACCGATCTCCTGACGGGAATCCACGAGCGGCTGTTCCCGGTCGGGCGCCTCGACTACAACGCCGAGGGGCTGCTGATCATGACCAACGACGGGGACCTCGCGTACCGGCTCATGCGCCCGGGCGGGGTTCCGAAGACCTACCGCGTCAAGGTGAAGGGGTATCCTTCGCCGGAGGCGCTCGACGGGCTGCGCCACGGCATGAAGCTCGACGGCCGGCCGCTGCTCCCGGTGAAGGTCCATGTCGAGAGCCGCGGCGAAACATCGTGGCTCAGGATCACGCTCCACGAGGGGCGCAAGAACCAGATCGTCCGGATGATGGAGGCGATCGGGCATCCGATCCGGCGCCTTCGCCGCCTGAGCGTCGGGCCGGTCCAGCTCGCGGCGCTTCCCGCGGGGCACTGGCGCGCGCTCACCGAGGAAGAGGTGGACGCGCTGCGCGAGGCGGCCGGCGCGCAGGGGGCTCCGCCCCGGGCCCGGCCCGCGCGCGAGGATCGTCCGCGGCGGGCGCCGGCGCCCGCCGCCGCAAGGAAACGCGCGCGGCAGCGGGGGCCGCAGCCCCACCGCGGGCGCGCGGGCGTCGTCCATCGACGAGGGGACGGAACGAGTCGAATCGCTGAGGTGCCCATGAAGCCGATACCGGTTCCCGACTACATCGCCTCTCTTCCCGTGTACGTGCCAGGCAAGCCGATCGAGGAGGTCGAGCGGGAGCTCGGTCTTTCGGGGAGCGCCAAGCTCGCCTCGAACGAGAACCCTCTCGGCGCCTCCCCGCTCGCCCTCGAGGCGGCCCGCACGGGCCCTCGCCGGGGTGAACCGCTACCCGGACGGAGGAGGGTTCTACCTCAAGGCCGGCCTCTCCGAGCGCCTCGGGGTCCCTCCGGAGCAGCTCGTTCTCGGAAACGGCTCCACGGAGCTCGTGGAACTCCTCGCCAAGACGTTCCTGGGCCGGGAGGGAACGCGGTCGTTTCCGAAGGGGCCTTCGTCATGTACCGGATCGCCGTGGCGGCGGCGGGGGGGACCTGCCGGCTCACCCCGATGACGGCCGATCTGCGCCACGACCTGGGCGCCATGGCGGCCGCCGTGGACGGCGGGACCAGGCTCGTCTACATCGCGAACCCGAACAACCCGACCGGGACCTACGTTACGGCGCCCGAGATGGCCTCGTTCCTGGAAAAAGTCCCCGAGGACGTCCTGGTGGTCGTCGATGAAGCGTACCGGGAATACATCGCGGCGACCGACTACCCGGACAGTCTGGCCGGCCTCCGCGAGGGGCGCCCCGTCGTCATCCTGCGGACCTTCTCGAAGATCCACGGCCTGGCCGGTCTCAGGATCGGCTTCGCCATCACCCGGCCCGACGTCGCCGCGGCCCTGGAGAGGGTCAGGTCCCCCTTCAACACCTCCTCCGTGGCCCAGGCGGCGGCCCTGGCCGCCCTGGACGACCCCGGATGGGTCGCCTCGTCGCACCGTTCGAACCTGGAGGGGCTGAGGCTGCTCGAGGGGGAGCTGAAGGCCCTCGGGCTTCCCGTACACCCCGTCCGTCGCCAATTTCATCCTGGTCCACCCCCCCGTGGACGCCCGGCACCTCTACGAGCTCCTGCTGCGCCAGGGGGTCATCGTCCGGCCCATGGGGGCCTTCGGATTTCCCCGGTCCCTGAGGCTCTCCATCGGGAGCCAGGCCGAGAACCGGAAGCTGGCCGCCGCGCTCTCGACCTGCCTCGCGGAATCCCGGACAATCTCGTCTTGACATAAGCCTCGTCTTTTCATAAGATTACGGCTTCGATACCAGGCCAGAGCCTGGAGCGGGTCTTAAGGGAGGCCCGCCCCGGATTGCGGGCCGGGCTTTCAGTAGCCCGGTCAATCCAAGCGCAGTCTGGATCAGGAGGTTCCCGCACCATGGATGTTCAGAATGACGCTCGCCCGCAGGGCGAAACGTCGCCGGACGCTCCCGCGTCCGACGTGCAGCAACCGCCCGTGCAACGAGCGGCCGCCAACATGGTCGAAGTCATGCCGGAGATGTCCCACACCGACTTCGAGAAGCTGCTCGACCAGTACGACAAGGTCAAGAGTCTCGCCGAAGGTGAGGTCGTCTCGGGACGCATCCTCGAGATTCGCGACAACGAGGTGATCGTCGACATCGGCTACAAGTCCGAAGGCGTGATCCCGATCGAGGAGTTCCGCGATCCGTCCGGCGAGATCAAGGCGGAAAAGGGCCAGATCATCGAGGTCCTTCTCGAGAAGGCGGAGGACACCGACGGGTACGTCGTCCTCTCCAAGGAGAAGGCCGAGAAGATGAAGATCTGGGACGAGGTCGAGCGCGCCTACAACGAGGGGCGCGTCGTCATCGGCCGGGTCATCGAGCGGATCAAGGGCGGCCTGGCGGTGGACATCGGCGTGCGGTCCTTCCTGCCGGGCTCGCTGGTGGACGTGCGGCCCGTGCGCAACCTCGATGCCTTCAAGGGCAAAGAGTTCCGCATGAAGGTCATCAAGGTCAACAAGCGCCGCGGGAACATCGTCCTCTCGCGCAAGGCCGTCCTCGAGGAAGAGAACGCCGCGCGCAAGAAGACGACCCTCGAAGGGCTCGAGGAAGGCAAGAGCATCAAGGGCGTGGTGAAGAACATCACCGAGTACGGCGCCTTCATCGACCTGGGCGGCATCGACGGCCTGCTGCACATCACGGACATGTCGTGGGGCCGGATCAACCACCCCTCCGAGATGTTCAACGTGGGCGACGAGATCGAGGTCGTGATCCTCAAGTACGACCGCGAGAAGGAGCGCGTCAGCCTCGGCTACAAGCAGCGGATGCCCGATCCGTGGGAGCGCGCCGCCGAGAAGTACCCGATGTACACGCGGATCCGCGGCAAGGTCGTCAGCCTGACCGATTACGGCGCCTTCGTCGAGCTCGAGGAGGGGATCGAGGGCCTGATCCACGTCTCCGAGATGTCCTGGACGAAGCGCGTCAAGCACCCGTCGAAGATCGTCACCGTCGGCGACGTGGTCGAGGCGGTCGTGCTCGACATCGACCAGGAGGCGCGCCGCCTCTCGCTCGGCCTGAAGCAGACCGAGCCGAATCCCTGGGACGTCATCGACCAGAAGTACCACGTGGGGGACCGGATCAAGGGCGTCGTCCGCAACCTGACCGACTTCGGGGCGTTCGTCGAGGTCGAGGAAGGGATCGACGGACTGGTCCACGTCTCCGACCTCACCTGGGACAAGAAGGTCAAGCACCCGTCCGAGGTCCTCAAGAAGGGCGACGAGGTCGAGGCGATCATCCTGAAGATCGACACCGAGAACCAGCGGCTGTCGCTCGGCATCAAGCAGCTCGTTCCGTCGGCCTACGACAGCTTCTTCGCCGTCCACAATCCGGGCGAGGTCCTCGAAGGGACGATCGTCCGGTTCGCGGACTTCGGCGCGTTCGTGGAGATCGAGGAAGGGGTCGAGGGCCTGGTGCACATCTCCGAGCTGGCGAGCACCCGGGTCGAGAAGCCCGAGGAGCTGTTCCAGGCCGGGCAGAAGGTCCAGGTCAAGATCCTGCGGCTGGAGCCCACCGAGAGGAAGATCGGCCTGTCCATCCGCGCCGTCACCGAGGGCGGGGATATCTCCCCGGAGCGTTACTCCTCGGGCATGCAGCCCGGGAGCGGCTCGATCAACCTGGGGGACTTCGCGGACCTTCGCGCGGACGGCAAGCGCCGGCGCCGGAAGGACAAGCACGCCGAGGGTGCGGAGGACGAAGAGGAATACGAGGACTGAGGAAGGCCGATGACTAAGGCTGAGCTTGTCGAGGAAGTCGCGAAGGTCTCGGAGCTGACGAAGAAGCACTCCGAGGTGATCGTCAACACCGTCTTTCAGTCGATCATCGAGGCTCTTCACGAGGACGAGAAGATCGAGCTCAGGGGCTTCGGCAGCTTCCGCGTGCGGCAGCGCCGGTCGAGGCAGGGACGCAATCCCAAGACCGGCGCCCGCGTGAACGTGCCCGCGAAGAAGATCCCGTACTTCAAGCCGGGCAAGGAGCTCAAGGAGCTGATCAACCACGACGAGCCCACCCCGTCCTGAGGGCTTCGTGGACGTTCTCTTCTCGCCCGAGCGGTACGCCTACGTCACTTCGGCCAAAGGGGAGGGGGACGGGTGCGTCCTCTGCCGGATCCGCGACGCCGGCGAGGACGCGCAGAACCTGGTCCTCCTGCGCACTCCCTTCAACTACGTCCTGATCAACCGGTACCCGTACAACAACGGACATCTCATGATCGTGTCGAACCGCCACGAAGGGGACCTGCACCGTCTCACCCCCGGGGAGCGCGCCGACCTGATCGAGCTGGCCGGCCGCGCCGAGCGGATCCTCACCGCAGACGTACAGCGCCCACGGCATCAACCTCGGGATGAACCTGGGGGAGGCCGCGGGGGCGGGCGTCCTGGGCCACCTCCATCTCCACCTCGTGCCGCGGTGGAAGGGGGACACGAACTACATGACCGTCGTGGGCGCGACCCGGATCGTGCCCGAGGAGCCGGCGACGACCTTCGAGCGGCTCCGGCCGCTGTTCGCGGCGGGCGAGGGGACGTGATGACCTACTTCATCATGACCTGGGGCTGCCAGATGAACGAGCACGACACGGAGAAGATGTCGGGCTCGCTTCGCTCGCTCGGCTACGAGAAGGCCGACGGCCCGGAAAGCGCCGACCTCCTCCTGCTCAACACCTGCGCCGTGCGCGAGAAGGCGAGCGAGAAGGTCTTCTCGGAGCTGGGCCGCATCCGCGGCCTGAAGGGGCGCGCCGAGCCGCCCGTGATCGGCGTGTGCGGGTGCGTCGCCCAGATCGAGGCGGAGCGGATCTTCTCGAAGGCCCCCTGGGTCGATTTCGTCCTCGGCCCGAGGGGGATCCAGAGCCTCCCGGGCATGATCGAGGCGGCGCACGCGCGCCGCCGGGGGATCGACATCGTCCATCACCAGGAAAGCGTTCTCTTCCCCTGGCAGCTGGTCGAAAGGGGAGAGGGACCGAAGGCGTACGTCACCATCGTCGAGGGGTGCAACAAGCCCTGCGCCTTCTGCATCGTGCCGCAGACGCGGGGCCCCGAAGCGAGCCGGGCGCTCGAGGAGATCCTCGCCGAGGTCACCTCGCTCGCCGCCCGGGGGCTACCGCGAGATCGAGTTCCTCGGCCAGACCGTCAACGCCTATCGCGACCCGGGGGGGCGCCGCCTCTCCGCGCTGCTTCGCGCGACGGACCAGGTCCCCGGCGTCGAGCGGATCCGATTCACGACCTCCCACCCGGTCCACCTGACCGACGATCTCATCGAGGCGATGGCGGAGCTTCCGCGCGTGTGCCCGCACCTGCACCTGCCCGCGCAGTCCGGCTCGGACCGCGTGCTCCGCAGAATGCGCCGCGGGTACGACCGGGCGGGGTACCTTCGCCGGATCGAGGCCCTGCGCCGCGCCGTGCCCGCGATCGAACTGACTACGGACATCATCGTCGGGTTCCCCGGGGAGACCGAGGAGGACTTCGCCCAGACGCTGACGCTGCTCGAGGAGGTCGGGTTCGGCACGGTCTACGGCTTCACCTATTCGCCCCGGCCCGGGACCGAGGCGGCCGCCTTCGACGACGAGCCTCCCGCGGACGGTGAAGGACGACCGACTGGCCAGGCTCCTCGACCGCCAGCGCGAGCTTCAGACCGCCGCGAACCTCGGCTGGATCGGGCGGACGGTCCAGGTCCTCATCGACGGCCCCAGCCGGCAGGGACCCGCTCGAGTGGACCGGCCGGACACCCGGAAAACCGGATCGTGAACTTCAGCGCCCCCGCCCTGGAGCCCGGAATGCTGGCATCCGTGCGGATCTCCGAGGTTTCGGCCTATTCCCTGCGAGGGGAACGGCTTTCTTGACTAACCACCCCCCGGGCGATATATATCTGACCTGGGATTGCCGGATTCCGGCGGATCGGAAGGACTCGCGATGGAAGTCGAAATGAAGATCAAGGGGTTGATGATCGACCCCATCACGAACATGCCGATCATCATCCTCCGGGATCCGCGCAGCGACTCCGTTCTGCCGATCTGGGTCGGTATTTTCGAGGCCAACGCCATCGCCCTCGAGCTGGAGAAGATCGTCACCCCGCGCCCGATGACCCACGATCTGCTCCGCGACATGGTGAAGAGCCTCGGCGCGCGCATCGAGCGGATCTCGGTCACGGAGCTGAAGGAAAACACCTTCTACGCGCTGATCCACCTGTCCCACAACGGCCGGACGTTCCAGGTCGATTCCCGGCCGAGCGACGCGATCGCCCTGGCCCTGCGGGCCCAGGCGCCGATCTTCGTGAACACCGCCGTCATCGAGGCGGCCAAGAACATCGACCCCACCGAGGATGTCCGCGACACCGAGCGGCTCCGCAAGTGGCTCGAAACCCTCGACGAAACCGAGCTCGGCAAGCAGATCCACTGAGCCCGGCCCTTTCTCCAGGAACCCCCGCCGACGTCTCCGCCCCTGAAAGCCCTCCGGAATCACGATGCGCCCGCAATACGATCAAGTAAGCACTTACTAACTTACAGGCTTCGCGCCAGGCACCTCGCCCGAGGCTGCTGCGCCAGGGCGCTTTCCCGTCTCCCGCCCGCGGCCGGCCGGAGGCTCGTTCCGCCGAACCCGCGCCCAGCGCGGCGTTTCGGCGCATGCCGCGGCGGGTGACAGGTTTCCGCTCCGTGCGACGGGCGGGCTCGCGCGCAGGGCTCGAAACGCCGGACGCAGGTGACCCGCGAGGGCCTGGAGGCTCGCGGGAGACCGCTAGATCTTGGGGGGGAAGGCCCCCAGGTTCTCAGCCGATTGGGGTGCGTTTTCGAGGTAATCGTCCCGGATATGACACGCAAGTCATTATTGCACAACGACTTATGTCGATTTCTCCGCCCTCTTGACAGTTTTCCACCCGCCGTATAGACTCCGCGTGATCGGGGCAAAGCAGAGTGATCATAGCGATCGCCAACCAAAAGGGTGGAGTCGGCAAGACGACCACCGCCATCAATCTCGGCGCGGCTCTCGCGCACAAGGGCCTGCGAACCCTTCTCGTCGATCTCGATCCCCAGGGAAACTGCTCGCTCGCCTACGTGGAGCTGGGCCGCGAGGAGCCGACGATCTACGACTGCCTGATCGACCCGAACACGCCGATCGGCTCGGTGATCAAGCCCACCAGCGTCCCCGGCCTCGACATCGCCCCGTCGCGCATCTCGCTCGCGAAGGTCGAGACCCGGCTGGTGGGGGAGATCGACGCCCACTTCCGACTGAAGGACAGGCTCGAGCAGGCGATCAGCCAGTACCCGTACATCATCATCGACACCCCCCCGACGCTCGGGATCCTGACCGTCAACGCGTTCGTCGCCGCGACCCATCTGCTCGTGCCGATCCAGTCCTCCTACTTCGCGCTCGAAGGAACCGACGACCTGCTCGAGACGTTCGAGAAGATCAAGGCGCGCCCCAACCCGAACCTGGAGCTGCTCGGCGTCGTGATCACGCTGCACGACAAGCGGACGCTCCTGGCGAAAGACATCAAGCAGCAGATCGAGAAGGTCTTCGGCGAGAAGGTGTTCAAGACGATCATCAGCAAGAGCGTTCGCCTGGAGGAGAGTCCCGCCTACAAGGAGTCGATCTTCACGTTCGCGCCCAACTCGAGCGGGGCTCTCGAATACTACAAACTTTCAGAAGAGGTCCTTGGACGTGTCTAGAAAGGCCGGACTGCCGCTCGACAAGAGGATGCGACACGACACTCACTTCGTGGAAGAGGTGACGAGTGGTCGTCATACGGCGATCGGCCGGATGATCGACATCGACAAGCTCGAGCCGAATCCGCATCAGCCTCGACGCCACTTCGGCGACCTCTCCGACCTCGTTGCTTCGATCAAGGAGAAGGGGGTCCTCGAGCCGATCCTGGTCCGCTCGCACGGCGAGGGGTTCCAGATCATCGCGGGCGAGCGGCGCTACCAGGCCTCCGTCATCGCGGGCCTGAGCCAGGTTCCCTGCGTCGAGATCGACGTGGACAACCGCGGCTCGCTCGAGATCTCCCTCATCGAGAATCTCCAGCGGAAGGACCTCACGCCCTTCGAAGAGGCCACGGCCCTGCAGAGCCTCTGCGATCAGTTCGGGCACACGCACGAGCAGCTCGCGCGCAAGCTCGGCAAGTCGCGCTCCTCGATCACCGAGACCCTCTCGCTCAATCGGATGCCCGAGCCCGTGCAGGACATTTGTCGGCAGGCCGACATTACCTCGCGTTCCACACTACTCGAGATCGTCCGTCAGGATTCGATCGAGGACATGTTCGCCCTGATCGAGAAGATCACCTCGAAGCGGCTCACGCGCGACGAGGTCCGCGATCACAAGCGCGCGGCCGGCCAGAGGGACACGCGCTCGCGCCAGTTCACGTTCCGCTTCCGCCCCGATGATCGCGAGTACTCGCTCGTCCTCAAGTTCGCCAAACCGCAGGTCGAGCGCGAGGAGATGATCGCCGTCCTGCGGGGCATCCTCGATCGCCTGCTCCAGGAGCACGGAGCGACGGCGACCGCTCCGCAAACTAGCTCACCGCCAGCGCGCGAGCCGTCCCGGCCCTTCCTCCTCGCGCCACCACCAGCCGGCAGCACTCGGACCGGAAACCCCTCCCCGGGGGTTTCTCTGTTCGTCCAAATGCGGCTCCCTCGCGCGCCGGCTCTGCGCTCCCTGGCGCGCCAGCTCTTCGGTCCTGCGCACCCCGGTCCTGCGCTCCTTGGTGCGGTACGCTCTCCGAGCCTTCGCACGCCAGTTCTCCGCTCCAGCGCCGCCGCGCGATCGAGAGTCCCACGCAAACGAGGAGTGGGATCACTGGCTCTGACAGGCGAGCGGCTTTCCGAGCACGCGGAACGCAGGGTGCGGCAGCGGCCCCCAGCAGCGCGCATTGGTTTCGGCCGCAGCATCGCTCGACGGGGGCGCCTTCCGCCCCGGACGATCGAGGGGAACATGGGGGGGATTCTCCGCTCGCCTCGAAAGCGCCGGATCCCCGGACGAGTCGATCTTTCCGATCCGTTCGGGGAAGCTCCTGCGGCCCCCCCGGCCTGTACTCTCGTGCAGGGGAGAGCGAGAGCCTCTGGGCTGACCCTGGACGCTGATCAGGGGCAGGGGGAAGGGACAGGGGAGTTCCTTCGGCGCTTCGGGGCTCCTGGGGCCACATGGCGAGCCACGGCTTGGTGTCCGGTCTGGCACACTGCAGCACGGCCAGGGCTGCAGGAGCGCGCGCAGCGGTCTCGACGGCCCCGCGGGGATGGCCGGTCCCTTGGTGGTGCGGAGACCGTCGCGTGATGCGAGCCCGCGAAGAGGATCCCCGGAGACCAAGAACGGGGAGCCTGCAGACTGGCGCCGCATCCCGATGGCGTTCGCCGACTCCACGCGCGCTCTCCCTGAGCCATCAGGCCGCCCGCGCGCGGTCCCTCAGGACTCCTTTCGCCACGGTGCCGGCCTGCTTCCAGCCCGGACACGCAGCCGCCGTAGTGACAGCGGCTGGCGGCGGCCGGCGCGCTCGTGCGCGCGCGGGGCGGCCCGCGTCACCGTGATCGGCCTCGTCGTGACGCGGGGCAGGACCAGGCGGGGAAGCCTGACGCGGCGGCCGCGCTCTCCGCGCACGACGCGCGCGAGGAGCAGCCACCCGGGCGCAGCCAAACTCCACGAGGAGAGAGTGGGGCGGCAGCGACGGGACCAGATCACAAGACGCGCAAGTGGCCTCAAGTTTTACTTGAGGTCCCTTGAAATGCGTGTCGAGCGTTCTTTCGCGCTGTTCGAGCAGAGTCCACTCGTCGGAGCCGCTCTGCTCACGACCATGCTCAAGGATCAGGGTCGCGGGATGGGACCACCCGTGCCGGCTGACGACGAGCCACTGCGCAGGCTGTCATCCGATCGACTGCCGAGGCGCCTGGGTGGCCAGGCCAGGACATCGGGCGGAGCGTGAGCCTGACACCGGTCCGCGATGGCAGGTGCAGGACTTACCAGAGGGCGCGGTCCGGGACCCTGGAGCCTCGCAGGCAGAGGATGCCCACCGGTGGCGCGACCATGGTGGGCAATCGTCCGCAGCCGCAGCCGACCCCGCGTGGACCCGGAGTCCCGTGCAGGAAGAGCCGTCGCATCGAGGCAGGACGGTCGACCGGCTGCTGGCTGCTGGTGCTGGATGATCAGAGGGACAACACCTCACGCGGGGCGCTGAGATCACGCAACTCCCGGGGTCGCTGCAGGAGCCCGCAAAGGTCGGGTCGCTCCTGGAGGCATTTGGGACGGCTGTGCCCGGGAACCCAGGCCCCATTGCGCGCCCTGGAGTGACAGGAGCGGTTGTGCCGCAACCTGATAAGCCGAGCAGCCTCGACTGACCTCGAAGCTGTCCAGCGGCGCCGCCGGTCCCTGGCTCCGAGCCCGGGAGTCCTCAGCCGAAGGGGAGGCCGTTCAGGGAGGGAGCCAGGCCACTGGCTCGCACTCTGACCCGCTATTCTAGTTTACATAAGATATCTTATCGGACTCTAGCCAAATCCCTGGACTGATCCCACACGGCCGCCAAAACCCCGAAAGTGCCCCTCCGAGCCGCTCCCCGGCATCCCTGATGCACCCGCGCGCTCGTCACCCCCGGGTCGATCGCCCGGCCGGTTGCCCCCGCAGGTGCGCCGGTCTATGATCGCGCCCGCGTGAAAGTCGATCGGTATCTCTTCGGCGAACTGCTGCGCCCCTCGCTGCTCGGCTTGGCGTTCTACACGTTCGTCCTGATCATGAACCAGCTCTTTCTGGTCGTGACGCAGGCGTTCCAGCGCGGGACGCCTCCGGCCGTCATCTTCGAGCTGATCCTCCTCGCGCTGCCCAAGATCCTGGTCCTGACGATCCCGATGGCGCTCCTGTTCGGGACGCTGATCGGACTGGGCCGGCTGTCGGCCGACTCCGAGATCGTCGCCCTGAGGGCCTCCGGCGTGTCCTACGGCCGCCTGGTCCGCCCGGTCGTCACCCTCGGGCTGGCCGGATTCGTGGTTTCCGCCCTCGTCTACAACCTGGCAGTCCCATGGAGCACCGGCATAACCCAGGACCTCCGGCTGGAGCTTTTCCGCACCTCGGATCCGAACCGCGAGATCCAGGGGGGGGTCTTTTACAGCGAGATCCCGGACACGCTGGTCTACGCGGAGAAGGTCGATCGAACCGACGCGGAATGGCCGCTCCGGAACGTCCTGATCCACTCGACCCGTCTCGACAGCTCCTGGGCCCGCCCCGGCGAGCCTGCCCCCGGCGGCGAGAGCCCGCCCGCAGGCCGGCACCGGAGAGCAGCAGCCCTCCGGCGCGGCCGTCCCCGAGGGCCGCCCGCGGAAGGACCCCGCCCCGTCGGCGGCCGACAGAGGCAGCCACCGCGGGGCCGGGCCGCCGCTCCCCCTTCGGCCCCGGGCGAGCGCCGCTCCCCCCAGAAATCCTCACAGGGCGAGCGCGCCCCCGATCCCAGCGGCGAGGAGCTGTTCGGCGGAGCCACCCGCCGTCCGAGGAGACCTTCGTGTCCGGCTCGCGCGGGCGCATCGAGGTCTCGCGCGACGGCACGCAGGCGCGGTTCTTCGTCGACCGGGGCGAGATCCATCGCAGCGACCCGCAGACTCCCGAGCTCTACCGCCGCGTCCGGTTCGACAACCCGTTCATGACGGTCGTCCCCCTGGCGACCTCCGACATCCTGACGGGCGGGCGGAAGCGGAGCGTGCAGGAGTACACCCTCCCGGAGCTCCTGGAGGAGGCCCGGCACTTCAAGCCCAAGCGCTACCCCGGCCATCCCGACCGGGTCTACCGCTACCGCGTCGCCCTCATGGAGATCCACTGGCGGTTCGCGGTGCCCGCGGCCGCGATCGCGTTCTGCCTTCTCGGCTTCCCGCTCGGCCTCGTCAACACCCGCGGAGGCAAGTCCTCCGGCTTCGCCGTCAGCCTCGTCGTCATCACGCTCTACTGGATCGCGCTCACCGTCGGCCGCGACCTCGCCATCGAGGGGAAGCTGCCTCCGTTCGCGGGGGCCTGGGGTCCGGGCGCTTCTCCTGCTCGGCGCCGCGCTCGCGTTCCTCGCCCTGCGGCGGAAGGCCGGGCTCCTGAGCGTGCCGGGCACGGTCCGGGGCTGGGTCGGAGCGCTCCAGACCCGCCTGTCGTCCGGCGCGCGGCGCTCCGCGCCGCGCCGGGCGGCGGAACCGCTTCCCTGCCCGGGTCTCCCCTCCCCCGGCCCCCCGGATCCTGATCCCGGTCCTGGACCGCTACATCGCGCGCCGCTACCTGCTCGTCTTCGCCCTCGTGCTGCTGTCCACGGCCTCGCTCTACGCGGTGGTCGAGGTCAGGTCCTTCGCGGACTCGCTGATCCAGCGCTCGCTCCCGCTCACCATGGCGCTGAAGTACCTGCTGTATTTCACGCCGGGCATGCTCAAGGTGATCATGCCGATCGCCTCGGTGGTCGCGGCGCTCATCACGCTCGGGATCCTCTGCCGCGCCAACGAGGACACCGCGATGAAGGCCGCCGGGGTGAGCATCTTCCGGATCTCGCTCCCGATCCTCCTCGTCACGGCGGTCCTGTGCGGCTGCTATTTCGTGATCCAGGACTACGTCGCGCCCTGGACGAACCAGCAGGCCGCCCAGCTCCGGGACGAGATCGAGGGGCGCGTCAGCTCGGTCGCGATCGGCGGGACACGGTGGCTCTTCGGGAAGGACCACCGCCTGTACGGCTACGGGGACTACGAGCCCGACAGGAAGATCCTCCAGGACGTGTCGGTCCTCGAGCTGAAGGACGATCCGTTCCGGATCCGCAAGCGGCTCTGGGCCCCCCGCGTCGAATGGCGCGGCGACAGCTGGGTCGCCCACGCGGGCTGGACGCGCGGGTTCAAGGGGGACGAGGAGCCGTACGCCGGCCTCAGCGACACCCCCCTCAAGTGGGCCGAAACGCCGGACGATTTCGCCCGGCACGAGCGCTCGCTCGTCCAGTCCGGGCGGCTCGCGGAGGAGCTCAACTTCGTCGCCCTCCGCCGCCACATCCGCAAGATGAAGAACAGCGGCTACGACACGACGCGCCTGCGGGTCTCCCTCTACGAGAAGCTGGCGTTCCCCGTGGCGCCGCTCGTGATGGTGCTGATCGGCCTGCCGTTCGCCTTCCGCGCGGGGCGGAGGGGCTCGCTCTACGGGATGGGGATCGCGCTGCTGCTGGTGATCCTGTACTGGTCCACATTCGCGGTCACGAGCGCGCTGGGGCACGAGCAGATCCTGCCCCCGCTCCTCGCCGCGTGGGCCCCGAACCTGCTCTTCACCCTGACCGGCGGCTACCTGCTGCTCTCGACCCGCTCCTGACGGCGCCGGCGCGACCCCGCGCCCCTACTTGCCGCCGGAGAGCGACCTGAGCCGCTCCTCGACGTCCTTCTGCCCCGGCTGGATCTCGAGCGAGCGGCGGAAGGCCCGCTCCGCTCCCGCCCGGTCGCCGAGCGCGAGCGCCGCCTCCCCGGACAGGGTCAGGACGCGCGGGTTGTTCGGCTGGAGGGCGAGCGCCCGGTCGAGGAGCGGCTTCGCGCCCCCCGCATCGCCCCGGCGCAGGCGGACCGCCGCGAGCGTGTTCATCGCGGCGACGTAGTCGCGGTTGATCTGCAGGACCTGCTTCAACAGCCGCTCCGCCTCGCGGTCGTTCCCGTGGCGGACCTGCCAGAGGGCGAGGTTGTAGATGGCGTCGGCGTAGTTCGGCTTGAGCTCGATCGCCTTCTCGTACTCGGCCCGCTCCTCGGCGTCCTTTCCCTGCGCCCCGAAGACGACGCCGAGCGAGTTGTGCCCCTCGGCGTATTTCCTGTCCAGGGCGATCGCGCGCCGGAACGACTCCTCCGCGGCGTGGAGGTCCCCGCGGCGGAACAGCAGGGATCCCAGGTTGTTGTGCAGGTCGGGGTTGGCGTTGTCCTTCTCGAGCGCCTGCCGGTAGAGGTCGGCGGCCCGCTCGAAGTCCCCCCGCTCCTGGTAGATCAGCGCGAGGTTCGCGTAGGCCCCCATGAAGAAGGGGTCCGCTTCGATCGCGCGGCGGTACCAGGACTCGGCCTGCACGGGATCGCCGCGCTTCTTCGCGATGTTGCCGAGGTTGTTGAACCCCTCGGAATAGTCCGCGTCCACCTCGATCGCCTTGCGGAAGTAGAGCTCGGCGCGCTCGTAGTCGCCCCGCGCGTCGTAGACGAGCCCGAGGCAATTCAGCGTGTCGGTGTCGTTGGGCTCGAGCTCGAGCGTCTTCAGGAACTGCGCCTCGGCGGTCGCGAGATCCCCCTCCTTGAGGGCGATGTTGCCCAGCATGAGGGGAACTTCCTTCATCCGCGGGTCGAGGCGGCCCGCCTTCTCGAGGTTCGCGATCGCCTCCTTCACGTCCCCCTTCTGCCAGTAGGCGCGGCCGATGTTGACGTACCCCGCGGCGAAATCCGGGTTGTCCTTCATCGCGGCCCGGAACTCGGCGATCGCCTGGTCGAAGTCCCCTTTCCCGAGGAGCAGGATCCCCCGGTTGTTGTGGGCGTTGTTGCTCTCCTGGGTGAGGTAGCCGAGCGAGATCAGGCGCTGGCGGATCTCCTCGTCGTCCGCGGTGGCGACGGGCGCCGCCCCTGTGGGGGTCCCGCCTGCGCCCGGGCCGGCCGGGGCCGTCTCGATCGAGCGGAGGGGATGGCTCCGGAGGAACTCCTCGGTCATCAGGTCGGTCAGGACGCGGCCGTCGAGGTCGTGCGGGATCGGCGCGCCCGCGAGGGCGAGCATGGTCGGCGCGATGTCGTAGACGGTCGCTTCGCGGATCTCCGCGCCCGGACGCGCGGACGGTCCGGCGACCAGCAGGATGCCGTACTTCCGGTGCCAGTCGGCGCCCCGTCCCCGGTCGATCCGCGACTCGGTCGTGACGGGCCGGTCGCGATCGCTGCGGAACCCGTGGTCGGAGCAGACGACGTAGGTCGCCCGCTCGCCGTGCCGGGCGACCACCTCGCCCAGCAGCCCGTCCACGTACTCGTAGTAGCGATCGAGGACCGCTCCGAACCTGCGCATCTTCTCCGGGGGAACCCCGGGCATCAGGGGCGGCCGGTACTTCATGAACAGGTGGGCGACGGTATCGGTTCCCTCGAAGTAGACCGACTCCACGGCCGGATCGAACTGCCGGTCCAGCTCCGCCGCGATCGCGCGGTAGGACTCGGTCGAGGCGATGATCGTCCGGAACTGCTTCAGCAGCTCCTGCTCGTCGGGGTCGCCCGTGGCCAGGACGGACGGATCGTCGAAGAACCGCCGCATCACGTCGTCGGAGACGGTCGTCGGATCGACGACGAGCCCCTTGACCCGCTCGTAGGCCTCGGGGGGCCAGGTCTTCCCTTCCGGCTTGTCGTCGGGCTTCACGCCGAACAGCTGGTAGGCGATCCGGTCGGAGACCAGGTATCCCTTCACGCGCTCGGCGGGGAACGAGGCCCACCAGCCGACGAAGCCGACGCTGATGCCGGCGTCGCTCATGATGTTCCAGATCGCCGGCACCCGCCTCAGGTTGCTCGTCACGGGGACCGCCTCGCCGGTGTCCCGGTTCACGGCCGTGAAGTCCACGATGCCGTGCCGCTCGGGCTTCACCCCCGTGGCGATGGACGTCCAGATGACCGGGGAGAGGGTCGGGTTGATGGTGAGGACGCGGCCCCGGGCGCCGCGATTGAGCAGGGCCGCGAAATTCGGCATCCGCCCGGCGGCGACCAGGGGCTCGACCAGGTTCCAGTCGGCGCCGTCCAGGCCCACCAGGACCAGGCGCGGCGCGGAGCGGGACGGCACCAGGGCGCCGAGCAGGGCTCGATTCTGGTAGAGGAGCGTGCCCCCGATCCCCAGGATGAACGCGCCGATCAGCGCGATGACCTGGAGGAGACGGCGCCGCCCTTCCTGTTGGCCCATCGAGCCTCGGCTAGGTGCCTTCGGACCAGGACGCCACGTACCGGACCTGCTCCGGGGTCATCCGGTCGATGGCGAACTTCATCGTCTTGAGCTTCAGCGAGGCGACCCGCCGGTCGATCTCCACCGGGACCGGGTAGACGCCGGGCGGCATCGCCGAGCGCCCCTTCACGATGTGCTCGACGCACAGGGCCTGGTTCGCGAACGACATGTCCATGACCACGGCCGGGTGCCCCTCGGCCGCGGAGAGGTTCACCAGCCGCCCGTCCGCCAGGACGTAGATCCGTCGCCCGCTGCGGAGGAGGTACTCCTCGGTGAACTCGCGCACCGTGCGCCGCGACTTGGAGAGCTTCGCGAGGCCGGGCAGGTCGATCTCCACGTTGAAGTGGCCCGAGTTGGCGACGATCGCGCCGTCCTTCATGAGCTTGAAGTGCTCGGGCCGGAGCACGCTCTTGTTCCCGGTGACGGTGATGAACACGTCCCCTTCGCGCGCCGCCTTCGACATCGGCATGACGCGGTAGCCGTCCATCGCGGCCTCGAGCGCCTTGACCGGGTCCACCTCGGTGACGATGACGTTCGCCCCGAGGCCGTGGCTCCGCATCGCCACCCCCTTGCCGCACCAGCCGTAGCCGGCGACCACCACGGTCATGCCCGCGAACAGCAGGTTCGTGGCGCGGAGGATGCCGTCCACGGTGCTCTGGCCGGTGCCGTAGCGGTTGTCGAAGAAGTGCTTCGTGAGCGCGTCGTTGATGGCCACGATCGGGTACTTGAGGACCCCGTCGGCCGCCATCGAGCGGAGCCGGATCACGCCCGTGGTGGTCTCCTCGGTCCCGCCCTTCACGCCCTCGAGGAGCTCGCGCTTCTTCGAGTGCAGGACGGTGACCAGGTCCGCGCCGTCGTCCATCGTCACGTGCGGCCGGGTGTCGAGGGCGGAGGTGATGTGCGAGTAGTAGGTGGCGTTGTCCTCGCCCTTGATGGCGAAGGAGGCGATCCCGTAGTGCTTGACGAGGGCTGCCGACACGTCGTCCTGGGTCGTCAGCGGGTTCGACGCGCACACGGCCACCTTCGCCCCGCCCGCCGCCAGGGTCCGCGCGAGGTTCGCGGTCTCCGTGGTGACGTGCAGGCAGGCCGCGATGCGCAGGCCCTCGAGCGGCCTGTTCTTCCGGAAAGTCTCGCGGATCGAGGCCAGCACGGGCATGTTCCTGTCCGCCCACTCGATGCGCATTTTTCCGCGGTCTGCGAGCGACAGGTCCTTCACGTGGTGCTTCATCTCTCCTCCAGGGATGGTGCGCCAGCCGGCGGGGGCGGCGCAGCCGCCTCCCGCACGGGCCGGGGGAGTCCGGGGATCAGAGGCCGGCGGCCGACCGAATCTCGGCGGCCCGGTTGACCTTTTCCCAGGTGAATTCGTCTTCGGTGCGCCCGAAGTGACCGTAGGCAGCGGTCTTCCGGTAGATGGGGCGCCTCAGATCCAGGTATTCGATGATCTCCCGGGGCCTCAGCTTGAAGACCTCCCGGACGATCCGCTCGATCTTCGACTGGTCGATCTTCGAGGTCCCGAACGTGTCGACGTTCACGGAGACCGGATCGGCGACGCCGATGGCGTAGGCGATCTGGACCTCCGCCCGGTCCGCGACGCCGGCCGCGACGAGGTTCTTCGCGATGTGGCGGGCCATGTACGAGGCCGAACGGTCGACCTTCGTCGGGTCCTTCCCGGAGAAGGCCCCGCCGCCGTGATGACCGGCCCCGCCGTAGGTGTCGACGATGATCTTGCGCCCCGTCAGCCCGGTGTCGCCCTGCGGACCGCCGACCACGAAGCGTCCCGTGGGATTGACGTGCACCACGAGGCTCGAATCGGTCATCCCCTTCGGGATGACCGCCTGGACGACGTGCCGGGCGATCTGCTCCCGCAGCGCCTCGGTCGTGATCTCCTCCGCGTGCTGCGGAGCTGACCACGACCGCCGTGACGCGCTTCGGCCGGTCGTCCTCGTACTCGACCGTGACCTGGGACTTACCGTCCGGCCGCAGGGCCGGCATGACCCCGCTCTTCCGCACCTCGGCGAGCCGGCGCGTCAGCCGGTGGGCCAGCATGATCGGGAGGGGCATGAGCTCCTCCGTCTCGCGGCAGGCGTAGCCGAACATCATCCCCTGGTCCCCCGCGCCCCCCGTGTCCACGCCCTGGGCGATGTCGGGCGACTGCTCGTCGATGGCGGAGATGACGGCGCAGGTCTTGTGATCGAACCCGTAGCCGGCGTTGTCGTACCCGATCTCCGCGATCGTCCGCCGGGCCACCTTCTGGAAGTCCACGTAGGAGGCGGTCGTGATCTCCCCCGCGATGAGGCACAGCCCCGTGGTCAGGAGCGTCTCGCAGGCGACGCGACCCATCGGGTCCTGCCCGAGGACCTCGTCCAGCACGGCGTCCGAGATCTGGTCGGCGATCTTGTCCGGGTGGCCCTCGGTCACGGACTCCGAGGTGAAGAGGTACTTTCCCTTTCTCGACATGGGGCGCTCAACCTTTCCGAAAAACGCGCGATTCTAACAGGTGCCCGAGGGCGCGGTCAATTTGGCCCGCGGGCTCAGCCCGGGGGCCCGTTGCGGGCGTTGTTGCGGTTGCGCCATGCCGCGCGGCGGTCCCCCGAGGAGGGCGAGTCGGGCGCCGGCCCGGCCCGGTAGACGATCGCGCGCGGCCCCAGCAGTCCTTCGAGCGCCGCCGTGAGCTCCCGGCTCGGGCGGATCTGCCACTCCCGGTCGAGGCGCAGCCGCACCCGCATCCGGTGCGGCAGGGCGACCTCGATGGACAGCGGCACGGGGCCGCGGTGGGCGGTCAGCAGCTCCTGGAGCCGGGCCAGCGTCTCCTCCTCGAGGCCGAGCGCCGTCAGGCGAAGGTTCGCGGCCTCGGCCCGGCGCTCGCGCAGCCCCTCGAGAGGGGTGATCTCGTCGGCGATGAAACGGACCCGGTCCTCCTCGACGTCGGCGCGCCCGCGCACGAGGACGGCCCGGTCGGGGACCAGCTGCTCCTGGACCTCCTGGTGGAGCCGGGGAAAGACGAGGACCTCGCAGGAGCCCTCCAGGTCCTCGAGCAGGAACGAAGCCCACGCCTCGTTCTTCTTGTTGCGCCGCTTGCGCAGCGCCGTCACGAGCCCCACGAGGGAGACGTCCGCGGCCCCCTCGATCTCCGAGAGCATCGCCGTCGTGTGGGAGGCGAAGTCGCGGACGATGTCCTGGTGGTCGTTCAGGGGATGCCCGGTCAGGTAGAACCCGAGCGTTTCCTTCTCGTACGCCAGGAGCTCGCGCTGGGTCCAGGCGGCCGCCTCGGGGAGCGAGTCCTTCAGCAGCGCCTCCCCGGCCTCCGCCCCCGGGGCGCCGAACAGCGAGCCCTGTCCGCTCGCGCCCTCCTCGTGGATCTTCTGGGCGTACCCCATCGCGTCGTCGATGCCCGCGACGAGCCTGGGCCTGAGCTGGCCGAGCGAGTCCAGGCACCCCGCCTTGATCAGCGATTCGAGCGCCCGCTTGTTGACGTGGTGGCGGTCCACCTCGGCGCAGAACTGGCGCAGGGAGGTGAAACGCCCGATCCTGCCGCGGGCGTCGAGGATCGAGAGGACCGCCCCCTCCCCCACGTTCTTCACCGCGGCGAGGCCGAACCGGATGCTCTTCCCCTCGACGGAGAAATCGAGGCCGCTCACGTTCACGTCGGGCGGGAGCACCGCGACCCCCATCTCGCGGCATTCGCCGAGGTACTTCACCAGCTTGTCGGTGTCCCCTTTTTCCGTCGTGAGCAGCGCCGCCATGAAATGGACCGGGTAGTGCGCCTTCAGCCAGCCGGTCTGGTAGGCGACCAGGGCATAGGCGGCGGAGTGGGAACGGTTGAACCCGTACCCGGCGAATTTCTCCACCTTGTCGTAGATCTCGCCGGCCTTCTTCGCGGTGAGGCCCGAGTGCTTCACGCACCCCTCGATGAACCCCTCGCGCTCGGCCTGCATGACCTCCATCTTCTTCTTCCCCATCGCCTTGCGGAGCAGGTCCGCGCGCCCGAGCGAGTAGCCCGCGAGGACCGAGGCGATCTTCATGACCTGCTCCTGGTAGATCATGGCGCCGTACGTCGGGGCCAGGATCGGCTCCAGGCGGGGATCGTCGTACACCACGGGGATCTTCCCGTGCCGGCGCGCGATGAAGTCGTCGATCATCCCGCCCTGGATCGGGCCGGGGCGGTAGATCGCGTTCAGCGCGATCAGGTCCTCGAAGTGGTCGGGCTTCAGCTTGCGGAGGATGTCCTGCATCCCGCCGGACTCGAACTGGAACACGCCGCTCGTCCGGGCGTGGCCGAAGAGCCGGTACGTCTCGGCGTCGTCCAGCGGCAGCTCGGCGATGTCGATCCGCTCGCCGGTCTCCGCCGCGATCATCCGCAGGCAGTCGTCGATGAGGGTCAGCGTCTTGAGGCCGAGGAAGTCCATCTTGAGGAGCCCGATCTCCTCGATCTCGTCCTTGGCGTACCCCGTGGTGATCTCGCTCGACTCCGAGCCCGACTGGTAGAGGGGGGCGTACTCCACGATCGGCCGGGGCGAGATGACGACGCCGGCGGCGTGCGTGGAGGCGTGCCTGGTCAGGCCCTCGAGCCTGCGCGCGATCTCGAGCAGCTCCCGGCCTGGTCCCTCGGCGTCGTGCATTTCCCGGAGCTGCGGCACCTCGGCGATCGCCTTGTCGATCGTCGTGTCGAGCGCGCCGGGGACGAGCTTGGCGATCCGGTCCACCTCCGGGTACGGAAGGTTCATGGCGCGGCCGACGTCGCGGATGACGGCGCGCGCCGCCATCGTTCCGAAGGTGATGATCTGCGCGACGTTCTCCCGGCCGTACTTCTCGGTGACGTAGTGGATCACCTCGTCCCGCCGCCGGTAGCAGAAGTCGATGTCGATGTCGGGCATCGAGATCCGCTCGGGATTCAGGAACCGCTCGAAGATCAGCTCGTACTCCATCGGGTCCACGTCGGTGATCCGCAGGCAGTACGCCACGAGGCTCCCCGCGGCCGAGCCGCGCCCCGGCCCGACCGGGATGCCGTGGTCCCTCGCGTACTTGATGAAGTCCCAGACGATCAGGAAGTACCCCGCGAAGCCCATCTGCTTGATCATCCGGATCTCGGAGTCCAGCCGGGCGTCGTACTGCTCGAGCGGGTGGCGCAGCCGTCCCTTCGCGGCGAGCGCGCGCCACGACTCGAGCCGGCCGCGGAACCCCTCCCGCGCGACCTGCTCGAAGTAGTCGTCGGTCGTCGTGCCGGCCGGCACGGAGAAGTCCGGGAGCGGGGGGCGGTTCCCGTCGAGCAGGAGGTGGCATCTCTCGGCGATCAGCTGGGTGTTCTCGATCGCCTCGGGGAGCCAGGCGAAGACCTTCTCCATCTCCTCGCCCGACTTGAAGTAGTGCTCCTCGCTGTACCTCATCCGGTCCGGGTCCTGGATCGTCTTGCCGGTCTGGATGCACAGGAGGATCTCGTGGGCCCGGTGGTCGTCGCGCGTGAGGAAATGGCAGTCGTTGGTCGCGACGAGCGGGATCCCGGTCTTGCGCGCCAGCGCCACCAGCGCGGGGTTGATCGCCTTCTCCTCCGCCAGCCCCTGGTCCTGGATCTCGAGGTAGTAGTTGCCGTCCCCGAAGATGGCCGCGTACTCGAGCGCGGCCCGTTCGGCCTCCTCGGCCCGCTCCTGGCGCAGCAGCGTGGCGATCTCGCCCCCCAGGCAGGCCGAGAGCGCGATCAGCCCCTCGTGCTTCTCGCGCAGGAGCTGCTTGTCGATCCGCGGCTTGTAGTAGAACCCCTCCCGGTACCCCTGGGAGACCAGCTGGATCAGGTTGCGGTAGCCGATGTAGTTCTGCGCGAGGAGAACCAGGTGGTAGTAGGGCTTCTTGGCCTGCCCGGGCGCCATCTGGCGCTCGTGCCGGTCCCCGGGCGCCACGTACGCCTCGACGCCGATCACGGGGCGGATCCCCTTCTTGAAGGCCTTGTGGTAGAACTTGATCGCGCCGAACATGTTCCCGTGGTCGGTGATCGCCACGGATTTCATCCCGAACGACGCCGCCAGATCGATCAGGTCGTCGATCTTCTGGGCGCCATCGAGCAGCGAAAACTGGGTATGGTTGTGCAGGTGAACGAAAGGTGATGGCATCTCAGGAAACCTCAGGAGCGAGAGACAGGGAGTGGAACAGCATCATACCATCGGAGCCTTCCCCCGGGAGGAGGCCGCGGCGGGACCGCTAAACTTTCCCGCCGCCCCGGCTGTCGAATGGTCGGGACAATGGGAAACAACCCGAAGGAGATGAGATGAGCAAGACGATTCAAGCTGATCGTCCTGGTCGCCGCAGCCGTCGCCGTGGCCTGCGCCGCGGGGATCACCCTGGCGGGCATGGGCCCCGGCGGACCCGGCAGGGGACCGCGCGGGGGCCCGGGCGGGGGCCCGGACGGGATGCTCGGCGGCGGGCCCCTCCTGGGCCGCCTGACGCACGATCCGGACCTCCAGAAAGCCCTCGCGCTGAGCGCCGACCAGATCGACCGACTCACGAAGATCGCCACCGCCGCGCGCGTGGCGCTCGTGAAGCAGCGGGCCGAGGTGGAAGCCCAGAGGATCGAGCTGCACTCGCTCGTCGCGGACTCCGCGGCGACGCGCGCTTCGATCGAGCAGCAGTCCGCGCGGGTCGGGAAGGCGATGGACCAGCTTCACGCGATGATGACCACCGCCCTGCTCGACGCGCGTGACGTCCTTTCCGCCGATCAGCGCGAGCGGTTGAAGTCGGAGCTGCAGCAGAGGGCCGGCCAGCTGCGCCAGGAGCGGCGCCAGATGCGACAGGGCCGTCGCGGCCCGCCCCCGGATGAGGCCCCCGGCGAGGGGCCGGAAGACGAGGACGACGGAGACGAGTAGATCGCGGTCGGACCGCGGCCGGCCGCGTGCGGCCCTCCGCGGTCCACCCCGGGCCTCAGCAGGCCGCACGCAGGGCGCTCCCCCCTCCTGCCCTTCCCGGGCGTCGCTGCAGGCCTGAACCCCGACGGGGCGGCGCGCACGCGCCGCCCCTCATTCCCATTCGATGGTGGCGGGCGGCTTGCTCGAAATGTCGTAGACGACCCGGTTGATCCCCCGGACCTCGTTCACGATCCGGCTGGAGAGCCTCCCGAGGAGGTCGTACGGAAGGGGGCACCAGTTCGCGGTCATGAAGTCCGAGGTCTCGACGGCGCGAAGCGCCAGGACGTTCTCGTAGGTGCGCTCGTCCCCCATCACCCCCACCGACCTGACCGGCAACAGGACCGCGAACGCCTGGGCGATCTTCGGGTAGAGCCCGGCCTTGCGGATCTCCTCGATGAAGATCGCGTCGGCCTCCTGGAGGATCTTCACGCGCTCCGCCGTCACCTCCCCCAGCACCCGCACGGCGAGCCCGGGCCCCGGGAACGGGTGCCGCTCGAGGAACTCCTGGTCGAGCCCCAGCTCGCGCCCCAGGGCGCGGACCTCGTCCTTGAAGAGGTCCTTCAGCGGCTCGATCAGCTTCAGCTTCATCCGCTCCGGCAGGCCTCCGACGTTGTGGTGGGTCTTGATGACCGCCGAGGGGCCCCGGACCGACTTCGACTCGATCCTGTCCGGGTAGATCGTCCCCTGGGCGAGGTACTCGATCCCGCCGAGGCGCGAGGCCTGGTCCTCGAAAACCTGGATGAAGGTCTCGCCGATGAGCTTGCGCTTGAGCTCGGGCTCCTCGATCCCCTTCAGGCGCTGCAGGAAGAGCTCGCCGTAGCGTAGAACGCGGACATCGAGGTGGTACTTCGAGAGGAAGCGCCGCTCGACCTCCTCGACCTCGCCCCTGCGCAGGACCCCGTTGTCCACGAACAGGCAGATCAGCCGGTCGCCGATCGCCCTGTGCACCAGCAGGGCCATCACCGAGGAGTCGACGCCGCCCGAGAGCCCGCAGACGACCCGCCCGCCGCCGACCTCGGCCCGGATCTTCTCGACCGATTCCTCCAGGAAGCGGCCCATCGTCCAGTCCGGCGGGACGCGGCAGATGTCGTAGATGAAGTTCTTCAGGATCCGCGTGCCGTGTTCGGTGTGGACCACCTCGGGATGGAACTGGATCCCGTACAGGCGCCTGCCCGGGTCCTCGACGGCCGCTTCGGGCGCGTTGGAGGTCGTGGCGACCCGGTGGAACCCCGGGGCCAGCGAGCCGACGCGGTCACCGTGACTGGCCCAGATCCTCTGCCGCTCCGGAAGCGTGTCGAAGAGCGGCGACGGCCCGCAGCGGACGAGCTCGGCCGGCCCGTACTCGCGCTCTCCCGCCGCGAGGACCTCTCCCCCGAGGACCTTGGTCATGAGCTGCATCCCGTAGCAGATGCCGAGCACGGGGACCCCCAGCTCGAACAGCGCCCGGTCCGCGCCCGGCGCGCCCGGACGGTAGACCGAGTCGGGCCCGCCGGACAGGATGATCCCCCCGACCTTCTTCGCGCGCAGCTCGTCCAGTCCGATGTTGTACGGCTCGACCTCGCAGAAGACCGACAGCTCGCGGATCCGCCGCGCGATCAACTGCGTGTACTGGGAGCCGTAGTCGAGGATGAGGATGGAAAGCCTGTCCGCCATCCCTCAGGACCGCCCCTGGCCGAGCTGGCGCGCGAGCTTGAGGGCGGCGCCGTATCCCTTCTCCGCCTTCATGGCCTTGACCTTCGCGCGGTTGCGGGCCGTGAGGTGCCTCACGAGGCCCAGGTATTCGCCCTGGACCTTCAGCCGGGCGCGGTCCGCCGCGGTGAGCTGCCGCTCCCTCCGCCCGGGACGGGCGACGGCTCCCGCCGCGCCCCGCCCGACGCGCCTGCGACAGCGCGCGCTGCGCGGCGGCCACGGCCTGGACCGCGCGGCCGAGGGCGACGAGGTCCCGCCTCAGGCCCATAAGGTTCCGCGACATGCGCTGCGTGATGCCGGCGACTTTGGACGATTTCTTTTCCATGGTTGTACCTCTTTGAAAGTTCACAATGAGGATCGCACAAAATCCCGGCTTTTCAATGCCGACAGCAGCCACCGTTCGAGCAGTGCGGACGGCTCGATCGAGCTCGATTTTGTGAGCTTGTCCACCTCGTAAAGCGACGCAAGCGCCTCGAGCAGCCCCTCGGGCGTGAACCGCGCGGCCTTCGGGAGCGAGCGCGTCCGCGAAAAAGACCGATCGGCCGGGGAAGACGACCTTGCGCGCGGCCTCGTTGGGCCGGCCGGCGCTCTTCTCGTCCCGCAGGACGATCAGCTGCCTCAGGCGCGAGGCGATCGCGCCGACGACGACGGGGGCCGGCTCTCCGTCGTCCATGATCCGGCGCAGGGTCCGCAGGGCCCGGGCCGCGTCACCGTCCGCCATGGCATCCACGAGGGCCCACGCCGTCGGGGCCTCCCCGTCCCCGATCAGCGAGAGGACCGCCTCCCGTGTGATCGCCCGCCCCGGGCCCGCGTGCAGGAGCAGCTTCTCGATCTCGCCGCTGATCCGCAGCGTGTCGTTCCCGCGGAGCTCGGCGAGCGCCGACGCCGCGGGCGCCTCGATCCGCCCCCCGGCCTCGCGGACCCGCTCCTCGATCCAGGCCGGGATGGTCCGGGAATCGGGACGCGTCACGTCCGCGACGGTGGCCGCCTCCAGCAGGGCCTTGTGGATCTTCCTGCGCGCGTCCCACGCGCACCCCACGAACAGGATGCACGCATCGCGCGCCGCGCCCTCGAGGTAGCGGCCCAGCGCCGCCACCTGCGCGGCATCCACGTCCCGTCCCCCGCCCCGCGGCGCCGCGTCCGCTTCCTCCGCGCCTGCTTCCGGGGCGTCTCCCGCCCCTTCCTCGGCCGCCTCCGCGCCGGCCGCGACGCGGCTCCCGCGCACGAGGACAAGTCGGCGGGGCGAGAGCAGGGAGACCTCCCGGGCCGCGTCGAGCACTTCGACCAGGGACACGCTGGGGGCGTCGAAGACGGATTGCCCGAAGACGGAGGGATCGTCCCCGAGAACGGCGCGCGTGACCTCGCGCACCAGGCGGTCGCGGACGAAGAGGTCCTCCCCCTTGTCGGCGTCGAATCGCGTCACGATGATCGGCGGCAGCTTGCCTTTCGCCGCCTGCGCCAGCACTTTCGACGCGGGCTCGCCCTGGAGCGCCATCAGAACCCCTCGAGCAGCGAGGTCACCACGGTCGTGGCGAAGTCCCGCGCGATCCTGTCGATCGCCACGATCTCCCGGTCGAAGGAGCCGACGACCGTCCTGTTCACGTCGTACTGGCCGCGGAAGATGAAATGATCCTGGCTCCAGAGCAGCCTGGCGGTGCGCAGGTCGGTCATGCGGACCCGCGCCTGGATGACCACCTCGACCCGGGTGGCGTTCCCCTGCGCGTCGAGGAGGACGGGATTCGCGCTGTACCCGGTCACCGCTCCCTCCAGCACCGCGTCGGCCCCTTCGCGCTGGGGCTGGGTCCTGTAGTCGCCCCGCTTGATGAACTCGGCGAGCAGGCTCTCGGTGATCCGCTGCTCGATGTCGGAGCGGCGCGTCTCGTTGGCGAAGACCGGGACCGCGATCGTGTGGACGTCCTCGGGGAGAAAGCGGTTCCGGCCCGAGAGTCGGTACCCGCACGACGGGAGCAGCAGGCATCCCGCCAGCAGGAGGGCCGGGACGGCGCGCGCCTTCGATCCCATCCGCGCCCCCGCGCCCGCCGTCAACCCACCACCAGGTTGATCAGCCTGTCGGGCACCAGGATCACCTTGCGGATGCCGCCCGCCGCGAGCGCCGCCGCGACCCGCGCGTCCTCGCGCACGGCCGCCACGATCTCGTCCTGCCCGGCCCCCCGGCGAACGGGGATCCGCGCCCGCAGCTTGCCGTTGACCTGGACGACGATCAGCGCCGTGTCCTCCTCGAGCAGCGCCGGGTCCGCCTCGGGCCAGCGCCCGTTGGCGAGCATCCCTTCCCCGCCCATCCGCTCCCAGAGCTCCTCGGAGGCGTGCGGAGCGAAGGGAGCCAGCAGCGCGATCAGCGCCATCACCGCCTCGCGCAGCGCCCCAGCCTCCGCGGGCTCGAACCGGTCGCGGTCGTTGTACTCGTAGATCCCGTTCAGCAGCTCCATCAGCGCGGCCACCGCCGTGTTGAACTGCAGGCGGCGGGCGATGTCATCGGTCACCCTCCGGATGGTGCGGTGCGTCCGCCTGCGCAGCGCCAGCGCCCCCTCGGCGGCCCCGGGGCCCGCGCCCTCCGGCCCGCCGGACGGGCGCGCGTCGCGGATCGCCCCGCCGTGGCGCTCGACGAACCGCCAGAGGCGGGAGAGGAAGCGGTGCGCCCCCTCCATCCCCTGCTCCGTCCAGAGGACCTCGGCGTCGGGGGGCGAGGCGAACAGCGCGAAGATCCGGATCGCATCGGCGCCGAACCGCTCGACGGCCGCGTCCGGATCGACGATGTTGTTTTTCGACTTCGACATCTTCTCCAGGACGCGGCGCACTTCGCGGCCGCACAGGCCGCACCGGTAGACCGCTCCCGCCCCCTCCCCTTCCTGCCGCACCTGGTCCTGGAAGAGGTAGCGGTGCTCCTCGCAGAAGTGGCTGTGCGCAACGACCATCCCCTGCGTGAGCAGGTTCGTGACCGGCTCGTCGAAGCCGAGCATGCCGAGGTCGCGCATGAACTTCGTGAAGAAGCGGGAGTAGATCAGGTGCCCGGTCGCGTGCTCGATGCCGCCGATGTAGAGGTCGATCGGAAACCAGGCGTCCGCGCGCGCCCGCTCGAACGGGGCGCGGTCGTTGGCGGGGTCGGTGTAGCGATAGAAATACCAGGACGAGTCCACGAACGTGTCCATCGTGTCCGTCTCGCGCTTCGCGGGCCCGCCGCACTTCGGGCAGGCCGCGTTGACGAACTCCGGGACGGCGGCGAGCGGCGAGCCGGTCGCCCCCTTGAGCTCCACGTGCGGGAGCATCACGGGGAGGTCGGAATCGGGCACCGGCACCACCCCGCACGCGTCGCAGTAGAGAACGGGGATCGGGGTCCCCCAGTAGCGCTGGCGCGAGATGCCCCAGTCCTTGAGGCGGAACTGGACGGTTCCCTCCCCGAACCCCTCCGATGCGGCCCGCGCCGCCATCGCGCTGCGCGCCGCTGCGCTGGGCAGCCCGCTGAATTCTCCCGAGCGGCAGAGCACGCCGTCGTCCGTGAACGCGGCCGCGGGAGCGGGGCCCCCTGCGGCCGTCCCGTCGGGAACCACCACCTGCCGGATCTCGATCCCGTATCTCACGGCGAACTCGAAATCCCGCTCGTCGTGGGCGGGGACCGCCATCAGGGCGCCCGTTCCGTACTCCATCAGCACGAAGTTCGCGGCCCAGATCGGCACCTTCTCGCCGCTGAACGGGTTGACGGCGTGGCGGCCCGTGAAGACCCCCAGCTTGTCGACCGTGGCCGTGAAACGGTCGGCCAGCTTCCGCGCCCGGTCCTCGCGCACGAACCCAGCGACCTCGGATTCCCTGCCGCGCCCCGCGCAGATCTCCCCGAGCCGCGGATGCTCCGTCGCGAGCACCAGAGCGGTGGCCCCGTAGATGGTATCCACCCGCGTCGTGAAGACCTCGATCGGCTCGTCGAGCCCTTCGACCGGGAACCGGACGCGGCACCCCTCGCTGCGGCCGATCCAGTTCCGCTGCATCGTCACGACCCGCTCGGGCCAGCCTTCGAGGCCGTCCAGCGCGCGGGCCAGCTCGTCCGCGTAGGCGGTGATCCTCACGAACCACTGGTCCATCTCGCGGGGCTCGACCGGCGTGTCGTCGTGCCTCCAGCAGAACCCCCCGGCGACCTGCTCGTTCGCGAGCACCGTCGCGCAGCGCGGGCACCAGTTCAGCACGCGCCGGCCACGGTACGCGAGGCCGCGCTCGAGCAGGCGCAGGAAGAACCACTGGTTCCACCGGTAGTAGGCGGGGCTGTAGGTCGCGACCTCCCGCTTCCAGGCATAGGAAAAACCGAGGCGGCGCAGCTGCGCCTTCATGGCCGCGATGTTGCCGACCGTCCATTCACGGGGATCGGCGCCCCGCTGGATCGCGGCGTTCTCGGCCGGCAAGCCCAGCGAATCCCATCCCATCGGGTGCAGGACGTTGTACCCCTGCATGCGCCGGAACCAGGCGAGCGCGTCGCCGATGGCGTAGTTGCGGACGTGCCCCATGTGGATCCGCCCGGAGGGATAGGGCAGCATCTCGATGCAGTAGAACCGCGGCCTGGGGTCGTTCTCGTCCGGCTCGAAGACCCCGGCGCTCTCCCAGCGCTCCTGCCAGCGGCCCTCGATTTCCTGGAAGGGCAGCTCTTTCATAGAAAGAGGGATCGTAGCATAGAGCGCTGCCGCGGACCGCGCCGGGGCAGGTCATGCGGGGAGGGGGAACGAGCGGCGGGACAGGCGCGGAGCGGCGCGTGCCCCGCGCGCGGGGGAGTCAGCGCGCCGGCGGCTGCGCTAGAGGGCGACGGCGGCCTCGGTCAGCTCCTTGCGGCGCGCCTCGAGGAGCTCGTTGAGCGACTGCTCGAAGGCGCTGAGGGCCGCGCTGTTCCCCGGGAACCTCGTCCGGATCATCTTGCGCCCCTCTTCGACCTCGTTCCGGTACAGCGCGAGGAATTTCCCGTCGCGGATCGCCTTCTCCGCCTTGGCGGGGCTGTAGATGACGATGTCCGAGAGGATGATCCGGGTCAGGCGCCTGACGTCCGGGCTCGGCTTCCGCGGGCGGCGGCGCCACGACCGTGACGGGGACCGCGAGCCCCTCCTGCACCGGCATGGTGGGGCGTCACCATGCTGGGGACGACCGTTGCCTGCTCCACCCTGGGCGCGGGCGGCCCGGCGGGGCGGGATACGGCCTTCGCCGCCGGCACGTCCGGCGCCGGAGGGGACGCCACCGAGGACGCGCGCACCGAGTGCGCATCCTGCGCCGCGCGCTCCGGCCGCGGTGGCCGGCCTGGCCTGCGGCTCGTGCCCCGGCGGTAGGCGCGGAAGACGGCGCTGCAGCGCTTGCAGCGGACCGGCACCCCGCGCTCCGGAAGGCGCGCCTCGTCAAAACGGTATCGGGTCTGGCACTCCGGGCATGTCAGGATCACGCGCGACCTCGCAGAAAGGTTCCCTGGGGAATATAGGTCCCGCGCGGGGGCAGGCAACCGGGGCCGTCAGGAAGGCTTGGCGGGGCTGGGGCTGCGCCCGCGGGGCGCCCGGGGGGCGGGGTCGAGCTTCTTGCGGACGGCGTCGAGAACGCCGTTGACGAACTGCCCGGATTCCTCGCCCCCGAACTTCTTCGCGACCTCGATCGCCTCGTCGATGACCACGGCCGCGGGCGTGTCCGCCTCGTGGAGGAGCTCGTAGATCGCCACCCGGATCACGTTGCGGTCCACGGTCGCCATCCGCTCCAGCCTCCAGTTCTCGGAGGCCGAGGTCATCAGCGAGTCGATCCGCACGGCGTCGGCGATCGCGCCGCGGACGATCCGCTCGGCGAAGGAGGCGGTCTCGGGATCGACCGGGTGCCCGTCCCAGTGAAGCTCGAGCGCGCCGTCCGGCGAGTCGCCGGTCATGTCGATCTGGAAGAGGACCTGGAGGGCGTGTTCCCTGGCCTGCCTCCGGCTAGCCACGGTCCGAGCCCAGGCGGTCCAGGAGATTCGCCATCTCGATCCCCGCCAGGGCCGCGTCCCAACCCTTGTTCCCCGCCTTGCCGCCGGCGCGATCCACGGCCTGGTCCATCGTATCGGCGGTCAGCACGCCGAAGATGACCGGGATCCCCGTCTCCATCCCGACCTGCGCCGCGCCCTTCGCGACCTCGGCCGCGAGGTATTCGAAATGGGGCGTCTCGCCGCGGACCAGGGCCCCGAGGCAGATGACGGCGCTGTACTTCTTCGACAGCGCCAGCTTGCGCGCGGCGAGCGGGATCTCGAACGAGCCCGGCACGCGGACCACGCGGATCGCCTTCTCCTCCACTCCGTGCCGCGCGAGGGCGTCGAGCGCCCCCTCGATGAGGCGCGCCGTGACGGTTTCGTTGAAGCGGCTGGCGACGATGGCGAACTTGAGACCGCGCGCGACCAGACTTCCCTGCAGGACCTCGGGCATGGGGTGACCTCTCGGGTTGTGGAGCGGCCCGCGCTCCCCGCCGACCCGGGCGGCGCGCGGATTCTGCCGGACGTTGGCAGTATAGGAACCGTCTTTTCGCGCTGTCAAGGCGCCGCGCTCACCGCAGGGATCGCAGCAGGGCGTGCCAGTGGGGCGCGAGCGCGGCCTTCAGGGCCGCGTCGAGGAGCAGTCCCGCCACCGCCGCGGCGATCCAGCGGCGCCGGCCGGCCGCCGGCCAGCCCCCTCCCCCGATCCGCGCGAGCAGGGGCTCCGCCAGGCAGACCCCGAGGACCACGTACGAGGCGACGCGCACGACCGACCAGGGGTGCCAGGCGAGGAGGCCGGCGAGCACGGGCCGGGCGGGGGTCAGGAGCACCACCCGGGCGACGTAGTAGGCCATGTAGTTCATCAGGACCGCCCCGAAGGCGATCGAGACGAGGGAGGCCGTCGCAAGGGACAGCGCGATGAAGAGGGCCGCGTGGAGGAGATGCTGCGGGAGGAACTCCGCGGGATCGGCCTCCCTGCCCTGCCCCGTCTCGAGCCAGCGGCTCATTTCGTCCCAGTAGGCCGTGCCGTGGAGCACCAGGTCGGCCGCGCGGCCCGGCAGGGCGGCGCACAGGCAGCGTCACGGTGGCGCCGAGGAGCAGCGCCCAGAGCAGCATCGCCGCGATCGCCTCCGCGCGGCCGGAGCGGCGCAGCAGGGCGACCATCGCGACCCAGGCGGGGAGGGAGCAGAGGAGCGGAAGGAGCCGCGCGTGAGCCGAGCGCGAACCCGGCGAAGGCGAACGCCGGGAGAAAGCGCGACAAGGAGCCAGGGGACCAGCGTTCCCCTGCGGCGAGGCCGCCCGATCAGGCCACGGCGGGAACCCGGTGCGCGCGAGCGCGGTCACGCCGTGGCTCTCGAAGCGGGTCAGGCCGCTAAAGGCCTCGAACCGCTCCCGGATATCGGATTCGCGCACCCGCCTGAGACGGTTCAGGCTGAAGTCCTCGACGTCCAACGAGGCGAGACGCTGCCGAAGATCATGGCGCGGCGCAGCGCCGGGCCGTCGCTCGCCGCGGTGCGCGAGGTAGCCGACGAAGCCGCCGGCGAAGGTGTCCCCCGCCCCGGTCGGGTCGAAGACCGTCTCGAGCGGAAAGGCCGGGGGCGCGAAGAGTCGAGCCTCGCGAACAGCAGCGCGCCCCGTACTCGCCCCGCTTGACCACCACGTGGCGCGGCCCCATGGCGCGGATCGCCCGCGGCCGCCTCGACCAGGTTGTGCTCGCCGGCGAGCATGCCGCGCCTCCGCCTCGTTGATCAGCAGCATGTCGACCTTCGCGAGCGTCTCTTCAGGGCGTCGGGCTTGCCCCTCGATCCAGAAGTTCATGGTGTCGCAGGCGACGAGGCCGGGGCTGGGCACCTGCGAGAGCACCTCGAGCTGCAGCTCCGGGTCGATGTTCGCCAGGAAGACGTACCTCGAGTCGCGTAGCCGGCGGGGATCTCGGGCCGGAAGGTCTCGAAGACGTTGAGCTGCGTGTCGAGGGTGCCGCGCGCCGTTCAGGTCGAAGCCGTACTCCCCCCGCCAGCGGAAGGTCTTGCCGGCGACCGCCTCGAGCCCGCGCAGGTCGACGCTGCGGGCCTGCAGAGGCCGACGTGCTCCTCGCCGAAGTCCGCGCCGACCGCCGCCACGAGCCGGACTCGGCGAAGTAGGAGGCCGCCACCGAGAAGTACGACGGCCGACCCGCCCGAGCACCTCGCTCGCCGCGGCCGAACGGAGTCTCCACCGTGTCGAACGCCACAGATGCCAACGACGAGGACGCTTCATTGCCGGCGCTCCCAGGTGCCGCTTGACCAGGGGCGCAGCCGCGCCTGCGCCGCCGGGTCGACCGCAGCCGGATCGGTGATGATCGCGTTGCGCAGCGCCTCCCCGCACGCCGCAGCTCCGGCGCGGCCGGCGAGCGCCGCGATGGATCCCGCACGAGGCGCCGGGCCGCGGCGTTCGCTGGAGCACCGCCACGACCGCGTCGACGGTGACGGCCTCCTCCTCCTCGTGCCAGCAGTCGTAGTCGGTGACGAGGGCGACGGTCGCGTAGCAGAGCTCCGCCTCGCGGGCGAGCCGCGCCTCGGTGCGGGTTGGTCATCCCGATGACGTCGACGCCCCAGGAGCGGTAGAGCAGCGACTCCGCCTTCGTCGAGAACTGCGGCCCCTCGATGCACAGGTAGGTGCCGCCCACGTGCAGGCGTCCGCCCGCAGCGCGCGCCGCCTCGCGAGACCTGCGCGCAGCGCGGCGCAGACCGGCTCGGCGAGCGAGACGTGCGCGACGAGCCCGTCGCCGAAGAAGGTGTCGGGGCGGTGGCGCGTGCGGTCGATGAACTGGTCGGGGAGCACGATGTCGGGCGGCGCGATCTCCTCGCGCAGGCTCCCGACGGCGCTGGCCGAGAGGATCCGTTCGACGCCGAGCGGCTTCATCCCGTAGATGTTCGCCCGGTAGTTGACCTCCGTCGGCATCCGCCGGTGCCCCCGGCCGTGGCGCGCGCAGGAAGGCCAGCGGCGGCCCTCGATGCGTCCCCACGAAATACGAGTCGGAGGGCTCGCCGAACGGGGTCGACAGGCGGACCTCTTCGAGCTGCCCGAGGTCCTCCATCTCGTAGAGGCCGCTGCCCCCGATCACGCCGATGCTTGCCTGCAAGCTGTTTCCTCCGCCGGCGGCGTGCGACCGGCGCCGGGATTCTCGATGCGCCGCGACACCGGCGCCGACGAGCACTAGGCCATTGGCCGCTCAGCGGCCTCCGCCCGGGGCAGGCGCGGGAGCCGGGTCCGGCCGGGCCGGCGGCGCCTTGGCGGCCTCCTCCTTCTCGTCGGCGAGGACCTGCGCGAGCGACTGCCACACCGAGGGGACATCCCTTGCGAGGGCCGCCGGCTGGGAGGTGTGAGTGCCGCTGGTGAAATAGACGACCGGGGGCTGCCGTTCGTGAAGCCGAGCTGCGCGATGCTCTGGGCGTCCTTTCCGTCGGCGGGATCGAGGGTGACCGACCAGCTTCCAGAGGACCGGCGTCCGGTGCGCAGCCGAGAGCATCGCCTGATAGCCGGGGATCGTGGGATTGCCGACGACCCAGGCCCAGACCGGACCCTCCCGGTATTCGGAGAGGGCCAGCGCATAGTGCGCCGCGGCGGGCCCGCGATCGCTCTTCGAGGCGTACATCTCGAGCACGCTCTCGGCGGACCGCCGCAGCGACTTCTCCTGCGGATTCAGGTAGTACAGGTGCGCCAGCACGCGGGCCATCCGGCAGTTCGCTTCGTACGGGATGCAGCGGCTCGCGCATCGGCTTCGCGGGATCGGCCGGGTTCGGAATGATGTCGCCGAACAGGCCCGTCTTCCGGTCGAAGAGGTTCTCGATCGCGAAGCCCGCCACGTCCCGCGCGGCCGCGAGGTAGCGCCTGTCGCCGCGTCAGCTGGTAGGCCTCGGTCATCGCTTCGGCGAACAGGACCTGGTCCTCGAGGTAGCCCGGGAAGGACCGGCTCGGCCGCCGTCCATCGCGTGAAAGACCCCGCGGCCACGCTCGTAGCCCGTCTTCATCGCCCACGCGAGCGTCCCCTGCGCCGAGGCGAGCCAGTCCTTGCGCTGCATCAGGACGGCGGCCCGCAGCTCGCGCCGCCGCCGCCTTGGCGCTTCCGGCGACGGGGACCAGGCCGCTCACGGGAGGAGCGGTCAGCTTGCGGCGCTCGCCGGCGGTGGCGCGGTAGTAGGCTCCACCGTCGGGCGAGGCCGGGTCGGCTGCCTGGCGGCGGCGTACCGCCGCCGGGGCGGCGCAGCGTCCCGTCGAGGAATCGGAGGATATCCCCGGCGTCGGTCGGCGTACTCCTGTTCGAGGTCAGGACGTAGGCGTCGAGGAGCGAGTCGAGAAACGCGGCGTTGCGGTCGAGGAGCTTCTCGTACTCGGGGCTGGACCAGTCCTCCTTCGCCGCGATCCTGTGCACGCCCCCGTCCACCCGGTCGAAGAGTGGACCGTTCGTGACCGCCTCAAGGGCCTGCCCGGCGAGCTCGAGCGCCTTCGGATCGCGATCACGCGAAACTGGAACAGGCAGAGCTCGATCGGCGCCGGCATCGGGAACTTCGGCGCCTTGGTCCAGCTCCATGGATCGCGTCGAAATTGTTTCGCAGCGCGTCGAAGATCTTCTGGGGGGCAGCCGGGTCGATCGAGCCCTTCTCCAGCTTCGGTTCACCGTCCGCCTTCCAGCCCTCCTCGACGGTCCTCTTCAGGGCCGCGCGGCGGACGGGGTCCTGCAGCGAAAGCGGCCGCTTCCTCGAGCATCCGCTCAGCCCGCTCGGCGGGGAAGTTCGAGAAAGCGATCCGCATGGGAGCGCCGCTCCCTTCACGAGACGCGTAGAAAGGGATCCCGTTCGGAAGCAGCAGGGTGATCGCCGGCCAGCCGGGAGCCGGGTACCGCTCGCGAAGATCGGACGACGGTCGGCGTCCACGCGCACGGCGACGAACGAGTCGTTGACGATCCGGGCGATCGCAGGATCGCTCCAGAGCGTCTCCGCCTCCCTGCAGGAGCGGCTCCAGGAGACCACGAGGTTGAGAAGGATCGGGCGATCGCGAAGGACCGCCTTGCGGAACGCCTCGGGGCCCCAGCTCCATCCATTCGATCCGCGGCCGCCCGGAGACGGGGCCGGCGCAGCGCCGGCCCCGGGTTCCCGTGCCGAGGGACGGGGCGGGCGCGGAAGGGGGCGCTTTTCCGGCGCCGAACGCCGGGTCCGCGGCGGAGGCCGCAAGAATCGATGACGAAAAGGCTGCGGTCGAGAGCGCGATTGAAAAGGATCACTCGATCTCCCGATGATTGCCGGCCCGGCAAGGACTGAAAGGATACCGCCGCCCCGGAGACGGTCAAACGCGGGCGCCGCGGACGGACCGGGCCGCGCGCCGGAGGCGCTCGCGCGGACCCGGGCTCAACTCCCCTTCCGGGCCCGGGCTCAGCTCCCCTTCCGGGCCCGGGATCAGTTCCCCTTCGGACCCGGTCCCGGGAACCGCCAGCCCCGTCCCGCGCCGCGAGGCGGGTGCCCCGCGCGCGCGCAGGAGGAGCACCCGCCCCCCTCCTCCGGGGGAAAGGCGCGCCAGCACCTCCCCCGCGCGGAGTTCAAGGGAGAGGCGCATCACCCGCCTCTCGGCGGCGCTTCCCGCGCCGGCCGCTTCGCGGAACCGCCGGCCGAGCTCCGCGGCCAGGCGGCCTGCCGCCGACCCCCCTACGCCCCAGGCGCGCGCCTGCCAGTCGGACCATGACCCGCGCGACGCGCGCCAGGCGCGCCTGCGCGGAGAACTGCAGGTCGATCCTCTCGACGGGCGCCCGGCTCATAAGTCACTATATTGTAACCGGCCATGAAATCCCGCGAGCCGGCCATTTTCGTCGCGACGGCGCTGCCCGCCGGGGCGTTGGCCCTCGCCCTGACCGGGTGGCTGGCCCACCGAACAGGGCCGCTCTCGGGAAGCCTTCCGGAACTGGCGGCGCTGGTCTCTTCGCGGTCCTCTCCTACGCCCTTTCCTACGCTCCCAGCGGGAGCGACAGGGTCTCCCTGGAGCTCGCCTACTTCCTCGCCGCCGCGCTCGTCCTTCGTTTCCCGGGCGCGCTCGTGGTGGGGGCCACAAGCGCTCTCGCCGGCTCGCTCCTGCGCGGGGCGCGGCGGCTTCCCCCGCTTCGCTGCGCGCCGTCGCAGGCGCGAACGTCGCGCTCGCCACGGCGATCACGGCGGCGGCGGGCGGCACGGTGACATTCCTCTCCGCCCCCCGAGGATCCTTCCCGGCCCTGAGCGTCGCCGCGGGCGCCGGCGAAGGGGGCCGGGACCTCCTGGGGCGCACGCTCCTGGCGGCGTGCGTCGTCTTCCTCGCGATGAACCTGGTGAACCTCGTCCTTGCTTCCGCGTGGAGGGCGGTGCGCGGCGAGCCGGCGGGCGAATACGCCGGCACTTCCTTTTCCGGATCCTCCCGTTCGAGACCATCACGATTCCGTTCGGGTGCCTGCTCGCATTCCTGCTGGCCGGCGAGGCGCACCTGCCCGGATTCGTGCTCCTCGCCAGCGTGGGCCTGTACCTGAGCCTCCTGCTCCGCAACCTCGGTCGATCCGAGGAGACGCTGCGCCTGGCGAACGCGGAGCTCGAGGGGCGCGTCGCCGAGCTGGCGATGCTGAATACGATCGGCCGCGAGATCTCCTCGAGCCTCGACCCGCGCCGCGTGTTCGAGACGCTGCGGCGGGAGTGCCGCAAGGTCTTTCAGCCCGACTTCTTCTGGATCGCGCGCCTCGACCGGGAGACGCGCGAGCTGCGCGTCGCCTACTCGATGGCGGGCGAAGCGCCGGCCCGTTCGCTGACGTTCCCGCTCGGCAGGGGGGTCGCCTCCCGGGTGATCGAGAGCGAGCGCTCGCTGGTGGTCCCGGACACCGCCTCGGATCCGAGGCTCCGCGAGATCGATCCGATCATCGTCGAGCCGAAGGTGCGCTCGATCCTCGCCGTGCCGCTCTTCGTCGAGAAGAAGGTGGTCGGCGTCCTCAGCGTCCAGTCGTTCCGCGCGAATGCCTATGGGGAGAGGCAGGCCGAGCTGCTCGCCACGATCGCCCAGCAGGCGGCGATCGCCCTGGAAAACGCGCGGCACCACCAGCTCGCGACGGTGGACCAGCTCACGGGTCTGTTCCATCGCGATTACTTCACGCAGCGGCTGGGCGAGGAGTACCAGCGCGCGAGCCGCTACGGCACGCCGTTCTCCGTGCTGATGCTCGACCTGGACTGGTTCAAGAAGATCAACGACCAGTTCGGGCACCTGGCGGGCGACCGGTTCCTGCGCGAAATCGGCCCGATGATCCGGATCCTCCCTGCGCGGGGCGGACATCCCCTGCCGGTTCGGCGGGGAGGAGTTCTGCGCGCTGCTTCCCGAGACGGACCTGGCGGGGGCGCGCGCGATCGCGGAGAGGCTCAGGACCGACATCGCGAAGATGCAGCTGCGCGAGGGGACGCACTATCTGGGAACCACGGTCTCCATCGGGGTCGCCTGCTATCCCCTGCACTTCGAGGGGAGCGCCTCGGGCCTTCTCCAGAAGGCCGACGAGGCGCTGTACCGCGCGAAGCGGGAGGGGAAGGACCGCGTGACCGTCGCCGACGCCTGAGGGAGGGCTCAGCCCTTCCGCGGCCTCTCGGAAAGCTCGATCAGGATCCCGCCCGGTGCTCTTCGGGTGCAGGAACGCCACGCGGCAGCCGCCGGCGCCCGGGCGGGGCGCTTCGCCGATCACCGCCACCCCCGCTCGCGCGCGCGCCCGATGGCGGCGTCGATGTCGTCCACGGCAAAGCAGAGGTGGTGGATGCCCTCCCCGCGTCTCCCCAGGAAATCCGCGATGGGCCCCTCGCCTCCCAGCGGCTCCAGCAGTTCGATGTGCGTCTCGCCCCACTCCAGGAAGGCCACGCGCACTCGCTCGGCGAGGACATCCTCCTCGCGGGCGTGCGCCAGGCCGAGCAGATCGCGATAGAACGGGAGTCGCTCCGCAAGGCTTCGCACAGCGATGCCGATGTGGTCGAGATGCGTCGCGTCGCCCTGTCGTTTCATGGATCCCTCCTGGGCTTGACCGGTCTGCCTCTCCCGCGCCGGCCCGTGGCGCGCCGCCTTGCGGTCCCGCCCGCTCAGCTCCGGCGCGCGGCGCCCGCGGAGAAGGTGATGCCCCGCAGGACCCGCTCGACCGCCGCGTACGGGTCCACCCGCCGCGCGGCGATCTCCTCCGCGATCCGCTCGACGGCGACTCGCCGGGAGGCAGCCCGCGAGCGCCTCGTCCAGCAGCCGGGCCCTGAGCAGGTCGAGGAACCGGGACTGGCTCTGGCGGCTTCGCCGCTTTCGCCCGTCGCCGCTCGATTCCGCCGCGGCCCGATGGCGGGAAACGGCGGCGGCGAGCTCGGGGATCCCCTCCGCCCGGACGGCGACGTCCGGACGATCTCCCGCCGGCCCGCGGCCGCGCCGAGCGACATCATCGTGTCCAGCTCGGCCTGCAAGCGGTCCGCCCCGGGCTGGTCGGCCTTGTTGATGACGAAGATGTCGGCGATCTCGATGATGCCCGCCTTGATCGCCTGGATGTCGTCGCCCATGCCGGGGACCAGCACGACGAGGACCGTGTCGGCCGTGCGGACGACGTCGACCTCGTCCTGGCCGACGCCCACCGTTTCGACGATGACCACGTCGTAGCCGGCCGCGTCCATGGAGGTCGACGGTGTCGGCGGTCGCGCGGGAGAGCCCGCCGAGCGCCCCGCGCGTCGCCATCGAGCGGATGAAGACCCCCGGGTCGGTCGTAGTGCCTCATCATCCGGATCCGGTCGCCGAGGATCGCGCCGCCCGGAGAAGGCGCGAGGAAGGGTCGATCGCGACGACGCCGATCCGGAGCCCTCTCCCGCGGTAGGACGCGGTGAGACGGTCCACAGCGAGGACTTGCCGGCCCCCGGGAACCCCGTGACGCCGACGACGAAGGCCCGGCCGGTCGCCGGGAAGATCTCGCGCAGCAGCGCCGGCGCCATCCTCGGAGCGCTCCTCGACGATCGAGATGGCCCGCGCGAGGGCGCGCGCCTCGCCGGAGAGGACGCGCTTCGCGAGCTCGACGGCGGCTCACTTCAGCAGCTGCCTCGCGATCACCATGCGCTGGATCTCGGAGGTGCCCTCGCCGATCGTGCAGAGCTTCACGTCGCGGTAGAATTTCTCCACCGGGAAGTCCTTCACGAAGCCGTAGCCGCCGAAGATCTGCACGGCGCGCTCGGCCACGTAGACGGAGGTCTCCGCCGCGTAGAGCTTGGCCATCGCGGATTCCTGGTGGTGTTGGCGCCCGAGTCCTTGAGGACGGCAGCCCGGTAGGTCAGCAGGCGCGCCGCCTCGATGCGGGTCGCCATGTCCGCGAGGTACCACTGGATCGCCTGAAAAGAGGAGATCGGCTGCTCGAACTGCTGGCGCTCCTTGGAATAGGCGAGCGCGGCGTCGAAGGCCCCCTGGGACATGCCCAGCGCGAGCGCCGCGATCGAGATCCGTCCCCCGTCGAGGATCTTCATCGCGTCGACGAACCCTCGCCCCTCCTTGCCGAGGAGGTTCTCGCCGGGGACCCGGCAGTCCTCCATGATGATCTCGGAGGTGTCGCTGGCGCGGCAGCCCAGCTTGTTCTCCTTCTTGCCGGGCCGGAACCCCTTCGTGCCCCTTTCGACGATGAAGGCGCTGATGCCGTGCTTGCCCTTGCTCTTGTCGGTGACCGCGAACACGACCGCGACGCTCCCGACCGATGCCGTGGGTGGTGAAGGTCTTCGAGCCGTTCAGGATCCAGTCCTCGCCGTCGCGGACGGCGACCGTCTTGGTTCCCGCCGGCGTCGCTGCCCGCCGTCGGGCTCGGTGAGCGACCATGCGCCGATCCACTTCCCCTGCGCGAGCGGCGGGACGTACTTGCGCCGCTGCTCCTCGCTGCCCGGCCATGTAGATGTGGCCGGTGCAGAGGGAGTTGTGCGCGGCGACGCTCAGGCCGACCGAGCCGTCCACGCGCGAGAGCTCCTCGATGATCAGCGCATACTCGACGTACCCGAGCTCCGAGCCGCCGAGCGCCTCGGGAATGAGGATCCCGAGGAACCCCATCTCCCCCAGCTCCTTCATGATCTCGGTGGGGAAGCTCTGCGCTTCATCGTACTCCATCACCTTCGGCCGGATCCGCGTCTCCGCGTAGTCCCGCACCGTGCGGCGAATCGACTCCTGCTCTTCGGTGAATTGAAACTCCAAGGGATCCTCCAGGTTCAAGGGGGGCTGTGAATTATAGGAGCCGGCTCGAGGGGGGGTCAAGCCAGCGCGGCGCGCTGGCCGCCTTGCGGGGACATCCCCAAGGCTCAGGCCGCACCCGACACGGCGCGCAGGGCGGAGATGGCGCGCTCGATCCCCGCGTCGTCCACATCGAGGTGGGTCACGAGGCGGAGCCTCCCCCCCTCGGTGAGGACGAGGATGCCCTGGGCCTCGAGTAGCGAGCAGAGCCTGTCCGCCGAGCCTGCAGGGACGCGCACCATGACGATGTTGGTCGGCGGCGGATCGGGCGACACCTCGAGGCCGCGCAGGCCCGCGATGCCCGCGGCGAGGCGCCTGGCGCGAGCGTGGTCCTCGGCCAGCCTCGCGACGTGGTGGCGAAGGCCGTGCAGGGCGCCGGCCGCGATCAGGCCGGCCTGCCGCATCCCCCCTCCCCATCGCTTGCGGACCTTCCGCGCTTCCTCGATGATCGCCGCGGTCCCGGCGAGGCACGAGCCGACCGGGGCGCCGAGCCCCTTCGAGAAGCAGAACATGACCGTGGCGAAGCCGTCTGCGAGCGCGGCTGCCGGCAGGCCGAGGGCGATGGCCGCGTTGAAGATCCGCGCCCCGTCGAGGTGAACCGGGATGCCCCGCTCCCGCGCGAAGGCGAGCACGTGGGCATACGCGGCCGGGGCGTGAGGGACCCCACCCGAGGACATGTGGCGTGTTCTCGA
The DNA here is from genome assembly GCA_963747925.1 of uncultured Acidobacteriota bacterium. Lineage (GTDB taxonomy): Bacteria > Acidobacteriota > Polarisedimenticolia > QHYA01 > CAVVHA01 > CAVVHA01. The sequence continues at coordinate 286,152 of CAVVHA010000006.1, forward strand.
GCGCGAGCAGGGCGGTCCGGGGCTCGTAGTAGGGATGCCCGCTGCGGTATGCCTCGGCGAGGCTCGAGGCATCGGGGATCCCATCCGCCCCTCCGACGGTCCGGGGCATCGTCCCGGACAGCGCCGCCATGCCCGCGAGCTCGTGGTTGCCGATGTGGCAGTCCCGCTCGAGGATCACCTCGTCACCGTGGCGCGCCTGCAGATGGACGGCGAGCTGGTTGCCCATCGTCCCGGACGGAACGAACAGCGCGGCCTCCTTCCCGACCGCCGCGGCCGCCTCCTCCTCCAGCGCGTGGACCGTCGGGTCGTCGCCCAGAACATCGTCCCCGAGCGGAGCGTCGAACATCGCCCGGCGCATCGCCTCCGTCGGTCGCGTCACCGTGTCGCTTCGAAGATCCACGATTCCGTCGCTCATGTCGAACCTCAGTCCCGTCCGGCATCCCGGCGGGGCGATGATCGATGATACCGCGCGCGAGCGCGGATCCGCGCGGTTCTCAGCGCTGGCGGAGCCGCCTGCGGGATCTCCCGGTACGGCGCGCCCCGCCGGTAGAGCTCCAGGCGCGCGCGGTAATCCTCCAGCTCCGTCGTCCCGTCACTCCCGGACAGAAGCGCGATCGCCCTCTCCATCTCCGCCGCCGCCTCCGCATAACGGCCCGTCTCCGCGATTGCTGCGGCCCGGGTGTCGAGCAGGGACGGCGTCTCCCGGTTGAGCGCGCCGGCCGCCCGCTCGGCCAAGCCGCAGCGCCTCATTCCCGGAGCGGAGCGAAGGGTCGGGGGCGGTCGCCAGGATCCACGCCAGGCCGTTGAGCGCCTCGACGTCGTCGGGCGCGGACGCGGAGGACTTCGCGGTAGAACGCCGCGGCTTCGGCGGGGCGCCCCGCGCGATTGAGAGCGATCGGGAGCTGCCGCCTGGCCGCGGCGCGACGCGGGTCGAGCCGGAGCGCTTCGCCGAAGCTTGCGGCCGCTCCGCGAACGAGCCGCGCGCTTCGAGCGCGAGCCCGAGGCTCTCGTGCAACGGGGCATCTCGGGGCGCGACCGCGAGCCCCGTCCCGAACATCCCGATCGCACCGTCCGGATCCCCCTCCGCCATCAGGATCTGCCCCATGCCCTCGAGTGCGATGAGGTTCCCCGGCTGCAGCGCGAGGGCGTCGCGCGAACGCTTCTCCGCCTGTGGCCCGCTCCCCTTCAGCAGGAGGACATTCCCCTCGCCGGCAAGCGCTTCGGCGCATCGCCGTTGATGCGGACGGCTTCCCGAAGTGGGCGAGGGCCCCTTCGAGGTCCCCGCGGGCGAAAAGCACGTTGGCGAGGTTGTAGTGGATGATCCAGTTGCCGGTGGTGACCTTCAGCGTCCGTTCGTACAGGGTCACGCTGTCCTTCCAGTATCCGAGCTGGACACGGTCGCGATCGCGAGTGCCCCTGCCAGTGCCGCTCCGGCCGCCGGCAGCAGGGAAGGCGGCGCCCTTGCGATCCCCGATCAGCTCGGGAATCCCCCAGGCGGCATCACGAAGATCCCGACGAGGGGGACGTAGGTGTACCGGTCCGCCAGGGCCTGCGACCCGGTCTTGACGAGGCCGATCACCGGAACGAGCGTCCCCAGAAACCAGAGCCATCCGAATCCCAGCCAGGGGCGGCGCCGGGTTCCCAAGACGACGAGAAGCGACAGGGCGGCGAGTGCGGCGGCGGCGGCGGCCGTCTCCAGAGGAGGCGCCCCTTGTGGATGTAAAGCACCGCGAGCCCCGCCGGCCAGAGCGTTTCCAGAGGTAGGTCGCGTAGGCGTCAGAGGCGGTCGCCGCGCGTGGCGCTGAAGGGCAGCAGGTCGGCTGAGGCGAAGCGCCGGTGGGTGCGCGCAGAGGTCGCGGCGATCGCGCCGCCGCGAGTCCGAACAGCGGCAGCTTCTCGACGATCAGGCGCCCGAGGCGTCCTTCTTCGCGGGCTGGCGCCGCGCCGAGACCTCCCGGCGGCCGCGAAGGAGGGGTCGGACCGCGCCGGACCCTGCCCGGCATCCGGCCGACCCTGCAGAACCTGGTCGGCGGCGCGCCCGAAGCGGGTCCGCCCGAGCGGCCAGTAGTCGAGGAGGAGGAGCGTGAAGGGGAACGTCACGACATCGGCTTCGAGAGGATGCCGAGCGGAACAGGCGCAGGACCGGGAGGTACGCCTTCCAGGTGGGCGCCGCGGCGTACCGTACGTAGGCCAGCAGCCCGGCGATCCAGAAGAGCGCGCTCAGCACGTCCTTGCGCTCGGCGATCCACGCGACCGATTCGACGTGCAGCGGATGCAGCGCGAAGAGGGCGGCGACGAAGGCGCTCCGGCCCCGCGCCGGTCATCGACGCAGGACGCAGAAGAGCAGGACCGTGCTCGCGGCGTGCAGCAGCGAGGTTCGTCAGGTGATGCCCGCCGGGCTCGAGGCCGTAGAGCTGGCAATCGAGCATGTGGGAGAGCCAGGTCAGGGGGTGCCAGTTCGAGGCGTGGGTGGTGAAGGCCCAGGCGACGCCCCGGTCCGTCAGACCCGGCCTCACCCACGGGTTCGCCGGTGACGTAGTCCTCGTCGTCGTAGCTGAGAAAATCGTGGCGGAGAACGGGGGCGTAGACGCCGAGCACGCGAGGCGAGGAGCAGGGCGGCGAGCCAGTTCCTCTTCCGCGTCGATCGCGCGGAGCCCGCCGTCCTGGCCTGCGCGTCCGGGCTCGCCGTCCTGGCCTGCGCGTCCGGGCTCGCCGTCCTGGCCTGCGCGTCAGGCCCGCCGTCCTGGCCTGCGCGTCCGGGCCCGCCGTCCTGGCCTGCGCGTCCGGGCTCGCCGCCTGGCATGCGCGTCCGGCTCGCCGGCGTGGCCGAGCCGCCGGCCGCCGCGCTTCATCGCGCTCGCCGGGACATCAGCCGGGTCCTGCGCCGGAGGCCGCATTCCGCCCCGGCCCGCCGCCGCGACCGGGCGGCATCAGGAGGATCCGGCGCGAAGGGGGCAAGGGCGTCCAGGACCAGAGGATACCCTCGAGCGTGAGGCGGACCCGGGGTCGGATCGAGGATCGCCCAGCCGAGCGAGACAAGACTCTCGAGGTCGCGCCCGTGGCGTGCCCACAGGTCCACGCCGTAGCGGCCCCCAGCTCGTCGAAATCGGCGCCGGCCCGCGAGCCTCAGCGCGGTCACGATCGCCTCGGAGAGGCGCGTCCCGCTCGCGCCGTCGTCGAGCGCCTCGCGGGTCTCTTCGCCCCGCTCGACGGCCGCGATGTAGGCGGAGGCGGAGAGCCGGCACGCCCGGCGGAGCCCCAGATAGTAGGAATGGGCGGAGGCGCCGAACCCGAGACGGGCCTGTCGGTCCAGTACCCCAGGTTATGCCGCGATTCGCGGCCCGGGCGCGCCCAGTTCGAGACTTCGTAGCGGGCGAAGCCCGCCTCCGGCAGGCGCGATTCCGTCGCCCGATAGAGCGCGCCGATCGTGGCCGCGTCGGGCTCGTCGAGCGCTGCCCCGTTCACCAGGCGGGCGAGCGGCGTGTCCTTGTCCGTCTCCAGAAGGTAAACCGAAAGGTGCTCCGTTCCCAGCGCCACCGCCCGATCGAGCTCCTCCGCCCACATGCCTCGTCCTGCCCCGGGAACTCCGTAGATCAGGTCGGCGCTCACGTTCTCGAATCCCGCGCCGCGCGCCGCGGCGACCGCCGCGCGCGGGGCGTCCGGGCCATGAGGGCGGCCCATCATCGCGAGCAGTCGGGCCGAAACGACTGCACCCCGATCGAGAGACGGTTCGCTCCCCCCGCGCAGCTCGCGCAGGATCTCCGGACCTGCGGACTCGGGGTTGGCCTCGACGGTGATCTCGGCGTCCGCTCCACGGGAAACGCCCGGCGATCGCCTCGAGGATCGTGGGCACCTCCCCGGAGGCATGTACGTGGGCGTGCCGCCCCCCACGTAGATCTCGCGACCTGCGGGCGATACCCCGCGCGCCCGGGAATCGAGGGATCTCCCTGCCAGCGCCCGCACATAGGCGGGCGCGAGGTCGTCCTGTCCCGACAGCGAGTAGAAGTCGCAATAGGTGCAGCGGACCACGCAGAAGGGGAGGTGGACGTACACGCCCGCCTTCCCGCCCGGATGCGATCAGATCCGCTCGGCCTTCGTCGACTCGATCCATCCGATCAGCCCGTTCGGAAGGGCCACCTGCATCCAGCCCTGCCGCTCGCTACGGACCTCGACCTTCAGTCCCTCGTGAACGGTGAAGAGAACGGTGCCGTCTGAGGCGGGTGCGCTGAGTCCGTCCACGGTGGCGGCCATGACGACCGCATGGTCGGCTCCCCCCTGCGCGGGAAAGCTCGAGAGCGAGGATCGAGCCCGAAAGGCCCGCGGCCAGCAACACCGCGCCCAGGGGCCCTCAAGCCCGCGCGCCGCCCGGGCCGTGGCCGGAACCAGAGGGCGGCGCCGGCCGCGCCCGCCAGGTGAAGAAGACGGTGAAGGAGGCCGTCGCACGGTCAGGCCCGAACGCCCTGGCGGAGGCGGCTCACGACCTTCTCCGGCAGTCCTTCCTCCGCGGGACCCACCTTGTCCACCGTGAGCAGGTTCGCGTAAGCGAGGTTCTCCTTCGCGTCGGCGTCCGAGGGATGGCGGGCGAGCGCGCGCTCGTACTCGAGGATCGCGGGGCCGAGCCGGCCCTGCTTGAAGAGCGCGTTGCCGAGGTTGTAGTGCACGCGCGGGTCGTCGAACCCCTCCGCGAGGAGCGCTTCGTAGGCCGTGGTCGCTTCCTCCCAGCGCCCCGCTTCGTAGGCAGCCCCGGCCTGCCGAAACCGATCTTCGGCGCCGGTCACGGCCAGCGCGGCGAGGGCGGAAGCGGCGAGCGCAAACACGGCGAGGATCGCGAAGCGGCCCACGAGAACCCTTCTCACGCCGCCCTCCCGAGCGCGGCATCGAGCCGCTCGATGAGCGCCCGCGCGCGGGAGAGGAGTTCCTCCCCCGCCCTCTCGCGCTGCGCACCGGGCGCAAAGCGTCCAAGGTCGCACAGCTCGAGCAGTGCGCGCAGCTCCGCGAGCGTCCCGGGGGGACCCCCCGCCGGGCAAGCTCCAGCGCGATCTCCTCGTAGGTCATCCCGCCCGCAGCGATGCTGCAGCGGCCGCCGACGAACCCGATCACGGCCTTCGAGGCGGCGGCCGGCGCTCCGGCAGGGTCCGCCCCGGGGCCCGACGCGCGCGCAAGGGACGCGAGAGCGCGTCGGCGCGGCCCGCCCCGCGCCCCCCGGGCGAAGGGCGGCGAGCCCTCCCTGCCGGCGGAGAAACCAGGCGCCAGGTTGGGCGGCCAGAGCGGCCGCCAGCACCGCCCAGAACCACCAGCGCGCGTACAGCGGGCTGCTGGCCCGTTCGAGGGGCCCGTCGAGCGTCTTCAGGAAGCGGATGTCGCGCTGGAGAGACTGCACCTCGTGGCGCCCCGCGGCGACAGCGGGGCCCGCCTCGCTGCCTCCTCCCGGGCTCGCGCTCTTGACCGCCAGTTGCGCGGGGGCGGAGGACAGGCTCCGATAGGCACCAGCCTCGGGATCGAAGTAGCTGAAGGTCATCGCGGGCAGCGCCAGCGCGCCCGTCGAGAGCGGCGTGACGACGTAGCTCCAGGTCTTCGTGTACGTCCGGGGCTTCGTGCCGGAGGCCTTTTCCTCCACGCGCGGATCGAAGACGCGGAAGTCGGCGCTCGGAGCGAGCGCCGGACTTTCGACGGTCTTCAGGTTGCCGGTCCCCGTGATCGTGCACTTCACCCCGACGGCATCCCCGACCGCCGCCTCGGAGCGGTCCGAGACCGTCTCCATCCGGAACTGGCCCACGGCGCCGGAAAAACCGGCGGGCCGGCCGGCTGCGGGCGGTGCGAGCGCCTCGATCGTGACAGGGGCGGTGCTGCGCGTGAGCTCCGTCACGCGGGGCGCGAAGAACGAATCGAACGGATCGCGACCCGAGGCGCGAACGCGGATGGTGCGCGTCTCGGACGGGATGACCGTCGTGCCGGGGGCGGTGGGGGTCAGGATCCTCCGCATCAGGACATACGACTGGTACTCCCGCCCCTCGCGGAAGACCCTCTCGGGCACGACGTTCGTGTCGGATTCCTCGAGCAGAAATCCCGGCACGGTGGGGTCGGGGGCCGCGGAGACATCCACGATCGCGATCCGGGAGAGGAGCCGCGTCGTCAGGATCACCGGCTGGCCGACGTAGACCTTCGGAGCGGACAGTTCGTTCTCGATCCGCAGGTCGGCGGAGCCGGGATCGCGCCCGGCGGCGGCGTCGGGCGGTCTGTCGGACTGGGCGCTCCCCTTCCGCCCGGAACCGGCGGGGGTCACCTCGATTTCGATCGCCTCGGTCCGGTAGGTCTTGTCCCCGACCTTCACTTCCTGGACCGGGATCCGCGCCTTGCCGGCCGACTGAGGCGCGAGGAACCACTTGTAGGCCCGGGTCGAGGAAACGACGCCGTTCACGAACGAGAATTGGGTGGAGCTGCTGGGCCCGCCGACGACCTGCAGGTTCACGAGCCCCGACGGGGTCGCAGGCGCGACGCCGCTCATGCCGGCTCCCTGAACCGTGACCGTGTAGCTCAGCGTTTCGCCGAGCGGGATCTCGTGTGCGTCGACCGTGCCCGTCACGGTCACCCCGTCTCCCGCGAGGAGGGGTTGGGCGAGGGCCGAAAGGAAGAGAACGCCCAGGACCGCGGCGAGCCGGCGCCACGACGGAGGCAGGAAGCGGCCGCACGGCCCCGCGCGCCGAACGCCCCCCGGCCGCGCCGGCCGCGGCTCACCGATCCGTCCCTGGTCATGCGCGCGCGGGCTTCTCACCAGTCCTTCTCCGGCCCCTCGTCCTGGGGAAGACGCGCGAGGCGCTTTTTCAGGTCGCGCTTTTCCTCCTGGGCGAGCGAGTCGAGGAGCTTCTCCGCTTCCTTCCGGCCGATCTTACCCTCTCCGGACGGAGAGCCCTGCCCCTTCGCGCGATTCCGGTCCGTGCCGGCAGGCGACTGCCCTTCCTGCTTCCCGTTCTGGTCCGGATCCTGCTGACGATCCCGGCCTTCCTGCTGCCGCGGCTGATCGCCCGGCGGCTCTCGCCTGTCGTCCTGCGGGCTCCCGCCCTGAGGAGTCTGATTCTGCTGCTGCCCGCCGCTCTGCTCCTGGTTTTCCTGGCGCTGTTTCTCCTGCTGTTTTCTGAGCATGCGCAGGGCAAGCTCGAGATTGCGGCGCGCCTCCTCGTCCTGCGGCCGCTGCTCGAGCACCTTGCCGTACGCCTCGGCCGCTTCACGGTAGCGCTCCTGCGCGTACTCCGCGTTCCCGAGGTTGTAGCGCGCCGCAGGAGCGAGCTGGGGCCCGGCGGCGGAGAGGGCCCGAGCATACTCGGAGGCCGCGGCATCGTATTTCCCCTGCCTGAATAGGGCGTTCCCAATGTTGTAGCGAAGGGATGGAAGATCGGGAGCGGCCGCGCTCGCCTCCTCGTAGCGACCGAGCGCGTCCGCGTAGTTCCTGTCCGCGTAGAGGCGGTTTCCGTCGCGATTGCGCCGGGCGACGGGAGCGGGAACGGAGCGCTCTTCGCGAGGAGCATTTCCCTTTCCAGCCGCGCGCGAGGGGGCTCCGGCCGTCGCGGTGCCGCCCGACACGCCTGTTCCATCGGGCCGAGCATCTTCGGGAGCGGATCGGTCCGACGCTTTGCTGCCCGGCGCAGCCTCACCCGCTGCCGGAGGACGCTTGTCGACGGCGCGCCCCTCCGAGCCCCTTCCGACCCCGCCTCCGGGAGGCGCTCCCCCCGCTTGTGCGGAGACCGTTCCGCCCGGCGCGAGCAGAAGCCCGCCGAGTGCGAGCGCCCAGAGCGTAGCCGACGCCGCCGCGCCCGCGCCCGGCGCGGGAGCCTTGGCGCGGCGGCCGATCAGAAGGGCGTCGATCGCCAGCAGAAGAGACACAATGCCAGGGGGACCTGGTAGCGGTCTTCGTAGCGGGTCGCGAGCCGCGAGGCGATTTCCCTCTTTTCCATGCCCCCGATCGCCTCGGCAATCCTCCGTCCCTCTTCTCCGACCGGCCCCGCATGCAGCAGGATCCCATCCGTCGCCAGGGTGATCTTCTCGAGGCTCGACGGGTCGTAGCGCGTCGTCGACCACCCTCCCCTGCCGGTCTTTCTTGTAACCGGTGAGGGTGCCCTGGTCGTCGCGAAGCGGAATCGGACCGCCGCCCGCCGTGCCGATGCCCGATGGCGTGGATCACGATCCCTTCCTCCCGCGCCCTGCGCGACGCCTCGGCGCCGCGCCCTTCCAGGTCCTCCCCGTCCGTGAAGAGCACAATCGTCTTGTAGCGCCTCTCCGAGGCCTTGAACAGCCGGGACGCCTCCTCGACTGCGCGGCCGAGATCGGTGCCCGGCCCGGGGGCGAAATCGGCTTCCGCGGCGTCCAGGAAGAGCCGCACCGCGCCGTAGTCGAGCGTGAGGGGGCACTGCGTCGCCGGACGGCCTCCGAAGACGACGAGGCCGACCCGGTCTCCCTCGATCGTCCCCAGGAGGGAACCCGCCGCCGCTCTGGCCTGCTCGAGGCGGCTCGGCGAGACGTCCTCGGCCAGCATCGAAGCCGACAGGTCCAGGGCGAAGACCACATCCACGCCGCGGCGTACCACGGGCTCGTCCCTGCGCCCCCACTGCGGGCGGGCGAGCGCCACGATCGCAAGCCCGATCGCCGCGAGTCGCAGCAGCGACCCCAGGACCCAGCGGGCCGTGGAATCCCCGAGGGCCAGGCGCGGCAGGAGCTCGAGGGAGGTGAACCTCGCGAGCCTGCGGCGCCGCCGGCCCTGGCTCGACGCCAGGAGGATCCCCAGCGCCGGGAGCGCCGCCAGAAGGACCAGGACCCAGGGCTGGGCGAATCGCATCAGGGAATCCTCCCCAGGACCGTCGCCGAGCCGATCATCGCGAGCGCCAGCAGGCCGAGCGCGGGACCAGGAACCAGGCGAACCGCTCCTCGTACCGTCCGTAGGAGAGCACCTCGATCTTCGTCTTCTCCATCCCGTCGATCGTCCGGAAGACCTCCGCGAGCGCCGCCGCGTCCGTCGCGCGGAAGTACTTGCCCCCGGTCGCGACCGCGATCTTGCGGAGCTCCTCGTCGTTGATCGGGAGCAGCGCGCGAACCCGGCTCCCGTCCGGGAGCGGAACGATCACGGGCCCTTCGCTTCCCACGCCCACAACGTGAATCCTCACGCCGACCGCCTTCGCAAGGTCGGCGGCGGTGAGCGGATCGATCGAGCCCGCGTTGTTGATGCCGTCCGTGAGGAGCACGACGACGCGGCTCTTCGCGGGAGAGCCCCTCAAACGGTTCACCGCCGTCGCGATCCCCGTGCCGATCGCGGTGCCGTCGTCGCGCGGATCGGCGAAGGAGACCGCCTCGAGCGACGCCCGCAGGGCGTCGTAATCGATCGTGGGAGGGCAGCGGGTCGCGGAGACGCGCGAGAAGGTCACGAGTCCGATCCGGTCCGAGCCGCGCCCCTCGACGAAGGATGCGATCGTGCGGCGCGCCACGGTCAGGCGGTTCTTCGGGGCGAAGTCCTCGGCGCGCATCGAGCCGGAAACATCGAGGGCGATGACGATGTCGATCCCTTCGGTCGTCACCTGTTCGACCTTGTGCCCTGCCTGCGGACGGGCGAGGGCCACCACACCCAGGGCGATGGCGAACCCCTGCGCCCATGGGATGGCCGCGAGCAGGCGCACCCTCGGCGTCGGGCCGAGCCCCTGGAGCGCTCCGAGGCCCGAGTAGACCAGCCGCGCGTGGCGATGTCCCCGGGAGCGGAGGAGCGCACCCGCCACGGGAAGCGCGGCGAGCAGAAGGCCGAGCAGCAACCAGGGATTGGCGAACCGGAACATATCAGGCCGCGCTCCCCGAGGGCGCCGCCTCGGGCACTCTCGGCTCCTCGGCGGGCGGCGGCGCCGTGAGCTGGATGACCTCGCGCGCGAAACGGATCGTCTCCTCCGCTTCTTTGGGGTTCGGTACGTGCTTGGCGAACTTCACGCGATCGCACCGATCGAGCGCGGCGACCGCCGCCGCCACGGCAGGCGCGCTCGATCAGGGCGCGAAGCATCTCCTCGGCGATCTCCTCCGTGGTCCGCTCGAGCGCGGGGATGCGGAACCGCAGCTCGAGATAGCGCCGGATCAGGTCGGAGAGCTCGATGTGGAACTCGCGATAGAGGCCCGCTTCGAGGAGACGTCGCGCGAGGAGCTCCGCGAGGCGCTCCCTGACCCACGCATCGGCCGTGATCCCGGGGGGCAGGGCTTCCTCGGGGAGCGCCGCCGCCCGCCGCGGCCGGCGCAGCCGGCGGACCAGGGCGTAGAGCCCCGCGGCGAGCGCTGCGGCCCAGAGAGCGGCGAGCGCGATCGCCTTCCAGGGCCAGGGGACCGGCAGCTCGGCCGGAGGCTTGAGGTCCGCGAGCGTCGCGTCCCCCTCCCCCAGGACCGAGGCGACCGCGATCGTCCGGGGCGCAACGGCGAGCCGCCGCTCTCCCTTCCCCGGCGCCCGGAAGGTCACCTCGAACCCCGGAAGCTCGAGCGAGCCGGCCTCCAGGGGCATCAGCTGCACGGCTGAGCGCGCCCGGCGACGCCGTCTCGACCGCGAGCACGCGGAACGGCCCTCAACTCGCTTCCGACCTTCAGCTCCGCGGGCGCCTCCGCCGCCACGCCTCCGCGCCTGTCGCGGTGACAACGAGGACGGATGGTGTCGCCCATCCTCGGCTCGGCGGGCTCGACCGTCACGACGGCCGCCGGGACGGGACGGCTGTCCCCGCGGGGGGACCGATCGAGCGGCGCTCCCCGCGCTCACCAGCGCGGCGAGCGCGAGGGAAACCGCCCGAGGCGCCCGGCGCGCGAAACCACGCGATTCACCGCACCGCCGCCCTCTGCCGAAAGAACGCCAGGAGGGGCCGGTCGTACGGCCGGACCGTATCCAGCTCGATGCTGTCGATCCCGGCGCTGCGGAAGAGCCGGCCGAGCCGCTCCCCCTTTCCCGCTCCGCCGAGGCCCAGGCATCGCGCACCTGGACTGGAGGCATCGACGAGGCGCACCTCGCCGTCTCTCCGCGTCCTCCAGCGAGAGCAGCCCCACCGGAGGAAGGGTCTCCTCGCGCGGGTCTCGACACGACCGCGATCACGTCGTGGCGGCGCGCCGCGATTTTGAGCGCGCGCTCCGCGCTGGCGTCGAGAAAGTCGGAGAGCACAAACACCACGGAGCGGCGTCTTGCTCACGGTCTGCAGATGCTCGAGTGCCCCCGCGAGATCGGTGCCCTGCGCCCTTCGGTTGCAATGACAGCACCTCGCGGATGACGCGCAGCACGTGCCGCGTGCCTTTGCGCGGCGGCACCGCCAGCTCGATCCGGTCGCTGAACATCACCAGCGCCGACCTTGTCGTTGTTGCTGATCGCCGAGAAGGCGAGGAGCGCGCCGAGCTCGGCGGCGAGCTCGCTCTTCAGCTGCCGGACGCTGCCGAAGCGCCTCGAGGCGCTGATCGACGAGGAGCATGACGCGTCAGCTCGCGCTCCTCGACGTAGCGCTTGACGTGGGGCGCGCCGGTGCGGGCGGTGACGTTCCAGTCGATCGTGCGGACCTCGTCGCCGGGCACGTACTGCGCGGACCTCGTCGAACTCCATGCCGCGCCCCTTGAAGACGCGAGCGGTACTCCCCGCGCCGAGCACGTCGGCGACCGTGGCGGCTGCGTGCGCACCTGGATCTCGCCGGACGCGTCTCGGAGGATCTCCGTGGCGAGCATGAGCTCGACTCGCCGCCGCGCACTGCCGCTCAGGGGACCGGCACCGCCGTCGAGGATCCGCTCGATCACGTCCTCGTCGTCATCGTCCTCGGCCTCGGCCTCGTAGGTGACGATGACGCGGTGGCGCAGCACGTCGAGGGCGATCGCCTTCACGTCCTGGGGCGTGACGTAGCCGCGGCCCTGAGGAAGGCGTGGGCCTGGGCGGCCAGCGTCAGATAGAGCGAGGCGCGCGGCGAGGCGCCGTACTCGATCATGGGTCCGAGTCGTCGAGCTTGAACGTCCTTCGGGCTCGCGGGTGGCGAAGACGAGGTCGACGATGTAGTCCTTGACCTTGTCGTCGACGATAGATCTGGTCGAGCAGCTCGCGCGACCGCGAGGATCTCTCGGCGCGTCACGACCGGCGTTGACGCCGGCGGCCGGCTGGACGCCGCCATGCGCTCGAGGATCTCGCGCTCGTCCTCGCGCGACGGGTAGTCCGACCTTGAGCTTCAGCATGAAGCGGTCGACCTGCGCCTCGGGCAGCGGGTAGGTGCCTTCCTGCTCGATCGGGTTCTGGGTGGCCAGGACGAGGAACGGCTCGGGGAGCGGATAGGTCGTGTCGCCGATCGTGACCTGGTGCTCCTGCATCGCCTCGAGCAGGGCGGACTGGACCTTGGCGGGGGCGCGGTTGATCTCGTCGGCGAGGATCAGGTTCGCGAAGACGGCCCCCTTGCGGGCGGAAGGTCCCGTCCCGCGGGTTGTAGATCAGGGTGCCGATCAGGTCCGCCGGGCAGGAGGTCGGGCGTGAACTGGATGCGCTGGAAGCTCGCGTTGATGGCGGAAGCGAGCGAGCGCACCGCGAGGGTCTTCGCGAGGCCGGGCACCCCCTCGAGCAGCACGTGGCCGCCGGTCAGGAGGCCGATCAGGAGGCGGTCGAGCAGGTACTCCTGCCCGACGATCGCCTTGCGCACTTCCGCCAGGAGCGAATCGACGAATGCCGACCGCACCTGAACCATCTCGTGTATCGCCTGGATCTCTTTTTCCATATCTCTCGCTTCTAGAAAATCAACTGCCCGCTCCCGAGGGAGGGTTCGGGAGCGGGCATCGGACGAGCAAGGGAGTCGTCCTTGGTTGCCTCTTCCCTATTCAAGGTTCGTGCCGGGTCGGCCGGGTCTTCTGCTGCCTTTGTTTTCGAGCAAGTTGGCGGCGCAGAATTCTAGGAAGGGTCCGGCGCCCTGTCAAGGAGGCATGGCCTTCACCGGGAGTGGCGCGCCGCAGTCCATCCGCGCGCCGTTTTGACGCGGGGCGCCGCCGAAGACGATGCGGTGATTGACACGGGGGGACGCCGAACCGCTATAGTAGGCGCCCGACAGGACGCCACCCCCATGCAAGTCAAACTTGGCATCTCGTTTCTCGTCGTCGCCGCCCTCATCCTCCTGGTCGATCGGGGGGTGGCGACCATCGTCGACGACCAGAACCTGATCTCCACCTCGATCGCCCTGGTCCTCGCCGAGGTGGCGGTGGCCGCCTCCGCGGGCTGGATCCTCTCCCACTTCCTGACCCGCCAGATCCGCCAGCTCGTCGGCGCGACCACGGTGATCAGCCAGGGGGATCTCACCCGCAAGGTCAACCTCGAGTCCCGGGACGAGATCGGCCAGCTCGCGCACTCGTTCAACGCGATGCTCACGAGCATCCTGAACATCGCCCTCGAGGTCCGGATCACCAGCGACCAGATCTACCAGTCCGCGCAGGCCCTGTCCTCGACCGCGGTGAACATGAACGCCCGGACCGAGGAGATCGCGGCGGCCTCGCAGGGAATCGCCCGCGGCGCGGAGACCCAGGCCGCCATGGTGCGGCGCGCCGGCCAGATCACGCGCGAGATCGCAGCCGCGGCCGAGGAGATCACGGGCAAGGCCGAGTCGGCTCATTTCAGCGCGCGCGAGGCGGGGGTCCGCGCGCGCGCCTCGGCGGACGACGCCGCCAAGGCGAAGGCGAAGATCGGCGAGATCGTGGAGCGGATCCACCAGGCGACCAGCTCGGTGGAAGGGTTCCGCGAGCGGGCGCTGCTGATCACGAAGACGGTCGACTTCATCGCGCAGGTCGCGCAGCAGACCCATCTGCTCGCCCTGAACGCCGACATCGAGGCCGCGCACGCGGGAGACCAGGGACGCGGGTTCGGGGTGATCGCCCAGGAGGTCCGCAAGCTGGCCGAGGACTCGCGCGCCTTCGCCGAGCAGATCCAGAACCTTTCCCGGCAAATCGACACCGAGTCGGTGGACGTGATCGGAGCGATGAAGCGCTCCTCCGCGGCGGCGATCGAGGGGAAGGAAGTCGTCGAATCGGCGACGACCGCGTTCGAGGAGATCAGCGACACCGTCATGGCGACGCTCGACGGCGTGCGTGTCATCACGACCCTGGCCGCCCGCCAGGCGCGGGGCGTGGAGGCCCTGGTGACCGCGATCGAGGAGATCGCGCGAATCGCCGCCGACAACGTCGCCGGAACGGAAGGGGCGTCCGCGGCGACCGTGCAGCAGACGGCCGCGATGAAGGAGATGTCCGGGTCGGCCCAGCGGCTGGTCCAGGCCTCCAACCAGCTGAAGGACGTCATCGCCGTGTTCAAGGTGGAGTGATGGACGAGGGAACGACGCTCCTCCACTTCTCCGCCGGGAGCCGGCGGTTCGCCCTTCCGGTCGGCGGAATCTCCGAAATCCGCGAGGCCGGCGCCATCACCCCGGTCCCCGGCGCGCCCAAGGCGATCGCGGGGATCATCGATATGCGAGGGAGAATCGTCACCCTCATGGATCTCGCCGCGATCTTCGGCCTCGGGACCGGTTCCGTCGCCGAGCCCCTCGCCGTGCAGCTCGCGGACCCGTACGCGCACCTCGCGCTGCTCGTTCCCGCCGCGATCCAGGACCTGCGCACCGAAACGGGCACCGCCCCCCAGCCCGCTCGGGACGCTGCGGAGGCGCCGGCCGAAGCCTGCTCCCCCGCTCTCGGGCGCGAGATCCTCCTTGCGGGGGGCGCGCCCGCGCTCCTGCTCGACCTGCAGGCTCTGACCGATCATTGCACCGCCCGCGTCCGGGACCGGTTCCGCGTGACGGTCTAGGGAAGCCGGATGGAGCCGCTGCGCGTTCTGATCGTCGACGACGCCCTGTTCATGAGGGCGATGATCCGCGACATCCTCGAGCAGACCGGCCGGTTTGCGGTGGTGGGCGAAGCCTCGAACGGGATCGAGGCCCTCGCATTGTTTCGCGAGCTGCGCCCGGACCTCGTCACGATGGACATCGTCATGCCCGAGATGGACGGCATCCAGGCGACGAGGGAGATTCTCAGGCTGGATCCTGGCGCGACCATCGTGATCTGCAGCGCGCTCGGCCAGGAGGACCTGGTCATCGAGTCGATCGCTGCGGGCGCCCGGGATTTCATCGTCAAGCCCTTCGCCGTCGAGAAGGTCATGCAGGTCCTGGCGACCCTCCTTCCCGCGGCATGACGAGGCTGCGCCGATGAGCATGGCGAAGTACCGGGACCTGTACATCACCGAGTCCCGCGAGCACCTCTCGGCGATCGAAGGAGAGCTCGCGCGCCTGGCGGAATCTCCGGATGACGCCCAGACGATCCAGGATCTCTTCCGCCACGCCCATTCGATCAAGGGGATGTCCGCCTCGATGGGGTTCGCCGTCGTCACCGAGCACGCCCACGGCATCGAGGACGCGCTCGAACGGGTGAGGCAGAGATGCGCGCCCTTCGATGAGGAGCTCCGCTCGGCCGTCGCCCGCGCCTTCGACGCCATCGAGCGGATGATCGCCGCGATCGCCGAGGGGCGCGAACCCGATCCGGTGACCGGCCCGCTGCTCTCCGACCTCTGGTGCCTCGCGAACGGCACCACTCCCGTGCGGGACCGCGCGCCCCTCCGCCCCGCGGAAGCGCCTTCGCCCCCGCCTTCTCGCGACGCCGCCCGGGCGGCGCTTCTGAGGATCGAGGTCCGGATCGACCCCTCCTCGCCCCTGCCCTCCGCGCGGGCGGCCGTGCTGGTGAAGCGGCTGGAAGCGCGGGGCCAGCTCGTGGGGTGCACGCCGACCCGCGAGGAGATCGCGCGGCGGGAATTCGGGGGCCGCCTCACGGTGCTGCTCCGGACCGACGAGGAGACCGACGCGATCGCCCGGGACCTGCGCCGTCTCACGGACGTGGACACCGTCGAGGTGGCGATCGAGCGAGCCGAGGCGGGGGCGCGGATCGAAGACGACCCCGCGCCGCCGAGCCGGCTTCCGCTCCTGCGGAGCGGGCAACCGCGCCGGGCCCGCCTCCGCGGGGACGCTCCGGCGAGGAGAGCGGCCCGAACGGCGCCCGGCCGGAAACGATGCCGGAGACCCCGGCGGCGGCGACGCTCCGCATCCCCGCCCACAGCCTCGACAGGTTCCTCGACGCCGTGGGCGAGCTCATCGTCCAGCGCAACCGCCTTTCGGCCCTCCCGTCGCTGAAGGGCGATCGCGCCGCCACGCTCGAGCTCGACCGCCTCAAGGCCCTCGTGGACCGCCTGTACGGGGAGGTCATGGCTCTGCGGATGATCCCCTTCGAGACGATCGCCCACCGGTTCACCCGCTCGGCGCGCGAATCGTCGGAGCGGGTCGGCAAGAAGGTGTCGCTGAGGATCACGGGCGGCGAGGTCCTGCTCGATCGCTCGATGCTCGACGAGCTGAGCGACCCGATCAA
This sequence comes from uncultured Acidobacteriota bacterium, assembly GCA_963747925.1. Taxonomy (GTDB): domain Bacteria; phylum Acidobacteriota; class Polarisedimenticolia; order QHYA01; family CAVVHA01; genus CAVVHA01. The sequence continues at coordinate 302,544 of CAVVHA010000006.1, forward strand.
CCACGCCCTGCGCAACGCGATCGACCACGGCATCGAGCCGCCCGATCGGCGGCTCGCCGCCGGCAAGCCGGAGGCCGGCGCGATCGCGATCTCCCTCGAGCGGGCGGGCGACAGCGTCACGATCCGGATCGAGGACGACGGCCGGGGCATGGATGCCTCCTCGATCAAGGAGGCGGCGCTGCGCAAGGGGTTCATCACGCGCGCGCAGTTCGAGACGATCGCCGACCAGGACGCGCTGATGCTGACGACCATCCCCGGCTTCTCGACCACCGAGCGCGTGACGGAGATGTCGGGGCGGGGGGTCGGCATGGACGTCATCCGCACCCGCGTCGAGACGCTCGGGGGGAGACTCCGGCTTCGCTCCCAGCCGGGGCAGGGCTCCACGGTCGAGATGCGCCTGCCGCTCACGATCGTCGTGGTGAAAGCGTTCCTCCTCGAGGCGGGGGGGCGACGATGGGCCGTCCCGCTGGCCTCCGTCCGCCGCACGGTCCGCGCGGACGAGGGGCTGATCGCGCGCAGCGGGGAGCGTCCCTGCCTGTCGCTCGACGGAGAGGAGGTCCCCCTCTTCGACCTTGCGGCGCTGCTCGGGCTACCGGCTCACGCCGCCGGCGCCGGCGCGGCGCGCGAGGCGCTGCTCGCCTCGGACCGCGACCGGTCGGCCGCGTTCACGGTGGACAGGATCCTCGGGCGGCGGGAGATCGTGGTGAAGCCCCTGCGCGCGTCCGCTCGAGGAGCTGCGCGGGTTCTCCGGCGCGACCATTCTCGACGACGGAACGATCGCCCTCGATCCTCGACCCGCTCAGCCTCGCCCCTCTTTGAGGCGCCCGATCAGGCCAGGTGCTTGTCGAGGAGCGACTGGAGCGCGGCGCGCGGCTGCGCGCCGATGACGACATCGACCGCTTCGCCGCCCTTGAAGAGGATCAGGGTCGGGATCGAGCTGACGCGGTAGGTCGCCGCCGCCCGCGGATTGTCGTCGACGTTCAGCTTGGCGATCCGGACCTTTCCCGCATACTCTTCGGCCAGGGCCTCGAGGACGGGCGCCACCATCCGGCAGGGGCCGCACCAGGGGGCCCAGAAGTCCACGAGGACCGGCTCCTTGCTGGAGGAGATGTCGGTGGTGAAGGTTTCGTCCGTCAGGTTCTTGATGTTCTCGCTCATGATTTTCCTCAGTGGGAGCATGGATATTAGCACGCTTTGTCCCGCGGCCAGGGAGGACCATGGGCGCTCCCCACGGCCAGCATTTCCTCTCTAACCGCGGGGCCGTCGCCACGATCCTCGCGCGGTTCGCGCCCGGCGCCGGCGACCGGATCGTCGAGATCGGCCCGGGCCGTGGGGCGCTCACCCGCGGGCTGCTGGAGCGCGGGGGGGCGCTGGCCGCGGTCGAGATCGATCCGGCCCTTCGCCCGCCCCCTCGCGGCCGAGCTGGGGCTTCCCCTGATCGAGGCGCCCGGCGCGCGGGAACTCCCCGCCGCGCGCGAGCGGACCGGCCGGACGGAGGCGCCCGAGGTCCACGATCGGACCGGCCCGCGAGAGGACGCCTCTGCGATCGCGCGCCTCGCTGCGCCATCGCCTGACGAGAGGCTGGGAGAGGGCTTTCCGCGCTTCGTGCTCTCCGCCGATGCCCTCGACGTCCGTTATGCCGACCTCGCGGCGATGCTCGGGGCCCGGCCGGGCGAGCGCCTCCGCGTGATCGGCAACCTCCCCTACTCGGTCGCGACCGCGCTTCTCCAGAGGATGGTGGCCGAGCGCGACCTGATCGAGGACGTGCTCGTGATGGTCCAGAGAGAGGTCGCCGACCGGATCCTCGCCCTGCCCGGCGGGAAGATCTACGGCCTGCTCAGCGTCGTGCTGGCGCTGTGCGCCGAGCGCAGCCGGGTCCTTTCGCTCGGCCCCCGCTCGTTCTCGCCTCCGCCGAAGGTCGATTCCACCGTGATCCGGGTCCGGTTCCGGCGCCCTTCGCCCGGTTTTCGCGAGGGGGACGAGCGGCTGCTCACTCTGCTCAAGGCCTCATTCTCGGAGCGGCGCAAGAAGCTCGCGGGGAACCTCGCGAAGCGCTGGGCGATCGACAAGCCCCGCGCCGCCTCGCTCATCGCCGCCGCGGGCGCCGATCCCGACGCCCGCCCCGAGCAGCTCGCATCCCGAATCGTACCTCCGGCTCGCGGCGAGCATGCCCGGCGCCTGAGCGCGGACGGGATTCGGCGCCGCGAGGCGCAAAAGGGTGCGGGAGACGGGGCGCAGGGCGGATATAATCCGTTCATGAACGGCAGCGTCGAGATCGTTCCGATCGGCGGGCTCGGGCAGTTCGGCATGAACTGCACGCTGATCCGGTCCGGCGGCGAGGCGATCGTCGTCGACGTGGGCATGGCCTTCCCGCCCGGCGACGCCTGGGGCATCGACGCCATCGTCCCCGATCTCGCGCAGCGTCCTCGGCCCCGATTGCCGCGCGGCGGCGATCGTCCTCACCCACGGTCACGAGGACCACATCGGCGGCGTATCCCGCGCGATGATGGTCACCGACTGCCCCGTCTACGGCTCGGACCTCACACTGGGTCTGCTGCGCGAGCGGCTGCGCGAGCGGGACCTCGACGGGACCGGACGCCTGGTCCCGGTCCGCGGGCGGGACCGGATCCAGGCCGGCCCTTTCACGGTCGAGTTCCTCCACGTCACCCACAGCGTGCCGGGGACGTTCGCCCTCGCCATCGGCACGCCGGCGGGCCTCCTCGTCGTCGGCGCCGATTTCAAGCTCGATCCCACGCCGGTCGGCGGGCCGCCGTCCGACCTGGAGCGGCTCTCCGAGCTCGGCCGCGCGGGCGTGCGCGTCCTCCTCCTGGACAGCACGAACGCGCGCAACGAAGGCTCGACTCCCTCCGAGCGCGCGGTCGCCGGGCCGTTCGCGCGGCTTCTCGAGAGCGCGCCGAAGAGGATCTTCGCGACCACCTTCTCGAGCCATCTTCACCGCGTGCAGCTGCTCGCCGGTCTCGCCGCGCAGGCGGGGCGCAGGGTCGCCGTCGTCGGACGGCGGATGAACGCCTCCGTGAGGATCGGCCGCGAGACGGGGCACCTCGCCCTGCCGGCCGGCGCCCTCGTGGAGGCGGACGAGGCGATGGGCCTGCCCCCGGAGCGGGTCCTGATCATCGCGGGAGGCTCCCAGGGGGAGCCCTCCTCCGCGATGACGCGGATCGCGCGCGGCGAGCACCCGGACATCCGCGTCGAGCCGGGCGACATCGTGGTGCACTCGGCGCGCCCGATCCCCGGCAACGAGCTCGCGATCTCCCGGATGCTCGACGCCCTCGCGCGGCGCGGGGCCGCGGTGCTGGCCGGCCCGGGGTCCGGGCTCCACGTCTCCGGGCACGCGTGCGCCGACGATCTCGCCAGCTCATCGATCTGCTCGCGCCCGAGACGCTCGTCCCGATCCACGGCAGCTATCTTCACCTCCTGGCGTGCGAGCGGATCGGACGCTCGCGCCCACGCCCGCCCCGCACGACCCTGGTCGCGGAGAACGGGGATATCATCCGCGTGGATCCGACGCGGCGTCGCGGATCGAGGGACGGCTGGAGCGGGGCCTCCTGTTCGTGGACCGCGAGCAGGATCCGGTCGGCCCGAGCGACGCTGCGCGAGCGCCGGCAGATCGCGGGTCACGGGATCCTGGTTCCGCTGGTGGTCCGCGAGCGGGGAACCGGCAGGGTCGTTTTCCGGCCGGGGATCCTCGCCCGGGGGTTTGCCGTTCCGGCCGCGGAGGGCTCGATCCTCGAGGAGGCCGCGCGGCTCGTGGCGGAGACGGCGCGCGCGGCGCCGGGGATCCGGGCCGGAACGGGCCCTCGAGGAGCTGGTCACCGACGAGGTCAGGCGGTTCGTGCGGCGCCGCACGGGCAAGAGGCCGCTCGTCGCTCCGATCGTGGTCGAGGTTTAAGGGTCAGGGTGGTCGAGATGGAGTGGAAGAAGCTGCTGCGAAGCCCCCGGTTCAGCGAGATCGCGGGGTTGTTCCTCGCCGGCCTTGCCGTGCTCTCCGCCATCGCGATCCTCTCCTATCACCCGGACGACCCGTCGTTCTTCTTCCGCGGAGGCGGGCGGGCCCGCCCGCTGAACGCGATCGGGACCTTCGGCGCCACGCTCTCGGCGGCGGCTCGTTCCAGGTCCTCGGGCTCGGGGCGTACCTGCTGCCGGTCATCCTGGCCCTGCTCGCCTGGGAGGCGATCCGCGGCCGCGGGATGGACGCCGCCGGGTTCAGGGCGGCGGGGCACGGCGGGTTCCTGCTGTTCGTTTCCGCCCTGTTCTCGCTCTCCTTCGGGACCTTCGAGGGGTTCCGCGGCGGGCCGCCCCTTCCCGCGGGCGGATGGCTGGGCGGCACTCTCTACGGATTCCTCGAGAGCTTCCTCGCCAGGACCGGCGCGGCCATCGTGCTGGTGACGCTGATCGGGCTGTCCACGATCGTCTCGACGCAGCTTTCGTTCAGCGCGGTGGCGGGGCTCCTGCGCTCCCCGTTCTCGCGGCTTTCCTCGAGGATGACCCTCGCCTGGGCCCGGTTCAAGGAGGACAGGCGCCGCCGCAAGATGCAGCGCGCCGTCCTGAAGAAGCACGAAAAGGAGCAGAAGCGCCGCGAGGCGGTGGCCAAGGCGGCCGAGGCGGACGCGGCCCCGCCCGCGCGTCCCGCGGCGCGGCCCCAGGCGGCCCCCGGGGCCGAGCCCGCGCCCCGGCTGAACCCGCTGCGCGTCCCGCAGGAAGCCGACCGCAAGGCGGCCAAGGCGCCCCCCGAGCCGGTCGAGCAGCCGGTCCTGCCCCTCACGCCGGTCGCGGAAAAGGGATTCGTCCTGCCGCCGAGCGACCTGCTCAAGTCCCCGCCCGAGGGGTCGCCCATCAACGAGAAGGAGCTGATGGAGAAGGCGCGGCTCATCGGCGAGAAGCTGCGCGAGTTCCAGGTCAACGGAAACGTCATCGAGATCCACCCGGGGCCGGTGGTGACGACCTACGAGTACAAGCCCGAGCCCGGGGTGAAGTACAGCCGGATCGTCGAGCATGGTGGACGACCTGTGCCTCGCCCTCAAGGCCGAGGCGATCCGGATCGACCGCGTGTCGGGACGGTCCACCGTCGGGATCGAGGTCCCGAACGACTCGAAGGAGGTCATCCACCTGCGGGACCTCGTCGATTCCGAGCGGTTCCGCGCCGCGAAATCGAAGCTGACGCTCTGCATCGGCAAGACGCAGGAGGGGGAGGCGTTCACCGCCGACCTCGACAAGATGCCCCACCTGCTGATCGCCGGCAGCACCGGGTCCGGGAAGAGCGTCGGCATCAACTGCATGATCACGAGCATCCTCTACAAGACGACCCCGGACGAGGTCCGCCTGATCCTGATCGACCCGAAGATGCTCGAGCTGGGGATCTACCAGGACCTGCCGCACCTCCTCATCCCGGTCGTCACCGATCCCAAGCTGGCCTCGAACGCGCTCAAGTGGGCCGTCCGGGAGATGGAGAACCGCTACAAGCTGCTCGCCGGGACCGCCGTACGCAGCATCGATCAGTACAACGCGCTGCTGCGGCGCGACACGAAGCGGACCCGCAGGAACGAGAAGACCGGCGTCGAGGAGCCGCTCAAGCCGCTTCCCTACATCGTCGTCGTGGTGGACGAGCTCGCCGACCTCATGATGGTCGCCTCGGCCGACGTCGAGCTGTCGATCTGCCGGCTCGCGCAGATGGCGCGCGCCGTGGGGATCCACCTGATCCTCGCCACGCAGCGCCCCTCCGTGGACGTCATCACCGGGCTGATCAAGGCCAACCTGCCCGCGCGGCTCGCCTTCCGCGTCTCCCAGCGGGTCGACTCGCGCACGATCCTCGACGCGAACGGCGCGGAGCAGCTGCTGGGGAACGGCGACATGCTCTTCCTGCCCCCCGGCTCCTCGCGCCTGCTCCGCCTGCACGGGGCCTTCATCACCGAGGGCGAGACGAGCCGGATCGTCGAGTTCCTCAAGAAGCAGGCGCGGCCCGCCTACGACGAATCGGTCACCCGGGACACGGACGAGCAGAAGGCCGAGGCGGTCTCCGGGGAGCGGGACGAGATGTACGACAAGGCCGTGGACCTGGTCGTCAATTCCGGCCAGGCCTCCATTTCCCACCTGCAGCGGCGGCTCCGGCTCGGCTACGCGCGGGCGGCGCGGATCATCGACATGATGGAGGCCGAGGGGATCGTCGGCCCGGGTGACGGGGCGAAGCCGCGCGAGGTGCTCATGCGGCCCGACATGCTCGCCCCGGCCGGCGGCGAGGCGGACGATTGAAGGTCGTCATCGTCATGCCGGCGTACAACGCCGCCGAGACCCTCGACATGACCTACCGGGCGATTCCGCCCGGCATCGCGGACGAGATCATCCTCGTGGACGACGCCAGCCGCGACGCCACGGTCGAGACCGCCCGCAAGCTCGGGATCCCGATCATCCGCCACCCGCACAACGTGGGCTACGGCGGCAACCAGAAGACCTGCTACATGGAGGCGCTCCGCTCGGGCGCCGACATCGTCGTCATGCTGCACCCCGACGGACAGTACGACCCGGCGATCCTCCCGGACATGATCGCGCCGATCGCGCGGGGCGAGGCCGACCTGGTGCTCGGATCGCGGTTCCTGACCGCCGGCGGGGCGCTGCGGGGCGGCATGCCGCTCTACAAGTACGTCAGCAACAGGTTCCTGACAGGCGCCGAGAATCTCGTCCTCGGCACGCGTCTATCCGAGATGCACACGGGATACCGGGCCTACAGCCGGCGGTTCCTCGAGACGGTTCCGTTCCTGAGGAACTCGGTCGATTTCGCCTTCGACACCGAGGTCCTTTTCCAGGCGGTCCGGTTCGGGTTCCGGATCGCCGAGGTTCCCGTGGCGACAAAGTACTTCCCGGGAGCCTCCTCCGCGAGCTTCCGGCAGAGCAGCGTCTACGGTCTAAAGACCCTCACGGTCGCCGCCCGGTACTTCCTCTACCGTCTCGGCCTCGCCCGCCCGGCCATCTTCCGCTAGGGCCTGCTCGCCCGCTCTGGCCAGCGAGCGCATCGCCACCCGCGCGGCCTCCTGCTCCGCCTCCCGCTTGGAGCCGCCGATCCCCTGCCCCGCGACGGCGCCTTCGAGCTCGACCTCGACGAGGAAGGTCGGGTCGTGCGGCGGACCGCCCGTCTCGACGACGCGGTATAGGGGGGCCGTCTTCCCCGCGGCCTGCACCACCTCCTGCAGGGCGCTCTTGAAATCGCCCTGCGGCCCGGGGCGAACCGCCTCCTCGATCAGGACCCGCCCCGCGAACGCGCGCGCCGCCTCGAGCCCGCCGTCGAGGTAGACGGCGCCCACGACCGCCTCGAGGAGGTCGGCGAGAAGGCGCCTGCGGGACGGCCCGCCGTGATCGCGCTCTCCCGCCGAGAGCCGCGCCGCCGCGCCGAGACCGAGCCGCTCGCCGGCCGCGGCGAGCGCGGGGCGGCGAGCGAGCGCGGCGCGGGTGCGGCTCAGCTCCCCGGAGGGGGCTCCGGGCGCGGCGCGGAACGCTCGCTCCGCGAGCAGGAGCCCCACGACCGCGTCGCCGAGGAACTCCAGCCGGTCGTAGTGCCTGCCCGCGGCGAGCCCCTCCTCGTTCGCGAACGAGGCGTGGGTCAGCGCCTGGTCCAGAAGGTCGCGGTCGCGGAAGCGGTAGCCGAGCCGCTCCTCGAGCGCAGCCAGCTGCTGCATGCGGGTCACGGGACTCATCGCCGGCTCCGCCGAGTCGTCACGGCTTCGGCGCGGGAGGCGTCGCGGGGGCTTCTCCCGGGACGGCCCCGAGAGTGAGCACGCCGCCTTCGGGCGTCGCCTTCCTGACCGCCTCGTACAGCGCCTGGAGCCCCTTGGCGAGCGGCTGCCCGGGGGCGTCGTTGACGAAGAGCTGGTCCTTCAGCGCCGCCACGGCGAGCTCCGGAGGCGCCACCTGCGCGAGCCGCTCCAGGAGCTGGCCCCCCTCCTCGCGCCGCCCGCGGTAGACCACGAGCCGCGCCAGCTGGTAAAGCACGGGCGCGTTCTTCGGGATCCCGGTCGAGGGCGCGGCGCATCTGCTTCTCGGCTTCCTCGAGGTTCCCTTCGGCGGCGAGCGCCTCGGCGGCGTAGTAGAGCGGCTCGACCGAGGAAGTGTCCCGCGAAGCCGCGTCGAGGAACAGGGGGATCGCCTCCTGGGTCATCCCCTCGTCCGAGAGCAGCCGCCCCAGGGCAACGGCGCCGGCGGCGGTGTTGGTGTCCACGCCGACCCCCTTGCGGAAATGCTCGAGCGCGGCCGCGCGGTCCCGCATCTGCAGCGAGAGCCTCCCGAGGCGCAGCTCGACGAGCGCAAGCCCGGGCTGGGCGGCTCCCGCCGCCTCGTACTTCGCGGCGGCGGCCTTGTAGTCCCGCGTCGCCGCGAGGCAGTCCCCCTGGCGCAGGAGGATGTCCGGGTCGTCGGGGCGCAGGCCGGCGGCCTTCTCGAACGCCTGCGACGCGCGGTAGGTGTCCTGCGCCGCGAGGTAGAGATCGCCCAGCGTGCGCCACAGGTCGGCATCCTTCCCCTGCTCGGCGACGGGGGCGAGGGCCGCGGCGGCAGGCTCGATCTCCGACGCGCGCGCGCGCACGAGCGCCAGCTCGACCGCGCAGCCCGCCCCGCCCCGCGAGCAGGCCCGCGCCCGCGCCTCGAGCGGATCGCCGAGCCCCTGCGCTTCCTGGAGGATCTGGGCGAGCGCCAGGTCCGCCTCGGGCATGCCGGTGCCCCGGTCCGCGACCACGGAGACGATCCCGGGGTTCGTTTCCTTTCCCGCCGGCCCGTTCGCCTGCACGAGCCATTTCGCGACCTCGAAGTTCCCCGGATCGAGCAGCCACGCCTGCCCGATCGCAGCCCGCTCGGCCGCGGCGTCCTGCCGCTCGCGCGCCGCCCCGGCCTGCCGGAGCAGCTCGAGCAGGCGCGCGCGCGTCTCGGCGGCAGGGACCGCGGGCCGCCCCGTGAGCCGCGAGGCGATCGGAGCGGCCAGCGCGAGCGCCTTCTCGCGCAGCAGGCGCGCCCCGGCCGGATCGTTCGCGGCCGGATCCCCGGACAGCGCGAGGCCCGGCCCGACCCCGTAGTACTCCTCGTCCTGGGGACCGAACCAGGCGTGCCCTCCGTCGTAGAGCGCGACCCGCCCGCTCCACCCGAAGGACGAGCGCGGCCCGGCCGTGACCGCGAGGAGCGGCTCCGCAGCCGAGACCGCGGGCATGCCCGGCTTCGCCCCTGATCCGGCCGGCACCTCGACACCGGCGATCGAGAGGATCGCCGCGTAGAGGTCCTGAAGGCGCGCGGGCGCAGGCTGTGCTCCCGGGGAGGCAGGACGGGGGGCAGGAGAGACTTTCGCTCCCGCGGGCCGGATCACGGCCACGGCCGTCGCGAGCGACGGAGGGTAGAGGTTCAGGCCGTGGAACGACTCGCCGTGGTCCCCCAGGGATTCGCCGTGGTTCCCGGCGACCACGAATGTCGTCCTGTCCTGAAGCCCGAGCGAGGTGAAGCCATCCACCAGGGTCTTGATGCACCGGTCCTCATAGGCCATCGACGCATCGTAGGTGCTGCCCGGGTAGAGCGCGGCGAGGTCCCGGTCGGTCGCGTAGGGCGGCGTCGCCTCGGCCAGGTGGATCCAGAGGAAGATCGGCTCCGCCCGGTGCTGGCGGACCCAGCTCATCGCGTCCGCGACCGTGGCCTGCCCCGGGCGTCTGGCCCCGTTCGCAACCCACCCCTCGCGGTTCGTCGAGGCGAGCGGGGCCCCGCCGACCGCGTCGAGCGGAGGCCATCCGTAGGCCTGGAAGCCGCGCGACAGCCCCGAGGAAAGCCCGAGGGCGGCCATGGACGGAAAGCCGGCGGTGCGGTACCCGGCGGACGATAGAACGGCCGCCGAGGGTGGGCAGCTCGGCCGGGAGGCGGTCGAGCCCCTCCACGAGCGTTCCGTGGCGGGCCGGCGACTCCCCGGTCAGGATCGAGGCGAGGGCCGGCAGCGACTCGGAGGACGGAGCGAGCACGGGGCGGATGCCGTCCGCTCCGGCCAGGGCGCGCACGTTCCGGAACGGGTCGCGCTCGGGGACCGGGCCGGCCAGGCGGTCGGCGCGGAGGCTCTCGACCGTCACGAGCACGAGGTTCCCCCGCGCGCGCCCCCTGCCGGGGCACGAAGAGAAGGCGAGCACCGAGGCCGCCGCCAGGAGGAGAAGAGGGATCGTCGCCAGGGGCTTCGTGCGCATTCGTCGTCCGTCCGGGTTGAAAGGTGAAAGTGCATTGTACTTCGCGCACCCGCGCGGGTCATTCCAGCGCGAGCCAACCCACCGGCGGTGCCCCCCATGTTCGAGCCTGGAGAGGGTCAGCGGGCGGGGGCGCTGAGAACGGAGGGCCCTGAGAAAAAAAAGCGCCGCCGCTTTTCAGCGGCGGCGCCGGAACTGACTGATGCGTACGGCTTAGTTGCCCGGGTTGAGCTTCCTCTGCGTGGCGGGAAGCGTCACGGCGGAGGAACCGGAGTCAACCGTCGAGCCGTCGTTCATGACGACCTGGACGTTGTAGTAAACGACGTGGCCGAGGCCCGCCTTCACCTTCTCGGTGCTGACGTACTCGGAGCCATCGCCCTTCGCCGCGAGCATCTCGGACACGCGGGTCCACGGGCCGTTCGCGGAAGTCGCGCGCTGGACGTAGAAGCCGGTCACGCCAGCCTCCGAGCCCGACGTGAACTTCACGTTGACGCTGCCGCGGCCGGTGTAGCGGGCCGACATGCTGGCGATGCGGCTCACGGTCGCCTGGGTGTTGACGCACTGGCTGTTCGGGCCGACGAAGCCGGCGCCGCCCACGATGCCGGTCTCGATCTCGGTCGAGGGAGTGCTCGACGGGCCCTTCGCCACGACCGTCAGGGCGAACCACGAGTCACCCGTGATCGGCTGGCAGGTGCCCGCGGCACCGCTGCCGGTCGCGAAGAACTGGACGGGAGCCCAGCCGCCGGCCGCAACGTCGCCGCTCGGGCAGGCGCTGCAGGACGCGCCGCTCTTCCAGAGACGGACGCCCTTCACGGGGCTGGTCACGCCCTTCATGTTGGCGGCGTAGGTCTTCCGGCTCATCCCAGGTCAGCTTCGCCTGGCCAGCCGCGCAGCCGTTCGTGGCGCTGTAGTCAACCCTCACATTCGGGACGGGGCTGAGGCCGCCAACGCTGTTGGTCTGGTGCGCGGCCTGGACGCCCGCGTTGACGTTCATGAGCGGGGTCGTGCGAGCATCGGCGCTGTCCGCGAGGTCCATGCAGTTCGTCGCAACCGTGCCGGTGCAGCCGGCGATTCCGGCATTGCCCTGGTAGGTGATCACGGCGCTGTTGGCGAGGACACCCGCGAAGGCATAGTACGCGGCGTGATTGCAGGCGCCGGCGTTGGCCTGGCGCGTCAATCAGGTTGTAGAAGGGCTGGTTGTCGGCATCGGCGTTGTAGCCACCCGTATTTTCGGTGTTGCAGGCGAAGTTGTTCAGGTTCGTGTTGAACGGACGAAGGCAGCGGATGTCCGTGCAGGCCGGCGTGTTGACGTTGGTCCGTGCCTCGGGGCCGAACGTCGAGTAGAGCCGGCAGGCCACGTTGCTCGTGCCCGCGGTGCCGCCGACACCGTTCCAGCCGAGGAGCAGCGCGTTGGCCGGGTGTCGACCTTCACCTGGCTGTTGATCGACTGCGCAGCCAGGGCCGGCGCGGCAAGGGCCGCCATCATCAAAGCAAGAAGCGCGATTCTTTTCAGCATGATCATCCTTCCCCTTTTATCTTGAATGGTTCTTGGTTGTCCGGTTCCGTCTCACGCTCGTGTGATGCTCTCGCGCCTCAGTAGTGAGCAGGCGTCCACGTGCTGGCCGCGGTCACCTGGACGATGTACGCCTCGCCGATCGTGACGCCGAAGTTGTCGGCGCCGCCGCTGCCGTTGCCAACGCCGAGCCACGTCACGCGCGTCGTGCCGCCCGCGCTCGGGACGATCCTCTCGACCTTCGAGCAGGACGGGATGCTGGCGAAAAGGTCCTTGGCCACGGTGGCCGTCGTGTGGTACGGGATGCTGGCGAGGTAGACCTTGCCGGTCTGGGAGAAGCGAGTAGGAGTAGGTCGGGTCATGCGAGCCGACGACCACCCAGCCGGTGCAGGCGCCGTTCGTCTGGACGATGTATCCCTCGCCCTTCGCGACGGTGAAGTTGTCAGCGCCGCCGCTGCCGTTCCCAATGCCGAGCCACGTCACGCGCGTCGTGCCGCCCGCGCTCGGGACGATCCTCTCGATCTTGGCCGCGGAGCAGCCGCTGGCGTTGATGTCCGAGAACACGCTCTCCGCGTTGGTGTAGTTGTTGTTGATGGGGAGCGAAATCGTGTAGTTCTTGCCGCCTGGGCGATGTTCGGCACGAACTTGAACCCCATGTTCGACGCCATCACCGTTCCCGCGACGGCGAGCAGAAGCGCGCCCACCACCCACAGTTTCATGTGCTTTGCCATTACCTAGCTCCTTTCCCTGGAAAAAGCCCGAGCCCGCTGCCGGGCCATAGGCGGAAACATATACGTCCGAAATTGAATTCCATCAAGGACTTTCAGATCGCGGACCATTTCAGTCGATCAGGTAGTAGGTGACCGAGCCGGGAGCCGGCGCGGCCTCCCCCTCGTTCCAGGTTTTCCCACGGACGACCTGCCCGCTGGCGACCTTCACGCTGACCGGGTCGGCCCCCTTGCGGACCTTGTGCTGGCTGGCCCCGTTGCGGGCCCATTCGATCTTGACCTCGGCCCCCTGTCTCACCAGGCGGAAATCCTCCGGGTTCGAGGGGCTCGTCATGTAGGCGACCGCCGCCGTGCCCGGCCCGGAGGCGACCGGGGCCACAGCGGTTCCCTGGTACCGGACGAGGAGGGCGATCACGAGGCCCGCAGCCACCGTGGCGGGAACAGCCAGGGGGGCCCAGCCGAGGCGGCGAAGCCAGGTAGGCGAGCAGGCCGGCCTGCATGTCGGCCTGCTCGACGCGGATCGCCCGCAGGGTCTGCTGGCGGACCGAAACGACCGCGGCATCGAACCCTTCGGGAGTCCCTTCGGCGGCCGCCCTGCCCAGAAAAGCGTTGAACGAGAGGGCCGTCTGCGCGTGGCGGGAGCAGGTCTCGCAACCCGCGAGGTGGGCCTCCAGCTCGGACCCAACCGCCGCCGGGAGTTCGTTCCGGTCGTAGGCGTCGAGGTAGTGGATGGCTTTGGAGTGTCTCATCTCAACCAGCACTACCCCGGCCCCGGGGGAAACGTTCAGTCCGGGAGACGATTTTTCTGATTATTTTCAGCGGGAGGGTCCGAGGATCCCCGGGTACCGCTGCTCGAGGAGGATCCGGATCCGGGTCCTGGCGTCGGCGGAGTGCCGCCGCACCGTCGTTTCCGTGCAGCCGAGGATCCTCGCGATCTCCGCGGTTTCCATCCCCTGGAGGTCCCGAAGGACGAAGACGGAGCGAAGGCGGGGCGAAAGTTCGTCGAGCAGGGGCATCAGCCGGGCGGTCAGGCTCCCGGCGGCCGCGGCCTCGTCGGCCGGGACCGAGGAGAGGTCGGCCACCTGCGCCGCCCCCTCGTCGTCCAGGGAGGAGGCGCTGCGACGCTTGCGGCGCACCAGGGTCCGGCGCGCCTGGTTCACCACGATCCGGTACATCCAGGCCTCGAAGGAGCGCTCCTCCTGGAACCGGTCCCGGGACCGGTAGAGCCTGAGGAACGACTCCTGGGCGACATCCTGGGCGTCCTCGAGGTTCCCCGTGATCTGCCAGGCGATCGCGAGCACACGCCGTCTCGTACCCTCGAACGAGCTCTTCGAAGGCCACCTCGTCCCCGTCCCGGGAACGCACCAACAGGGCTGCCCAGGACGAGAGCGTCCTGGAAGATTCGCCATCCACCGCCTCTAATATACGCCCCGGGCGCCCCGGGAAAAGGCCCGCTTCCCTCCCACTCCGATTTCCGTGGTCCCACCCGGGTCCGGCGGGCGTGGACGGCACCCCGCAAGAACGGACCCCGCGCTCCGCCGCTCCATTGCGGACGGCCTCCCGGGAAATCGGTAGAATGGGCGATCGTGCGTCGCACCGCTCTCACTGTCTTACGTGGCCCTGCGGTCTCGCGCTCGTCGGCGCCGGCGCCTCGTGCCGTGCCGGGCAAGGCGCGCGTGGCCGGCGGCTCGCTCGTCCTGATCACCGTGGACACCGTCCGCGCCGACCGGCTCGCCTCCTACGGGCGCGCCGGCGCGGCCACGCCGGCCTCCGACCGGCTCGCGCGCGAGGGAGCCCGCTTCGAAACCGCCGTGACCCCCCTGCCGCGCACGACGCCCGCGATCGCCTCGATCCTGACCGGCCTCGCCCCCCCGGGGCACAAGGTCCGGGGCCTCTGGTCCTCCCTTCCCCCGGACGATCCCGACCCTCGCGGGATGGCTGCGCGCCCGGGGATGGAGGACGGCGGCCTTCACCAGCAACATCTTCCTCCGGCCCGGCTCCGGCGTCGGGCGCGACTTCGAGGCCTACTCGAACCCCCGCACCGCTGGGCGGGCAACAGCGCGCCCGAGATCACGCAACGAAGCGCTCGAGTGGCTCGCCGGGATCGGCAAGGAGCAGCGGTTCTTCCTCTGGGTGCACTACCTCGATCCGCACTGGACCTACGATCCGCCCGCGCCCTTCGACACGATGTACGACCCGGGCTTCAAGGGCCCGTGGCCCTACAGCGGGATCGCCGCGGGGGACGCCAAGCAGGGCGACGTCATCTTCCGGAACCACATGACGCCGCAGGAGGTCCGCCACGCCATCGCGCTGTACGAGGGGGAGATCGCGGCGACGGAGGCGCAGATCCAGCGCCTCCTCGACGGGCTCGCCGCCGCGGGCCGCCTCGACGACTCGCTCGTCGTCTACACGTCGGACCACGGCGAGAGCCTCGGCGAGCACGACTACTTCTTCGATCACGGCGAGTACCTCTACGACGGCACGCTCCTCGTGCCGCTGCTGCTGCGCTGGCCCGGCCACGTTCCCGCCGGGCAGCGTCGTGACGCGGATGGCGACCCTCATGGACATCGCCCCCACCGCGCTCGCGCTGCTGCGGCGAGCCCCTGCCCGGCGGCATCGACGGGCGCTCGCTCACGGGCGATCTGTCCGGAGAGCCCGACGCCGCGGCGCGGCAGTGCATGATCGAGTCGGACCACACCTTCGTCCGCCCGGAGAACCCGCGGCAGTTCGTCAAGGGGTTCGCCGGCAAGTGGCGGGGGATCCGCGGCGAGAGGGACAAGCTGATCTTCGTCCCTCGCGACGAGCGCGGCGCCACGGGCGACGTCGAGCTGTACGACATCCAGGCCGATCCCCGGGAAGAGCGCAACATCTCCCGCGAGAGGCCCGACGCCGCCAAGGCGATGATGGAGCGCCTGCGGGCCTGGTGGGCCGCGACCAGCACGGCCGACGCCGGCGCCCCGGACGAGGCCCCGCCCGATGTCGAGGTCCTCCGCTCGCTCGGCTACGCGGGCGGGCCATGATCGGCCGGTTCCGGCAGCTGGTGGAGCGGCTCGAGGAGATCCCGATCGGGCCGCGGGCGTGGACCGCGGGATTTCTCGGCATCGTCGCCGTGCGCCACTACCTCGAGCTGCGCTCGGGCGGATTCCCGCTCTACCCGGCCTCCGCGCTCTACGTGCACTACGTGCTCGCCTACCTCGCCCCGCTGCTCGCGCTCTGCCTCGTGCTCGCGCTCACCTCGGGCGTCGCGATCGAGACGGGTCCTGCGGCTGATGCTGCTCGCCTGGGGCCTGACCCTCCTGCCCCCCTTCGTGGACATGCTCGCGGCCCGCGCCCACGACGCGAAGATCGGCTACCTGGAGCTGGGCGACACGCCCTGGAGCACCGTCTTCATCCGCTTCTTCGACCCGACCTACACGGCTCGGCGGAACGACGTCGGGATCCGGGTG
Source organism: uncultured Acidobacteriota bacterium (assembly GCA_963747925.1). GTDB lineage: Bacteria > Acidobacteriota > Polarisedimenticolia > QHYA01 > CAVVHA01 > CAVVHA01. Next base: position 318,436 of record CAVVHA010000006.1, read on the forward strand.
GAGACGGCGGTCGCCTGCCTGCTCGGCGCAGCGTACGCCCTGCTGCGGGCGCGCAACGCGCGGATCCTGCGGGCCGCGGCCGCGGTGGCTGGCGTCTACGTGACCTCGCTCTTCGTCTTCACGGCGCCGTTTCTCTTCCTCCGCGCCCTCGGCCTCTTCTTCCCCGGGCTGACGCTCGAGGGTCTTTACGGCGGCCAGGGGATGGTCCCGCGCCCCGCGAGCGTCGACGTCCGGACCGACCAGGGCGGTGCTGATCTACCTGGTGCCGCTTCACGCTCGCGCTCGGCGCCACGGCGCTCGGCCTCGCCCGGCCCGCGCTCCTGCAGGCGCTCGCTTCGCGCGATCGCGACTCTCCGAGGGCTGGATGTGGGCCGTCGCCTCCTCGCTCGGCGCCTGGGCGGGGTGGCGGATCCTCGAAGGGGTCCCGCGCCCGGCGACGCTCGTCCCGTTCGACTTCCTGGCCGCTGGGCGCCGGCCCCTCTCCGCTGATCCTGCGGGGGGCGCATCGCCTGCTATCGCCCGACGCCGGAAACGATGACCGGCGGGAGAGCGCCGCGCCCGGCGAGCGCGGCGCGGGGATGGTGCTGCTGCTCGGCGCCGCGTTCCTCGCCCCCGCCTGCTCGATCGAGTACGCCGGGTTCGCCGCGATGGCGCTCGGAGCGGGGATCCTCGCGCGGGGGATCCCCCGATACCTTCCCTGGGCCTTCCTCGCGCCGCAGGCTGCATCCGGCCTCGCGGTCCTCGCCGCCTTCACCGCGGGCTACTCGCTGCGCGCCGGGGACGAGGCGATCACGCTCCTCCCGGGGGGACTCCTCGTCCTCGCCGTCCTCGCCGGCGTTCCTCGCGGATCTCCCCCGCGCCTGCGGCCGGCGCCCGCGCCGGCCTCGCGCTCCTCGCGCCGCGCGGGGCTCGCCGCCGTTCCCCTCGCCTGCGTCGCCGTCCCCGCCCTCGTCCTCCCGGCGCCGGTGCCCTCTGCCGCGATCCTGCTCGCGGCGGTCTTCGCCGCCGCGGCGTTCGCGCTCGCGCAGGTTCTGCCTCTCCGGCTCGCCGCCGCTGCCGCCCTGATCGGCGGGTGCGGCCGTTCTCGCCGGGCTTCTCGCCACGCCCGAGCATCCCGCCGCCTGGCGGGAGAAGGCGCTCGCCTCGCCGGTCTGGTTCCTGCGCCTCTCGGATCGCGCGGAGGCGGCGGGGGACCTCGATCTCGCCGCCGGCGCCGCGGACGAGGCCGTTCGGCGGGCCCCGTCCTCGGCGGCGGCCCATCACCGACTCGGCCTCGTGCGGTACAAGCGGGGCGACTACGCGGGAGCGATCGCAGGAGATGAAACGCGCGGCCGAGCTCGAGCCGGCGAACGCCGACCTGGGCGCCAACCTCGCCTCGGCCCTCCTGAAGGCGGGCCGGCCCGCCGAGGCCCTCGCGGCGGCGGGCTCGGCGATCGCGGCGGATCCGTCGAAGCCGTCCGCCTAGTTCGTCCGCGCGCAGTGCCTGGACGAGCTGGGCCGGCGGGCCGAGGCCGACGCCGCCTGGCGGGAGTACGTCGCCCGCGCCGAAGGGGTCACCGCCGAGGCGTCGTTCCTCGCGATCGCCAGGCAGCGCCTGGCATCCGCCCCGCCGCGCTAGGAGCCCGTCCGGGTAATCGTCCCGCCACTGACGGATGCCCCGGTTTCTGTTTCGGAGCTCCGGCCTCTTCGGACCAAACCCTGGTTTCCGAGAGGACTGATGAGGCAGTTTCGGCAGTGTGTGCGCGCCTCCTCCATGCAGGAGTGAGCGCCCGGGCCGGGCGGAGCCACGGCGGCTGCGCTATCATGTCGGCCGTGAACAACCTTCCGACTCCCGCCCGGGCGGCATCGCCAAGCGCGGCGCGCGCCCTCTCTGCCGCACCTGCTCCGTCCCCGTTCACGACCCAGGCCTCTGTGCTGTTGCCGGCCCTGCTGCTCGCGATCGCCGCGACGCTCTCCGGCGCCTGCCGCAGCGGGACCGAAGCCGGGCCCGGGAGCACGGCAAGCGCCGCCCCCCGGGGAGGATCCGCCTCCGCGCCGGCCCGATCGCCCGATTCCGCCCCCGCACCGGCCGGCGAGCCCTCCCCGGCCGCCGCGCCACGCGGGACCGCTCCCGGCTCGCCTGCGGGCGCTGCGGCCCCGAACGGAGGAGCCGGCTCCGGCCACCTCTTCTTCCTCGCCCTCGACGGCGCGGACTGGAAGGTGATCCGCCCGCTCATCGCGCGCGGCAAGCTGCCCAACCTCGCGCGCCTCATCGAGAGCGGAGCCAGCGGGGACCTGCAGACGATCCCGCCCGCGCTCTCCCCCGTCATCTGGACCAGCATCGCCACGGGCACCCCGGTCGAGAAGCACGGGATCACCGAGTTCTGGCACGAGGCGCCGCGCCGGACAGGCGGCGCTGAGCCCGGAGGAGAAGGAGCACCAGGACCAGCTGCGCGCGCTCGGCTACATCGGAGCGCAGCCCGCCGGGAAGCCGCAGATGACCCTGTTCCGGAGCACCGACCGCCGCGAGCCGGCCCTCTGGAACCTGCTCGGCGAGCGGGGCCTGAAGAGCGACGTGCTGGCCTGGTGGATCACCTACCCGGCCGAGACCTTTCCGGGCGTCATGGTCTCGGACCGCTACCTCTACAACCGGTTCGCGCTGGTCGCACGCAGGCGCGGCATGCCCTACGAAACGGACCAGGCGCTCGTGTCGCCCCCGGCGATCGAGCCCCGGATCCGCCCGCTGGTGGTCCACGTCGAGGACGTCAAGGGCGCCGACCTGGGCCGCTTCATCCAGGGCGATGTCTCGCTGCACCCGACGCTCACGCTGCACGAGGTCGAGGACGAGCTCCGGATCGTCTACGCGAAGGACCAGTCGGTGGCGCGCATCGCGCGCGCGCTGCTCGGCGAGGAGGTCCCCTCCCTCGTCGCGGTCTACTTCCAGGGCCTCGACATCACGAGTCATTACTTCTGGAAGTACCGCTTCCCCGAGGACTGGAGCCGTCACTACCCCGGCGAAGCGATCCCGCCCGCGGAGCAGAAGCGGTACGGCTCCGTGATCGACCGCTACTACGAGCTCGTGGACGGGTTCATCGGGGAGATCCTCAAGTTCGCCGGCCCGGAGGACACCGTGCTCGTCTGCTCCGACCACGGGTTCGTCACGGGAACGCGGCCCCCGGGAACCCCCGGCGCGGCGGCCACGGTGTCTGGCGTGCACGAGGAGTTCGCCCCGCCGGGCATCATCGTCCTGTCGGGTCGGGGCATCCTGCCCGGCGCCCGGATCGAGGGCGCCCAGGTCTACGACGTTGCCCCGACCGTCCTGGCCCTGTTCGGACTTCCCGTGCCGCCCCAGATGCAGGGTCGCCCGCTCGCGGCGGCGCCGGCTCCGTCTCAGCGCCCCTGATCCCGGCTTCCGTCCTCAGTGGACGTAGCCGAGCGACTTGAGCCGCTCGAGCTCCTCCGGCGTCAGCTCGGTGGGAACCGGGGCCGCGGCGCCCGTCTCGAGCCGCACCGCGAAGCGCGCGCCCTTGCCCGGGGGCTGCTCAGGCGCGCGCTGTCCGCAGCCTGGCCCCATCGGCGACCGGATCGACGCGGAACCGCACGACGCCCGCCTCCTGCTTCGCCGGCGCCCCTCCGCCCGCGGAGGTGGGCGAGGGAATGGCCGGAGCGCCCGCGACGGTGGCGCAGCGGGGATCCGCGGCACCGCAGCGCGCCACGAACTCGATCGGGGCGTCCGGCGGGATGGCGGCCAGGCGGACCTCCCCCGAAGGGGCAGCCGGCTGCCAGCGCTTCAGCCGCCCGAACGGCAGTCGCTCACCGGCCTCCGGCTCCGGCACGCGCGCCGGGAGGAGAAGTCCCTCGATCGACGCGCCGCCCGAGGCGCCGCCCGACCAGGAGACCACCCACCTGTCGGGAATTGCTTCGAGGATCGCGCGGGCCAGGGGCGCGAAGGCCCGAGCGACCTCGGCGGGGCGCGCGGGCGCAAGATCGTTCTTTTCCTCGGGGTCCTTCTCGACGTCGTACAGTTCCGCGCGCTCGCCCGCGATGTCCACGATCAGTTCCTGCCCGCCGGCGACCGCGCCCACCTGGTTCGACTTGAACCGCGACGTCTCGGTGAGGACGAACCTCCCGCCGGCGCTCCCCGCGCTCTCCGCCCCGGCCCCTGCCGGCTCCGCGATCCCCCTCTCCTGCCCGCGCCCGGACCGCCCTCCGGCCGGTACCCCGCTCTTCAGCAGCGCCGCATAGCTCGCGCCCTGGAACCGCGGCGAGGGCGGGAGCGAGAGGAGCTCGAGCAGGGTCGGCGCGAGGTCCTCGTGGCGGACGAGCTCGGAGCGAACCCCGCCCCCGGGAATCCCCGGGCCCGCGGCGATCAGGGGAACGCGGAGGACCTGCGAGTGCAGGCTGTTGCCGTGTCCCCAGGAGCCGTGCTCGAAGAACTCCTCGCCGTGGTCCGAGGTCACGATGACGTAGGTGTCCCCCGTTCGACTCCGCTCGTCGAGCGCCTTCAGGAGCCTGCCGATCTGGGCGTCGGTGTAGAGGATCTCCTCGTCGTACTGGGCGAGGATGTGCGGCAGCGTCCCGGCGGGGAGCGGGTGGGTCTTGTAGTACTCGTAGTTCGCGTACGGCACGACCGTCGCGTCCTCGTCGAAGGCGCGGTTGTAGGGGGCGGGCGGGTCGTAGTTGTTGTGGCAGTCGAAGTAGTGGACGAAGAGGAAGAACGGCCGGTCGCCCGCCGCCGCGAGCTCGGCGACCGCGCGGTCGGTCACCTCCGAGGCCCGCACGCTGTCCCGCGCGCGCGCCTCCCCGGGCAGGCCGAAGTCCTCGAACCGGTCGAACCCCCGCTCGAATCCGAACCGGGAGGAGACGTAGAAACCGCTCACGACGCCCGCCGTCGCATAGCCGCGCGACTTCAGGAGCGGCGCGAGCAGGGGCACGGACGGGCCGAGCGTCGTCCCGTCGTCCACGACGCCGTGCCGGAACGGCAGCGTCCCCGAGAGCATCGTGGCGTGCGAGGGAAGGGTCCACGGGCTGTGCGCCCAGACCTTCGCGAAGCGCGTTCCCCGCGCCGGCGAGCCCGTCGAGCGTGGGGGTCGTCCGGCGCTGGTACCCGTACGCGTGCACGTGGTCCGCGCGCAGCGTGTCGATCGAGATCAGGATCAGGCTCGCAGGGCGCGCCGGGGCTTTCGCGCCGCAGGAGGCCGCCGCCAGCAGAAGCAGCGCGCCGCACACAGCCGCCGCCATGACCGCGGAAAGCAGCGCGCGGAGCCTCCTTCGAGGACCGCGCCGGGCAAGGTCGTCCGTCACCCGGCTATCCTACCGTGCCCGGCGCGCGCTTCACAGATCTCCCGGAGCAGGCATCTCAGGGGCCCCTGGACCGGGAAGGCCCGGCCAAGGTAGACGAGCGAGAGCGCCAGCACGAGCGCGAGGAGAGCCGCCGCGAAGAGACTCCTCCGCGGCCCGTCGAAGGCGGTCGCGAGGATCGCTCGGGGCCGGACCAGGAGCAGGGCCGAGAACGGGAGCCAGAGCGGGATCAGGGGAACCCGGAAGCGGGACAGCCCGATCAGGGCGCCCGCCGCGGCGAGGTGGTAGAGCGTGAGCGCCCAGGCCGTCGCCACCAGGGCCTCGCGCGCGTCATCCCCTCCGGGCTTCCCCCTTGCGCGGAAGGCCCCCGCGGCCCCCAGGGCCGCCGTGCCGACCACGAGGAAGTGCGCGGCGAGCACCAGCAGGCAGAGCGAGGAGCGCAGCCATCCCGGCATTCCCTCGTAGCCGCCCCGGCGGAGGTTGCGGAGCAGGAAGCTGGACGGATTGAACGTCTGCGCTTCGCGGGTCCAGATCCGTCGCGCGAAGAGCAGGGGCCGCTCGCGGATGAAGGCCAGGCCGTTGCCGATCTCGCAGCGGTTCTTCTCGGGGACCGGGAGCCCCTGCCAGCATTCGGGCCGCCCGCCGAGCCTCGGCGTAGTCCTGCTCGCCGAGCGCGTCCCCGCCCATCTGGTAGTCGAACGAGACCGGCTCGAAGACGTTGTTCCCGATGTACATGTTGAAGCCGATCGAGGTGTCCACCAGGATCGGGCCGCCGTACTTGCGGCTGATGTAGGCGGAGTACGGCAGGACGAGCGCGGCGGCGGCGAGGAAGAGGCATCCGGCGCGCGCCCAGGCGAGCGCGAAGCGGCGCGCGCCGCCAGAGGAGCGCCGGGAGCAGGAACAGGATCGCGTACGTGCCGACGCCGCGCGTCAGGATCGCGAGGCCCGCGGCGGCCCCCGGCAGGAGCGAGAAGGCCGGCCGCCGATCGCGGGCCAGGAGGGCCCCCTCGAGCGCGAGGAGGAGCCAGAGCGTGTAGACGTGCTCGGTCCAGAAATAGTGGCTGAAGGCGATCAGTGTCGGCTCGAGCGCGTAGAGCCAGCCCGCGGTCAGGCCGACGCGGCGCCCGCCGAGGCGGGCGCCAAGACGGTAGACCAGGAAGGCGATCAGCCCCGCCATCAGCACCTGCGTGGCGCGCGCCGCGAGAATCGAGCCGAACAGCAGCCGGTGGACGGCGAGGAAGGCAGGGTAGAGAGGCGCCCAGAGCCAGCCGTGCAGGGTCGGCACGATCCCCTCCCCGCGCGCGAGCGCATCGGCCAGCGCCGCGTAGGAGAGCTCGTCGCGCACGAGGGGGAGGTCCCGCCAGGCGAGGGCCACGGCGGCGCGGATCAGCACGGCGGCCGCCGACGAGCAGGACGATCGGCCGGACCGCCCCTCCGCGGTCCTCCCCGGCGCCGGGAGGATTCATCCCCGGCTCCCTGTGTGACGGACTGGCGCGCTCATGCGTTCGAACCGGCCACGCACGTTAGCACCGAGGCTTCCCGCGAACAATCGGCCAACTCCCCGGTCCGCGCCACCCCGCGACCGGCGGACAACCTGGAACAAACTCGGCATTCGACGGATGTTACTGGACAATTCCCCCCCAGGTGCGTAGACAATCTCCGATGCCCTGGTCAGCGCGAACCCACCGAAGGACCCCGTGACCGCACCGAGCGCACGGACAAGGCTCCTTCTGCTCCTGTTGCTGGTCGCCGCCACCGCGGCGGTCTACTGGGGCGTCGCGGGCCACGACTTCGTCACGTACGACGACACCGCGTACGTCACCGAGAACCGGACCGTGCAGGCGGGCCCGACCCGGGAGGGGATCGTCTGGGCCTTCACGACGGGCACGACCGGGAACTGGCACCCGCTCACCTGGCTCTCGCACATGCTCGATTGCCGCCTCTTCGGGCTCTCCCCCGGCGCTCACCACCTCGTGTCCCTGCTGCTCCATATCCTCAACGCCGCGCTGCTGTTCCTGGCCCTGTCGCGCCTGACGGGGGCGCTGTACCGGCCGGCCTTCGTGGCGGGGCTGTTCGCGCTCCACCCCCTTCACGTCGAATCGGTGGCCTGGGTCGCCGAGCGCAAGGACCTGCTCAGCACGCTTTTCTTCCTGCTGGCCCTGATCGCCTACGCCCGCTACGCCGCGCTCCCCTCGCTGCCCCGCTACCTCCTCGTCCTCGCTGCCCTTCGCCGTGGGGCTCCTCGCGAAGCCGATGATCGTCACCCTTCCGTTCGTCCTCCTGCTCCTCGACGGGTGGCCCCTCGGGCGCTTCGAGCGCGGGCGGCACGCGCTCCGCCTGCTCCTCGAGAAGCTCCCCCTGCTCGCGCTCTCCGCCGCTTCCTGCGCCGTGACGCTCGTCATGCAGAGCCGGAACGAATCCGTGGCGTCGCTCGAGGCGATCCCTCTCCTCTGGCGGATCGGCAACGCCCTCGTGTCCTACGCGCGCTACGCGGGCAAGATGTTCTGGCCCTCCGGGCTCTGCGTCCTGTATCCGCATCCGGGCGCGTGGCCCGCCCTCGCGGTCGGCGCCTCGGCGCTCGGGATTGCCCTGCTGTCCGCGCTCGCGTTCCTGGCGCGCCGCCGGATGCCGTGGCTCGCCGTGGGATGGTACTGGTACCTGGGAACCCTCATCCCGGTGATCGGGCTGGTGCAGGTCGGCTACCAGGCGATGGCGGACCGGTACACCTACATTCCGCTGATCGGCCTGTTCATCGTGATCGCCTGGGGGGCGCCCGCGCTGCTCGGGTCCCGGCGCTGGGCGAAGCCCGCGCTCGCCGCCGCGGCCCTCGGATCCCTCGCGCTCCTCGCGATCCTCTCGGCGCGCCAGCTCCGCTTCTGGCACGACAGCGTCTCTCTCTACCGCCGCGCGCTCGCCGTGACCCGCGACAACTCCGTGATGCACTACAACCTCGCGGACGCCCTTGCCGCGCGAGGCGAGCTGGAGGCCGCCGATCGAGAACTACAGGGCGGCCATCCGGATCGAGCCCGATTTCGCCGAAGCGCGCGTGAACCTCGGCAACGCCCTGCGCCGCCAGGGGAAGCTGGAGGAGGCGATCGGGCAGTACACCGCGGCGGTCGGCCTCGATCCCGGCCTCGTCGTCGCGCACATGGACCTGGGGCTCGCGCTGGCGCAGGCGGGAGAGCGGGAGAGGGCGATCGCCGAGTACCAGGAGGCGATCCGTCTCGACCCCGGGTACGCCGCCGCCCATCGCGGCCTCGGCCAGGCCTACGCCGCGCGCGGCACCCTGGACCTGGCGATCGCCAGCCTCTCGGAGGCGGTGAGGCTCGATCCCTCGATGCTCAGCGCGCGCCTGCTGCTGGCGGAGACGCTCGCCCGCGCCGGACGAAGCGAGGAGGCGGTCCGGGAGTATTCCGTCTGCGCACGGGCACGGCCGGACGACGCCTCGACGCGGGCGGACCTCGCGCGCGCCCTCGCCGCGCTGGGGCGGCTCGCGGAAGCGGCCGGAGAGTACGCGAGCGCCGCCCGCCTTCGTCCCGGCGATGCCGCGATCGAGGCCGCGCTCGCCGACGTCCTGGCACGCCAGGGCAGGACCGGCGAGGCGATCCCGCACTTCGAGGAGGCCCTGCGGCTCGAGCCCGGCAACGCCCTGCTCCATTTCCGCTACGCGCTGGTGCTCGCGCTCCTCGCCCGCTCGCCCGCGGCTGCGGGCCAGTACTGCGAGGCGCTGAGGCTCAGGCCCGAGCTCGGGACGATCCCGGTGCTCTGGGAGGGCCCCCCCTTGGAGGACGGGCGGCTCGAGGCCGCGCTGGACGAGCTGGGAAGGCAGTGCCGGCCGCCGGCCCGGAACTGAGGCTGAGCACCTCCTCACCGGGCGGAGGGCACGGCGCATCCTCCCGTACGCTGGACACGGCTCCACCCCGTAGCAGGTTTCCCGTCGGAGAGCGCCGGGGCCCGCGTTCCAGCGATCGGTTCGGGACCGCTACCAGGGGCTCAGGGCTCCCCTGTTGTCCACGGTGATCACGGAATAGCAGAAGAGGGTTCCTGCCGGGATCGGGAGCGAGAGCGACGGCGAGGTGATCCCCGTCGCCACGACTCCCACCGACGGCGAGGTCCGAGCGCCGGAACGGCGAGGAGCGTCCGTAGAGGGTGTAGGAGGCGACGACCGTCCGGCGCCCGTCCACGTCGGCGCTCACCGCGGGCCAGGAGAACTGCAGCGAGCCGCCGATCCGCTTGACCGTCAGGGCGTCGATCCCCTTGGGAAGGTCGTTGCTCGACCCGGAGGCGTTCCCCGCCGCGTCCACCGACACCACCAGGTAGTAGTGGTTCGCGGCATCGCCGAACCCGTTCTCGTGGATCCAGGTCCCGGTGACGCCGTCGTTGATCGTCGCGAGACGGTGCGCGGCGTCGGTCTTGAAGTTCGGGGTCGAGCCGGCGTAGATCTCCTGGCGGACGACCGTGGTCGCCTGGCCGTAGATGTTCACGGTGACCGGCGTCCACTGCAGGCGCGCGTCGTCGACATGGTCTCCCGGGTCGGGAGAGCGGTACACCCTGAGGTCGCCGACCGAGTTCGGGCGGCTTGATCCCCTCGATCCGGCGTGGAACTGCAGAGACGGGGGCCGACTTCGGCCCCTCCCCGTAGGAGCAGTTCACGCCGCTCACGGCGAAGTAGTAGGTCGTGCCGTTCGTGAGCCCCGCGACCGGATAGCTGGTCGCCAGGCCCGCCGAGAGGCTGCCGGTGTAGGACCCCGGCGAGGTGCCCCAGGAGATCCTGTACTCGCGGACATCCTCCGAGGCGGGGCTCGGCGTCCACTGGACGAGCACGGTTCCGCCGGACTCCGCGTCCGTCGCGGTGACCCCGGACGGAGCGGCGGGTGCCGCCGCAGTGCCCGGCGTGGCGGTCAGGCAGGCCCCGCCCGAGCCGCATCCCGTGTTGAAATGCGAGCGCGCTCCCTCGAATCCGCGGCTGTCCACCGAGGTGACTGCGTAGTAGTAGGGCCTGCAGTTCTCGAGCGAGGCACGGTGTAGCGCGGTGCCGGAGACCTGCGCCGCGACCTGGTAGTAGTACGCATTGGGAGCGATCGCCTGGTAGACGTTGTAGGAGGCCGCTTCCGCCGACGGCGTCCACGAGAGCGTGACCTGGTGGTTCCCCGCCGTCGCCGTCACGTTCGTGGGGGGCTTGGGAGCGGGAACGATCAGGTTGACCGCCGGGTCGCCGAAGAGCGAATAGGACCTCAGCGAGAGCAAGGATCCGGTGGTCGAGAGCGCCGACTGGATCGCCGTGGTGAGGGCTCCGAAGTTGCGGACCTTCCTGGGGCCGTACGCCTCCTCGAAGAAGGCTCCCTCGATGACCGTGTGCTCGTTCGTGTAGGTCAGGTGGGACGGCGCGATGAACCCGACAGCCCCCTTGTTGGCCGTGTCCAGGAAGTCGTCGCAGATGGCGTAGGTCAGGTCGGTCGTGGCGGACGGGCTGCTGGTGACGGCGAATCCCCCGGCCAGGCAGTCCGCGACCAGCGACGAGCGGGAGCTTCGCGCCGTTCGTCACCGGGCTCAGGTCGTCGGTTCCCGACGTCGCCGTCGTGAAGAAGGAGAAGCTGCTCCCCCAGTTCTGCCAGCTCCCGTGCCCCACGTACGAGACGAGCGCGGCGCCCGGACCGATGTCCCTGCGCCGGCTCGACCGTCCCGTTGAGCTGTCGCTGGATCCGGTCCTTCACCTCCGCGGCCAGGGCGGCGCCCGTCAGACCCGTGCTGGCGCCGACGCGCGCCTCGTAGGTCTTGTGCCACGTGTGCGCGGTCCCGAGCAGGTAGTCGAGGATCTGCTGGTTCTGGACCTCCTCGAACGCCGCCTCGTCGTCGGCCAGGAACACGACGTCGCTCATCCAGGACTGGTAGGACGCCGGCGCGCTCAGCGCCTCGTAGTTCAGGATCTTCTGGGCGATCGCGTTCGTCTCCGCCACGCTGTGGACGGGCCAGCGGCCGAGGTAGACATCGGGCAGGGAGTCGGATCCGGAGACCGTCGAGAAGTAGGTCTCGTCGCTCATCCAGCCGAGGACCGTGCTCTGCGAGACGGTCCGCGGGTACGTGGAGAGAAGGTTCCGGTTCTGGGCGTTCCCCATGCCGTTCTTGAAGTCGTACGACGCATCGCCCAGCAGCACGACGTACTTCAGGGGCACGGCCGGGTCGAGCCTCGGCCAGCTCGCGTAGACATAGGAGATGAAGCTCCGGATCGCCTCGGGGTCCTGGATGCCGTAGGAGAACTCGTCGTACACGTCCTCGACGTCCACGACCCTCACGCGCAGCCCCTGCGCCGCGCGCCTCGCGACGAGCTGCTGCCACGCCGAGCCCGCACCCGCATCGAGGAACGACGCGTTCGCGATGACGAGCCAGTCGGCGCCGGTCGCGGGGCTGTGCAGGTTGGAGTCGACGTCGGCCTTCACGGACGCGGGCGCGAGGTCCCCCGTGGCGGCGCTCGCCGTCACGGTCGCGACGGCGAACCGGCGGACGCGTGCCCGCCGGGAGCGAGCCGTCCGCCGCGAGCTCGAAATCGACGGTGTACGGGGCCGCGGCGCCCGCCGTCGACAGCCCCGTGATCCGGACCGGGCTGGCGAGGGGGGTCCCCCGAGGCTCTTCGTGATCTCGTAGATCGCGGCCGCCGGCTGGCCGAGCCCCGTGAGATGGATCTGGGCGGTCTGGTTCGGGACCGAGAAGATCAGCATCTGGTCGTCGGTGACCGTGCCGTCCCCGTTCACGTCGGTGTCCACGCGGAACTGCCGCCCGTAGGTGAGCTCGATCCAGTTCTGGTACGCCACGTCCAGGTTGATCGTGGTCCCGGGCGGGGGGACCCGGTCGAACGGCAGGGTCACCGTGACGCCCGCGCTCGCCGGGCTCGCGTCGCGCAGGAGCGACTGGGGGAACGTCGCGGGGCCGTCGTCGACCCCGTGCGTGAACTCGTTCCAGCCGTCCCAGTTGCTCGGGCCGGACACCGCTGGTGCCGTTCACCTGGATGCTGCTCCGGTGCAGGTTGTTCACGTAGAGGTCGCCCAGCAGGCGGACCTTGATCGAGGCGTTCGCGGTGGCGCTCGACACGCCCGGCGTGTTCACGGCGTAGGTCGCGGACGGCAGGAGAGTCCGGAGGCGGGCGCCCGCAGCGGGGGATCCTGGTACCAGTGATCCACCCCGTCGTGCGGCACCAGGGGCTGGAACCGGTTGTTGACCTCGTGGTGGACCGTCTCCTGGAAATCGGCCGGCATGGGGTAGCCGCTCACGGGAGCGCCGAAGCCCGCCCGGGGATCCTGAGCACGGCTGCCGCTGTCGGCGTAGAGCCAGTAGACGTTGTCGTCGGTGAAGTCGCCGCCGTTCCACTCATCCGGCGAGAGGATGTCCCACGCCAGGGCCTGCCCGTAGAACTCGGCGTAGTCGCTGCCGTTGAACGTGCCGTCGGCGTTCGCGTCCACGACCGTCATCGGCACCTGCTGCCCCAGGCAGTCGAGGCGCCAGGCGGCCGGGTTGTACCCCGCGAGGGCCGGCGCGTTCGTCGAGATCCAGGACGGGCTCAGGCGGTAGACGCCGTCGCGGTTCACGATCAGCTTGTACTTGCCGCTCAGGGGCCCGAACTTGTACCGCCCGCCGGTGAGCACGGTCAGGGACGAGTCGCCGGTCGCCCAGGTCGGCCTCGACCTGGGGCGCGGGCCCGCCCCCGGTTCCCCGGAAGGCGCGCGCCTGCTGCGCGTTCACCAGCCCCAGGTCGTAGGTGCTCTCGAATCCTTCATCCTCGGAAGGTAGCCGACACCGGGGCGACCATGCCGAAGTCCACGCGCACGGTGACCGACCGGTAGACGACGGAGCGCCCTCTCCCCGGGCTGTGGAGCACGGGCGTGAACACCAGCTCCACGAAAGGCTGCTCGCGCAGCGCGCCGATCTCCCCGAGCCGGACAGGCTTGTCGGCGGGATAGAGGTCGTCGGCTGCGTAGACCGTCGGATCCTCGGTCCCGAACGGGACCAGGCTCGGTGTCCCCGGGGAGGAGGGGGATCCAGGTCTGCACGGGACCGACCGTCCCGGGAGGGGCGGCCTCCTCGACGAGCTCGAGAATCTCGAGGCTCGGCCGCGCCCCGGCAGGGATCGCGACATGCTCGATCCGGACCGGGAGCGCCGGGCGGTCCTTGTCTCCGAAAGCGTCCCGAACCCCGGGATGACCGGATAGATATAGCGGTTCCCTCCGCGCCACTCCACGGCGGGGGCCTCCAGCCGGATGACCACGCCGTCAGGGCGCTGCTCGATCACGGTCGCGACCGGGGCGGCGGCCGCGGCTCCAGCGGAAGGAGCCGCGAGGAGGACCGCGGTCCCCGCGAGACAGGTGAGAGCGGTCCGCAGGGCGCGGCGCTTCGAGGACAGTTGTCGGGTCATGCGGGGGAGGGGTTGGGGCATAAGGTCTCGCAGAAAGCGCTCTGTCCTGTCCGTGCCCAGCCGGCCGACCCCCCGCCCGGCCCCGGGCACCCAATGAATCTACCCTGAGGGGTCCGGACCGTCAACGAACTTTCGGTGGCCGATGACGAAATCGTCATCGGCTCGGCGGCGCTGCGGCCGACCCCTGCCCCTCGGGCGGGGACTGGCGGCCGGGGCTGGGCTCGACTGCGGCGCCATCCCGATGGGTCGCGCCAAACCCTGCCGCAGGGCGCGAGCGCCCTGCGGAGGAAGCGGACCGCTCCGCCGACTCAGTGGGCGATGATCGGCCAGCGCTTCTGCTGGTCGAACGTCGGATCGGTCGCGGGGGTGTGGCACAGCCGGCAGCGCGTCCTCGGCCACCTTGCCGTAGGGCCCGGTCGGGTCCGCGAGGTGGGCCTCGGCGGGACCGTGGCACTTCTCGCACTGCACGTTGGCCAGCCCGGGCGTCGCGTGCAGGTTCACGAATGTGTCCTCGTCGTTGTCGAATCCCGTGACATGGCAGTAGACGCAGGCGAGGGCTGAAATCCCGCTTGAGCCTGACGAGGAGGCGCCGTGGCCGTGGCGTGCCGGGACGATTTCCAGACCGCGTAATCCTTCGCGTGGCACCGCTTCGCACTTCCCGCTCCCACGTAGGGCGCGATCGGCGGGTGAGGTGACGGGTCCGCTTCGGCCTGCCGGCGGCGTCAGCTCGTTGATCGAATCGAGCGCGGTCTCGGTGAACCGGGACAGCCCGGGATCCTCGGGGAACCGCTCGTCCAGCCAGTGGACGAACGGGAGTGATCGCGGGCCGCCCGTTCTTCCGGTGGATCCTCAGCTCCGCGACGTACTTGCCCTGGTTCCCCAGGGCGATCACGGGCACTCCGCCGAGCGTGATCGGCTGTGGTCTCGAACTGGGTTCCCTCCCCGCCACGACCAGGTCGATGCCGCGGAATTCCGCGAGGAGCGGCGAGAGCCTCGCGGGCTGCGCCTCCGCGAACAGGACCACGAGGTCCGCCTTCGATGCGAAGCTCGGGAAGCCAGCGCGCGAGCGCCCCCTTCATCGGGGCCGCGACCAGGGAGACTCCTCCCGGACCGAACCCGAACAGACTCGTAGCGATCATCCACCAGGCCGATGAGCCCGACGCGAATCGGCGCCCGGGTCCCGTCCGTCGCCCTCGCCGCGCCCGGGATGGTCAGGACGCGGTAGGGCGGAAACACCGTCCGGCCCGAGTCGTCCCGCACGATGTTCGCGGAGAACCGGGGCACGCGGAGATATCCGTTCGATGAAGGAGGCTTCCTCGAGCGAGCTGCCCAGGTCGGCCATGCCGACGCTCGCCGCCTCGTACCCGATCCGGTCCATGGCCTGAAGAAGCGCCTCGGTGGTCCTTCGCTCCACCCCTTCATGCAGGTCCAGCAGCCCGCCCTGGTCCACGTACCAGACCGGGCGCCCCGGAAACTGCTCTCTCCAGGAGCGTGCGGACGCCGGCGCGGCGCGCCACACCGCCCGCCTGGCTATCCGGGGCACCCGCAGGGGGTGATCCAGCCGCTCGTGTGGCCGCTGACGATCAGGAACCCCTCGGGCGCCGGCTCCGCCGCGATCGGGGACGGGCCCGCCACCGCCTCCGGCGAGACGCCGTGGGCGGACATGAGGCCGGCGGGGTGCTGGACCGGCTTGCCGGCGGGCGGCGCGGCGGCGCCCGGGCGGGGCCGATCTCACGCAGGAAACGGCCGCGAAGAAGGCCAGCAGCGCCGCCGCGACGGCCACGGGCGGGACCGCCGGCGCGGCGCTGCTCGGCCGGCGCTTTCACAGCGAGGCCTTCTTCCAGGAGAGGTCTCGAGCCGGGCGCCGGGGATGCCGAGCCCCCCGCGGCGGCGAGGATGGGATGCGGCGCCGGCGCCTTCATCCCCCGCCCTTCGAGCGCGTTCGAGAGAATCCGGTGCCCCACGCACTCCACCGCGAACAGGTCGCTCCCCAGCAGGAGCTCCCCGGCCGGCCAGGCCCCATCCCGGCCAGCCGCGCTCCCGCCGGCTCCTCCGCTCTCCCGTGGATCGAGAGGGATCTCGACGAGATCCGCCGCGACGAGACCGATCCGCTCGCCGAACGGGGGACCCGCGAGGAGCCTCGCGCCGAACGAGGGATCGCGCAGCGCCCGCTCGCGCGTCTCCCGGTCCGCGCCTCGAAGGGCGGCATCCAGAACGAAGGGGCCCATCCTCCCCGACCGCGACGCGAGCCGGCCCACCACGCAGAGCCTCGCGCGCTCGCCGAGGATCAGCTTCGAGACACGTCGAGCGGCCCGAGCCGCCCGCGACGGACGGCAGTTCCTGGTACCCCGGTGCCGGCTCGGTCCCCCTGCAGAGAGGGCCGCGTCCCTCGCGGACGATCCGGTACCCGCCCGCCGGCGAGCTCCGCGTCGCTGGCATCGGCGATCGCGACGCTTCCCGCGGCCGATCCCATGTCGAGGAGCGCGGCGGCGAGCTCGTTGGCGAGGAGCGGGGTGAAGGGTCCCGAGGCCCCCGCGTCCACGAGGATCGTCACGGGAGGATCGCCCGGGAAGAGCTCGGTCAGGGCATCGAGCGGCGGCAGGTCCTCGCCCGACAGGACGGACAGCGCCCCGAGGAGGAGCTCCGAAACCCCGGACCGTCCGCCTCCCCCCGCGACCGCGGCCCGCAGCTCGCGGGAGCGGACCTCGCACACGCGCGGAGAGCGCGGCGCGCCGGGGCCGGGCGACGGGTCCACCGGCGCTCCCGGGTCCCGTTGGGGAGCCCCGAACACAACTCTCCCCACGAGCGACGCGATGGTCGCCCCGAGGCCCGTCAGCAGGAAGGCTCGTCTCCCGGAATTCAAAGCGTCCAGGCGCAGGGGGCGCTCGTGGTCGCCGATGCCGCGCCGCGCGCCGCCCCCGCCCGGAGCCGTGCCGCCTAGGAGGTGACCGGACCGGCCTCGCATCCTGAGGTCGACGTGCTGTCCTTCGCGCAGCTCACGGCGCGCGCTTCCAGCTTCTCGGTGTGAACGACGGCGGGCTTCTCGTAGACTCGCTTCATGGTCGTCTCCTTGGTGGAGCCATGAGTATGCCACAAAACAGACGCGCCCCTGTTCCGGCTTCAGCGCCGGAACAGGGGCGCTCGGATGGTGCTCCTCCCCTTCGCCTTTCGGGCAGGCTTCGCCCTCAGGCCTCAGAGAAGTGGCGCGGTCAGGCCGCGCCGGCCCTGCGGCGACCCGAACTAGGAAGTGATCGGGCCGGCCTCGCAGCCGCCGGTCGTCGTGCTGTCCTTGAGCGCAGCTGACGGCGCGCGCTTCGATCTTCTCGGTGTGGACAACCGCGGGCTTCTCGTAGACTCGCTTCATGCAACCCTCCTCTTGGTTAACCCTGCAGAGATTCCCCGGCACCGGCCGGGAGTCTGTTGGGCTCTTCCTGCTGCTTGGCATTGAACGCGACCATTCTGGCCTCGGCAACGACCTCGGCCTGCTGATACATCTTGAACGGGCTCCCGGTCTGAAGCTCCGCGACGCCCGGGCAGAAGGTGCAGAAATCCCCCGACTCCTTCTGCTTCAGGGTCGTCTGCGGGATCTGCTCCGCCGCCCAGCGAACGTGCTTGAGGACCTCGGAGCTCTTCCACAGGTCCCCGAGATTCTCGACGTCCTTGATGTTGGCCCACTTCCTGCGCCACTGCACGCAGGGGTAGATGTTCCCGTACGGATCGATCGTGAAGGAGGTCCTGCCGGTCCCGCAGTTGGTCTTGATGACCGTGTTGTCCCGCTTGGTGACGTCCCGGCCGTAGCGCAGCTCCTTGAACTCGTCCGAGAAGAACCGGACCAGGAACTCCTTGGTCGCCGCCATCGCCAGCGGCCCCTTGTCGCCGTCATCGCGCGGCGTGATGACCGGGTCGAAGGTGATCGAGCACCCGTAGGAGTTCGCGATCGCCCACACGTCCCACAGCTCGTCCTGGTTCAGGTGGGTGATCGGGCACTTGAGGTTCGTCTTGATCTTCTGCTTCTGGAGGTTCGCGAGGCCCGCGAGGGTCTTCTCGAACGACCCCCGGATCCCCGTCAGGCGGTCGTGGGTCTCCGGCCGGGCGCCGTGGAGCGAGATCTCGACCTCGAAGGTGTGAACCTCCTTCAGCCGCCGGGTCCGCTCCTCGTCCATCAGGTACCCGTTCGAATAGACCCGGAGCGCGAAGCCCAGGTGCCGGGCATATTCACAGATCTCGAAGAAGTCGGGGCGGACCATCGGCTCGCCGCCCGTGAGGGTGATGTAGAGAACGCCGAAGTCCGCGATCTTCTCGAGGCCCCGCTTGATCTCGGCGGTGGTCAGCTCCCGCTGCCCCGTCGGAGCGTTGTAACAGAAACCGCACAGGTGGTTGCACTTGAAGGTGAGCTCCCACTGCGCGGAGACAGGCCGGGATTCGATGAACGCCCGGCTCATGAAGTCCTGGTAGGAAGTGATCGCCATCTTCCCTGTCTATCCCCCTGCCCCGCCCATGGTGATCATTCCCTTGCCCCTGATCTCCTCCAGGAACCCCTCGACGTCGTTCGCGAGCTCCGCGGGGACCGACTCGTACCCTTCCTGGACCAGCTGGTCCCGGACGGCTGCGATGATCTCCTCCACGTTCCTCTGCCCGTCGATAAGGTTCCAGACGCGGGTGCCCACGTCGTTCAGGATGTGAATCAGCGCCGCGTCGGAGAGGGCGATCACCGCCTGCCCGTCGACCGTGCGGCTGGCGGAGGAAGGATTCCTCCGCGGGATGGCCGTCGTTTCAATCACGAAGGCTCTCCTCGATGGCGTTCCAGAAATCGGGCGCCAGACGGAAATGCAGCCGCATCACGGGCACCGCCCGGACCAGCTGCTCGATCGCTTCGAAGTTCCGGGCGGCCCCCTCGGGCCTCTCGGCCACGAACGGGATGCTCGAGGTCAGCTCGGCGACGGCCTGGGCCGCGCCGATCTTGCCGGCAGTAGACGAGCCGTGACTGGACGAGGCGGAAGAAGCCGGCGATCGGGAAGACGCCGGCATGCTCCGCGCCCCCGTCCTCGCTCCCCTTGAACGGGACGCCGCTCGCGCAGAAGAGGGAGCCGCGGCGCGTGATATGGATGCAGTCGTCGTTGAGACGCAGGTCGTGCGGCGACAGCCGGGTGACGGTGGTCTTCCCGCTCCCCGACGGACCGAAGAAGATGTAGGCGCGGCCGCCGCGGACCAGGCCGGAAGCGTGCAGCAGGAACCCGCCGTGCTTCATCGCCTTCCACGCGAAGGCGACGCGCAGGAAGTTCTCGATCGACCGGGCCGGCGGCTCGATCGGCGAATCGCAGAGGCTGATCTCGCCCTGCGGTCCTTCGATGTCGAACCAGCCCGCGAACGCGTAGGACCACGCATGAAGCCGGTCCTCGTGCGCGCGCGTCTCGAGACGGTACAGCTTCGAGCCGTCCTGGCTGTCGTAGTCGAGGTATCCCCTGACGTCCGCCGGGCGCACCTGGATGGTGAGGTCGGCGGGGCGGGAGGGATCGGCCGGCGCGGCGAACGGCCCGAAGCGGAGGGCCAGCAGGCGATCCAGACCGTTCGGGAGGCCCCGTAGATCGAAACGGATCCCGCTGATCGACAGCGTCAGCTGCCCGGTCCAGGAGCGGGACGAGCTGAGCCCGCCCTCCCGGGGCAGCGCCGATGCACGGGCGCGCTTTCGCAGATCCGTCGAGTACGGAGACGTCAAGACTCGGCTCCTCCACTCCGCACACCCGCATAGGCTCCGCGGGCAGGCGGTTTTTGAAGAGCCCTGAATATACGGTGACCCTTCCGGCCTGTCAAAAGTTTTGTGTTCATTGTGCTTTACGCGAATTTGCCCCCCCGGGCCTCAGGAAACGGTTCCCGGACCCGGGGGGCTCGCCGCCCCGCCAGTCAAAGATACCCCGCCCGGGCCCGATCCGCCCGCCCGATTTGTTCTGGCTACCGGGCGTACCCCAGAGAGCGGAGCCTCTCGAGGATCTCCTCCTCGGAGGAGGTCTCGTCGGCGGGGAAGACCGGCACGGGGTTCTCCCCGTAAGTGGCGATTTCACGAGGTTTGAGCCGGGCGCGCCAGGCGGGCGTAAGAAAGGAGAGCCTCGCCTCCCCCTCCATCTCCCGGCTCCGGGGAAGGCCCCGGAGGTTCAGGAGGGTCGGAGCAATGATCGAGCGGATCCCAGGTTTCGAGGCTCGCTTTCGCCCCCGGAGGGGGCCGGTGAGGCGGTCCCCGGCCCGCTGATCCGGACCCAGCCCCCCCCGGCCGGCGGCGGAGTTCCGCGGCGGAGGGACGCGCCCCGGGTCCGCGATCACGACGACCCAGTCCTCGGGGCCGAAGGCCGCGGTGAGCCGTCCGATCAGGCCCCGGGCGTACGCCTCGTAGGTCCGTTCCAGCTCCCCGCCGCGCCCGCGCCCCCGCACCGCCTGGCACCTGCCTGCCCCTGGGACCGGACGATGTCCAGTCCCGGGAGGTAGACGAAGAGGTCCCGCACAGCGGGCTCGGCCGCCAGCTTCAGCGCCGCGCGAACGGCGTAGCCGTCGATCAGGGCGGCCTGCTCGAGGCCGGGCGCAGCCTGCAGGGGGCCCAGGAGCGCCGTCGCTTCGGCCCGCACCGCTCCCAGGTCGTCGCCGAGCCGGATCCCCAGCTCGCGCGCGAGCGAGGCGGGCCCGACCCGCCGCTCCTCGGCCGGCAGGACCTGCAACGACAGGAGGGCCCGGTCGCTGACCACGGCGAACGGCTTCCCTGCGCTTCCCGCCTCGGCGGCCGGCCAGGTCGCCCACCAGCCGACCACGCCGATCCCCTCCAGGTCGCCGGCGATCTCCCAGACCGCGCGGGCGCGGCGGACTCCCGCGCTCACCGCGACCTTGCGCCCGGGGACGAGGATCCTCAGAACGGTCGCGAGCGGCACGTTCCCGCCGAGCGGAGAAGAAATCCCGAGCGCCTGCTTCTCTTCGATCTCGCCGACGCCGTGCGCTGCGGGCGGCCTGCCGGTGGCGATCATGGTCCAGTAGCTGGGACGCGAGACGCTCCCTCCCCCGCCCGGCTTCGCGAGGCGCGCGAGGAACCCCGCGGACGGCATTCCCGCGCCCGGCCCCGGCCGCGCCGGCCGGGGCCAGGGCGGGAGCCCCGTCCCACGCCACGACGAGGAGCCGCCCCTCGACCGCGATCCGCTCGAAGGGGGACGGAGCCGTGGCCCCGGGCGCTCCCGGCGCGAGCAGGAACCCGATCGCGAGCAGGGCCGCGCCGATCACCGCGAGCAGCGGCGCGCCCGGGCCCCTCTCCCTGGATGCGACGGGCGGCAGGTCGGAAACGCGCACCAGCGCGGCGAGCGAAGCGAGGGACGACACGCGCAGCAGCGCCGCGTTCACCAGCACGAGCACGAGGAGCCCCAGCGCGTCGAGAAGCGAGCCCCACGACCCCTCCCCACCACCCGCGCGCCGGCGCCACCAGAAGGCGAGGTAGGCGCTGACGAGGAGCGAGATCGCGAACCCCGCGCGCGCGGCCGTCACCTGGAACGCCGCCACCCCCCGGCCCCGCCACTTCACGAACGCCGCGAGGGCGAGCCCGGCCGCGAACTCGATCAGGAGAATCGCCGCACCGAACGCGAGGGAGAAGTAGACCCCGAGGAGGAGGAAGTCGAGGGGTCTCGAGAATCGGGGCCGGTTCACGACCACGACCGCGAGAGCGAAGAGGATCCCGAGCAGCGGCCCCGCCGCGAGGGCGACCCTGAGGCTGACGGCGGCGTGCCGGCGGACGAAGGAGCCCGGCCTCACGATGCCCGAGAGGACGAAGCGGTCGAGCGGCCGCCTCAGGTAGCCGAGCGTGGCGAGCCGCGCGCGCAGCTCCTCGTATCCCGCGCCCGCCCCGCCTCCCGGCGCCTCGCCCGGGCCGCTCACCGGTCCCTCGACCGGACCAGCTCCGCCAGCTCCGCCAGCCGGGAGGCGCGGCCGCGGAACGGCGAGAGGGACGCGAGGGATGCGTCGATCAGGTCGTCGACCAGGCGCCGGGCCCCGTCGATCCCCGCGAAGCTGACGAAGGTCGTCTTGTCGCGGTCGAGACCGGCGTCCTTGCCGGTCACGGTGGGGCTGCCCGTGTAGTCGAGGAGATCGTCCGTCACCTGGAACGCGAGCCCGAGGTTCTTCGCGTACGCGGAGACCGCCTCCAGCTCCCCCTTGCGCGCTCCGCCGACCAGGGCGCCGATCTCGGCGGCGCAGATGAACAGCGAGCCGGTCTTGTGGCTGTGGATGTACTCGAGCGTCTCGAAGTCGAGGCGCCGTCCGACCGATTCGAGGTCCACGTGCTGCCCCCCGGCGATCCCGGCCGGTCCGATCGCCGCGGAGAGGCGCTCCGCGATCCTGCGGGCCAGCCGGTCGCCGTGCCGCGAGACCGGCGATTCCTCGGCGAGGATGCCGAACGCGCGGTTCAGGAGCGCCACGGCGGCCAGGATCGCGGTCGCCTCGCCGTACACGCGGTGGCACGCCGCGCGCCCGCGGCGCAGCGTCGCGTCGTCCATGCAGGGCAGATCGTCGAGGATGAGCGAGGAGGTGTGCACCATCTCGACGGCGCAGGCGGCCGGCACCAGCGCCTCCTCAGCGGCGCCGAACAGCGCTCCGACGCTGAGCGAGAGCGCCGGCCGCAGCCTCTTCCCCCCGAGAAGGAGCGTGTAGCGGATCGCCTCGTGGAGCCGCGGGGGGTACTCGTCGGCCGGCGGAAGACGGCTCTCGAGCGCTCCGTCGATCAGCGCGCGGGTCCTGGCGAGGTACTCCGTGAGGGTCTCGGTCACGCGGGGAATTCTCGCACGCCGGAGCCGGGGCGGCGAAGGAGCCGCCCGGCGCTCAATGGGCCGGCGGGGAGACGACGCTGCCGCCCGCGGGCAATTCTCCGCGCGGAACGGGGGGCAGGTAGGAGGCGAAGAAACGGATGACCTCCTGGTCGTACTTCTCGCGGTCCTCGCCGTAGAGCGCGGTCGTGCGCGTCGCCTTGAGGAGCTGCAGGTTCTTGAAGTTGTGCCTCGTCTCCGAGACGGAGTCGTACATCGCGCGGGCGTCGGAGGCGGAGCGTTCCACCCCGCCCGGCGCGAGGAACAGGAGATTCCGCTCGCTCAGGTCCCTGACCCGCCGCCCCGCGCTCTCGTCCTTCGCCCGGACCCGGTACCAGACGTCGTACACGAACTCCGACCAGGACGCCACCCAGCCGCGCATCATCCCGGGCGGCATTCCCGCCGCCAGGAACTCTCCCGGCGCGTCCGGGTAGGGGGAATCCAGGACGAGGCTGCGGATCTGCGGCCGTTCCGACGCCGCGAGGATGGCCGCGTAGGCTCCCATGCCGACTCCGACCACGCCGATCCGGCCCGCGTCCACCTTCGGCTGCGACGAAACCCAGTCGATGGCGCCGAGCAGGTCGCGCTTTTCGAGAACGCCGAACGACGACGCGCCGCCGCTCGCCCCGTGGCCGCGGAAGTCGAAAAGGAGGATCGGGTACTTCTGCTCCGCCAGCCGGGCGGCCAGGCCAAGCAGGCTCGCCCGGGACTCGCCGAGGTCGTGGCACAGCACGAGGACGGGGAGCCCTCCTGTTCCCTCGATCCACCAGCCGGAGAGCGGCACGCCGTCCGCCGAAGGGAAGGAGACGTCCTTGTAGGCGAGGAACAGCCGGTCGGGGGTCTCCTGCGAGGCCGCGGCCGGCGGGTGCGCGTAGCGGTACATCGTCACGCCGAGGAAGGCGGCGACGAGCAGGACGACCGCGCGCGATGAAAAGCAGCGCCCCCAGGACCAGCCTCCGCAGGACGGGGAAGGCGCCCGGGGGGCGCTCGAGCGGGGCGCGAAGATCCTCTTCCTCGAACTGTCCCGGCCTGTACCTTCCGCCGGGCAGCGGGGGTCCGCCATGCTTCATGGGGGCACTATAGGCTCGAAAGCCGACCGAATTCAATCATCCGCACGCAGCAGGCCCGCGCGGATCGCCTCCGCCAGGCGCGGCCCGACCGCGCCCGCCAGGTCGGCGGCGCTCGCGAGCCGCACTCCGTCGACGCTCCCGAAGATCTTCAGCAGGCGCCGCGCCGTGCGCGCGCCGACCCCCGGGATCTCCGTCAGCTCGGTCGAGAAGGTGCGCTTGTCGCGCAGGGAGCGGTGGTAGGTGACGGCGAACCGGTGGGCCTCGTCCCTGATCCGCTGCACGAGCCGGAGGACGGACGAATCCCGCGGGAGCACGATCGGATCGCCCCGTCCTTCGACGTAGATCTCCTCCTCGCGCTTCGCGATCGAGGCGACCGGAAGGTCCCCGAGGCCGGCCTGGTCGAGC
Source organism: uncultured Acidobacteriota bacterium (assembly GCA_963747925.1). Taxonomy (GTDB): domain Bacteria; phylum Acidobacteriota; class Polarisedimenticolia; order QHYA01; family CAVVHA01; genus CAVVHA01. The sequence goes on from CAVVHA010000006.1 coordinate 342,417, forward strand.
GCGGCGACCGCGGACGCGAGCTGTCCCCTCCCCCCGTCGATCAGCACGAGGTCGGGCAGCCGGGCATTCTCCTTCTTCAGGCGAAGGTACCGCCGCCCGACCGCCTCCGCGATGCTCCGGAAATCGTCCGACCCTTCGACCGTCCGGATCTTGTACCGGCGATAGGCGGATTTCTTCGGCTTGCCCCCCTCCCACACGACCATGGAGGCCACGGAATCGGTCCCCTGGAGGTTGGAGATGTCGAACGCCTCGATCCTGAGGGGCGGCTCGTCGAGGCCGAGCAGGTCGCGCAGCTCCTCGAGGACCGTCACCCCGTGGACGTGCTGCGCGCGGAAGCGCTGCTCGAAGGCGAGGCGGGCGTTCTCCGCCACGACGTCGAGGAACTCCCTCTTCAGGCCGCGTCGCGGCGCGTGCAGGGAGACCCTCGATCCCTTCCTCTCCGAGAGGAACCGCTCGAGCAGCGCGGCGTCGGCCGGCTCCTCGGGCAGGTGGATCTCCGCGGGCAGGCTCTCCTCGGTGGCGTAGTACTGGGCGAGCGCCTGGGCGTAGAAATCGGCCGCGTCCACGGCGACCCCGTCGAAATGGAATTCCCGGCGCGACTGGATCCGTCCCTCGCGCATCTGGAAGATCTGGAGCGAGAGGCGCTCGCCTTCACGGTAATGCGCGAGGAAATCCTGGTCCTCGAGCCCGACGGAGGAGATCGACTGCTTCTCGGCCAGGCGCTCGATCGTCCGGATGAGGTCCCGGTAGTGCGCCGCCTGCTCGTACTCCTCGCGCTCCGAGGCCCGCTGCATCCGCTCCTCGAGGCGCCCCGCCAGCTCGCGGTTCCGTCCCTCGAGGAACAGCCGCGCCTCGGCGACGGCGCCGGCGTACTCCTCCGGGTTGGTGTGCCCCGCGCAGGGGGCGAGGCACTGCCCGAGGTGGTAGTAGAGACACGGGCGCTGCTTGCCGTCGAACTTCACGTGGCAGATCGCCACCCGGAAGAAGCGCGGGATCATCCGCAGCGTGTTCCAGGCGACGCTCGAGGGGAGGAACGGGCCGAAGTACCGGTTGCCGTCCAGGCGCGCGCGGCGGACGAGGGTGACGCGCGGGTACTCGTCGCGCACCGAGAGCTTGAGGTAAGGGTAGTTCTTGTCGTCGCGCAGGACGACGTTGTACCGGGGCCGCTCCTTCTTGATGAGATGGTTCTCGAGCAGGAACGCCTCGAACTCGCTCCCCACGACGATCGTCTCGAGGTCGCGGACCTCCTCGACCAGCGCGGCCACCTTCGCCACGTGGTCCGCGGAGGGGCGGAAGTAGGACCGCACGCGGCTGCGGAGGTTCTTCGCCTTTCCGACGTAGATGACCGTGCGGTCGGCCGAAAAGAACTGGTAGACGCCGGGCCGCTCGGGCAGCTCCGCGAGCTTCTGCCGGATGATGTCGTTCAGCCCGTCCACGCGGCGATTGTAGGGCGGAGGGGCCGGTCCCGCGAACAGCGGCGAAGAGGACGGGTCCCGGCGGATCGCGACCTCGCCGATCCCGGCCCGGCGGAATCGGCGCAGTCGGCCCCGGCGCCGCGATCCGGCCCGGCGCTCCGCGACCTGTGGAGTGCGGCCGGGCGAATGCCGCGCTCTAGGGGATCCGGCTCAGGCCCCCGCCCACCCACGCGCAGAGGGCGCGCCCCTCCACGGGGCCCGCCTCCGCGCGGATCCTCACGCGGTCCCCTTCCCCGAAGAGAACATCGCCGTCCGGGGAGGCGGTCCCTCCTCGCGCGCGGGTCCCCGGCCCGACATAGCCGCAGAACGGCGCCTCGGGAACGCGCAGGCGCACGAGCGATCCGTCTCCGGCGCGCCCGATCGCCTCCGCGGGGGGGCCGTCGAGAAAGTCGGCGCGGGCATCCGGGTAGTTGATCCAGGCGATGGCGCGGACCTCCACCGGGTTGCCTCCGGACAGGGCGAGCGCGGCGCGGAAATCGCCGGCCACCGACCCCCCGCGAACGCGGAACGGCATGTTGGCGACCACGATCCGGCGAACCCCGGGAACGCGGCTCGCCTCGACGAGGTCCGACACCAACCGCCGGCTCGCCGCCGCCGCCTGACCCCAGTGGCTCCACAGGAGTCCGCAGCCTCCGATCCAGGCCGCGGCGATCATGAGGGCCGCGGCGACACCCGCGCGCGGGCCGATGGCGCGAACGAGGGCCGCCAGGGCCACGCAGAGCGCCGCCACGGGAAGGAACAGGTAACGCTCCTGGAAGCCGACGATCCCCGGAAGGAGGAGAACGCCGAACAGGACCGCGCAGCCGGCCGTGAGCCGCGCGAGCGATCCCCGCGCGCCCGACGGCAGGGAACGCGCGCCCAGCCAGGCCGCCCCGGCGAGCGCCGCCGCCGCGGCCAGGGCGAGCGCCCCCCAGAGCGCGGGCCTCGCGGCGATGAACTCGCCGTCCACGGGGACGAGCGCACCCACGCAGAAGCCGTACACGTGCTTGACCCAGCCGAGCCCCGACCCCGGCGTCAACGTGCGGGCCGATCCGCCGAGCGCGAGGGGGCGGAGCACCAGGAGGTGCAGCGCCCCGAGGCCCGCGACCGGCGCGAGGCCGCGCACCCACTCGGCGGCGGAGGGACGCCGGTCGCGGCGCAGAACGCCGATCGCCACCAGGAAGACGGGGAAGACGACCGCGCTTTCCTTGGCGAGAAGCGCGCCCCCGAACAACGCGAGGGCGGCGAACGGCGCCGCGTTCCAGGCGCCACGCCGGGCCCCGGGGGCCGGGTCGCGCGCCAGCCGCTCCCGCCACCGGTCGTAGGCGAGCGCCGCGAGGAGCAGAAGGACTCCATGCAGGGGATCGCCGCGCACCGCGATCCAGGCGGCGTTCTCGACGTGGTACGGGTGCAGCGCGAACAGGAGCCCGGCGAGGGCCGCGAGGGCGCCGTCCCCCGTGTAGCGCCGCACGACCACCACCACCAGGGCCGCCGTCGCGGCGATGAGCAGGAGGTTCGTGAGGTGGAAGAAGAGCGGCGACGGTCCCCAGAGCAGGAGATCGAGGCGGAAGGTCGCCATGTAGAGGGGCCGGAAGTAGTTGTAGGGGGAGGTGGGCAGCGGCCCCTTCCCGACCGACTCGACGAGCATCCAGTCGTCGGAGAGGAACGGGAACCAGAGCCCCGGCGCCGCCGCGGCGGCCGCGACGGCCGCGGAGAGGATCCATCCCGACCTCCCGGCCAAGTCAGCGTTCCATCTCTCAGCCGGCATTACGCGACCTGCCCTCGCCGCCTGGCGTTCGCTCCGACCGGGATCCTCGTGATCACCTCCATGCCGCGTTGAACGCCGGATCTTCTCACGGAGATTGCTCCCAGGGATGTGGGGACCCAGCGCTGCGAGCTTCCAGGCTGGCAGGCGGGAGGATCAGGGGGACTCACGGTGGGGCGTCCTCCTCGCGTACCTTGCCATCCGCTCCTCGAATCCCGACCTCAGGCTCTCCTGTTCAGGGGCAGAAAGGAGTGCGATGGCGCGCTCTTCCGTTTCGATCGCCTCGTCGAATCGACCGGATTCAGCATACGCCGCAGCAAGTGTGTCCAGCATCGCAGCGCTCGATTCCCCTGACAGAAGAAACGCGCGCTTCGCCAGCCGAATCGCCTCCGGGCCATTGCGGAACTCCGCGCTGGGCGAAGTCGCCAGGAGCCATGCCAGCGCATTGTGCGCTTCAGCGCTCGCCGGATCGCTTTTCAGGATTTCCCGGTATTCCGTGATCGCCTCTCCAGGCCGCCCCCGGCGCGTCAGCGCCATCGCGAGCTGGTTTCGTGCCTGCGCGACGGAGGGATCCAGTGCCAACGCAAGGCGCAGAGTCGCGATCGCTTCATCCAGCCTGCCCCAGGCAAGATACGCGAGGCCCATGTTTCGCCTGATGACTGGATCGTCAGGGGCCAGCGCCACGGCCTCCCTGTAGTGCGCAATCGCATCCTCGTGGCTTCCGTGCTCGCTCAGAAGCGCGCCCATGTTGTCGTGGGCCAGGGCGAGTCTGGGGTCTAGCTGCAGGGCTTCGAGCGAACTCCTGCAGCGCCCGATCGTCCTTTCCAAGCGCGCGCAGCGCGGTCCCGAGATTCACATGCGCTGCTGCATGAACGGGGTTGATTCTCAGGGACGCTTCGTAGTGCCGGACGGCGCCTTCGTAATCCCCACGCTTCGACAGGACGCATCCCAGATCGTATTCGATGACCCAATTGTCGTTCGTCACCGCGAGTGTGCGCTCAAAGAGCGTGCGAGTGTCCTTCCAGTACCCGAGCTGAATCCAGGTGGCACCGCCGGACGCGATGACAAGCAAGGCCGCGACGGCCGTCAGAGCACGCCGGCTCCGGGGCAGTCGCTCGACGAGGTCGGACCCGGTCCACGCAACCATCACGAAGATCCCTACCAGCGGCATGTAGGTGTACCGATTTGCCATGGCCTGCGAACCGACCTGAACCAGGCCGATCACCGGAGACAAGGTCACCAGGTACCACGCCCATCCAAAGAGGAGGTAGGGCCTGCGCCGCGATTCGCGGAGCGCGAGGAACGACACGAGCGCCAGAACGATGACAGCCGCCGCGATTCGAGCCGGGGAGGGCATACCCGGGTGCGGATAAAGGATCGCCAGGTGCGCCGGCCAGACTGCTTTCCGAGGTAGGCCCCATAGCTCACCACGGCGTTCGCGAGCCGCTCCAGCAGCGGCAGACGATCGAGCGAGGCAATGGCGTCCTTGGGGTGGATCACAAGGTTGATGACGCCCACGATGACGGACAGGGCCAGCAGAGGAACTTTCTCGCCGACGAGCCGGACTAGGGGCACGGCCCCACCGGGACCGGCCGGGCCGGTGCTCGGGCTTCCCGCGCCTGCGCAGAACGCGGTACGCCCCAGCGGCCAGTAGTCGAGAAGGAGCAGCGTCAAAGGAAGGGTCACGACCATCGGTTTGGAGAGGAGGCCAAGCACGGACAGAACCGCGACACGGAAAGCTACTCTTCCAGATTGGCGCTGATGCGTAGCGGGTGTAGGCCGCGATGGCGCGAATCCAGAAGAAGCGTGCTCAGCACGTCCTTTCGCTCGGCAATCCACGCCACCGATTCGATACGCAGCGGGATGAAGGCGCGAAAAGGAGGGCCACCAGCAGGCTCGCGCCCCGATCCGAGGTCATCGACAGGAGAACGATGAAAAGCAGGACACGCATTCGCCGCGTGAAGCAGCAGGCTCGTCAGGTGATGTCCCCTCGGGTCCAGACCGTAGAACTGACAGTCCAGCATGTGGGAGAGCCAGTCAGCGGGTGCCAGTAGTTGGAGGCGTGGTTGGTGGTGAAGGCCCAGCACGACCCCGCGCGCTGTGACGCCCGCGCGGACGATCGGGTTGTCGGAGACGTACTGGTTGTCGTCGTAATCAAGGAACCCGTGTCCCAGGACCGGGCAGAACACCACGAACGTCAGCGACGGCAATGAGAAGGACGAGGGCGGCATCGCGTCTTCGTCATGCGGGCTCCTCGAGCTCCCGGCGGGGCCCCGTCGAGGGCCAGGAGCCTGAACACCCGGATCGCGCATGGAGCACCTTCCTAGGCAAGGAGCGCCCTCTGGCGCAGGAACCGGATCCTGTCCCGGATCGCCGCCGCCTCCTCGAAGTCGAGCTTCTCGGCCGCGCGGCGCATCTCCTTCTCCAGCTTCCGGACCTCGCGGTCGAGCTCCTCGGGCGAGCCGTAGAATTCCTCCGGCTCCGCCGCCTTCTCGGGGATCCGGACGTAGTCGCGCTCCCAGACCGAGCCGAGGACGTCCTCGATCCCCTTCACGATCGTCTCGGGCGTGATGCCGTGCTCGCGGTTGTAGTCCTCCTGCCTCCCGCGGCGCCTTTCGGTCTCGGAGATCGCGCGCGCCATCGACTCGGTCCGCTTGTCGGCGTACATGATCACCGTGCCGTTGACGTTGCGCGCGGCCCGCCCGATCGTCTGGATGAGCGAGCCCTCCGAGCGCAGGAACCCCTCCTTGTCGGCGTCGAGGATGGCCACGAGCGAGACCTCCGGCAGGTCGAGCCCCTCGCGCAGGAGGTTCACCCCCACGAGCACGTCGAACTCCCCCTTGCCGGAGGTCCCGGAGGATCCGCACGCGTTCGAGGGTCTCCACGTCCGAATGCAGGTACTCCACCTTCACGCCGGCCTCGCGGTAGTACTCGGTCAGGTGCTCGGCCATCTTCTTGGTGAGGGTCGTCACCAGCACGCGCTCCCGGCGCGCCGTGCGGACGCGGATCTCCTTCAGGAGGTCGTCCACCTGGTGCCGGATCGGCCGGACATCGATGACGGGATCGAGCAGGCCGGTCGGGCGGATCACCTGCTCGACGATCTCCCCCCCGTCAGCGAGAGCTCGTACGGGCCCGGCGTCGCCGAGACGAAGATCGTCTGGCCCCGCCGCGCCTCGAACTCCTCGAACCGGAGCGGCCGGTTGTCCATGGCCGAGGGGAGCCGGAAACCGAAATCCACGAGCGTCCGCTTGCGGGACTGGTCCCCGTTGTACATCGCCCGCAGCTGCGGCACCGTCTGGTGGCTCTCGTCGATCACCAGCAGCGCGTCCGCGGGCAGGTAGTCCATGAGGGTCGGCGGCGGGTCGCCGGCCGCGCGCCCCGTGAGGTGCCGCGAGTAGTTCTCGATCCCGTTGCAGTAGCCGACCTCCGCGATCATCTCGAGGTCGAACATGGTCCGCTGGTGCAGCCGCTGCGCCTCGAGGAGCCGGCCCGCGGCCTCCAGCGCCGCCAGCCGCTCCTTCATCTCGGCCTTGATGGACTCGATCGCGGCGACCAGGCGCTCGCGCGGCGTGACGTAGTGGGAGTTCGGGTAGATCGGGCAGCGCCCCATGCGGCGCAGGGTCACGCCCCGCAGCGGGTCCACGGCGCTGACCGCCTCCACATCGTCCCCGAACAGCTCGATGCGGATCGCGTGCCCTTCGTAGGAGGGCCAGATCTCGATGACGTCCCCCCGGACCCGGAAGGCGCCCGGGTACAGGTCCCCCGCCGAGCGCTCGTACTGGATCTCGACCAGCTTGCGGAGGATTCCCTCGCGCGGCTGCGCCCGCCCCTCCTCGATCAGGAGGAGCATCCCGTGGTACGCCTCGGGGGAGCCGAGACCGTAGATGCACGAGACGGAGGCCACCAGGACGACGTCCCGGCGCTCGAGAAGCGACCGGGTCGCGGACATCCGCATCCGGTCGATCTCCTCGTTGATCGTCGCCTCCTTCTCGATGTAGGTGTCGCTCTGCGGAACGTACGCCTCGGGCTGGTAGTAGTCGTAGTAGGAGACGAAGTACTCGACCGCGGCCCCGGGGAAGAAGCCCTTGAACTCCTGGTAGAGCTGCGCGGCGAGGGTCTTGTTGTGGGCGATCACCAGGGTCGGCCGCTTCACCTCCTCGATCACCTTGGCGACCGTGAAGGTCTTGCCCGAGCCCGTCACGCCGAGCAGCACCTGGTCCCGGGAGCCCCCGCGAAGGCCGGCGACGAGGCGCTCGATCGCCCTCGGCTGGTCCCCCTTCGGTTCATAGCCCGAGACGAGGGTCGAACTGCTCGGTGGCTTCGTTCTCCATGCTCCCGGCGCGGCGCTCCCGTCGCTGGTCCGGCCCGGTCGGGGCCGGCCGAAAAGCCGGAAGTATATCCCCCGACCGCGGCGGGGCCACAGGCAGAGATCACGCCCGGCAGGAGCGCGGGATCGTCCCGCGCGCCTCGATGCAGCCGGCGCGAGCGCCTGCGGCGCTTCGCGGCTGATGGCGCGCCCGCCAACCTGTCCTAAAATCAACCGATGCTCGTCCCCCGGCGCCGCCTGATCGTCCCCGCCCTGCTCCTCGCCGCGCTCCTCGCGGGCGCGGGAATCGCCCTGTCGCTCGAGAAGGGGCTTCCCAGCGTGGAGGCCCTGAAGGACTGGCGCCCCGCGGCCCTCACGAGCCTCTACGCGGCCGACGGCTCGGTGCTGACCCGCATCGGCGAGCAGAAGCGGATCGTCATTCCCTACGACCGGATCCCGAAGCGGTTCCTCGAGGCGGTGATCGCCACCGAGGACCAGCACTTCTACCACCACATCGGCGTGGACCCGCTCGGCATCGCGCGCGCGGTCGCCTCCAACATCTCCAGCGGCCGCTGGAGCAGCCAGGGGGGGAGCACGATCACCCAGCAGCTGGCCCGGAACCTGTTCCTCAAGCCCGACAAGACCCTGTCGCGCAAGGTGCAGGAGGCGCTGCTCGCGCTGCAGATCGAGCGCGCCTACTCCAAGGAGGAGATCCTCTCCTTCTACTCGAACCAGGTCCACCTCGGCCACGGGCTGTACGGGGTGGAGGCGGCCTCCCAGCACTATTTCTCGCTGCCGGCGAAGGACCTTTCGCTCGCGCGCTGCGCGCTTCTCGCGGGGATCATCCAGTCCCCCGCGAACCTGACCCCCGTGCGACATCCCGAGCGGGCCCTCCGGCGCCGGGCCCACGTGCTCGAGCGGATGCGCGAGGAGGGGTACATCACGGCGGCCGACGCGGCCGCGGCCAAGGCCGAGCCGCTCGGCCTGGAGATCTCGAGCGATTCGGGAGCCTCCGGCGCTCTACTTCGTCGAGGAGGTCCGCCGGTACCTGGCGCAGAAGTACGGCGAGGAGGCGCTCTACGGCGGCGGGCTGGTCGTGGAAACGACCCTGGACCCCGCCGCGCAGCGGGCGGCGGAGCAGGCCCTTCGGAAAGGGGTGCTCGAGGTCGAGCACCGGCGCGGGTTCCGCAGCTCCTGGAAGAACGTCGCCGCCCGCGGACCGCTCGAAGAGTACGCCGACCCGGCCTGGAGCGCGGGCCCCCCGGAGACGGGCCGCGTCTACCCGGGGCTGGTCCTTTCCGCCACGAGCACCTCCGCGCAGGCGCGCGTCGGCGCCTGGCGCGCGACCCTCGGGCCGGCGGAGATCGAGTGGACCGGCCGCCGCGCCGTGGCCGGGGTCATGAAGCCCGGGGACCTCGTGCCCCTCCGCGTCATCCGGCGCGACGACGCGGCGCAGCGGCTCGACGCGGAGCTGGTCGAATCTCCCTCGGTGCAGGGAGCGCTGGTCGCCCTCGATCCGCGCACGGGCGAGATCCGGGCGCTCGTCGGCGGATTCGACTTCGAAAGGAGCGAGTTCGATCGCGCGATCCAGGCGCGGCGGCAGGCGGGGTCGGCGTTCAAGCCGTTCCTGTTCTCGGCCGCGCTCGACGCGGGGATGACGCCCTCCCAGCCCCTCTTCGACGAGCCGACCGTCCTGGTCGACCCGCAGACGAGGCAGCCCTACCAGCCGGAGAACTACTACAGGAAGTACTACGGGCTGACGACGCTCCGCGAGGCGCTCGAGGAGTCGCGCAACATCGTCTCGGTCCTGATGCTCGACGACGTCGGATACTCGAAGGTCATGGACCGGGCGCGCGCGATGGGGATCACGACGCCGCTCAGCCCCTACCCCTCCATGGCCCTCGGGGCGTTCGAGGTCTCCCTGCTGGAGATGACCTCCGCCTACAGCGTCTTCCCCAACCAGGGCATCCGCCTGGAGCCGCACTTCATCCGCCGCGTGCGCGACCGGGAGGGGAACGTCCTGGAGGAGGCGCGGCCCGAGGTGCGGGAAGTGATGAAGCCGGAGACGGCGTTCGTCATGACCTGGCTTCTCAAGGGCGTGACGGAGGAAGGGACGGCGGCGAAGGCGAAGGAGCTCGGGCGCCCGCTCGCCGGGAAGACCGGCACCACCGACGACTACAGCGATGCCTGGTTCGTCGGCTTCAGCCCCGGGCTCGTCGGAGGCGTCTGGATCGGCACCGACCGCAAGGAGACGCTCGGGCGCGGCGAGACGGGGGCCCTCGCCGCCCTCCCGGTCTGGATCGAGTTCATGGGGGCGGCGCTGGCGGGCACGCCGGTCGAGGAGTTCACCCGCCCTTCGGGCGTCGAGCTGGTCCCGGTGGACCGCCGCACGGGCCGGCGCGCCTCGGCCGACACCGGGTGCGACCCCGCCGACGTGATCCTCGAGGCGTTCGTGACCGGGACGGAGCCGACCGCCTACTGCTCGCCCGCCGAGCACTTCCGGCTCTCGCTCCCCTACTTCCTGCAGCGCTTCGACGTGAACGAGCGGCGCGAGCTGGTCGGCTCGCCGGAAGAGCTGGCCGTCGTCCTGCGGGCCGGAGGCGCGAACCCCCGGCTGTCGAAGGACGGCCGTTCCCTCGAGGCCTCGGGCGAGACGGGGTCGGTCTCCGTGCCGCTCGCCCTGGACGGAGACGGGCGCCGGGAGCTGCAGCGGCTCCTCGCCACGCCGCCGCCTCCCCCCGCCGAGGGGGAAGGACCCTGGTACGGCCTCGACGGCCGCCGGGCGACCGTCAGGGAGATCCGCCGCGAGCAGTGAAGCGGCGGCGCGCCGGGAGCGCTCCGCGACGCGGGCTCAGCCCCTGGCCGCGCCCGCGACCCTGCGCGGGTAGGCGGCCAGCGCCGCCGTGACAAGCTCCATCGCCCGCCTCAGCTTCGCCTCCTCGAGCACGTAGGCGATCCGCACCTCGTCCCTGCCGAGCCCCGGCGTGGCGTAGAACCCGTCCGCGGGGGCGATCATCACGGTCTCGCCGTCGAGCTCGAAGTCGCGCAGCAGGAACTCGGCGAAGGCGTTGGCGTCGTCCACCGGCAGGCGCGCGCAGACGTAGAACGCCCCCTCGGGACGCCGGACCAGGACGCCGGGGATCGCCGTGAGCGCCTCGTAGACGACGTCCCTCCGGCGCTCGTACTCCGCGATCACGCCGGCGATGTAGGACGGCGGGACCTCCGTCAGGGCCGTGCAGGCGTACTGCCCGAGGGTGGGCGGGCAGAGCCGCGCCTGCCCGAACCGGAGGACGGCATCCATGAACACGCGGTTGCGGCTGACGATGTTCCCGATCCTCGCCCCGCAGAGCGAGTACCGCTTCGAGACGCTGTCCACGACGATCGTCAGCTGCTCGAGGCCGGGCAGCGTCAGGGCCGAGCGGTGCGTCTTGCCGTCGTAGACGAATTCGCGGTAGACCTCGTCGGAGATCAGGTAGAGGTTCGCGGTCGCGGCAGATGGCCGCGAGGCGCTCCAGCTCCTCGTCGGTGTAGACCGTGCCCGTCGGGTTGTTGGGCGAGCAGATCAGGATGGCGCGCGTGCGCTGGCGTGAGCTTCGCCTCGATCGCGGCGCGCGCCGGCAGGTGGTACCCGTCCTCGGCGCGCGTCGTGACCGGCACCGGCTCGACGCGAGGCCATCGCCGCGAAGCCGTTGTAGTTCGTGTAGAACGGCTCGAAGACCAGCACCTGGTCGCCCGGGTCGCACAGGGCGCTCAGGGTGAAGAAGATCGCCTCGCTGCCCGCCGTGGTGACGAAGATCTCCTCGGGCGCGAGCGTCAGCCCCCACCCGGCGTAGTAGGAGCGCAGCGCCTCGATGAACTCGGGCAGCCCCTGCGACGGCCCGTAGGGCACGTAGGCCGCGCTGTAGGCCCGCAGCCGGTCGAGGATCGGGGCCGGCGTGGGGATGTCGGGCTGGCCGATGTTGAGGGAGTAGATCGTCTTGCCGGCCTTCCGGGCCTCGACGGCCAGGGGCGCCAGGCGCCGGATCGGCGAGGCGGGCATGATCAGGGCGCGCCGGGACAGCTGTGGTTTGTCGGGCATGCGGACCTCCCTGCGGAGGCTGAGTCTAGCCCAGGGGCCCCGTCACGGGAAACCGCCCCCGTCAGGCGGGCAGCGCGCGCACGCGCCCCTCGATCGTCCAGAGCGCGTCGAGGTACTTGAACGCGCGGAGCCGGGCGGCCGCCTCCGCTTCCGCGCCGTCGAGCGCGGAGCTCTCGAGGCGCGCCCCGAACGAAGCCCGGAACCCCTCCGCGATCGCCAGCCTCCAGCTCCCCGCGAGGCACGGTCGCGCCCGAGCAGCGCGAGCAGCGTCGTGGCGGAGGGATGGAGAGGCGGCCGCGCCGGGCACCGCCTCCTCGCCCGCCCCGCCTGCGGCCGGCTTCAGGACGCGCGCGAGGAGCGCGGCGTCCAGGTCGATGAGGATCGATCCGTGCTGCAGGAACGCGCCGCGGCGCCGCACCTGGGCCGAGCCGACCAGCTTGCGTCCCCCCGCCAGCAGCTCGCGCGCGGAGGGGGCGCCGAAGCAGTCGGCCGGAGCGCGCCCGCGGTAGGAGCCCCTGCTCGCCTCGGCCGCGACGCCGACGACCCGCAGGCCCGCGATCAGGGCCGCGGCGATCGCGTCGTAGAGGGCGACGACCGACGACGGAAACGGCTCCTCGCCGATCCGTCCGGTGACCGAGTAGGTCAGCTCCCTGTCGTGAAGGACGGCCCCGCCGCCGGTCGGGCGGCGCACCAGGGCGACGCCCCGGTCCCGGCAGGCGCTGCTGATCGGCGTCGGAGGAGGGCTGGTGGGCGCCGAGGGAAAGGGTCGGGATCGTCCACGCGTACAGGCGCAGCGCCGGGGGGGCGCCCGCCTCCGCGGATGCGAGCAGCGCCTCGTCGCGCGCCATGTTCGCGGCGCCGTCGAGGGGACCATCCAGGAGGAGCCGCCAGGGAGGTGAGCTCATCGCCTGCCCCCGGCCATCCGGCCCGGGTGCGGATCCGGGGCGCAGCGCCCGAAGCGAACCGGTTCATGGGCGTCTGGAGGGTCAGGCCATGCGCTCGAGCTCGACGAGCCTCGCCGCGACGTTGCGGTAGTTCCGGTCGATCCCCGCGACCCGGCGAAACGCCTCGCGGGCCCGGGCAATGTCGCCCATCTCGAGGCAGGCCTCGGCCAGCTCGAACTCGAGCCCGATCCGCTGGTCGGCGGTCCCGAGCTCCGACCGGATCGCCTTCACGTACCAGTCGCAGGCCTTCGCGGGCAGCTCCTTCTGCCGGTAGCAGAGGGCCAGCATCGCGCAGCACTCGACGAAATGAGCCCGGTCGGCGGAGGCGTTCTCGAGCTCCGCGATCGCTTCGTCGATCAGCCCCATCTCCTTGTAGGCGATCCCCAGCTCGTAGTGCGTCCTGTAGTCCGAGGACGAAACCTCCTGCGCGACCTTCTCGCGGAATTCCCTCAGGACCTCGCCGAGCCCCTCCGCCTCGGGCGCCTTGCCGAGATCGACGGTCTCCTGGTCGAGGATCGCGTGCAGCGCCTCGCTGAGGTCGCCGTCCGTCTCGAGCAGTCCGCCGGCTCCCGCCTCGATCGCGGCCGGGCTGCGGCGCGGAGCCGTTCGCCCCGGGCCCCTGAGCATCCTCGAGATCCACCGAGATCTCCAGCTCGCCGGGCCGGACCGGCGCCCTCGGCTCGGTGACGGCGCGCGGGGTCCTCTTCGTGCTCCCCTGCAGCCGCTCCAGGCGCCCGCGGATCACCGCGCTGTCCGGATCGAGGCTCTTCGCCTCCGTCAGGGCCTTGATCGCCTCCTCGCGCCGATCGGCACGCTCGTGCAGCTCGGCGATCGCGAGGCACTCGGACAGCACGCGCCCGCGGTTCCCCTGCTCGGCGAAGATCCCCTTCAGGCGGGAATGCGCCTCGAGGTGGGCGGGGAAGCGGCTGAGCACCAGCTGCAGCGGCTCGATCGCCTTCTCGTACAGACCGTACTTGATGAAGACCTCGGCCTCGGTCATGTGCTCGCTGAGGAAGTCCTTCTCCTCCCGGGTCAGGGCGCGGCCCAGCTCGACCGCCATGGCCGGGTCGGCGGGGGCGGAGGCCTCGTGGGGAGGGACGTCGTGGACGACGGGGTCCCCGGGGACCTCGCCGAAATCGCTGATCAGCCGCTCGGAGGCGGCGGCGACCCCCTCCGAATCGTCGAGCGCCCTGGCCACCTCGAGCCGCAGCTGGAGCGCTTCCCGCACGGAGGGGTCCAGCGCGATCAGGAGATCGAGCGCCCGGGCCGCGTCGGCCGGCCGCCTGGACTTCCAGAGCTCCCGCGCCGCCTCGAGCAGGGCTGCGACCGCCTCCTCCCGCCGGCCCGCCCTTCCGTGGAGCCTGCCGAGCACGATGCGAGGGATCGCCCTCGTCACCTCGCCTCCGAGGGCGCTCTTCACGAGCTCCTCCGCGTCCCCGGCCCGCCCGGCCAGCTCGAGCGCCTCGACCAGGGCCTCCGCGGCGACGGCATCGTCGGGGAATCTCCCGCGCAGGGCCTCCCCCTTCTGCACCGCTTCAGGCGCCGCGCCGAGGCGCGCCAGCGCGCGGACGGAATCGGCGAGCGCCTCGAGCTCCACGCCCTCGAGGCCGAGGATCCGCGCGTGCACGGCGCGGCTCTCTTCGCCGAGTCCCAGCGCCTTCGAGGTCGCGGGCCGCCGCCCGCAGCTCGCCCACCGCGTGGTCCGCCTCGCCCCGGCGCAGGTGGATGTCCGCGAGGACCGTGCGCGCCGCCACGTTCGCCGGCTCCATCCGGACGAGCTTCTCGTGGACCTCCCGGGCCCGCCCCTCCTCGTTCAGCTCGAGGAACCGCTCCGCCACCGCCATGTACTCCGCGCGCGCCTCCGTGGTGAGGTCCCGGCGCGCGTACAGGTCGGCGAGTCTCAGGCGGGGCTCGATGACGGCCGGGTCGAGCTTGAGGATCTTCCGGTAGATCGCGATCGCCTTGTGGAAGAAGCCGCCGAGCGTGTAGAGGTGGGCGACGCGGTCGAACAGCTCGATCGCCTCCTCGTTGTCGCCGATCCGGACCAGCAGGTCGCCCGCCCTGTTGAGCGTGTTGATGTCGTTCGGCTGGTCCTTGAGCAGGAGGCGGAACTCCGCGATCGCCGCGGGGATCTTCCCCTGCTTCACCAGCTTCTCGGCCCTGTCCTGGACCCTGGTCCTGTCGATCTTCATCTCGTGTCCGACCCGGAACCGCTCGAACCGAATTTATGGGCTGGAAGGGCATTTGGGTAGCCCGGCCCGCCGGACCCCGCCGGGCGCGGCTTTCCGCCCCATTCCCCGCGGCTCCAGGGGAATCCCGAGCCGATCCCCGCGAAGCTCTTCCGGTGCTCCGGGCTGGGCCCCCGGGCCTCGATCGCCTCGAAATGGGCCCGCGTTCCGTATCCCTTGTGCAGGGCGAACCCGTACCCCGGGCAGGTCGCGTCCAGGTCCGCGAGGATCCGGTCCCGGGTGACCTTGGCCAGGATCGAGGCGGCGGCCACCGAGACCACGTCCCGGTCGGCCTTGAACGGCGCCTCGAACGGGAGCCCCGTCTCCGGCAGCGGGACGGCGTCCACGATCAGGAAATCGGGGCGGAGCGGCAGGGCTTCCAGGGCCCGCAGCATCGCCGCCCGGGTCGCGACGAGGATGTTCGTGGCGTCGATCTCCCCCGCCCCGGCCGCCCCGACGCCCCAGGCGCGCGCCGAGGACACGATGGCGTCGTACAGCGCCTCGCGGCGGCGGGGGGTCAGGAGCTTCGAGTCGCGGATCCCGTCCGGGCAGCGCCCCGGGTCGAGGACGACCGCGGCGGCGACAACGGGGCCCGCCAGGGCCCCGCGTCCCGCCTCGTCGAGCCCGGCGATCGCGCGGAATCCGCGCGCGCCCGCCCGCTGCTCCCGAGCCCAGTCCGGACCAGCCGGGGAAGCCACGGTCAGACCTGTCGCTTCTCCCGGATGCGCGCCGCCTTGCCCCTGAGCTCCCGCATGTAGAAGAGCTTCGCGCGGCGGACGCGGCCTCGGCGCAGCACCTCGATCTTGTCGACGATCGGCGAATGCAGCGGGAAGATCCTCTCCACGCCGACGCCGTTGGAGACCTTGCGCACGGTGAAGGTGGACCTCAGCCCCCCTCCGCCCCTGCGCGCGATGACGTCCCCCTCGAAGATCTGGATCCGCTCCTTCTCGCCCTCACGCACCTTCACGTGGACCTTGATCCTGTCCCCGGGCCTGAAGCCCGGGACCGAGTCCTTGAGGCCGAGGGCCTCCACGCTCTTCATCAGTTCCATCATTCACCTCTTGCCTGGATCGGCCCCGCCGGCTCCCTGGGGAGCGAGCAACTCGGGCCTGTTCTTCATCATCTTCCGCGCCGCCTGTTCCTGCCTCCAGCGCTCGATCTCCGCGTGGTGGCCGGACAGGAGGACCTCCGGAACCATCATCCCGCGGAAATCCGCGGGCCTCGTATACACCGGGTAGTCGAACATCTCTTCCGTGAACGATTCGCGCGCCGCGGACTCCGCGCTGCCGAGCGTGCCCGGCACCAGCCGCGCCACGGCGTCCACGACGATCATCGCCGCCAGCTCCCCGCCCGTCAGGACGTAGTCGCCGATCGAAAGCTCCTCGTCGGCGAGGTGCTCACGGACCCGTCTCGTCCACGCCTTCGTAGCGGCCGCAGATCAGGATCAGGCGCTCGCCCGATCGAGCGAACCGCTCGGCCGCCTTCTGGTCGAACTTCACCCCCTGCGGGGAGAGCAGCACGCAGCGGGAGGGGCTTCCCCCGTCCGCCGCGCGGAGAGCCTCGACGGCGCGGAAGATCGGCTCCGGCTTGAACACCATGCCGGCGCCGCCGCCGAACGGCTCGTCGTCCACCTTGCGGTGCCGCCCCTCCGCGTAGTCCCTCAGGTCGTGCAGGCCGAGAGACACGATCCCCTGCTTCATCGCCCGGGACACGACCCCCTCCTCGAACACCGAGGAGAACATCCCGGGGAAGATCGTGACGATCTCGAAGCGCACGCTCACTCCAGCTCCAGGAGCCCTTCGGGCGGATCGATCTCGATGACGCCCCCCTCCCGGTCGACGCGGCAGATCGCCGCCGCGAACGGGATCAGCAGGAGCCTGCCCTCCGATCGGACTTCCAGCAGGTCCGGTCCCGCCGTTTCCACCACCCGCTCCACCCGGCCGAGCTCCCCGCCGCCGCGCCGGATCGCCCGCAGGCCCGTGAGCTCGTGCGGGTAGTAGGTCCCCTCGGGCGCGGGGGCGAGCGCCTCCGGCTCCAGCAGGACCTCGGCGCCCCGGAAACGCTCCGCCTCCTCGGGCGTCGCGCACCCCTCGACGCGCAGGACGAGCCGCCCGCCGGCGAGGTGCGAGCCGAGGATCGGCAGCTCGACCCTCTCCCCGTCCCGCCTGCGCAGCCGGAGGGTGGCGCGGGAGAGGAACACCTGGGGATCCGACCCGCGTGGATCGAGCACGAACTGCCCGCGGATTCCCCACGGGCGGCCGACCACGCCGACCACGAGCTCCGCCGCTTCCGTCACTCGAGGATCTCCAGGGTGAAGGTGCGGTCGAGCTTGCGCCCCGCGACCCCGAGCAGGGAGCGAATGGCGCGGGCCGTCCTGCCGTCGCGCCCGATGACGCGGCCCAGGTCCCCCCTCGCCACGCGCAGCTCGATCCGCGTGTCGCCGTCTTCCTGCGTCTCGCGGACGCGCACGGCCCGGGGGTCCGCGACGAGCGACGCCGCGATGTACTCGACAAGCGTTTTCATCGCCTCAGGACGCGCTCTCGGGCGGAGCCGGGGCGGCCTTCTTCACGCGGGCCAGCAGGCTTCGCACCGTGTCGGACGGGTGCGCGCCCTTGCTGATCCAGTGCTCCGCGCGCGCCACGTCGAGCTGGACCTGCGCGGGCTCGGTCCTGGGGTTGTAGTGGCCGATCGCGTCCACGACCCGCGCCCGCGGCGTGCGGAGCGAATCGGAAACGACGATCCGGTAGAACGGTTTGTGGTTCGAGCCCTTGCGGCTCAGGCGAATTCTCAGCAAAGGTTTCCTCCTACGTTTCGGGCGCGGAACGAGAAGGGCATTCCCGGGCGCCCTCGGCCCCCCCGGCCGCGCGGCCGAGGCTCTTCATCATTTTGCGGGCCTGCATGAACTGCTTCAGCAGGCGGTTGATCTCCTGCACGCTGGTCCCCGACCCCCGGGCGACCCGCTTCTTGCGGCTTCCGTTGAGCACCGACGGGTCGCGCCGCTCGTGCGGCGTCATCGAGGAGATGATCGCCTGCACGCGCCGGACCGCCCCATGGTCGATCTGCGCGTTCTTGAGGGCGCCCGCGCCGGGGATCATCCCGAGCAGGTTCTCCAGCGGGCCGAGCTTGGTGATCTTCGCCGATCTGCTCGCTGAAATCCTGAAGGGTGAACTCGTCGCGGCGCAGCTTCTTCTCGAGGCGCTCCGCCTCCTCGACGTCGAACGCCTCCTCCGCCTTCTCGATCAGCGTGAGGACGTCGCCCATCCCGAGGATCCGCGAGACCATCCGCTCGGGACGGAACGCTTCGAGGGCGTCGGACTTCTCGCCGGTCCCGACGAACTTCAGCGGCACGCCGGTGACGTCGGCGATCGAGAGGGCCGCGCCGCCGCGCGCGTCGCCGTCGAGCTTGGTCAGGCAGATCCCGGTCAGGCCGAGCTTCTCGTGGAACTCGCGGGCGGACCGGACGGCGTCCTGCCCCGTCATGGCGTCGGCGACGAAGAGGATCTCGGACGGGCGGAGCTCGGATTTCAGCTGCTGCAGCTCCGCCATGAGCGCCTCGTCCACGTGCAGCCGGCCGGCGGTGTCCACGAGGACGACGTCGTACCCCTTCTGGCGCGCCTCGATCATCCCGCGCTTGACCACGGCCAGCGGCGGCTGCTGGCCGTCGTGGTCGAGGACCCCCAGGTCCCCCTCGCGGGCGAGCCGGACGAGCTGGGCGATGGCGGCGGGCCGGGCGATGTCCGCGGGGACGAGGAAGGGGAACTTGCTCCGCGCCTTCAGGAGGCGCCCGATCTTCGAGGTGGTGGTCGTCTTCCCCGAGCCCTGCAGCCCGACCATCATGACGACCGCCGGGTAGGCGGCGCCGAAAGCCAGGTCGTGCGCTCCTTCTCCACCCAGCATGCGGACCAGCTCGTCCCGGACCACCTTCACGACCTGCTGGCCCGGGGTCAGGCTCCCCTGGACATCCAGCCCGAGGGCCTTCGCCTTGACCCCCTCGAGGAACTTCCGGACGACCGGGACGGCGACGTCCGCCTCGAGCAGGGCGAGGCGGATCTCGCGGAGGGTCTCGGCGAGGACCTCCTCGTTGACTCGGGCCTGGCCGCGCAGTTTCTTGACGACCTGCTGCAGCCGTTCGCTCAGGTTCTCGAACAAAAACCGTCTCCCGGCGCCGGCCCGACCGCTCCGGCGCCTCCGGCAAACCCAACGGGATTCCTGGGAAGGGGTTTGCGCCTGTGAGCCGAGTATTTTAGACGGAAAACGGCGTAAGTCAAGTCGCGAGTAGGAGATTCCGTGTCAGCGGGGCTACTTGCCGGCCGGGGCTTTTCCGGGGGCGGGGTCCGCTCTTGGCGGGCGCCGCCGCGGCCGGGGCCGGCGTCCGTTCCGGGCTTTGGCGGGCCGGCGGGAGCCGGCGTGGAGCCCGGGCCGCTCTTCCCGGAGAATTTCCCGAGGGCCGCGTCCATCCCGGCGAGGATCGAGGCGGGGTCCTTCTCGTCGTAGAAGTACTTGTACTGCTCGCGCGGCGCGTGAAGGTCCGGGTCCACCTTCCCCTCGGCGGAGAGGAAATAGGTGCGCGGGATGTACGCCCCGTCGAGCGCGTACTGGGCGCTGATCTCCTTGTTCTGGTCCTTGTCCATGAGGATCATCACGAACTGCTTGGACTTCTCGACGACCTTCGGATCGTGGAAGACGAGGCTGTAGTTCGCGCAGTGGGGGCACCACTCGGTGAAAAAGACCATGCAGATCGGCTTGGACTGGGCCTTCGCCGCGGCCAGCCCCTTCTCGTAGGTCTGCCAGTCGATCTGCGCGCCGTTCCAGTCGTGCGCGGCCAGAGCCGGCAGCGAAGCCGCCAGGAGCAGGCACGCGAGCAGGACGAAGCGAAGCGTCCCACCGCCGGCAACGGGAAGACCCATCCTTTTTTCGTGGTTCGATCGCATCGTCCGCTCTCCCTGCCGCCGGGCCCCGCGCCGGGGGGCCGCCTACACCTTCTCCAGAAGGTGCCCCAGTTTTTCCTTCTTGGTCCTGAGGTACTTGAGGTTCTGCCGGCGGGGGGGCGTTTCGAGCGGCACGCGCTCGACGATCTCCAGCCCGTATCCCCGGATCGCGACGTACTTCTCGGGGTTGTTGGTGAGCAGGCGGATCTTGCGCAACCCGAGGTCGTACAGGATCTGCGAGCCGATGCCGTAGTCGCGGTGGTCGGCCTTGAAGCCGAGCGATTCGTTGGCCTCGACCGTGTCCTTGCCCTGGTCCTGCAGCTCGTAGGCGCGGAGCTTGTTGCACAGCCCGATCCCGCGCCCTTCCTGCCGCAGGTACAGGAGCACGCCCCGCCCCTCGCGCGCGATCATGTCCATCGCGTGGTGGAGCTGCGGGCCGCAGTCGCAGCGCACGGATCCGAAAACGTCGCCGGTGAGGCACTCGGAATGGACCCGCACCATCACGGCCTCGTCCGCCTTGAAATCGCCGCCCATCACGAGCGCGAGGTGGTTCTCCTTGTCCACGTCGCTCTCGAACGCGATGAGCCGGAACTCGCCCCGCTCCGTGGGCAGCTGGGGCTGCGCCACGCGCCGGACGAGCCGCTCGTTCTTCATCCGGTACCGGATCAGGTCGGCGATGGTGACCATGGCGATCCCGTGCAGCCGCGAGAACTCCTCGAGCTGCGGGACGCGGGCCATCGTGCCGTCCTCGTTCATCACCTCGCAGATGACCCCTGCGGGGTACAGCCCGGCGAGGCGCGCGAGGTCCACCGCGGCCTCGGTCTGCCCCGCCCTGCGCAGGACGCCGCCGCGCTGGGCCCGGAGGGGGAACATGTGGCCCGGCCGCGCCAGGTCCCCGGGGCGCGTCGCCGGGTCCACGAGGGCGAGGACGGTGGCGGCCCGGTCGGCGGCCGAGATCCCGGTCGAGACCTTGTGCCGCGCCTCGACGGAGACGCAGAACGCGGTCCCGTAGCGGGCGGTGTTCTCGGCCACCATCAGCGGGATCGCCAGCTCGTCGAGCCGCTCCCCCGTCATGGCCGTGCAGACCAGGCCCCGGCCGTGCCGGATCATGAAATTGATCGCCTCGGGGGTCGTCTTCCCGGCGGCGATCGTCAGGTCCCCTTCGTTCTCGCGGTCCTCGTCGTCCACGACGATGACCATCTTCCCGTCGCGGATATCCGCGATCGCCCGTTCGATCGTGTCCATGGTTGAATTCGAAGTTTACTATGTTTCGCGCCCGCCGCCAGCGCCGCGGGGCTCAGCGCCGTCCGGCCGGCCCCCGCGCCTCGAGCAGCCGCGCCAGGTAGCGGGCGAGCAGGTCGGCCTCGAGATTGACCGGGTCTCCCGCCCGCCGCCCGGCCAGGCTCGTCTCCCGGAGCGTGTGGGGGATGATCGCCGCCTCGAACCAGGACCGTCCCAGGGCGGAGACGGTCAGGCTGATCCCGTCGACCGCGATCGACCCCTTTTCCGCGATCAGGGGGCGCAGCGAGGCCGGGGCTTCCACCCTGAGGGTCCACTGCCCGGCCCCTTCCTTGAAGGAGAGGATCTTCCCGACGCCGTCCACATGCCCCTGGACGAGATGCCCCCCGAAACGGTCCCCGGCGCCCAGCGCCCGCTCCAGGTTCACCTTCCGTCCGCGCCGCCAGGTCCCGGCCGTCGTCCGGTCCAGGGTCTCCGCGCTCAGGTCCGCCTCGAACCCGTCCGGGACAAGCCTCGCGACGGTGAGGCAGGCCCCGTCCACGGCGATGCTCTCGCCCAGGGACGGGGGGTCCTCCCCGAAGGCGGCCCTGACCGCCAGCCTCGCCCCCCCGCCGCGCCTGGCGAGGGAGGCCACTTCGCCGACCTGCTGAATCAGTCCCGTGAACATGGTGCCACTCCTCACGCGCGCCGGGGGTACCCGGTCACGACGAGGGCTCCGCCCGCCCGGCGAAGCTCGACCTCCGCGAGGTCCACGAGCGCCCCGATCGTCGGCGGCCCTTCGCCCCCGAACGCCGGGATGCTTTCGCGCCCGCCCATCAGGCGCGGGGCGATGAACAGGTGCGCCTTGTCGGCGTGCCCCCCCCGCAGGAAGGAGCCGAGCACCTCGCCTCCTCCCTCCACCAGCACCGAGGTGAGCTCGCGCGCCCCGAGCTCCGCGAGAACGGCGCCCGGATCGGGCCGTCCCTTCCCCGTCCGGACCACCGCCACGCCGCTCTCCGCGAGCGCCCGGGCCCGCGCCCCATCGGCCTCCTCCGAGCCGAAGACCAGTCACGCGGCCGCGGTCGCGCGCTGCGCGCCAGGCGCGACCCCGTCGGGAGGCGCAGCCGGGAATCGAGCACCACGCGGACCGGGGGGGCCGGCCGCCTCGATCCCTCCCCGGGCAGGAGGAGCGGATCGTCCGCGAGGACCGTTCCGATGCCGACCAGCACCGCGTCGTGGCGGTCCCGGAGGGCCCTCGCCTCGGCGCGCGCCTGCTCGCCGGTGATCCACCGCGACGCGCCGCCGGCGAGCGCGATCCTCCCGTCGAGCGTCATCCCCGCCTTGAGCACGACGAAGGGACGCTTCGTGACGACGTACTTGAAGAAGATCTCGTTCAGCCGGGCGGCGCGGCGGGCGAAGTACGGGTCTTCCGGCTCGATCGCGACCCCCGCCTCCGCCAGCATCCGCAGCCCGCGGCCGTCGATCGCGGGGTTCGGGTCGCGCGTGGCCGCGACGACCCGCCGGATGCCGGCCGCGAGGATCTGCTCCACGCACGAAGGGGAGCGCCCCTCGAGGAGCCGGTGCCAGCAGCACGGCTCGAGGTTCAGGAACAGGTCGGCGCCCCGGGCGAGACCGGCCGCCTCGCGCAGCGCGATGGTCTCGGCGTGATCCTCCCCCGCCCTCGCGTGGTACCCGCGGCCCACGACCGCTCCGTCCCGCACGACGACGGCGCCGACGGCGGGGTTGGGGCTGGTGGCGCCGAGGCCGCGCTCCGCCAGCTCGAAGGCGAGCGAAAGATGGCGCCGATCGGCGGGGTTCACGCGCCCATCCGCCCGGCGCTCACGCGCCGCCGCCGGCGCCCGCCGCCGGCTCCTCCCCGAGAAGCGAGGAAACGAACGCGGAGGGGTCGAAGTCGAGCAGGTCGTCCATTCCCTCGCCCACGCCGATGTAACGGATCGGGATCTTCAGCTCGCGCGCGATCGCGAGCGCCACGCCGCCGCGCGCCGTGCCATCGAGCTTCGTCACGACGAGGCCGGTCACGGGGACCGCGCGGGTGAACTCCCTCGCCTGGGCCAGGCCGTTCTGTCCCGTCGTGGCGTCGAGCACCAGCAGCACCTCGTGCGGCGCTCCCGGGATCTCGCGGCCCGCCACGCGCGCGATCTTGACCAGCTCCTGCATGAGGTTGCTCTTCGTGTGCAGCCGCCCGGCGGTGTCCACGATCAGGACATCGCTGCCCCTGGACTGGGCGGCGCGGGCAGCGTCGAAGACGACCGCGCCGGGATCGGCTCCGTAATCGTGCTTGATGACGGGGACTCCCGCCCGGTCCCCCCAGGTGACGAGCTGCTCGGTCGCCGCGGCGCGGAACGTGTCGGCCGCCGCGAGCAGGACCGAGCGCCCGTCGGCCTTCATGCGCGCGGCGAGCTTGGCAACCGTGGTCGTCTTGCCCCCGCCGTTGACTCCCACCACGAGCACCACCTCGGGCCGCTTCGCGCCCGGCGCGCTCTCCGCGCCCGCCCCGCCGGACCGCCCCGTGGCCGTCACGGCCGGCACGCCCGCCCCCGCGGGGGAAAGCTCGCCCAGCGAGGCGGCGAGCTCCGCCGCCACCAGCTCCCGCAGCTCCTGCCCGGTCAGGGCTCCCTTTCCCCTTCGCGCTCTCGCGCACCGCCTCCATGACGCGGGCCGCCGTGCCCACGCCGACATCCGAGCCGATGAGCGCCTCTTCGATCGCCTCGAGGGCGCGCCTCGTCGAGACGGCCGCCGCCGAGCGCGTCGGTCAGGCGGCGGGTGAGATCCTCCCGGGTCTTCGCCAGGCCGGTGAACAGCTTCTTGATCGACTTGAAACCGAGCATCAGCGGCGGTCCGGCCCCGGGCCCGCCGGGGCCGCTCCGGGCGCCGCATCGATGAGCGCGAGGATCTCCTTGGCCTTGGCCGCCTTCTCGCTGCCGGGAAGCGCCGCGGTCACCTTCGTGAGGTGCTCGCGCGCCTTCTCCGGATTGTGGTCCCTGAAGTAGGCCAGCCCCAGGCGGTAGTGGTAGGTCGGGTCGGCCGAGAAGTCAGGCGCCGCGACCTCGTACTCGTCGATCGCATCGCGGAGCTGGTCCTGCCGGTCGAGGAGCTTCGCCAGCTCGTAGTGCGCGGCGTAGTACTGCGGGCTCTTCTCCACGGCGGAGCGCAGCGTCGCGATCGCCTCGTCGGTGCGGCCCATCGCGTCCTGGCAGAGCGCCATGTTGAGCAGGGCCCGCTCCGGCCCCCGGAACGCGGGGTCCGCGAGGGCGAGCTTGTACTCCGCCAGGGCCCGCTCGTGATCGCCCAGCTGGTTGTAGACCAGGCCGAGCGCGTTGTGAGCGTCGGGGTTCTTCTCCTTCAGGCGGAGCGACTCGCGCAGATCCTTCTCGGCCTGGGGGTACTCGCCCATGTAGAACCTGGTGATCCCCATGTAGTAGTGGGCGGTCGGATTGCGGGGATCGAGGCGGATCGACTCCTCGAGCATCTTCTGCGCTTCTTCGTAGTTCCCCGCCATGATGAACCGGTCCGCGAAGTCGATCTTCTCGCGGGCGTGGCGGAGCTCGGGGGACTCGCCCTGGTGCGTGGCGCAGCCCGAAGCGCAGCAGGCTGCCGCCAGGACGAGGAGCGCGCCGAAACGCGAGCTCCACCGGAACGCTCCAAATGACCGCATCGGCTGGGTCTCCATGTCCTTCCTCCGGCCACCGGCGACGCGGGTCCGGATCAACCCGCGATCCCCGCCGCGCGGAAGGCTCGAACGGCCGCTCATTTTACACGAGGGGGCGATCAGTCCCTTGCGGAGCCCGGTCGCCGGAAGAGCCCGAAGAAGCCACGGCGCGGGGGGCGCAGCTCATCCTCGCCCACGGGATCCTCGACGCGGACCTCGCGCCCCTCGAGCAGGGCGGCGGGGTTGTCCTCCGTCAGGATGCGGGCGGCATCCTCGCCGACCAGCGCCGCGGCCCTGAGCGCGCGCCTCCGCCAGGCCCGGCGGCCGGTAGGAGAGGTCGTGTGCGTCGCTGGCGAGCATGTGCACGAGCCGCCGCCGCAGCATTCTCTCCGTCAGCTCGCGCACCCTCGATCCGAACGTCCCGAGCAGGCTCGAGGTCGTCACCTGGGCGAGCGCGCCGGCGCGGACGAGCTTCTCGAGGCGGTCCACGTCCTCCTGGAAGTACCGGATCCGCTCCGGATGGGCGATGACCGGCGTGATGGACCCGAGCCGCAGGCGGAAGATCAGGTCCTCGGGGCCGACGGGGTACTGCTGGAACGAGAACTCGAGGAGGATGTGCCGGCCCGCGTCGCCGTAGGTGAGGATCTCCCCCGCCTGGATCCTCGCGGGAAGCCCCGAGTCCACGAAGACCTCGCACCCGGGCGCCAGCTTCAGCGCGATCCCCCGCGCGTCGAGCACCTTCTGCAGGGCCGCCGACGTTCTCGAGGACCTTCTCGCGCGGGTTCTCGTAGGAGCCCGGCTTGTGGTGCGGCGTCGCCACGAGGATCTCCGTGCCGCGCTCGTGCGCGATCCGGCAGAAGTCGAGCGCCTCGTCGAGCGCCGTCGTTCCGTCGTCGATGCCGGGCAGCACGTGGGAGTGAACGTCGATCATCCGGTCCTCAGTACTCGCTGCGCAGGCGGCGCGCCATCAGGTCCGCGATCGCCGCCGCCGGGGAGACGCCATCGTACAGGACGCGCCGGACCTGCTCCACGATCGGCATCTCGATCCCCGCCCGCGAGGCGAGGCTCCACGCCGCATCCGCCGTGCGCACCCCCTCGACGACCATCTTCGTCTCCGCGAGGATCTCGGCCGGCGCCCGCCCCCGCCCCAGCTCGATCCCGAACCTGCGGTTGCGGCTCAGGTCGCCCGTGGCGGTGAGGATGAGGTCCCCGACGCCCGCGAGGCCCGCGAAGGTCATGGGACTCGCGCCCATGGCCGCCCCGAGCCGCTGCATCTCCGCGAGCCCCCGCGTCAGCAGGGCGGCGACGCTGTTCGCCCCGAGCCCCATCCCCGTCAGGACCCCCGCGGCCATCGCCATCACGTTCTTGAGCGCGCCGCAGACCTGGACGCCCGTCGTGTCGGCGTTGGTGTAGAGGCGGAGCGAGTCGGAGCTCAGGGCCGTCTGGAGCGAAACGGCCAGGGGCTCATCCTCCGAGGCGACGACGACCGCCGTGGGATGCTGGCGGGCGACCTCGAGGGCGAACGAGGGGCCCGACAGGACGGCGAGCCGGTCCTGCCCGAGGCCGAGAACGTCGACGGCCACCTGCGTCATCAGCATCAGGGAGCCGACCTCGATCCCCTTCGTCGCGATCAGCAGCGGGGCCTTCGCCGGGAAGGAGCTTCGCGCGCTCTCGAGAACGCCGCGCACGCCGTGCGAGGGGGCCACCAGGACGACGAGGTCGGCGCCGGCGAGGGCGGAGGCGACGTCACCGGTCACCTCGATCACCGGCGGCAGTGGAAAGCCGGGGAGGAAGGTCACGTTTTCCCGCCGCTGCGAGAGCTCGCGCACCTCGGCAGGATCGTACCCCCACAGCCGCACCCGGGGGCCGAGGCGCGAGAAGTGCAGCGCCAGCGCTGTCCCCCAGGAGCCGGCCCCGAGCACCGCGATCCGTTCGATCACCCTTGCCTCCTTTTCGATCCGAACCTCGGCTCGGCCCCCTGGATCAGGCGGACGATGTTGGCGCGGTGGCGCGCGATGATCATCACGGCGATGAGGGCGATCACGGGGAGATAGGGGGAGTCGCCCACGACGCGCAGGTAGCAGAGGACCGGCAGCGCGGCGCAGGCCACGATGGAGGAGAGCGAGACGAGGCGCGTCAGGGCCATCACGAGCGCGAAGACCGCGAGCGCCGCCACCGCGAGCAGGGGCGACAGCACCGCCAGGGCGCCCAGGGCGGTCGCCACCCCCTTTCCCCCGCGGAAGCGGAGCCAGGGGGAGAACATGTGCCCCACGACCGCGGCGCATCCCGCCCAGTCATCAAGCGTTCCGGAGCCGGCCAGGCCGGTTCCCGCGCCCGGGGGATCCCCCGCCGCGGCCCCCATCGCCGCGCGCGCGAGCGCGACGGCGGCTGCGCCCTTCCCGACATCGAGCGCGAGGGTCAGGAGCCCGGCCCAGGGCCCGCTCGTTCGCAGGACGTTCGTCGCTCCGATGTTGCCGCTCCCTGCCTTGCGCACATCGGTCCCGCTCCAGGCCCGCCCGACCAGCAGCCCGAACGGGATCGAGCCCAGCAGCAGGGCCGCGGCGAGCACCAGGAGCTCCGCAGGCAGGCCGCTCACCGCTCCCCTCTCTCCGCTCCTTCGAGCGGGAACCGGGCGCGCGCGGCGTAGCGCGCCCCGCCCTTCTCGAGGAAGCTCTGGTAGAGGATCGCCTCCCGGACCTCGAAGGAGATGCCGGACAGGGCGCGCTCCGCTTCCTCCATCAGGCCGGCCGGGATGCGCGCGCGGCCGGAGGGATCGATCCGCGCGAGGGTCAGGTGCGGCCTGAAGGGGCGCTCCTCCCGGGCGAAGCCCAGGGGGAGCAGCGCCATCTCGATCCGCGCGGCGAGGTCCGCGGCCGCGGCGGTCTCTCCGTCGAGGGCGGTCCAGAGGACCCGCGGCCGGGAGGGGCTCCCGAAGAAGCCCGCCGCGCCGGTGACCAGGTGAAAGCGAGCCGCCGGCCGCAGGGCCGCGGCGAGCCCCTCGCGGATCGCCCCGATCCGATCCTCGGGTGTCTCGCCGAGGAACTTGAAGGTGAGGTGGATCCCCTCCGGGCGCGTCCAGCGCGCCTCGGGGAACCTCAGGCCGGGTCCCGCCCGGAACGCGGCGCAGGCCGCCTTGTAGGCCTCCGGCACCTCGGCGGCGACGAACAGGCGCGCGGTCGGAGGCCCGCTCACGCGCCCTCTCCCGCCAGGGCGCGGCGCAGCAGGTCGAGCGCGAAGGTGACGGAGCGCGCGCGGATCGCCTGGCGGTCCCCCCCGAAAACGAAGCGGCGCGCCGACGTCGCCGATGGGGCCGCCAGGGCGATGTGCACGAGGCCGACCGGCTTCGCCTCGGTCCCTCCCGAAGGGCCCGCGATGCCGGTGATCGCGAGGGCGTGCGTGGCCCCGGTCCTCCGCCGCGCTCCCTCCGCCATGGCGCGCGCCACCGCCTCGCTGACCGCTCCGTGCTCCTCGAGCAGGGCCGCGGGAACGCCGAGCAGCTCCATTTTCAGCGAGTCCGAGTAGACGATGAACCCGCCCGCGAACCAACCGGAGGCTCCCGCGACCGAGGTGACGGTCGCGCCGAGCAGGCCCCCCGTGCACGACTCGGCGACGGCGAGCGTCGCGCCGCGCCGCGCCAGCAGGCCGCCCGCGACGTCCGCCAGGGTGGCCTCCCCTTCGGCGGCCACGGCCCGGCCGAGCCGCGCGCGGATCTCGGACACGATCCGCGCCACCTCGGCGCCGTCCGCCCCCGGCGTCGGAGGAGGTCCCCATCACGTGCAGCTCGACGCCCCCCTCCGCGGCGAGGATCGTCACCCGCGCCTTCGCGGAGCCGCCGATCAGGCCCGCGAGAGCATGGTCGACCTCCGACTCGGGCATCCCGGTCACCAGGAGCCGCGCCGGCGCGGCCGGGCTCTCCGGCAGCGCGTCGCGGAGGAGCTCGACGACCTGCCCGAACATCGCCTTCATCTCTCCCGGCACGCCGGGCAGGACGACAAGGCGGCCGCCGGGCCCGGCATGGTAGAGGCCCGGCGCGCTCCCGACCGGGTTCTCGATGAGCTCGCACTCGCCGGGGACCTGCGCCTGCCGCTGCGCCGGCCCGGCGGCCCGGTACCCGCGCGCCGAGAGCCGCGCCGCGATCCGCTCGCGCACACGCTCGTCCGTCCGCAGCGGGACACCCAGGCACCGCGCCACCGCCTCGCGCGTCACGTCGTCGGCGGTCGGCCCCAGTCCGCCCGTGACCACCGCCAGCCCCGAGCGCCGGAGCGCCTCCCCGATCGCGCCCGCGATCTCCTCTTCCCCGTCGCCCACGATCGTGCGGCGTGTGACCTCGATGCCGAGACCCGCGAGCCGGGACGCCAGCCAGTCGCCGTTCGAGTCGCGCCGGCCAAAGACCAGCATCTCGCTCCCGACAGCGACCAGCTCCGCCTTCATGAAGGAGCCCCGGCCTGCAGGAGGCGCACCCGCGACATCAGCTCCGCGGCCGCCGAGCGGACCTCGAGCGCGTCCGGGCCTTTGCCCGTCGGGCCAGGGGCGGTACGGCTCGCCGAAGCGGACCGTCACGCGTCCGGGCCGCGGCACCCTCCGGCCCGGCGGAAGCGCGGAGTAGGTCCCGGACAGTCCGACCGGGATGAGCGGCGCGCCGGACAGGGCGCCGATCAGGAGCGCCCCGGGCATCGGGTCCCGCTCATTGCCTCCAGGGGCGAGTCCCTCTCCCTCGGGGAAGATCCCGACCACCTCGCCGTGCGCGAGGGCTCCGCAGCGCCGCCCGCAACCACCGGCTCTCCCGCGTTCCGCGCTCGACGGGGATCGTCCTCATCCCGGCGTAGAACCAGCGCGTGGCGCCGGTTCTCGTAGACCGAGCGCGAGATGAGGAAGCGGATCGGCCGCGGGCAGGCCGAGCCGAGGACCGCGGGATCGAGCCAGGAGACGTGGTTCGCCGCGAGGATCGCGCTCCCTTCCGCGGGAAGGTGCTCCAGCCCCTCGACGCGCATGCGGAAGTACCAGCGCCCGAAGGGATGGAACAGGGCCCGGACCGTCGCGTAGAAGCTCACCGGTCCTTCCCGGCCGGAGCGAAGGGCATGCGTCTTCAGGAAGGCGGCGAAGTAGTCGATCGCCGAGCCGACCGAGAGGATGGTCGCGAGATAGAGCGCCCAGGTGGCGAGGTCCTCGTACCGGCCCCATTTCTCGAGCGAGTTCGTGAGGATCAGCATCGTCACCGCGAGCACCTGCGAGGCGGTCTTGTACTTGCCCCAGCGCGAGGCGGGGATCACGACGCCGAGCGAGGCGGCGACGCTGCGCAGCCCGCTCACGGCCAGCTCCCGCCCCACGATGAGGATCACGACCCAGGCCGTGGCATAGCGGTTGTAGGCGAGGGCGATGACCGCCGAGCAGATCAGGAGCTTGTCAGCGATCGGGTCGAGGAGCACGCCGAGCGTGGTCACCTGACCCCTGCGCCGCGCGAACCACCCGTCGAGCCAGTCGGTCAGCGAGGCGCCCAGGAAGAGCCCCACGCCGAGGACCTCCCGGACGGTGAGGCGCGCCACGAGCTCGGGGTTGCCCATCAGGGCCCTCTCGTCCACGAGCAGCACGCCCACGAGGAACGGGACGAGGAAAATGCGCGTCAGCGTGAGGGAGTTCGGCAGGTTGAGCCACTGCCTGGAGGCGTTGGTCGGTGTCGGCATGGTCCTGGCGGGGCGCGCCCCGGAGCGCTGATTATAGATTGATCCGGGGAAGGGCAGGCGTTCGGGTCGCGGCCCGCAGGAAAGGCAGGCGCCCTACTCGATCACGATCTCGGCCCGCAGGATCGGATCGATGTCGTCGGTGATCGTGTCGACGTTCGGCAGCGTCATCGTCCGCGTCTCGCGCCCGTCGATCCCGTCGTACATCACCAGGACGTGCCGGTCGTCCTGGATCTTCAGCGTCGCGTGGCGCGAGTCCGAGCCCGGGGCGCTGACGGCGACCGGGGTCATCCACCGGGACGCCAGGAAGATGCTGAAATAGACCGTCCCGACCTGGCCGTCGCTGCTCCACCAGACCATGTAGGGCCGGGCCTCGGAGTTGAACTCGATCCGCGGGTCGTACTCGTTCGTGAAGTTGTCGGTCTGCACGAATCCGACCGGCATCCAGCCCGTCCCTGTCCAGCGCGACCAGACCAGGTCGAGATCTCCCCCGTTCGGATGCTGCCAGACCGCCCAGGGGTGCCCGTCGAGCGGGCTCTGCGCAAGCGTCGGGGCACGATCCCCGAGGAGGTCGCCCGTGGGGTTGAGCGGCCGGCGGGTCGCGGTGGGGGCCGGGGCCGTCCAGATCCTGGGCGGGTTCGAGCCGACATACTTGACGATCAGGCCCGCGTACTCCCCCCACTCGTCGAGCTTGACCGAGACCTCTCCCCGGGCATCCAGGCAGGCCGCGCAGCCGAGCAGCACCAGGAACGCCACGAACCCTCTTGCTTTCATGACTGGGCCTTTCCAATGTACGCATCGAACTTATCGACCTCGGGGAAGCGCCTCTCGAGGAACGACCGGTAATGCTTCAGCCGGCCGAGAGCGATTCGCTCCCGCACCGCGTTGGATTCCCTGCGCGCCAGCTCCCACGACCTGTACGTGTTGAGGAACAGGATGTCGACCAGCTCCTCGGCGCCGTTGCGGGCGGCCGCGTCCGACTCGACGAGCAGCGCCTTCGCCCTCTTGAGGTCCCCCCGATCGATCGAGATCTCCGCGAGGCGCGTGAGGGCGAGCGCCTCGGTCCGGCGGAGCTTGCGGGCCCGGGCGATCTCGAGGGCCTCGCGGATCAGCTTGGTGCCCGCGTCCACGCGCGAGAGCGCCGCGCGGCATCCGCCGAGGTTGATCAGGATCGTGGCCCGCATCTCCTCGCGGCCGCCGGTCTGCTCGACGATCCGCAGGGCGCGCTCGTAGTACGTCGCGGCTTCCTCGAACTCCTCCTGGTCGTTGTGGACGTTCGCGAGCATGTTCAGGACGGAGGCCTGGGTGTCGAGGTCACCGGCGTCGCCAGCCATCACCAGGCATTCGCGGGCCGTCACCGAAGAAAGGTAGAGGTCCCCTTCCTCGCGCTGCACCATGGCGAGCTGCAGGAGGCCCGCGGATCCGGAGTTTCTGACCGAGCCCGTTGCGCTCGCGCAGCAGGGCGCGCAGCTCCGCCTCCGCCATCGCCAGCTTGCCGAGCTTCTTCAGCGAGATCGCCATCAGGAGCCGCGCCTCGGGGAAGGCATCGGACGCAAGCCCCCTCGGATCGGCCTGGGCCACGTCGCCCGCGAGCTCGAAGGTCACGTAGGCGCGCCCGTACTCTCCCCGGTCCAGAGCCTCCCACCCGGCCCGGACGAGCTGGTCGAACGGGGCGGGGGCCGGCTTCAGGGGCTCGTACTGTTCGAGATCGATGATGTCCGAGAAGTTCTGAACGGAAACGTTGAAGATCCGCGCGAGGACCCGGAGCTTGTCGAAGGAGGGGTAAGCCTTGCCCTTCTCGAACCGCGAAAGCTGGGAGTTGTCGATCGGCTCGCCGATCGCGCTGGAACGTTCCTCGACGCGGCGGAGGGTGTACCCATACCCCTCCCGGAGCCGCTTGAGGTAGGTCCCCAGCCGTTCGCTGCCCCGGGCTTCTTCCACAGGGCTCTCCTTCCGCCACCGTCCCCGGAGCGACCGCTCGATCCGGAGATCTCTTATCGACAATGATTTACCCCATCCGGGCGGCATGTCAATGTTTTTTCACCCCGGGGCTCGGGGGGACCGGGGCAGGCGCCCGGGGAGAGCCTACTTGGGGGGGGCGGACGGCTGGACATGCTCGAGCATGTGCATGCCGACCATCTGGGCCATCACGTCCGAAGGGAGCGAGGCCAGCGTGGGGCGCAGGGTGACGGTCCGGCCTCCGCGCCGCACGACGTAGTCGAGCCGGGACCCCGGCTTCCAGTCGTCCTTCGTGGCATCGCAGGTGACGCACCGGTCCTCGGTGTTGTCCGCGAATTTCGCCCCTTTGACCGAGACGAGGATGTCGCCCGCCTTGAACCCGGCGGACTCCGCGGGACTCCCCGGGACGACCCGGGTCACCCGGAAGTTCCGGGGCCCCTGCGAGTCGTCGTACTCGATGCCGAGCCAGCCGCGCCCCTTGAGCTTGCCGACCATGGCATTCAGGCAGGACTGCGTGTCCATGGAGCACTTCCGATACCCCGCCTCGCCCGCGAGCGCCGGCAAGGCGAGCAGCAGGGCGACGGCCAGGGCCGCAAGGCGCCGGATTCGTGGTGCGGTCCCGGGGTTCATTCGCGTCATTCCAAGGTGAAGTGTAGTCGCGGGGCCGCCTGTTGTCGAACCATGAGCGGGAGCCCGCGGATCCCCGGGCCGGCGGCGCGCCGGCCAGCTCGGAGCCGGGGCCGGCCCCCCGCGGGTGGGCTAGGCGGGATCCCCCGCCGGCTGGGAAAGGGTCGCATCCTGGTCGGCCCCGGCCTGGGATTCTTCTCCCGCGCCTGCGGGCAACGCCGGGCCGAGGACCAGGGAGCCGATCGCCACCGCCCCCGCGACGGCGGCGGAGAGCAGGCCCCGCTCGACACCCGCATGGCTCGGGCGCCCCCATCCACTGGAGGGGGGGACAGCTCGTCGCCCACGGGAGCGGTCACCAGCGGGAGCAGAATCGGGAGCAGGGCGGCGAGCCGCGCGGCGAAATGCGCCTCGGCCAGCAGCCCCGCCTCGGCGAACGGGAACTCCGCGTCGGGCGCCATCACGGCCGCCGGCGCCTGCTCGTCCCCGCTCCTCCGCTCGCAGGCCGCCGCCGGCATCGGCCCTGAGCACGCCAGTGCCATGGTCGCGAGGACGATCCATGCGGTCAGTTTCGTTGCGCCGCTCTTCATGGCGACCTCCCGGTTTCCTTGGACGTCGCGGCCGGGGTTTCGTCCCGCCGTCCCCCGCCCGCCGACTCCCGCCGGCGGCCCGGGGAACGGGCCGGCGCCGCCGTCAGGATCCGGCCGCCGGCCCGCGTCCGTCCGCGGTCCTACTTCTTCGCGACGTCCTCCACCTTCGCGTGCTCGAGCATGTGCATGCCGACCCACTGCGCCAGCACGTCCGACGGGAGGGCCGCCAGGGTGGCGTTCAGGGTCGTGTCGACCCCTCCCCGGTTCACCACGTAGGTCACCTTCGAGCCGGGAACCCATCCGTCCTTCGTCGCCTCGCACGTCACGCACTTCTCCTCGGTGTTGTCCGCGAACTTCGCGCCGTTGACCGAGACCAGGACATCCTTCTCCTTGAAGCCCGCCGCCTGCGCGGGGCTCCCGGGCACGACCCGCGTCACGCGCGTCACCATCGGCCCTTCGGCGGCGCCCTTCTCGGTCGCGGCCTTCTCCCCCTTCACCGGCACCATCTCCATCTCGATCCCGAGCCAGCCGCGCGACTTGAGCTTGGCCACCATCGCGTCGAGGCAGCTCTGGGTGTCCATCTTGCACTTGCCGTACTCCTTCTCGCCCGCCGCGGCGGGCAGGGCCAGCGCCAGGACCAGCGTCGCGACCATCACCAGCATGATCTTCTTCATCGGGTCTCTCCTCTCCGCTCTTCTTGCTCCGGTTCGCCGGCGGCGGGCCCCGCGCCGGGGCCCGTACTGCCGCCTTTCGTGATGGAGTGTACGGGGGGCCGATGTAAAGGTCCCCAACCCCGGGTTAAAGCACGTCAAAGATGTCAACGCCGTGTAAACCGGCGGCGCGGCGCCCCGTTTCTGCCCTGCTGTGCGGTATATTCGGCCCCGAGTTCGAGGAACGGGCCGTGTCGAAACTGCAGGAACTGGCGAAGCGTCGAACGCTCTGGGTCGGGTTCCTGGCCGCCTTCCTTCCTCTCGTCCTCGTTCTCGCCCTCCAGTACTGGTGGCTGCTCAAGCTGGAGGGGACCTCCGCGCTGGCGGGGCGCGCCGTCCTCGGCAATTTCCTCGAGGCGGTCACGACCGACGTCCTGTACTTCTACGGCCCCGCCGCGGAGCGCGCGCTGGACGTGCCTCCCTCGATCTTCACCGGGGAGCGTCTCGAGCGCGCCGCGGCCCACTTCAGGCGGCGGAGCGCGGACGGCGTGCGATCGTACTTCGTCGCCCGCTTCCTGTCCGACGAGTGGGGCACGATCCTCTTCTACGATCCCGCGAGCGAGAGCATGGCGCCCCCGCCCCCGTCGGCCGGCCTGCGCGCCGTGACGGTCGCGTGCGCGCCGTGGAAGCTCATGAACGACAAGGGGATCGAGGTGGACGAGGCGCGCCTCGTCGTGGAGGAGCGCGATCCCGAGAACCGGATCATCCTGAACCCCATCGTGGACGGCCGCTCCCGGGTGGTCGGCGTCGCCGGGATGATCCTCGACCCCGACTACTTCCGCCGCCGGCTCCTCCCCGCGACGGTCGAGGCTTCCCGGCCGAGGTTCTTCTCCGGCCAGCCCGCGGGCGACGTGATCGTCACCCTGCGCGACGCGAAGGGGGCGGTTCTCTTCTCCACCGACACTCAGGCGGCATCGGGACCGGACGACATGACGCGCCACTTCTCGTTCGTGTTCACGGACTGGCGCCTCGGCATCCGGAGCCGCGGGATGAGCCCGGAGCAGTGGGCGCGGGCCGGGTTCGTCGTCAACATCTCCATCTCGATCCTGGCGGCGATCCTGCTCACGGGCGGCCTCGCGCTCGCCCTCCGGACCGCCTCGCGCGAGATGAAACTCTCGCGGATGAAGTCCGATTTCGTGGCCAACGTCTCGCACGAGCTGCGTACGCCGCTCGCCTCGATCCGCGTCTTCGGGGAGCTGCTCCGCCTGGGCAGGGTCACGAGCCCCGACAAGATCCGCGAGTACGGCGGGTACATCGAGACCGAGAGCAGCCGTCTCACCCAGCTCATCAACAACATCCTCGATTTCGCCAGGATCGAGGCGGGGCGGAAGACCTACCACTTCGAGACGGGGGACGTGACCGAGCTCGTGACGGAGACGGTGCGGACCTTCGAGGTCCGCCTGGCGCAGAGCGGGTTCGAGATCGTCTTCGACCGCCCAGGGCGTCCCCTCCCGCCGGTCCGCTACGATGCGGACGCGCTCGGCCAGGCCCTGCACAACCTGCTCGACAACGCCGTGAAGTACTCCGGAGACTCCCGCCTGATCCGCGTGCGGCTCGACGCCGGCGGCGGGGAGGTCACCATCGCCGTCGAGGACAGCGGGCCCGGCATCTCGAAGGAGGAGCAGAAGCGGGTGTTCGAGCGATTCCACAGGGTCGGCACGGGGCTCGTGCACGAGGTCCGCGGCAGCGGGCTGGGACTTTCGATCGTGCAGCACATCGTCGGCGCCCATGGCGGACGGGTGAGCCTCCAGAGCGAGCCGGGCCGCGGGAGCGTCTTCTCCATCCACCTCCCCGCCGCGTCCCCGCCGCGGCCGGGCGCCGCCGGTGGCGGCGCCGGGGAGGAGGAAGCACGCGACGGCGGAGCGGTCGCGGACCGGGGGGAACCGTGGACAGGACAGTGAGCAAGCCGGTGCGGAAGGTCCTCATCGTCGAGGACGACGAGGCGATGGCGACCGCCCTGCGGGACGGGTTCACCTACGAGGGATTCGAGGCGGCGGTGGCGAAGGACGGCGCCCGCGGGCTGCAGCTCGCCCTCGAGGGCTCGCCCGAGCTGGTCATCCTGGACGTGATGCTGCCGCGGATGAGCGGCCTGGACGTCTGCCGGAGGATCCGCGCCTCCCGCCCCGACCTGCCCGTGATCATGCTGACCGCCCGCGGCCAGGAGATCGACAAGGTGCTCGGGCTCAAGGCGGGGGCAGACGACTACGTGACGAAGCCGTTCAGCTTCATGGAGCTGATGGCGAGGGTCGAGGCCGTCCTGCGCCGCGCCGGCGGCGCCGGACCGGCCGCCTCCGAGGTCCGGTTCGGCGACGTCGCGGTCGATTTCGTGAAGTGCGAGGCGACCAAGGCCGGCCTGCCGGTCGAGCTTTCGGCGCTGGAGCTGCGGCTGCTGCAGTTCTTCGTGGAGCACCGGGGCGAGGTCCTCGGCCGCGACCAGCTGCTCAGCGCGGTGTGGGGGTACGAGAGCTCGCTGAGCCGGACCGTCGACGTCCACGTGGCGAAGCTGCGCCGCAAGCTCGAGGACCGGCCCGAATCGCCGCGCTTCCTCGTGACCATCCACGGCCTCGGCTACAAGTTCACCGGCTGACGGGACCCGGGCTCACTGCGCGCGCGGGGCGCCGGCGGGCTCGGTCGCCGGGTAGTACTTCTCGCGGCAGTCGTCGCACAGCGAGTGGGTGAATTCCGCCTCCGAGTGCTCGGAGATGTACGTCTCGATCCGGTGCCAGATCTCCTGCTCGTCCCGGATCCTCTTGCAGTGCATGCAGATCGGCAGCAGGCCCTGGAGCCTCTCCACCTGGGCGAGCGCCGCTTCCAGCTCGCCGACCTTCGCCTTCAGCGCCAGCTCGAGACCGAGGACCCTCACGCCGGCCTGGAGCCGGCCCCTCAGCTCCTGGGGATCGAACGGCTTGACCAGGTAGTCGTCCGCGCCGGCCGCGAGCCCCTCGAGAAGGTCCTCCTTGCGGCCCCGGGCCGTGAGCATGATGACGTAGACGTAGTCCTTCCCCTCCGAGGCGCGGATCCTCCGGCACAGGTCGAGCCCGTCGACCTCCGGCATCATCCAATCCAGGATCGCGAGGCGCGGCGCGTCGGGACGCTGCAGGATCCGCCATGCCTCGGCGCCGTCCGCGGCAGGCGTGACCTCGTGACCCGCGCGCGACAGGGTCACCTCCAGCAGCCTCCTGATGATCGGGTCATCCTCGGCGACGAGCACCTTCATCGCGATGCGCCCTCCCCGGCCAGGGCCGCGAGCTCGGGCCGGAGCCTCTCCAGCTCGCGCTCGAGCGATTCGAGGGCCTTCCTCGCGCCCGGGAGGTCTCCGGCCTGCGCCGCGGCCTCGACCTGGAGCGCCGCCTCCGCGGCCGGACGCGCGGCGAGCGTCCCGAGGGCCCCGCGCAGGCGGTGCGCCGCCCGGGCGAGCGCCGTAGGATCGGGCGCCTGCGCCGCCTCCCGGATCCCCTCGAGCAGCGAGTCTCCTGTTTCGCGGAAGATGGCGGTCAGCTCCGTCAGAAGCGCGCGGTCTCCGTCCACGCGGTCCAGCAGGACGGCGCGGTCCAGGGCCGGGGGCTCCGCGCGCTTCGGCGCCACCGGGGCCCCCTCCTCCGCCGCGCGGGGAACAAGGCGGTCGATGGCCTCGAAGAGGCGGTTCGCCGAGATCGGCTTCGCGACGTAGGCATCCATGCCGGCGGCGAGACAGCTCTCCCGGTCCTCCTGCAGCGCGCTCGCCGTCAGGGCCACGATCGGGAGGTGCCCGCCCGTCGCGCACTCGCGCGCGCGGATCGCCGCGGTCGTTTCGAGCCCGTCGAGCCCCGGCATCTGCACGTCGAGCAGCAGGAGATCGAACGGCTCCCTTTCCAGCGCGGCGAGGGCCTCCCGGCCGCCCTCCACGGCCAGCACCGAGTGCCCGCGCCGCTCGAGCATGCTGGAGGCGACGGTCCGGTTCACCGGGTTGTCCTCGGCCAGCAGGATCCGGAGGCGCGACCGCGTCTCGCGCAGGAAGTGGCGCGTGATCAGGGCGCGCGAGCGGTCCGCGGCGCGTCCGCCGAGGACCGACTGGATCGCCTGCAGCAGGTCCGAGGCCATGACCGGCTTGGTCAGGTAGCCGGCCAGGCCGAGCTCGCGGCACCTCGCGGCATCACCCCTGAGCCCCGACGAGGTCAGCAGGACGATCGGCATCCTCGCGAGGAGCGGGTCCCCCAGGATCTCGGTCGAAAGCGAGAATCCGTCCCGGTCGGGCATCTGGACATCGATCAGGGCCAGAGAGAAGGGCGCGTTCTCGTTGAGAGCCTCGCGCATCGCCTCGAGAGCCGCCTCGGCCCCGGCCACCGCGCGGGGCCGCATCTTCCACGATCGCAGCTGTTCCGCGAGAATCCGCCGGTTGGTGGCGTTGTCGTCCACGACCAGCACCGGGAGGCCCTGGAGCGCATCCTCGCCCGCGAACTGCGGGGCGGTCCCGTCGGCCCGATCGACGGGGAGGCGGGCCGTGAAGTGGAAGGTGCTGCCCCGTCCGGGCTCGCTTTCCACCCAGACGCGGCCGTGCATCAGCTGGACCATCTGCGAGACGATCGCGAGACCCAGGCCGGTCCCGCCGTAGCGCCGCGTCGTGGAGCCGTCTCCCTGGCGGAACGGCTCGAAGATCGCGCGGGTCCTGTCGGCCGGAATGCCGATGCCGCTGTCGGCGACGGCGAAGTGGAGCTCGACCTTCCCTCCCCGCGCGGGACGGGCGCGGACGGAGACGGAGACCTCGCCCCGCTCGGTGAACTTGATCGCGTTGCCGACCAGGTTGACCAGGACCTGCCGCAGGCGTCCCGGGTCGCCGATCAGCGCGTCGGGGACCCCGGGATCGATCTGGCACGCCAGCTCCAACCCCTTCCGATGGGCCTGCACCGCCAGCGATCGCAGCGTCTCGCGGACGGCGCTCCGGGGACGGAACGGGATCGCCTCCAGCGCCAGCTTCCCGGCTTCGACCTTCGAGAAGTCGAGCACGTCGTTGACGATCGTGAGCAGCGCATCGCACGAAGCGCGGATCGACTCCACGTAGTCCCGCTGCTCGTCGCTGAGCTCGGTCTCGAGCACCAGCTCGGTCATGCCGAGAATCCCGTTCATCGGGGTGCGGATCTCGTGGCTCATGTTGGCCACGAACTGGGCCTTCAGGCGCGCCGCGTCGAGCGCCGACATGGCCGGGGCCTTCCTGCCGGCGGCCCGCCCGCGCGCCCCGCGCTTTCGCTGCGGCGCGGAGGATCCGCGTGGCGCAGAGGCGCCTTTCTTCACGGTCTTCTTCCTTCGCATGGCTCCACGCACGTGCTTTCCCGCCCACCGGCGCCCCGACGACGGCCGGTTGCGACACCCGGCCAATATAGGTTCTCCCCGGGCGGGCGACCATCCGCCGGGCAGCCTCATCCGCCCCCCCGGCGCGCCCGCTGCCGGGGACGGGCCGTTTCACGTCCGAAAAGGCCCGGTCCCGGCAGGGAGCGCGCGCGTGTCGCGCCCCCGCTCCCGTGTTTCCCGCGCCCCCGTGTCGCGAGGCCCGGGACCGGTGTACAACCCGACCGCCTCCCCGGTCTCCCGCGCGGCCTCGCGCCGGGGCCATGGAGATTCCCATGCCGATCCGGATCCTCTCAGCCGTGCTCGCGAGCCTGTTCGCCCTGGCCTCGCCCGCCGGGCCGGGTTCCCCCGGCGAGCTCCCCCTCGCCGGCACCCGGGCGCCCGGGGCCGAGGGAGGCGCGGGCGGGCCCGGGCCATCGGGCGTCATCCGAGGGCGGCTCGTCGATCCCGCGGGCCGTCCCGCTCCTTCGACCCGCATCGAGCTGTACAGGAACGGCGCTCCCGACGGCCCGGAGCGCCGCGCCAGGAGCGCCGCCGCCACCGGCCGGTTCCGCTTCTCCGGGCTCGACCCGCTCTCCTCGTACCTCCTCGTCGTCCCGGGTCCCGGGTGCCTTGCGGGAGCGAGGCGCGAGCTCGTTCCCGGCGGACCGTTCCTCGAGGCGAGCCTCGATCCGGGCTCGCCGCTCGCCGTCCGCGTCCTCGATGACGCCACGGGAGCTCCCGCCGCCTCGGCGGAGGTGCTCATCGCGCCTCCCGGATTCCCGCTCGACGCGGTTCCCCCGCCCGCGGAGCTGGCCTGCCTCCTCCGCCGCGCCTGCGAAGCGGAGACGGGGCTCGCGCGGTTCGAGGGGCTCGGCGCGGGCCGGCACCGGGTCGCGGCGCGCGGCCCCGGGATTCGCCCCCGCCGCCGTCCTGGCGACGGTCCCCGCCGAGCCCGGCGAGCCGCTCACCCTCCGGCTTTCCCGGCGAAGGGTGCGCGGAGCTTCGGATCGTGGACGCGCGCACCGGCGAGCCGGTCGAGGGAGCCCGGATCGCCGCGAGCGAGGAGGTCCTCGAGAACCCCGGGCTCCGCGCGCTCGCTCCCCCTGCGCGGACCGACGCCGGCGGCCGCGCGCGCTTCTGCGCGCCGCCCCGCAGGGGCGCGCGGTTCGTCGTCGACCACGACCTGTACGCGCCCCACGCGGAGCGGCTGCCCGTGGACGCGCCGCCCGGCGAGCGCCTCGTCCGCCTCGAGCGCGGGGGTTCGATCTCGGGAGTCGTCCGGGACGAGCGG
Organism: uncultured Acidobacteriota bacterium; assembly: GCA_963747925.1. Lineage (GTDB taxonomy): Bacteria > Acidobacteriota > Polarisedimenticolia > QHYA01 > CAVVHA01 > CAVVHA01. The sequence continues at coordinate 383,164 of CAVVHA010000006.1, forward strand.
GGGGATCCCGGAGGCCGGAGTCCCCGTTTCCGCCCCCGGGAAGGGGCGCCGGTTCGAGGATCCGGACCGACGCGCTCGGCCGCTACCTGCTCACGCAGTCTTCCCGCGGGCCGGGTCACCGTCGCCCGCTCGGCCTCCCCGGGCGGAAGGGCCCGCACGCGGAGCGCCCTCGTCGCGGAGGGTGAGTGCGCCGTCCTCGACTTCGGACCCGCGGGAGAAACCTCGCTCCGGGTCCTGGACGGCGCCGCCCCCGTGCGGCGCGCCCGGGCCATCGTGCGCGCCCGCGCGCGCGACGCCTCCCCGGCCGACGAGGCCGAGGATGCGGAGACGGACGAGGAAGGGAGGCTGCGCGCCCCGGCGCCGCCCGGCGCCGTCGTGGCGCTGGAGTTCGAGGAGGGATGGGCCTTCCTGCGGGTGCCCCACCGCGCGCGACGGCGCCGCGGGGACCGAACCGGTGCTCTCCCTCCCTGCGCGGTCGTTCTCCGGACGCCTCGTCGACTCCTCGCGCGCTCCCATACGGGACGCGATCGTCGTCGCCGCTGCCTCGGGGGGTGAGCTCGAGGAGCCGGCCCCGGGGAGCATCGGGCCCGCCCGTCTGGCTCTCGGCGCGACGGCTCGGCGGCCCGGAGCGGTGCGGACGGCCGGTTCCGGCTCCGGGTCCCCGCGGGCGTCGAGAGGATTCTCGTGATCCTCGCCTCCGGCCAGGGACGATCGGCGCTCCTGCCGCCGGAGGACGAAGGCGAGCTCGTCCTCGACGCGTCCGCGCGACTGCGCCTGCGCGCGACGGGAGCGGCGCCGGGGCGAGCCTCGTGCTCGGGCTCGCGCGCGAGGGGCAGAGCGTCTTCGCCCGGACCAGCTCCGCCCCGGCTGACGGCTCCCCGCTCGCGATCGACGCGGAGCCGGGGCGCTACACGGTCATCGCCTGGAGCGAGGGGCGCGCTCCCTGGGTGGAGAGCGGCGTCGAGGCGGCGCCGGCATCGGAGCTCGAGCGCGACGTCGCGTTCGTGGAGGGAGGGAGCCTCCGGATCCTCTTCCGGAGCGGCGCCGGGGCCGGGGCGCTCGAGTCCGCGGGATTCCTGGTGTCGGGAGGGTTCGACTGGAGCTGGCTTCTCCGGCGGATCCTCCCCGTCGAGGTCGCGGGCGGGACGGGAGGGCGGCGGGCGATGCGCCGGCACAGGCCGTCGTATCCTGCGTCCCCCCCGGCGCCTACCGCGTCCGCTGCCCGTCGGGCTCGCGCGAGGCGCGTGTCGCGGACCGGGCGGAAACGTTGGTGGATTGCCGCTGAAAGCCGCGCGACGCCCGGGAAGGCCCGGACGTCAGTTGACGAGGGAGATGTTCCCCGCGGCGTCACGCAGGACGCGGATCGGGCTTGTCCGGCTCGAGGCCTCGGCGACCTGGGTGAGACCGCGCGTCCTGCTTCCCATCCGCCCCATCACCCGCCGCACGTACTCGCGGGTCTCGGCGTAGGGCGGCACGCCGGAGTATTTCTCGACCGCCTTCTGGCCGGCGTTGTAGGCGGCGACGGCGAGCCGCGTGTCCCCGCCGAAGCTGTCGAGCAGGTCGCGCAGGTGCGCGACGCCGCCGCGGATGTTCTGCGCGGCGTCGAAGGAATCGGTCACTCCGTAGCGCCGGGCCGTCTCGGGCATGAGCTGCATCAGGCCCCGGGCCCCCTTGGAGGAGATCGCGCCCGCGTTGTAGGCCGATTCCGTGGCGACGACCGCGTGGACGAGGCGCGACGAAACCCCGTACCGCTCGGCTGCGGAGCGGATCAGCGGGTCGTAGCGGTCGACCGCGCCCCGCGAGGGCGGGCCGATCGGGGGAGCGGCCGAGGCGCTGGCGCACAGTCCGTCGTTCGTGGGCGTGTTCGTGTACACGATCGCCCCCGTCTCGGTCTTGTAGGCGCACAGGCTGCCGGCGAGCGCGGGAATTCCCGCGGCGATCGCGCCGGCCACGCATCGCGCAGACGACAACTTCCGGCCGGCAGACGGCTCCCCGAACCCTTGCCATTCCGTGAGGAATATCGCTCCACGGCCCCGCCGGGTCAAGACCGCTCCGCGGGGCGCTCCCCGCGCCCGCCGGTCCGGGGTCTGGAAACCGCGTCTCTACGTGGCTTTCAGCAGGGTCTCCCGGGCATCCTCGACCCCCTTCCGGATCGCCTCGTCCAGGAGCTCGGGTTTCTTCCCGCCCGCTTCCGCCATGTCCGGGCGCCCCCCGCCCCCGCCCCCGACCAGCTCCGCCAGCCGGCGCACGAGGTTCCCGGCGTGGACCCGGGGAACCAGGTCCCCGGTCACCGAGACGAGCAGGGAGACCTTCGACTCCTCCGCCCGCCCCAGGATCACGACGCCGGATCGGATCTGCTGCTTCAGCGAGTCGGCGAGCGAGCGCATCTCGGCCTGAGTCATGCCGTCCACGCGCCGGCCGACGATCTTCGCGCCGTTCGCCTCCGCCTGCTCGTCGGTCGCCTGCGATCCGGATCCGACCGCCGCCTTCATCCGCAGGGCGTCGATCTCCTTCTGGAGGGTCCGGCCGTGGGCGAGCTTCTTCTCGATGCCGTCCACCAGGTCGTGCCGCGCGACGCCGACCGCCTGCTCGACCTTCTTCAGGAGGTCCGACTCCTCGTGCATCCGCCGGATGGCGTTCTCGCCCGTCAGGGCTTCCACGCGCCGCACCCCGGCGGAGATCCCCCGCTCGGCGACCATCCGGAACGGGCCGATCTCGCCGGTCCTCGCCGTGTGGGTCCCCCCGCACAGCTCGACGCTGAAATCGCCGACCCGGACGACGCGCACGACGTCGCCGTACTTCTCGCCGAACAGGGCCATGGCGCCCGCGCCGATCGCCTCGTCGATCGGCATCGCCTCCGACTCCAGCTCGATGTCCTCGAGGATCTTCTCGTTGACGAGGTCCTCGACCTCGCGCACGGCGACATCGTCGAGCGGCTGGAAGTGGCTGAAGTCGAACCGGAGCCGGTCGGGGGCGACGAGCGATCCCGCCTGCTTCACGTGGGTCCCGACCAGGTCGCGCAGCGCGGCGTGGAGAAGATGCGTCGCCGTGTGGTTTCGCATCGTGGCCCGGCGCCGGCGCGCGTCGACCTCGGCGGTGACCCTGTGATCGAGGGCGATCGTTCCCTCGATGATCCGCACCGTGTGGACGTTCACGCCCGGCGAGAGGACGTGCGTCTCGGACACCTCGGCGGTGCCCTCCGGCCCGGCCAGGAAGCCGGTGTCCCCCACCTGGCCGCCCGATTCGCCGTAGAACGGCGTCCGGTCCAGGAGGACCAGGCCCGTCTCCCCCGTGGCCAGGCGGTCGGCGGAAACGGGGGCGGACCCGGGCGCGCCGGCCCGGGCGAGGGCGAGCACGCGGCTGTTCTCGATGCGCGTGGCCTTGTATCCCAGGAACTTCGCCCGCTTGAGGAGCGAGGCCTTCACGGCGAGCTGCGGCCCCTTGCGCTCGCGCGCCGCCTCCGCTCCCCCCTGCCACGAGCGCCGCGCCCGCTCCCTCTGTCCCGCCATCTCGCGCTCGAACCCGGGCTCGTCCACCGTGAACCCCTTCTCGGCCGCGATGTCCCGGGTGAGGTCGAGCGGCAGGCCGAAGGTGTCGTACAGGCGGAAGGCGGTCTCCCCGGAGAGGACCCGCGGCCGGCCCGGCTCGGTCTCGAGCTTGCGGATCTCGGCCTCGAGCGTCTGGGTCCCGATCGAGAGCGTCTTGAGGAACTGCTCCTCTTCGCGCCGGATCAGGGTCTCGATGACCGGCTGGGCCTCGAGGAGCTCGGGGTAGGTCCCGCCCATCGTCTCGGCGACCTTCGCGACGTGACGGTGCAGGAACGGCTCGCCGAGGCCGAGCAGCTGGCCGTGGCGGATCGCGCGCCGGAGGATCCGGCGCAGCACGTAGCCGCGCTTGTCGTTGGAGGGGACCACGCCGTCGGCCACCAGGAAGCGACGACGCCCGCAGGTGGTCGGCGATCACCCGCAGGGAGACGTCGGTGCGGTCGTCGCGGCGGTAGGCGGTCCCGGCCGTCCCGGCCACGGCGTGCAGGATCGGGAGGAACAGGTCCGTATCGTAGTTGCTGGTCACCCCCGACTGCACGGCGCTGATCCGCTCGAGCCCCATCCCCGTGTCGATGCTCGGCGCGGGCAGGGGGACGACGGTCCCGTCGGCCTTCTGCTCGAACTGCATGAAGACCAGGTTCCAGAGCTCGACGAAGCGGTCGCAGTCGCAGGCCGGGTCGCAGTCCGGACGGCCGCAGCCCGGTCCCCGGGCCGTGGTCCCAGTGGATCTCCGAGCAGGGCCCGCACGGGCCCGTGTCGCCCATCCGCCAGAAGTTGTCCTTCTCGCCGTAGCGGAGGATCCGGGCCGGGTCGACGCCCGGCTGGCGCTTCCAGAGCGCCTCGGCCTCCGTGTCGGGCCCGAACGCCTCGCTCCCCCCGAACACGGTCAGCCAGAGCCGCTCCCGGGGCAGGGCGTACTCCTTCGTCATCAGCTCCCAGCCGAAGGCGATCGCGTCCTCCTTGAAGTAGTCGCCGAAGGAGAAGTTCCCGAGCATCTCGAAGAAGGTGTGATGCCGCGAGGTCCGCCCGACCTGCTCCAGGTCGTTGTGCTTGCCGGAGACGCGCAGGCACTTCTGCGACGAGACGGCGCGCATGTAGTCGCGCGTCTCCCGGCCGGTGAAGACGTTCTTGAACTGGTTCATGCCCGCGTTCGTGAACAGCAGCGTCGGATCGCCCGCGGGGACGAGCGAGGAGCTGCGCACGATGCGGTGCCCGCGCTTCTCGAAGAAGCGCAGGAAGGTCTCACGTGTCTGCTTCGAATTCATCGTCTTCGCCTTCCCGTTCCACCTGCGCGGCGGCCTCCTCGCCGGCGACGGTCCGCAGGGCCCTGACCACCGAGCCCCGCGCAAGCCCGCGCCGGAGGAGGGACCGCGCGATCCGCTGCCTGGCCTTGTCCCCCGAGGGGCTGCGCCCGCCGGGAGCGAGGCGGCGCGCCGCCGCGAGCGCCAGCTCGTCCTCGTCCAGCTCGGCGAAGGCTCTGTCGAGGGCCTCGGCGATGGCGTCGTCCGGCACGCCGCGGCGCCTCAGCTCCGCCGCCACGCGCGCCCGTCCATAGAGCCGCCTCGCCGCCAGGGAACTCGCGAGATTATAGGCCAGCAGGCGATCGTCGAGGTAGCCGCGGGAGAGCAGCGAGGCGACCACCCGCTCGACCTCGGCGGGGCCGTGACCCCGCAGGGCGAGCCGGCTGCGGATTTCGTGGACGGTCAGGGAGCGCGTCGCCAGCAGGCGCAGCGCCGTTTCCTCGGCGCTCCGGCGCTCCCCCTCCCCCTTCCGGCCGCGGACGCCAGTCAACTCAGGACTTCGAGAACTCGAACGGCGAGTCGGGCGCGTGCGGGTCCGAGTCGATGCCGTCCTTGAGCGTGGACTCCATCTCCTCCGTGGCCATCTCCGCGGTGGAGCGGATCCCCGCGACGCGGAGCTTGAACTCGTCGGGGTTCGACGCGTGCCGCAGCGCCTCGTCCAGCGTGATCAGGTCCTTCGTGTAGAGCTGGTAGAGCGACTGGTCGAAGGTCTGCATGCCGTACTGGCGAGGTCCCCGCCACGATCGCGTCGCGGATCAGCTTGGTCTTGTCCTTGTTCTCGATGCAGTCGCGGATGTAGCCGGTCGAGCGGAGGACCTCCACGGCGGGCACGCGGCCCTGCCCGTCGGCGCGCGGGACCAGGCGCATGGAGATCACCGCCTTCAGGACCGCGGCCAGCTGCAGCCGGATCTGCTTCTGCTGGTGCGGCGGGAAGACGGCGATGATGCGGTTGATCGTCTCCGTGGCGTCGAGGGTGTGCAGGGTCGAGAGGACCAGGTGGCCCGTCTCGGCCGCGGTGAGCGCGGTCTCGATCGTCTCGTAGTCGCGCATTTCGCCGACGAGGATGACGTCGGGGTCCTGGCGAAGGGCCGACCGCAGCGCCGTCGCGAACGAGCGCGTGTCCACCTCGACCTCGCGCTGGTTCACGAGCGACTTCTTGTCGCGGTGGAGGAACTCGATCGGGTCCTCGATCGTCATGATGTGCTCGGTGCGCGTCGAGTTGATGCAGTCGATCATGGCCGCGAGCGAGGTCGACTTGCCCGACCCGGTGGTCCCGGTGACGAGGATCAGGCCGCGCTGCTCGTCGGCGATCTTCTCGAGGATCGGGGGAAGGAGGAGCTCGCGGACCGTGAGGATCTTCACGGGGATGACGCGCAGCACCAGCCCGACGGTGCCGCGCTGCTGGAAGACGCTGACGCGGAAGCGGCCCAGGCCCGGCACCGAGTAGGCCATGTCGATCTCGAAGTTGTCCTTGAATTTCTGCTTCTGGCGCGCGCTCATGATGCTGAAGGCCATCGCGATGGTGTCCTCCTGCATCAGCCGCTTCTGGTCGGTGAGGGCCATCAGCTGGCCGTCCACCCGGATGACGGGGTGGCTGCCCACCTTCAGGTGAAGGTCCGAGGAATTCCGCTCGCTCGCCATCCTCAGCAGATCGTTGATGTCCACGAAGCTCTCCTCACGAGGGAAATGGGATCGGATCCCCCTCGCGCAACATATTACCGGCGCCGGATTCCGTCAAGGATCGCCGCGAGGAGGGGCCGCGCCCCTGAAACGGCTCCGCTAGCCGTGCGGGCCGCGGGAGCGCTGCGCCGCGCGCCCGCCGGGCGCGGCCGCGATCCCTACCCGGCGTCGCCCCAGGCCGCCAGGACCAGCGCCGCCGCGGCGGCCCCGGCATGCTCCGTCCGGAGCACGCGCGGGCCGAGCGAGACGGGCGCGAACCCGGCTGCGATCAGCGCGGTCCGCTCGGCCGGCGAAAAGCCCCCCTCGGGGCCGACCGCGAGCAGCACCGCACGCGGGCGCCGGGCCGCGCAGGACCTCCTTCAGGGAGCCGGGCGGCGCCCCGGGGTCGAGAAGAAGACCGCGCGCCCGTGCAGGGTCGTGCGCCGCAGCCTCGAGGAGCGGGAGGGGATCCCCCACCCGCGGGACCTTCCTGCGCCAGGAGAGCTTCGAGGACTCGCGCGCGATCCGGCGCCACCGCGCGAGGCGCCGCGCGTCCGGGGCGCGCCCCGTGGCCGTGCGCTCCACCAGGACCGGGAACCACCGCGGAGACGCCGAGCGCGGTCAGCTGATCGAGGGCCGCCTCGAAGGACTCGTCGCGGGAGACAGCCTGCAGCACGGTGAGCTCGATCGGCGGCTCCACCGGCGCGGTGAGCGGCTCGAGGAGCGCCGCGCGGACCTCGCCGGGAGCGACCGCCGCGACCTCGGCGCGCCACTCCTCCCCCTCGCCGTCGCAGAGGTAGATCTCCATCCCCGGCCGCGCGCGCAGGGTCACCCGGAGGTGACGCGCCTCCTCCGCGGGGAGCGCGATCGTCGCCCCGGCCCCCCCCGAGAGCGAGCCTGGGGGAACGAGAAACCGCAGGCGGCGCATCAGGCCCCGCCGCCCCGGGCGTGCGACCGCCGGGAGGGGGCTCATCGCGCCTTCTCCAGGAGAAGCGCCGCCCACTCCCCCGATTCCCGCAGGGCGACCTGCCGGTAGCCGGAGCGTTCCCAGACGCGCGCGACCCCTGCCGCCTCCCGCGGGGAGAACCCGGAGAGGATCGCGCAGGCCGCCCCCGGCCTGGCACTCCGCGAGGCGCGGCGCCGCCTGCTCGAGGACGCCTGCGAAGATGTTCGCGAGGACGAGCGCGAAGCGCCCCGAGAGAGCGGGAAGGCTCCCCACCTCCAGCCGCACCCGCGCCGCTCCCAGGGCGCCGCAGGTTGAGCGCGGCGTTCTCCCTGGCCAGCTCGATCGCCTCGGGATCGTCGTCGAGCCCCAGCACCTCGCCCGCGCCGAGCGCGGCGGCGGCGAGGGCGAGGATCCCGCTCCCGGTCCCGAAGTCGAGGACGGAGAGCCCGCGCACGGGCACCGTTTCGAGCAGCTCGAGGCAGAGCCGCGTCGTCGCGTGCTCGCCCGTCCCGAACGCCCGCTTCGGCGGTATGACGAGGACCGTCCGCCCGCCCGTCCCGGCGGGGGCGCGGCGGGGTCCAGCCGCGCGGGGATCCTCGCCCGGGGACGATCAGGAACCGGGCGCCGACGGCGATCGGGCGGCGCTCCTCCTCCTGCCGCTCGACCCACCTGCCGTCCTCGACGCCCGCGACCCCGAGCCAGAGCCCGGGGCCGAGCCGCGCGAGCGCTCTTCGGCACGGAGCAACTCCGCCCCTTCCCGGAACCAGGCCGTCGCGATCCGCTCCGCCTCCGGGGCTGCGGCCGCCCGCGGGAAGTTCTCCCGCCGCGGGCGGCGCGGTGCCGTCGTCGATCTGGACGCCGAGGGTGCCGGCCTCGTGCAGGATCAGCAGGATCGGGTCTTCGAGGGCCGGGGGGATGCGGACGCGCAGGGCGGTCCAGCCGCTCACGAGCGGGCGTCCCGGGCTTTCTGGAAGCAGCGTCTCCTCGGTCGCGCGGACATCGTCCCGCTCGGCCTCGGCGAGCCGCTCGAGGGCTTCGCGGAGCTTGCGGCCGGGGCTTTGCGGGGTCCGGATCTGCACCCGCACGAACTGGTCGCCGCGCCCGTAGCCGTTGGGCTTCGGCAGACCCTTGCCCCGGAGCCGGAAGGTCGTTCCGCTCTGCGTTCCGGCGGGGATCTTGATCGTCTCCTCGCCCGTCAGGGTCGGGATGCGGATGCTGACGCCCAGGGCCGCCTGCGCGTACGTCACGGGCCACTCGCACTCGAGATCCGCGCCGTCGCGCTTGAAGAAGGGGTGCTCGGCGACCACCATCTCGATGTAGAGATCCCCCGCCGGCCCGCCCCCCGCGCCCGACTCCCCCTCGCCCTGCACGCGCAGCCGCGAGCCGGAATCGACGCCGGCCGGGATCCGGACCGTGAGGGTCCTTTCCGACCTGGATCCTCCCCTGCCCGCGGCACGCCGGGGCACGGCTCGGTGATGATCTGCCCGCGGCCCGCGCAGGTGCCGCAGGTCCGGCTCAGGCTGAAGAAGCCCTGCCGGAAGTGGACCTGCCCCGCGCCCCCGCAGGTGCGGCAGGCCGCGATCCCGTGCTCCTTCTCGGCGCCGCGCCCCCGGCAGCGGTCGCAGGTCTGCAGGCGCGGCACGTGGATCGTCTTCTCCGCGCCGTTCACCGCCTCCGAGAAGGCGAGGTCGACGCGCAGCAGCAGGTCCGAGCCCTGCTCCGCGCGCCGTCCCCGGCGGCGGCCGCCGCCCCCGCCCATGCCGAACAGCTCGCCGAAGAGGTCCCCGAACCCTCCGCCGAAGATGTCGGCGAAGTCCGTGAAGGCCGAGGGGTCCACGCGGGGCGACCCGCCGAGGCCCTCCGCGCCGAACCGGTCGTAGCGGGCGCGCTTGTCGGGATCCGACAGGACGCTGTAGGCCTCGGCCGCGAGCTTGAACTGCTCTTCGGCCGCCTTGTCTCCGGGGTTCTTGTCGGGATGGTGCTGAAGCGCCTTCTTACGGTAGGCCTTCTTGATCTGGTCCGGCGTGGCGTCGCGCGCCACGCCGAGGATGTCGTAGTAGTCCTTGGTCGCCAACGAGAAATCACTCCCCCTCCACGGTCGTTTCTTCTGCGGCGGTGCTGAGCTTGGTCGGATCGTAGAGGATGACCTCCGTGAGGATCTGCGATACTTCGCCAAGCTTGTCCAGGTTCCGCGAGATCTCGATCACGTTCTCGCCGGTGAGCGACTTGCGGGCGGCCTGCAGGACCTTCCGGACGGTGCGCTGCTTCTCCTCGTCGAGCATGCCGCCGAACTCGGCGAACGTCTTCTCGCTCGACTCGAGCAGCCCTTCGAGCCGCGACTGGATCCGCAGCACCTCGGCCCGCTTGCGGTCCTCCTCCTCGTTCTTGCGCGCGTCGTCGATGATCCGCTCGATCTCGCTCTCGGACAGCCCGCTCGCGGGGGTGACCACGATCCGCTGCTCGGTTCCCGTCGCCCGGTCCTTCGCGGTCACGTGGACGATCCCGTTCGAGTCCACGTCGAAGATGACGTCGACCTGCGGAACCCCCTTGGGCGCCGGGGGTATCCCCACGAGGTCGAACCGGCCGAGCGACTTGTTGTAGGCCGCGATTTCGCGCTCGCCCTGGAGCACGTGGATCTCGACCTTCGACTGGTTGTCCACGACGGTCGTGAAGGTCCGGCTCTTGCGGATCGGGACGGTCGAATTCCGGTCGATGATCTTGATGAACATGCCGCCCCGGGTCTCGACGCCCAGGGAGAGCGGCGTGACGTCGAGCAGGATGAGGTCCTTGACCTCCCCCTTGAGGATGCCGGCCTGGATCGCGGCGCCGATCCCGACCACCTCGTCGGGGTTGATCTGGCGGTTCGGTTCCCGCCCGAAGACCTCGCGCACGGACTCGACGACCTTCGGGGTGCGCGTCTGGCCCCCGACGAGGATCACTTCGTCGATCTGGCCGGGCTGCAGCCCGGCCATCTTCAGGGCCTCGAGGCACGGGCCCTTCGTCCGCTCGATCAGCTCCGCCACCAGGCCCTCGAGCGTCGCCCGGTCGAGGGTGCGGACGAGGTGGTGGGGCCCGGCGGCGTCCTGGGCGATGAACGGGAGCTGGATCTGGGAGGACAGCTCGCGCGACAGCTCGCACTTGGCCTTCTCGGCCGCCTCCTTGAGGCGCTGCATCGCGAGCCGGTCCGTGGAGAGGTCGATGGCGGTCTCGTTCTTGAACTCGCGGAGCAGCCACTCGACGATCCGCGCGTCGAAGTCCTCGCCCCCGAGGAACGTGTCACCGCAGGTCGACTTCACCTCGAATACGCCTTCGCCGATCTGCAGGATCGAGATGTCGAACGTGCCGCCGCCGAGATCGTAGACGGCGACCAGCTTCGTCCCGCTCTCCTGCAGGCCGTAGGCGAGGGCCGCCGCGGTCGGCTCGTTGAGGATGCGCAGGACGTTCAGCCCCGCGATCCGCCCGGCGTCTTTGGTCGCCTGCCGCTGGCTGTCGTCGAAGTACGCGGGGACGGTGATGATCGCGTCCGAGACCTCGCCGCCGAGGAACTCCTCGGCCATCTGCTTGAGGCGGGTCAGGATCATCGCCGAGATCTCGGGCGGGGAGTAGTCGCGGTCCTTGATCCGGATGCGGACGTCCCCGTTGGCGGACTCGGTGATCTTGTAGGGGACGATCTCCGTGGCCCGCGAGACCTCGGGGGAGTTGAACTTGCGGCCGATGAGCCGCTTCACCGAGGCGACCGTGTTCTGCGGGTTCGTCAGGGCCTGCTGCTTGGCGATCTGCCCGACGATCCTCTCACCCTTCGCCGTGAAGGCGACGATGGACGGCGTGGTCCTGCTCCCCTCGCGGGAGGAGATGACGTGGGGGGTTCCCCCCTCCATCACCGCGACGCAGGAGTTGGTCGTCCCGAGGTCAATGCCGATGATTCGCCCCATGGCCGGCTCCTCAGTTGGTCCCTTCCACGTTACCTTCGGCCGTTTCCTGCTCCTCCCCGCCATCCGGCCGCACGGACACCTTGACGCGCGCGGGCCGGATGACCCGCTTGCCGAGTCGGTACCCCCGCTGCCGCTCGTTGAGGATGCTGTGGTGCGGCACGTCCGTCCGCGCCTCCGTCTCGACGGCCTCGTGGACGTTCGGGTCGAACAGCTCCCCCTCGGCCTCGATCGGGGTGACGCCGTGCTTCGCCAGCAGGTCGCCGAGCTGCTTGTAGATGAGCCGCACCCCCTCCGCGAATCCCCGCTGCATGCCCGGCGGCAGGGAATCCAGGGCGCGCTCGAAGTTGTCGAGCACGGGCAGGAGCTGGAGGAGAAGCGACTCGGTCGCGTACTGGCGGAACTCCTCGCGCTCGCGCTCCGTGCGTTTGCGGTGGTTGTCGAAGTCGGCCGAGGTCCTGAGCCACGCGTCGTACAGTTTGTCCCGCTCGGCCTTCAGGACCTTTAATTGCTCGGAGGCGCGCGCCGCCGCCTCCTCGGGGAGCGGCTCGGCGGACGGCGGAGGGAGCTCGTCCGCCCCGCCGGCGGCCGGGCCCCGCGCGCCTGCGTCCCCGGCGGGGACGGCATCGATCGCGGTCTCCTCTCCGGCGTCGTCGTCGTGCGGGGTGATGTCGGCCTCCAGGCCGTCGTCGGTGCCGCCCTTGCCCGAATTCATGTCGTTCATCGTCGTCGCCCGATCGTCTCCGGTCATTTTCCCACCCTGCCCCGCGCCTCGGCGCCATGGGCGTCCCCTGTCAGCAGTTCCGTCAGGAGGCGCGACAGCGTCTCCACCAGCGAGATGGCCCGGGCGTATTCCATGCGGGTCGGTCCGAGAATGCCCACCGTTCCCACCGGCCTCGTGCCGTCGTGGTAGGGCGACACGACGAGCGCGCACCCTTCCATCCCGGGCGTCCCCGCCTCCGACCCGATGAACAGCCGCGATCCATTCGCATCCATGCAGCGGTTCAGAAGCGCCACCAGCCGGGATTTCTCCTCGAACGTCTGGAAGAGCCGCTTCATCTTCTCGATGTTGTCGAACACGCCCGTGTCGAAGATGTTGGTCGTTCCCTCGACGATCAGGTCGTTGTGCCCCGTCCCGACGTCGAACGAGCGCGCGCTCAGGTCGAGCGCTTCGCGCATGAGCCGGTCGTACTGGGACTTGTCCTCCGACATCATGTCCAGCAGCCGCGCGCGGATCTGGCTGAGCGACAGCCCCCGGAAGGAGTCGGTCAGGTAGCGGGAGATCCGGTCCAGGTCCTCCTGCGAGTGCTCCTCCTCGACCTCGATCACCCGGTGGTCCACGAGGCCCGGCCGCGAGACGAACAGCGCCACGATCCTCCTGGGGTCGATCGCGACGAAATCGATCTTCTCGAAGACGCGCTGCGAGAAGTCCGGAACCAGGACCATCCCGACGTTGTGCGACATGTCGGCGAGGACGTGCGAGGCCTGCTCGAGCAGGGCGCTCACCTCCCCGCCGTGCCCCTGCAGGGCGCGGGCGATGCGGGCGGTCTCCTCGGCGGGCACGGTCCGCGGCTCGAGCAGCTCCTCGACGTAGTAGCGCAGGCCCCGCTCGGTCGGCACGCGGCCCGCGGAGGGATGCGGCTGGGACAGGAGCCCCGCCTCCTCGAGGTCCGACATGACGTTGCGGATCGTCGCGGCGGAGCGCCCCTCGGGCAGCTCGCGCGAGATCGTCCGTGACCCGACGGGCTCCCCCGTCTGGATGTAGGAATCCACGACCGCGCGCAGGATCTCCCGGTCGCGGCCCGGCAGCACGGACTCGCTCATCTTCTTCGCTTCTCTCTTGCTATCCCCGGTCACGGTTGTCAAGCGCTCGTCTTGCTGTCGAGGTTCGAAAGCAGGTAGGCCCGAATGAACTGGTCGAGATCCCCGTCCAGGACCCGGTCCACGTCCCCGACCTCGACGCCGGTCCTGTGGTCCTTCACCATCCTGTACGGCTGGAGAACATAGGACCGGATCTGGCTGCCGAAGTCGATCTTCATCTTCTGCCCTTCCTGGACCTTGCGCTTCTCCTCCTGCTCGTGCAGCGCACGCTCGTAGAGACGGGCCCTGAGGATCCGCATCGCGACCTCGCGGTTGCGGTGCTGGCTGCGCTCGTTCTGGCACTGCACCACGATGTTCGTCGGGATGTGGGTGATGCGGATGGCGGAGTCGGTGACGTTGACGTGCTGTCCGCCGGCCCCGCTCGACCGGAACGTGTCGACCCGCAGGTCCTTCTCGTTGATCTCGATCTCGATGGCGTCGTCCACCTCGGGGATCACGTCGATCGAGGCGAACGACGTGTGCCGCCGCGCCGAGGCGTCGAACGGGGAGATGCGGACCAGGCGGTGGACCCCCTTCTCCGCCTTCAGGTGCCCGAAGGCGCGGTCGCCCGCCACGGTCATGGTCGCGCTCTTGATCCCGGCCTCCTCGCCGTCCTGGCGATCCACCAGGTCGACCTTGTAGCCCCGCCGCTCGGCCCAGCGGGTGAGCATCCTCATGAGCATCTGCGCCCAGTCCTGGGATTCGGTCCCGCCGGCCCCGGAGTGGATCGCCACGATCGCGTTGTTCGAATCGAACTCGCCCTCGAGCATCAGCCCGAACTCGAGCTCGGTGATGTCCTTGTCCAGCTTGTCGAGCGCGTCCTGGAGCTCCCGGGAAACGCCCTCGCCTTCCGCCGCCAGCTCGGCGAACACCTCCGCCTCCTGGAGATCGGTCGCCAGGCGGCCCGCCTCCGCGATTTCCTCGGAGAGGATCCGGCGTCGCTGCATCACCGGGCGGGTCGCCTTCGGATCGGCCCAGAACTCGGGGGCCGAGATCTTCTCCTCGATCGCTAGGAGCTCCTTCTTCTTGGCATCGAGGTCAAAGGTACCTCCACAGCTCGGAAGCCTTCGCCTTGAGACCGTCCAGACGTGCCTGCTGCTCCTGGGTCGAATCCATCGCCCAATCATCCTTCTGCGGCCTGCGGTCGCCCGCTTTGCCGCCTTCTATCTATATTATTTCCAACGAGTAGAAAGGCAAGCGCGAGGAGCGTGAGTGTAGCACAGCCCTTGCCGGCCCATTCCCCCCGGCGAACGAACGGCGTACCCCCGGAAAGCCCCCCGCCGGCGGCCTGGGGAATCGCTGCCAGGAGGACGGCCGGACCCCCGAGAGGCCCCGCGGCCCGCAGTCTCCCGAGCGGATCGACGAGAAGGGTCCGCCCCGTGCTGGCGGCCCGCGCCAGCCACCGGCCGGTCTCGATCGCGCGGACCGGGGCGAAGTCCGCGTGCTGCCACGGCCCCCCGTCCGAGAACCAGGAATCGTTGGTGATGTTGACGAGGAGCGACGCGCCGAGGCGGACCTGCTCGAGCGGCTCCTCGGGGAAGATCACCTCGTAGCAGATGGCAACGCCGAGGCTCCTCGGTCCAGCCTCCACCACCCCGGGGAGGGCGCCTGGCAGGAAGTCGCCGGCCTGGGGAACGAACTTCCTGACGAACGGGAAGAGCCGCTTCAACGGCACGTACTCCCCGTACTGCACGAGCCGCCGCTTGTCGTACCGGTGCCGCACCCCTTCCGGGCCCACGAGCCAGGCGCTGTTGGTGAACCCCGATTCCCATTCCCCCCCGACCGCGCCGAGCAGCAGGAGCGCTCCGGTCTCGCGGCTGAGCCCCTCGAGCGTTTTCAGGTAGGCCGCGTCGCGGTCCGGCTGGTAGGGCGCGCTCGACTCGGGCCAGACGATCAGCGCGGGCTGCGAGGCCTCCGCCGCGCGGCGGGAGAGGTCCAGGTAGGTGCGCAGGATCCGCGGCGCCTCCTCGTACTCGAAATCGCTCCCGAACCCGCCCTGCACGAGCGCGATCACGGTCGGACCGCCCGCTCCCCCGGGACGGAACGAGCCGGGGGCGGCGATGCGCGGAGCCGGGGAGGCGCCGGCCACCGCGCCCGCGACCCCGTCCGCGGCGAAGGGAAGCCAGCCGCCCGATGGAGCCAGCGGTCCGAAGAGCTCCGCCGTCCGGCACGGGGGGATTCGCCCTCAGGCGGGCCGCTCCGAGCCCCGCCGCGAGCGCGATCCCCGCCAGCGCGACCCCGGCCGCGCCGACCGCCACGCGGCCCGGCTCGAAGGGGCCGCGGCCCCCGTCCCGCGCGCGTCCGGCGCGGCCCGGCCACCGGCTCCGCGCCGCGAGCAGCAGGATCGTCAGGGCCGACCAGCCCGTGGCCAGCAGGAGCGAGACCAGAGCGACGCCGCCGACGCTCGCTGCCTGCAGCAGCGCGAGCCCTCCCGCGCGCGCGTACCCCGCCGTGCCCCACGGGAAGCCCCCCAGCAGCCGCCCCCGCGCGAACTCCAGTCCGACCCAGAGGATCGGTGCAAGCGCGAGGGCCGCCCCCGCGCTCCTCCTCGCCGCCCCCGCCACGGCCCAGCCGAACAGGGCCGGGTACAGTGCGAGATAGCCGACCAGCAGGAGCCAGATCGGCACGGTGAGGAACAGGGGGAGCGAGGTGTAGTGGGCGAGGACCCCGTGGACCCAGTTCAGGAGGAGGCCGAAGAAGCCGAGCCCGAACGCCAGCCCGAGAAGGGCGCCGCGACGCGGGCGCGCTCCGAGCAGCCGGACCAGCCAGGGAACCGGGGCGATCCACGCGAGCGGGCCGATGGCGGCGCGCGGGAAGGCGAGGGCGAGGGCGGCCCCGCAGAGCAGAGACAGGGCCAGCTCGCGGGCGGCGGGCTTGCCGATCAATCCGCCTTCACGACCCACGGGGCCAGGTGATCCTCCCTGCGGACCCGGTCGGCCGCCTTTGTCGCGTCCGCCTTGGTCTTGTATCCGTAGAGACGGACCCGCACGGAGCTCGATCCGGCGGAGAGAGGGACGGCCCTGGCAGCGTAACCCTTCCGCGAAAGCGAGGAGACGATCTTCTCCGCCTGGGCCCTGTCGCCGGAGAAGACCTGGACCGCGAATGCGCCGGACGGGAGGGCCGGCGAGGGCGCCGCCTTGGGTGGCGGGGTGCCGGAGGGCGCCGCCGCGGGTGGCGGACTCGCCCCGCCCGCTTCCAGCGGTCCCTCGGCGGCATCCCCGGCGGCGGGAACCGCGGGGGTCTCGCCGGCGGGCCGGGCAGGGCGCGCCTGGCGCCCCGGCTCGGGCTTGTTTCCCTGCTTGCCGCCGAGCGTGTCGAAGAACGTGAGGTCGGCCCCGGCGGCGCTCTCGGCGAGCTTCCCGGACCCGCCAGCCCCCTTCGAGCCCGAGCCGCTCCAGCGGTCGCGCTCGATCCACCTTCCGAGGTAGAAGGACGACGCGCACAGCCCCAGCAGCATGGCGAAGACGAGGATGATCTGGGCGGTGTCGAGCTGCAGCTCGATTCTCCGCCACTCCCGGTTCCCGCTCCCCTGCGCTCCCATCAACGTCTCTCCTCGCGCGTCCGTCCCGCGCCGCGGGGCGGAGCGTCCACCATCCGGTCGGCCACCGCGATCGCGTTCTTCCCGGCCTTCTTGATCCTCTGCATGGCGCGGTCCGAGGCCTGCACCAGCTCCTCCGCCGTGGAGGCGTGATCGGGGAACGTGGCGACGCCGAGGCTCGCGCTCATCCTGGTCCCGCCGACCTCCGTCGCGAGCAGGGGGGCGCCGCAGACCGCGCGGCGCGTCCGCTCGGCGACCTCCATGGCCCCGCGCTGGTCGGTCTGCGGGAGCACGAGGCAGAACTCGTCGCCGCCGAAGCGGAACAGCTTGTCGATGCCGCGGATCCCCGCGGCGATCCGCGCGGCGACCTCCTGCAGGGCGCGGCTCCCCATGGTGTGGCCGTACGCCGTGTTGACGCTCTTCAGGTTGTCCATGTCCAGGAACACGACGGAGACGCGGGAGCGGAACCGCTTCGCGCGCTCCACTTCCTCCCCCAGGAACGTCTCGAAGTGGCGGCGGTTGTAGCAGCGGGCGATATCGTCGCGGACCGCCGTCTCGCGCAGGTCGTCGACGTACAGGAGGTTGCGCAGGGCCGGCCCGACCAGGCGCATCAGAGAGCGCGCGCCGGGCCACCCCGCCCGGCTCGAACGCGGGAAGCTCGGCGCCCGCGTAGGCCAGGAAGACGGCGTCCGGGACCCGGGCCGGCTCCCACCGGGAGCAGGACCGCGGCGGGCGCCGGGGGATCGGCCGCCGGGCCCTCCCCCGCCCCGGCGCGCGGCCCGTCCGGCGCCTCCTCCTCCGTCGCGGCGCCGCACGCCGCCGGATCCGCCCCGTCGAGCCGCTGCGGAGGCCGCGGGCCTCCGCGCCGGCGCTCCGGCCAGGAGCCGTGAAGGTCGAGCCCGGCGCCGCCCGGGGCCCTCAGGTAGGCGTGGACCGCCGCCGGCCGCAGCAGCTCCACCAGACCGCCCG
Organism: uncultured Acidobacteriota bacterium; assembly: GCA_963747925.1. Taxonomy (GTDB): domain Bacteria; phylum Acidobacteriota; class Polarisedimenticolia; order QHYA01; family CAVVHA01; genus CAVVHA01. The sequence continues at coordinate 400,911 of CAVVHA010000006.1, forward strand.
CGCAGATCTCGAGGAACGACCCGGCGTCCAGCGTCTGCGACGCGCGCAGGGCCGTGGCCATCACGACGGGATCCGCGTCGGCGCCGGTCATTACCTTCGATCGAGGAGCGACTTGATGAGGTCGATCGGGATCGGGAAGACGATCGTCGAGTTCTTCTCGGTGGCGATCTCCGTCAGCGTCTGCAGGTACCGCAGCTGGATGGTGGTCGGGTTCAACGAGATCTGGTCGGCCGCCTTCGGAGAGCTGCATGGACGCCTGGAACTCGCCCTCCGCGTGGATGATCTTGGCCCGCTTCTCGCGCTCGGCCTCGGCCTGCTTCGCCATGGCCCGCTGCATGTCGGGGGGCAGGTCGACGTCCTTCACCTCGACCTTGCTCACCTTGATGCCCCACGGCTCGGTGTCGCGGTCGAGCTCCTCCTGCAGCATCGCGTTGAGCCTGTTCCGCTGGGAGAGGAGCTCGTCGAGCTCGTGCTGGCCGAGCACCGAGCGGAGCATCGTCTGCGCGAGCATGCTGGTGGCGTTCGGGTAGTACTCGACCTCGACCACCGCCCGGCGCGGATCGATCACGCGGTAGTACACGACGGCGTTCACCTTCACCGAGACGTTGTCCCGGGTGATGACATCCTGCGGGGGCACGTTGTGGACGACGGTCCGGAGCGGCACGCGGACCATCCGGTCCGCGATCGGGATGAGGAAGAAGAGCCCCGGGCCGTAGTCCTTCGGCCGCAGGCGGCCCAGGCGGAACACCACTCCGCGCTCGTATTCCGGAAGGATCTTGACGGAGTTCGTGACGAGCACGAACAGGACGAACAGCATCACCAGGACGCCCAGCGCCCCGGCTCCCAATGCCTCGATCATGCCTGTCTCCCTTCGGGCTCGACCACGAGCCTCATCTCTTCCACCGCCCGCACGCGGACCCGCTCACCGCGCCTGACCGGACCGGTCGCGCGCGCGTTCCAGTACTCGCCGTGCACGAAGATCTTCCCCTCGGGCGCGAGGTCGGTGGAGGCGACGCCCCATTCGCCGACCATGCCCTCCCGGCCCGTCGCGACGTGCTCGCGGTAGGCGCGGACGATGTAGCGCGCCACCAGGAACATCACCGCCGCCAGGGCCAGGCTCGTCGGCAGCACGAAGAGGACCGGCAGGCGCAGCTCCGGGATCGGACCGTTGAACAGCATCAGCGAGCCGGCGACGAGCGCCACGACGCCGCCGGTCCCCAGCAATCCGTGGGACACGATCTTGATCTCCAGGACGAACATGACGACGGCGAGCACGATGAGCAGGAGGCCCAGCACGCTGACCGGGAGGATGTGCGCGGCGTAGGCGAACAGGCACAGCGCGGCCACGCCGACCACGCCGGGCAGGATCAGCCCGGGGTGCGTCAGCTCGATGTACAGGCCGAGGAGCCCGATCCCCAGCAGGAACGCGGCGATCTCGGGCGTCAGGATGAGGTTCTGGAACCGCTCGGCCAGGTTCATCCCGCGCGAGCGGACGACGGGCCCCTTGAAGTCGAGCACCGCCTCCCCTCCACCCATCCGCCTGATCGTCCGCCCGTCGAGCTTCGCCTTCAGGTCGTCCAGGTCGTTCGCGATCAGGTCGATCAGCTTTCCGTCGAGGGCTTCGCGCTCCGTCCAGGAGACCGAGCGCGTCACGGCGCTCTCCGCGAGCTTGACGTCGCGCCCGCGGTTCTCGGCGATGGAGCGCGCGAAGGCGGCCAGGTCCGACTCCGCCTTCTGGATCTCGATGTTCTCCTTGGTGTTCTCGCCGCCGACCATGACGGGGTGCGCCGCGCCGGTGTTCGTGCCGGGCGACATGGCGGCGACGTCGCACGCGATCAGCAGGAGGAACCCGCCCGACGCGGCGCGCGCCGCCGCGGGGGTGACGAAGCCGATCACGGGGGTCTTCGCGGCCCAGATCTTCTGGACGATCTCCTTCGTGTCGTCCACGAGGCCGCCGGGCGTGTCGATCTCGATGACGAGTGCCGCCGCGCGGTCCCGGTCCGCGCGCTCGATCGCGTCGATGAGGTACGCGGCGCTGACGGGGTGGATGATCCCCCGCAGCTCCACGACCTGGATCTCTCCCTGGGCTCCCGCGGCAAGGGTGACGCGGAGCAGCAGGACCAGCGCCGCCAGCCACCATCTCATGGCTGCATTATACGCGCCGCCCGCCCCGGCGGGCGCGCCCCGGACGCGCGGGCGGCAGCGGGCCGGCCGTCAGGCTCCGCGGCCGGCCACGAACGCGCCGATCCGCCCGACCGCATCCTGGAGCTCCGCGAGGGACGCCGCATAGGAAAGGCGGATGTAACCGGGCGCGCCGAACCCCTCCCCGGGCACGGTCACGACGTGCGCCTCCCTCAGGAGGAGCATCGCGACCTCCTCGGAGGAGGAGACCCCGAGCCGCCCGTACAGCCCCGTCACGCCGGGGAAGGCGTAGAAGGCCCCCTCGGGCATGGCGCAGGTGACGCCCGGGATCGAGCGCAGGGCCGGGATCAGGTACCCGCGGCGCTTCGCGAACTCGGCGACCATCGCCCGCAGCGGCTCCTGCGGTCCGGTCAGGGCCGCGAGCGCCGCGTGCTGGGAGATGCTGGGGGCCTGCGAAGCGTCGTGCATCTGCACGGTTGCGGCCGCGCCGATGAGGGCTCGCGGCCCGAGAGCGTACCCCACCCTCCAGCCGGTCATGGCGTAGGGCTTCGAGAAGGAGTTGACGATGACGAGCTGCTCCTTCAGGCGCGGGAGGAATGCCGTCCCGGAGACATAGGCTCCGCCTCCGTACACGAAGTCCTCGTAGACCTCGTCGCAGACGAGAAGCAGGCCGCGCGCCGCCGCAAGCTCCGCGATCCCCTCCCACTCGGCCCTCGGGATCACCGCGCCGGTGGGATTGCTCGGGGAGTTGACGATCACCGCGCGCGAGCGCGGCGTGAGCGCCATCTCGAGGGCCGCGGCGGAGGGGACGAAGCCGTCGGCCTCGGCGGCGGGGACGATCACGGGGTTCCCGCCCGCGAGCTTCACCTGCTCGGGGTAGGAGGTCCAGTACGGGGCGAAGATCGCGACCTCGTCCCCGTCCTCCACGCAGGCCTGCATCAGCGCGAACAGCGCCCCCTTGCCGCCGCTGGTGACCAGGACCTGGTCGTCGCCGTAGTCCGCGCCGTACAGCGCGCGGTAGCGGTCGGCGATCGCCCGGCGCAGCTTCGGTATCCCGGCGACCGCCGTGTACCGCGTGTGCCCTGCGCGCATGGCGGCGATGGCCGCCTGCTGCACGTGCTCGGGCGTGCCGAAATCGGGCTCGCCCAGCCCGAGATCCACGGGCGTGATGCCCCGCGCCCGCAGCTTGTCCCCCTCGGCCTTCATCGCGAAGGTCGCCGAGGGGGAGGTCCTTCCGATCCTCGCCGCGATTTTCATGCCTTCCCCTTCAGCCGGACCGAGAGGGCGCGGGCCACCTCGGCGGGGACGAGCCCGTCGACCGAGCCGCCCAGCATCACCACCTCGCGCACCAGCCGCGAAGAGACGTAGGAGTAGGACTCGCTGGGCATCATGAACACCGTCTCGACCTCGTCGTTCATCCGGCGGTTCATCATCGCCATCTGCAGTTCGTACTCGAAGTCCGAAACCGCCCGCAGCCCGCGCACGATGACGCTCGCCCCGGCCCCGCGGGCATAGTCCACGAGGAGCCCTTCGAAGGTGTCCACGCGGACGTTCGGCAGGTCGGACGTCGCGGAGGCGACCATGTCGGCCCGCTCCCTGACCGTGAAGAGGGGCGCCTTGTCGGCGTTGATCAGGATCGCGACGATCACGTTCGAAAACAGGCGGCTGCCGCGCCTGATGATGTCGAGGTGGCCGTTCGTCACCGGGTCGAAGGTGCCGGGGTAGACGGCCGTCAGTTCCTTCACGTGGTCCTCCGTTCCGCGCGGCCGCCGGACTTGCGGAGCATGTCCTCCGCGTGCCGGCGCGCCACCGTGGTGATCTCCCGTCCGCCCATCATGCGCGCGATCTCGGCCACGCGTCCCTCCCTGTCCAGCTCGCGCACCTGCACGAGGGTCCTCCCTCCCGCCACGCGCTTCTCCACGGCGAAGTGCCGGTCGGCCAGCGAGGCGATCTGCGGCAGGTGCGTGACCACGATCACCTGGTGGGCCGCGGCGAGCGAGCGGAGCTTCTCCCCCACGACCGCCGCCGTTCGCCCGCCGATCCCCGCGTCCACCTCGTCGTACACGAGCGTGCGCCTGCGCCGTCCCTTGCCCAGCACCGTGTTCACCGCGAGCATCACGCGCGAGAGCTCGCCGCCGGAGGCGATCTCCGCCAGGGGGCGCGGGGGCTCCCCGGGGTTCGGCGCGAGGAGCAGCTCCACCTGGTCGATCCCGTCGCGGCGCAGGGCCGCGCCCGGCGCCGGCTCCTCTGCTACGACCGCGACCGCCACGTCGCACGGTCCCATCGCGAGCGCGCCGAGCTCGCGACCGAGGGCCTCGCCGAGCCTGCGCGCGGCGGCCGACCGCTTCGAGGAGAGCTCGCGGGCGGCAGCCAGGTACTGCCCGCGCAGCTCCTCGCACCGGCGGCGGGCCGCCTCGAGGCTCTCGCCCCCGGACTCGAGCGCCGTCGCCTCGGCCGCGCAGCTCGTCGCGCCGCGCCCCGAGCGCCCCGCCGGCGCAGCCGTGCTTGCGCGCGAGCCGCTCGTAGGCGGCCAGCCGCCCTTCGACCTCCTCGAGGCGCGCGGGATCCGGCTCGGCCCGCTCGCGGTAGTCGCGGATCTCGACGACGGCCTCTTCGATCAGCTGGCGCGCCTGCTCCACCGAGCGCGCGCTGCCCTCGGCGGAGGGGTCGATCCCCGCCAGGGCCCGCAGCTCCGCGAGCGCGCGGCCGACCCGCTCGACCGCGGAGCCCTTCCTCCTCGTACAGGAGCCGCCAGGCGTCCTCCGCCAGCTCGCGCCGGCGCGACGCCTGCTGCAGGAGGCCGCGCTCCGCGCGCAGGGCCTCCTCCTCGCCCTCGATGGGGCCGAGCGCCTCGAGCTCCCGGAGCTGGAACCGCAGGTACTCGAGCTGGGCCCGGGGGTCGCGCAGCGTCTCCTCGAGGCGCCCGAACTCGGAGAGCGCGTCGTTCGCCTCGTCCGCCAGCGCGCCGAGCCGCTCGCGCGCCGCGTCGAGCCCGGCGAAACGGTCGAGGGCGTCCCGCTGGGCGTCGGCGGCGAGAAGGGCATGGTGCTGGTGCTGCCCCTGGATTTCCACCAGCAGGTCGCCGAAGCGGCGCAGCGTGGAGAGCGCCACGGGCGTGTCGCACAGGAACTGCCGGGAGCGCGAGCCGTCCGCCAGCTCCCGCCGGACGATCACCTCGTTTCCCTCGGGCTCGATCCCGACCGAGGCGAGCAGCGCGCGCGCCTGCCCGCCGGTCCCGTCGAGCTCGAAGACCGCCTCGACCTCGCCCTTCGACTCGCCCGCGCGGAGCAGCTCCGCGCTCGCGCGATCGCCGAGCGCGAGGCCAAGGGCCTCGACGAGGATCGACTTCCCCGCGCCCGTTTCGCCGGTCAGCAGGTTCAGGCCCGCGCCCCAGGACAGGGACAGGTCCTTGACGATTGCGAGGTTGCGGATTCTCAGGAAGGTCAGCATCGAGAGCGGGGTGCCATCCTCATGGGCGGCGTGGAGCCGGACGCGGCACTCGAGGCGGCACTACCGCACCCTGCGGAGGCCAGCGGAGAATAGCCCAACCGTCTTTTTTTGACAATGATTCCGCGCGCATGCTACTTTGCCCGGGTCGCCCGATGACGCCCCCCATGGCCACGGAACAGACTCTCGCCCGCGCTCTCGCGGCGCCGATCCCCGGCATCCTCGACCTCCTCGGCCAGTCCGGCCCGATGGCGTTGTTCGTCCTCGGCCTGCTCGCCGTGCTCTCCATCGTCTCCTGGGCGATCATGATCGACCGCTGGCGGAGGTTCCGCTTCGCCGAGCGGGAGGACCGCGCGCTGCTCGAGCGGATGCAGTCCGAGGCGCCGGCCACCGTCGCCGACTTCAGCCGGCACATGGCGCACGGCCCGCTCTCCGCGCTGTTCGCCGCCTTCCACGACGAGCTCGACCGCGGCGCGCCCGACCCGAGGCGAGCGGGCGGCGCCCGCCCCCGGCGGCCCCGATCCGCGCCTGCGCGCGGCCGTGGAGCGGCGGATCGAGAAGAGCGCCCTGGGACAGACGCGCAGGTTCCAGCGGTTCCTGGGCTTCCTCGCGACGACGGCCACCGTCGCGCCGTTCATCGGCCTGTTCGGGACCGTCTGGGGAATCATGAACGCGTTCCGCTCGATCGGCGCCGCGGGCGGCGCGAGCATCGCCGCGTATGCCCCGGGGATCGCCGAAGCGCTCGTCACGACGGCGGCGGGCCTGGCCGCGGCCATCCCCGCCGTCGCGGGTTACAACTACTTCGTCGCCCGCGTCCGGCACCTGGAGGAGGAGATGGACGATTTCAGCGCCGACCTCCTCCAGAAGCTGGACTCTCCCCGCCGATGAAGCTTCACGAGCACCGCGGCCGCCCCTCGGCGCTCTCCGAGATCAACGTCACGCCCCTGGTGGACGTGATGCTCGTCCTGCTGATCATCTTCATGGTCACCGCGCCGCTCATGACGCGCGGCGTGGACGTGACGCTTCCCGAGACCCAGAGCGCCGACTCGCTCGACGACACCCGCGTGGAGGTCAGCCTCGACCGGCAGGGGCGGCTATGGATCGGGGAGCGCCCGGTCCTCGAGGACACGCTGCGCTCGGAGATGGAGCGGCTCGCACGCGCCAAGCCGGGCACGGGGGTCTTCCTGCGGGCCGACACGCAGGTCCCCTACGGGAGCGTCCTCAAGGTGATGGACCTCATCCGCACCAGCGGGGTCGAGCGGATCGCGATGATCACCCTTCCCGCTCCTCCCGCCCCCCGCGCGCGGCCTGGCCAGGGCGGCTGATCCGCCATGCCCCGGGTCAGGCTCATCCTCTCGCTCGGTCGCCCCGATCCCGACCTGTTCACCACGATGATCCTGTGGTCCCTGCTCGGGCACGTCGGGCTGCTCATCGGCGCGGTGATCTACCACAGCCTCCCGTCCGGCCCCCGGCTCTCCCCGAAGGCGTTCTACGTCCGGCTCGCGGGGACCCCCGCTCCGCCCGCCGGCGGAGGGTCGCGCGCGGCCCGCCCCGTCGAGGCCCGCGGAGCCGGCGGTGAAGGCGGCCCCCGCCCGCCCCGAAGCGGCGCCGAAGCCCTCGCCGAAGCCGGCGCCCCCCTCCGCACACGATCATGCCCGCCGACAAGCCGCCCGCGCCCCTCTCCCCCGGTCACGGAGGCTCCGGCCGGTCCCGCCGCCGCGAAGGGCGCGCCGGAGCCGGGAGCCGCCGCGGCCCCCGGGCCGCCATCGGCGTGTCGCCGGCGATGGAGCCGGCGGCGCGCCCGGCGGGCCGGGCGCGCCCGGGATCGGAGCGACCAGCTTCGGCGAAGGGGACTTCGAGTTCGGCTGGTACCAGTCGGCGATCGAGGCGAAGCTGGAGTCGAACTGGCGACGGCCGATCTCCACGTCCGCAGAAGTCGAAACCGTGACCGTGTCGTTCGTGATCCGGCGGGACGGGCTGGTCGAGGGGGTCCAGATCGCCGCCCCGAGCGGCAACTCCGCGCTCGACCTTTCCGTTCTCCGGGCGGTCTACGACTCGAACCGGCTGCCGGCCCTGCCGAAGGCGTGGAGCGGGGACAGCGTCCACGTCACGATGGAGTTCCGGCTGACGCCCGCGGGCGAGCCGTAGCGGGAGGGACGGGCGCCGGCCCGGCCCCTTCGGGGAAGCCGGCCGCCGGCGCGTCGGTTAGACTGGTCTCCCGCGCCGCCGCGCGCGGCCCGCGGTGGGAATGCAGCGCGGGAGCTTCCGGTCCGGCCCGTGACGGCGCTGCTCGCGCTACGCTCCCGGCGCCGGACGAGGTGGAGACGGATGCAGCGACGTTTCGGATCGGAAGGAACGGACGAACCCCGGGGCCGGCGCGCGCGCCGGTCCTCGGCCGCGCGCCCCGCGGGCGCGCGCTTCCTGGCCGCGATGCTCGCGTCGCCGCCGCCTTCGCCGCTCCCCGCGCCACCTGCCAGACCCAGCCCACGGAGATCAAGGGGGTCATCGAAGGGCAGACCGCGCGGCGCCTTCCCCTCGCGGTGGCCGCCATGGCGGGCGCCGCGGCCCGTCCTCGATCGCCGCGGAGATGCGGCAGACGCTGATCGACGACCTGGCCTATTCCGGGTTCTTCGAGGTCGTGGATCCCGCGCGGACCGCGGCGATGCCCCCGCCGGACCCGGACGCGCCGGACCTCGCGCCCTGGCGCGCGGCCGGCGCGGAGGCCGTGGTCGCGCCGAAGCTGACCTCGCAGGGAAGCCAGCTCACGCTCGAGGGCCGCCTCTTCGACACCGCGAGCGGGCAGATGGTCATGGGGAAGCGGTACGGCGGCGAGGCGGAGATCGCCCGGCGGATCGCCCACAGGCTGGCGAACGACATCATCCAGCATTTCACCGGGCAGCCCGGCGTGGCCCTGAGCCGGATCGCCTTCGTCTCGCGGTACAAGGACGGCAAGGAGCTGTACGTCATGGACTACGACGGGCAGCGGATCCGCCGCCTCACCTCCACGGGCACGATCAACCTGAGCCCCGCCTGGTCCCCGGACGGCACGAGGCTGGCGTTCCTGTCGTTCCGCCAGAAGTTCCCCGCCATCTTCGTCCTCGAGGCCGACGGGAGCATCACCAGGCTCCCGACCGCGGGGGGGGACCTGAACTCCTCCCCCGACTGGTCCCCGGACGGTTCGAGGATCGCGTACTCGTCGTCGCGGGACGGCAACTCCGAGATCTACGTCATGGACAACGCCGCGGGCGGCGAAGGGGTCGCACGGCGCGAGAGGCGGCTGACGCACGACCCCGGGATCGACTGCGCCCCGACCTGGTCCCCTCGCGGCCGGGAGATCGCCTTCACCTCGGACAGGACCGGCAGCCCGCAGATCTACGTGATGGATGCCGACGGCGGCAACGTCCGCCGGCTCACCTACGAAGGGCGCCGGAACGATTCGCCCTCCTGGTCGCCGCGGGGGGACCAGCTCGCCTACGTCTCCCGGATCGAGGGAAAGTACGCCCTGATGATCTTCGACATCGGGACGCAGAAGAGCCGGGCGGTGATCCCGCCGGGGAACTTCAACTGCGAGGACCCGCGCTGGTCTCCCGACGGCCGGCATCTGACCTTCGCCTCCGACCGCGAGGGGACCTACGACATCTACACGGTGGACATTGACGGATCGAACCTGAGGAGGCTCACGAAGGGAATCCCGAGCTTCACCCCCGATTGGTCACGCTGACCGCTCTGCTATAATCTGCCGCGTTTCGACCCGTCTTCGGTCGCGCGCGCTTCCCAAGGAGGTCCCACTTGAATCGGCGGAACCGCCATCCCCATATCGCCGCACTCGTCGTCCTTCTCATCATTGGCCTGGTCGCCCTGACCGCGTCGTGCAAGAAGCCCCCCAAGCCTCCCGAGGCGCCGCCGCAGGCCGAGGAGACGAAGCCCGCTCCCGCGCCGGCCGAGAAGCCGCCCGAGCAGGTCACGGAGGGGTTCACCAAGCCCGTCCCCGAGCCGACCGAGACCTCCGAGGATCTCGACTCGATCATCCGGCAGCAGAACGCGTCCCGGGACCTGCTCCGGACGGTTCACTTCGAGTTCGACAAGTCCGACATCGCCGACGACCAGGTCGAGATCCTGAAGGCCAACGCGGCGTGGATCCGGTCCCACCCCCAGTACAAGATCCTGATCGAAGGCCACTGCGACGAGCGCGACACGATCGAGTACAACCTCCACCTCGGCGAGCGCAGGGCCTCCAGCGTGATGCAGTACCTGATCGACCTCGGCATTCCCGCCGAGCGCCTGCGCACGATCTCGTACGGCGAGGAGCGCCCCGTCGATCCCGGGCACGCCGAGGAGGCCTGGGCGAAGAACCGCCGGGCCGAGTTCACCCTGGAGAAATAGATCGATGGCCCCACTTCGCGCCGCCGCGGCGGCCGTGCATGATCCCGCTCGTCCTGCTGGCGGCCGGCTGCATGATGCCCGACCAGCTGCAGACCCTGCAGACCGACGTCGCGCAGATCCGCGCCCAGATGGAGACCCTGCGCAAGGAGAACCAGACGGCCGCCACCGAGCTCGAGTCGGTCAAGGCCGCCGTCGAGGGGCGCGACCAGGGAGACCGGGAGCGGGCCGCCGAGTCCAAGCGCCAGCTCGACGCGATCCGCGACGAGCTGCGGCAGGTGAACAGCCGGCTCGACGAGATGCAGCACCGCCTGAGCGGGCTGGCCTCCGCGGCGCTCGGAAGCGGCGCCCGTCCACCCCCGCCGGCCGCCCCGCCGAAGCCCGACCCGGTCCTCGAGGCTCCCGCCTCTCCTCCCGCAGGGTCTCCCGCCCCCGCGGGACCGGCGGTCGCGGCGCCTGCCGCTGCGCCGCCTCCCCGCGCCGCGGGAACCTCGGCCTCCGCCGACGACGCGTTCAACGCGGCCTACGCCGACTATTCCAAGGGGAATTACACGCCGGCGATCCTCGGTTTCGAGGACTATCTGAAGCGCTACCCCGAGTCCGAGAAGGCCGACGACGCGCTCTACTGGATCGGCCTGTGCCACTACGACCAGGGGGAGTACCCGGAGGCGATCACGGCCTTCGACCGGCTGATCCAGGAGCATCCGGACGGCGACAAGGTGCCGGGGGCCCACCTGAAGAAGGGACTTTCCCTGCTCGAGATGAACCGGACCGCCCAGGGGGTGGTGCAGCTGCAGTACGTCATCGAGAAATTCCCCCGCACCGAGGAGGCCCGGATCTCCCGCGACCGCCTCAAGGAGCTCGGCGTCAAGCCTTGACAGGGGGCCGGGGGTCGCCTAGAATCTCGGCTTTCCTAAGCAATTGAGACGGAGGCACTTAGTCGCATGGCGTCACACAAGTCCGCTATCAAGAAGAACAGGCACGACCGGGAGCGCCGCGCGCGCAATCGGACCCACCTGTCGAAGCTGCGCACCGAGCTCAAGAAGATCCGCGCCCTGATCACCAAGGGGGACGGGACGGAAGCGCTCAAGAGGCTTCGCGAGGCCGAATCCCTGCTCGACCACTCGGCGACGCTCGGCGTCATCCACCGGAACGCCGCTTCCCGGACCAAGTCCCGCCTCGTCCGCCAGGTCACCGCGCTTCCCCGCGCGTAGCCGTCCAGTCCCTCGAGCCCGACCGCCCGTCCCCGGGCCCCGCGCCGGGGCCGCGGGGCGGTCGCGTGCTCAGCCCTTGATCACGCCGATCGGGCGCATCCGCGCGACCTTCGTCGACAGTCCGGCCTTGTGGACGACCTCCACGACGAGGTCCACGTCCTTGTAGGCCGAGGGCTGCTCCTCGGCGAGCCCCTTCCAGGATCGGGCGCGCGCCACGATCCCGCGCTCGGCCAGCTCGGAGTCGATCCGGCGACCCTCGGCGTCCTTCACGGCGGCGGTCCGGCTCATCGCCCGCCCGGCGCCGTGGCAGGTGGTGCCGAAGGAGCGCTCCATGCTCCCCTGCCGGCCCACCAGGATCCAGCTCGCCCGCCCCATGTCGCCCGGGATGATCACCGGCTGGCCGATCTCCCGGTACTGGGCGGGAACCTCCGGGTGGCCGGGGGGAAACGCGCGCGTCGCCCCCTTGCGGTGGACCCAGACCTTCCTGGTCCGGCCGCCGATCGCATGCTCCTCGAGCTTCGCGATGTTGTGGGCGACGTCGTAGACGAGGTTCATGCGGAGCTCCTGCCAGGTGCGGCCGAAGATCCGCTCGAAGACCTCGCGCGCCTGCCACATCAGGAGCTGGCGGTTGCACCAGGCGAAGTTGGCCGCCGCGCGCATCGCGCCGATGTAGTTCTCCCCTTCCGGGCTGCGCGCCGGGGCGCAGGCGAGCTGCGTGTCCGGGAGCTGGATCCCGTACCGCTCCGGGACGCGGCGGAGGGCGCGCAGGGCGTCGTCGCAGACCTGGTAGCCGAGCCCCCGCGATCCCGAGTGGATCATCACGCAGACCTGGTCCTTCCGCAGGCCGATCACCGAGGCCGCCCGCTCGTCGAACAGCGAGTCCACGACCTGGATCTCCAGGAAGTGGTTCCCCGACCCGAGCGTGCCGCACTGCTCGGCGCCCCGGTCGAGGGCATGGTCGGTGACCTTGTCCGGCTGGGCCCCCTCGAGCCTGCCGAACGCCTCGGTGTGCTCGATGTCGCGCTCGACCGCGAGGCCCCGCTTCAGGAGGTAGCGCGGCCCCTCCGCCATGAGGTCGCGCAGCTCCTTCCGCGCGAACCGGTACTTGCCGGTCCGGCCGACGCCCGTCGGGATCTCGCGGAACAGCTCCTCGACCAGCGGCTGCAGCCTTGGCTTCACCTCGTCGAAGGAGAGATTCGTCGGGACGAGCCGGACGCCGCAGTTCGAGACGACGAAGCCGTTCGCAACGAAGTTGTGGTCCGGGTGGTTGACGGTGAGATCGAAGACCGGTTCCTCGTGCGGCACGGGCTCGATCGAGGCGATGGCCTCCCACGCCATTGCGCCGCCCTCGGGACCCGCCCCGTTATCCTCGCGCCACTTCCCGAAGCCGGGGAACCACCCGCCTACCCGCACGGACGTGCGGCGTCCTTCGTAGATCGAGCGCTCGATGAACCGCCGGCCCACCCCCGGCCCGCGAGTCGCTCCAGGATCGTCCCCGGCCGTTCTCCCCCGACGGCGAGGGCCTGCGCTTCCCCGGCGGCGCACTCCCGCTCCGCGATGACCCTCTGCTTGTGCCTGAGGTACTGGACCGCCAGCGCGGCCAGGCGGGAACGGCCATGGTTGTACTCGTAGCCCACGGCACTCCACAGGGCCAGGAGACTCTCTGTCCTGCCCGAGAGGATCAGGCGCAGGCGCACCGTCGCAGCCCGCGAAGCTCCACGACCTCGTCGCGCCGCGCGATCGCCTGGGTCTCCACTCCGAATCCGGACAGCCACTCCGAGATCCGCTCGAGGAACCGCCTCCCGCTCGCTTCGAACAGGGGACGCTTGTTCATGGAGAGCACGGGCGCCGCGAACACGGTGTCGTGCCCCGGGACCGTCGCCGGCGTCGTCGAGCTCGGCGCCGAAAAGCGCCGAGAGGAAGAGCCGCTTCTGCCAGAGGGGGGCCGAGGAGAGCCACTCCGGCGCGTCGTAGTCCTGGCCGGCCTTCGCCCCGACCGGCGCGCCCAGGCAGACGAGCAGCGCCGCGAACGCCGAGCTCGAAACCCTGAAAGAGGCTTCCTGCCGTCGCGAACTCGTACTGCCTGTACTCGGTCCGGATCCGGTGCTTTCGTTCCCGCGTGTAGATCCGGGAAGGTCTCAGGCCGAGGGCAGCGATGTCCGCGCGGACGGACTCGAGATCGGCGCTCTCGCCGCTGAACGAGACGATCGCCTTGTTATCCCCCGCCGCGCGATGAATGGAGCCATCCCCGAGAACGAACCCCAGCACCTTGCAAAGCCGGGGGAGCGCCGGCGAGTCGTACCGGAGCGGAACGAGCCCGCGGGAGCGCAGGTAGCGGAGCGTCTGACCGAGCGCGTTGCCGGACGATCCCTTCCCGAAGTGTGCGAGCGCCCCGGCAACCATCTCTTCGGAGACGATGACCTCTCCCGAGGGGCGCTCGTACGGAACGCCGCGGAAGGCCGAGAGCGCCACCCTGTCGCCGGGGCGGAGCCTGCCCGCCTCGATCATGCCCCCGGGCGTCCAGAAAGGGTGATCCGCCGTGGCTCGAATCTCGTCTCCGGACTCAGTCCTGAGCAGGAGCACGGGGGAGCGGGACTTCCTGCCGAACCAGCGCTGCAGGCCGGCGCTGTCGATCCTGCCGCTCCCCAGAGCCATGCACGTGACGCGCGCCGTGCGCCAGTCTTCCGCCAGTTCCCGGATCGGCCGCGTGTACCCGTACTCGTGGAGCACGGCGCTGTCGCCCGCCAGGCAGTTGATATCGTAGCCAACTCCGCCAGGCGAAATGACGCCGTCCTGGTCGGGGTCCATCGCGGCGACGCCGCCGATCGGGAAGCCGTACCCCCAGTGGATGTCGGGCATCGCGAGGCTGGCGACCTGGATCCCCGGCAGCGTCGCGACGTTCGCGACCTGCTCGGCGGCCTGGTCGAGGCGCACCTTCTCGATCAGCGCCTCGCTCGCGTAGATCAGCCCGTCGACGCGCATGCCGGGCTTGTAGCTCCGGGGGATCTTCCAGCAGCACTCCCCGACCCGCTCGAGCGGCCCGTGGTAGCCCGGCTTCATCGCCTCGCCTCCTGCGCTCCCCGGTTCTCCCCCGCCCGCGGCCGCGGCTCTCTGCGGGTGCTGAGCGGCCGGTGCCCGCGCGAAACGCCCCTGCCGGAGGGGAACGGACGGTTCCTCCTCCAGCCTCTCCGGATGATACGCCAACCCAACGCCCCGTTGGTCCGCACTCAGCGCTCCCGGAGGCCCGGGCCCGGGGAGAAGCCCCGCTAGATGTCGAGAATGACCTCGGCCAGCCAGCCCTCTCCGCTGCGCTCGATGCGCAGGCCGTGGTAGGTGATCGCCTTGACCTCGTGGTCGAGCCGGTGGCGGGCCGCGTCCGCCGTCTCGCCGTAGGCCTCCGCTTCGAGCCCGGCCTCCCCCACGCGGACGGCGAAGCGCGACAGGAGCATCCGGTCGGTCTCGAAACGGCGCAGGAGGGCGTTCAGCCAGTCGAAGAACAGGAAGCGGAGCTCGGGCTCCTCCAGCCGGAAGACGGCGCGCGACTCCTCCCGGACGTCGTCCAGGTTCTCGACGATCAGGGAGAAGAGCCCGCGCGCGGCGTCCTCGAACAGGCGGTCGAGATCGGGCGCCCTCACGCGAAGGCCCACGTCCGCCGTGTGCTCGAAGAACTCGTACATGATCCGGGGCCCGCGGCCGGGGCGGGGCTCAGCTCCCGGTCCGGGCGCTCTCCTCGAAGGAGACGAGCGTCGCCGACTCGATGCCGGGACGCCCCGCAAGCTCCGCGAGCGTGGCCGCGTCCACGGCCGAATCGACCCCCACCAGGGAGACGGCCCGGTCCGAGGAGCGGTCGCGCCCGAGGTTCATCGAGGCGATGTTGACGCCCCTCGCCCCGAGCAGCGTGCCGATCTGCCCGACCATGCCGGGGATGTCCCGGTTCGTGATGAACAGGTAGCGGCCGGACGGGGCCGCCTCGACCGTGATGCCGTCGATCCCGACGATCCGCGGCTCCGTCTCCTGGAAGACGGTTCCCGCGGCCGTGTGCTCGCCTCCCTCGCATGCGAGGCGCACCTCGACGAGGCTGGTGTAGTGCCCGTCGCCGCCCCCCTTCGTATCGGTCACGCGGACCTTCCGCTCGCGCGCCAGCACCAGCGCGTTGACGAACCCGACCGGGATGTCGAGCACGGGGGCCAGGGCCCCCTTGACGGCCGCCATCGTGATCGGGCGCGTGTCCAGCTCCGCCGCGCGGCCGGAGTACCGGAGCTCGATCTCCAGGGCCGGGCCCCGCGAGATCTGGGCCAGGAACGACCCGAGCCGCTCGGCCAGGGAGAGGTACGGCGCCAGCCGGGCCAGCTCGGCCGCGGGGATCGCGGGCATGTTCACGGCTTCGCTGATCTCGCCCGATTTCAGGTAGGCCAGGACCTTCGAGGCGATCTCGACGCCGACCCGGGTCTGCGCCTCGTGGGTCGAGGCCCCCAGGTGCGGCGTCGCGACCACCTTCGGGTGGGCGAGCAGCGGGCCCGGATCGGGAGGCTCCTTCTCGAAAACGTCGAGCGCCGCGCCCGCCACCTGGCCGCTGTCGAGCGCCTCGAGCAGCGCCGCCTCGTCGATCAGGCCCGCCGCGCGCCGCGTTGACGATCCGGACCCCCTTCCGGGTCTTCGCCAGCGCCTCGCGCGAGAGGAGGCCCTTCGTTTCCGGGCGACAGCGGAAGGTGCAGGGTCAGGAAATCGGACCCGGCCAGCAGGACCTCGAGGGGGACGATCTCGACGCCGGTCCCCCCGGCCGACTCCGCGGTGATGTAGGGATCGTAGGCGATCACCTTCATCCGGAACGCCAGGGCGCGGCGGGCCACCTCGCGGCCGATGCGGCCGAGGCCGCAGATCCCCAGGACCTTCCCCTCGAGCTCGACGCCCGTGAAGGAGCTCGCGCTTCCACTCCCCGGCCCGGAGCGAGGCGCTCGCGGCGGGGATGTTCCGCGCGAGGGCCAGCATGAGGCCGAACGCGTGCTCGGCCGCCGCGATGCTGTTCCCCCCGGGCGCGTTCATGACGACGACCCCGCGGCGCGTCGCTTCCTTGAGGTCGATGTTGTCCACCCCCGTCCCGGCCCGCGCGACGACCTGCAGGAGCGGCGCCGCCGCCAGCACGGGCGCGGTGATGCGCGACTGGCTGCGGACCACGACCGCGTGGCAGGGGGCGATCGTCGCGACCAGCCCGGCCTCGGGCAGGGGCGGCGACACGACGACGCTCGAGCGACGGGTCGCCCTTCAACATCGCGAGCCCTTCGCCCGCGAACCCGTCCAGAACGAGAACCTTCTTCACGCGCCGGCCTCCAGTGCGCTGCGGGCCGCCGCCGCGGCCGCTCCGCGCTCGAGCGGCCGTCCGGCGCGGGCGAGGAGCTCCTCGATCCCCGCCAGGACCTCGATCGTGGCCTCGGCCGTCACCGGTCCGAAGTGCGAGATCCGGAAGATCTTCCCCTTGAGCTCGTCCTGCCCTCCCGCGATCTTGATGCCGGTGAGGGCCTCGAGGTCCTTCAGGAACTTCGCGCCGTCGATCCCCTCCGGCACCCACGCGGCGGTGACGCTCTCGGAGATGCCGTCCTTCGGGACCAGGGCCACGCCCAGCGCCCCGAGCCCGGCCCTGGCGCACGCGGCGCGGCGGGCCGTCTTCGCTCCAGAGGGTTTCGATCCCGGGCCGAGGAGATGGCCGAGCGAGGCGCGCAGGCCGACGATCAGGCTGATCGCGGGCGTAAAGCCGGTGTCGCCGGAGGTCTGCTTGCCGAGCTCGCGGCCCAGATCGAAGTAGAAGCGCGGCAGGCGGGCCGTCTTCACGGCTTCGCGCGCCCGGGCCGAGAGCGAGATGAAGGCGAGTCCCGGCGGGAGGCTCAGCGCTTTCTGCGAGCCGCAGACGACCGCATCGAGACCCCACGCGCCGGTCTCGAAACGGAATGCGCCGACGGCGGTGATCGCGTCCGCGACGACCAGCGTTTCGGGCGAAGCGACCTGACGGTCGTCACGAGCGCCTCGAGGTCGTTCTTCACGCCGACCGACGTCTCGTTCGCGGTGACGAACAGCGCCTTCGGGCGGGTCTTCCCGAGCCTGCGCGCAAGCTCTGCCACGATCGAGCGCGCGGCCGGTCTCCGTCCGGTACAGCTCCGCCTCGATGCCGTAGGCCTTCGCGATGTTGGCCCACCTGTCGCCGAACTTGCCGCACGAGCCCACGAGGGCGCTGGTCCCCGGGCGAGAGGAGGTTGACGACGGCCGCCTCCATCCCGCCCGGTGCCCGAAGCGGCGAGGATCAGGACGTCGTCGTCGCGTCCGGTAGAGCTTCTTCAGGCCGTCGCGGCATTCCCGCACGATCGCCCGGAACGGCTCGGTCCTGTGGTGCAGGATCGGCTGGGCCATCGCCTTCTGCGCCTCATCGAGGATGGCGGTCGGCCCGGGGGTCATCAGTCTCACGCTCATGCGGATCTCCTCGTTCGGCCCGGGCTCAGGACCCGGGCGGGCACCCTCGATCATCCCGGCGATCGCGATCGTCGCCCCGCGGGAGGGAGTCCTTTTTCAGCGGCGGCGCTTGCGCTCGGGGCGCCGCCCCTTCGCGGGACGCCGCGGCGCGCCGCGCCCCGCGCGCTCCTTCTCCCGCGGGTATTCTGCTACACCGCCCGCGGTCCCGATAGGGGGATCGCCGGGCGCCCGCGGCAGGGCCAGCTCGACTCGCTGCCCGATCCGGTCGACGCGGGCGATGATCACCCGCAGCGGCTGGCCGGAGCGGAAGGTCCTCCCGCTTCGCTCGCCGCTCAAGGCCAGCCCGACCCGGTCGAGCACGTACCGGTCGGGCGGCAGGGCCGCGACCGGCACCAGCCCTTCCGCGTAGACCTCCTCGAGCTCGACGAAGACCCCAAGCGCGCCGATCGACGACACGGTCCCGTTCATCTCGTCGCCCAGGCGGCCGAGCAGGACCTCCGCCCTCTTCCAGGCGAGCGACTCGCGCTCGGCTCCTTCCGCGGTCCGCTCCAGGCGCGAGCATTCCGCGCCGAGGAACTCGAGGTCCTCGTGGGCGACCTCGGCCGCGAGGGCGCGCACCGCCGCGCGCCCTTTCGGCGCCCCCTTCGCGCCCCGCCCGGGGTGCCTGCCCCTCCCGGGTCCCTCCTTCGTCTTCGGCCCCGCCCCGCCGCCCGCGGTGGCGGCCAGCCCGAGCGCGCGCACGGCGCGCAGGGAGCGGTGGGCCACGAGGTCCGGGTAGCGGCGGATCGGCGAAGTGAAGTGGAGGTAATCGGGGGTCGCCAGCCCGAAGTGCCCGAGCGACTCCGGGGCGTAGCGGGCCAGCGCCATCGTGCGCAGGAGCAGCCGGCTGAGCGGACGCTCCTCGGGTGTTCCCGCGACGCGGTCGAGCAGGCCCCGGAAATCGGACGGCTCGGCCCCTTCGAAATCGCTGCGTGAACTCGTGGCCGAGCGCCCGCGCGACGCGCGCGAGCTCGGCGACCTTCACCGGGTCGGGGCGCTCGTGCACCCGGTGCAGCACGGGGAATTCCCTCTCGTCCAGGTGGCGCGCCACGGCGATGTTGGCCGCGATCATGAACTCCTCGATCAGGCGCTGCGCCGGGCCGCGCGACGCGGGACGCACCCCCGCCGCCGCGCCGAGGGCGTCGAGGACGACCTCGGGCTCGGGCAGGTCGAAATCGAGGCCGCCGCGGGCCGCGCGCCTGCGCTGCAGGAGCAGGGCCAGCTCCTGCATCCGGAGGAGATGGGGCAGCAGGTGGCGCTCCTCGCCCGAGGGGGCGGCCCCCCCCAGCAGCGCGTTCACCCGGCCGTAGGTCAGCCGCGCGCGGCTCCGGATCCAGCCGTCCTCGAAGGCGGCCCCCGTCAGCTCCCCCGCGCGTCGAACGTCATCAGGACGCTCTGGACGAGGCGCGCGACCTGGGGGCGCAGCGAGCAGAGATTCTCGGACAGCGCGGGCGGAAGCATCGGGATCGCCCGGCCCGGGAAATAGACGCTCGTTCCGCGCTGGCGCGCCTCGATGTCGGTCGCGCTGCCGGGCCGGACGTAATGGGCCACGTCCGCGATGTGCACGGACAGGTCGTAACCACCCCTCGGGTTCTGCGCGACCGAGACGGCGTCGTCGAAGTCCTTCGCGGTGTCGCCGTCGATGGTGAACACGACGTCGCGCGAGAAGTCCCGCCTCCGGGACAGCTCCTGCTGGGGCACCTCGTCTCCGTGCGCCTCCGTCTCGCGCAGGACCGCCTCCGGGAACTCGACCCGGAGGTGGTGCTTGCGGATCAGGACCTCGATGTCCACCCCGGGGGTCGTGATCGGCCCGATCACCTCGAGCAGGCGGGCCGGCCTCGCGGAGGCTCCCGTGCCGCGCGGAATCTCGATCTCCACCGCGGCCCCTTCCTCCAGCCCCGGCGGCGGATGCCCCTCGAGGAAGAACTTGAACCCGGCCCGGCTATCGAAGGGGGTGACCTCGACCCGGGGAAAAACCTTCGTCACGAGCCCGACGATCCGCTCGCCGGTCGGCCGGACGACTCGCAGCACGGAGCCGTCCCTTCGCCCATCGGGGCGCGTTTCCAGGACGGAGTACTCGACCAGGTCCCCGTGGAGCGCTCCTCCCGTGCGATGCGGCGGGATGAAGACGTCGCGGCTGCCGTCCGTGGGGTTCACGAACCCGAACCCGTCCCGGTGTCCATCGAATCGGGCGATCGGCCTCTCGCTCATCCTGCCGGGGACCGCCTTCAACCGGCGGTGGGAGGCCTGCTCTTCCCCGTCCCCTCCCCAGCCGGACTCTCCGGCGGAGGCAAGCGAGGCCCCGCCGCCGGCCCGTCCGGCCCGCTTCCCCTCCCGCCGTCCCTGCCCCCCGGCCCGCCCGCCGTCGTCGGCGAGGCGCGCCTTCGCGATCGAGAGGCGCCCCTTCCGGTCGAGGACCAGGACGCCGTCGCGCATCAGGACCCTGATCAGCTGGCGGTAGTGCCGGCGGGCCCCGCGGTCCCCCCCTTCGGCCCGCATGAGGTCGGCCACGGTGGACGGACCAAGCCGCTTGAGGGCGCGCAGAACATCGTCGCGATCGGGAATGGAGCGGGTGGGACTCACCAAGGTTGCCTCACGGTAGCACGGGGCGAGCCGAACCCCAAACGGGTCCTGGCCCGGGATGGGTCAACGGAGGGAAGGTCGTGGTGCCGAAGACTGGACTCGAACCAGCACGGGTGTGACCCCACCAGGTCCTGAACCTGGCGCGTCTACCAATTCCGCCACTCCGGCGCCCTGACCAGCCCCCATGGTAGTCAGAGCGCGAGGCCGGGTCAAGGGCGCTCCCCGGGCCGGTCCCCCGGCCGCCCCTCACGCCGGCGGTTCGCTGCGCTGCGCTGTGCCCGCAGCAATTGGCGGGCACGGGGCATTGGGCGGCGCGCCGGGCCAGAATTGACTTCAATGCTGCCATGGTCCGAACATGACTCACTCCACGGAGGCATGCGCGCCTCCGCGCCCATGCTGCCGCCGCCCGGTTTGGCCCGCGTGGGGATGACAAGGAGAACACCATGAAGAAGCCTGCGATTCATGTTTCCCGCCATCCCCTGCCTGTTCCTGGGCCTGATCGCCGCCGTCATCGCGCCCGTGGCGGGCGCCGCCACGGGGTACACGGTGGTCGGCTGGAACAACCTGGGGATGCACTGCATGGACGCGGACTACGGCGTCTTCTCCATCCTCCCTCCCTACAACACGATCCACGCGCAGATCATCGACCCCTCGGGCCACCTGGTCACCGACGCCGCCGGGCTCACGGTGACCTACGAGGCCGTGGCGGACCCTGCGGGCTCGATCAACACCACCTCGGTCGGAAAGACCAACTTCTGGCAGTACGTCGCCCCCCTGTACGGCGCCGTCGGCCTGGCCGAGGACGTCGGGCTCACCGGCCTGCGGATGCCGGGGACCGCCAATGTCCCGCAGCCGATGTTCTTCGATCCGGTCTTCCACTGGTTCATCGCCGAGGGGATCCCGATCACGCCCTACGACGATGCCCACCAGAAGAACGCCTATCCGATGATGCGGATCGTCGTCCGGAACGGGTCGGGCGCCCTCCTCGCGACGACCGACATCGTCCTTCCCGTCTCCGACGAGATGGACTGCCGCGCCTGCCATGCCTCGACCTCCGGGCCGGCGGCGCGCCCCTCGGGCGGCTGGGTCGGCGACCCCGATCCCCAGCGCGACTACCGGCTGAACATCCTCCGCCTCCACGACGAGTACCAGGGCGGCTCCGCCGCGTTCCAGGCCGCCCTGGCCGCGAAGGGATACAACGCGGCCGGGCTCGAGGCGACCGCCGTGACCGACCACACGCCGATCCTCTGCGCGGCCTGCCACGCGTCCAACGCCCTGCCGGGGACCGGCCTCGCCGGCATCGCGCCGCTGACGGCCTCCGTCCACGCCTTCCACGCCCACGTCATCGATCCCGTCACCCTGCTTTCGATGGACGCCACGAGCAACCGGTCGGCCTGCTACCGCTGCCACCCCGGCTCCACGACCCGCTGCCTGCGGGGAGCCATGGGGCGTGCCGTGGCCCCGGACGGCTCGATGATGATGCAGTGCCAGAGCTGCCACGGCCCGATGAGCATGGTCGGGGGCGCGCGCACGGGCTGGCTCGAGGAGCCGGACTGCCAGAACTGCCACACGGGGACCGCCACGCACAACAACGGCAACATCCGCTACACCTCGGCCTTCGTCTCCCCCGGGCAATTCCGGCAGGCCATCGACACCACCTTCGCGACCAACCCGGACGTGCCGGCCGCGGGCTTCTCGCTGTTCCGGTTCTCCAGGGGGCACGGAGGGCTCGCGTGCGAAGCCTGTCACGGCTCGACCCACGCGGAGTACCCGAGCACGCACGCCAACGACAACGTCCAGAGCGGCCTCGTGCAGGGACACGGCGGCGTGATCGTCGAGTGCGCCGCCTGCCACGGCTCGAGCCCGTCCACGGTGACGGGGGGACCGCACGGCATGCACCCGGTCGGGCAGTCGTGGGTGAACGCGCACCCCGACGTGGCCGAGGGCCAGGGGTCCGCCGCCTGCGCCGCCTGCCACGGCACGGATTTCCGGGGCACACCGCTCTCCTACACGCTGGGCGCCCGCACCCTGAACGCCTTCGGCACGAAGAACTTCTGGCAGGGGTTCCAGATCGGATGCTACAACTGCCACAAGGGCCCGAGCGGCGGAGACGAAACCGCCACCACGAACACCCCCCCCAAGGTACAGAACGGTTCGGCGACGACGCCGCCCGGGACCCCGGTTCTCGTGACCCTGCAGGCGAGCGACGCCAACGGCCAGCCCCTGACGCTGCGGATCGTCTCGCAGCCGGCGCACGGGACCACGGCGCTGTCCGGGCGCCACGCGACCTACTATCCCGAGGCCGGGTACGAAGGGTCCGACTCGTTCACCTTCGCGGCCTGGGACGGACAGACGAACTCGAACCTGGGCCTGATCAGCCTCGAGGTCGGGACCGCGCCCCCGACGGTCACGAGCGTCGCGAAGGCCACCAACCCGTTCCGGGTCGTCATCATGGGCAGCAACTACCACGCCGGGCTCCAGGCCAGCGTCGGCGGACAGCCGTGGACCAATCTGACGCTCTCGAGCGACATGAAGGTCGTCCTGAAGGGGGGGGCCGCGCTCAAGGCGCTCTTCCCGACCGACGCGTGGGTGCCGATCGTGCTGACCAACCCCGCCGACGGCCTGAGCGTGACGGTCGAGTACAACCGGACGGCGAACGCGTGGAGGTTTCCGGTCCTCTGAGCGGGGGAGCGCGGCCTAGCGCCGCCTGAGGAGGATCTCCCTCATCCCGCTCCGGAGGAGATGCACGGAGACGGTCTCGAAGGAATCGAAGAGCAGCGCGAGGTCGCGGTTCTCCCGACGGACCCTTCGCGCGGCGGTCCCTTCGAGCGGGCGCGCGACCAGCCGGCCCTCCTCCTCGATGTAGTAGGTGTGGACCGGAGCCGGCTCCTCGGACCGCGACGTCGAGGAGAGGAGGAAGACAAACCCGCCGCGGGCCACGACGCGGGCGAGCTCCCTGGCGAAGGGAGCGGCCTGCTCCTTCGAGAGGAAGTCGACGACGTCCCAGAGGACGGCCGCTTCGAAATCGCCGCTCGCGAGGTGGGCCAGGTCCGGGGCCGCGCCGGCGAGCCGGTGGTCCACCTCGGCGTCCACGTAGACGCGGAGCCCCCGGCCGGCGAAGAACACGATGTTGCCGCCGGGCGCGGGGCCCACGTCGTAGAGGCGGGGTTTCTCGCGGTTCTTCAGCCTCGACAGGAACTCGGCGAGGCCGGCGCTCGGCGATCCCGGAGGAAAGACCGGTTCCACCGCCGCCCCACCGCCCCATCGGGGCGAAAGAGCCACCGTCAGACCTTGATCGGGCGCGTTTCGGCCGGAGAGGCGTTGACGACCGCCCGGACATCCCCGGGCACCGAGGAGGTCGCGATCGGGCGCGTCCGGGCGTCGCCCGGCTTCTCCATGTCGACGCTCCCCTTGAACCGGGCGCCGTCCGCGATCACGATCCGCGGCGCGACGAGGTCCCCCTTCACGGTTCCGCTGGTCGCGATCTCGATCCGGTCCTCGGCGCGCACGTTCCCTGTGACCTCGCCCTGGATGTTCACGGACTTGGCATGGATCTCGGCCTGGATCTTGCCGGTCGAGCCGACGATCAGGTTATGGTCCTTGAGCTCGATCTTCCCCTCGACGTTCCCCTCGATGGTGAGGTCCTCGTTGCCGGTCAGCTCGCCGCGGATCAAAATCGACTTTCCAATCTTGCAGATCGGCTCCATCGCTCCTCCTCGTGCCTGTTCGACCGCCGCGCGAGGCGGCTCGGGTGCCGGCTTCATCGCTGGCTCCGGCATTCTGACGTCCTCGTCCTTCTTATTGCTCCACATCGACGCTCCTCCTTGCCCGCGGGCCTCCGATCCGCCCGGGGTCGCCCTCATTTGAGACGCTTTAAGGAACGAAGCGAATGTTAGTCTCCGGTCCCGGCCTTGTCAAAGAGGAATGGTAATATCGGCCTATGCTGTCGGCCATCCTGCTCTCCGCATTGCTCGCGGCCCCCCCCCGCGGCGGGGCGCAGGCCCAGTCCCTGGCCGGATGGTACGAGGGGCCGGTCCGCTACCTGATCACCCGCCGCGAGGAAAAGGAGTTCAAATCGCTCAGGGACGACGTGGCCCGCTCGGAATACATCCGGGGCTTCTGGCGCAAGCGGGACCCGATCCCCCAGACCCCCGAGAACGAGGCCCGGATCGCCTTCTGGCGGCGCGTCGTCGAGGCCAACCGCCTCTTCGACGATTCGGCCGCGCCCGGATGGAAGACCGACCGGGGCAAGGTCTACATCCTGGCGGGTCCGCCCAACGAGATCCAGGAGGATCCCTACTACAACGTCGGCGACCCCCACATCGCCAACCGCGGACTCGTCCGCTGGATCTACGAGGGGACGCTCCAGCAGCCGCAGCTCGGCGGGACATTCGTCGTGCCGTTCGTGCGCGACAACGACGGGGAATACCACATCAGCCAGTCCGCCCGCTTCGCCAGCCCCGCCTTCGACCCGTTGAATTCCTACGACCGCGGCATCGCCTCGATCACCCGGATCCAGAGCGCCTTCGACTACGGGCCCTCGGACCTCGGCGTCGCTATGGACCAGGCCCTCCTCCAGACCCCTCCCTGGCAGGACAAGGACTTCATCGACCGCGTCACCTCGGAGGTCTACCTCGGAGCCCTGCCGATGGAGGTCGGGTTCGATTTCCTCCTCGCCGCGGACGGCTCCACGTTCGCGCTGATCAACTGCGCGGTGCCGCTCTCCGCCTTCACGCAGGTCCCCGGCGCCCCCACGGCGCCCGACGTCACCGTGGTCGGCCGCCTCTCTCCGGAGCCGGGCGGAGCGGCGATCGACGTGGCGGAGGGGACCTTCCTCCCCGCCCCGACCAACGCCGCCGCGACCGGCGACCAGCCTCTCCTCTACCAGGCGCGCGTTCCCCTGAAGCCGGGACGGTACGACCTGTACATCGGGCTCTTCGAGCGGGTCCGGCTGCAGGCCGCGAACCTCCGATCCGTCATCGAGATTCCGGACCTGTCGGGCCCGCTGAGCCTGAGCAGCGTCTCGCTCGGGCGCTCGATCAGGCCGCTTCCCGAAGGGGCGGGCGACTACCACCGGGCCTACCGGATCTCCGATTTCGAGTTCATCCCCGCGGTCGGGGGGGTGTTCCGCACGGGCGGAACGTTTGCCGCGCTCTGGCAGATCTACTCGGACGGCCCCTCGGGGCCGGGCTCGGGACTCGAGGTGGTGACGCGGTTCTATCACCGGAACGACCAGGGGACGGAGAACCCGATCGGCCAGCCCCGCGTCGTTCCGGACGCCCAGGCCGTCCAGGGGTACAGCCTCGAGCTGAGCGGGTGGCCGCCCGGTCTGTACCGGTTCGAGGTCACGATCAAGGACCGCAAGGGGCGCACCGCAACGCGGTCCGCGGGGTTCAGAGTCCAATGAGGGGAGCCCTGGCGATGGTTCCCGCGCGTCGCCGGGCCTGGCGCCGCGCCGCGCTCCGGCCCTTCGCGCTCGGGCTCCTCGCCCTGCTCGCTTCCCTGCCTTCGGGTGCCGCCCCGACACCGTCCGATGGGCAGCCGGCGGCGGGGATGCTCCCCGCTCGCCGGAGGCCGCGCCCGCACCCCGGGACCCGGCCGCCGCTGCGCCTGGGACGCCCTCCGCTCCGGGGCAGCAGGAGACCGCCGCCGCAGCGCCGGAGACGTCGCCCGCCCCGGTGCCGCAGGAGCGGGCCGCCGCCGCGCCCCAGGCCCGGCCCGCCGCTCCCACGGAGACGGCCCCGGCCCCCGCCCCGCCTTCAGGCGCCCGTCGCCGGGGAGCCGAACAACCCGAAGGCGCCCGGCCAGCGCAAGTACCTGCTCGACCGCCTCGCCGCGGGAGCAAGCCTCGGGTACTTCACCGCCGACGAGGCGCAGATCCTCAGCGGCATGCACTTCGACTTTCCCTACCTGGTCCTTCGCCAGAAGAGCCTGTACGTTCGCGGGAACATCGAGACCTCGACCGTCCGCCGCAGCGGGATGCGGGGCACCGACGCCTTCCAGGCCCAGAGCCTGGAGTACCTGGCGGAGACCGGCGTGCGCGACTACCTCAGCAACCGGGTTGCGATCGCCGCCTTCCTCGGTGTCCAGGGACGCCACCAGCTCGACGGCGGCAGCGAGGAGGGGGCGCCGGTCACGACATCCATGCAGTACTTCGGCCTCGGATTCGAGAGCGCGGGGTTCCCCCGCCCCGGGGGACCGGCCCGCTTTGAATGGCGTCTCGCCATCGGGCCCGTCTTCTCCAAGAAGAGCGTCGAGGGAGACTTCTTCCTGCGCGGCGCCGCCTACTACGACATCTGGCGCGGTGAGCCGGTCGAGCGTTTCCCTGGAAGCCGGCTTCGACTCGCTCTTCGACGGCTTCAACGGCCAGACCGAATGGCGCCTCGGGCCGAGCTGGAACCTGCCGCTCAAGAACGGGGTGCGCGCCTCGTTCTTCGCGAACTGGATTCACGGGGAGAACCCCCTGCTCCTGTACGGACAGGAGGGGTGGAATTTCGGGGTGCGCTACACCGAGGGCGTCTACGCAGGGCCGCACACGGTCACGCTGCCCGACGTTCGCGGGGTCCTCGCCTTCGGGCGCGGCGAGGATCGCGGGTTCGGCCGGTTCGATCTCGATCTCTCCTCCCCCGAGCTCACGATCTTCTCCCGCCCGGGCCGAATCTTCGGGAACCTGGACGCCAACACCATCGCCGGCACCGGCACCGACAACATCTACTACGTGGCCCGGATCGGCATCGACCTGCTCGCGACGGCGCGCCTGCAGACCGGCCTGATCCTCTACCACCGGTCGAACCACACCATCGGCGAGGAGGCCGAGGTCCCCAACAACCTCAACATCGTGCAGTTCAGCGCGCAGACTCCGGGCTGGGACTGGTCGAACCGCATGCCCGGACGCCTCTCGCCCGGGCCCGGCGAGATCTGGTACGACCGCCTGGAGGGGACCGTCGTTCCGGGCATCGTGACGGGGTCGACATTCACCGATGCCCAGTCCTGGGATCTCCAGGCCGGCGCCCGGTTCGACATTCTGCCCCGCAGGCACCCGCTGGTTCCCTTCGTGCGGGCTTTCGCCGAGTGGGGCGAGGCGATCCAGCGGGAGTACTCGGCTCGGCTTCACGACCCGGCAGAACCTCGTCGTCGAGCTGAAGTACCGGAAGGACAGCCAGCTCTTCGGCAACGACAACACGGACTTCTTCCTGGGCCTGTCGCTCTACTTCTAGCGCGCGCCGGCTCCGCGTGCCCGCTCAGGGGGCGAGGACCACGGTGCCCCCTTCCGTGAAGAGGCACTCCGAGGATCCGGCCCGGACGGGGCGCCACGGGGTCCGAAGCTCGTCGACGCGCCAGAGGCCGAGCCGGGAGACCGGGCCGTCGAGCACCGTCTCGAAGAGGTTCCCCGGCGCGAGCTCGGTGCGCCGGATCTTCCCGGCATCGGAGAGGTCTTCGCGCGCGGCCGCCGTGAGCACGGCGACGGGGCGGAACGAATCGGCGAAGCCGATCCAGCGCAGGGGCCCCCGCCAGGCGATCGTGCGCGCCGAGATCGAGAACCACCCCTTCCCGATGACCGGCTCGAACCGCGCCGAGGGAGGAGTCCCCCGCAGCGCGAGACGCAGCCCCTCCCCCGAGGTCTCGAGGACGACCGTGAGCGCGGGGGAAGCCTTCCCCTCGAGTGGGCTGTAGCGGGAAAGCCCCGCGATGAGCCCGAGCACGGCCCCGGCGCAGGCCAGCAGCAGGAGCCCGATGGCGAGCCCCGAGAGGCTCGACAGGCGCGCCTCGCGCGGGTTGAGGGCGTGCCGGAACGCATCGCGCGCCCAGCGGCGCGCGTGGCGCTGGAGAAGGAAGACCCCCGCAGCCGCCAGGGCGAGGAAACAGATGAAGGGGCCGGTCACCGCGGCGCCCTCCGTGAGGGCGACACGGACCTGCTACAATCGCCCCGCGTCGCAAGGAGGTTCGCGTGGAGACCTGCCGCTTCCGGTCCAGCTACGGCGGTGATCAGCATTGCCTGGAGCCCCAGTACCACTACGGGTTCTGCCGCTTCCATTTCAACTGCTTCCTCGAGGGGGAGATTCTCGCCAACGGGCAGATCAACGAGAAGCTCACCGACCAGATCCGCCGCCGGTCGATCAACTTCCACGGGCTGCGTCCCCCGGGAACAGTCTACGTCGAGGACTCCGCGGTCGACCGCCAGTCGAGGTAGCCCTGGAGGATGAGGATCGCGGCGACGCGGTCCCGCTTCTCCCTGCGGTCCTCGCGCCTCACGTCCCCCTGGATCAGCGCCCTTTCCGCCTGCGCACTGCTCAGACGCTCGTCCCAGAGCCGGACGGGAAGCCCGGTCGCCTCCCCGAGCTCCGCGGCCAGGCGCTCGGCGAACTCCGTCATGTTCCCCGACGAACCGTCCATGTTGCGCGGGCACCCGACGACGATCTCCGCGACCTCGCGCTCCCGGGCGAGAGCCACGAGCGCCTCCAGGTCCTGGCGGCGCCCCTTGGAGATCAGCGTATCGAGCCCCGACGCCAGCATCCCCGACGGATCGGAGAGCGCGAGGCCGATCCGGACCCTGCCGGGATCGATCGCCAGGATCCGGCCCGTGATCGGGCTCATGCGGGGTGCTTGATCCGGGGCCAGTAGGTCTCGAAGTCGAAATTGGGGCTGCGGTCCTTGGTGTGGCAGCCGCGGCAGGTCCCCTTCCCCGCTCTCCCGTAGGCCTCGGTGGGATCCTCCACGTGTCGCGCCCCCGGCCCGTGGCACGCTTCGCACTGCACGTTCGCCGAGCTGCGCCGTCGACCTCGCGTCCACGAAGCCCCCCGGCTTGCCGAACCCGACGACGTGGCACTTGACGCACTCGGGGTTGTAGTCGGACTGCTTCTCGACGAGGGTCTGCATCGCCAGGGCGTGCTTCGAGCCGGCCCACACGGCGTACTCGGACTCGTGGCACTCCTTGCAGGCGCCCGCGCCGAGGAAGGTCTTCGGCTTCGATTCGACGGCCGCCGCGCTCCCCGCCGGCGGCGTCGCGAGCTGCGCCGCGATCCTCTTCCCGAGGTTGTTGATCTCGGCCACGGCCTGGTCCACCTTGGCCTTCATGGTGGCGTCCTCGGGGTACTGCGCGTTGAGGTAGTGGATCGAGGCCTTGACCTGCGCCGCTCCCTCAGCCTCGTACACTCGGATCTCACCGAGGTACTTCCCCTGGTTGCCGCAGTAGAAGATGGCGGTCTTCCCTTCCATCTCCTTGTCCGCCGAGCTGAACCCCCCGAATCCTCCCATGATGATGTCGATCCCCGGGCAGCTCCTTCGCGAGCACGTGAGCGTCGTCCTTCGACATCGCCGCGAGGACGATCACCTGGTCGGCCTTCTTCCGCATCTCGGGGATGTACTTCTTCAGCTCGTCGGTCGGATTCGCGATGATGACGTTGTCCTTGGGCGGAGCCGCCTTCATGAAGGTCGGATTGAAGCGGGTCACGCCCGCGACGGCGAGCTTGAGCGGCTTCTTGAGCACCGGGTACTTCTTCGGCTCGAGGGTCACGATGACGTACGGCTGCGCGACCGGCTTCCCGCTGGTCTGAAAGACGAAATTCGCCGAGAGGAGCGGGACCTTGCTGTCCTTCTTCAGGGCGAGGAAACTCTCGTACCCCAGGGCCACTTCCCGCTCGGAGATGTTCGCGGCGACATAGCCCATGTCGGCCATCGCGGAGAGCAGCGTCCGCGTCTTGATCGCCCCCTCGGGCGAGTAGCTGTCGCTCCAGTTGCCGGTGTCCACCCAAACCTGGGGCGAGTTCCTGAACGCGTCCTGGTAGAGCTTTGCGTAGCCGGCCCGCCGGGCCAGCCCCCCTCCGGGATTGTGCGCTCAGCCGCAGGGTTCGATGTACCCGATCACCTCGGACGTGCCGAACAGGGTGTACCTGGGGTCCGGCCCCGGCACGATCGCGATCGGAGCCTGCTCCGCGGCGGGCGTCTGCGCCGACGGGAGCGCCATCTGCGGCGGCCTCCCGGGCAGCTGGTCCGGCCTGACGGGGATGTTGGGCTGGGCAAAGAGCAGGCCGCAGGCCACGAGCGCAAGCGCCAGGGCCGCCACCATCAATGAGAACCTCGGACGAAGCGTCAACACGGCCTCCTCGCTCGGAAATTCGCTGCGAACCGTGTGATTATACGGACCGGTTCGAAACCCGGCAAATGGAGCTGGCCCGATGCCCCGACTGATCCTCGCCTCGGCCTCCCCGAGAAGGCTCGACATCCTGCGCTCGCTCGGGATCGAGCCGGAGGTCCGACCTGCCGAGCTCGAGGAGACCCCGCTGCCCGGAGAGCCCCCCGAGGAGACCGCGCTCCGCCTCGCGCTCGCCAAGTCGCTCGCCGCCTCCGGTGCCGCGCTCCCGGGCCCGGGCGGGGAAACGGTCCTGGTCCTGGGGGCCGACACGGTGGTGGTCGTGGACGGGGCGGCGCTCGGCAAGCCCGCATCCCCCGACGATGCCTGCCGCATGCTCGCCCTCCTCTCGGGGCGCGAGCACGAGGTGCTGACGGCGCTTGCCATCCACGCGCCGCCCGCGGGTCGCTCCGAGCGGGGAGTCAGCCGGACACGCGTGCGGTTCCGCCCCCTCTCCGGCGGGGAGATCGCCGCCTACGTCGCCACGGGCGAACCGATGGACAAGGCCGGAGCCTACGGAATCCAGGGAGCGGGCGGACGCCTGGTCGAGGAATATCGGGGCTCGCTGACGAACGTCGTTGGCCTCCCCATCGAGCTGCTGGAGGAGCTCCTCGGCCGGTTCGGCCTCGGCATCGGCGACCTCTCCGGCCGGGCCGCCTGAGGCGGACGCCGGCCCCCCGTCCCCCTGCCGCTCAGGGCGTCCAGCGCAGGCGGGGCTTGCGGGCCGCCGTCGCCTCGTCGAGCCTGCGCACGGGGGTCGTGTGGGGCGCGGTCTTCACCAGCTCGGGCTGCTCGTGCGCCTCCTTCACGATGCTCCGGATCGCCGCGACGAACGCGTCCAGCTCCTGGCGGCTCTCGGTCTCCGTCGGCTCGATCATGAGCGCCCCCTTGACGATCAGCGGGAAGTAGACCGTCGGAGGGTGGAAGCCGTAATCGAGGAGCCGCTTCGCCAGGTCGAGGGCCCGCACACCGGTCTTCTCCTCCAGGACGCGGTCGGAGAGGACCACCTCGTGGAGCGTGGGCGCGTCGTAGCTCAGGACGAGGAGGTCCTTCAGCTTCGCGCGCAGGTAGTTCGCGTTGAGGATCGCCGTCTCCCCGGCCTCGCGCAGCCCCGCCGCCCCCATCGCGCGGATGTAGGCGTACGCGCGTACGAGCATTCCGAAGTTCCCCTGGAACGAGCGGATCTTCCCGATGCTCTGCGGCAGGTCGTAGCGAAGCCGGTACGCGTCGCCCTGCTTCTCGACGACCGGCACCGGCAGGAACGGGGCGAGGGACTTCTTCACCGCGACGGGCCCGCTGCCGGGTCCCCCGCCGCCGTGAGGGGTCGTGAAGGTCTTGTGCAGGTTCAGGTGGAGCACGTCCACTCCCGCGTCGCCCGGCCTCGTCAGGCCCAGCATCGCGTTCATGTTCGCGCCGTCCATGTAGACCAGCCCGCCCGATTCGTGGACCACGGAGCAGACTTCGCGGATGTGGTTCTCGAAGATGCCGAGCGTGTTGGGGTTGGTCAGCATGATGGCTGCCACGTCCGGGCGCATGCGGCTCTTCAGGCTCGGCACGTCGACGCACCCGTCGGGGCCCGAGGCGATCTCCTCGATCTCGTACCCGCACAGCGCCGCCGAGGCGGGGTTCGTGCCGTGCGCCGAGTCGGGGATCAGGATCACGCGCCGGGCATCCCCGCGCGCCGTCAGGAAGGCGCGGATCAGGAGGATCCCCGTCAGCTCTCCCTGGGCGCCCGCGGCAGGCTGCAGCGTGACCTGCTCCATGCCGGTGATCTCGGCGAGGTAGCGCTCCAGCTCGTACATCAGCTGGAGGTTCCCCTGGGCCGTTGCCGCGGGCTGCAGCGGGTGGGTCTCCGCGAACCCGGGCAGGCGGGCGGCCCGCTCGTTGAAGCGCGGGTTGTGCTTCATCGTGCACGATCCGAGCGGGTAGAGCCCGTCGTCGAGCGCATAGTTCCAGTGGGAGATCCGCGTGTAGTGCCGGACGACCTCCACCTCGCTCACCTCGGGCATGCCGGGGATGTCGGCGCGCAGGTACTCCGGCTCGATCGTGGCCGGCGGCACCCCGACGTCGCTCGCCGGCACGAGGGCCCCGTCGCGGCCCGGGCTTCCGATCTCGAAGAGGAGCTTCTCGGGCTCCCGCAGCGACCGGCCTTTCACAGGGCACCTCCGATGGCGCCGGCGAGGGCGTCGATCTGTTTCCTGGTGTTCAACTCGGTGACGGCGACGAGGAGGGTGTTGTCCATCCCGGGGTAATGCTCCCCGAGCGGTAGTCCGCCCAGGATCCCCTGCCCCAGCAGCCGGTCGCGCAGCGCCGCGGCGTCGCCCGGCACCTGCAGGACGAACTCGTTGAAGGTCGGCCCCGTGAACGCCGGGCGGCAGCCGGGAAGTCCGGCGAGCGCCTTCTTCGCGTACTCGGCGCGCGCGTGGTTCAGGCGGGCCGTCTCCGCGAGGCCGCGCCGGCCGAGCAGCGCGAGGTGGATCGAGGCCGCCAGGGCGCACAGCCCCTGGTTCGTGCAGATGTTCGAGGTCGCCTTGCCGCGGCGGATGTGCTGCTCGCGGGTGGAGAGCGTGAGCACGTAGCCGGGCCGGCCGTCCGCGTCCTGCGCGGCGCCGACCAGGCGCCCGGGCATCTGCCGCAGGAACTTCTCGCGCGTCGCGAACAGGCCGAGGTAGGGGCCGCCGAACGAGACGGGGTTCCCGAAGGCCTGCCCCTCGCCGCAGACCACGTCGGCGCCGAGCTGGCCCGGCGGCGACGAGCATCCCGAGCGAGAACGGCTCGGCGACCGCCGCGATCGCCATCGCGCCCGCGCCCGAGGAGACGCGGAAGAGCCGCGTCGAGCTTCTCGACGACTCCGAAGAAGTTCGGGCTCTGCACGCACAGCGCCATCGCGTCGGTGGTGCACTTCGCGGCGAGGTCCGCTTCGTCGACCCGCCCGTCCTTCCCGAAGCCCACCTCGACGACCTCGATGTCGAGGTTGGCCAGGTAGGTCCCCACGACCCTCCGGTAGTCCGGATGCAGGCTCCGCGCGAGGACGACCCGCTTCCGCGAGGAGAGGCGGTGCGCCATGAGGACCGCCTCCGCGAGGCTCGAAGCGCCGTCGTAGAGCGAGGCGTTGGCGACCTCCATGCCGGTCAGCTGGCAGAGCAGGGTCTGGTACTCGAAGATCGCCTGCAGGGTCCCCTGGCTGACCTCGGGCTGGTAGGGCGTGTAGGAGGTGAAGAACTCGGACCGGCTGATCAGCGCGTCGACGGCCGCGGGAACGTAGTGGCGGTAGGCCCCGGCCCCGAGGAAACAGGTCAGGTCCTTCAGGGAGCGGTTGCGCCCCGCGACCTCGTCCATCAGGCCCGCCAGCTCCGCCTCCGCCAGCGGCTCGGGCAGCTGGAGAGGGCGGCGCAGGCGCAGGTTGTCCGGGATTCCCCCGAGGAGCTCGTCCATGGAGGAAGCGCCGATGGCGGCGAGCATCTCGCGGCGGTCGGCCTCGCTGCAGGGAATGAACCTCACGGTCGGATCCTTTCGAGACGTGTCCCCCGCCGCGGCGCCGGCGCCCGTGCTGGGATGGCCGCGGCGGACGGGGACAGGTCAGTGCTTGGCCGACTCGGCGACATACGAGGCGTAGATCGCCGCCGGCATGAGCGAATCGAATTCCGAAGGGTTGGAGGGACGGAACTTGATGATCCAGCCATCCCGGTACGGATCGCCGTTGAGCGTCTCGGGGGCGTCGCGCAGGGCCTCGTTGACGGCCGTCACCTCGCCCGAGAGCGGGGCGAAGACCTCCGAGACCGCCTTGACCGACTCGACCGTGCCGAACTCCCGGCCGGCCTCGAGCATCGCGCCGATCCCGGGAAGCTCGACGAAGACGATGTCGCCGAGCTCGGACTGGGCGAAGTCGGTGATCCCCATCGTCGCCACATCACCCTCGCGGCGGACCCACTCGTGATCCTTGGTGTAGAAGAGACCCTCGGGAATGTTCATCGTTTCCTCTTGTAGAAGGGTGTGGGGACGACCTCGGCGGGAACAGGGCGCTCCCGGATGATGACGTCGAACCTGGATCCGGGCTGGTCCTTCCCGACCGGCAGGTAGGCGAGCCCGATGCTCTTCTTCAGGAACGGGGTCTGCGTGCCGCTGGTCACCGCCCCGGCCGACAGACCGTCCACCACGATCGGGTACCCGTGCCGCGCGATGCCGGGCCCCCGCAGCTCGAACCCGACCAGCCTGCGCGTGAGGCCGGCCCGCTTCTGCTCGAGCAGGGCGTCGCGGCCGATGAAGTCCCCCTTGTCCAGCTTCAGGATGAACAGGAGGTCCGCCTCGAGGACCGTGGTGGTGTCGTCGATGTCGTTTCCGTAGAGGGCCATCTTGGCCTCGAGCCGCAGCGTGTCCCGCGCCCCGAGCCCCGCGGGCACGAGCCCCGCGTCGCGGCCGGCCTCCAGCAGGGCGTCCCAGATCCGCGGCGCCTCCGCCGGCGGCAGGTACAGCTCGAAGCCGTCCTCTCCGGTGTAGCCCGTGCGGGCGATGATGGCAGGGGCGCCGAGGACCCTGTCCTCGCGGAACCAGTAGTAGCGGATCCCGGCCAGGTCGCAGCCCGTGAGCTTCTGCACGATCCCCGCGGCGGCCGGTCCCTGCACGGCGAGCTGCGCGTAGTCGTCGGAGACGTTCCGGACCGTCGCCCCGTCGGCGTGGGCGGCGATCCAGGCGTAGTCCTTGTCCGCGTTCGAGGCGTTCACGCAGAGGAAGAACCGGTCGTCGGCCATCCGGTGGACGAGGATGTCGTCCACGAAGGCGCCGTTCGGCGTCATGAGGGCGCTGTAATGGACCTGGCCGATCGCGAGCTTGCCCGGCATCGTTGCTGGTCAGGTTCTGCAGGCAGCCGAGCGCGCGGGGCCCCTCGACGAGGATCTCGCCCATGTGGCTGACGTCGAAGAGACCGGCCTTCGTGCGCACGGCCAGGTGCTCCTCGGTGACGCCGGCGTACTGGACCGGCATCTCCCAGCCGGCGAACGGAACCAGGCGTCCGCCTGCCTTGACGTGACAGTCGCGGAGGGCTGTGCGCTTGAGAATTTCGGGTGTGGGCACGCGTCACGCTCTCTTTGGAATGGACGAGCAAAGTAGCACGCGCGGAGCGCGGAAGCAAGCCGCGACGCGCCTGCGCGGGAGGCCCCGCGGCGGGGCAAAAAAGCCCGCCCCTGCGGGAAAAGATGGATCGCCGGCCGCGTCGATCAGGTTTTGGTGGCGCGGGGTGGGGGCGGGGCTCGCGGCCCCGCTCGTCAGCGGGTGGGAAGGGTGGATGGTCGGCGGTGGAACGCCGGCCGGCGATCCGGGAATCTCCTCTTCAGCTGCTCCATTCCTCGCGGTCGGGGTCGTAGCGGAAGACGCGCACGCGGGCGGTGGGGCCGAACATCACGATCGCGATCATGCGGCTGCGCCCGTCGCTCAGGTAGAGCGTGCCCGTGCTGGCGTCGCCCTGCGGGGTGAACGAGACGATCTTCGCGCTCCCGAACTGGATGGGATCCTGGGGGGGCGCCGTGAAACCCGAGGCGGGGGGAAGGCGCCGGATCCGGACGAGCGGCAGGCACCCGAAGTCCACGCCGGGCCAGCGCTCCGGGAGCCTCGCGGTCCGGGCCGCCGGGTAATCGGTCCCATCCGCCACGTCGGCCGCGCGGATCCCGTCACCATCTCCGTCCGCGAAGATCGCCGTACCGCCAGCCGGATCCATCCCGCTCGAACACAAGCCCCACGGTCTGTCCCCTCGCGATCGCGCGGCGAGCGCAGCGAGCGCAGCAGCGTCGCCAGCTCGCCCGATGCCCCGGCCAGGATCGCCCGCTCGCGCAGGCCTCCGAGCGCGGGGACCGCGAGCCCCGCGAGCAGGCCCAGGATGGCGAGCGCCGCCATCAGCTCCGCCAGCGTCTGACCGCGCTCGCCGCGCACGCCCGGCCTCTCAGCTCTTCCCGCCGACCGTGACCCGGTCGCGGATCCGCGCAAGGGACCGGTCGCCGATCCCGCGGACGTTCAGCAGTTCGTCCACGGCCTTGAACGGCCCGTGCTCCTTGCGGTAGTCGACGATCCGCTGGGCGATCGCCCGCCCGATCCCGGGCAGCTCCGTCAGACGGTCCACGTCGGCCGTGTTGATGTCCACGGGGGCGGTCCGCGCCGCCTGGTCGGCGCCCGCGCCGCGGCGGCGCTCTTCGCGGGCTGCGCGGCGCTTCCTCCCGCGCGCGCGGGCGCCGCCGTCGCCGCCGGCGCACGCCGCGGCGAGAGCGAGGATCATCGCGGCTCCGAACCGCGCGTTTGCCATGCCCCTTCTCCTCATCGGTCTCCTCCTCGTTGGATCGAACCGCCCGGCCTGCCCGGCCGGGCGGACTGGGGCGATCCGCGGGCGGCCGCGCCTGGCGGCGCCCGCCTTGCTCACCCCGTGGGGGGTTGGGGAGCCGGACCCGATTTCCCCCGGATGGCTCCCGCCCCGTCACTCCCTCTCCCCCGCCGGGACCGCCCGCCGGGGGACTGTGCGTCATCGGCATCGCCTCCTTCTCCGGAGTTAGCGGGTGAAGGCCGGGGGGGGGTCGATATCCCGGCCTTCACCCGGGTTCAACAGGAGCGCCCGGATCGGAGAGAGCCGAACGGCGGACAGTCCTCCTGGTCAGACCCGTGATGCGCCGCGCCCGCCCTCAGCACCTCCCGGCGCGGCACCGTCTCGCTCCCCTCTCCCCGTGAGGCTCGTTCGGCGGCGCACCTGAGTAAGGCAACCGGCGTGCCACCGCGCCGCACGCGTGGATTGCGCGAAATCGCGAGGGATCGCCCGGCAGGCTGTCCGCGGGCGGAATGACCGGGGCGTCGCCCCCGGCCGCCGGCGGACACGAAGCGCGGCAGGACCGGCGCGCGGGGGCCGGCGAACACGACTCGCCGCGGACGCGGGAGGCGGGCCAGGCCTCTCGGAACGGAGCCAGGCTCAGGAGCGGAGCAGGCTCAGGAACGGGCTGGGCTCAGGAGCGGAGCAGGCTCAGGAGCGGGGCGTGCGGCGGACCTGCACGAGGCGGGCGAGGATCGAGATGGCGATCTCCTCGGGCGTTTCGGCACCGATCGGCAGACCGACGGGGCACTCCACGGCGTCGAGCAGCGCCTGCGGCACGCCGTCCTCGTCGCGGAGCTCCTTGTAGACCGCCAGCCGCTTGCGCGCGCTCCCGATCATGCCGACCCAGCGCGCGGCTCCCGAAAGGGCGGTGCGAAGCGCGGCCCTGTCGGTCCGGTGCGAACGGGTCACGACGACGCAGCAGGTCCGCGCGTCGGGGGCCGGCACGTTGTCCGTGTAGGAAGGATCGGTCCGGACCGCGCGCCGCGCGCCGGGGAGGCGCGCCGGATCCGCATGGTCGTCCCGGTCGTCGAACACCGTCACGTCGTACCCGAGCCCGCGGGAGGCGGCCGCCAGGGCCCGGCCCACGTGCCCTCCGCCGAAGATCCAGAGCTTCTCGGCGGCGGCCAGCGGCTCGATGAAGACCGTGACGGTTCCTCCGCACTCCTGCCCCTCGCCGTCCCTGCCCCGGTCGGCGAGGTCGTAGCTCTTCAGGAGGGGAGCGCCGTCGCGAAGGGCCTGCCGCGCGTCCGCGATCACCTCGGCCTCGAACGCGCCGCCGCCGAGGGTGAAGAGCGTCTCCCCCTCCTCCGGCACGAGCATCCGCGCCCCGACGGCGCGGGGCGTCGAGCCGGTCGCCTTGACGATGGTGGCCGCCGCGGCGGACCGGCCCGATTCGAGCAGGCCGAGGAGGGCTTCGTGGAATTCGCGCATCAGTCGAAGTAGGCCTTGACGACGTCGTAGTAGATGACGAACCCCGCGAAGAGCAGCAGGGCGGCGAAGCCGGTCGTGATGACCCACTGCTTGACGCGGTCGGGAAGGTCGCGCCGGATCGCCCCCTCCACCAGGAGGATCAGGATGTGCCCGCCGTCGAGTCCCGGGACCGGGAGGAGGTTGATGATCCCGAGCTGCAGGCTCACGAACGCGAGGAGCCAGATGAAGGAGGTCGGGCCTTCGCGCCAGGTCTCGCGCGACACCTTCGCGAGCTCGAGAGGGCCGGACATCGCCCGCGGCGAGATCCGCCCGCGGATCATCTGCTTGATCGTGATGAACAGGAGCACGGAGGTGTGCCGGCAGTAGGTCGCCGCCCCCGCCGCGGCGCCGGCCAGGCCGACAGCCCGCATCGGCCCGGGAGCGAAGCGGACGCCGATGAGGAAGGTCTTCTCGCGCGCCTCGGGCTTCAGCTGGAACGGGATCCGGACGGTTCCCCTCTCGACCTCGAGGCGCACGGCCGCCCCTTCGCTCGACCGGATGACCGCCGTGACCTCTTCGGGCAGGGGGCGCTCCCGGTCGTTCACCTTCACGACGCGGTCTCCCGCGCGGATCCCCGCGCGCGCGGCAGGCCCTCCCGGCTCCACCGCCATGATCAGCGGGCTGTCCCAGGAGCCGCGCAGGCTGAACCCGGGCACGCCGAGGTGGTACTTCTCGTCCATGCCGACGGTCAGCTGGAGCGTCTTCCTCGCTCCGTCGCGCTCGAGGAGAATCGTCCGGCTGGCTCCCGGCGCGTAGAGGATCTCCTCGACGAAGGTCATCTGGTCGCGGGCGTCTCGTCCCTGGACCTCGATCAGGCGGTCGCCCGGGCGCATCCCCGCCTGCTCCGCCGCGGAGCCCGGCGCGACCTCGGCCACGACCGGCGCTTCCCGGGGCTCGTCGGGCACGTACCCCTGCTTCCAGAACAGGGCCGTCGCGAGGACGTACGCGAGGAGGATGTTCAGCGCGACGCCGGCCACGTAGACGATCAGCTGCTGCCAGCGGGGCCGGGTCCTGAACTCGCGCGGGTCGCCGGTCACCTCCTCCGAAAGGGACTCGCCCTGCAGCATGACGTAGCCGCCGAACGGGAAGAGGGAGATCCGGTAGTCGGTGCCGACGTCCTCGCCGGGGCCGCGGCGCCGCTCGGGGCCGACCGTGAAACGCCCGCGGCCGTCGCGCTTCTGGAACCCCGCGAGGCGCCAGCCGATCCCGAACGAGAAGATGTACGGGCGGACCCCGAAAAGGCGCGCGGTGAAGAAGTGCCCCGCCTCGTGCAGCAGCACGAGGATCCCCAGGACGACGAGCAGGGGCAGCGCGAAGGAGAGGAAGTTCGAAAGTGGCGCAAGAAGGTTCATTCGTTTGGGCTCAGTGGTGAACGGACGCGCGGCGCACGGCGTCGTGCGCCGCGACCCGGGCCTGGCGGTCGATTTCGACGACATCCTCGACCGAGCGAGCGGTTTGGCTGGCCTCGCTGTCCAGCGTGGCCTCGATGACGCCCGCGATCCCCTGGAAGGGGATCCGGCGCGCCAGGAAGGCGCCGACGGCGACCTCGTTGGCCGCGTTGAGCACCGCCGGCGCGGAGCCGCCCGCCGCCAGGGCCCGGTATCCGAGGTCGAGGCAGCGGAAGGTGCGGCGGTCGGCGTGCATGAACTCGAGCTTGCCGATCGCGGCGAGATCGAGGGGCGGCAGGGGCGACTCCCATCTCTGCGGCCAGGTGAGGGCGTACTGGATCGGGTGGCGCATGTCGGTGATGCCGAGCTGCGCGATCACCGATCCGTCCACGTACTCGATCATCGAGTGCACGGTGCTCTGGGGGTGGATCAGGACTTCGATCCGCTCCCCGGGAACGTCGAACAGCCACCGGGCCTCGATGACCTCCAGGCCCTTGTTCATCATGGTGGCCGAGTCGATGCTGATCTTCGGGCCCATCTCCCAGGTCGGGTGCCGCAGGGCCTCCTCGGGCGTGACCGACCCGAGCTCGTCCGGCGTCCGACCCCGGAACGGCCCCCCCGAGGCGGTCAGCACGAGGCGGCGGACCTCGGCG
Organism: uncultured Acidobacteriota bacterium; assembly: GCA_963747925.1. GTDB lineage: Bacteria > Acidobacteriota > Polarisedimenticolia > QHYA01 > CAVVHA01 > CAVVHA01. The sequence goes on from CAVVHA010000006.1 coordinate 441,158, forward strand.
GGATCGGCGCCGCGAAGGCACTGGTGCAGCGCGTTGTGCTCGCTGTCCACCGGCAGCAGCGTCGCGCCGGTCTCGTGCGCCTTGCGGATCATCAGCTCGCCGCACGCGACGAGCGATTCCTTGTTCGCGAGGGCGATCGTCCGGCCCGCCTCGACCGCGCGGTAGGTCGGGACCATCCCCGCCGCGCCGACGATCGCCGAGATCACGATCTCGGCCTCCGGGTGCGTGGCCACGCGGACGGCCCCCGCGGGCCCCGTGACCACCTCGGGGCATCGCGAGCCGAGCATCCTGGAGAGGAACTCCCCCGCCCCCGGCTCGGTGGAGGAGACCAGCTCCGGGCGGAACTGCGCGGCCTGCCGCGCGAGCTCCTCGAGGTTCGACCCCCCGCCGAGCGCGACCACGCGGAATCGCTCCGGGTGGCGCCCGATGATATCGAGGGAGCTTCTGCCCACGGATCCCGTGGAGCCGATGATCGCGATGCGTTTCATGTGCAGGGGACCCCGCTCAGCGGAGCACGGCCAGATAATAGTAGTAGAGCGCCGGGCCCGCAAAGAGCAGGGAGTCGATCCGGTCCAGCATGCCGCCGTGCCCGGGCAGGATCGAGGAGCTGTCCTTGGCGCCCGCCGCCCGCTTGATGACCGATTCCGCCAGGTCTCCGAAGATCCCCACCACCGCCAGGATGGTCCCGATGACCACGGCATGAACGGCGTCGAGCCTGTGGAACCACCACACGTGCGCGAGCAGCGCCCCGCCGATTCCCCCCGCCACCGCCGCGAGCGCCCCCTCGACCGACTTGCGGGGGCTGATGCTCGGGGCCAGGCGATGCCTGCCGATGAGGCTCCCCACGTACATCGCCGCCGTGTCGCCGAACCAGATCACGACCAGGAGGAGGACCAGCAGGTCGCGGCCCATCTCCACGTCCTCGACCCCGCGAAGGCCGGTCAGGAAGCCGAGCGGAAGGCCGACGAAGATCACGGGAAACAGGGTCGCCAGCGTGGTTTCGACCGCCTCGGCCAGGCCGCTGGCGGGTCAGGACCGCGGTCAGAAGGACGCCGCCCGGTGAGGAGGGTGAGGACGAACGGGAGCAGGAACGCGCCGGCCGGCCCCCCGGGCGTCGCCCCCGCGGCCCCCGCCACGAGAAACGGCACGGCCACGAGGACCGAGCCCGTCATCGCCAGCCACGTGAGGGGGCGGCGCGACGGGGTCGCGAGAAGCAGGCAGGCCTCGCGCGCCGCCAGGGCGGCGCAGACCGACACCAGCGCGAAGACCGCCCAGGCGGGCCCCTTCTTCACGACGACGAAGAGGATCGGGATGCCGATGGCCGCCGTGAGAAGGCGCTGGCCTGCGGCCGCCAGCCGCCGCCGCGGTCCCGGCGCCGCGACCCGCGGCGCGGGTCAGGGATTGACAAGGGTCCCGCGGACGCCGCCCTGGGCCGGGTCGGACCGGCCGTCGTTCTCCTGGCCGATCCCTCCGTAGCGGCGGTTGCGTTTCTGGTAGTCGGCGATGGCGCGGAACGAGCTCGCGCCTGCGGAAGTCGGGCCAGAGCGTGTCCGTCACCCAGATCTCCGCGTAGGCGATCTGCCAGAGCAGGAAATTGCTGACCCGCAGCTCGCCGCTCGTGCGGATCAGCAGGTCCGGATCCGGCGTGCCCGCCGTGTACAGGAAGCCGGCGAAGGCAGTTTCGTCGAGCGTCGCCGGGTCGAGCTTCCCTTCCGCCGCCCGCGCGAGGATCCGGCGGCAGGCCTCGACGATCTCGGCCCGTCCCCCGTAGGAGAGCGCGATGTTGAACAGGAGCCCCGTGTTGGAGGCCGTCGCCGCCATCGCCCGCGCGAGCTCCTCTCCCACGGCGGGACCGAGCTCCTCGACGTTCCCGATGACGCGGAAGCGGATCGCGTTGCGCTGCAGGGTCTCCAGCTCCTTGCGCAGGTACTCGCGCAGGAGCCCCATCAGGGTCTCGATCTCGGCGCGGGGCCGCTTCCAGTTCTCCTTCGAGAAGGCGTACAGCGTGATCGCCTCGAGGCCGAGGCGCGCCGAGGCCTCCACGACGTCCCTCACCGAGGCGATCCCCGCCCTGTGCCCGGCGACCCGCGGCAGGTGCCGCCGGCCCGCCCAGCGGCCGTTGCCGTCCATGATGATCGCGATGTGCCGGGGCAGGCGCGAAAAGTCCAGGGAGCGGAGGATCTCCATCTCCTCGGTGCCGTCGTCCGCCAGGCTGTGAAGGTCGACCATTCGCTTGCTCAGGATCGTAGCATGCGCCCGGAAAACGAAAAAGGGCACCGGCCGCGAAGGCCGGTGCCCCGGTGTTCTCGAACGATGCGGAGCCGCCTGCTAGCCACCCACGCCGGTCTGCATCCCCTGCGGGTAGGTGATGAACTGGCCCTGCTGGAAGATGATGTCGCACTCGAACTGTTGCGTCGGCCCGGCAAGCTCCGAGCCCTTCGCTCCGTCCTTGCCGTAGGAGCGGACCGTGTAGCCGGTCCCGGCGTCCGCGGAGCCGTAGTTGATGTCGTGGTTCCAGCCGTCCTGCCTCGGCACCACCTTGATGTAGGTGGGCTCCAGGTTGACCGGGGTGCCGGCGATCCCCGACACGGGTCCCTGCGTCGTCTGGATGGGGTAGAAGTTGTTGTCGATCGCGTACTCTTCCACCGCGGTGCCGACGGACCTCATGTCGGCCATGGTCCTCTTCTGCTTGCTGCGATCGATCGCGTTCAGCAGGTTCGGGATCGCGATCGCGGCGATGATGCCGATGATCGCCACCACGATGAGCAACTCGATCAGGGTAAATCCACGCTCTTTTCGCATTATCAATCTCCCTCTCGTTTTCGCTGCGTCTCTCGACTGTTATGGTCGCCCTTTGTCCGTATGTTCCGTTTCATTCCCAAGCCAACTCCGTGCAACCGGATTCTGTATATACGATGTTCGGTTTCAATTGCAACGGCTCCGCCGGACACTTTTCGGGCCACTCTGCGGGCCGTCCACCGCGATCGTCCGCCTGCGTTCGCCACGCCCCGGAAACGCCGTCAAATCGAGCGAATTCGATTTTGTCGAGGCCCCGGAAAAAGGTCTTCGAACGTCACGACCAGCCTCTCCCCCCGCTCCCCGGCAAGCATTCCACGGTCTTCCCCTCTGTCGGGGCACTCTACACCAAACGCCGGACCGGTCAAACACTCCACGGCGGGCCGTACTCGACGCTCCAGAGGTGAAGCCCCCGTGCGGGAAGCACCGGCCACCGGGCCGGCGCGGCACTTCCCGACAGGAGGCCCGAGACAGCCTCGGGAGAAAACCGTCCCCGGCCGAGCTCGAGGAGCATGCCGGCGATCGACCGGACCATCTTGTAGAGGAACCCGTCCGCCGAGACCCGGTAGACCAGCTCCGCTCCCTCCTCCATCCACTCCGACACGAACACCTCGCGCTGCGTCGTCTCCGCGCTCGATCCCGCCGCGCGGAACGGGGCGAAGTCGTGCCTGCCGGGCAGCCGGCGCGCCCCTTCCCTCATCGCCCCGAGGTCGAGAGGCGCGCGCTGGAGGATCGCGAACGGGTGAAGGTGCGGCGGCATCACCTCGCCGCGGACGATCCGGTACCGGTACTCCTTCGCGAGGGCCGAATGCCGCGCGTGGAAGCCGGCGGGCGCCTCCGACGCCTCCATGATCCGGATCTCCGGGGGCAGGAAATGGTCGAGGGCATCGCGCACGCTCGCGGGCTCGATCGCCGAGGCCGTCTCGAAATGCGCGACCTGCCCCCTGGCATGGACCCCGGCGTCGGTCCGCCCGGAGCCGTGGATCCGGACGCTCCCGCCGAGTAGGCGCGCGAGCGCCTCCTCGATCGTTCCCTGGATGGTCCGGAGCCCGGGCTGAACCTGCCAGCCGGCATAGCCGGTCCCCACGTACTGGATCTCGAGACGGATGATGCGGGCCGCCCCGCGCTCCCCCTCCCCGGCGCCCGACGCCGTTGCCGACCGCTCGATGTCCGACATGCCCTGGGCCCCGGTCCCTATCCTCAGGGAGCGAACGTGACCCGCCCCGCCGCCGTGTCGATGACGGCGCGGAAGCCCAGCGGGATCGAGAGCTTCGCCGGCGCGTGCCCGAATCGCAGGCCCGCGACCACGGGGACGCCCGCCGGCCTGAAGAGTGAGACGATCACCTCCCGCGCCGTGGGCGAAGGGCCCGAGCCCGGCATCGGGGCGCATCCCGTCAGCGAGCCCACGAGGACCCCCTTCACCCCGGCCAGCGCCCCCGCAAGCCGGAGCTGCGTCAGCATCCTGTCGATCCGGTAGGGCGCCTCGCGGATCTCCTCGATCAGCAGGATCCTGCCCGCGAACCGCTGGGCGTACGGCGTCCCCGCGAGGTGGGTCAGGAGCGTCAGGCAGCCCCCCGCCGCGCGCCCCGAGGCGCGGCCCGGGACCAGGACATCGCGCGGCTTCACCCGGATCGAAAGCGGCCCCCGCGGATCGAACAGGGCGCGCAGCAGCGACGCGCGGTGGAACCTGCGCGAATCGCCGAGTTCGCTCAGGACCGGCCCATAGACGCACACCAGGCCGCTGCGCTCCAGGACGCCGGCGAAGAGGGACGTCAGGTCGCTGTAGCCGATCAGGAGCTTCGGCCGGCGCCGCAGCAGCTCCCAGGGAACCCCGTCGAGGATGCGCGAGGTCCCCCAGCCGCCGCGCGCGAAGTGGATCGCGCGGACCTCGTCGTCCTCGAGCATCCGCACGAGGTCGCGCAGGCGCTCGCCGTCGCTCCCGGCGAAGGAGCCCTCGCGCGCGAAGAGCGCGCGCCCGGGGCGGACCTTCAGCCCGAGCTCTTCGAGAACGTGGATCCCCCGCTCCACGCGGCGCCGGTCCACGGCGAACCCCGGCGCCACGACGCCGACGACGTCCCCCGGGCCGAGCGCGGGAGGCACGGTCATGCCCCGCGGCCCCTGACGCCTTCCCTGCCGTTTCCTCTCAGACATCGACCCTCTCCTCGGGCTCACCCGTCAGCAGCGGCCATCGCCGCGACCGCGCCGGCCCCGGCGCCTCACCGAACTCCTCTCGCACCGCCGCGCGCAACTGCACGTCCCGCGCGAGGCGCAGGGCCGCCGACGCCATCGCCGCGCAGGCCGTCGCGATAGCCCCCGCGCACCGCGCGCCCGTCGCCTCCTCGCCGAACTCGCGGGTGTGGAGAGCGAGCTCCGCCGGCGCCGCCGGGAAGTACGCGTGCACCGCCGGCGAGCGAAGAGAAACGTTCCCCGCGTCGATCGAGCCCTTCCCGCGCCGGGGAGCGTCGTTCACCTCCGCCCCGCGCGCCGCGAGCTCGCCGCGCAGCAGGCCCGCCAGCGCGAGGTTCGTCCGCATCTCATCGTACGGGTTGTCCACGGGGCGGACGAGGCCCGGCAGCCGGTCCGGGCCGCGATCGCCTCCACGCGCCCCACGAGCGCCTCGACGAGCGCATCGAGCTCGGCCGATGAGGGGGCCCGCGCGGAGAACCGGGCCACGCACCGGTCGGGCACGATGTTGGCCCTCACGCCCCCTTCCCGGATCACCCCGGGGATCCGCACCCCGGGAGAAAACTCCTCCTTCAGGCGACGCACGGCGACGAACAGGTCGATCATCGCGTCGAGCGCGTTGATCCCCGATTCGGGCGACGCCACCGCGTGGGCCGCCCGCCCCTTGAAGAGCACCTCGACCGACTGGCAGGCCAGGCTGTCCGTCACGGTCCGCCACTCGTGCCCCGCGTGGAACATCAGCGCCGCGTCGAGACCGTCGAAGATCCCCGCCTCGGCCAGCACCGCCTTCCCGCCGATCGTCTCCTCCGACGGCGTGCCGACGACCTGGAGCTCGAGGTCGATCCCGGGCCCCGCGGCGCGGGCGGCGACGAGTGCGGCGCCGACGCTCGAGGCCGCGATCAGGTGGTGCCCGCATCCGTGGCCGATCCCCGGAAGCGCATCGTACTCGGCGAGGAACGCGACGCGGGTCGTCCCCGTTCCCAGGCGGCGCCGCGCGACGAACGCGGTCGGCAGGCCCGCGACGGAGAGCCTGGCCTCGAAGCCATGCGCCTGCAGGAGCGCGACGCACCGGGCGGCCGCGCGGTGCTCGCTTCCCGACAGCTCGGGATCGAGGCGGATCGCCTCGGCGAGCGCAACGAGCTCGGGGAGCAGCTCCGAGGCGGCTCGGTCGCAGGGGTCGGGCAGCGTTCATCGGGTGGCCATTCTCCCGGAGATAAAGAGCCGGAGCCGGGAGTAAGCCGAATTTTGTTCCCCTTGCGGGGCGATGGTCATTCCTCTGGGAGGACGGTTACCCGTCCCCTCGTGCGACCTACCCGGGAGATCTGGAAGCGGGCCACTTCATGTCTCCCCTATTCGGTCTTGCTCCGTACGGGGTTTACCGAGCCGCCGGAGTCGCCCCCGGCGCTGGTGCGCTCTTACCGCACCGTTTCACCCTTACCGGCCGGCCTTCGCCCCGCCCGCGCGAACGCGGCCGGGAGCCGGCAGGCGGTCTACTCTCTGTTGCACTTTCCGTCGCGTCACCGCGCCTGGCCGTTAGCCAGCGTACTGCCCTGTGGAGTTCGGACTTTCCTCCCCGGGAACCCGGGGCGACCATCTACCCGACTCCGGCGGCTCCATTGTACCCTGCTCGTGTTAGGATGGCCCGCCGCGTGAGAGGCACCGCGCGGCGCCTCCTCAATAACCTGAGAGACGGAGGGAGACCGTGGCGGAAAACCCCGCGGCCCCCAGCAACATACCGCAGAACATCGAAGCGGAACGGTCCGTGTTGGGCGCGATTCTGGTGGACAACCAGATGATCAACCGCGTGCTGCCCATCATCCGCTCCGAGGATTTCTACCGCGACAGCCACCGCAGGATCTTCCGCGCCATGGAAGACCTCTCGGCCGCCTCTTCGGCGGTCGACCCCGTGACCCTCGCCGACGCCCTGAACCGCGAGGGCGGGCTCGAGAGCGTCGGGCGGGGTGGCCTACATCGCCTCGCTCCTCGACGGCGTCCCCCGCTCGATCAACGCCGAATACCACGCGAAGATCGTCCGGGAGAAGTCGGTCCTGCGCCGCCTCATCGAGGAAGCCACCCGGATCGCGGGGCTGGCCTCGCGGGACGAGGAGCCGGCCGACACGGTCCTCGACGAGGCCGAGAAGGCGATCTTCCGCCTGGCCGAGGACCGGACGAAGACCGGCTTCATTTCCCTGCAGGAGATCTCCCAGACCGCCTACGCGATCGCGGAGAAGCTGCGCGACCGCAAGGAGCTGGTCACCGGGGTCCCGACCGGGTTCACCGACCTCGACGAGCTGACCGCGGGCCTGCAGCCCGGAGAGCTGGTCATCCTCGCCGCCCGGCCCTCGATGGGCAAGACCGCCTTCGCGCTGAACATCGCCGAGAACGCGGCCCTCCTGCACGGCAAGAAGGTCGGCGTCTTCAGCATGGAGATGGCGCGCGAGCAGCTCTTCCTGAGGATGGTCGGCTCGCAGTCGAAGGTGGACCTGCACAAGATCCGGACGGGCCACACCAGCAACGAGGAGTGGATGCGGGTGGTGATGGCCACGCAGGCCCTTGCCGAGGCGAAGATCTCGATCGACGACACCGCCGGGCTCGGCGTCATGGAGATGCGCGCCAAGGCGCGGCGCCTGAAGGCCGAGCGCGGTCTCGACCTGCTCGTGGTGGACTACCTGCAGCTGATGCGCGGGCGCGGCCGCTACGACTCGCGCCAGCAGGAGATCTCCGACATCAGCCGCTCGCTCAAGGAGCTCGCGAAGGAGCTCTCGATTCCCGTCCTTGCGCTCTCGCAGCTGTCGCGCGCTCCCGAAACCCGCGCCGAGGACCGCCACCGCCCCCGCCTCTCCGACCTTCGTGAGTCGGGGGCGATCGAGCAGGATGCGGACGTCGTGATGTTCATCTACCGGCCCGAGGTCTACTTCCCGAAGGACGAAACCAAGAAGGGAATCGCCGAGATCATCATCGGCAAGCAGCGCAACGGCCCGATCGACACGATCAACCTGGTCTTCCTGCGCCAGCACACCCGGTTCGTGAACGCATCGTTCACCGAGGAGCACGATTGACCCCAGCTTCGATTCCCAGGATCCCCGCCCGGATACCGCCGCACGTGGGCGGAGGTGGATCTGGACCGCCTCGCTTCCAACTTCGCCGCGCTGCGGGCCCTCGCGGGGCGCCAGTCGGCTGTCCTCCCGGTCGTGAAGGCGAACGCCTACGGCCACGGGGCGACTCCTGTCGCGCGCCGCCTCGAGGCGGAAGGGGTCGCGGGCCTGTGCGTGGCGCTCCCCGAGGAGGGGCTCGAGCTGCGGCGCGCGGGGATCACGGTCCCGATCCTCTGCGTCGGCGCCGTCGAGCCGCGCCAGATCGCCGCGGCCGCGCGCAGCCGCCTCACCCTCTCCCTGTACAGCCCCGAGCAGCTGCAGCTCTTCGAGCAGGCCGGTCACGCGGCCGGCGTTCCGGTGCACTTCCACCTGAAGGTCGAAACCGGGATGAACCGCCTCGGGATCCTGCCCGAGGAGCTCGGACCGCTTCTCGACGCGCTGCGGGGGTGCCGGAGCGCGGTCCTGGCGGGGCTCTTCTCGAACCTGGCCTCCGCCGACCGGCCGGGCGAGGCCTCGAACGGGGCCCAGGCGGGCAGGCTCGCCGCGGCGGCCGAGGCGATCCGCGCGTCGGGCCACGATCCGAGGCCGATCCACCTCGCGAACAGCGCCGGGCTCCTCTACCACCCGGCGCTCCGCCTCGACGCCGTGCGGCCCGGTCTGCTCCTGTACGGCGTCCCGCCCATCCCGGGCGGCGAGGCGCCCGGGTTCGCCCCCGTCCTCTCCCTGAAGACGACCGTCCTGCGCGTCAAGGAGGTCCCGGAGGGGGCGGCGGTCGGGTACGGCGGCTCCTGGCGCGCCCCGCGTCCCGCGCGCATCGCGACCCTCGCGATCGGCTACGACGACGGGCTGCCCCGCGCGGCGGGCGGCAAGGGCGAGGTGCTGATCGGCGGCCGGCGGGCGCCCATCGTCGGCATCGTCTCCATGGATCTTTCGGCCGCCGATGTGACCGACTGCGGGCCGGTGGAGCCGGGGGCGGAGGCCGTCGTCGTGGGATCCCAGGACGGAGAGTCGATCGGCCTCTGGGACCTGGCCCGCTACGCGGGAACGATCCCCTGGGAGATCCTGTGCGGCATCGGGCGGCGCGTGCCCCGCGTCCACTTCGCCGGCATCGACATCGTCTCCGTTTCCGATCCGCTCCCCGTCGTGCGCGAAACGGAGGCACCGAAGGAGCCCCCGGCTCCTCCTTCGCGGCGCAGGCACGGCCCCCCCGACGGGGCCGCGGCCGAAGCGCCTCCGCCCGAGGAGCCACCCCGACCCGAGGAAGGCTGAGTCCGGGCGGATCGAGGCGTTCGACGCTAAGATAGCGGCCAATGGGTCACGCTCCGTTCCAGTCCGACGCCATCCGCCTCCGGCGGACCACGATTCTCCTGCTCACGGCCGGCCTCGCGATCGCCGGCCTTGCGGACGCCGCTCCGTGTCCGCACCGCCTCCGCCGGAGGCCGCGGGCGCCGCCGCCCCGGCCGCCGGCCCCGCGCCGGGGAGTGCGTCTCCCGCTCCCCGCGCCCCGGCGTCGGGAGCCGCCGCCAGGCAAGAGCCGCCGTCCCCTCCTCCCCGCTCGTCGTGGTGGTTCCGTTCGAGAACACCTCCGAGAACCGTTCCCTGTACTGGGTCGGCGAGGCGATCGCCGACGGGCTCAATCGCGAGATCCGCCAGGCAGGCGGGCTTCCCGCCGACCGTCGCGACCGCGCCGCCCTTCGGGAGGAGATGGGAGTCCCCGCGCTCTCCACGCTGACGCTCGCGAGCCAGATCCGGATCGCCGAGAAGCTCGGCGCCTCGGTGCTCGTCACGGGGACATTCGGGGTGGACGGGGATACGCTGAACGTCCTCGCCCGCACGGTGAACGTCGGCACCGGCCGCACGGCGCCGTGGGCGCGGATCGCCGGCTCGGTCAAGGACCTGGTCCGGCTGCAGAAGGAGGTCTACCGTGCGATCGCCGGCTCCCTGCCCGCGGTCCAGGGTCCCCGCCCGCTCCCGGCGGACGCACCGGCGGCGGAGGACGGCGTTCCGCAGGCGGCCTACGAGAGCCTCCTGAAGAGCTTCCTCGAGGACTCGCCCGACAAGCGCGAGCGGCTCCTGCGCCGGGCGCTCGACCTCGCTCCTCAGTACCTGCGCGCGAAGATCGAGCTCGCCCAGCTCTACCGCGATTCCGACCAGGTCGACAAGGCGATCACGACGCTCTCGAACCTCGCGACACGCGATCGCTCCCTCGCCTCCGAGGGAGAGAACCTGCTGGCCGAGCTCGAGCTCGAGCGCGGGCACGCCGAGGCGGCGGAAGCGGCGCTGCGCCGTTCCCTGGCCCTTTCCGAGACGGCCCGCGCCCACCTGCTGCTCGCGCGGCTCGCCGCCGCGCGCGGGGACCGCGGCGCCGCGCTCGCGGAGCTGGAGCGCTCGCGCCGCCTGGATCCCACCGACCCGGATCTCGCCGAGGTCGAAGAGTCGCTCGCCGTTCCCCGCTGACAGGCTTTCCCATGGCCGCGGCCGGGACGACCCGCGACGCCGCGAGTCAGCCGCGCCCGGGTGCGCCGGTCAGAGGCGGCCGTGAGCCAGCCGGACGCGAGCCCCGGCAGCGCCCCTGCGGTGGTCCGCTGCACGCTCGCCGGCGGCTGATGAGGCACGGCTCGGGCTAGAACGGGTAGGCGTCCTCGCCGCGGTCGAGCATCCGGATCTGCCTCTCCCACTGCAGCTTGAGGATCAGAACGATCCGGAAGGTCAGGTCCGCCGAGCGGCGGGCGGGCGAGCGCCAGTCGGGCTCGAGACGCAGCAGGCGCGACGCCCGCTCGTCCCGGCCGAACGCCTTCGTCGGCAGGACCCAGCGCCCGTCCTTCTCCTGCTGGCTGATCAGCCAGTCGATGTAGCCCATGAGCAGCGGGTACCGGTTCACCAGCCCGAGCCGCGCGAAACACTCGAGCACGGAGAGCAGGTAGTCCAGGGTCCCCGACTTCACGTAGTGATCGATGCTCCGCAGCTCGATGCCGAACCGCTTCGTGAAGGTGCCTCGCGCCGTCTTGACGAGGCCGAGGTTCGGGCACAGCGCCTGGTAGTGGTCGCCGACGATGTAGTCGCAGATCTTCTTGAGGCGCCGCTTGAGCTCGTCGCTGTCGAGCAGGCGCGGCGCCTGGCTGAAGGCGTAGAGCAGGTAGAGATCCGGGATGAACGCGTAGTAGTCGCGGATCGCTTCGCGGCGGAAGACGCTGACCCTCGGCGGCAGCCCCTCGGTGGGATGCTTCGAGATCGGATTGTCGACGAACTGTCCCACCCGCTCGACGAGGTTGAGCAGGCTCGCCAGGACCTTCTCGTCGTCCCCGTAGCCCCCCCGCAGGAGGAGTCCCGTCGAGACGATGCGCAGGAACCAGCGGTAGTACTTCTGGCGCAGGTCGTCCGCCTTGACCTGCGACTGGTACTCGTACAGCTTGAGGTCGCGCTTGTCGGTGAGGAAGGTCTTGAGCAGCTTCGACACCTTCCGGACCGCGGGAGCGTTCTTGTCCCAGCCGTACTCGTACAGCATCGACAGCACGAACTCCGTCGAGAGGAACGGCTTGGGCGATCCCGCCATCCCGATCGTGCCCCCCCAGCTCCCGTCCTTGCGCTGGAGCCGGGCCAGTCTTCACGGCCGGCGCGTAGAGCAGGACGTCCCGCCGGGCGCTCTGCAGGCGCAGGTCGGTCTCGGGAACGCCGAGCACCTCCGACAGGAGCCGGTACTGCAGCGCCGGCGAGCCGTTCTCCAGAAGGAACTCGGTCGGATCCGCGCGAAGAGACGACTTCCAGTCGGTCATCTGCTCCCTCTCGTGCCTGTTTCGGGCCCGCGGCTGTCCCTGATCATCGCGAGGAACTGATCGAACAGGTACAGCGAATCGTGGGGGCCCGGGGAGGACTCGGGGTGGTACTGCACGGAGAAGATCGGCTCGCCCCTGTGCGAGAACCCCTCGATCGTCCCGTCGTTGAGATTGACGTGGGTGACCTCCATGCTGGAGGGAAGCCGCGATTCGTCCACCGCGTAGCCGTGGTTCTGGGACGTGATCGCGATCCGGCCCGTGCGCTGGTCCCGCACCGGCTGGTTCGCGCCCCGGTGACCGAACTTCAGCTTGAAGGTCTTCGCCCCGAGCGCGAGGCCGAGGATCTGGTGCCCGAGGCAGATCCCGAAGATCGGGACCTTGCCGACGAGACCGCGCACGGCCTCGATCGCGTAGGTCGCCGTCGCGGGGTCGCCCGGCCCGTTCGAGAGGAACACGCCGTCGGGCCCGAGCGCCAGGGCGTCGCCGGCCGGCAGGGTGGCCGGCACGACCGTCACGCGGCACCCCGCGTCGCGCAGGCACCGGAGGATGTTCTGCTTCGTGCCGTAGTCGTAGGCCACGACGTGCGGCCCGTCCCCCTCCGCGACCTCGCCGCCGGCCGCGCCGGGCGCGGGAGCCTCGCCGACGCGGGCGAGCCCCCCGGTCCACATGGCGGGGCGGCCGCGGTCCCAGACGTAAGGCTCCGGGCAGGTCACGCCCCGGACCAGGTCGAGGCTCGATATGTCCGCGGCCCCCTTCGCCTTCGCGACGAGCGACTCCGCCGACAGGCTGGACCGTCGACAGGCAGCCGCGCAGGACCCCCCGCGACCGCAGGTGCCGGGTCAGGGCCCTTGTGTCGATCTCGGCGATCCCGACGACCTGGTTTTCCCGCAGGTACTGGTTGAGGTCCTTGGAGGCCCTCCAGTTGCTGTGCAGCTCGCTCAGCTGCCGGACGATGAAGCCCGACACCTGCGGGCGCTCGGATTCCACGTCGGTCTCGTTGACGCCGTAGTTTCCGATCTCCGGGTAGGTCATGGCCACGATCTGTCCCGGCGTAGGAAGGATCGGTGAGCACTTCCTGGTAGCCGACCATCGACGTGTTGAAGACGACCTCCCCCAGGCGCTCGCCGGCCGCGCCGATCGAACGTCCCCGGAAGACCTTGCCGTCCTCAAGCGCGAGCAGCGCTTCCATCGGGCCTCGTGGAAAGCTCCATGGCCCGGCCCACGATCGGCGCCAGGCGGGAGAGGTCCATCATCAGGTCGCGGAACTGGCGCGGGAGCAGCGACTGCGCCCCGTCGGACAGCGCGCTCTCGGGCGCGGGGTGCACCTCGAGCATGACCCCGTCAGCCCCCACGGCGACGGCCGCCCGCGCCAGCGGGGGCACCTTGTCGCGCATCCCGGTCCCATGGCTCGGATCGACGAAGATCGGAAGGTGGCTGCGCCGGCGGACGGCGGGAACCACCGAGAGGTCGAGAGTGTTGCGCGCGTGCGAGGCGAAGGTCCGCACGCCGCGCTCGCAGAGGACCACCTGGCGGTTCCCCTCGGCGAGGATGTACTCGGCCGACATGAGGAGCTCGTCGAGCGTCGCCGACAGGCCGCGCTTCAGGAAGACCGGCCGGGCGCACCGCCCGGCCCGCTTCAGGAACTGGAAATTCTGCATGTTCCGCGCGCCGATCTGGACCATGTCGGCGTACTCCTCGACGAGCGCGAGACTCTCCTCGTCGACCGCCTCGGTCACGACCGGGAGCCCGGTCTCCTTCCGGGCCCGGGCCAGGATCCGCAGCCCCTCGAGGCCCAGCCCCTGGAACGAGTAGGGGGAGGTCCGGGGCTTGAAGGCCCCGCCCCGGAGCATGTGCGCGCCCGCCTTCCTTCACGGCGAGGGCGGTCTCGATCGTCTGCTTCTCGGTCTCCACGGCGCACGGGCCGGCGATGACGATCAGGCCGGCGCCTCCGATCTCGACAGGCCCGACCCGGACGATCGTCCCCCCAGGGTTCGATTCCCGGCTGACGAGGCCGATCGGCCGGGTGGCGGGCACGGCCTCCAGGACGCCCGGGAGGGTCTCGAACTCGGCGGGATCGAGTCCCCCGGACCCTCCCGACACGGCGATCAGCACGCGAGGCCCGTCCTCGATCAGATGGGGGTTAAGTCCCATCTTATCAATCTTTTCCAGGACTGTCTGGACCTGCTCGGCGGAGCAGTCGCGCTCCATGACGATGAGCATCAGGCTGTCTCCGGGCCGCGGGCTCGCCGCCGATTCCGCGGGTGTGGTGGCGGACATTCTAAGCGATCTGCCGATGGGGCTGCAACTATTAGTGGTATGAGCGCCGTCTTTTTCGGATGGCGAAAAGGGTCGGGACACGGCCTCCCTCTCCGCCGCCTCGCCGCCCGGGGAGCGAAAAAATGATAGAGTCTCGCGGTCCGGCGGAGGAATCTCCCCGCCACCGCCCGGACAGGTCCGGCGCTCGTCCGCATTGACAGGGTCGAGGCATGATCTGTATAGTTGGGTTTTTTTGAGGGGGTTTACGCGGCACCAGTAGGCGCGTAGCTCAGGGGGAGAGCGCTACCTTGACACGGTAGAGGTCCGCGGTTCGAAACCGCGCGCGCCTACCACCCTCTCGGAAGGACTTGTCCGCGGACGTGAACCGATCGATGCCACAGGGCTCGACAATCGAAGTACGGCTGCCCGACGGGAAAACTCTCCCCGTTCCCGGCGGGAGCACTGTCGCGGACGTCGCCCGCGCGATCGGGCCGAGGCTCGCCCAGGACGCGGTCGCCGCCGTGGTGGACGGCCGGCCGGTCGATCTCTCGGCCCGCCTCGAGTCCGGATGCCAGCTGCGCATCCTCACTCCCTCCTCCGGCGAGGAGGCCCTCGAGGTCCTTCGGCACTCCACCTCCCATGCCCTCGCCCAGGCGGTCAAGGAGCTCTGGCCGGAAACCAAGATCGCCCAGGGCCCCTCGATCGAGAACGGCTTCTACTACGACTTCGACCGCAAGGAGCCGTTCACGGAGGAGGATCTCCGGAAGATCGAGGAGCGGATGGCGCAGATCGTCAAGCGCGATCTGCCGATCGAGCGTCTCGAGATGTCCAAGGAGGAGGCGCTGCGATTCTTCGAGGCCGAAGGGGAGCCGTACAAGACCTACTTCGCGCGGGAGAAGGGCGGCGAGGTCGTCAGCGCCTACCGCCAGGAAGGGTTCACGGACTTCTGCCGGGGCCCGCACCTCCCTTCCACCGGCAGGCTCCGCGCGTTCAAGCTGCTCTCGGTCGCCGGCGCCTACTGGCTCGGCGACGAGCGCAACCAGATGCTGCAGCGGATCTACGGGACCGCCTTCTTCACCGAGAAGGAGCTGGCCGAGCACCTCGAGCGGCTCGAGGAGGCGAAGCGGCGCGACCACCGCAAGCTGGGGAAGGAGCTCGACCTGTTCTCCTTCCACCCGGAGGCCCCCGCGAGCCCGTTCTTCCACCCCAAGGGCGCGGTCGTCTACAACCTGCTCGTCGACTTCGTCCGCGAGCTGTACCGGCGCCACGGATACCTCGAGGTGATCACCCCCCAGGTCTTCGACGTATCGCTCTGGCACCGCTCGGGGCACTACGAGGCCTACCGGGAGAACATGTTCTTCACCGAGGTGGACGGGCGCGAGTTCGCGGTCAAGCCGATGAACTGCCCCTCGCACTGCCTCATCTACCGCGTCGCAGCGCCACTCCTACCGCGAGCTTCCGCTGCGGTACGCCGACTTCGGGCGGCTGCACCGCTACGAGCGGTCGGGCGTGACGGCCGGCCTGACGCGGGTCCGCTCCTTCGCCCAGGACGACGCGCACATCTACATCGCCCCCGAGATGATCGAGGACGAGGTCGGGCGCGTCGTGAAGCTGATCCTGGGAACCTACTCGGTCTTCGGCTTCGACGATGTCCGGATCGGACTCTCCACCCGGCCCGAGAAGTGGGTGGGAACGGAGGAGATCTGGCGGCGGGCGGAAGAGGCCCTCGAAGGGGCGCTCAAGGCGCTCGGGATCGCCTACACGCTCTTCCCCGGGGAAGGGACCTTCTACGGGCCCAAGATCGACTTCATGGTCCTCGACGCCCTGCGCCGCGAGCACCAGCTCGGCACGATCCAGCTCGACTTCAACATGCCCGAGCGGTTCGACCTGCTCTACCAGACGGCCGAGGGCGGGGCGGAGCGCCCCGTGATGGTGCATCGCGCCATGCTCGGCTCGCTCGAGCGGTTCATGGGGATCCTGATCGAGCACTGCGCCGGGGCGTTTCCCTTCTGGCTCGCGCCGGTGCAGGCGCGGGTGCTCCCGATCACCGACCGCCTCGCGGGGCGCGCGGGAGAGATCGTCGAGGAGCTCCGCGGGGCCGGGCTGCGGGCCGAAGCCGACCTGCGCAGCGAGAAGATCGGGCACAAGATCCGCGAGGCCCAGCTCGAGAAGATTCCGTTCATGCTCGTGATCGGTGACCGCGAAGCGGAGTCGGGCCAGGTTTCGGTCCGCAGCCGCGCGCGCGGCGATCAGGGGCCCTCGTCACTCGAATCGTTCATCGGCATGGCGCGCGACCTCGTCGCGAGCCGGAGCCGGGATTTCTAGCAGCGGAAAGGAGGCCGATGCGACCGTTTCAGGGGCAGGGACCACGCCTGCCCGAGAGGAAGGAAAGGGTCAACGACAGGATCCGGGCGAAGGAGATCCGGGTCATCGACGACGAGGGCAAGCAGCTCGGGGTGATGATCCCCCAGCTGGCCCTGGATCTGGCCCGCCAGAAGGGTCTCGACCTCGTGGAGGTTTCTCCCACGGCGGTTCCCCCCGTCTGCCGGATCATGGATTACGGCCAGTTCCTGTACGAGCAGAAGAAGAAGGAACACTCGGCCAAGAAGAAGCAGAAGCGGTTCAAGGTCAAGGAGATCAAGTTCCGGCCGAAGACCGACGAGCACGACTACCAGTTCAAGTTCAAGAACATCACGCGATTCCTCGGCGAAGGGGACAAGGTCAAGGCGACGATCATCTTCAGGGGGCGGGAGAACTTCCACCAGGACATCGGGTTCCGGATCCTGGAGCGCCTCAGGAACGATCTCGGCGAGACGGGAATCATCGAGGTCCCACCCCGCAAGGAGGGGTCGCTGCTGCACATGATCATAGCTCCCAAGAAGATCCAGGGAGCGCCGAAGAAAGAGGAAACGAAGCACGAGGAGAAGTAGATGCCGAAGATCAAGACCCATCGGGGCGCCGCCAAGCGGTTCAAGCTGACGGCGAGCGGCAAGATCAAGCGGGGGCATGCCTACAAGAGGCACATCCTCACGAAAAAGACGACCGCGAGGAAGCGCAAGCTCGACCAGGAGACGCTGGTGAGCAAGGGTGATCACAAGAAAACCCTGAAGATGCTTCCTTACGGCTAGGACCAAGGAGAGCGATCCGTGCCACGAGTCAAACGAGGAAACAAGAGGCGCCTGAAGAGGAAGAAGATACTCAAGCGGGCGAAAGGCTATTTCCTCTCAAAAAGCAAGAACTACCGGATAGCCCGCGAGCAGGTCGAGCACTCCCTCGCTTACTCCTACCGCGACCGGCGCGCCCGCAAGCGCGACTTCCGCCGCCTGTGGATCGTCCGCATCGCGGCGGCGTGCAAGGAGCTCGAGCTGTCGTACGGCCGGTTCATCCGCGGGCTCAAGGTTGCGGGGGTCACCCTCGACCGGAAGGCGCTCGCGGACATCGCCGTCCGGGACCCGGCCGCGTTCCGCGCTCTGAGCGAGACCGCGCGCAAGGCCCTCACGGCGTCCGGCACCGCCGCCGCCTAGCTCCCTCCCCGCCGGCTCCGCCCCCTTCCCGGGGCGGTCCGGCGCCGGGCGAGCTGGCGGCGCGCGTACGGAGGCGCGAGCGGATTTGCCCCGCCGGGGCATTGCGCCGGGCCCCTGCGACGGTTCGCAGGGGGTCGTGGTGCTTTCTCAATCGCGGGCCTTCCGCGGACGGAGCGGTTCCGGCAGTGCGTCCGCCCGTTGACGGCGGGCGCCCGGCGGCGGCCGCCCCGGGCGCTGCGGGTTCCGCCGGCAGGCTGGTGAACCGATGTCGGTCGATCTCGAGCAGGAGCTGGCAAGGACCCGGTCGGAGTTCGAAGCGGCGCGCAGCGTCCGTTTCGACGGCCGCGGAGCTCGCCTCCCTCAAGAACCGGTTCACGGGGAAGAAGGCCGGGGCGCTGACGGCGCTCTTTCGGCTCCTCGGGGCCGTGCCCGCGGAGGAGCGGCCTCGGGCCGGCGCGCTGCTGAACCAGCTGAAGGGGGAGATCGAGGAGGTCGTCGTGCGGCTCGAGGAGGAGATCGCCGCGCGGGAGAGCGCGGCCGCCCTCGAGAGGGAAGCGGTGGACGTCACGCTCCCCGGCCGTCGCCCGGTCGGCGGCTCGCTCCATCCCGCGACCCTGACGCGCCTGCGCATCGAGAGGATCTTCCGCGAGCTGGGCTACGCTGTGGCGACGGGTCCCGAGGTGGAAGGAGACTTCCACAACTTCGAGGCCCTCAACATGCCTCCCGATCACCCGGCCCGGGACGCTCACGACACCTTCTACCTCGACGGAGCGCTGCTGCTCCGCACCCACACTTCGCCCGTGCAGATCCGGTCGATGGTCGCGTCCCCTCCCCCGCTGCTGCTGATCGCCCCCGGAAGGGTCTACCGCCGCGACTACGACATCACGCACCTGCCGATGTTCCACCAGGTCGAGGGCCTGGCCGTGGGCGAGGGCGTGAGCTTCTCCGACCTCAAGGGGACGCTCGCCCGCTTCGCGACGCGCCTGTTCGGCGCGGAGGTCCGGGTCCGCTTCCGGGCATCCTATTTCCCCTTCGTCGAGCCGGGGGCCGAGATGGACATCTCGTGCACGGTCTGCGGAGGGTCCGGCTGCCGCTCCTGCAAGCAGAGCGGGTGGCTGGAGATCCTCGGCGCCGGGATGGTCCACCCCGCCGTGTTCGAGGCCGTCGAGCGCGCTCGGGTCGCCTCCGGGCTCGCGCCGGGCGCCTACGATCCGGAGCGGGTCACCGGGTTCGCCTTCGGCATGGGGATCGACCGGATCGCCATGCTCCTGCACCGGATCGACGACCTGCGCCTCCTCATCGAGAACGACGTTCGATTCCTCGAGCAGTTCCCGGGCTGACCATGCGATTCTCCCTCGACTGGCTGCGCGACTTCGTGGACGTGGACCTCGAGCCGGACCGGCTCGCGGCGCGTCTGTCCGTCTCCGGCTTCGAGGTCGGCTCGTGGGAGACCTTCCGCGATCCCGACGATCCGTCGGCGCCCGCCGACGCTGTGTTCGAGATCGACATCACCGCCAACCGGCCCGATACCATGAACCACCTGGGCCTGGCGCGGGAGATCGCGGCGATCCTCGGCCTCCCGCTCAAGGCGGTCTCCTTCGAGCTGCGCGAAGCGGCCGAGCCGGCCTCGGGCGCCGCGCGCGTCGAGATCGAGGCGTGGGACCTCTGCCCCCGCTACGTCGGGCGGGTGGTCACGGGCGCGCGCGCCGGCGGGTCGCCCGCCTGGCTGCGGCGGCGCCTCGCCGCCATCGGCGTCGGCTCCAAGAACTGCATCGTCGACGCCTCCAACTACGTGCTGTTCGAGCTCGGCCAGCCCCTGCACGCCTTCGACCTCCGGACGCTGGCGGGCGGTGGGGTCCTCGTTCGCCGGGCCCGCGCGGGCGAGAAGCTCGTCACCGTCGCGGACCGCGAGGAGAAGACGCTCGGCCCGGACATGCTCGTCATCGGCGAGCTCGGCTCCGCCGGCCGGCCCGGCCCCGCGGCCGCCATCGCGGGGGTGATGGGCGGCCTCGCGACGGCGATCACCGACGCGACGACCGAGGTCCTGATCGAGAGCGCCTGGTTCGATCCGCGATCGGTCCGGCGGACGGCGCGCGCCCTCGCCATGCACTCCGACGCGTCCCACCGCTTCGAGCGGGGCGCCGATCCCGGCATGACCCGCTACGCAGCGGACCGGCTCGCGGCGCTGATCGCGGAGCTCTCGGGTGGCCGGGTCCTTGCGGGGGTCCTCGACCCGCGCGCCCCGGGCTCCGCCCCCGCGCCGGGAGGGGATCCCGGCCGGGGGCGCGGCGGGCGCCTCCGTCTGCCGCCTCGAGGTGCGGCGCCGCGACGAGCCGATTCCCCTCAGGCCGGCCCGCCTCGAGGCGCTCCTCGGAATCGGGGCGGACCGGGCCTCGATCGTCCGGACGCTCGAGCGGCTCTCGATCGCCGCCTCGGCCGGCCCGGAGGGCGATCCGATCCTGTGCCATGTTCCGACCTGGCGGGGCGATCTCGCCCGCGAGGTCGATCTCATCGAAGAGTATGCGCGGCTGACCGGTTACGACGCGATCCCCGAGACCCTCCCCGTCGTGCGGACCGCCCCGGCCCGCGATGGCGCGGGGGAGGGTGAGGACCGCGCCCGCGCCGCGCTCGCCGCTCTCGCCTACCGGGAGGCGATCAACTACTCGATGATCTCCCCCTCCGACGACGCTCTGTTCGGTCCGATCCCTTCCCTGCGCGAGCGGGGCCCGGCGGCGCGGCTCGCGATCGGGAATCCCCTCTCCGACCGCTGGGAGATCATGCGGCGCTCGCTCCTGCCCGGCCTCGCCCGGGCCCTCGCGTTCAACCTCGCGAGGGGGCGGCTCGATCTGCGCCTGTTCGAGGTCGCCTCGGTTCACGCGCGCGGCGCCGACGGGGCGCCGCTCGAGCGACGCGCCGCCGCGATCGGCGCGTCCGGGCTGGGGGCGGATCCCCGGTGGCCCTCGCAGGCGCGCCCCTACGACCTGCTCGACCTCAAGGGTGCGATCGAGGCGCTCTTCGAGGCGCTGACCGGCGAGCCCGCCGGTGCCGCCCCCGGCGGGACGGCGGCGCGCCTCGTGTTCACGCCCGCTGAACCCCGGGGCGGGGAGGACTGGCCCTTCCACCCGCGCCAGTCGTTCCTCGTCCTGCTCGACGGGCTCCCCGCCGGGAGGGGCGGCCGCGCCCGGGCGGAGGTCGAGAAGGCCCTCGAGAGCGATCGCCCCCTGTTCCTCGCGGAGCTGGAGCTCGAGCCGCTGCTCGGCGCGATCCCACCGGCGAGGTTCCGGCCGCTTCCGCGGCTGAACCCCGTCGAGCGGGACCTGTCCTTCTTCGTCGAGCGGCGGGTCCCCTTCGCCGACATCGAGCGCGCGGTCGGGGAAGCCCTCGCCTCGCTCGCGTCGTCGGAAACCGGCGCGCCCACGGCGTTCCTGGTGGACCGCTTCGAGGGCGGCCCGGTCCCCGCCGGGAAGGTTTCCTACGCGTTCCGCTTCCGCTTCGTCCAGCGCGAGCGGGCCCTGACGGCGGAGGAACTGAACGGGGCGGTGGACGGGATCGCCCGCGGGCTCACCGCCGGCGTCGGCGCGGAGATCCGCAGCCGCTGACGGGCGGAAAAATGGCCGCGCCGGGAGCCCCGGCGCGCCGGATTCGACCGAATTCGGAGATAATGACGGTCCGGAGGGAACCGTGACCAAGCTCGACGAACTGCTCAGCCGTCTCGAAGCGCGCATCGCCGATGCCGAGGCGGAGCTGAGATCGCTGCGGCAGGAAAACGCAAGACTGCGCGCCGCTCACGCGGCCGAGCCCGGCGCGGATGCCCGCCCGGTCCGCCTGGCCGTGCTCGAAGCGGAGCGACAGGAGGTCCAGTCCCGCCTTCGCAGCCTCCTCGAGGCGCTCTAGGAACCCCATGGCGAACCGCAAACCACACCCGGACAGCATCTACGTCGAGATCTTCGGATCGACCTACACGCTGCGCGGCGGCTCCGACCCGGCCACCGTCCGATCCCTCGCCTCCGAGCTGGACGGCCGCATGCGCGAGCTGGCGGCGCCCGCTTCCGCGGCCGATCCTCTCAAGGTCGCCGTGCTCGCGGCCCTCCGGCTCGCGGACGAGGTCCGGGCGGCGCGCGGCGAGGCGCCCGGACACGACCTGCGGCTTGAGGAGCGGATCGAGGGGCTCACGCGCCGCCTCGAGCGCGCCATCGCCCCGGAGACCGCGACCGGCCCCGATCCCGCCGGACCCGCGCTTGACGGGGGCCTGCCACTGGGGTAGGTTCAGTTGGACCATGGTTAACCTGCAAGGCGCGTGATGGACTCTATTGTCTTGATCCAACAGCTCACTCAAGGGAGCCTGAATATATCCGGCCGTGTGCTCGGCCCGCAGGGGCATGGAGCCTGACGCCGGAGACGGGCGCCCACCTGGACACCCAGGTTCAAACAATCTCGTCCACACGGCCCCCGCGGGGGACCCCCTGGTCCCTTTTTTCCTCCTGAAGGGACCGGGGTTCTGAGGGGAGCGCTCACGCAGTGAACACGACGATCCTGCTGACAGCTGGTTCTGGGCCTCGGGCTCGTGGCCCTGCCGATCCTGGCCTACCTCGGCCGCGCCTCGGCGAAGCGCGCGATCGAGGAGGCGCGCCTCCAGGCCGGGCAGATCCTCGAGGAAAGCAAGCGCGAGGCCGAGGCGCTCAAGAACCGCCGCCTGCTCGAGGCGCGCGAGAAGATCTCCTCCGAGCGCTCACAGGCCGAGCAGGAGGCGGAGAAGCGGCGCGCCGCCGTGCGGGCGGAAGAGCAGCGGATCGAGCAGGCGGTCCACGACCTCGAGCAGAAGGAAGCCGAGGCGACCTCCCGCGAGGCCGCCATCGCCCGGCGGGAAAAGGCCGCCGCGGAGCAGGAGGCGGCTGCCGCCGCCGCGCGCGCCGCCGCCGAGGAGACCCTCGCCGAGCAGAGCCGCCGCCTCGAGCAGATCGCCGGCCTGACGCAGGAGGAGGCCCGCGCCGAGCTGACCCGGCGGATCGAGGACGATGTCCGGCGCCAGATGGCCGGCTTCGTCAAGCGGGCCACCGAGCTCGCCAACGAGGAAGCGGACCGCAATGCCCGCACCCTCATCGCGCAGGCGATCCACCGCTCCTCGGCCCGCGCGGTGGTGCAGTCCACCATGACGGCGATCCAGCTCCCGAGCGACGAGATCAAGGGACGGATCATCGGGCGCGAGGGGCGCAACATCCGCGCCATCGAGACGGCGACCGGCGTGGACGTCATCATCGACGACACGCCGAACACGCTCCTGCTCGCCTCCTACGATCCCCTGCGCCGCGAGATCGCCCGGATCGCCATCGAGCGGCTCATCGAGGACGGGCGCGTGCACCCCGCCCGCATCGAGGAAGTGACCGCGAAGGTCCGCGAGGAAGTGGAAGCCACGGTCACCCAGGCGGGCGAAGCCGCGGCCCTCGGCCTCGGGCTCGCCGAGCTCCACCCCCGGCTCGTGCGCCTGCTCGGGCGCCTGAAGTTCCGGACCCAGCACGGCTACAACCTCCTGGACCACTCCCTCGAGGTCGCGACGCTCGCGGGCCACATGGCCGCCGAGCTGGGCGCGCGCACGGAGGTGGTCCGGCGCGCCGGCCTCCTGCACGAGGCCGCGCAGGCCGAGGACGACCCGGCGCCCGCGCCGGCGGTGCTCGCCAGCAGCGAGCTCGCGACGAAATACGGCGAGAGCGAGGACGTCGCGCACGCCATCCGGGCGATCCATCGCTCGGTCGAGCCGCGCACGATCGAGGCGCTGCTCGTGGCCGCGGCCGAGCGGATCGCCCTGAACCGGCCGGGCGCCCGCAACCACAACCTGTCCACCTTCGTGGAGCGCCTGACCCGCCTCGAGGAGATCGCCTCCGCGTTCCCGGGCGTCCTCAAGGCCTACGCCGTCCGGGCGGGCAAGGAGCTCCGGGTGATGGTCGAGGCCGAGCAGGTCAGCGACGAGAGCGTCGTGACCATGTCGCGCGACATCGCGGCGAGGATCGAGCAGGACGCCGACTATCCCGGGCAGGTCCGCGTCAGCGTGATCCGCGAGATCCGCGCCATCGACTTCGCGGTCTGAGCCCCCCATGAGAATCCTCTTCGTCGGCGACGTGGTGGGCAAGCCGGGACGCGTGTTTCTCTGCCGCCAGCTGCCGCGGCTCCAGGACGAGCACGGGATCGCGTTCACGATCGCGAACGCCGAGAACCTCGCGGGAGGCGTCGGCGCGACGCCCGAAACGTGCGAGGAGCTCTTCCAGGCCGGCGTGGACTGCCTGACCTCGGGAAACCACATCTGGGACAAGCGGGAGATCTTCCCCTACCTCGAGCGCGAGCCCCGCCTGCTCCGCCCCGCCAACTATCCCGACTCGAATCCCGGCGGCGGCGTTCACGTCGGCCGGTCCCGCGACGGGGCCCGCGTCGCCGTCGTGAACCTGATCGGGAGGGTCTTTCTCGCGAACGTCGACTGCCCGTTCCGGACCGCGGACGAGGTCCTCGCGGAGCTTCACGGGCAGGCGGACTGCGTGCTGATCGACATGCACGCCGAGGCGACCTCCGAGAAGGTGGCGATGGGCTGGCACGTGCGCGGCCGCGCCGCCGCGGTGATCGGAACGCACACGCACATCCCGACGGCCGACGAGGCGATCCTCCCCGGCGGGACGGCCTACCTGACCGACGTCGGCATGACCGGCCCCTTCAACTCGGTGATCGGCGTCGAGAAGGAGCAGGTCCTGGAGCGATTCCTCACCGGGCGCAACGTGCGGATGCAGACGGCCGAGGGGGATGTGCGGCTGCACGCCGCGGTGATCGACATCGACCCCGCGACCGGGAAGGCCTCGGCCATCGAACGGATCACCGTGAGGGAGTGACCGGGGTGACGACGCGAAGGGACGGGCGCGACGACGCCCCCGGCGAACGCCGGGGCTCCCCGGGCCGCGGACAGCCCGGCCCCCCAGCGGGGCCTGTTCGACTCCTCCCCCGCCGGCGGATCCCCCGGCGCCCCGGTCCCCGGCGAGCCCCAGCCCGCGGCCGGCAGCCGTTCGCGCCCGCTCAGCATCGCCGAGCTGAACCGCTCGGTCCAGACCGTGATCGAGACCGCCCACCCGGCCCTCTGGGTCGTCGGGGAGATCTCCAACCTCTCGAAGTACTCCTCGGGGCATCTCTACTTCACGCTGAAGGACGGGGGGAGCGAGATCTCCGCCGTGATGTTCGCCGGCTCGAACCGCCGCCTGCGCTTCAAGCCCGCCGACGGATCCGAGGTGCTCGCCCACGGCCACCCGACCCTCTGGGTGCCGCGCGGGCGCTACCAGTTCATCGTCGAGGAGATGGAGCCGCGGGGCCGCGGATCGCTGCTCGAGGCGTTCGAGGCCCTGAAGGCGCGCCTCGGCGCCGAGGGGCTGTTCGAGACCGCCCGCAAGCGCCCCATTCCCCTGCTTCCCGCGCGGATCGGGATCGTGACCTCCCCGGACGGCGCCGCGCTGCGGGACATCCTCCGGGTCCTGCGCCGCCGCCACGCGGGGGTGGACGTCCTGATCGCGCCGGCGCGCGTGCAGGGGGAGGGAGCCGCGGAGGAGATCGCCTCCGCGATCGAGACCCTCGGACGCGCCGGAGGGATCGACGTCCTGATCGTCGGGCGCGGGGGCGGCTCGATCGAGGACCTGTGGGCCTTCAACGAAGAGCGGGTCGCCCGCGCCATCGCCGCGAGCCCGGTCCCCGTCATCTCCGCCGTCGGCCACGAGACCGACGTCACGATCGCCGATTTCGTCGCCGACGTGCGCGCCGCCACTCCCTCGCAGGCCGCCGAGCTCGTGGTCGCCTCGCGCGAGGAGCTGCTCGGGCCGGCTGTCGGCGTCGCGGGCGCGCCTGTCCGGCGCGGTGAGGCTGATCGCGGGGGAGGCCCGGAGACGCTACGAGCGGGCCGCCCGTCACCCCTCCATCGCGGGCTTTCCGGCCGCGCTGGCGGCGCGCGGCCAGCTGATCGACGACCTCGAGGCGCGGCTCACCTCCTCCCTGGGGGAGCGGCTCACCGCTTCGCGCTCCTCGGTCAGGGAGCTGTCGCTGCGGCTCGCGCCCAGGCACCTGCTCGAGGTCGTCGGCCGCCGCCGCGACCTGCTCCGCGCCGCCGAGCGGAGGCTCACCGGGTCGATCGCCTCGTTCGTGAGCGCGGCGCGGGCGCGGGCGGACGCGCGCGCCGGCCATGCTGCGGTCCCTCTCCCCGCTCAACGTGCTCGACCGCGGATACGCCATCTGCCTTGATCCCGCGCGGGGCGCCGTGGTGCGCGCGGCGTCGGATGTTTCCGCGGGAAGCGCCGTCCAGGTGCGGCTCGCCCGCGGAGAGCTCGACTGCCGCGTCCTCGCGACGCGCCCGGCCCAGGAGGAACCCTCGTGAAGAAAGAGGATCGCAAGCCGCCCCGTTCCGCAACGGGCGCTCCCACGGAAGGGCCCAGCTTCGAGGACGCCATGAAGCGGCTCAACGAGATCGTCGAGGCGCTCGAGTCCGGCGAGCTCCCCCTCGACGAGTCCCTCCGGCTCTTCGAGGAAGGGGTCTCGCTGTCGCGCCGCGCCGGCGATCTGCTGGGGCAGGCCGAGCGCAAGATCGAGATCCTGACGAAGACGACCGGCGGGGCGCTCGAGGCGGAGCCGTTCGAGGAAGGCGACCTGGACGACCGTGACTAGCGACTTCGACCTGAAGAGCTGGCTGGAGCGGCGCCGCGCGGAGGTGGATGCGGCGCTCGACCGGGCCCTGCCGCCCGAAGAGGCCGCTCCCGCCCTCATCCACAGGGCGATGCGGTACGCCGTCTTCGCCGGCGGCAAGCGGCTGCGCCCGATCCTCGTGCTCGCGGGGTGCGAGGCCGCGGGCGGGTCGGCCGACCGGGCGGTCGATTTCGCCTGCGCCTCCGAGCTGGTCCACACGTACTCGCTCGTCCACGACGATCTTCCCGCGCTCGACAACGACGATCTGCGGCGCGGCCGGCCCACCGTTCACAAGGCGTTCGACGAGGCGACCGCCGTCCTCACGGGGGATGCCCTGCTGACGCAGGCCTTCGAGGTCGCGCTGGGGAAGCCGGCCCGCCCCGCGCCGTCCCGCGCCGGCGGGGAGGCCGGCATCGACGGGCGGACACGGATCGAGGCGCTGCGCATCCTCGCCGGCGCCATCGGGACCGCGGGCATGATCGGCGGCCAGGTGGACGACCTTCTCGCCACCGGAGGGCCCGTGGACGCGGACCGGGTCCGCTCGATCCACGAGCGGAAGACCGGCGCGCTCCTTCGCGCCTGCCCGCTCATCGGCGGGCTCCTCGCGGGGGCCCCGACCCGGGCGCTCGACGCGCTCGCCTCCTACGGCTCGGACCTGGGCCTCGCGTTCCAGATCGTCGACGACATCCTCGACATCGAGGGGACGCCCGAATCCCTGGGGAAGTCGGTCGGCAAGGACGTCGCGGCGGGAAAGGCGACGTTCCCGGCGGCGATCGGGATCGAGCGGTCGCGGGCGCTCGCGGAGGAGCTCTCCGCCCGCGCCCGGGAATCCCTCGCCTTCCTCGGCCCGCCCGCCGCGCCCCTCACCGCGCTGGCCGCCTACGTCGTCCGCCGCAGGCGATGACCCCCGCGCGCCGCGAGCGCTCCTCGAAGCGCATCGACCTGCTCCTCGTCGAGCGGGGTCTCGCCCCCTCGCGCGAGAAGGCCCAGGCGTTGATCCTCGCCGGGCTCGTGAGCGCGGGCGGGCGCAAGGTGGAAAAGGCGGGGGCGGCGGTGCCGCTGGACGCCGAGCTCGAGGTCGCCGCGACGGCCCGTTTCGTGGGACGGGGCGGCGAGAAGCTCGACGGGGCCCTCGAGGTCCTCGGCCTCGACGTGGCTTCCCTGTGGGCGCTCGACGTGGGGGCCTCCACGGGCGGCTTCACCGACTGCCTCCTGCAGCGGGGCGCCCGCCACGTCGTCGCCCTGGACGTGGGGCGCGGACAGCTCGGACTGGTCCCTGCGCAACGACCCCCGGGTCACCGTCGTCGAAGGGGTGAACGTCCGATACCTCGAGCCCTCCTCGCTGCCCGCCCCGTTCGACCTGATCGTCGTGGACGTCTCGTTCATTTCCCTGCGGCTCGTCCTCCCCGCCCTCGCGCCCCTGCTCGGCCGCTCCACCGGGCCCCTGCCGCCGGCCGGGAACGCGGACCACCCGCCGCAGCCTCCCCTGCCGGCGATCGTGGCCCTCGTCAAGCCTCAGTTCGAAGTGGGGCGCGGCCAGGTCGGCAAGGGAGGGATCGTGCGCGACCCGGCGCTGCACCTCGAGGCGCTCCTCGGCGTGCTGCGCCCGCTGCGCGAGCCGGCCCCGGACGCGCCGCGGGAAGCGGCGCCCCTCTCCGCCTGGCGGATCCTCGAATCGCCGATCCGGGGCGCCGAGGGGAACCGCGAGTTCTTCGTTTACCTCGTTCCGGGCTACGATCGGTCCTGGACGGATGTCGAGGACGAGGCCCGGCGGGTCGCCTGCCGGCCGGTGTCCCCGCAATAACGCCGCGCACGGACGAACGATGACCAAGGCCCACACGATCCGCACGGTAGGAATCGTCGCGAAGCCGCGGGCGATGGAGGCCCGCGCGGACCTGGAGAAGCTGACCGCCTGCCTGCAGGCGAGGAAGCTGCGCATCCTCCTCGACCGCGAAGCCGCCTGGGTCCTGAAGAGGCGCGGGGGTCAGGACAGCGAGCGGATCGCGGCCCGCTGCGACCTGCTGGTCGTCCTCGGGGGGGACGGCACCCTCATCTCCGTCGCGCGCGCCGCCGCGAAGGCGAAGACCCCGATCCTGGGCGTGAACCTCGGGAGCCTCGGCTTCCTCACCGAGGTCCCCCGCGAGCGGATGATCGCCGAGGTGGAGCGGGCCCTCGACCGCGGCTTCCGGATCGACGACCGGATGATGCTCGAGATGAGGATCCTGCGCGGAGGCCGGCTCGTCCGGCGCGAGTGCGCCCTCAACGACATCGTGATCAGCAAGCAGACGACGATCGCGCGCGCCGTGGACCTGAGCGTCGAGGTGGACGGCCGGTACGTCACCGCTTACAAGGCCGACGGGCTGATCGTCTCGACCCCGACAGGCTCGACCGCCTACTCGCTCTCGGCGGGAGGCCCGATCCTCGATCCCAAGCTCGGCGTGATGATCCTGAACCCGATCTGCCCCCACACGCTGACCCATCGCCCCCTGGTCCTCCACGACAGCGCCGAGATCGACGTCTCGCTCACGAGGCTCGACGACGGCGTCTTCCTGACGCTCGACGGTCAGGCCGGCTACCCCGTCCGCGCGGGCGACAAGGTGAGGATCAGCCGCGCCGCCGAGCGGGCCCTCCTGGTCCAGACCCGGGACCGCGACTACTTCCACCTCCTGCGCAGCAAGCTGAAGTGGGGAGAGCGCCTGACGCGGTGAGCGGGAGCCGGCGGGAAGTCGTCTCGTGGTGCCTGTTCGATTTCGCGAACTCGGCGTTCACGACCGTGGTCGTCACGACCGTCTTCGCGGTCTATTTCGTGAAGACCGTCGTGCCCGCCGCGGGGACGGGCCTGCGCGGAGAGACCCTCTGGTCGTGGTGCAACTCGGCCTCCCTCGTCGTCGCGGCCCTCCTTTCGCCCGTCCTGGGCGCCGTCGCGGACGCGCGGGCCCTCAAGCGGGCGCTGCTCGTCGTTTCCTCCCTGGCGTGCATCGGCGCCACCGCGCTGCTCGCGACCGTCCGGGCGGGGGACGTCGCGCGGGCCATGATCCTGTTCGTCATCGCGAACGTCGGCTTCGAGCTCGGGTACGTCTTCTACAACGGGTTCCTTCCGGAGATCGCGCCGCCGGAGCAGGCCGGGAGGATCTCGGGATTCGGGTGGGCGACGGGGTACATCGGGGGGCTCGTTTCCCTCGCGGTCGCGCTCATCCCGCTCCGTCTCCTGCTGCCCGCCTCGCCGAGCGCCGAGCAGGCGGCTTCGGCCGTGCGGACCTGCTTTCTCATCGTCGCCGCCCACTTCCTGCTTTTCGCGCTCCCCGCGTTCTTCTCCCTCAGGGACCGCCCCGCGCTCCCCGCGCGGGCCCCCGCCGGCGCCGCCCCCGCCTCAGGGCTCCTCGAGCCGTTCCGCCAGGTGGCCCGGACGCTGCGCACCGCGCGGCGTCACTCGGAGGTCTTCAAGTTCATCGTCGCGAACCTCGTCTACAACGACGGCCTCGTGACGGTGTTCGCCTTCGCCGGGATCTTCATGAGCGACGTCCTGCGGTTCTCCCAGGCGGAGGTCGTCCTCCTCGTCCTCGTCATCAACGTCCCGTCGGCCCTGGGCTCGTTCGCGTTCGGGTTCGTGAGCGACCGGATCGGAGGGAAGAAAACGATCCTCCTGACGCTCGCCATCCTCGTGGCCGCCGTGGTCGCGATGGCCGCCACCGCCCCGGCGGCGGACGCGCCCGACGCGGCGATCCATCGGGCCCGGGTCTGGTTCTGGGCGATCTCGATGCTGGTCGGGCTGGGGATCGGGGCGAACCAGTCGGCCAGCCGGGGCCTGATGGCCCAGCTCGTCCCGGAGGGGCGGCACGGGGAGTTCTTCGGGTTCTTCATCTTCTCGGGGAAGCTGGCCTCCGTGTTCGCGCCCCTGACGTACGGCCTGGTGGTCCAGCTGACGGGGAGCAGCGTCCTCGCGATCCTCTCGGTGACAATCTTCCTGGTCGGCGGGGGGCTCCTCCTGCTCAGGGTGGACGAGAAAGACGGGCCTCAGGCAGGCCCAGGAAGCCGGCTGATCCCCCGCCCTGCCCGGTTCCCCCACCCCCCGGAATCGCGGATATTCCCCTTTGGCGCGACGCATATTCGCGGCTTGAATTTTATATATTCAAGCCCATATTTGACCTTGGCGCCGGATGACTCCCCGGCGCGGAAAGGTACCGTATGGATACGCTCAACAAGGCCGACATGGGCAAGCGGATCAAGGAAGTCCGCAAGAAGGCGGGCCTCAGGCAGTGGCAGCTCGCCGAGCTTCTCGGGACGACCCAGTCCGCGGTGCACAAGTACGAGCACGGAGTGATTCCCGAGCCCCGGCGCCTCGTCAAGCTCGCGCGGCTTGGGAACACCACCATCGAGTGGATCCTGACGGGGCAGCACTGGGAGTCGGGCTCGACGCAGCAGGACCGGCTGCCTGCCGAGGTCTACCGCCTGGCGGAGCGGCTCCACACGCTGGGTCCCGACCAGAGACGGATCCTCGACGACGCGCTGAGGATCCTGTCCGAGGCCGCCACGGCCATGTCCCCGCAGAACGGGAACAACCACAAGCTGGCCGACCTGGTCGAGCTCGCGGCCCAGCTCTCCCTCGTGCCCGAGAAGCAGAAGGGGATCCTGAACGCCGCCCTCCGGATCCACCGCGCCGTGCTCGACTCGGTCCTCGATCTCCAGATGGAGAGGCTGGGGGGCCAGGAACCGCCGAATCAACCCCCGCCGACGGGCAAGGAGTCGCGCAGCCGCAACTAGCCTGCGGCCTGCAGGAAGCGTCGCTTCACGAAGTCGATCCCGATGAACGCCAGGAACGCTCCCGCGCGGGGCCCCTTCCGTTTCCCTGCCAGCGCCAGGTAGATCGCCTCGAAGAGCCTCGCGGGGGGAACCCCCTCGATCTCCTTCGCGAGCTCGTACACGAGCGCGTGGATCTGCTCGCCGGTCATCCCGGCCGCCAGCCGCGAGGCGAGCGCCTTCAGGAACGCCCTCTGCTCCGGCTCCAGGGCCGTCGCCTCCGCCGGAAGCTCCGGCGGGACCGAGAAACGGATCTCCTCGGGGGCGAAACGGTCGAGCCATCGCTTCGCGTACTCGAAGCGGGCCCGGAGGGCCCCCTCGTCGAATGCGGTGTAGCCCCCTTCGCGCAGGATCTCGATCGCCCGGGGGACGTCGAAGTTCGCGATCTGCAGGACGACCACGATGTGCTTGAACGGCACGCCGACGGGCTTCAGGCTCGAAGCCCGCGACAGGGCGATCGCCCTGTCGTCGCGGTTCTTCGCGCCGGCGTCGTCGAACTCGTCGATCAGCGTCAGCAGGGGCAGCCCGGGATCGAACGTGATCGCCCGCATCGGGCGGACCTTGAGGACCATGTACCGCAGCACGTCGGGCGGAACCACCTCGAGCGCGTCGGCGGTGGAAACGACGTTCCCCTTCGATGAGGACATGTCCCCCATTCCCTTGAGGCCGATCCACTCGTACGGGACCGGGAAGGGCGGCTCCTTGCCGAACACCTCGCGCGCGATCCGCACGCCGGTGTCGTACGAGCCCCCCTTCGAAGCGTGGTCCTTCCCGAACGGCTCCACGTTGACCCCGAGCACCCACCAGCGGGCGGGCCAGTCCACGCGCCAGGTCAGCTTCCCCCCGCCCTTCATCGGGACCGAGCCCGACGAGCCGCACCCGCACGCGTACTCGACCGTCCCGCCGGCCGCGGACCAGCCGGTCACCTTCGCGGCCGAGATCTTCCCGCACGAGGGGCAGAGCGGGTTGAACGGCGACCAGTCCGCCTCGGCCTTCTTTCCCGTCAGCTCCTCGAGGATCGCGGCGATCCGGTCCCGTCCCTCGAGCGCCTTCACGATCGCCGGCACCATCCGGCCGCTCTTGTAGAGCTCCGAGCCCCGCTCGAGGTGCAGGTCGATCGCCAGCATCCGCAACGAGTCCAGGTACGGCTGCAGGAAATGATCCGCGTACGAAGACGTGCCCGCCGCACGGGCACGGAATTTCCGAGAGGGGCCGGCCGACGAGCGGCTCGTAGACCTCGCCGGGGAGGAAGGGGTAGACGCGGCGGAGCGGGTCGAAATCGTCCGCGATGAACTCCAGGCGCGCGTCCGCGCCCGCCTCGCGCAGCGCGCGGGCGATCGCGTCCCCGGTCAGCGTCTCCCTCATGTTGCCGACGTGGATCGGGCCGGAGGGGGAAATCCCGGTGCTGACCCGGTAGGGTCCCGGGACGCGGAGGATCTGCTCGGCGGCTTCATCCGCCCAGTGCTGCGGCGCGCTCATGACGACTCCATTCGAAGGGAGGAACCGGCGGAGATTAGCAGACGCCTCGCCCGCCGGGCAAGGCGCCGGGCCGCCGCCGCGTCAGCGCCCGATCAGGAGCAGGGTGCCGGGATGCAGCGTATCGCTCGCGGAGAGGTTGTTCAGTGAGCAGATCGCCTCCACGCTCGTGGACATGCGGGTCGCGATCCTGTACAGGGTGTCGCCCTTCCGGACGCGGTAGGTGCGCCCCGGACCGCCCTGCGTCTCTTTCGCGGGGCTCCCGCCGGCGCCCGGGACCACCGAGGCCGCGGCGACCTTCTGCCCGGCGGCGCCGCCCTTGCCCGCGGGCCGCGCGCCCGCCACGACCCCCGCCTCCGCCTCCTGCCGCGCGTAGACGACCAGCTTGTCGCCTACGTGGATGGTGTTCGAGCTGAGGTGGTTCCATTCCTTGAGGTTCGCGACCGAGGTGCGGTAGCGGCTCGCGATCGAGGTCAGGGTGTCGCCGCTGCGGACCTTGACCACCGTCTTCCCCCCCGTGCGCGAGCGGTCCCGGGAGGAGGCGCGCAGGATGTCGCCGTGGCCCCCGCTGGGCGCCGCCATGTAGGTGGGGATCTGCAGGTTCATCCCCGCCTTCAGCGCGGAGCCGGGCGGCAGCGTGTTCGCCTGCCGGACCTGCGACACGCTGACGCCGTAGCGGCGCGCGATCGCCGCCAGCGTCTCCCCCTTCCGCACCGTGTGGTTCTTCCAGGGGATCCGCTCCGTGACCGGAAGCCCGGCGAAAGCGACGGCGAACGGCTCGCCCGTCCCGGGCGGCACGCGCAGCTCGAAATCCGGGTAGTTGGGCGGCGTCATGAGGCGCGTCAGCGCCGGGTTGAGCAGCCGCAGATCATCGACCGTCGTTCCGGTCAGGCGCGCCACGACGCCCAGGTCGGTCGCGCTGTCGATGGTGACCGCGTCCGAGGTCAGGGGCGGGTCCTTCTCGACTGCTGAAGCCGAACTTCTCGGGGTTCTTCGAGATCAGGATCGCGGCAAGGATCGCCGGCACGTAGTTCTTCGTTTCGAGGCGGATCTGCGAGGTGCGCGCGATGGCCCAGAAATCGACCTGCCCGAGCCGGCCGAGCGCCCGCTGGATCTTCCCCTCGCCCGCGTTGTAGGCGGCCATGGCCAGGTACCAGTCGCCGAACATCTCGTGGAGATCCTTGAGGTAGGCGGCCGCCGCGCGTGTCGAAAGCTCCGGGTCCGAGCGCTCGTCGATCCAGTAGTCGCGGCGCAGTCCGTAGCGGCTGCCGGTCTCGGCGATGAACTGCCAGATCCCCTTGGCCCGCGCCCGCGAGTAGGCGTACGGCTTGTACGCGCTCTCCACGTGCGCCATGTAGACCAGGTCCTCGGGAAGCCCCTCCTCCCGGAAGACCGAGCGGAGCATGTCGATGTAGCGGCCCGACCGCGTCAGCCCTTCCTGGAACTTGTCGTGCAGGCGCGTCTGGTAGATCCCGAGCCAGGCCAGGACCTTGTCGTTGATGACGACCGGCACGTCGGTCGGGACGTTGTCCCCCTGCAGGAGCGCCCGCTCGCGCGCCGCGTCCTCCGGGGAGATCTCGGGCTCGATCTCGTTGAGCATGTCGATCGGGATCGGCTCCTCGGGAGAGAGTCCCGAGCCCGACTGGTAGGAGGCCAGCTCGACCTCCTGGATCTGGCGGAGAAGATCGGCGTACGCGTCGGCGAGCCGCGTGTCCTCGCGAGCCCCCACGGGGCCGGTGGTCAGCCGCTCGATCGCCCTGTCGAAGCTCTCGCGCGCCTCGTCCACTTCTCCCCGGCCGTAGTGCTGGACCCCGACTTCGTAGAGCGATCTCGCATCGCGGATCGTCTCCTCGACCTGGACCGCCGGAATGGCGGGCTCGGGCTGGACGACCGCTGCCCTGGGCGGAGGAGGACCCGTCGTGCGGGTAGGAGGCCTGCCGGGAGGTGTGGGAGGGGGCGCCGCCCTTCGCCCCGGAGCGGACTGTCGCGCAGCCCGGAGCCAGAACGGCAGCGGTGAGGATCGGAACGAGGAAAAAGAACGCCTGGGCTTTCTTCATGCGCCGGTGTCCGTTGGCTCCTGAGGTGGTTCGCTTCGGGACGCGAAAACTCACGGCAATGGAACCCCCTCCGGTCCGGCGGCCGTCGCGAGTTCCACGGAAGATGTTAGAGGTGAACTCCCATCCTGTCAAGGAGAACACCCTGCCAGCATTTTTCGCGGAATATTCGCTTGACTTTCGCCATCCGCGTGGCCTAACATCTGGTCCTTCCGTGGAACCCCGATTTCCCCCGCTTTCGGTCTTCCCACAGCGAGGAGCGTCATGAGCCAGGACATCCGTGAAAAAACCAAGGCGGTCGATCTCGCGGTCGCCCAGATCGAGAAGCAGTTCGGCAAGGGTTCCATCATGAAGCTGGGGAGCCGGGAGACGGTCGAGGTCCCGACCATCCCGACCGGCGCCCTCTCCATCGACTGGGCCCTCGGCGTCGGGGGGATGCCCCGGGGCCGGGTGATCGAGATCTTCGGGCCCGAGTCCTCGGGCAAGACCACGCTCGCCCTCCACGTCATCGCCCAGGCGCAGAAGCAGGGCGGCATCGCCGCCTTCATCGACGCCGAGCACGCGATGGACCCCGAGTACTCCCGCAAGCTCGGCGTGGACATCGACAACCTCCTGGTCTCCCAGCCCGACACCGGCGAGCAGGCGCTCGAGATCCTCGAGGTGCTCGTCCGCTCCGGCGCGCTCGACGTCTGCGTGGTGGACTCGGTCGCGGCGCTCGTCCCGCGCGCGGAGCTCGAGGGGGAAATGGGCGACAGCCACGTCGGCCTGCAGGCGCGCCTGATGTCGCAGGCGCTGCGCAAGCTGACCGGCGCCGTGTCCAAGTCCAGGACCTGCCTGATCTTCATCAACCAGATCCGCGAGAAGATCGGCATCATGTTCGGCAACCCCGAGACGACCACCGGGGGCCGCGCCCTCAAGTTCTACTCCTCCATCCGGGTCGACATCCGCCGGATCGGCGCCATCAAGGACGGGGAGGAGACGGTCGGCAACCGCACGAAGCTGAAGGTGGTCAAGAACAAGGTGGCGGTCCCCTTCCGCGCGGCGGAATTCGACATCATGTACGGCGAGGGGATCTCGCGCCTCGGCGACCTGCTCGACCTCGGCGTCACGCACAAGATCATCGAGAAGAGCGGCTCGTGGCTTTCCTACGGCGAGACGCGGATCGGCCAGGGGCGGGAGAACGCCAAGCAGTTCCTGCGCGACAACCCCGACATCCTGAAGCAGATCGAATCGAGGCTGCGCTCCGCGCTGGGCCTCCCCCCCGGGGCGGGAGCCCTGATGCCCTCGCCGGCGGAGCCCGCGGCCGCGGGCGCCGCGTCCGGGCGCCCCGCGCCCGGACCGCCGGCGGGACCCGCCGGGGGGAAGCCGGCGGCTCCCGCCGCCGGGGCCGGTCCGCACGGACGCCTCCGCGGGGGTGGCGCGCCCCAAGCCGGGAGCCCGTCCTTCCTGATGGAGAAGCTGGCGCTCCGCCGGCGGAGCCGGATCGGAAGACCGGTGCTGGATGCGCGCCGCCGGCTCGGCGCGCACCGCGGTCGGCATGGAGCTGCGCTTCACGCTTACGAACGGCCCCGGCCCCGGCCGGCCGGCCTTGATCCTGAGGAGCGGAGCCGCGCTCGGCGCCTCCGCCACCACCTGGAGGTAGAACGATGAACGAGTTCCTCACGCCCCGACAGCTCGAACTGAAAGCCATTGCCCGCGACATCGCCGAGCGGGTGATCCGGCCCGTCGCCGCCCAGCACGACCGGGATCAGAGCTACCCCTACGAGGTCCTCGACGCGCTGAAGAAGGCCGGGCTGATGGGCGTCTGGATCCCGAAGGAGCACGGCGGGATGGGCGGAGGGGTCCTCGACCTCGCCATCGTGATCGAGGAGCTGTCCCGCGCGTGCGGCGGCGTGGGGGTCGCCTACGCCGTCAACGCTCTCGGCTCGTTCCCGATCATCCTCTCGGGAACCGAGGAACAGAAGAAGCGCTTCCTGCCCGACATCGCGGCCGGGAAGAAGCTGATCGCCTTCGGCCTGTCGGAGAAGGAATCCGGCTCCGACGCCGGCAGCATGAAGACCCGCGCCGTCCTCGAGGGGAAGCACTACACGCTGAACGGCGAGAAGAAGTGGAACACCGGCGGCAAGGTGGCCCACATCAACACCGTCTTCTGCGTGACGAACCCCGACCGGGGGAGCCGCGGGATCTCGGCGCTGCTCGTCGAGGACGGGATGCCGGGGTATCGCAAGGGGAAGGAAGAGGACAAGATGGGGATCCGCTGCGTCCCCGTCATCGAGATCCACTTCGAGAACTGCAAGGTGCCGGTCGAGAACCTCCTCGGCGGGCAGGAAGGGCTCGGCTTCAAGCATGCCATGATGACCCTCGACCGCGCGCGCCCCGGCGTCGCGGCGCAGGCCGTCGGGCTGGCGCAGGGGGCCCTGGAGCTCGCCATCGACTACATCCGCGAGCGGCAGCAGTTCGGCCAGAGCGTCTCCTCCTTCCAGGGGATCCAGTGGATGCTGGCCGACATGGGGACGCAGCTCGAGGCGGCCCGCCAGCTCGTGCACTACGCGGCGCGCGTCGTGGACAGCGGCGCCCGGGGCCTCAGCAAGGCGTCGGCGATGTGCAAGCTGTTCGCGACCGAGACGGCGATGAAGGTCACGACCGACTGCGTGCAGCTGTTCGGCGGGTACGGCTACTGCAAGGACTACCCGATCGAGAAGTACATGCGCGACGCGAAGATCACGCAGATCTACGAGGGGACGAACCAGATCCAGCGGCTCGTGATCGCGCGCGAGATGCTCCGCGAGGCGGCGGGCACCAAGGACACCGGCGCCGCGAAGGAAGCCTCGAAGTGATTCCCGGCCGGCCCGCGGCCCGGCGCCGCGGGCCGGTTCCCGGTCCGGTCCCGTGTTTGACCGGCCCAGCCCGCTTTGCTACGATTCACGCTCCACCGTGGGCCCAGGTAGCTCAGTTGGTAGAGCACGTGACTGAAAATCACGGTGTCGCTGGTTCAATTCCGGCCCTGGGCACCATCCGCTAGCCCCTCCCCACGCAGCCCCTGGACTCCCCTCTCTCGACACGGCCTCCGACAGGGCGTATTCTTCGTGAAACTTGGCCGTTTCACCGGTGAAACGGCCCCGTTCATGGAGCGACGCCGATGGCGCGACCCCCCCGCGTGCCCGAGGACGGAGGCCTTCTCCCCGACGAGGTGGTCGAGTCGCTGGTTTCCCAGCTGACCCCCATCCACAAGCTATTCCTCGCGGGTCTCGGGCGGGGCCTGTCCCCCGCCGCCGCCGCCGAGCGCGCCGGGTGGAAGCCCGGGGACGCCGGGAAGATCGCGGACGCCTACCTGACCTCCCACCCCGTCGTCGCGCCGCTCGCGGACCACATCCTGCGCCTGCGCGAGCTCGCGAGCCTCGACGGAGAGCCTGCGGCTCCCGCCGGCTCGACGTCGGTTCACTAGTCCGCGCCCGCCCGGGGGAGGCTCCCCTGCCTCACGAGAAAGCGGTTCGCCCGCGCGCGACGCGACCGGGCGCCGGCTCAGGGGGCCTGGTCGTCCTGCGCGGCGCGGTACAGCCCGTGGACCATCACCGCGACGAACCAGACCACGAGCAGCACGAAGCTGAGCTTCATCATCCTGTCTCTCCTAGCCTCTCACGATGTGCCGCTCGAGGACCTCGCGCAGCCTGGTGGCGCGCGGACCGGGCTCGCCTGCCCCGATCGGTTTCCCGTCCAGGGCAACCAGGGGCACCACGCCCCTGAGCGTGCTGGCGAGGAACGCTTCGTCCGCTCCGAGCAGGCGATCCACGGGGACCGGCTCCTCCGCCGGGGTGAAGCCGTTCTCGGGGGCGATCCTGATGAGGAACCAGCGCGTGATCCCCGCGAGGAGCCCCTCGCTCAGCGGAGGGGTGACGAGCCTGTCCCCTTCGAACAGGAACAGGTTGGAGCGGGTCCCTTCCCCGATCCGCCCGGCGAGGTTCCGGCGCAGCGCCTCGTCCGCGCCCTGCGCGCGGGCGCGCGCGAGGAGGAGCCGCTCCGCGGCGTACGAGATCGTCTTCAGCCCGACCAGAGGGCCGTTCGGGTCGCGCAGGTCCGGGCTCAGCACCGCGCGCACGCTCGAGGGGCGCGGCGCCGGGTGATCGTGCAGCGTCCCCACGTAGCGCGCGCGCGGCCTGGCCCGGTGAGAAGGGCGAGGAGGCCGCCGCCTCCGGGTAGCGGAAATCGTCCGAGGACTCCTCGCCGGGGGGCGGCGCCCCGGGCAGGAGGAAGACCCGCATCGCCCCGTCGCGGATCCCCGAGACCGCGATGAGGCGATCCATCGCGCGCGCGAGCGTCCTCGGGTGCATCCACGGCTCGATCCCCAGCTCGCCCGCGGCGTCGGTCAGTCGCTGCGCGTGATGCCCGCCGAGGAACGCGCGGCCCGAGGCGACGCGGACCGTTTCGAAGAGGCCGAATCCCTGCCGAGGCCCGGAGCATTCCACGGCAGGCCCAGTTCATCGGCCGGGACGATCCTGCCGTTCAGCAGGGCGACGGGCGCTCGCGCGCCCCCGGGCGGCGTGGTCAGCGACATCGCCTTCAGTATAGGCGGGAGCGAGGCGGGCCGGGAGCGTCCCCCGCTGCTAGGGCCGCAGCTTGCGGATCAGGCCGACGACGACCCCCTGGATCCGGAGATCCGCGTCCTCGAGAATGATCGGCGCGTGCTCGGGGTTTGCCGGCTGCAGGCGGACCTTGCCGTCCTCGCGATACAGCTTCTTCACCGTCGCCCCCTCCCCTTCGAGGAGCGCGATCACCATCTCGCCGTTCTCGACCCGGTCCCGCTTCTCCACGATGACGTAGTCGCCGTCGCAGACCTGCTCGTCGATCATCGAGTTCCCGCGCACGCGCAGGGCGTAGGTCTCCGCGCCGCGCCGCACGAAGTCCTCCGGCACGAGCAGCGTCTGGTCCCCCTCGATCGCCTCGATCGGCGAGCCGGCGGCGACGGCGCCGAGCAGGGGCAGGAGCTCGCCGCCGCGCCCGGCGGTCTCGCGCGGGACCGGCTCGATCGAGCGGTTGACGTTCGCCGAGCGGCGAAGCAGCCCTTTCGAGACGAGGTGCGACACGTGCTTGTGGACGGTCGCGACGGAGGAGAGGCCGAACCGCTTCCCGATCTCCTCGAGGCTCGGCGAGTACCCCTTCTTCTCGATGAACTCGCAGACGAAGTCGTAGATCTGCTTCTGTCTTCGCGTGAGTGCCATGGCGCTACGATGGACGAAAACAAAGCGAAAGTCAAGCCCCGGCGACCATGGACGTGTCACTGCAGCGCGGGGGGACCCGCCTGGCCGCGCGGCCCCTCGCAGCTCGCGCGCCACTGTCATGTCGAGCGGC
Source organism: uncultured Acidobacteriota bacterium (assembly GCA_963747925.1). Lineage (GTDB taxonomy): Bacteria > Acidobacteriota > Polarisedimenticolia > QHYA01 > CAVVHA01 > CAVVHA01. The sequence goes on from CAVVHA010000006.1 coordinate 481,153, forward strand.
CCCTGTCGGGGCGCACGGGGCCTGTCAGGCAGTGACGAGCGGCTCGGCGGGCGCGGGCGCGGACGTCCGGGCCGCCAGCTCCCGGCGCTCGAGCTCGAATTCGCCGCTCTGGTAGGCGCGGTTGAACGCCTCGACCACCTTCGGATCGCACACGGTCCCCTTCAGCTCGTTGATCCGCGCGACCGCAGCCTCGAAGGGGAAGGCGGCCTGGTAGGGGCGGTGGGTCGTCATCGCGTCCAGTGTGTCCGCGACGTTGATGATCCGCGCGATCAGCGGGATCGCGTCGCCTTTCAGCCCCTGCGGGTAGCCGCCGCCGGCGTACCGCTCGTGGTGGTGCCGCATGCCGGGCACGACGTCCCGCAGGGCCGCGATCTTCTCCATGATCCGCGCCCCCTTCTCGGGATGCCCCTTCATGACCTCGAACTCCTCGGCGGTGAGGTTCGCGGGCTTCTTCAGGATCGAGTCGTCGATGCCGATCTTCCCGATGTCGTGCAGGAGCGAGGCCACGTGGACGTTGTTGATCTCCCGGGCGGACAGGCCCAGGTAGCGCGCGATCAGGACCGAGTACTTGTTGACCCGCACCGAGTGCCCCTTGGTGTACGGGTCCTTCGCGTCGATCGCCTGCGCGAGCGCGCGAACCGTCCCGAGGAACAGGTCGTTGGTGTCGTGCGCCGCCTTCTCGAGGCGAGCGAACTGCTCCTGGATCTCGGACGCCATGAGGTTGAACGTGTCCGCCAGCTCGCCGATCTCGTTCCCCGTCTCGACCGCCGCGCGCGCGCTGAAGTCGCCGCCGGCGAAGGCGCGGCTGGTCTCGGCCAGGTGCCGGATCGGGCGCGAGAGGCTCCCCGCGAAGACGACGCCGGCGAGGATCGCCAGGCCGATCGCCACGACGGCCCATGTGACCGTGTCGCGCATCATCTCCTGGATCAGCGCGTAGGCGGCGCTCTCGGGCACCTGCACGAAGATCCCCCAGCCGCGGCGGGTCGGATCGTACGCGCCGAGGTACCCTGTCCTGCGCCCGTTCTCCACCGCGCTGAAGGCGACCGTTTCCTTGCTCCTGCGCTGCGAGGCCAGGAACTTCTGGACGATCTCGAGCCCGCGCATGTCGCGCCGCCCGGTGACCGCTTCGGGATCGGTGTGCGCGAACAGCGCCCCGCGCGAATCGAGCGCGTAGATCTCGTGCCCCGTCGCGCGCCCGAGGGCGGCACGGTTCCAGAGCCGCTGGATCGAGACGAACCCCTGCAGCACCCCCTGGAGCGCCCCTCCCGAGTAGACCGGCGCCGTCACGACGAAGCCGGCGAACGCTCCCGTCCCGATCAGGATCGGCTCGCTCACGCGCGCCTGGTGCGCCTCCGCCGTCCCGGGCGAGGCCAGCAGGGCGGCGAACTCGCCCGCGAGCAGCCTCTCCAGCTCGGGGGGAGGCGCGTCGGCGTCCATGAGCGCCTGCTTGATCCCTCCCGAGAGCGGCGCGAACCGCAGCGCCACGAGCTGCTCGTCGAGCAGGCCGGGGAGGACGCCCCGCTTCCGGAGGTCCTCCTCGAAGCCGCGGAGCCCCTGCTGCTCGATCGATGCGCCGAACGACTCCGCCAGGGTCGCGACCTGCCGCACCTGCCCGTCCGTGAAGGTGTCGAGCTCGGCCGCGATGGACGAGGCGAGCTGCATCTCGATTTCCTGCTGGGAGGTCACGAGCGCCCGCCGGCTGGTCTGGATCAGCTTGAAGGCGAAGGCGGCCAGCGGCACGAGGCCGACCAGGACGAGGACGGCGAGGAGCGAGTAGACGATCCTCTTCCGCCGGCGCCCCGCGGGAGGCGCCCCCGCGCGCTCGGGCTTGGGAGACATGCACGGTCGAATCTAGGGCCGTTTCCGGGGAATTCAACCGGGGTTCCGGCAGGCTGGAAACGCGGCCCGGCCGGCCCCCGCTCTCAGGGCCGGCGCGTCGAAAGGGCCCGCAGGCGCGCGGCCGAGCGCGCGAGCTCCTCCACCGCGCGGTCGATCTCCTCCTCGGTGTTCCCCCGGCCGACGCCGAATCGGACCGATCCGAAGGCGCGCTCGGGGGGAACCCCCATGGCGATGAGGACGTAGGAGGGCTCGGTGGAGCCGGCGGCGCAGGCCGAGCCGCTGGAGACCGAGATCCCCTCGAGGCTCTCGATCAGCGCCTGCCCGTCGAGGTCCTCGAAGGAGACGTTCAGGTTGCCGGGGAGCCGATCATCGACAGGACCGTTGACCGTGACGCCGGGCACCCGCGCCAGCAGGGCCGATCGCAGGCGATCGCGCAGCCGGCTCATCCGCGCGGCATCGGCCTCCATCCGCCCGCGCGCGAGGCGGCAGGCGACGCCCAGCCCGACGATGCCCGCGACGTTGTGCGTCCCCGAGCGCAGGCCGCGCTCCTGCCCCCCGCCGCTCAGGAGCGGGGTCAGCCTCTGGCGGCGCCGCACGTAGAGCGCGCCGATTCCCTTCGGTCCGTGGAGCTTGTGCCCGGAGAGCGAGAGCAGCGAGCAGCCGATCCGCCGGACGTCCACGGGGAGCTTCCCCGCCGTCTGCGTCGCATCGGTGTGGAAGCGGATCCCTTTCGCCGAGCAGATCGCGCCGATCTCCTCGACCGGCTGGACCGTTCCGACCTCGCTGTTCGCGTGCTGGACGCTGACGAGGATGGTCCGCTCCTCGATCGCCGCCGCCACCAGCGCGGGGTCCACGCGGCCGTCGCCGTCCACGGGGAGAACGGTCAGCCGCGCGTCCCTCCCCTTCCAGCCAGCGGCACGACTCCAGCACCGACTTGTGCTCGACCGCCGAGGTGACGAGATGGTCCCCCTTCGATCGAAGAGCCCAGGCGGAACCCTTCACGGCGAGGTTGTTCGACTCCGTCGCGCAGGAAGTGAAGACGATCTCCGCCGGGTCCTCGGCCCGAGCAGGAGCGCCACCTCCGCCCTCGCCTCCTCGACCGCCTCCCTCGCCCGGCGCCCTTCGTCATGGGTCACGCTGGAGGGATTGCCGAAAATCTCCCGGAGGAACGGCTCCATCGCCGAAACGACTTCGGGATCGGTGCGGGGTCGTGGCGTTGTGGTCGAGGTAGATCGGGAATTCAGTCAACGGTTTGCCTGCGTGGATCGAACTCCATTATAATGGCTTCGAGGCGTGGGACGGAGGAGCAGGCATTGGACAAGGTACTGGAAACAAAGGACTTCAAGGTCGAGAACAAGAAGTTCTTCTTCGACCTGAAGGAGAATCCGAAGGGGAAGTACCTGAGGATCACGGAATCGAGCGGGGGGCGCTCCTCGATCGTCATTCCCGAGAACGGGCTGCGCATGTTCAGCGAAATCCTGGCGCACTTCGTTGAGCTCGAGCGAAAAGTCGAATCGCGGTAAGAGCCCGGTCTCTCGCGTTCCTAAACTCAGATCCCGCCCAGTGAAGGGGGACGACCTCTGAAGGCTGCAGGGGGCGCGCATCTTCTCCTCTACAACGCCATCCTGGTGCCGCTGCGGGGCATCTACCCGCTCTACGCCCTCGCTTCCCGGACCCGCGGCGCGACGCCCCTCGAGCTGAGAGAGCGGCTCGGCCTGCTCGATGCTCCGCTGCCGCCCCCGGGAGCGCTTTGGATCCAGGCCTCGTCGGTGGGAGAGGTGGCCGTTGCCGCGGGCCTGATCGAGGCTCTCCGCCGCGGGGCAGGCCTCACAGCCCGGCCCGCCGGCGCGCCCGCCGGGCAGCGGGACGCGGTCCCGGCCATCCACCTCACGGCGACCACGCGCACCGGCCGGGCCCAGGCGCAGCGCCTCGAAGCGAAGCGGCGTCTCGACCGGCTACTGTCCTCTCGACTTTCGCGGCGCTGTGCGGCGCTTCCTGGACACGCTGCGTCCCTGCGCGCTCCTTCTCGTCGAAACGGAGCTCTGGCCGAATCTCCTCGCGGAGGCCGAGCGCGCGGCATTCCGGTCCTGATCGCGAACGGCAGGATCTCGGACCGCGCCCTGCGGCGCTACCGGTTCGTGAAAGCGCTGATGGCGCGGGCCCTCTCCGCGGTGCGCCTGGCCTGCGTCCAGACCGCCCGCGACGGCGAGCGATTCGAGTTCCTCGGCCTCGCCGGCGGACCGCGTCCGCGTCGCCGGCAACCTCAAGTTCGCGCTCGCCTCGGACGCGAAGGATCCCGCGCCGATTCTCGCGGAGCTGGGGCTCTCCGCGGGCGACGAGCTCTGGCTCGCGGGGAGCACGGCGGAGGGCGAGGAGGAGGCTGTCCTCGCGGCGTGGCGCGCGCTGCCTCCGTCCGCGGGAGCGCGCCGCGCGCTGGTGATCGCCCCGAGGCGCCCCGAGCGGTTCGAGGCCGTCGCGCGGCTGATCGCCGGGGAGGGGCGCCCCTGGGCGCGGCGCAGCGCGGGGAGGCCGGACACGGCCCCGGAACTGGTGCTGCTCGACACCATCGGGGAGCTCTCCGCCGCTCTACAGCGCCGCCTCGGTCGCCTTCGTCGGCGGCACCCTCGTCCCGATCGGCGGCCACAACATCCTCGAGCCGGCCTCGCGGGGGATCGCCCCCGTCTTCGGCCCGCACGTGGCGAACATCCGCGAGGTCGCCGCGCGGTTGCTCGAAGCGGGCGGCGCGTTCCAGGCGGCGGACGCCGCCGCGCTGATCGCGACCTTCGCCCGTCTCGCCGCGGATCCCGCCCTCAGGCTCGACTCCGGGGCTCGCGCGCGCGCAGGGTCGTCGAGCAGAATGCCCACGCCCTGGAAACCACCGTGCGGGAGGTCCTCGCCCACTTGCCCCGGCCCGGCGCCCCCTCCGGCGGCGCGCGGAGCGGGCAGCCATCCGCGCTGCGAGCCGGAGCCGGCCCGCGCGATGCCGAGGAGGGGGCGTGAGCGGAGCAGGCGGCGTCGGCGACAGCGAAACCCCGGCCGCGCCGACCGGGCTTCAGGCGCCGTCCGCGTGGCCGCAGACCGGCTCGCCCGCCGCCTCCCGTGGCCCGGGCAGTGCGGCCGCGCCCGGCGCTCAAGGCCACCGGGGACTGCGCGCGCCGCTCTTCTGCCCGTATCGTTTCTCTGGGCAGCGGTCGCGGGCTCGCGGAACTTCCTGTACGACCGCGGTCTCGCGCGGATCCACCGGCTCGATGTCCCCGTCGTCAGCGTCGGGAACATCACGGCGGGAGGAACGGGCAAGACCCCGCTCGTGATCCTCCTTGCCCGCCGGCTCATGGAGGCGGGCCTGCGTCCGCTCGTCCTGAGCCGGGGGTACGGCTCGCGCGGGACCGGCACGCGCATCGTCGCCGACCTCGAGCGCGTCCTGCTCGGCCCCGACCTCGCGGGGGACGAGCCGGCCCTGATCGCCGCGAGCGTCCCCGGTCTGCCCGTCGTGGTCGATCCGGACCGCGCGAGGGGCGGGCGTGAAGCGGTGCGCCGGTTCGGGCCTGCCGTCGTTCTCCTCGACGACGGGTTCCAGCACCGGCGCCTCGCCCGCGCGCTCGACATCGTCGTGCTCGACGCGACCGAGCCGTTCGGCCGCGGCCGCATGCTCCCCTCCGGGCTCCTGCGCGAGCCGCTCCGCGGCCTTGCCCGCGCGGGGCTGTTCGTCGTGACGCGCTCGGCGGCCGGAGCCCCCGCGGGGCCGATCGAGACCGTCGTGCGCCGCTACAATCCGCGCGCCCCGATCCTGCTCGCGCGCCACGAGCCCGAATCGCTGCTCCCCGTCGGCGGGCGGGACGCTGATTCCGGCGGCGCGGCAGCACCCCCTCCCCTCTTCCCCTCTCCGCCCTTCGAGGGGCGCCGGTCCACGCCTTCTGCGGAATCGGCAATCCCGGCGCTTTCCGCGCCACGCTCGAGGACGCGGGGGCGGTGATCGGCCGCGTTCGAGGCCTTCCGCGATCATCATGTCTATGCGCCGGACGAGCTCGAGAGGCTCGCCCGGCGCGCCCGGGACGCGAAGGCGCGGCTGCTCGTGACCACCGAAAAGGACGCCATCCGGATCGCCCGCGCCCCCACCGCCGCGCCGCTCTACGCGCTGAGGATCCGCATGGAGGTCCAGGAGGAGGCGCGCCTCCTCGCGCCGGTCCTCTCCCTCGCAGGTCGCCGATGAGCGAAACCCCGGCCAGGCTCACGCTCTCCATCCGGCTCCAGGCGGCGCTCGTTCGCGCCCTCGCGCTCGTCCTGCGGGCCCTGCCCCGTCGCGCGGCTTGCCGGCGCGGGCTCGCTCGCCGGCGCGCTCTTCGGACGGCTCTCCTCCCGGCGCTTCGGGATCGCCCTCGACAACCTGGAGAAGGCGCTCGGCCCGGAGGTTCCTCCCGACGAGCGCCGGCGGATCGCCCGGCGCGTCTTCCGCCACTTCGGCCGCGCGGCATTCGAGATGATCACGCTGGGCCGGTTCGGGCCCGGGGACGCCGGGCGGATCGTCGAGTACGAGGGACTCGACCGGCTGAGGGCCGCCCTAGCCCGGGGCAAGGGCGTCTTCCTGTTCTCGGCGCACTACGGCAACTGGGAGATCGCCGCGGTCATGCAGGGGTTCGTGGGCCTTCCCCTCGCGATCGTCACGCGGCCGCTCGACAACCCCCTGATCGAGGAGTTCTTCCGCTCCTGCCGGGAGGTCTCCGGCAACCGGGTCATCGGCAAGCGCAGCGCCGTGCGCCACGTCCTTCGCGCCCTGTCGGAAGGGCTCAGCGTCGCCATCGTCATCGACCAGAACGTCCGCTCGGGGGCGCGGGTCTTCGTCCCCTTCTTCGGGCGCCCGGCCGCGACGACTCCCACGCTCGCCCTGCTCGCGCTCAAGACCGGAGCGCCGGTCCTGCCCGTGTTCTCCGAGCCGCTTCCGGGCGGCCGCTACCGGGTCGTCTATGGCCCCGAGGTCGAGATCGAGCGGACGGGCGACCGCGACCGCGACGTCCTCGAGCTGACCCGCCTGTGCACCTCGATCATCGAGGCCCAGGTGCGCGCGAACCCCTCCTGCTGGCTCTGGATGCACGAGCGCTGGAAGAGCCGCCCGCGGCGCGGGGAGTTGGACGGCCTGGCCGGTCCCGCCGCCCGGGGCCGGACGAGCCCGCCCGGCCCGGCGGCGGGCAGCCGGAACCGACCGCGCAGCCTCCCGCCCCGCCTCCCGGGGGTCCCGGCGAACCGCCCCCGGGCGGCGTGCGATAGAATGCGCCGACGACGATGACGATCCCGGCCCGAAGCCCGCTTCGCGCGACGCGGCCCCGAGGAGAACGCCTCCGGGGGTGGACCGGGCCCCGCCGGACGCGCAGGCAGGGTTCCCGGGGTCTTCCTCGACCGCGACGGCACCGTGTGCGAGGAGGTGGGGTACGTGAACCACCCCAGCCGGTGCAACCTTCTCCCGCGCAGCGCCGAGGCGATCCGCCTCCTGAACGAGGCCCGCCTGCCCGTCGCGATCGTGACGAACCAGGCCGGCGTGGCGCGCGGCTATTTCGACGAGGCGATGATCCTCACCGTGCACGAGCGCGTGCGCGCGCTGCTCGCCTCGGCCAACGCGCGCGTCGGCGGGATCTACTACTGCCCCCATCACCCGACCGCCGGCGAACCGCCCTACCGCGCCGAGTGCGACTGCCGCAAGCCGAAGCCGGGCATGCTGCTGCGCGCCGCGGACGAGCTCGGCATCGATCTCGCCCGCTCGTTCATGGTGGGAGACAGCGCCCGCGACGTCGGCGCCGCTCTCGCCGCCGGCGCGACGCCCGTCCTCGTCCTGACGGGGTACGGCCGCGGGGAATGGGAGCTGCAGCGCCGGCGATTCCCCGTCCCTCCGGCCCACGTGGCGGAGGACCTGCTGGATGCGGTGATCTGGATCCTGTCGCGACGGGAGAAACGCCCATGACGACGCGACCCCGGCGGGCCGCGGGCGCGGGGAGCGCGGCGCGTCTCCCGCGCCGCTCCCAGGCCATCCGCTCCGCCGCCCGCGGGGCCTCCCGCGCCGCGGGAGCCCCCGCGGCGATCGGCCCCCGCCGCCGGGGCGCGCTCGAGCCGTCGGAGCTCGACGCCCTGCTCGGCCGCTTCGACGGGATCCCGATCGCCCTGCTGGGGGACCTCGTCCTCGACGAGTTCGCCTACGGGGAGATCGCCCGGGTCTCTCGGGAGGCCCCCGTCCTGATCCTCGAGTACAAGGAATCGCGGTTCGCTCCCGGGGGCGGCGCGAACGCGGCCGCGAACCTCGCGGCGCTCGGGGCGGCGGTGCGGCCCGTCGGGCGGGTCGGCCGGGACGAAGCGGGCGCCCGGCTCCTCGAGCTGCTCGAGGAGCGCCGGATCGCCCGGACCGGCATCGTCCTCGACTCCTCCTACAGGACGCCGGTCAAGACCCGCATCCTCGCGGGGAGCGCGCACACCTCGAAGCAGCAGGTCGTCCGCCTCGACAAGGGGCCCGCCGGGCAGCCCCTCGGGCGCGCCGCGGCGGCGGCGATCGTTTCCCGACTGGGACGCGCGACGCGCGGCGCGCAGGCGCTGCTCGTCGCGGACTACGGGTTCGGCGCCGCTTCTCCCGCGGTCTTCGCTTCCGCCCGCCACCGCCCGCGGATCGTAACGCTCGATTCCCGCTTCCGCGTGCTCGAATTCCGCGGCGTCACCGCGGCCACCCCCAACGTGGCCGAGGTCGAGCAGGCCCTCGATGTCCGGATCCCCGACGACGAGGTCCGCCCGCTGAAGCGCGCGGGCGCGCGGCTGAGGCGGCTGCTCGGGGCGCGAGGCCCTGGTCGCCACCCAGGGGAGCCGGGGCATGACGCTGTTCGAGGCGGGCGAGGACCCGGTCCACTTCCCCCCGTTCGGGAGCGACGAGATCGCGGACGTAACCGGCGCGGGCGACACGGTCATCAGCGCGTTCACGCTCGCCCTCGCCGCGGGCGGCAGCTTCGCGGAGGCGACCGCGATCGCCAACATCGCCGGGGGCCTGGTGGTGATGAAGCGGGGCACGGCGACGGTGACGGCGGAGGAAATCGCCCGCGCCCTGGACGCGGAGGCGACGCCCCTGCTTCCGCCCGAGCGCCTCTAGCCCCGGACCGCCGGGGCGGGGCCCGCGGGGGCCGGCGGGCCGCCCTCAGTCCCGGGCGGTCCCCGGGACCCGGCGTCGCGTCGGGCCCCCTACGGCTTCAGGAATTCCGTGAGGCGGTCGAGCTGCTTCGTCCAGAAGATCTTCATGCGCTCGACGTCCCGCCGCCGGGCCAGGCTGTTGTGGTCGACCGTCACCTGGGCCTTCGCCGCCCCCTTCTCGTAGAAGGAGACGTCCACCCGGCTCTCCCCGTCCTTCCAGGCGATCCGCATGGAGCGCCCCGGAGTCGCCTTACTGACCGTGATGTTCTCTTCCTCGAGCCAGCGAAACCGGCGCTTCGGGTCGTTCCAGCAGCCGAAGACCTTCGCGACCGGGGCCGGGTAGGTGCGGCTGGCGCTCACGGCGTAACCGCGCGAGGTCTGGTGCTTCTCGCGCAGGCCCCGCGCCTGCTCGTAACCGACGGCGACCATCTGGTTCCACCATCCCGGGCAGCCGAGCTTCTCGTAGAGATGCCGGGCGATCTGCGTGTGGTTCCACTCCCGCGCGCCCGCCCCGTCCAGCAGGGAGAACCACTCGTTCCAGCCCTTGCCGGTCCTCGCGCGCACCGCGTCGTCGCTGATCCCCGCGGCCCGGTCCCGCGTCGTGGGGGTCTCCGAAGGCCGGACCGCCGCCGTCGCCGGCGCGGTCCGTCTCCCCGGCGTTGCCGGTCCCCGCGCCGTCGCTCCCGTCGCCGGCGGTTCTCCGGCATCGCCGGCGGCGCCCGCGCCGCGCCTGCCCGCTTCTCCCCCGTCCGTGCCATGCCCTTTCCTTCCATTGCTTTCCCGTCCCCCTGTTTCTTCATGACTCCCGTCCCCTCGAGTGGAATTCCTGGAGGGACAGGACCGACAGCCCCTCTTCGCGCACGGCGCGGATCCCCTGCACGGCCGCGGCCGCGCCCGACATCGTCGTGACCAGCGGGACGCCCCGCATCGTCGCGGTCTTCCGGATGGCCGGCTCGTCGTAGTACGACTCGCGGCCGAGCGGCGTGTTGACGATCAGGTGAATCTCCCCGCTGAGGATCCGGTCCACGATGTTCGGCCGCCCCTCGCCCGCCTTGTAGACGTTCTGGACCTCGAGCCCGTTCCCCCGCAGGTACTCCGCGGTGCCGAGCGTCGCGACGAGCTGGAAGCCCAGCGCCGCGAGGTCCCGCGCGATCGGCAGGAGGCTCGGCTTGTCGAAGTCGTTCACCGAGAGGAAGGCCCTTCCCCCGCCCGGCAGGGGGTTGCCGGCGGCGATCTGGGCCTTGGCGAACGCGAGGCCGAACGAGCCGCTCATCCCCATGACCTCGCCCGTGGAGCGCATCTCCGGCCCGAGAAGCGGGTCCTCGCCCGGGAAGCGGACGAACGGGAAGACCGACTCCTTGACGAAGACCCCGCGGGGCACGATCTCCTCCGTGAAGCCCAGCTCCGGCAGGGTGCGCCCCGCGGCGATCCGCGCGGCGAGCTTCGCGAGGGGAACACCGATCGCCTTGCTCACGAACGGCACCGTGCGCGACGCGCGCGGGTTCACCTCGAGGACGTAGACCACCCCGTCCTTCAGCGCGAACTGGATGTTCAGGAGCCCCCGCACCCCGAGCGCCAGCGCGAGCCTGCGGGTGTAGTCGCGGATCACCCCCACGCGCTCCTTGACCGCCGGGTGCCATGGTGGGATGACACACGCCGAGTCCCCGGAGTGGATCCCGGCCTCCTCGATGTGCTGCATGATCGCGCCGATCACGACGTCCTTGCCGTCCGAGATCGCGTCCACGTCCATCTCGAAGGCGTCCTCGAGGAACCGGTCGATCAGCACGGGGTGCTCGGGGGAGGCCTCGACGGCGCGCTTCATCTTCTCGTCCAGCGATCCCTCGTCGTGGACCACGAACATGGCCCGTCCCCCGAGGACGTACGAGGGCCGGATCAGGACCGGGTAGCCGATCTTCGACGCGATCACGCGCGCCTCCTCGAGGGAGCGCGCCGTGCCCCACTTCGGGGAGGGGATGTCGAGCGAGCCGAGCAGGTCGCCGAACCGGTGGCGGTTCTCCGCCAGGTCGATGGAGTCGGGGGAGGTCCCGAGGATCCGGACGCCGGCCGCCTGCAGGCCGAGCGCGAGGGACAGGGGGGTCTGCCCGCCGAACTGGACGATCACCCCTTCCGGCTTCTCCCGGTCCACGATGTTGAGCACGTCCTCGAGCGTGAGCGGCTCGAAGTAGAGGCGGTCGGAGGTGTCGTAGTCCGTGGAGACGGTCTCGGGGTTGCAGTTGACCATGATGGTCTCGAACCCCTCCTCGCGCAGCGCGAACGAGGCGTGGCAGCAGCAGTAGTCGAACTCGATCCCCTGCCCGATCCGGTTCGGCCCCCCGCCCAGGATCATGATCTTGCGACGGTCGGTGGGCGCGGTTTCGTCCTCCTGCTCGTAGGTCGAGTACAGGTAGGGGGTGTGCGCCTCGAATTCCGCGCCGCAGGTGTCCACCCGCTTGAACACGGGCACGACGTCCTCGGCGATCCGGTGCGCCCTCACCGCCGCGGGGTCCGCCCCCAGCAGGTAGGCGAGCTGCCTGTCGGAGAACCCGTTCCGCTTCGCCCGCAGCAGCAGCTCGCGGGGCAGGTCGGGCAGCCGGAAGGCCCGGAGCCGGCCCTCGATCTCCACGAGGATCTCGATGTTGCGCAGGAACCACGGGTCGATTCCCGTGAACTGCGCGACGGCGCTCACGGACCACCCCGCCTGGAGCGCGTGCCGGATGTAGAACAGCCGCTCCCAGTTCGGGACCGCGAGGCGCTCCTTGATCCGGGCGGCGTCGATCGTCTCGGGCCTGTCGGCCCCCAGACCCGCGCGGCCGATCTCCAGGGATCGCACCGCCTTGCCCAGCGCCTCGCGGAAGGTGCGGCCGATCGCCATGGCCTCGCCGACCGACTTCATCTGCACCCCGAGCACGGGGCTCGCGGCGGGGAACTTCTCGAAGGCCCACCGGGGGATCTTCACGACGACGTAGTCGAGCGTGGGCTCGAACGCCGACTTCGTTTCCCGGGTGATGTCGTTCGGGATCTCGTCGAGCGTGTATCCCACGGCCAGCAGCGCCGCGATCCGCGCGATCGGGAACCCGGTCGCCTTCGAGGCCAGCGCCGAGGAGCGCGACACGCGCGGGTTCATCTCGATGACGACCATGCGGCCGGTCTCCGGCTGCACGGCGAACTGGATGTTCGACCCCCCCGTCTCGACGCCCACCTCGCGGATCACCTTGATCGCGGCGTCGCGCATCCGCTGGTATTCCTTGTCGGTCAGCGTCTGCGCCGGGGCGACCGTGATGGAGTCGCCCGTGTGCACGCCCATGGCGTCGAAGTTCTCGATCGAGCAGATGATGACGACGTTGTCCTTCACGTCGCGCATCACCTCGAGCTCGTACTCCTTCCAGCCGAGCACCGATTCCTCGACGAGGACCGTCCGCACCGGGGAGAGCTCGAGGCCGCGGGCGACGATCTCGCGCAGCTCGTCGAGGTTGTAGGCGATCCCGCCGCCGCTCCCTCCCAGGGTGAACGAGGGGCGAACGATCGCCGGGTAGCCGATCCGCCCGACGATCTCCTCGGCCTCCGGCACCGAGCGTGCAGTACCCGCTCTCCGGGACGTCCAGCCCGGCGTGGACCATCGCTTCCTTGAACAGTAGCCGGTCCTCGGAGACCTTCACCGCGCGCAGGGTCGCGCCGATCAGCTTGATCCCGTGGCGGTCCAGGGTCCCGTCATCGCCGAGCGCGGCCGTCAGGTTCAGGGCGGTCTGCCCTCCGACCGTGGGCAGAAGGGCGTCGGGCTTCTCGCGCTCGATGATGAGGGAGAGGATCTCGGGCGTCAGGGGCTCGATGTACGTCCGGTCGGCGAGCTCCGGGTCGGTCATGATGGTGGCGGGGTTGGAGTTGACGAGGACGACCTCGTACCCTTCCTCGCGCAGGGCCTTGCAGGCCTGCGTCCCGGAATAGTCGAACTCGCACGCCTGCCCGATCACGATCGGGCCGGAGCCGATGACGAGGATTCTCCTGATGTCGGACCGGCGCGGCATGGATGGCGTTTTCTGGGGGGCCGGATCCCGCGGCGGCCCCCTCGGACGATAAAGACCGGGGCGGCGTCCGCCCCGGCCCGTCAGCTCCCCTTCTTGCTCCCGCCGATCTTCCTGCCGGCCGCTCGCTTCGCCGAGGCCGACTTGCCGCCCCTGGCGGAGGAAGGCTTCGCGCCCTTCTCCGCCTTCTCGCCCTTGGCGCCCTTCGGGGCCTTGGCCTTGCGCGCGGGCTTCGTCGCCCCCTCGTCGGCGGCCCCCTCGGCGCCTTCGCCCGCCTCCGGGGCGGCCTTGCGGCGCGAGAACCGCTCCCGGATCCGGCCGAGCCCCTTGCGCTCCTTCTTGTCCTCTTCCTTCGGGGCGAAGGTCGGCTCGAACCCGACGAGCTCGATGATCGCCATCTCCGCCGAGTCTCCCCGGCGCGGGCCGAGCTTGAGGATCCGCGTGTATCCGCCCTGCCTGTCGGCGAAGCGGGTCGCGATCGTGTCCACGAGCTTCTTCGCGACGTCCGGGACCCGGATGTGACGCGCGACCCGGCGCCGCGACGCGACGTCGCCGCGCTTGCCGGTCGTGATCAGCTTCTCGGCGAAGGGCCTCAGCTCCTTCGCCTTCATCAGGGTCGTTTGCACGCGCTCGTGGCGGAACAGGTCCGTGGACAGGTTCCTGAGCACCGCGAGGCGGTGCGCGCTGGTCCGGCCGAGCTTCCTTCCTGCGACTCTGTGTTTCATGGGCCTTCCTACCGGATCAGACGCCGGGTCTTGTCATCGAGCTTCATGCCGAGGGAGAGCCCCATCTCGGAGAGAAGCTCCTTGATCTCGGAAAGGGACTTTCGGCCGAAGTTCTTGGTCTTGAGCATTTCCGCCTCGGACTTCTGCACGAGGTCGCCGATCGTCCGGATGTTCGCGTTCTTCAGGCAGTTGTAGGAGCGGACGGAAAGGTCCAGCTCGTCCACGCTGCGGTTGAGGTTCTCGTTCAGCCGCTCGGCCTCCTCGCTCAGCTCTTCCTTCTCGGCGGCGGGCGCCTCCTCGAAGTTGATGAAGATGGCCATGTGGTCCTTCAGGAGCTTGGCTCCCAGGGCGACGGCGTCCTGCGGGGAGATCGAGCCGTCCGTCCAGACCTCGAGCGTCAGCTTGTCGTAGTCGGTGGTCTGACCCAGGCGCGCGTCCTCGACCTGGTAGGCGACCTTGCGGACCGGCGAGTGGACCGAGTCGATCGGGATGTAGCCGATCGACAGGTCGTCGTCGAAGTTGCGGTCGGCGGAAATGTAGCCGCGGCCGCGCTTGACCCGCATCTCCATCGCCAGCTTCCCCTCCTCGGAGAGGGTCGCGATCGGCGAATCCGGGTCGAGGATCTCGATGTTGGGGTTGGCCTGGATCTGTCCGGCGCGCACTTCCCCGGCCCCCTCGGCCTTGATGAAGAGCGATTCGGGGTGATCGACGTGCAGCTTGATCGGGATCCGCTTGAGGTTGAGGATGATGTCGGTCACGTCCTCGACGACGCCCGGCAACGAGGAGAACTCGTGGAGCACGCCGTCGATCCTGACGGCCGTGATCGCGGCCCCCTCGATCGACGACAGGAGCACGCGCCGCATCGCGTTGCCGATCGTGGTTCCGAAGCCCCTCTCGAACGGCTGGGCGGTGAACTTGCCGTACGTGGACGTCAGGGTCTCGGACTCGCACTCGAGGCGCTTGGGTTTCTGAAAGCCCTTCCAGAGCATGGGTGGCTAACCTCCAGGCCCGCCGTTGCCGGCGGCGCCGATTGTTTACTTCGAGTACAACTCGACGATCAGCTGCTCGGAGATGGGCAGCGGGATGTCAGCGCGCGACGGAAGCGCGGAAACGGTCCCCTGGAACTTCTCCGGTTCCTGGCTGAGCCACGGCGGGATGCCCCGCCCCAGCGCTGTGGCGAGGGAGGCCTTGATCGCGTCGTTCTTCCGGCTCCGGTCCTTCAGGACGACCGAGTCGCCGACCTTGACGAGGAAGGAGGGCACGTTGACGTTCCGGCCGTTCACCTGGAAGTGGCCGTGGGCCACGAGCTGGCGCGCCATCGGGCGCGACGGTGCGAACCCGATCCGGTACACCACGTTGTCGAGCCGCCGCTCCAGGGTCTGGAGCAGGATCTCGCCGGTGATCCCGCGGGAGCGCTCCGCCTTCTGGAAGTAGCGGCGGAACTGCCTCTCGAGGACGCCGTAGATTCTCTTGACCTTCTGCTTCTCGCGGAGCTGGATCCCGTACCCCTGGATCTTCGAGCGGCGCTTCCCGTGCTGCCCGGGCGCGTACTGACGCCGCTCGATCGCGCACTTGTCCTTGAAACAGCGATCCCCCTTCAGGAAGAGCTTCATCCCCTCCCTGCGGCAGAGCCTGCAAACCGCCTCGGTGTAACGTGCCAAGACCTTCTCCTTCAACATGCGGACCCGGGTGGGTCCGGGGCGCCGGAGGCGCCGTCATCACTACCGGAGGGAAACAGGCCCTCCGAGCCCGCCGGCCGCGCGGCCGGAACATCCTCCCGGCCCTTCGGCCGGGGTCGCGAGCGATCGCGGGTACGGAACGACTAGACGCGCCGACGCTTCGGCGGCCGGCACCCGTTGTGGGGGATCGGCGTGACGTCCTTGATCGACTTGATCTCGAGCCCGCTCGCCTGGAGCGCGCGGATCGAGGATTCCCGCCCGGAGCCGGGGCCCTTCACGCGCACGTCCACGGTCCGCACGCCGTGCTCGCGGGCCGCGTTCGCGCACGCCTGGGCCGCCATCTGCGCGGCGAACGGGGTTCCCTTGCGGGAGCCCTTGAATCCGCAGCGGCCGGCGCTCGACCATGAAAGCAGGTTTCCCTGCGGGTCGGAGATCGCGACGATCGTGTTGTTGAAGGTCGCGTGAACGTGGGCCACTGCGGCCGGTACGCTCTTCTTTTCCTTCTTCTTCCCGGGCTTCTTGGCGCCCGGCTTTCCCTTGGCCATCCGGCTTTACCCCTGTATCTCTTTGAATTGCCTGAAGAGGCAGACCTATTTCTTGGCGAGCGCCTTCTTCTTGCCCGCGATCGCGACCCTCGGGCCCTTCTTCGTGCGCGCGTTCGTGTGGGTGCGCTGTCCGCGGCAGGGAAGCTGCCGGCGATGGCGGTGGCCCCGGTACGACCCGATCTCGATGAGCCTCTTGATGTCCATCGAGATGTTCTTCCTCAGGTCGCCCTCGACCTTGCCCTCGTCGGTGATCACCTGCCGGATGCGACGGACCTCTTCCTCGGTGAGGTCCTTGATCCGGCGGTTGCGATCGACGTTGGCCTTGGCGAGGATCGAGTTGGAACGCGCCCGGCCGATCCCGTAGATGTAGGTCAGCCCGATCTCCACCCGCTTCTGCTGTGGCAGGTCGACGCCTGCTATACGTGCCACGTTGCCTCCGTTATCCCTGTCGCTGCTTGTGCTTGGGGTTCTCGCACAGCACGCGGATCACGCCGCGCCGCCGGACGATCTTGCACTTGTCGCAGATCCGCTTGACTGACGCCCTGACTTTCATTCAATGCCTCACTTGTACCTGTAGACGATCCGGCCGCGGCTGAGGTCGTACGGCGAGAGCTCGACCAGCACGCGGTCCCCCGGCAGGATGCGGATGAAGTTCTTCCGCATCTTCCCGGAGATGTGGGCGAGCACCCTGTGCTTGTTGTCCAGTTCGACCCTGAACATCGCGTTCGGCAGGGTTTCCAAGACCTTCGCCTCGACCTGGATCGCTTCTTCTTTCGGCATCGTTGCCTCGACTGCTCGTTCTGGCTCTCTGCGGAAACTCTGATTATACAGGGTTTCCCAGGATCCAGGGCTCCTGCTCCGTCACCGCGACCGAGAGCTCCCAGTGGGCGGAAAGCGCCCGGTCCTGGGTCCGCGCGGTCCAGCGGTCCTCATCCACCTCCACGTCGTACACGCCCGCCGCGATCATCGGCTCGATCGCCAGGACCATCCCCGGCGCCAGCCGCGGATTCGGTCCCCGGTCCACGAAATTCGGGACCGGCGGGTCCTCGTGCAGCCGCCTGCCGATCCCGTGCCCCACGAAGGCCCGGATGACCGAGAATCCGTGCGATTCTGCGTGCTGCTGCACGGCGGCCGAAATGTCCATGACCCGGTTCCCCGCCCGGACCTGCTCGATCCCCTTCATCAGCGACTCGCGGGTCACGTCCACCAGGCGGGCCGCCTCGTCGCTGATCCGGCCGACCGGGAGCGTGACGGCGGCGTCCCCGTACAGGCCGTCCACGACCGCGCCGAAGTCGAGGCTCAGGATGTCCCCCTCGCGGAGGATCCGCCCCGGGCTCGGGATGCCGTGCACGATCTCGTCGTTCACGGAGGTGCAGATCACCGCCGGGAACGAGGGTCCCCCGTCCGGGTGCGGGTACCCCTTGAACGCGGGACCCGCTCCCAGCTCGGCGAGCCGGCGCTCGGCGTGCGCGCCGAGCTCCCCGGTCGAAACGCCCGGCCGGACCAGCTCGCGGAGCTCGCCCAGGATCGTCCGCACGACGCGGTTCGCGCGGTCCATGGATTCGAGCTCGGTGCGCGACTTCGTCTCGATCACGCGGCCACCCTGCCGACCACCGCGAGGATCGTCCCGAACACGGCGTCCGGCTCCGCGGTCCCGTCGACCCGCCGCAGAAGGCCGCGCGCATCGTAGGCGGCCACGACCGGGGCGGTCTGCTCGCGGTAGACCCGCAGGCGCTCGGACAGGGTCTCGGCGCGATCGTCCTTGCGCTGCTCGACCGGGCCGCCGCACGCGTCGCAGCGCCCCTCCGCCTTCGGGGGCCGGGTGTCGACGTGGTAGACCGCGTTGCAGGCCGGGCAGACCCTGCGGCCCGACATCCTCCGCACGAGGATCTCCTCGGGCGCGTCGAGCATGACGACGTGGTCCAGCGGGAGGCCGGTCTTGGCGAGGACCCCGTCCAGGATCTCCACCTGCCTGAGCGTCCGCGGGAAGCCGTCGAGAAGGTAGCCGCTCGCGGAGCCGGTCCCCGTCCTGAGGGCGTCCTCCACGACCTCCCCGACGAGCTCGTCCGAAACGAGCGCTCCCGAGTCGATCCGGGACTTCACCCTCACGCCGAGGGGGGTCCCTTCGCGGACCGCCTGGCGCAGGGCATCCCCCGTGGAGAGGTGGAGCAGCCGCAGCGCGTCCTTGAGGCGCGCCGCCTGCGTGCCCTTCCCCACGCCCGGAGGACCCAGCAAGACGATTCCCTTCATCAACCCCTGCGTCCGCGGATGCGGGTTCCCTTCAGGAACCCGTCGTAGTTGCGCATGATCAGCTGCGATTCGATCTGCTGCACGGTGTCCATCGCCACGCCGACCACGATCAGGAGCGAGGTGCCGCCGAAGTAGAACGTGATCCCGAACCCGGTGTTGATGAACCCCGGCAGGTTGTCGAAGAAGTTCGCCAGGGCCGGCGGCCACAGCTGGTGCAGGTGCAGCCCCGAGATCAGGAACACGGGAAGGATCGAGATGAGGCCCAGGTAGATCGCGCCGCCGAAGGTGATGCGGGTCAGGATCCGGTCGATGTACTCCGCGGTCCTGCGACCGGGCCGGATGCCGGGGATGAACCCGCCGTACTTCTTCATGTTGTCGGCCGTGTCGACCGGGTTGAAGATGATCGAGGTGTAGAAGAAGCAGAAGAAGATGATGCCGATGAAGTAGAGCAGGTTGTAGATCGGCATCGAGTAGCCGAGCTGCTGGGCCACGATCTGCAGCGCCGTCGAGCCCCACCGCGTCGCTCCCGCGGACAGGAGGGTCTGCGGGATCGCGAGGATGGACGAGGCGAAGATGACCGGGATCACGCCGCCCGAGTTCACCCGCAGCGGCAGGTAGGTGGACTGGCCGCCGTAGATCTTCCTGCCGACCACCCGGCGCGCATACTGGATGGGGATCTTCCGCTGCGCGCGCTCGACGAACACGATTCCCCCGACCACGGCCACCATGAGGACGACAAGGGCGAGGACGACCAGCGGCGAGATCGTGTTGTCGGCGATCTGCTGCAGGGTCTGGATGACCGCGTTCGGGAAGCCCACGATGATGCCGGCGAAGATGATCAGCGAGATGCCGTTGCCGATGCCCCGGTCGGAGATCTGCTCGCCCAGCCACATGATGAAGGCCGTGCCGGTCGTCAGGGTCAGGACCGTGAGGAGGAGGAACGGCAGGCCGCGCAGCGCGGGCGAGACCACGCCCTCGCCGCCGGCGCCCACGCTCACCGACTGCAGCCACATGGCGATCGCGCCCGACTGGATGATCGAGAGCGCGACCGTCCCGTAGCGGGTCCACTGGGTGATCTTCCGCCGCCCCACCTCGCCCTCCTTCGAGAGGCGCTCGAGGGTCGGGGAGATGACCGTCAGCAGCTGGAGGATGATCGACGCCGAGACGTACGGCATGATCCCCAGCGCGAAGATGGTGAACCGCCGGAAGTTGCCCCCCGCGAACAGGTCCACGAATCCGAGCAGTCCCCCGCCCTGGGTCGACGAGAACCAGGCCTCGAGGGCGCGCCACTTCACGCCCGGGGTGGCGATGTGCCCCCCGATGCGGTAGACGGCGAGGAGCCCGAACGTGTAGAGGACCCGCTTGCGCAGGTCCGGGATGCTGAAGATGTTCTTGATGCTGTCGATCATGCTCCGGCTTCTCCGAGCACCTCGGCGGTGCCGCCCGCTGCCTGGATCTTCCGCATCGCCTCGGCGCTGAACCGGTGGGCCTTCACGGTCAGCTTCCGGTCGAGCTCGCCGCGCCCGAGGATCTTCACGCCGTCAAGCACCTTCTTGATCACGCCGTGCGCCTTCAGGGTCTCGGGGCTCACCTCCGTGCCGTCCGCGAAGGCGTTGAGGCGGTCGAGGTTCACGACCGCGTACTCCTTGCGGAAGATGTTGGTGAAGCCGCGCTTCGGGAGCCGGCGGACGAGGGGCATCTGGCCGCCCTCGAAGTCGCGCCGGCGCGAGAAGCCCTGGCGCGAGAGCTGGCCCTTGTTCCCCTTGCAGGCCGTCTTGCCGTGCCCCGATCCGGGGCCCCGGCCGACGCGCTTGCGCTTCTTGCGCGAGCCCGTTGCGGGCCCGAGGTCGGAGAGGTTCATGATTCGATGATCTCCACGAGGTGCGGGATTTTCGCGACCATCCCGCGGACGGACGCCGTGTCGGGGAAGGTCCGGACCCGGCCGATCTTCTGGAGCCGCAGGGCCCGGAGGATCTTCTTCTGCGGCTCGGGGAAGCCGATCCCGCTCCGGACCTGCTTGACCCTGATCTGCTTCTTTTCCGCTGCGCTCATGCCTGCTGCCCGTCCTTCGGTTCGTCCGCCACGCGCTGGCGCAGCCGGGCGACCCTCTGCGGATCCTTCAGGTTCGCCAGGCCGTCGATCGTCGCGCGGACGACGTTGTGGGGGTTGGCGCTGCCCAGGGATTTCGTGAGCACGTCCTGCACGCCCAGCGATTCCATGACCGCCCTGACCGCCCCGCCGGCGATGACGCCGGTCCCCGGGGAGGCCGGGCGCAGCATCACCCTGCCGGCGCCGAAGTGCCCGACGATCGCGTGCGGGATGGTCCCGCCCGCCAGGGGAACCGACATCAGGTTCCGCTTGGCGCGGTCGACCCCCTTCGCGATCGCCGACGGGACTTCCTTCGCCTTGCCGACGCCGTATCCCACGGTGCCGCGGCCGTCGCCGACCACCACGAGGGCGCTGAAGGAGAAGTTCTTGCCGCCCTTCACGACCTTCGTGACGCGGTTGATGTGGACCACGTGGTCCTTGTATTCGGATCTCTCGCTGTCGCGGTCAGCCAACGTCTCACCTCTCGCTAGAATTTGAGCCCGTTCTCTCGGGCGGCCTCGGCCAGGACGCGGATGCGCCCGTGGTAGCGGTACCCGCCCCGGTCGAAGACGACCTGGGCGACGCCCTTGTCCTTGAGCCTCTTGGCGATCTCGCTCCCGACCGCCTTGGCCGCGGCGAGGTTGCCGCCGCTGCCGCTCTTCCCGCGCAGCGGCTTGTCGAGGCTCGAGGCCGACGCGAGCGTCCGCCCGGAGCCGTCGTCAACGGCCTGCGCGTAGATGTTGTTCAGGCTCCTGTACACCACGAGCCTTGGCTTATCGGACGATCCGCTGAGCCGCTTGCGAATGCGGTACTTGGACCGTTGCCGCCGCCATTCCTTGTCGGTTCTGTGCTCCATCGGTTCCGTCCCTTACTTGGCGCCGGCCTTGCCGACCTTCTTGCGCACGATCTCGCCCGCGTACCGGATGCCCTTGCCCTTGTAGACGTCGGGCGGGCGAAGCGCGCGGAGGTTCGCGGCAACCTGGCCGACGACCTGCTTGTCATATCCCTTGATCGAGAGGCGCACCTGCTTGTCCACCGAGACATCGATCCCCTCGGGGATCGGGAAGCGGACGGGGTGCGAGAAGCCGAGGGCCAGGACGATCTCGCGGCCCTCGACGGCGGCCTTGTACCCGATCCCCTGGATCTCGAGGTCCCGGGTGAACCCCGTCGTGACGCCCGCGACCGCGTTCGCGATGAGGCTGCGGACGAGGCCGTGCAGGGCCTTCTCCCGCTGCGTCGTTCCGGCGACCTCGACGAGGAGGTTCCCGTCGTCCGTCCGGACGTTGACGCCTCCCGGGACAGGGATGTTCATGCTCCCCTTGGGGCCCTTGACGGCGACCGCGCCCGGATCGACCGAGACGGTCACCCCCTTGGTGATCGGAATGGGTCTTCTACCTATGCGTGACATGGAGGCTCCCTACCAGACCGTGCAAAGGACCTCGCCACCCACTCCGAGCCGCTTGCCTTCCTGGCCGGAGACGACCCCCTTCGAGGTCGAGATGATGGCGATTCCGAGACCCCCGAGGACGGTCGGGATCTCGCCTTTGGAGCAGTAGACCCGGCGTCCTGGCCTGGAGACGCGCTCCAGTCCGTTGATCACGCGTTCCCCGTCCGATCCGTACCGCAGGGCGATGCGGATCGTGTTGCGGGGCGAGCCGTCGACGACCTTGTACCCGTCTATGAACCCCTCCTTCTCGAGGATCTTGGTGATCTCGATCTTGAGGGCAGAGGCGGGGACGTCCACGGTCGCGTGCTTCGCGAGGAGTCCGTTGCGAATTCGCGTCAGGAAATCGGCAATGGGATCAGTCATGCTCATTGATTTTCGCTCTTACCAGGAAGATTTCGTGACCCCGGGCAACGAGCCTTCGAGGGCCAGCTTTCTGAAGCAAAGCCTGCAAAGCCAGAACTTGCGGTAGACCGCCCGGGGTCGCCCGCACTGCGAGCACCGCGTATACGCCCGCACCCCGAACTTCGGCTTGCGCTGGCATTTCGCGATCATTGCCTTGGTAGCCAAATTCGTCTCCTCAGTTTCTACGGAACGGCATCCCGAGTGCCGCCAGAAGCGCCCGGGACTCTTCGTCGGTCCTGGCCGTTGTCGTGATGCAGATGTTCATCCCCTTGACCTTGGTCACCTTGGCGTAGTTGGTCTCGGGGAAGATCAGTTGGTCCCTGACGCCCAGGGTGTAGTTCCCGCGGCCGTCGAAGGCCTTCGTGGACACACCGCGGAAGTCGCGGACCCGGGGAAGCGCCAGGCTCACCAGCCGGTCGAAGAACTCCCACATCTTCTCGCCCCGCAGGGTGACCATGCATCCGATCGGCATGCCCTTGCGCAGCTTGAAGTTCGCGATCGACTTCTTGGCCCTCGTGATGGCGGGCTTCTGCCCGGCGATCGCGGCAAGCTCCTCCACGGCCTGGTCGAGGATCTTGATGTCCGCGATCGCGTCCCCGACGCCCATGTTGACCGTGATCTTCCACAGGCGCGGGACCGCCATCACGTTGTCGTAGCCGAACTGCTTCATGAGCGCCGGCACGACCTCGTTGCGGTACTTGTCTTTCAGTCGCGGGTTCACTTGTCGATCTCTCCGTTGCACTTCCGGCAAACGCGGACCTTGCGGCCGTCCTCGAGGCTGCGGTAGCCGACCCTTGCCGGCTTGTCGCACTCGGGGCACACGACCATCAGGTTCGACACGTGGACGGGGGCTTCCTTCTCCACGATCCCGCCCTTCACCTGCTTCTGCGGGTTCGGCCGGGTGTGGCGCTTGATCTGGTTGATCCCCTCGACGATGGCCGCGTTCTTCTTCGGGACCATCCTGAGGACCTTGCCCCTCTTGCCCTTGTCCTTGCCGGTGATCACCAGGACCGGGTCGTTTCTCCGGATGTGGCGCTCCACCGACATCACAGCACCTCCGGGGCCAGCGAAATGATCTTCATGAATTTCTTCTCTCGCAGCTCGCGCGCGACCGGCCCGAACACGCGGGTTCCGATCGGCTCCTTGGCGTCGTTGATGAGGACGGCGGCGTTCCGGTCGAAGCGGATATAGGTCCCGTCACGCCGGCGGAAGGCGCTCGTCGTCCGGACGATCACGGCCTTCACCACCTGCCCCTTCTTCACCGTCCCGTCCGGCGTCGCCTCCTTGACCGAGGCGGTGATGATGTCCCCGAGCCGGCCGTACCGGCCCGCGGAGCTGCCGCGCAGGTGGATGCAGGCGATCTTCCTGGCGCCGGAGTTGTCGGCGACATCCAGGATGGAGCGCATCTGGATCATACGAGGGTCTCCTCAGCGCCCCGGGGCTCCTCGATCCGGACGGCCCGGTTCAGGATCCGCAGGACGCGCCACCTTTTCCTGCTCGACATCGGGCGGCACTCGACGATCTCCACCGAGTCCCCCACGTGGCACTCGTCGCGCTCGTCGTGGGCCATGAAGGTGGACGTCCGCTTCACGAAGCGGTGGTACTCGGGGTGCTTCACCAGCCGCTCGACCTTCACGACGACGGTCCGGGCCATCCGGTCGCTCGTGACGACCCCGACCTTGGTGACGCCCTTGCCGCGTTTCTGTTCTACGTTCTCCATGGCGTCCTCAAGCGGAGGCGTGCGCCTTGATCTGGCGCGCCCTCTGGGCTGTTTTGAGCCGGGCGATCTGTCGCCGCACGGCCCGGATCTTCGCGGGGTTCTCGATCTGCCCCGTCGCGAGCTGGAAGCGGTACTTGAACAGCATCTCGCTCTGAGCCGCGACCTCCGCGGCCAGCTCGTCGTCAGTCATCTCTGCGATTGTCTTTGCGTCCATCTCGGTCCTACACCTGCCTCGAAACGAAGCGGGTCGGAAGGGGCAGCTTCGTCGCTGCCAGCTTCATCGCGTCACGCGCCGTCTTCTCGTCGAGACCTTCCATCTCGAACAGGATCCGGCCGGGCTTCACGACCACGACCCAGGCTTCAGGCGCCCCTTTGCCCTTGCCCATGCGGGTTTCCGCGGGCTTCTTGGTGATCGGCTTGTCGGGGAAGACCCGCACCCAGATCTTGCCGCCGCGCTTGATGTAGCGGGTCATCGCCACGCGCGAGGCCTCGATCTGCCGGGCGGTGATCCACCCCGCCCGCAGGACCTTCAGCCCGTACTCGCCGAAGGAAACCTCGCAGCCCTTCTGGGCGAGCCCGCGGCGCCGGCCGCGCTGCTGCTTTCTGAACTTCACCTTGCTCGGCATCAGCATGAGTCGTGCTCCCTACCGCGTCCGTCCGGCAACGCGGCGCATCTCGTGGGCTTCGCCCCGGTAGATCCAGGTCTTGACCCCGATCCGGCCATAGGTGGTGGCCGCCTCGGCGAAACCGTAGTCGATGTCGGCCCTCAGCGTGTGCAGCGGAAGGCGACCCTCCAGGTACCACTCGGAGCGCGCGATCTCGGCGCCGCCCAGGCGGCCGGCCGTCCGCACGCGGACTCCCTTCGCGCCGAAGCGCTGCGCCGACTCGACCGCCTTGCGCATCGCGCGGCGGAACGCGACGCGCTTCTCGAGCTGCATCGCGATCGACTCCGCCAGCAGCTGGGCGTCCAGCTCGGGCTTCTCGATCTCCTGGATGTCGATGAAGACGTCCCGGCCGGTCCGCTTGTGGACCTCGTCGCGCAGCTTGTCGACCTCGGCGCCCTTCTTCCCGATGATGATCCCGGGGCGCGAGGTGAGGATGCGGATCTTCAGCTTGTTGGCCGCCCGCTCGATCTCGACGTTCGACACGCCGGCGTTCGTGAGCCGCTTCTTGAGGTCGCGCCGCAGGGCGAGATCCTCCTTGAGGAGCTCGGGGTACTTCTTCTCCGCGTACCAGCGCGAACGCCAGGTCCGATTGAACCCGATCCTGAAGCCGTATGGATGGACCTTCTGTCCCAAACCTACCTCCTGGTGTCCAGCTGCAGGGTTACGTGGCAGGACCGCTTCATGATCCTGAAGACCCGTCCCATCGAGCGAACCCGGACCCGCTTGTCGATCGGACCGCCGTCCACGGTGGCCCGGGTGACGTACAGGTCGTCCACGTCCACGCGCCGCTCCCCCTGCTGCGCGTTCGCGACGGCCGAGCGGACCAGCTTCTCGAGGTCCTTCGCGACCGTCTTGCGCGAGTAGTGGAGGATCGACAGCGCCTCGCCGACCTTCTTCCCCCGGATCTGGTCCACGACCAGCCGGGTCTTCTGGGCCGACGTCTTCAGGAACCTCAATCTCGCTTCCGTGACCACTACCGTGTCTCCCGTGCGCCGCGCTCCGTGCCGCTCCCGGTAACCGGGCGGCCGGGGCACCCGGCCCCGGCGGCGCTGCGATCGAATGTGCCAGTCAACGACATGTCCTCTACTTCGCCGGGGCGGCCGGCTTGTCCGCCGCCTTCGTGCCGTGCCCGCGGAACGTGCGGGTCATCGCGAACTCGCCGAGCTTGTGTCCCACCATGTTCTCGGTCACGTACACGGGGATGAACTTCTTGCCGTTGTGGACCGCGATCGTGTGCCCGACCATGGCCGGGACGATCGTCGAGCGCCGCGACCAGGTCTTGAGGACCTTCCGGTCGTTGTGGCGGTTCATCTCCTCGATGCGCTTGAGGAGCGAGTCCTGCACGTACGGACCTTTGGATATCGAACGGGCCATTTACGCCATCCTCACTTCGTGCGCCGCTTGACGATGAACCGCTGCGTGCGCGGGTTGTTGCGCGTCTTGTAGCCCTTCGTGGGAACGCCCCACGGGGTGACGGGGTGACGGCCGCCCGAGGTCTTGCCCTCGCCGCCGCCGTGCGGGTGGTCGACCGGGTTCATCGCGACGCCGCGGACGAACGGTCTCCAGCCCTTCCACCTGTTCCGGCCGGCCTTGCCGACCGAGATGTTCTCGTGCTCGATGTTCCCGACCTGGCCGATGGTCGCGCGGCACTCCACGTGGACCTTGCGGACCTCGCCCGAGGGGAGGCGGACCTGGGCGTAGGCGCCCTCCTTGGCCAGGAGCTGCGCGGCGCCGCCGGCGCTGCGGACGAGCTGCGCTCCCTTGCCCCTCTTCAGCTCGACGTTGTGGATCGTCGTGCCGAGCGGGATCAGCTTGAGGGCCAGCGAGTTCCCGACCAGGATGTCGGCCGTGTCGCCGGACAGGACGGTCTGGCCGACCGCGAGCCCGACGGGAGCGATGATGTACCGCTTCTCGCCGTCCGCGTAGTTCAGCAGCGCGATCCGCGCCGACCGGTTCGGGTCGTACTCGATCGTCGCCACCTTCGCCGGGATCCCGTCCTTCTCGCGGCGGAAGTCGATCATGCGGTAGCGGCGCTTGTGCCCGCCGCCGCGGTGCCTGACCGCGATCAGTCCCTTGTTGTCGCGCCCACCCGAGCGCGTCTTCTTGGCGATCAGCGGCTTGTGGGGGCGGTCCGTGGTCAGCTCGGCGAAATCGCTGACCGTCTGGAACCGGCGCCCGGCCGATGTCGGCTTGAACGTCTTGACGCCCATGACCTAGGTTCCCTCGAAGAACTCGATGGTTTTTTCGCCGGGCTTCAGCTTCACGTAAGCCTTCTTCCAGTCGGGCCTGCGCCCCACCCGGCGTCCGACCCGCTTCACCTTCCCGTGCACGCGCACGGTCCGGACCGAGTCGACTTTGACCTTGAACAGCTCCTCGACCGCCTTCTTGATCTCGATCTTGTTGGCGCTCATGGCGACGCGGAACAGGTACAGGTTCTCGGTGTCGCGAAGAACGCTTCCCTTCTCGGTGATCAGGGGAGCGCGGAGCACTCCGTACAGATCGGCCTTCATCGCGCCAGCACCTCCCCGACCTTCTCGGCGGCGCCCCGGGAGAAGACCAGATAGTCGTGGTTCAGGATGTCGTACACGTTGATGCCGAGGGCCCGCACCGCCTTGACGTTCTCGAGGTTGCGCGCGGCCAGGGCGAGGTTCCCGCCGGCGCTGTCGTGCACGATCAGCACCTTGCGGCTGAGGCCGAGCTTGCCCTCGATCAGCGCGACGAGCTCGCGCGACTTCGGCGTGGGGAGGTCGAACTTGTCGACCACGATGAGCTTGTCGCCCTTGGCCCGGAGGCTCAGCGCCATGCGGAGCGCGCTGCGGCGGACCTGCTTCGGCAGGCTGTACGCGTACTCGTGCGGCGTCGGCCCCTGGACCGTGCCGCCCTTCCGCCACAGCGGGGAGCGGGTCGAGCCGTGGCGCGAGCGCCCGGTGTGCTTCTGCTTCCAGGGCTTCTTCCCGCCGCCGGCGACCTCGGTCCGGTTCTTCGTGTCGTGCGTCCCGCGGTGCGCGGCGGCCCGGTAGTTGCGGACGGCCTCGTGCAGGAGGTGCCGCTTGACCGCGACCGCGAACACCTCGTCCGGCAGCGCGAGGCTTCCGACCGTCTTGCCGTTCGAATCCTTGACTTCCAGCTGGGGCATCGATCCTGTCTCCCGCCTCACGCGCCGGTCTTGCGGCCGCGCGAAGCCACCTTCGTGTGGCGGATCATGATGTAGCCGCCGATCGGGCCCGGGACGGCGCCCCGGACGGCGACCAGGTTGCGGTCGGCGTCCACCCGGACGACCTTGAGGTTCCGCACGGTCCGGTTCGCCCCGCCGTGCCGGCCGGCGCCCCGCATGCCGGCGAACGTCCTCGACGGGAACGCCGAGGCGCCGATCGAGCCGGGCGCGCGGTGGAACATCGAGCCGTGGCTGGCGGCGCCGCCGCTGAAATGGTGGCGCTTCATGACGCCGGTGAAGCCGTGTCCCTTGGTGATCCCCGCCACGTCCACCCGGTCCTCGGGGGAGAAGATCGAGGCGAGCACCGTGTCGCCGAGCTTGACGTCTCCCCTGGCGTGGAACTCGCGCAGCAGCCGGGTCGGCGGGCACCTTGGCCTTCTCGAAGTGGCCCCGCGCCGGCTTGTTGATCCGCTTGCGGTTGGCCGGTTCGACGAAGCCCACCTGGACGGCCTCGTACCCGTCCCGCTCCTTCGCGCGGAGCTGCACCACGACGCAGGGCCCCGCGGCGAGGATCGTGACGGGCACGACGGTCCCGTCCGCCTCGAAGATCTGCGTCATTCCGACTTTCCTGCCGATCAGTCCGTCGATCATGATTGTCCTACTGGCCGAACGCCTTGATTTCGACATCCACGCCGGCCGGGAGGTCGAGCTTCATGAGAGCGTCGACGGTTTCCGGCGTCGGCTCGAGGATATCGAGCAGCCTCTTGTGCGTGCGGATCTCGAACTGCTCGCGGGACTTCTTGTCCACGTGAGGAGATCGCAGCACGCAGAACTTGTTGCGCACAGTCGGCAGGGGAATCGGCCCCGCGACCCTCGCCCCCGTCCTCCTCGCCGTGTCCACGATCTCGGTCGTGGACTGGTCGAGGATGCGGTGATCGTAGGCCTTGAGGCGGATCCTGATCTTCTCGTTAAGCATCGTCGCTCCGATTCCTACTTCAGAACTTCCGTGATCGTGCCGGCGCCCACGGTGCGGCCACCCTCGCGGATGGCGAACCGAAGGCCCTTCTCCATCGCGATCGGCGTGATCAGCTCGATCGCCAGGCTCACGTTGTCACCCGGCATCACCATCTCCACCCCTTCCGGCAGCGTCCCCACCCCCGTCACGTCCGTCGTCCGGAAGTAGAACTGCGGCCGGTATCCCGTGAAGAACGGCGTGTGACGGCCGCCCTCCTCCTTCGTCAGGATGTACACCTCCGCCTTGAACACCGTGTGCGGCGTGATCGAGCCCGGCTTCGCGCACACCTGGCCGCGCTCCACGTCCTTGCGCTCCGTCCCGCGAAGCAGCAGGCCCACGTTGTCGCCCGCCTGACCCTCGTCCAGCAGCTTCTTGAACATCTCCACGCCCGTCACGACCTTCTTCTGCGTGTCCCGGATCCCGACGATCTCCACTTCCTCCCCGACCTTCACCTTCCCCTGCTCGATCCGGCCCGTCACCACCGTCCCGCGGCCCGAAATCGAGAAAATGTCCTCCACCGGCATCAGGAACGGCTTGTCCAGCGGGCGCTGCGGAAGCGGAATGTAGCGGTCCACTTCCTCCATCAGCTTCAGGATCCCCTTCTGGGCCTCCGCGTCCCCGTTCATCGCCTTCAACGCCGAGATCCGCACGATCGGGATCTCGTCGCCCGGGAACTTGTACGTCTTCAGAAGGTCCCGAACCTCCATCTCCACCAGCTCCAGCAGCTCGGGATCGTCCACCGCGTCCACCTTGTTCAGCGCCACCACGATCGACGGCACACCCACCTGCCGCGCCAGCAGGATGTGCTCGCGCGTCTGAGGCATCGGCCCGTCAGCCGCCGACACCACCAGGATCGCCCCGTCCATCTGCGCCGCTCCGGTGATCATGTTCTTCACGTAGTCCGCGTGCCCCGGGCAGTCCACGTGAGCGTAGTGGCGGTTCGGCGTCTCGTACTCCACGTGCGCCGTCGCGATCGTGATCCCGCGCGCCTTCTCCTCCGGCGCGTTGTCGATCGAGTCGAACGTTCGCACGTTGATCTTCGGGTTCATCTTCGCCAGCGTCATCGTGATCGCCGCCGTCAAAGTCGTCTTCCCGTGGTCCACGTGACCGATCGTACCCACGTTCACGTGCGGCTTTGTCCGTTCGAACTTCTCCTTCGACATCTCACTCCTCCCTAAAGGGTGGTTCCGTGCAAACGAGCAATGACTTCCTCGCAGACGTTCCGGGGAGCCTCCTCGTAGTGCGAGAAGTGCATCGTGTAGTTCCCCCGGCCCTGCGTGATGGACCTCAGGTCCGTGGCGTAGCCGAACATCTCGGCGAGCGGCACGCTCGACTGGATCACCTGCGCCGCCCCCCGCGCCTCCATGCTGGAGATCTTCCCGCGCCGCGCGCTCAGGTTGCCGATGACGTCCCCCATGTACGACTCGGGGACGACGACCTCGACCTTCATGACCGGCTCGAGCAGGGCGAGATCGGCGCGGCGCACCGCGTCCTTCACCGCCATCGAGGCCGCGATCTTGAAGGCCATCTCCGAGGAGTCGACCTCGTGGAACGATCCGTCGTGGACCGCCACCTTCACGTCCTTCATCGGGTACCCGGCCAGGACGCCCCCCTGGAGGGCCTCCTCGATGCCGTCGCGGATCGAGCCGGCGAACTCGCGGGGGATCACGCCGCCCACGATCTCCCACTCGAACCAATCCTCGCCTTCCTTCGGGGCCCCGGGCTCGACGCGCAGCTCCACGTGGCCGTACTGTCCCCGGCCCCCGGTCTGGCGGATGTACTTGCCCTCGCCCTCGGCCGCCTTGCGGATCGTCTCGCGGTACGAGACCTGGGGCCGGCCCACGTTCGCCTCGACCTTGAACTCGCGGACCAGGCGGTCCACCAGGATCTCGAGGTGCAGCTCGCCCATCCCGGAGATGAGGGTCTGGCCCGTCTCGGAGTCGGTCCGGACCCGGAAGGTCGGGTCCTCGTTGACCAGCTTGCCGAGCGCCAGCCCGAGCTTCTCCTGGTCGGCCTTCGTCTTCGGCTCGATCGCGACCGCGATCACCGGCTCGGGGAAGTCCATCGACTCGAGCGTGATCGGGTGGTCCTCGTCGCAGATCGTCTCGCCGGTGGTCACGTGCTTGAGGCCCACGGCCGCGGCGATGTCCCCGGCGAGGATCTCGCTGATGTCCTCGCGCTTGTTGGCGTGCATCTTGAGGAGCCGGCCGATCCTCTCCCGGCGCCCCCTCGAGGCGTTCAGGACCGAGGACCCGCTGCGCAGCGCGCCCGAGTACACGCGCATGAAGGCCAGCTGGCCCACGAACGGGTCGGTCATGATCTTGAAGATCAGCGCGGCGAACGGCGCTTCGTCCGTGGCCGGCCTCTCGACCTCCTTCGTCGAGCCCGGCACGATCCCCGTCATCGGGGGAACGTCGGCGGGCGACGGGAGGTAGTCGACGATCGCGTCCAGCAGCGGCTGCACGCCCTTGTTGCGGAAGGCCGCGCCGCACAGGACGGGGACGAAGCGGTGCGCGATCGTCCCCTTGCGGATGGCGGCGCGCAGGTCCGGCTCGGAGATCTCGGCCCCGGCGAGGTAGCGCGACAGGAGCACGTCGTCCAGCTCGCAGACGGCCTCGAGCAGCTTCTCGCGGGCCGCGCGCGCTTCCGCCAGGTGGTCCGCGGGGATCTCGCAGGTCTCGACGATCGAGCCGTGCTCCTCGCCCGTGAACCGGATCGCCTTCATCGCGACGAGGTCGATGCAGCCCTCGAAGGCGTCCTCGCGGCCCCACGGGATCTGCACCGCGACCGGGCGCGCCGCGAGGCGCGTGACCATCATCTCCAGGCAGCGCCCGAAATCCGCGCCGCTGCGGTCCATCTTGTTGACGAAGGCGATCCGCGGCACCTGGTAGTGGTCCGCCTGGCGCCACACGGTCTCGGACTGGGGCTCGACGCCGCCCACGGCGCAGAACACGCCGACGGCGCCGTCGAGAACGCGCAGCGAGCGCTCGACCTCGGCGGTGAAGTCGACGTGGCCGGGGGTGTCTATGATGTTGATGCGGTGGTCGCGCCAGAGGCAGGTGGTCGCGGCGGACGTGATGGTGATGCCGCGCTCCTGTTCCTGCTCCATCCAGTCCATCGTGGCCGTCCCCTCGTGGACCTCGCCCATCTTGTAGGAGACGCCGGTGTAGTAGAGGATCCGCTCGGTCGTAGTGGTCTTGCCCGCATCGATATGCGCCATGATCCCGATGTTCCGGGTCTTCTCGATTGAAACAGTGCGGGCCACGATTGTCTCGTCCGTGCCTTTTTCCGTGTTCCGGTCTTTCTAAAGCGGATCCGGTCGCTCGTCTTGTCTGACCTTCGGGCTCGGCCCGGCCAATGCCGGCGGTTCCCGGTGTCCTTTCAGGCCGCGCCCGAGGCGCGCCCCTCTACCAACGGTAATGGGCGAACGCCTTGTTCGCCTCGGCCATCTTGTGCGTGTCTTCCTTCTTCTTCATCGCCCCGCCGCGCAGGTTCGCCGCGTCCATGATCTCGGCCGCGAGCTTCTCGCGCATCGTCTTCTCGCCGCGCTGCTGCGAGTAGAGGATCAGCCAGCGGATCGCGAGCGACAGCCGCCGCGCCTGGCCCACCTCGACGGGCACCTGGTAGTTCGAGCCGCCGACCCTCCGCGACTTGACCTCGAGAAGCGGCTTGACGTTCTCGACCGCCTTCTTGAAGGTCTTCAGCGGATCGTCCTTGGTCTTGTCCTTCACCGTGTCCATCGCCCCGTAGAAGATCCGCTCGGCGGTGGACTTCTTGCCGCGCTTCATCACCGTGTTGATGAACTTGGTCACGAGCGTCGACTGGTAGATCGGATCGCCCAGCACTTCCCGCTTGACGACAATACCCCTTCTCGGCACTGCTTATCTCCTTGCCACTTACTTGGGCCGCTTCGCCCCGTACTTGGAGCGGGCCTGGCGGCGCCCCTCGACCCCGGTGGAGTCGAAGGTGCCGCGGATCACGTGATACCGGACGCCCGGCAGGTCCTTGACGCGGCCTCCGCGGATCAGCACGATCGAGTGCTCCTGGAGGTTGTGTCCGACTCCGGGGATATAGGTCGTCACCTCGATGCCGTTCGTCAGGCGCACGCGCGCGACCTTGCGCAGCGCCGAGTTGGGCTTC
This sequence comes from uncultured Acidobacteriota bacterium, assembly GCA_963747925.1. GTDB lineage: Bacteria > Acidobacteriota > Polarisedimenticolia > QHYA01 > CAVVHA01 > CAVVHA01. The sequence continues at coordinate 513,993 of CAVVHA010000006.1, forward strand.
TTCGGAGTGGACGTGTACACACGCACGCAGACGCCGCGCTTCTGCGGGCAGCTCTGCAGGGCTGGACTCTTGGTGCGCCCCTTGATGGTTTCGCGGCCCATCCTGACAAGCTGATTGATCGTCGGCACTCAAGAACCTCCGGTCATACCCTAAAACCGCAGCGCCTCGCCCGATGCGTCAGGGCCGCGCACCCGGCGCCACGTCCGCTATTCTGGATGCAAACCCGCGGATAATATCAGCGGGCCCCGAACCTGTCAACTGCTACGTCCAGCGGGGTTTCCGGCCGCAGGGGGCCGGCGGCCCCGCGACAGCCGTCCAGGGGCAGGACACAGCCCCTGGCCACCCCGAAGGTGCACTCCCGGACCGGACCGGCTCCCCTGCCCCCTCCCGTTGGGGAGAGAGGCGGTCGGGGGCCGACGCGGCCCGCACGGCAACGGCTGAAGCGGCGCCCGGGCAGCCCGGACCGGCCATCGCCGCGCGGGCCTGGCGCCGCCGGTGGTCCCTCACCCGGGGCTTCGGGGCCCCGCATCGAGGGAATTCCACCTCGCGAAAAGGCTGCCCCCATGCATCAGGACAACCGGTGGATCCAGGTCCGGCAGCTTCCCCCGTTCCTGCGGGGCACCCCGGACCATCCAGCACTCCCGGCTCGGGCCGAAACCGACGCTCCCGACCGAGCACGAGAGCCACGTCAGCTCCACACCGACCTTCGCCTGCGGGCCGAACCGGCTCAGCGCTCGACCGGCTCTCGCTCCCGTTCAGCCGCAGGGCGCCTTGTGCTCCGCGAATCGCCGCAGGTCTCCCCGAGCCTCGCCTAGCTCGCTGCGCCTGATCAGCCGCAGGGCGCCTTGCGCCCTGCCGGCTGCATTGGCGCCGGGAAGCGGTCCCTCGCAGCTACTTCTTCAACCCCGCCGAGAGAGGCTCGCCGAACCCCTCTTCGCCGAGGACCCCTTCGAGCCCCGAGGCCTCCTCGAGCAACGGCTCCTGCTCGACCACCTCGGGCGGGAGCGAGATCTGGCGGTAGTACTCCATGCCCGTTCCCGCCGGGATCAGCCGGCCCATGATGACGTTTTCCTTCAGGCCCCGCATGAAGTCCACGCGGCCGCTGATGGACGCCTCGGTGAGGACCCGCGTCGTCTCCTGGAACGACGCCGCCGAGATGAACGAGTCGGTGGCCAGCGACGCCTTCGTGATGCCGAGCAGCAGCGGGCGCCCGCGCGCCGGCACGCCGCCGGCGTTCATCACGCGCTCGTTCTCCTCCTGGAAGCGGAACTTGTCCACCTGCTCGTCGATGATGAAGCTGGTGTCCCCGACCTCCTCGATCTTCACCCAGCGCATCATCTGGCGGACGATCACCTCGATGTGCTTGTCGTTGATCGTCACGCCCTGGAGCCGGTAGACCTCCTGGATCTGGTCCACGAGGTAGCGCTGCAGCTCGGCCTCGCCCTTGACGCGCAGGATGTCGTGCGGGTCCACCGGGCCGTCGATGAGCGCGTCGCCCGCCTTCAGCCGCTCGCCCTCGAGCACGTTGACGTGCACGCCCTTGCGGACCTTGTAGAGGACCGGCTCGCCGCCGCCGTCGGGGATGATGTAGATGTTGCGCTCGCCCTTGATGATCTCGCCGTACTTCACGACGCCGTCGATCTCGGTGATGATCGCCGGCTCCTTCGGGTGGCGCGCCTCGAACAGCTCCACCACGCGGGGAAGACCGCCGGTGATGTCCTTCGTCTTGGTCGTCTCGCGGGGCATCTTCGCCAGGATGTCGCCCTGGTGGATCTTCTGCCCGTCCTCGACCATCAGGATCGCGCCGACCGGCAGCGGCTTGCGGTGGGCGTGCCCGTCCGCGTCCTTGATCACGAACTGCGGGTGCTTCTTCTCGTCCTGCGAGTCGGTGATCATCTTCCGGGAGAAGCCGGTCAGCTCGTCGACCTCCTCCTTCATCGTCACGCCGTCGATGATGTCGCGGAAGGAGCCCTCGCCCGAGACATCGCTCAGGATCACGTTGGCGTACGGGTCCCACTCGAGCATCAGGCGGTCCGGGGCGATCTGCTCGCCGTCGTGGACCTTGAGGGTCGAGCCGTAGGCGACGGGGTGGCGCTCCAGCTCGCGCCCCTTGTGGTCGTGGATCACGAGCGACCCGTTGCGGTTCATGACGACCAGGTCGCCGGGCTTGTTCTTCACGGTGGTCAGGTTGAGGAACTTCACGACGCCGTGGCTCTTCGAGGTCAGCGTCGACTCGTGCTGCTCGCCGCGCGCGATGCCGCCGACGTGGAAGGTCCGCATCGTCAGCTGCGTGCCGGGCTCGCCGATGGACTGGGCGGCGATGACGCCCACGGCCTGGCCGAGCTCGGCGAGGCGCCCCGTGGCGAGGTCGCGCCCGTAGCAGCGGTTGCAGATCCCGCGCCGGCTCTCGCACGTCAGGCCCGAGCGGATCTTGACCCGCTCGATCCCGGCCATCTGGATCTGGTTGGCCAGGTCCTCGGTGATCTCCCCGTTCTGGCCGATGATCTTCTCGCCCGTGAGCGGGTCGAAGATGTCCTCGAGCGTCGTGCGGCCGACGATGCGGTCGCGCAGCGACTCGATGATCTCGCCCGCCTCCGTGATGGCCGTCACGGTGATCCCTTCGAGGGTGCGGCAGTCCTCCTCGGTGATGATGACGTCCTGCGCGACGTCCACGAGGCGGCGCGTCAGGTAGCCCGAGTCGGCGGTCTTGAGGGCGGTGTCGGCCAGCCCCTTGCGGGCGCCGTGGGTCGAGGTGAAGTACTCGAGGACCGTCAGGCCCTCGCGGAAGTTCGCGGTGATGGGCGTCTCGATGATCTCGCCCGAGGGCTTGGCCATGAGGCCGCGCATCCCGGCGAGCTGCCTCATCTGCTGCTTGCTGCCCCTGGCGCCCGAGTCGGCCATCATGAAGACCGAGTTGAACTCGCCGCCGGCCTTGTCGATCCGCTCCATCTCCCGGAACATCTCGTCCGAGACGCGGTCCGTCACGTCCGACCAGAGCTGGATGACCTTGTTGTACCGCTCGCCGTTGGTGATGAGGCCTTCGCGGTACTGCTTGTCGACCTCGACCTCCTTCTTCCTCGCGTCCTCGACCATCTCCACCTTGCGCGGCGGGATGACGAGGTCGTCGATGCCGATGGAGATGCCGGCCTTGGTCGCGTACAGGAAGCCGATGTCCTTCAGGATGTCCACCATCTCGACGGTCTTCTCGTTGCCGTAGGTGAGGTGGCAGAAGGTCACGAGGGAGGTCAGGCCGCGCTTCTTCAGGAGCCCGTTGATGAACGGCAGCCCCTCGGGCATGTGGTCGTTGAAGATCACGCGGCCGACGGTCGTGGAGATCAGCTCGTCCTCGACGTCCTGCCGCTCGGTGTGGATCATGTCCTGGTCGTCGTAGACGGTCGTCAGGTCGACCAGCTCGCCGGTGTAGCGGAGGCGGATGGGCGCCAGGGTCTCGACGTGCCCGAGCGCGTGGGCGAGGAGGACCTCCTCCTTCGATCCGAACGTCCGGCCCGAGCCCTTCGCCTTCCTCTTCTCCTTCGTGAGGTAGTACACGCCGAGCACGATGTCCTGCGAGGGAACCACGATCGGGCTGCCGTTCGAGGGCGAGAGGATGTTCTGCGTGGACAGCATCAGAACCTTCGCCTCGACCTGCGCCTTGTGCGACAGCGGGATGTGGACCGCCATCTGGTCGCCGTCGAAGTCGGCGTTGAAGGCGGTGCAGACGAGCGGGTGGATCCGGATCGCCTTGCCGTCCACGAGGACCGGCTCGAACGCCTGGATGCCGAGCCGGTGCAGGGTCGGGGCGCGGTTGAGGAGGACCGGGTGCTCGCGGATCACCTCCTCGAGGATGTCCCACACCTCGGGCCGTTCCAGCTCGACCATCTCCTTGGCGGCCTTGATGGTCGAAACGTGCTGGCGCTCCTCGAGCTTGTTGTAGATGAACGGCTTGAACAGCTCGAGGGCCATCTTCTTCGGCAGGCCGCACTGGTGCAGCTTCAGCTCGGGGCCGACCACGATGACGGAGCGGCCCGAGTAGTCCACGCGCTTGCCGAGGAGGTTCTGGCGGAACCGCCCCTGCTTGCCCTTGAGGGTGTCGGACAGGGACTTGAGGGGCCGGTTGTTCGTGCCCCTCAGGACGCGCCCGCGGCGCCCGTTGTCGAACAGGGCGTCCACCGCCTCCTGCAGCATCCTCTTCTCGTTCCGGACGATGACGTCCGGGGCGCGCAGCTCGAGGAGCTTCTTCAGGCGGTTGTTGCGGTTGATCACGCGCCGGTAGAGATCGTTCAGGTCGGAGGTCGCGAAGCGGCCGCCGTCCAGCGGGACGAGCGGGCGCAGCTCCGGCGGGATGACCGGGATGGTGTCCAGGATCATCCACTCCGGGCGGTTCCCCGAGCGGCGGAAGGCATCGACCACCTTGAGGCGCTTGGCGTGCTTGAGCCTCTTCTGCTGGCTCGTCTCCGTCTTCATGCGGTCGCGGAGCTCGCGCGACAGGAGGTCCACGTCGACCTGCTGCAGCAGCTCCTTGATCGCCTCGGCGCCCATCTTGGCGAGAAGCGCGTCCCCGACTGCTCGCGGAGCTCGCGGTAGCGGTCCTCGGTGAGCACCTCGCCCGCCTCGACGGCCGGGTCGCTCGACTCGGTGACGACGTAGGCCTCGAAGTAGAGGATCCTCTCGAGGTCGCGCAGCGTGATGTCGAGCAGGTGGCCGATCCGGCTGGGCAGCCCCTTGAAGAACCAGACGTGGCTCACGGGGGAGGCCAGCTCGATGTGCCCCATCCTCTCGCGCCGCACCTTCGACTGGGTCACCTCGACGCCGCACTTGTCGCAGACGACGCCGCGGTGCTTCATCCTCTTGAACTTCCCGCAGAGGCATTCCCAGTCCGTCACGGGGCCGAAGATCTTGGCGCAGAACAGCCCGTCCCGCTCCGGCTTGAAGGTTCGGTAGTTGATGGTTTCCGGCTTCGTGACCTCGCCGTGAGACCAGGACCGGATCTTCTCGGGGGAGGCAAGGCTGATCCGGACGCTCGTGAAGTCGTTGATCGTCCTGGCCCTATCGAAGAAGAGCGAATTCCTGTTCAAACTGCTTCCTCCTGCAGGAGTGAAAGGGCAAACACCGACGGGCCGTCCGCCGCCCGGGGGGCGGCGGACGGAACCATCAGGACTGGATCGGGTCGCTGCGCAGTTCGACGTCCAGGCACAGGCTCTGAAGCTCGCGCACGAGAACGTTGAACGATTCGGGAAGGCCCGGCTCGATCGCCGTCTCCCCCTTCACGATCGCCTCGTAGATCTTGGTTCGTCCGTAGATGTCGTCGGACTTCGCCGTCAGGAGCTCCTGGAGGATGTGGGCCGCTCCGTACGCCTCGAGGGCCCAGACCTCCATTTCGCCGAACCGCTGGCCTCCGAACTGGGCCTTGCCGCCCAGCGGCTGCTGCGTGATCAGCGAGTACGGTCCGATGGAGCGCGCGTGGATCTTGTCGTCGACCAGGTGGGACAGCTTCATGAGGTAGATGAACCCGACCGTCACCTGCTGCTCGAACTTCTCGCCGGTCTTCCCGTCGAACATGTCGATCTTGCCCGAGGCCGGGAGCCCCGCCTTCGCGAGCTGCTCCTTGATCTCGTGCTCGCTGGCGCCGTCGAACACCGGGGTCGAGAAGTACAGCCCCAGCACGCGCGCGGCCCAGCCGAGATGGGTCTCGAGGATCTGGCCGACGTTCATTCGGGAGGGAACGCCCAGAGGGTTCAGGACCACGTCCACGTGGGTCCCGTCCGGCATGTAGGGCATGTCCTCGACCGGGAGGATCTTCGCGATGACGCCCTTGTTGCCGTGGCGCCCCGCCATCTTGTCGCCGACCGACAGCTTGCGCTTCATGGCGACGAAGACCTTGACCATCTTGATGACGCCGGGGGCGAGCTCGTCCCCCTTGCGCATCTGCAGGACCTTGTCGTCGTGGAACTTCTTGAGGATCTGGATCTTCTTCTCGGTCCGCTCCTCGATCTTCCGGATCTCCTCGAGCTTCTCGGGCTTCTTGGGCCGGATCTCGCAGCGGATCAGGTCCTCGGTGGAGAGCCGGTCCATCGTCTCGCGGTCGAGCTTGATCCCCTCCTCGAGGAGGGTCTTCTTCGTCTTCCGTTCCCGCAGCGGCGCGACGAGCTTCTCGCCGTCGAGCAGGTCGGTGATCTTCTTCCGGTTCTCCTCGCGGAGGATCCGGATCTCGTCGTTGAGGTTCTTCTGCATCCGGGCGATCGTCTCGCCCTCGATCGACTGCGCCCGCGAGTCCTTCTCGACCCCCTTGCGGCAGAAGATCTTGACGTCGACGACCGTTCCCTCGATCCCCGGCGGCGTGGTCAGCGACGCGTCGCGCACGTCGCCCGACTTCTCGCCGAAGATCGCCCGCAGCAGCTTCTCCTCGGGCGTCAGCTGGGTCTCGCCCTTGGGCGTGACCTTGCCCACCAGGATGTCGCCCGGCTTCACGTGGGCGCCCATCCGGATGATGCCGGATTCGTCGAGGTCCTTGAGGAACTCCTCCGAGACGTTGGGGATGTCGCGGGTGATCTCCTCGGGGCCGAGCTTGGTGTCCCGGGCCTCGATCTCGAACTCCTCGATGTGGATGGAGGTGAACGAGTCCTCCTTGACGAGGCGCTCGCTGACGAGGATCGCGTCCTCGAAGTTGTAGCCGCGCCACGGCATGAAGGCGACGAGCACGTTGCGCCCGAGGGCCAGCTCGCCCCCGTCGGTGCACGGGCCGTCCGCGAGGACCTGGCCCTTCTCCACCCGCTGCCCGATGCGGACCACGGGGCGCTGGTTGATGCAGGTGTTCTGGTTCGACCTCTTGAACTTGGTCAGGGTGTAGATGTCGGCGCCGAAGTCCGGTGAGACCTCGCCCTCCGGCGTCTCGCTGCCGACGCGGACGATGATCCGCGTCGCGTCCACCGTGTCCACGACCCCGGTGCGGTCGCAGGTCACGACGGCTCCCGAGTCGACGGCCGTGATCAGCTCCATGCCCGTGCCGACCAGCGGCGCCTCGGGGCGCAGCAGCGGCACCGCCTGCCGCTGCATGTTGCTTCCCATCAGCGCGCGGTTGGCGTCGTCGTTCTCGAGGAACGGGATCAGCGCGGCCGCGACGGAGACCAGCTGCTTCGGGGAGACGTCGATGAAGCCCACCTCGTCGCGCGGGGCGAACATCGTGGTTCCCCGGCGGCGCGCCGTGACGCGCTCGTTGACCAGCCGCCCGCCCGCGTCCAGCTTCGCGTTCGCCTGCGCGATCGTCGCGCGGTCCTCCTCCCACGCCGTGAGGTAGAACGAGTGCGGCTCGGCCTCGATGGGCCGGAAGGCCGTGTGGCCCTTCTTCGCCGCGAGCTTCGCGTTCTCCGCTTCGAACTCCTCGCGGCGCACGATGTCGCCCAGCTTGAGCGCCCCGTCCCCGGGGTTGACGATCCGCAGGTGCTCGATGACCCGCCCGTTCTCGACCTTCGTGTAGGGCGACTCGATGAACCCGAACTCGTTGATCCTCGCGTAGCAGGAGAGAGAGGAGATCAGACCGATGTTCGGGCCTTCGGGGGTCTCGATCGGGCAGATGCGGCCGTAGTGGGTCGGGTGCACGTCGCGGACCTCGAACCCGGCCCGCTCGCGCGAGAGGCCGCCCGGCCCGAGGGCCGAGAGCCGGCGCTTGTGCGTGACCTCGGAGAGGGGGTTCGTCTGGTCCATGAACTGGGAGAGCTGGCTGCTGCCGAAGAACTCCTGGATCGCCGCCATGACGGGCTTGGCGTTGATCAGGTCGTGCGGCATCGCCGTCGTCATCTCCTGGTAGACCGACATCTTCTCCTTGATCGCGCGCTCCATCCGGACCAGCCCGATGCGGAACTGGTTCTCGAGGAGCTCGCCCACCGAGCGGACGCGGCGGTTGCCCAGGTGGTCGATGTCGTCCACGTCCGACTGGTTGGAGCGCAGCTTGAGGAACTGGTCCACGACCTTGAAGAAGTCCTCGGCCTGCAGGATCCGCCGGTCGAGCGGCGCGTCCACGCCCAGCTTGGTGTTGAACTTCAGCCGGCCGACGCGGGAGAAGTCGTAGCGCTGGGGATCGAAGAACATCCCCTCGAAGAGCGCCCGGCTCGACTCCACGGTCGGCGGATCGCCCGGCCGCAGGCGCCGGTAGATCTCGACGAGGGCCTCCTCCGGGGTCTTGAGCGTGTCCTTGCGCAGGGTCTCGCAGACGATCTGTCCGCCGGCGTCGTCCTCGGGGAAGAAGACCTCGATCGCGCCGATCTGCTTCTCCTCGAGGGCCTTGATCCGGTCGGCCACCGGGGTGTTGACCTCGGCCAGGAGCTCGCCGGTCGCCGGGTCGACGACGTCCTGCGCGAACAGGGCGGCGCCGAGCTCGTCCGAGTCCACCTGGACCTCGGTCACGCCCGCCTTCTCGAGCAGGGCGAGCATCGGCCTGCGGATCTTCTTGCCCTTGCCGACGATCAGCTCGTTCGCGGCATCGTGGACGTCGGCCTTGACCTTGCGGCCCACCAGGGCGGGCCCGACCTTGAACAGCACCTTGCGGTCCTCGAAGCGGACCTGCTGGATCCTGTAGAAGGTCTTGAGGATCTCGGCGTCGGAGCGCAGCCCCAGGGCGCGCAGGAAGATCGTCCCGAGGAACTTCCTCTTGCGGTCGATCCGCACGTAGAGGATGTTCTTCGCGTCGTACTCGAACTCCACCCAGGAGCCGCGGTACGGGATGATCTTCGCCATGAACAGCGTCTTCGCCGGGTTCGCCTGGAAGAAGACGCCGGGCGAGCGGTGGAGCTGGGACACGATGACCCGCTCCGTCCCGTTGATGATGAAGGTCCCGTTCTCGGTGAGCATGGGGATCTCGCCGAAGTAGACCTCCTGCTCCTTGATGTCCCGGATGCTCCTGGCGCCGGTCTCAGGGTCCTTGTCGTAGACCTCGAGGTGGATGGTGACCTTGAGCGGGACCGTGTAGGTCATGCCCCGCTCCTGGCACTCGGCGACGTCGTACTTGAACTTCAGCGCGACGGCGTCGCCGCACTCCTCGCAGGTCCGGGCCGCGTTCCGGTTGATCTGCCCGCACTCCGGGCAGGAGATCTCCGTGCTCTTCGCCCCGGGAACGATGAACCTCCGGCCGCACCCCGAACAGGTGGTGCGCAGGTTCTCGATCCCCGTCAGCGCGCCGCACTTGCACTCCCACTGCCCGATGGAGTACTCGACGAACTCCAGGCAGCAGTTCTCCCGGAAGTCGGTGATCGGGAACACCGACTTGAACACCGCCTGCAGGCCGGATTCCTCCCGGTCCGCGGGCGCGGTGTACATCTGGAGGAAGCGCTCGTAGGAGCGCTTCTGGACCTCGATAAGATTCGGGATCTGGATCGACGTCCTGATCTTGGAGAAATCGACCCTCTCCCGGACCCCGGCGTTGTTGTTCGGCATTTACTTTACCTCGACCTTCGCCCCCACCTCTTCGAACTTCTTCTTGATGTCCGCGGCCTCGTCCTTGCTCACGGCTTCCTTCAGGGTCTTGGGCGCGCCCTCGACGAGATCCTTGGCCTCCTTGAGGCCGAGGGCGGTGACCTGGCGGACCACCTTGATCACGTCGATCTTCTTCTCGCCCACTTCCTTGAGGATGACGTCGAATTCCGTCTTCTCCTCGGCCGCGGCCGCGGGGGCCGCGCCGCCCACGGCGGCGACTGCAACCGGGGCGGCCGCGGACACGCCCCACTTCGTTTCGAGCATCTTGACGAGCTCGGCGGCCTCGAGCACCGTCAGGGCGCTCAGGTCTTCCGTCAACTTTTCAAGGTTGGCCATTTCTCTCTCTCCTGCGTTTCAAGGGACCGGCTCAGCCGGGCCGTATTCAACGGTTTCATGCGCCCGGAGGGCGCGTACGTTCACGGTTCCAAAAACGGCGGCGGGTGCTATTCCCCGCCGAGCTGCTTGCGGCGCTCGTCGATGGCGCGAGCGGTCTGCTGCCCGGGAGCCGCGAGCACCCGGACCAGCTGCGTCGCCGGGGCCAGGATGACGCCGAGCAGCATCGCGCGCAGCTCGTTCAGTCCCGGCAGCGTGGCGAGCTTCTTGACGTCGTCCGCCTGCATGAGCGAGCCGGCGACCACCGCGAACCCGACCCCGAACTTGGGGTGGTCCTTGGCGAAGTCGCTCACCACCTTGGCGAGCGTCACCGGCTCCTGCTGGTGCACCACGACGCCGATCGGCCCGCGGAAGTGCGGCACCAGCGGCTCGACGCTGGTCCCCTTCGCGGCCCGGACGGCCAGGCGGTTCTTCACGACCTTGCAGGAGCCCTTGGCCGCCTTGATGCGGCGGCGGAAGTCGGTGACCTGCGGAACCGTGAGGCCCGCCAGGTTCACGAGGTACACGCACTGGGCGCCCTGGAAGGTCTGGGTCAGCTCTGTGATCTGCTCGTCTTTTTCGACGCGGTTCAAGTTCGTGCTCTCCTCAGGCCGGGATCTCGACCGAATCGGGATCGATCGCGAACGACGGCCCCATGGTCGAAGAAAGGTGAATGGAACGGACGTACCTGCCCTTGGCCGCGGCGGGTTTCGCCCTCAGAACCGCGAGGATGAACGCCATCGCGTTGTCGACCAGGCGGCCTTCCTCGAACGACGCCTTGCCGATGGACGAGTGGATGATCGAGGTCTTGTCCACCTTGAACTCGACCTTGCCGGCCTTGATCTCCTGGACGGCCTTGCCGACGTCGAAGGTCACGGTGCCGGCCTTCGGGTTGGGCATCAGGCCGCGGGGACCGAGCACCTTCCCGAGCTTCCCGACGTCCTTCATGGTGTCCGGCGTCGCGATGACCGCGTCGTAGTCCACCCAGCCGCCCTGGATCTTCTCGACGAGCTCGGGCCCGCCGACGATGTCCGCGCCCGCCGCCTCGGCCTCCTTCAGCTTCTCGCCGGCCGCGATCACGAGCACCCGCTTGCTCTTGCCGGTGCCGTGGGGCAGCACGACGGTGCCGCGGACCATCTGGTCCGCGTGCTTGGGGTCCACGCCCAGCAGCATGGCGATCTCGACGGTCTCGTCGAACTTCGCCGTGGCGCAGGACTTCAGGGCCGGGATGGCCTCCTCGACCTTCTGCAGCTTCGCGGCGACCTTGTCCTTCGCCGCGCGATACCTCTTTCCGTGGCTCGACATGACCTCACCCTTCGATCGTGATGCCCATGCTGCGGGCGCTGCCCTCGACGATGCGGACCGCCGCCTCGACCGTGTCGGCGTTCAGGTCCGGCATCTTCGTCCGGGCGATCTCTTCGACCTGGCTTCTCGTGACCTTCCCGACCTTGTCCTTGTTCGGGGTCCCGCTTCCCTTCTCGAGCCCGGCCGCCTTCTTCAGGAGGATGGAGGCCGGCGGCGTCTTCGTGATGAAGGTGTACGAGTGGTCCGAGAAGACCGTGATGACGACAGGAATGATCAGGCCCTCCTGCTTGTTCGTCCTCGCGTTGAAGGACTTGCAGAAGTCCATGATGTTGACGCCATGCTGGCCCAGGGCCGGGCCCACCGGGGGCGCCGGGGTGGCCTTTCCGGCCGGCACGTGCAGCTTGATGTAACCCGTGATCTTCTTCGCCATGATCTATTCCGTCGCATCCTTGCCCCCGCCGCGCGCGCGCGGGAGGGGACCGAAACCAAGGCTCACCTGAGCCTTTCGACCTGCAGAAACTCCAGCTCGACCGGGGTCGAGCGACCGAAGATCGTCACCATCACCTTCAGGGTGGACCGGTCCTCGTTGATCTCCTCGACGAGGCCCGTGAAGTTCGCGAAGGGGCCGTCCACGATCCGGACCGTCTCGCCGGAGCGGAAGTCGAACTTCGGCTTCGGCTTCTCGACCGCCTCCTTGACCCGGTTGACGATCCGCTCGACTTCCTCCTCGGAGATCGGGACCGGCCGCGTGCCGCCGCCGACGAACCCCGTGACCTTCGGGGTGTTCTTCACCACGTGCCAGGCGTTGTCGGACATCTCCATGTGCACGAGCACGTAGCCCGGGAAGAACTTCTTCGAGGAGACGACCTTCTTGCCGTCGCGCATCTCGACGACGTCCTCGGTCGGAACGAGGATCTGCCCGATCGCGTCGCCCATGCCGAACGCGTCGGCCCGCTGCCTGAGGCTCTCCGCCACCTTGTTCTCGAACCCGGAATAGGTGTGGATGATGTACCACTGCTTGGTCATCGTGGCTCCGTGCGGCGGTTCGGTGCGAGTCTCCATCATTCGCCGCTTACTCCGTGGGGTAGACCATCTGGGCGAGGGGCTGCAGGATGATGTCCACCCCCCACAGGAACACGGCGCAGATGATCACCATCACAATGACGACGAGGGTGGTTCCCTGGACTTCCCGCCGGCTCGGCCACGTGGTCTTCTTCAGCTCCGCCCACACTTCGACCAGGAACTGGCGGCTCGTCTCCCACCACTTCTTCAGCATGCCAACGCCTCCCGAAACTCCTGGCAGGCCAGGAGGGACTCGAACCCCCAACCACCGGTTTTGGAGACCGGTGCTCTAGCCAATTGAGCTACTGGCCTGTGTCCGGCGCTCTCCCGCGTCACTTCCCCTCCCTGTGAGGGGTGTGCTTGCGGCAGAACCGGCAGAACTTCTTGAACTCGAGCTTGTCGGTCGTCTTCTTCTTGTTCTTCAGCGTCGAGTAGTTCCGTCTCTTGCACTCGCCGCAGGCAAGGTTCACGATCTCTCTCACTTCAATATCTCCGTGATCGTGCCGGCGCCCACGGTGCGGCCACCCTCGCGGATGGCGAACCGAAGGCCCTTCTCCATCGCGATCGGCGTGATCAGCTCGATCGCCAGGCTCACGTTGTCGCCCGGCATCACCATCTCCACCCCTTCCGGCAGCGTCCCCACCCCCGTCACGTCCGTCGTCCGGAAGTAGAACTGCGGCCGGTATCCCGTGAAGAACGGCGTGTGACGGCCGCCCTCCTCCTTCGTCAGGATGTACACCTCCGCCTTGAACTTCGTGTGCGGCGTGATCGAGCCCGGCTTCGCGCACACCTGGCCGCGCTCCACGTCCTTGCGCTCCGTCCCGCGAAGCAGCAGACCCACGTTGTCGCCCGCCTGCCCCTCGTCCAGCAGCTTCTTGAACATCTCCACGCCCGTCACGACCTTCTTCTGCGTGTCCCGGATCCCGACGATCTCCACTTCCTCCCCGACCTTCACCTTCCCCTGCTCGATCCGGCCCGTCACCACCGTCCCGCGGCCCGAAATCGAGAAAATGTCCTCCACCGGCATCAGGAACGGCTTGTCCAGCGGGCGCTGCGGAAGCGGAATGTAGCGGTCCACCTCCTCCATCAGCTTCAGGATCCCCTTCTGCGCCTCCGCGTCCCCGTTCATCGCCTTCAACGCCGAGATCCGCACGATCGGGATCTCGTCGCCCGGGAACTTGTACGTCTTCAGAAGGTCCCGAACCTCCATCTCCACCAGCTCCAGCAGCTCGGGATCGTCCACCGCGTCCACCTTGTTCAGCGCCACCACGATCGACGGCACACCCACCTGCCGCGCCAGCAGGATGTGCTCGCGCGTCTGCGGCATCGGCCCGTCCGCCGCCGACACCACCAGGATCGCCCCGTCCATCTGCGCCGCTCCCGTGATCATGTTCTTCACGTAGTCCGCGTGCCCCGGGCAGTCCACGTGCGCGTAGTGGCGGTTCGGCGTCTCGTACTCCACGTGCGCCGTCGCGATCGTGATCCCGCGCGCCTTCTCCTCCGGCGCGTTGTCGATCGAGTCGAACGTTCGCACGTTGATCTTCGGGTTCATCTTCGCCAGCGTCATCGTGATCGCCGCCGTCAAAGTCGTCTTCCCGTGGTCCACGTGACCGATCGTACCCACGTTCACGTGCGGCTTTGTCCGTTCGAACTTCTCTTTCGACATCGGGAACTCCTTTGGGCCGTCTCCCGCGGCCTTCTTGTTGGAGCCGGGCGGTCCCGGCGTTGCGTTAAGCGCCGCGCACCCGACGGCCCCCATCCGGGGCCACCGGACCGCCAGCGCCCGCCGGCGCGCTCACGACCTCGCCGGCGTTCCTGAACACAAGGCCGCGCACCGACCTTCGAAGCAAACTGGAGCCCACGACCGGGATTGAACCGGTGACCCCTTCCTTACCAAGGAAGTGCTCTACCACTGAGCCACGTGGGCTCGCTCCAACGACAGAGGCCCTGTGGAGCGGGAAACGGGATTCGAACCCGCGACCCTCAGCTTGGAAGGCTGATGCTCTAGCCAACTGAGCTACTCCCGCCCTGCATGCCTCTTCACTGCTCCCACCGAACTGCTGGTGGACAGGGGAGGATTCGAACCTCCGTAGCCATGAGGCGGCAGATTTACAGTCTGCTCCCTTTAACCACTCGGGCACCTGTCCCTGCTCTGCCGGACATGAACCAGCCATCACCGTCGTCGATCTCCCACGCGAAGAGGCCGGTCCTGTCATAGCAGAGCCGGTGGAGCTGGCGAAGGGATTTGAACCCCCGACCCGCTGATTACAAATCAGCTGCTCTACCGGCTGAGCTACGCCAGCTTCGCAAAATGCAGATTCTAGCACCGCTTTTTTCTCAGATCAATAGCTGTGGTCTTTCCCGCTCCTGGCCCGCATCACCTCGTACAGGGCGATCCCGGCCGCCACCGACACGTTCAGGGACCCGACGGGCCCCGGAATCGGGATCCGGACCAGCAGGTCGCACTCCCCCCGGACCCCCGGCCGGAGCCCCTTTTCCTCCCCTCCGAGGACCAGGGCGAGCGGCCTGTCCCCGGGGATCGCCGTATAGAGGTCGTTGGCCCGGGGATCGAGCCCGACCCGGAAAAGCCCCCTCTCCCCCATCTCCCGGAGAAGCCTTGACAGGTTCGTGACCCTGGCCACGGGGACCGATTCCAGTCCCCCTGCGGCCGCCCGCGCCGAGACGGCGGTCAGGGCCGCCGACCGGTGGATCGGCAGGAAGAGGCCGTCCGCCCGGACCGCCGCCGCCGTCCTGGCGATCGCCCCCACGTTCCGGGGGTCCTGGATCTCGTCCAGGACCACGAAAATCGTCCGCTCCTGCACCCCATCCAGGAGCTCCTCCGGCTCGTGATACGCCTGGGGGGAGACCTCGGCGGCGATCCCCTGGTGCGGCACGCCGCGGGGCACGAGCCTCTGGAGCGCCTCGGGCGGGACCCGGTGGACCGGGATCCCCGATTCCTTCGCCAGCCGGCAGAGCTCGGCGACCCGGCCGTCGTGCCGGCCGATGGAGACCAGGATCTTCCCGACCTGCCGGGGCCGGGCCAGGAGCGCCTCGTGGACCGGGTGCCAGCCGACGAGCAGGTCGGCCGGCGGACCCTTTCCGGCCCCCTGGCCGGACTCCCTCCGCGGGGCCCGTCACCGGGCGGCGCCACTGTCCCTCCGCTCTCCCCCGTCGGGACGACCGCTCCGATCCCGCTGGTCGCCGCTGCGCCCGGGCCGTGCCCTGGGCGCCGCCGGGGGCTCTCCTTCCGGGCGGAGGGGGCCCCTGCCGTGGGACGGCGCGGCTTCACGCGTGCTCCAGGACGGAGCGCATCCGCTCGAGGGGGCCCGCGAGGCCGGGGCGCACCTGGAGGCGGGCCGCCTCCTCGATCAGGGGGAGGATGCGGGCGAGCTCCGGGCCCGACTCCTCTCCGGTCACGGCGGCGCGAAGGGGATGCAGGAGCGCCCGTCCCTTGAGCCCCGTCGCCGCCTTCGCCTTCTCGATCAGCGCCGGGACCGATCCCTCCGCCGACGCCGCCCGACGCTTCGAGAAGCCCCGCGAACGCCTCGAGGACGCGGCGGGAGCTCTCCCCCTCGAGCGCCCCGGCGGCCACCGCGCGGGCGGGATCGAACTCCAGCATGAACCGGGCGGCGGCGGGCGCCTCCTCGAACCGGTTGATCCCGGTCGCGAGCAGCGCTCCAAGGCGCGCGAGCCAGCCCCGGACCTCGCCCTCCGGCTTCGCCAGGAGCCCGGCCGCGCGCAGCGCCCTCCCGATCTCGAGCCCGCGCCTTTCCTCGTCCATCGCGCGGATCTTCTGGCCCGAGATCCAGTCGAGCTTCGCGACGTCGAAGATCGCCGGCGTCGCGTTCACCTGCGCCAGATCGAACAGCTCGATCATCTCGCGCGTCTCGAGGAGGACCCGGTCCCCCGGCGGGGTCCAGCCGAGCAGGGCCAGGCTGTTCACGAGCCCCTCGGCGGGGTAGCCCCGATCGCGCATCTCCCCGACCGACGTGGCGCCGTGCCGCTTGGAGAGGGGCGAGCCGTCGGGCCCGAGGATCAGCGACAGGTGCCCGAACAGCGGCGGGCGCAGGCCGAGCTCCTCGTAGAGCCGGAGCTGGCAGCGCCGTGTTGGTCAGGTGGTCCTCGCCCCGCAGGACGTGGGTGATCTCCATCGCCGCATCGTCCACGACGACGGCGAAGTTGTAGGTCGGCCTCCCGTCCCGGCGGCGGATGACCGGGTCGAAGACCGGGCGGCTTCGGAAATCGACCTCGCCCCGGAGAAGATCGTGGACGACGCCGTAGTGCCCGACCCGGAACCTGAGCGCGTGCCCCTCCCCTGCGGCCAGCCGGCGGGACACCTCCGATTCGGGAAGCGCCGCGCAGCGGCCCGGGTAGCCGGGGGTGCGCCCGGACGCGAGGGCCGCCTGGCGGTCCGCCTCCAGCGTCTCGCTCGCGCAGAAGCAGGGATAGACGAGTCCCTCGCCCGGAGACGCGCGTACGCCTCCTCGTAGATGTGGCCCCGCTCGGACTGCCGGTACGGGCCGCGGGAGCCGACACCGGCCGTGGTCGGCGCCTGCGTCCGCGCTTCCCCGGCGCACTGCGGTCCTGCGCGCTCCCCGCGCGAGTCCTGCGCGTCCCCCTGCGCGCTGCTGCCCGCCGCGGCCGCACCCGGCGCGGTCGTGCCGGCACACCCGGAAGGGTCGGCTGTCCGGGTTCCCCCGCTCCCCGCCCTGCCGCGCGATCCGCGAGAGACGCGAGCAGCCCACTCGCACGGGAACGGGCCCCTCGTCCCAGTCGAGGCCCATCCAGGCGAGGTCCTCGAAGATCGCCTCCTCCGCGCCCCCCTGCTGGCGCTCCAGGTCGGTGTCCTCGATCCTCAGGACGAAGCTCCCGCCGGAATGGCGGGCGAAGAGCCAGTTGAAGAGCGCGGTCCTCGCGTTCCCCACGTGGAGGTGCCCCGTCGGCGACGGGGCGAAACGGACGCGGACGCTCACCGGCCCGCCGTCCGGGCGATGAGGGCGACGGCCCGGCACGAGACGCCGGCCCCCGACCCCTCGAAGCCGAGCCCCTCGGCCCGCTTTCCCTTCACGCTGACGCAGGAGGGATCGACGCCGAGAGCGGCCGCGAGGCGGGCGCGGAGTCTCCGGGACGATGGGGCGCGAGACGCGGGGCTGTCGGCGATGACGACGCAGTCGACGTTGACCGCGCGCCAGCCCGCGTCCGGCGAGCCGGCGCGCCGCGCGCGCGAGGAGGTCGAGCCCCGGGGCTCCCGCCCAGCGGGGATCGGTGTCGGGGAAGATGGTCCCCGATGTTCCCTTCCCCGGCGGCGCCGAGCAGGGCGTCGACCAGGGCGTGGCAGAGCGGGTCGCCGTCGGAGTGCCCCTTCGGGCCGTCCCGCCCGTCCAGCGTGACCCCCGCCAGGATGAACGGGCGCTCCGCGGCGCGGGGGTGGCGGTCCTCGCCGTACCCGATCCGGACGGAGGAGGGGCGCCCCCCCGCCCAGCCGCAGCTCCGCCTCGGCGAAATCCTCGGGCGTCGTGATCTTCCGGTTCGAGGGCGAGCCGTCCACGAAGGCGAACGGGTAGCCGGCCTGCTCGAGCGCCGCTCCTTCGTCGGTCACTTCCGCTCCCGATCCGTTCGCCTTTCGATAGGCGTCGAGCAGCCAGTCGGCCCGGGCGATCTGCGGAGTCTGGGCGAGGCGCAGCCGGGCGCGGTCGAGGAGCCGCGAGCGCCCCTCCGGTCCGCCGAGCTCGCGGACGGTGTCCGTCACGGGGACGACCGGCACCGCCGCCCCGCCCGCGTGCGCCGCGGCGGCGATCCGCTCGATGAGCGGGACATCGAGGAACGGGCGCGCCGAGTCGTGCACGGCGGCGAGCCGTCCGCGCGGGATCGCTCGCGCCGTCCCAGAGGAGGCCGGTCCCGACGCCGCTCCGCTCGGCGGCCTCGAGGCCGGCGAGGACGGAGTCCTGCCGGCGCGCGCCGCCCGCGACGACCGCGACGCTCTTGCCGAGCTTTCCCGGCAGCAGAGCGCGCACCTCCTCGATCCTGTCCGCCGGGGACGACCAGGACGTGGCCGATCACGTGGTCCGCGGCGTCGAACGCGGCGAGCGAGCGCAGGTACATCGGCACGCCTCCGAGCGGGCGGAGCCCCTTCGGGACCGGCCCGGGCAGGCGGGTCCCCGAACCGGCAGCGACCACGATTGAAATGACTCTCGGCCCCGCGCTCATCTCCAACGTCCTCTCGGTTCGCAGGCCGCCGTGGGGCCTGCCGCGTGCGCAGGTGCGGCGCGGACTACAGCTCGAGGATGTCCTTTTCCTTCACCTTGAGCTGCTCGTCCACGAGGCCGACGTACCTGTCGGTCAGCTTCTGGACCTCTTCGAGCCCGCGCTTCTCGTCGTCCTTGGAGACCTGGTGGTCCTTCTCGAGCTTCTTGATCTCCTCGTTGGCGTCGCGGCGGATCTGGCGGACGGCCGTTCGCGCGGCCTCGGCCATCTGCCCCGCCTTCTTCGCGAGCTGCTTGCGGCGCTCCTCGGTCAGGGGCGGGATCGGGACGCGGATGAGCTTCCCGTCGTTGGCCGGGTTCAGCCCGAGGTCCGCCTTCTGGATCGCCTTCTCGATCGCGCCCGACACCGCGGGGTCGAACGGCTGCACGGTGATCATGGTCGGCTCGGGGACGGCGAGCTTCGCCACCTGGTTGAGCGGCGTCGGCGTCCCGTAGTAGTCGATCACGATGCCGTCGAGCAGCGAGATGGAGGCCCGTCCCGTCCGGATCGACGACAGCTCGTGCCGGAACGCATCGAGGCTCGACTTCATTCTCTTTTCGCAGCTGGCTTCGACTTCCTTGATCATCGCTTTGCTCCCTGTGCGCTCTGGCGGACCCAGGAGCCCACGTTCTCGCCCATGACGATCCGCTTGATGTTGCCCGTCCCGCCGCATGTTGAAGACGACGATCGGCAGGTGATTGTCCATGCAGAGGGAGATCGCCGTCGCGTCCATGACCTTCAGCCCCATCTCGAGGGCCGAGAGGTAGGTGATCTCGGGGAGCAGGACCGCCGAGGGGTCCTTCTCCGGGTCGGCGGTGTAGACCCCGTCCACGCGCGTCGCCTTGAGGAGGAGCTCCGCCTTCATCTCCATCGCCCGCAGGGCCGCGGCGCTGTCGGTCGTGAAGTACGGGTTCCCGGTGCCCCCCGCGAAGATGACGATGCGCCCCTTCTCGAGGTGCCGCATGGCCCGCCGGCGGATGAACGGCTCGGACACGGCGCGGATCTCGATGGCCGACAGGACCCGGGTGACCACGCCGATCTTCTCCAGGGCGTCCTGCAGGGCCAGGCTGTTGATGATCGTCGCGAGCATCCCCATGTGGTCGCCCGTGACGCGGTCCATCCCCTTCCCGCTGGCCGTCAGGCCGCGGAAGATGTTCCCCCCGCCGATGACGATCGCGATCTCGACGCCCAGCGAGTGGACGTCCGCGATCTCGGCGGCGATCGCCTCGACGATCTTCCCGTCGATGCCGAAGGATTGAGACCCCATGAGGGCCTCGCCCGAGAGCTTGAGGAGGATGCGCCGGTAGGCCGGCGCCTGGGAGGACTGCGGGGTCAAACGGGCCTCACTTTCGGGGCGCGCGGCGAACCGCGGGCCCTAGGACGCCTTGTCGATCCCCTCCCCGAGAGCGAACCGGACAAAGCGGCGGATCCTCATGTTCTCGCCCAGCTTCGCGACCTTCTCGGTGAGCAGGGCGCCGACGGTGAGGTTGGTGTCCTTCACGAACGGCTGCTCCAGCAGGCAGAACTCCTCGTAGAACTTCTCCATCTGCCCGGCGACCATCTTCTCGACCACGGCCTCGGGCTTGCCGGAGGCCGCGGCGCGGGCGCGGTGGATCTCCCGCTCCTGCTCCAGGACCTCGGGCGTGACCTCCTCGCGGCCGACGAACCGGGGGCTCGACGCCGCGATGTGCATCGCGATGTCCTTCACGAGGTTCTGGAAATCGGGCGTGCGGGCGACGAAGTCGGTCTCGCAGTTGACCTCGACGAGGACCCCGATCTTGCCGCCGGCGTGGATGTAGGAGCCGACGACGCCCTCGGCGGCGATCCGCCCGGACTTCTTGGCGGCCGCGGCCAGCCCCTTCTTGCGAAGGATCTTGACCGCCTCGTCCATGTCGCCCTTCGCCTCGGTCGAGCGCGGTCTTGCACTCCATCATTCCCGCGCCGGTTCTCTCGCGCAGATCCTTCACCTGCGCCGCACTGATCTCCATGATTGCCTCTCCGTCAGGGAAACGACCGCCGGAGCGATCGCCGGACTAGTTCGTTGCGGACGGATCCTCGCCCTCGCCCCCGGCAGGACGGCCCGACCGCGGGCCCATCGCCGCCGCGCGCGCGCGCGTCACGGCCGCGGCCCTCGCCCGCCGCTCGCGGACCTGGTCGGCGACCTTGGCGGCCTTCTGGACCCTCTGGGCCTCGGCCTCGCGCTCCTGCTGGACCTCCGCCTGGATCGTCTGGAACAGGCTCGCGCCGCTCAGGACGGCGTCGGAGATGCAGCCGGAGAACAGCTTGATGGAGCGGATCGCGTCGTCGTTGCCGGGAATCGGGTAGTCGATCGGATCCGGATCGCAGTTGGTGTCCACCACGGCGACGATCGGGATGCCGAGCTTCGCCGCCTCGGTGACCGCGATGTGCTCCTTCTTGGGATCGATCACGAAGAGGATGTCCGGGACGCGCTCGAGGCGCTTGATCCCGGTCAGGACCTTCGCCAGGCGGGCCCGCTCCTTCTCGAGGCGGGACTTCTCCTTCTTGGAGAGGTGCTGGAATTTCTCGTCGGTCTGGAGCGTGTCCAGCTCGCGAAGCCGGTCGATGCTGCGCTTCACGGTCTTGAAGTTCGTGAGGGTCCCGCCGAGCCAGCGCGCGTTGACGTAGTGCATCCCGCAGCGCCCGGCCTCCTCCTCGACGACCTGCTGGGCCTGGCGCTTCGTCCCGACGAACAGGACGGTCCGGCCCTGGGCCGCCGCGTCGGCGACGAACTGGATCGCCTCGCGGAACTTCCGCAGCGTCTTCTGCAGATCGAGGATGTAGATCCCGTTCCGCTGCCCGAAGATGTATGGCTTCATTTTCGGGTTCCAGCGCTTCGTCTGATGACCGAAGTGGACCCCGGCTTCGAGAAGATCCTTCATGGAGACAGCGACCAAAAGCGTTCCTCCTCCTGGTGACTAGCGCTTCGAGTACTGGAACCGCTTGCGCGCGCCGGGCTGGCCGTACTTCTTGCGTTCCTTCTGCCCGGGGATCGCGGGTCAGCAGTCCTTCAACCTTCAAACGCTTGCGGAACTCGGGATTGTAGTCGAGCAGCGCCCGGGCGACCCCGAGGCGGATCGCGCCGGCCTGGCCGGCGGCGCCGCCGCCCTGCACGTTCACGAGGACGTTGAACTTCTCCACCGTTTCCGTGAGCACCAGGGGCTGCCGGACGATCAGCTTGAGCATGTCGTTCGGGAAGTAGGCCTCGATCGTCTTGCGGTTGACCGTGACGGTGCCGGCCCCTTCGCGCAGGTAGACCCGCGCCACCGCCCTCTTGCGGCGGCCGGTGCCGTAGTACTCGATGATCGAGTGGCTCTTCTTTGCGGTCGCGGACGTGTTCGTAGGCAACTAACTCCTCCCGATCTTACCTGGTGGTGATCCAGCGGACAGTC
Source organism: uncultured Acidobacteriota bacterium (assembly GCA_963747925.1). GTDB lineage: Bacteria > Acidobacteriota > Polarisedimenticolia > QHYA01 > CAVVHA01 > CAVVHA01. The sequence continues at coordinate 535,850 of CAVVHA010000006.1, forward strand.
GAACGGCGGGGAAAGCTCCTGCCATCGGGACGCATGATCAGGCGCGGCTCCCGGCAGCGCCGGCGCCGAGCGTGCGCGGCTTCTGCGCTGCGTGCGGGTGCTCCTTGCCCGCGTAGACCTTCAGCTTGCGGTACATCGCCCGGCCCAGCGGACCCTTCGGAAGCATCCCCCAGACCGCGTCCTCGATGACGCGCTCGGGGTGCTTCGCGATCTGCTCGGCCAGCGTCGTCTCCTTCAGGCCGCCCGGGAACCCGGTGTGCCGGCGGTACAGCTTCGCCTGCACCTTGTCGCCCGTGACGACGACCTTCCCCGCGTTGACCACGACGACGTGGTCGCCGGTGTCCATGTTGGGGGTGTAGGTCGGCTTGTGCTTGCCGGTCAGGCGCGTTGCGATGATCGTGGCGAGACGGCCCAGGGTCTTCCCCTCGGCGTCCACGAGCCACCACTCTCTCTTGATCTCGGAACCGCGTGGTACGTACGTTCTCATGCTCTCCAGCTACCGTTCCTGTGCGGATGCCCGTTGCCCGGGCCTCTCGATCCGCAGAACTCCCGGCCTGCCGTTTCGGGTCCGGGCCTTCGCCCGCGCCCGGCCGGCCCGCGCAGGGAACCAGACCCAAGCTCTGGACGCAAAGCGAAGTTTTTACTACAGCACTTCCCTAAAGTCAAGAATCCCGAGCCACCTAACCCATCAGGAGGACCATGACGGCCTTCTGGGCATGGAGGCGATTTTCCGCCTGCTGGAATATGACCGAGGCCGGGGAGTCGGCCACCTCGTCGGTGACCTCTTCCCCCCGGTGGGCCGGCAGGCAGTGCAGGAAGATCGCGTCCTCCCCCGCCGCCGCCATCAGGGCCGCGTTCACCTGGTAGGCCTTGAAGATTTCCTTCCGCTTCGCCGTTTCCTCTTCCTGCCCCATGCTGGCCCAGACGTCGGTGTAGACGGCGTCCGCCCCCTTGACCGCTTCGCGGGGGTCGTTCGTCACCGTCACGGAGCCCCCCGTCGTCCGGCACTCCTCGCGGGCGATCCGGACCACTTCCTCGTTCGGCTCGTACCCCGGGGGGGTGCCGACCCGCACGTGGACGCCCAGCTTCACCCCGCCGAAGATCAGGGAGTTGCACACGTTGTTGCCGTCGCCGATGTAGGCGAGCGTCCGGCCCTTCAGGTCTCCCTTGATCTCCTTCAGCGTCAGGTAGTCGGCCAGCCCCTGGCAGGGGTGCGTGTAGTCGGAGAGCCCGTTGATGACCGGGACCCCGGCGTACTGCGCAAGGTCCACGACGGTCTTGTGGGCGAAGGTCCGCGCCATGATCCCGTCCACCCAGCGCTCGAGGTTGCGGGCGACGTCGGGAACCGATTCGCGCTTGCCGAGCTGCGCGTCCGACGGGGCGAGGTAGATCGCGTGCCCTCCGAGCTGCGTCATGCCCGCTTCGAACGTCACGCGGGTCCGCAGCGAGGGCTTCTCGAAGATCATGGCGAGGGTCTTCCCCGCGAGGGCGTCCGAGTAATGCTCGGGGTTCCCCTTGAGCGTCCCGGCGAGGTCGAGGATCTCCTCGATCGTATTGCTCGAAACGTCGCGCAGCGAGATCAGGTCGTTGTTATGCACGTGTCTGTCCCTCGTCTTGATCGGGGAAACTATTTCCCCGATTTCGTCTTGATCCTGGCGAGAACTTCCGCGAGGTCGGGCTTGCCGCGCTCGGCCAGCTCGTACTGGACGCGCACGGCCGGCTTGTCGAAGGAGACCACCCGGCGCAGGTCGATCGGCGTGCCGATCGCGAGGACATCGCACGGGACCCGTCGGATCGTCTCGGCGAGGTCGGCCACCTGCTGATCGCTGTAGCCGATCGCCGGCAGGAGCTTGCCGATCCGGGGGTAGGCCTTGAACGTCGCCGCGATCGTGCCGACCGCCCACTGGCGGGGATCGACCAGCTCGGCCGCTCCGGCCTCCTTCGCCGCCAGGGTCGCCGCGCCGTAGGTCATGTCGCCGTGGGTCAGCGTCGGCCCGTCCTCGATCGCCAGCACCCTCTTCCCCTTCAGGGCCGCGGGGTTGTCGACGAGGAACGGCGAGTCGGCCTCGATCACGATCGCCGAGGGGTTCACCGCCTTCGCGTTGGCGCGGACGGTGGCCACGCCGGCCGGGTCGGCGGTCGAGACCTTGTTGATCAGGATCACCTGCGCGCGGCGGAAGTTGACCTCGCCGGGGAAGTACGACAGCTCCTGCCCGGGGCGGTGCGGGTCGGCGACGACGATCTCGAGGTCCGAGCGGTAGAACGGCACGTCGTTGTTCCCGCCGTCCCAGACGATCACGTCGGCCTCGGCCTGCGCCTGGCGGAGGATCTCCGCGTAGTCCACGCCCGCGTAGCAGATCGTCCCGGCCTGGATGTGCGGCTCGTACTCCTCCCGCTCCTCGATCGTGCAGCGGTGCAGGTCGAGGTCGGCGAGCGTCGCGAACCGCTGCGCCCGCTGCTCGACGAGGTTCCCGTACGGCATCGGGTGGCGGACCGCGACGACCCGCAGGCCGCGGTCGAGCAGGACGCGGCAGACCTTGCGGGTGGTCTGGCTCTTCCCGGCCCCCGTCCTGACCGCGCAGACGCTGACGACGGGAACGGTCGCCTTCAGCATCGTTCTCTCCACCCCCAGCAGGACGAAGTCGGCCCCGCTGGCGACCGCCCGCGAGCCGAGCCCCATCACGTACTGGTGCGGGACGTCGCTGTAGGAGAAGACCACCTCGTCCACCTTGTGGTCGCGGATCAGGGTCTCCATCTCGCTTTCGGGGTGGATCGGGATCCCTGGAGGGGTACTGGGCCCCCGCCAGCTCGGCGGGGTACCGCCGCCCGGCGATGTTCGGGATCTGCGTGGCCGTGAACGCGACGACCCGGCGGCCGGGGTCGTCGCGGTAGACGACGTTGAAGTTGTGGAAATCGCGCCCTGCGGCGCCGAGGATCAGGACATTGCGGACAGACATCGAGCCTCCGTTCGTGAGGGGAGCGCGTATTCTAGCAGAGGACCGGGCCGAAACCTTGCCGCGCCCGGGTGTCCTGAGGGAGGGGGGACCGCGGGCTCGGGCCCCGACGGCTGCCCCCGCCAGGGCTTCCGGCGAACCCGGCCTCGGCGGCAGCCCGCGGTCAGGATTTCCGGCCTGACCCGACCTCCACGGCTTCCTGCCGGGGCTGCGGGCGGGATCGACCCCGCGGCAGGCCGTTCAGGAGCCCGGAGCGGCTGTCGCGCCGGGCAGGAGCAGGTCGGAGGGCTGGATCAGGTCGGCGTCGGCCACGATCGCCGCGCGCTCGATGCAGTTCTCCAGCTCGCGCACGTTCCCCGGCCAGGGGTAGGCCGCCAGGGCCGCGAGGGCGCCCTCCGACAGGCCGAGGCCGGGCCGCGCCAGCTCGCGGCGGAACCGCTGCACGAAGGCCTCCACGAGGAGCGGGATGTCCTCGCGGCGGTCCCGCAGGGGGGGGATCAGGATCGGCACCACGGACAGGCGGAAGAAGAGGTCCTCGCGGAACCGCTTTTCCGCCACGCTCTGGCGCAGGTCCTGGTTCGTGGCCGCGACGACGCGCAGGTCCACCTCGATCGTCCGGTTCCCGCCGACCCGCTCGAACGTCCGCTCCTGCAGGACCCTCAGGAGCTTCGATTGCACCGCCGGGGAGATGTCGCCGATCTCGTCCAGGAACAGCGTCCCGCCCCCGGCCAGCTCGACCCGCCCGATCCTCGCGGCGTTCGCGCCCGTGTAGGCCCCCTTCTCGTGCCCGAACAGCTCGTTCTCGAGGAGGGTGTCGGGGATGGCGGCGCAGTTGATGGCGACGAAGGGTCCTTCGCGGCGATCGGACAGGTGGTGGATCGCCCGGGCGAACAGCTCCTTCCCCGTGCCGCTCTCTCCCTGCAGCAGCACCGTCGCCCCCGTCGGGGCCACCCGCTGGATCTGCCGGCTCACCTCCTGCAGGGCGGCCGATTCGCCGATGATCCTCGGGAAACCGAGCCTCTCCGCGAACTCGCTCCGCAGGATCAGGTTCTCGCGCCTGAGCCGGCTCCGATCGAGCGCGCGCTCCACCACGAGGAGCAGGTGGTCGGGGTCAACCGGCTTGCCGAGGAAATCGAGCGCCCCCGCCTTCATCGCCGCGACCGCGTCCTCGACCGTCCCGTAGGCGGTCATGACGATGACCGGCAGCTCGGGGTCAGCCTCGCGCGCCGCCTGCAGGACGCCGTGGCCGTCCCCGCGGGGGAGGCGCAGGTCGGTGAGGACGAGCAGGTACCGCTTCGAGCGGACGAGGGAGATCGCGCGCGCGGCGTCGGCCGCCTCCTCCACCTCGTGCCCCGCCGCCTCGAGCGTCTTGCGGAGCATCTCCCGGAGCGAGTCGTGGTCCTCGACGATCAGGACGGCCGGCATCACCTGGCCTGCGAAAGCTGCCGCTGGACCTCCTGCAGGTTCGCGCGCGCGGCTTCGAGCTCCTGCTGCGGCGGCCGCGAGCTCGTCCTGGGTCTTCTTCAGGCGCTCGGCGGCGGAGAGGCCGTCGCGCTCCTTCTGCTGGTCCTCGTCGAGCTTCGGGGCGGCCACGAACGGGTTCTTCTCCGCGAGGGCGAGCCGCTTCAGCTGCTCGACGCGAGCCTCGGCCGCCTTGACGCGCTCCTCGGCGTCGCGCCGCAGCTTCGCGCGGTAGGCCTCCGTGGCGGGGGCCTGCTGGGCCTTCTTCAGCGCGTCGGCCTCGAACGCCGCCTGGTCCTTCTGCGCCTTCTCGGCCACCGCCGTATCGCCCTGCCGGTCCTCGGGCCGCGCGTACTTCGCGAGGTCCTCGTTCGTAAAGACCAGCGGCTTCTCGGGAGCGGTGGCGGGGGACTTGGGTTGGCCGGTGGCCGGGGGCTTCTTCTTCGGCGTCGCGGGCGCAGCCTGGGGTTTCCCGGCGGGGGCGCCCTGCGAGTTGAGGCCGGCGCCGCGGCCCCCTTCCCCTCGGCGGCCGTTCCGTCCGTCTCGCCCTGCGCGGCGCCCGTCTCCTGCGCGGCGACCGCCGGCCTGACCCGGGACCGCCGCCAGATCATGAGAAGGAGGCCGACGGCCGCGACGGAGCTCGCGAGGAAAAGGAATCGTTTCATCGTGAGCGTTGGGATCCATGGCGTCATGTTCTCCCCTGCGCGGCGCCGATGCAAGAGCCGGCCTTGCCGTGGCGCCGGCCCTTGCCGGCCTGACTTCGGTTCAGCCCCGGTCCGCTCCCGGCCCGCTCCCGGTCCCCGCCGGCCCTGCGCCCTCCGGGCGCGGCGCGCCTCCGCCCACTGTCCATGCCCCCGCAGGGGGCGATCCGCTCGCCTACTCGGTCTGCCAGGCCGTGATCATCGTCCGCGGGAGCCCCATGTCGCTCGGGGGCCACAGGCCCCGCTCCATCCGCTCGTCGTAGAAGTAGTCGGGCGTCCCGGAGAAGCCGGGCGCGGCGGCCCCCGACTTGGAGATCATGCTGCCGAAGTAGATGTAGTTCCCCTGCGCCTGCACGATCCCCGTGGCGTAGAACAGGCCGTACATGTTGACGTTGGCGTTCCACTTCCCCGCTGTGCCCGAAGTGTCCAGCGGCGGATCCTGGCGGGTGTACCCGTCCGCGACCCGTCGCATCCCGTTCACGGCGTAGGTCCCCGTGCTGCTGCCCGGGTAGGTCAGGTCGAGGAAGAACTCGGTGTCGTCGTACATGCCGTTGCCGTTGCTGTCGATGTACGGCTCCGCCGGCGCCACCAGCTGCCGCTGGGTCGTGGTGTTGCCTGTCCCGGTCGTCCCGAAGCCCGCGTTGAGGTAGATGAAGCCGGCCGCCTGCCAGCCGCCGCCGTTGATGCTGACCGTGTCCGCAAGGTTGTCGAAAACGCCGTTCGAGTCGGCGTCCCGCGGCGGAAGGTTGTCCGCGGTGTCGAAGAAGAAGAGGCCGCTGTGGCCGTTCGTCGCGGTCACGAAGTCGACCGAGGTCCCCGAGCCGTTGAGCTTCCAGGTCCCCGTGCCCGCTCCGTCGGAGCGGTAGTAGAAGGTGTTGGGCGCGCCGGACTGGGCCACTTCCTTCCAGAGCGCGTAGTCGTAATCGGGGCAGAGGCCGACCGCGACGTTCTTGAAGAAGTTGCTGTGGTCGGTCGGTCCCGTCCCGAACGTGCTCGGCGACTGGTAGAACGGCATCGGCTGGCATTCGGAGGTCGCGCAGCCGGGGCTGAGGGCCTTACCGCCAGAGGTGATGTCCCCCTCGGACCAGAACTTCAGCCACGGATCCTCGACGTCCCCCGAGTTCGCCCACTGGTCGAAATCGAGCGTGCCGTTGCCGTCCTGGTCGTCCGGCGTGCCGACGCCCGCGGCGCCGTACTGCAGGGTCCCGTCCAGGTTCATGTCCCGCGCGATGATCCGGGTGCGGCTGTACCAGGGAACGCTGCTGTTGACCTTTCCGTCGAGGTTCGACGCGAGGTCGAGAGTCCCGACGGAGGTCACCCGACCCCAGTGCCCCTGGAACTCGCCGTTTGCCGCGATCCCGGCGCACGACTGGATCGCGCCGTTCGCCGCGTACGGCAGCTCGCTCAGGACCGCCTTCACGACGCGCTGCGCGACCCGTTTCTCCCCCGTGGTCCCCGCCTGCTCGAAGATCCCGGCGGTCACCTTGATCGTGACGATCCCGCCCCTCGCGAACGGTCGAACCGATCTTGAGCATCGGGGGCGAGTAGACGTCGATCTGGGTGATCCGGCCCCGCTGGTTGGTGGCGGGGAAGACCGTGTAGAGGGTGTTGTTCAGGGTCGTCAGGAAGGCGCGCTCGCCCGTGGAGCCGCTCTCGGAGATCCGGATGTCCGGGTGATCCTCGGTCCCCACGAGCAGGTCCTTGGGGGCCCCCTTGTACGGCTTCTCGAACAGGTCGTCTGTCCCCTGCTTGTAGGTCACGTTCCAGGGGGAAGCGGCCGACGAGTAGGCGACGTAGGTCCCATCCCCGTCCGGGTCCACGTACCGCGAGCGTCGGTCCACCTGGGCGGTCGTCGGCACGAGGTAGGCGTAGGTGCCGCTCGGCGCCTCGAACCACTTGCGCACCAGGCGCGTCCCCCCTCGGCGATGAACAGCGCCTGGGACGAGTCCCGGCTGTTCCGGGAGATCTTCGCCTCGGTCTCCCCGAGCAGCATGAAGGCGAGCCCGAGGAGCGTCATGATCACCATGACGAGGAGCGCGAGGACGAGCGCGGACCCTGACTCCTGCGGCGCCGGTCCTGCCGGGCCGAATTCGTTCGAAGGATGTTCTTCATCGTCTTCCCCGCATCACGGGCGCGCCCGGGTCCTCGCCAGCGGGAAGCAACCGAACGAAGGAAGGCGTGTCCATACCTATGCCGTAATTGCCCGATTACACATATGCACATAGATTCCGGGCCACATATCTAATATGGTCCGGATGCGGAACGGCAACGGGCTGACGGGAGCGGCCAGTCGCGTGGCGGATCAGGAAAGGGGGGGTCGTGGAGGGGTCGGGCTACGGGGACCAGGGGGCAGGGCTTGCGACTGAGGAGGGGGCCGGGGCCGACGGGATGTTCGGGCCCCGGATGAGGGACCCGGGCCTTCAAGGGGAGGGGGTCCGTGCGGCCCGGGCTCCAGGTCGGACCGCTTGGATCCCGGCTGGGGGACCGCCCGACAGGTTGCGGCCGGCCAGGCTTCCCCCGGGGCACGCTACATCTCGGTCTGCCAGGAGGTGATCACGGTGCGGGGGATCCCCAGGTCGATCGGGGGCCACTGGTCCTTGATCAGCCGCTCGTCGAAGTAGAACTGGGGCGTCCCGGCCCCTCCCTGGGCCTTCATCCCTGCGTGGGTGATGACATCTGCCGAAGAAGACCCAGTTCCCCTGGGCGTCGAAAGCGCCGTTCGTGTAGAAGACGCCGTAGATGTTGATCTGCTGGTTCGTCCAGGCCACGGAACCGTCTGTCGAGGGATCCTGGCGCTGGACCCCGCCGTCGACGTTGCGGTGCATCCCGTTCTGCCTGTAGGTGCCGCTCTGCATTCGCCGGGATAGTCGAGGTCCACGAAGTACTCGTCCGGGTCGTACTTGTTGTTTCCGTTCGCGTCGTAGTACGGCTCGCCCGGCGGGATCAGCGTCTTGTGGACTCGTGACGTTCCCGCTCCCGCTCGTGGCGAGGTCGGCGTTGAGATAGACGAAGCCCTCCGACGTAGACCCCCTGCCCGCTCAGGCTGACCGGCGCCGACAGGTTGTCGAAGGTCCCGTCCGAGCCCGCGTCCACCGGCTCGGTGTTCGTGGCCGTGTCGAAGAAGAAGATGCCGTTCTTCCCGTCGACCGCCTGCTCGAAGTCACGGAGGGGCCCTGGCCGAACAGCTTGTAGGTCCCCGGGTGCCGCCGTCCGACTGGTAGTAGTAGACGTTTTCCGAGCCGGAGAGCGCGACATCCTTCCAGAACTGGTAGGGGTACTCGGGGCAGAGTCCCATGGTCACGTTCTTGAAGATGTTGCTGTGGTCGTCGCCCGCCGGCAGGGTCGCGTGTAGGGCATGGCGGCGGGGGGCCCCGGCCGGAACCATGGGGCCGGCTGGCAGTCCGGGCCCGAGCAGCCCGGGGAGATCGCCTTGCCGTTGGTCAGGACCTCCCCCTCCGACAGGAACTTGCAGCCACGGGTCTTCGACGTTCGTCGAGGCGATCCACTGATCGAAGTCGAGCGACCCGTTGCCGTCCTGATCGTCCGCGGTGTCGGCACGCCGCCCGACGGCGACCTGGCAGGGTGCCGTCGAGGTTCATGTCCCGCGTGATGATCCGCTGGCGGTTGTAGAAGGGAACGCTGCTGTCCAGCTTCACGTTCATGTTGGGGTTGAGGTCCATCACGTTGACGGCGGTGACGTTGCCCCAGTGGGCGCCGAACTCGCCGGTCGCTGAGATGTCCCGGCACGACTGCAGGACGCCGCCCGGGTTGCGTGTAGGGCGCCTCGTTCAGGACCGCCTTGACGATCCGCGTGGCGACCCGTGTCTCGTCCGCGCTCGCCGCGTACTGGTAGACGTCGGCCGTCACTTTGACGGTCGCGATGCCGTACCTGACGCGCTGGCTCCCGACCAGTGACGATCGGAGGGCCATAGACGTCGATCTGCCGAACCCGCGCCCGCTGGTTCGTCACGGGAAAGTCCGGGTAGAGGCCGGCGTTGAGGCTGACAGGAACGCCTGCTCGGCCGAGGAGCCGGCTCTCGGAGATCCGGAGGTCCGGATGGTCCTCGGTCCCGAGCAGGGCATTGGCCGGCGAGCCGCGGTACGGCTTCTCGAACAGGTCGTCGGTCCCCTGGCGGTACTGGACGTTCCAGGCGCGGCCGCGGTCGCTCGCATACGGTAGGCCGTAGGTCCCGTCGTTGTTGTCATCGACCCACCGCAGGGACCTGTCCACCTGCAGCGGCCGTCGGAACAAGGTGGGCGCGCGCCCCGGTCGGGCGCGTCGAACCACTTCTTCACCATCCGCACAGCCCCCTCGGCGAGGAAACCCGCCTGGGCGGCGTCACGCTGGTTGCGGGCGATCTTGCTCTCGGTCTCCCCGGCCAGCATGAAGGCGAGGCCGAGGAGCATCATGATCACGATCACGAGGACCGCGATGACGAGCGCGGAGCCCCGCTCTCCGCGGGCGCTCGATCGCGCTTTCGCCGGTCCATCGCTGAGGTCCGCATGGGCCTGCCGGTGACGTCGCTCCCAGCGCGCGCCATCGAGCTCCGTTCCGACGGTCGACTTCTTGCTGCCGGTTCCTGGCTCATTGTTGCCCCCCGCGGCACTCCTACGGCGTGATCTCCAGCTTCGTGAAGCCGGTGTTCGCCGGCGAGCAGAGGCTCGCCGTCTGGGCGAACGTGAAGTCTCCCTCGAGGATCGACTTCTCGCTGGCCTCGTGGATTTCCAGATCTGCGTGCCGGTATCGCTGCTGCTCGCGTAGAAGATGAACCGGATCTTGGCCGATGCCGAAGACGCCGGCACGCGCAGGCCGCCGCCCGGCTGTCCCGTCAGGTCGATGATGGTCGTCGAGGTCGGCGAGACCGCCGAGCCCGGCGCGGCGTAGCTGACGACGGGCGTCGGGACCGTCTCGCTCGAGAAGGTCCCGGACTCGACGAACTGGACCGACTTGAGGCGGAGCGGATTGTTGACGCCGCTCCCGAGGGACCTGGCGCGGAGCTTGACGTTCGTCATCGTCAGGTCGAACGCGCAGATGTTGTTGAGCTGGTTCGGCTGGCGGTAGTACTTCGTGCTGCCGCTCGTGGGGTCCGGATCGAAGGGGACGATCACGGTGCAGTCGCTGCAGGCCTGGATCAGGACGTACCAGGTGTTCGTGGCGACCGCGACGCAGCCTCCCGAGTTCGTCACGGTGGCGGTCGCCGTGTAGATGCCGGCGGCGCTGGGGTTCCAGGAGAAGTTCCACGCGTTGTCCGTGACGTTCTGCGTCTGGGGGAAGCCCGGCTCCGTGCTCCCGTCGCTCCTGACGATCGTCAGCCGAGCCGACACGAACGTGTCGGTGCCGCTCGCGCTGACCGTGATCTGCTCCGGGATCCCCAGCTGCAGGGGCGGAGGCGAGGACTGCGGGGCGATCGCGATCGCGCCGTTGAACTGGCAGTTCACCCCGCTCGCGGCGGAGCGGGCGCTCTCGTTCGGACAGTCGTCGAGCGCGGAGACCTTGTAGTAGACCTCCTTGCTGGGGTAGTCCGCGGGCGCGGCCGCGTCGGTCCAGGTGAAGGTCCCCGTGGTCGGCGCAGGCGTGTAGGTCGTGACGAGCGTGTAGCTCGCCGTCTCGGGATCGGCGCTCTTGGAGATCTGGCAGCGCCAGATGTTGTACTTGTCGATCGTGATGGGAACCGCCGGCACGCTGGTATCGCGATTGACCGCGTTGATCGTGACGGTGGCCGTGGTCGGGCCGGTCCGCTGGGCGACGACGCCGGTCGGCGCGGCGGGGGCCATGTTGCTGGTCGCCATCGCGCCGTAGGGGGCTCCCCAGACGGCCGACAGGTTGCTGCAGGTGCTCAGGTCGATCGCCCGCAGGTGATAGTAGTAGGGCCGGCAGTTGATCGCGGTGCTGTCCGTCCAGGCCGTCGTGGTGACCGAGGGGAACTTCGGGACGGTGGCGTCCGGCCCGCCCGGCTCCTCGACGAGGATGTTCGACAGCGCGGGCGTGAAGGGAGTGCTCTCGGCGCGGTACAGGCGGTATCCGCCCAGGTCGCGGATGGTGGGAGAGGCTCGGGTCGCAGGCGAGGGCCCCGCTGTTCGTCGCGACCGCGCTCCAGCTCAGGTCCACCCGCCCGTTCTGGCCCCCTGTTCCGCCGTGGCCCGTCCCGACGAAACCGGCCGGCGTCGAGGGGACGGTGATCGGGCTCGAAGCGGGGGTCCCGTCGTTGACGGTGCCCGAGATCGTGGTCGTGTAGGCGGAGTGGTTGTTGCTGGCGTCGGCCGCCCGGAGGGCGAAGTAGTAGAGGGTCCCCAGGGTCAGCCCCTGGACGTAGAGGCTCGTCCCCGACGAGCTGAGCACGTTCGCCAGGTTGGTCGAGCTGGTGCCGTACTTGAGGTCGTACTGGGTGACCGCGTCCGAGGAGGGGTTCGCGTTCCAGGTCACGAGCATCGCGCCGCAGTGGCCCGGGCAGACCGCCAGGCCGGTCGGCACGGAGGGCGGCGTCATGTCGCTGTCGGCCCGTCCCTTGAACCCGATGTTGCGGGGCGTCGACCTGGCTCGTGAGGCTGAACTTCCGGTAGTGCTGGCTCAGGGTGTTCGAATCGGTCGGGTCGGTGTAGGCCGGGTCCGGCTGGCCGGTCATCCCGACGATCGTCACGTTGATCTTCTTGATGCTCGCGCGGGTCGTCTTGTCCGCGGCCGCTTCCGTTCCCCCGGGCGGCGTGATCGTGGCCCCGGCCGAGTCGAGGTAGGTGAAGGTGAGCGACTTCACGTTCTCCGCGAGGAGGTCCTTCCTGATAATGGTGTCCGGGGAGGTCGGCGACTTTGCGTTGTTGCGGTAGACGCGGTAAAGGTTGTACGGGGGATTTGTCTGCGTCAGGTCCACGCCCGGGATCGTCACCGCCTCGGTGACGCCGTCGCGCACGGCGACGGTCCCGTAGAGCGTGGAGCTGGCCGTCGTGCTCGAATCGACGTCCGCGTTGAAGACGAGGTTCGACCCGCCGCTCCCGTCGGGCTTCATGAGACAGTAGGTCACGATCTCGTCGTTGCCGACCGTGGCCTTCGCCGTCGAGCCGGCGATCAGGTTCTCCGGGTCCTGGGACAGGGCCGCATCCTCGAAGTCGTAGTCCGCGCGCACCGTGATGGCGCCCGCCCAGGCCCCCTCGATCTGCTCCTCGCCGGGGCGGTCCTCGCCCGTGGCGTTCCAGTTGTAGCCGGCGAGGCGCAGGTCCTTCATCATCCGGTCGTAGGCGACGCGGACCTCCTGCTGCTGGTTGGCCGCCTGCTCCCCCTTCTTGAAGGACTGGCGCGCCGCCTGGTAGAGCGTCAGCGCGACCAGGAACCCGACCAGCGCGATCGCCGCGGCGACGATGACTTCCACGAGCGTCATCCCGTGCTGCTTCCTTCCGTTCGTCGTCATCAGAACCTCACCGTTTCGAGCGAAACCTGCCGGTCCATCACCCTTGAGCCTCCACTTGATGGTGACCTGGACACGGATCCCCTTCGCGGTGGCGAACGTCACGCCGCTGGCCCCCAGCGGGAGTCGCCGTGACCTCCGCGTACCCGTTCGGGAGCCGCTTGCTGATCTCGGTCTGCCACCGGCTGGCCGCCCCGAGCGTCGTCATGGTGGCGCAGGAGAACGCGTCCGACCTGAAGGCGGTCATGGTCGTGGCCGTGCCCGCCACGCAGAAGTTCGTGTAGAGCTGCGTGAAGGCCCACTTGTCCATTTCCTCGAGGATGCTGGTGGCGAGGCTGGTCGCTTCCGTCAGGTCCCTGCCGGTGTTGACCGACTGCCCCCCCTGGATGAAGAGGCCGGAGATCGTCAGCAGGACGGCCGCGAGCAGCGCGAGGGCCACGATCACCTCGATCAGGCTGAATCCGCCTTCCGCGGCGCGGGATCGATCTGCTTTCATCGGCATGCTCGCTCCTAGGACCTCGTGAAGACGGAGGAAACGCGGCCTGTCGTGCTCACGGAGATCGTCCATGTGTGCGTCACCCCCTGCGCGGCGGTCCCCTGGATCTTGATTTCAGCGGCGGGCGTGCTGAGCGAACCATCCGACTTGAACGTCACGGCCAGAGTCGTCGGACGAAGAGCCGGACAGGTAGGAGTACTTCAGCGACGGCCATGCGTGACCCCTGGCTCCAGAGTCCGCGTAACGGTCGCGCCGTGGATGTCGGTGTAGGACCAGGTGGGGGCGGCTTGATCGAAGGTTCAGCGTCGCCGTCGTCCGGTTGGTGATCGCGATGTAGCGCACGGCGCGCAGGTCCGCGACGATCCCGTCGTTCGACGCCCGCACGCGCGCCGCCCGGATGTAGTTCCCCATGGCGGGGATCGTCACGAGAACGAACAGCCCGATGATCGCGACCACCACCAGCGAGCTCGGTGAGGGTGACCCCTCCCTCGGCTCCATCGCGCGCGCGCCGGGACTTCCTCCGCATCCGCAAGGCGTCTCCTCCCATCTGGACTCCGGTATTGCAGGGGGCGTGCCACCCTTGCCCCGGCCGGGCCCGCTCTGCTAAGGGCCCGCGACTCAATACTTTAACGTGGCCCCGCCGGGCCCCGCCCGGACGGCCCCGCAGGGGGAACATTGGGCCTGGCACAAAAGGTGTCAACCCGCAGCCGGCAGCTCGATCCGGACCTCGGTTCCCCCTCCCGGGGGGCAGGCCACTTCGATCGTCCCCTCGTGGTCGAGGATCGTCTTCTGGGCGAGCGCGAGGCCCATGCCGGTCCCCTTCCCCCGCGTCGTGAAAAACGGAAGGAAGACCTGGTCGAGATGCTCGGCGGGAATGCCGTCCCCGTCGTCGCGCAGCGTCACGACCCCCCTCGGGCCCTGGAGGCGCGCCGTGATCGTCAGGGTGACCCGCCTGTCGGCCGACTCGGCGGCGTTGCGGACGAGGTTCCCGAACGCCTGCCGCAGCGCCTGCTCGTCGCCGGCGATCGTGGCGCCCTCCCCCTCGAGCCTGACAGTCATCCGATCCAGGAGCCCGGCATGACCCGCCTCCTCCACCACCTTCTCGAGCATCGGCAGCAGCGCAACGGGTCCGAGCATCAGCTTCGAGGGGCGCGCGTAGCGCAGGAAGTCCTCGACCGTCGCGCCGAGCGCCTGCACCTCGCGCGCGATCGCCTGCGCGTGCTCCTTCGCCGGCTCGGCTCCCGACCGCTCCGCGAGCCGCGCGAAACCGAGGATCGTCGCGAGCCCGTTGCGGACCTCGTGCGCGATCCCGGCGGAGACGGTGCCGAGGGCCGCGAGCTGCTCGCGGCGCCGGACATGCTGCTCGAGCTCGCGCACCTCGGTGAGGTCCGCGACCAGGCAGAGCGCCCCGTCGAGCGCTCCCTCCCCGGCGCTCCTGCCCGGCTCCGGCTCGTCCCGGAGCACGGGGAGATCGTGACCCCGAGGCGGAGCCGCCGCCCCTCCGCGCCGGGAGCGGGATGCTCGATCTCCTCGCGCGGCCTCGAGGTCTCCCCGGCGAGCGCGGAGCGGACCAGGCGCGCCAGCGGCGTCTCCTCCCCGGCCCACGCACCCAGGGGCGCGCCGGGATCCGGCGGCGCGGACCAGCCCAGGATCCGCCCGGCCGCCGGGTTCGCGGCGGAGAAGCGGCCCTGCGGGTCGACGGCGATGAGCCCGCTGGCCATCCCCCGCGCCGCCCCCTGCGTGAACCGGACCAGGGACGAGCCGCCCGCCCGGGCCTCCCGGTGCAGGAGCTGCAGCTCCTCGTCCTGCTCGCGGATCTTGGCGACGACGCGGCGGAAGGTCGCGACCAGGTCCTCCGGGTCCTGCGGCGCGCCGGCGAGGTCCGCGGCCCCCGCTTCGCGGGCCATGATCCGGTACGGCCGCGCGATCCACTTCCCGAAGGAGAGGACCGTGATCAGGACGATCACGATCGCGACGGTCTGCGCCCAGATCAGGATCCGGTAGCCGCGCCCCGTGCTGTCGAGCTCGCCCGTGTCGTGGACCGACTTCACGAGGTAGACCTTCCCCGACGCAGGGTCCGCCACCGCCTCGTAGCGGACCATCACGGCCCCCCGGTCGAGGATCCTCCGCGAAGGCCGGAACGAGATCCCCTCGGGGCTCGGCGGGGTGAGCGACATCCCGGGCGGGAAGTCCCTGTCGGCAGTCCCCCCGGCGCTCCCGTCGGTTGCGAGGACGATCCGCCCGGAGGCATCGGTCAGCGACAGGGCGAGGCAGCCCGCCGATTCCGCGATCCTCGCCAGGCGCAGAGGGGTGACCACCGGCGGTCCGGCCTCCGCCCGGGCCCGGGCTGCCACCGCTCCACCAGGGCGGCGGAGGCCATCCGGCCGTGGGCGTCCACCGATTCCTCGACGGCGTCGCGCAGCGTGAGCCACGCCGAGCGCAGGAGAAGGAAGTTCGCCGTGTTCGCCGCGGCCAGCATGAACACGAGCAGGGCCAGGAAGAAGCGGATCCGCTCCTCGTACCCCCCGAGCCAGCGGCGGACGATCCTGGTCACGGCCGGCTCATGCCCCGCCGCTGAACAGGCGGAAGACCCACTCGCCGAAGGAAAGGGAGAAGGCCGAGTAGCCCGCGAGCAGGCGCTCGCCGCCGAGGAGCGCGACCGCCGCGGCGACGGCCAGCAGCGATCCGAACGGGATCTGGTCGAGCATCCCCGCCCCTTTCCCCTCGACGAGGAAACCGGCCGCTTCCAAGGCCTTCCTCAGGGCGCTGAGCGGGGTCCGCCTCCCGGTGCTGCCCGGCAGCACCAGCGCCAGCAACCGCGCGAACAGGAAGATCGCCGAGCCCAGGAGCGAGCCGAGGAACACTGTCAGCAGGGTGAGGCGCGCGCCGAGGAATGCGCCGACCATGGCGAGCATCTTGACGTCCCCGAGCCCCATGGCGGAGTCGATCCCCGGGCGCACGAACCGCCAGAGCCAGCCGAGCAGCCACAGGGCGCCGGCCGCCCCCGCCCCGGCCGCGCCCGCCAGCGCCATCGCCACGAGCCCCTCGCGCACCGACCCTCCCGGCGCGAAAGGATGCGGCGCCACCCGGAAGAAGGCGAAGAGGAGCCCGATGGCCGCGCCCGGCAGCGTCACCAGGTCGGGCAGGATCCGCTCGTCGAGGTCGGTGAAGAAGAGAACCACCATCGCCGGCAGGAAGACGAGCCCGGCCGCGAGCTCCCAGCCGGGTCCGAAGCGGTACCAGCAGAGAACGAACAGCGCCGAGGTCAGCGCCTCCACGAACGGGTAGCGCACGGAGATCGGGGCCCTGCACGAGGCGCAGCGGCCGCGCAGCAGGATCCACGACAGGACCGGGATGTTCTGCCAGGGCCGGATCGGGGCGCCGCAGGCCGGGCAGGCCGAGCCGGGATAGACGATCGAGCGGTGCGCCGGCATCCGGTGGATGCAGACGTTCAGGAAGCTGCCGACGAATGCGCCGAGCGACGCCGAGCAGCCAGGGGACCAGTTCGAGGGGGATCTCCATGCGCGCTCCGCCCTACTTCGGGATCACCCGGGAGGCGCCCGGACCCGACCACCCCGCGCGCGCGATCGTACGCGATACGGGGAGCCGTCCGGGCTCTCGGGGAGCGCGGCGATGTACCCGCCCTCGACGAGGTCCTCGAGGCGCCCGGGGGTCCGGCCGCGCTCCGCGCGGAACCGCGCGATCGCGGCGGTCAGCTCCTCGATGTCGAGCTCGGTCTTCTGAGCGCGCGGATCCGGTTCTCCGCGACCTTCCGGACGCCGGGGTCCTGCGTCGCCTGCCGGATCCGGCTCCACTCGGCGAGCGCGGTCCGCTTGTCCCCCTCCTTCTGGTACATCCCCGCGATCAGCCTCACGAGATCGGGAGGCGCCGAGGGGACGGCCGCCGCCTTCTTGAAGTACTCGACCGCGCGGTCGAACTTCTTCGCGTAGGCGTACTCCCATCCGGCGAGGTACGGGAAGATCCACTTGTCGGGGTTGTTGGCGAACCCCTTGTCGAGCAGCGCCAGGGCGTGGTCCAGATCGCCCGTCTCGACCGACAGGATGAGCGCGCCCAGCCAGTAGGGGTCGAAGTACTTCGGATCGAGCTCGGTGATGATCCCCGAGTAGACGTGGTCCACGTACTTGTAGCGGTCCTCGACCTGGAAGTTCGCGTAGTACTGGATCGACCAGATGTAGATCAGGTCGGCCGCGAGGGAGGCGTTCCCGAGCGAGGCGAGCCTCAGGTACTTCCCGTTCGGCAGGTAGAGAAGGTGGTGGGCCGCGCCGCGGCCCGCGTCGAGGCGCTCGAGGCGGGAGCCGGACGCCCAGACGACCAGCCCCGAGGCGACGAGGAGCAGGACCGCGATGGTCCGCTTCACTGGAAGTCCCTGCGCGAGAAGACGAGCGCCGTCCCGACCAGGATCAGGCCCGCCCAGCCGACGCCGTACACCGCCGCCCACGCGACGCGGCCGGCCGGCAGCGCCACGCCGTGCACCACCTCGGGCTTGATGTTGAACCGCTCGAGGTTCGGGATCACGCGGTAGAGCGCCTCGCACAGGGCCGCGCCGAACCCGCCGCCGACGCGGCTTCGCAGGAGCATGAGCGACCAGGACAGGTGCCCGAGCACCCAGGTGGAGAGCGTGAAGATCCCCGACAGGATCGGCGTCGAGAAGGAGGAGAAGAACAGCGCGACCGCCGTCATCACCAGCAGCTCGACGAACTCCAGCCCGATCGCCGCGAGCAGGCGCGGGCTCGCGGCCCCCCGCGCGAGAAGCAGGCCGTAGTACCCGGCGGTCATGACCGCCATGTTCACGGCGAGGGTGAGGACCAGCCCCAGGTACTTCCCGACGATGAACTGGTGGCGGTGGATCGGCTTCGTCACGATGGTGTAGATGGTGCGGCGCTCGATCTCCTTGAAGACGAGGCCGACCCCCACGAAGATCGCCGTCAGGACCCCGAACAGGCCGATCGCGGACAGGCCGACATCCTTGATGATCTTGTCCTGGTCGCCCACGGTGAGCATCCCCACGATGCGCGCGGAGGCGATCATGAGGAGCGCGAAGACGAGCAGCAGGTAGAGGATCCGGTCGCGGATCGCCTCGCGGAAGGTGTTGAGCGCGATGGCCAGGATCGCCTTCACGGCCTGTCGCCTCCCTGGATCTCCCGCAGGAAGATCTCCTCGAGCGAGCGGCGGACCGGGCTGACGGCGATGACGCGCGCCCCGTCCGCCGCGATCTTCCGCAGCAGCGCGTCGAGCGCGTCGGCTCCGTCCACGCGCAGCAGCGTCTCGCCGCCGCGCGACTGGACCGCCCGCCAGCCGGCCCCTTCGGGGATCGCGCCGCTCCCGAGCGTCACCTCCCAGCCGGCGGCGCCGGCGTCGAGGAGCCGGTCGAGCGACCCCTCGCGGACGAGGCGGCCCTCCTTCAGGATCGCCACGCGGTCGCAGATCATCTCGGCGTCCTGCAGGATGTGGGAGGAGAAGAAGACCGTGCGCCCCGCCTCGCGCAGCGACAGGATGATGTCGCGGAACTCGCGCCGCCCGATCGGGTCGAGGCCCGACATCGGCTCGTCCAGGATGACGAACTCCGGCTCGCCGAGCAGCGCCTGCGCGAGCCCCACGCGCTGGATCATCCCCTTCGAGAACTTCCGCAGGGGCTTGTCGGGGGCCCCGGCCAGGCCGACCCGCGCCAGGAGCGCCTCGATGGCGCCGCGGCGCCCGGCCGCCGCGATCCCCAGGAGCCGACCGTAGAAGTCGAGGAACTCGCGCGCGGTCAGGTAGTCGTAGAAGTAGGGGTTCTCGGGCAGGAAGCCGACCTTGCGGCGCGATGCGGGATCGCCGACCGGCAGGCCGAACAGCGTCACGGAGCCCGCGTCGGGCCGGAGCAGGTCGAGGATCAGCTTGAGCGTGGTGGTCTTGCCCGCCCCGTTCGGACCGAGCAATCCGTAGATCTCGCCGCGGCGGACCTCGAAGTCGATCCCGTGGAGGACCTCGGTCCTGCCGAGCGAGAGGTGCGCGGTGAACGACTTGCGCAGCCCGCGCACGCGCAGGATCGGCTCAGGTCCTCCGGCACGACTGGCAGCGGCCTCGGTCAAGAACGCAACCTCCCGTCGACAAGGGTCTTCAGCCGGCTGAACGGACCGTCCCCCGCGGATTCACCCGCGAATTCAATATCGTAATCGAACCGGCTCCCCGTCAAGTCAGGCGCCTTCGCGCCGCGCCCGCCGGGCCCCGCCCGGCGATCAGCTCTTCGTAGAGGCTCTCCTGCGCCCTCACCATCGCGTCGATGTCCCACTCCCCCGCGCGGGCGCTCCCCTCGCGCCCCATCCGCGCCCGCAGCGCGGGGTCGCGCACGAGCTCGAGGACGCGCCGCGCGAGCAGGGCGATGTCCCCCGGCGCCGCGAGGTACCCGCTCACCCCTCCGCGACCGCCTCGGGCGAGCCGTCCACCGCCGTGGCGACGACCGGCTTGCCCGCCGCCATCGCTTCGGGCAGCACCCGCGGCAGCCCCTCCCAGCGCGAGGTCAGCAGGAGCAGGTCGAGGTCGGCGAGGATCCTCTCCGTGTCGCGCCGCCAGCCGAGCAGGCGGATCCTCCCCGCCCCTCCCGGCACCCGCGCGATCGCCGCTTCGACGGCCCCCCTCAGCTCCCCGTCCCCCGCCACGACGAAGGTCGTCCGCGGCTCCCCGGCGAGGACGCGCGCCGCCGTCTCGACGAAATCGAGGGGCGCCTTCTGGGGCTTGAGGCAGGCGATCATCCCGACGAGCGGATCGCCCGGGCCGATCCCGAGCTCGCGCCGGAAGGCGCCCGGCCGCGCGGCCGCCTCGCGGTAGCGCGCGAGCGCGATCCCGCTCCGGATGACCGCGCAGCGCGCGGGGTCGAACAGGCCGAGCGCCGCGCCCTGGTCCCGGTTCGCGCGGGAGACCGCGATGAAGCGGGAGGTGATCGCGGCCGTCCCCTTCTCGGCGGCGATGTAGGCGCCCCGCACCGGCGCCGCCTGCCCGTCGTGGAAGCCGAAGCCGTGGATCGAATGCACGATCCGCCTGACGCCCGCGAGGCGCGCCGCCCACCGCCCGACGATCCCCGCCTTGCTGGAGTGGGTGTGCACGATGTCGGGCCGCAGGCCGCGGATCAGCCGCGCGAGGGCGACGAGAGCCTGCAGGTCACGGTGGGGACGCACCGGCCGCACGAGGGAGGGAACGAACAGGGCCGGCACCCCCTCCATCGCCCGCGCCTCGTCGTCGAGGATCCCGCCGGGGCCGCACGCGAGCGAGGCCTCGAACCGCGAGCGGTCGAGGTGCGCGCAGGTGTACAGGGTGTTCTGCTGCGCCCCGCCCAGCTCGAGCTGCGTGATGACGTGGAGGACCCTGATCCGGCGCGCTCCCGCCGGTGCCGTCGCCCCGCTCATGACTGCCGCCGCTCCTGTCCGGCGCCCACGATCCGCGGCGGATGGTCCGGGCAGGATGGTCTTCCCTCCAGGCTCACACTGCGCCGCGGGGAGGCCTCCGGGCCGTGCATCGGATCGGACACGCCGGATGTGGACCCGGCATCGCCGGCGCGTGCATGTCGGGGATTGTCGTGACCTGACGCCGTGGAAGGCGTCCACGGAAGGGCCTCCCTCACCAGGTCCAGGCCCGTCGTCCACCACGGTGGGAGCAACCGCCCCTTCGGGCCTCCGGCAATTCGCCTCCCCCTCGACGACGCCGCGGAACCAGAGCTCGAGGCAGACGAGCGCCCAGAGGCGGTCGTCGTGGTTCGCGCGCCCCGACTCGTGCTCGCGCAGGAGCGCCGCGACGGCCTCCTGGTCGAAGTACCCGCGCGCGCCGCAGCGCGCGCCGAGCAGGAGCTCGCGCGCCATCCCGTTCAAGGGCCCCCGCAGCCAGCGGTCCACGGGCAGGCCGAAGCCGGCCTTCCGCCCGCGCACCGTCCCGTCGGGAAGGAGGCCCGCGTACGCGTCGCGCAGGACCTGCTTCCCGCGCGGCGCCCCACCTTGCGCTCGGCCGGGATCGCCAGCGCGAGGCGGACCAGGTCCGGGTCGAGCAGCGGCGAGCGGACCTCGAGGGCGGACGCCATCGAGGCGATGTCCACCTTGAACAGCAGGTCGTCCGGCAGCGCGAGCGAGAGATCGGCGTAGAGGATGTCGTCGAGCGGATCGTCGCTCCCTGCGTGGAACCGGCGGAGCAGGTCGAGCGGGTCCTCCCCGTTCGTCCGCTCGCGGAAGGCCGCGGAGTAGAGCGACCGCTTCGCTTCCGCTGAAAAGCAGGCGACCCAGGCCGCGTTCGCCTCGAGCGGGGGCATGCGCGGCCGCCCGCGCGAAGCGGTCGAGCCGGCCGGCGAGGTTCCTCCGCCCGCGCGCGAGCGGCACCCGCGCCGCCCCGCGCCCCAGCGCCGAGAGAAGCCCCCCGGCCCCGGCGCGGCCCAGGGCCAGGCCGAGGCGGACCGCGCGGTGGCGGTCGTAGCCGCCGAACAGCTCGTCTCCCCCGTCCCCGCCGAGGGCGACCGTCACGTGGCGGCGCACCTCCCGCGCGAGAAACCAGACCGCCGCCGCCGAGGAGTCCCCGAACGGCTCGCCGTACCGCGCGACGATCGCGGGCAGCTCGGAGGCGACATCGGCCTTCACGCGGATGGAGTGGTGCTCCGAGCCGATGCGGGCCGCGATCGCCCCCGCCGCCGCGCTCTCGTCGTAGTCCGCTTCGTCGAAGCCGACCGTGAAGGTTTTCAGGGGGCTGCCGCCGCGCCGCGAAGCCTCGTAGGCGACGACCGCTGAGTCGATCCCGCCCGACAGGAGGACCCCCACCGGCACGTCGGCCTCGAGCCGCTCCTCGACGGCGCGGCCGATCGCCTCGCGCAGCCGCTCCGGTCCGATCTCCTCGGGAAGGTGGATCGCCCGCCTGGCCTCCTCGGGCCGCGGCAGCGTGGTCCAGGGACGCACGGTCGCCTCGCCCCGCCGCCAGATCAGCCGGTGCCCCGGCGGGAGCTTGTAGATCCCCCGGAGCCCCGTCGCGGGGGACGGGACGCACTTGAATGTCAGGTAGCGGTGGATCGCCAGGTCATCGGGCCGCCGCTCGACCCCGGGATCGGCGAGCAGCGCCCCGAGCTCCGATGCGAACAGGAGGCGCGCGGGCGAAGCGTGCCAGTAGAGCGGCTTCTCGCCCATCGGGTCGCGCGCGAGCAGGAGCGTCCCTTCGCGCCCGTCCCAGACCGCGATCGCGAACATCCCTTCGAGCCGCCCGAGCGCGTCGGGGCCGTGCTCCTCGACGAGGTGCACGACCACCTCGGAGTCGGAGCGCGAGCGGAACCGGTGCCCCTTCGCCTCGAGCTCCGCCCGCAGGGCGCGGTGGTTGTAGATCTCCCCGTTCACGACGGAGAGGACCCTGCCGTCCTCCCCGGCCATCGGCTGCGCGGCCTCGGGGGAAAGGTCGATCACGGCGAGGCGGGCATGGCCGAGCGCCGCCCCGGGCACCGTCGCGACGCGAGAGCCGTCCGGCCCGCGGTGCGCGAGGCGCGCCAGCATCGCGCGGGCCAGGTCCGGCTCCGCGGGCCTCGCGGGATCGGCGTAGACCACGCCGCAGATGCCGCACACGGCTAGGCGGGCTCCGCCGCGCCGGGCTCCCGGCGCGTCACAGGGACTGCCCCCCCGAGAGCTCCGCCGCCGCGTTCATGCCGTCCCGGATGGCCGCCTCCATGTACGAGTAGGTCCACGCCCCGTACCGCCCGATCGACAGGAGATCGCGCTGCCGCAGAGCGTCGAGGATCCCCGGCAGGGCGCGCCGGCGCGCGCGGTCGAAGATGACGTAGCCGGGATCGATCCGGACCAGGTCGGTCGCGAGGAGCTCGTCGTTCGACCGGAGGATCCCGGCCCGCTCCAGCCCTTCGAGCGCGCCCTGCACCAGGCGCGCCTCGTCCACCGGCTCGCCGCGGGGTACGGAGACCTCGACGTAGATCGAGGAGCATCCCGCGGGAGCGACCGCGTCCGAGAAGTTCGACGGGAAGCCGGCCCGGTAGAACGGGTACTCCGGACCGGGAAAGTAGATCCAGTGCTGCTCGCTCACGCGCGGGCGGCCGACCCCGAGGTTCAGATCGTAGACATCGACCCAGTCCAGGGCCGGGCCCGCGCCGGCCGGCGCCGTCCCGCGCGGGGCGAGGCGGTCGAGCAGCAGGGGGAGCGGCATCGTGTTCACGACCGCGGAGAACGGGATCGTGGCTCCGCGCGAGGTCGCGACGGTGCGCCGCTCGAGGTCGATCGAGACCGCTTCCTCGCCGTAGCGGACCCCGGGCACCCTCTCGGCCAGCCGGTCGGGGAGCAGGTGGATGCCGCCGCCGCGCGGGTAGCGGAACGAGGGGTTGTACCCCATCCCCTGGTTGACGATCCCGAGCGCCCCCCGCAGGACCTCGTCGAGGCTCGGTCGCGGCACGGCCCACGAGACCCAGTCGGCCGTCACCTGGTCGAGCTCGCGCAGCCACATCTTGCGGTTGTACGGGAACATGAAGTGCTCGGCGATCCCATCGCCGAAGGTCTGGAGCGTCCAGTCCCGGAACGAGAGCTCCGGGTCGGTCGAAGGGGCTGCGCCGGAGAGCAGGCTCTGCACGAACCCGCGCACGCACTCGAACACGACCTGGGGCGGAAGCCCGTGGGTGTTCGCCTGGAACGGGTACGGCGTGAGGACGCCGCAGGAGTGGATCGCCGCCTTGCGCGAGTGGACCGCCAGCTCGCCGGGGAGCAGGTCCTCGACAAGGGCGATGACCGCCTCGTCACGAAGGTGCAGGAGGTGGCCCGTGTAGTCGAAGGTGAAGGGCCCCGCGCGGCGCGAGCCGGCGAGCCCTCCCGGCGCGGCGGCCTTCTCCAGCACGACGCACTCCCGGCCCTCGAGATGGTAGGCCGTCGAGAGTCCCGCCAGGCCGGCGCCGATGATCACGACAGGGTCGCTCTGTCCCAGAAAATCCTCCGGCGAGCATTATGCCCCAGGCGCCGATCGCGCCCGGGAATCCCGGCGCGATCCGGCTGCCGAAAATCCCGGCTCCCGGGGTGTCGCGCCGCGGATCTATATAGATAGGTCCCGCTTCGGGAGTGCGCACCCCCGGCGCGGGCGCCTCGGGCCCCCCCGGGGAGCCGTCGCTCAGAGCCCCATGTCGACCTTGCGCAGGACGTACCCCACGACGAGCGCCGTCGCGCACCCGCCCGCGAGGAGGGCCACGGCGCCCCGCGCGCTCACGAGCGTCATGCCGAGCGCGAGCAGGCCGAGCGCGAGGGTCGCCCCGTACGAAGCAAAGGCCGTCTGGCGGGTCGTGAGGCGCCACTTCCGCAGGCGCAGCGCGAAATGGTCGGGGCTGCCCCGCATGACGGGCAGGCCGCGACGCCAGCGGATGTACATGACGAAGAGCATGTCGAAGATCGGGACGCCGAGAATCACCGCCGGGGCGAGCGACGCGACGCGGTTGTGGATCGTCACGGAGTTGTTCATCGCCAGGGCGCCCAGCATCAGGCCGATGAAGAGCGAGCCGGTGTCGCCCATGTAGATCCTCGCCGGCTCGAAGTTGTACTTCAGGAAGCCGAGGAGCGAGCCCGCGAGCGCCGCGAGCAGCGTCGCGATCATCGGCCGCCCCGCCAGGACCGCCACGACGAAGAGCAGGAGCGACGCCACCGCCGCGACCCCCGCCGAGAGCCCGTCCATGATGTCGATCAGGTTGAAGGCGTTCGTCACGGCGAGCAGCCACAGGGCCGTCAGGGGAAGCTGCACCCACAGGGGGAGGAAGACGAGCTTGATGAAGATGGACGACTTCAGGAGCACGCCGACGGCGATCCCCTGCCCCGCCAGCTTGATCCAGGGGCCCAGCGCCCCCAGGTCGTCGATCAGGCCGAGCAGGACGACGATCGCGCCCGCGAGGAGGATCCCGAGGACCTCCGAGTCGAACCTGAGGCTGACCGCGAGCGCCACGAGGAACGAGCCGTAGATGGCCACGCCTCCGAGGTAGGGGACCGGCTCCCGGTGGTTCTTCAGCACGCCGTCGGGCCGGTCCACGATGCCGCACCGCCGCGCGGCCGCCATGACGACGGGGGTCGCCCAGAGCGCGACCCCGAGGGCGGTCGCGAAGGCGAGAAGGTAGGTCAAGGGCGCGCTCACGACCCTGCGTCTCCTCTCCCCGGACGGAGCCCGTTCGGGCACCCGCCAGGGACGACCATCGCGGGAACGCCCTCCGCGGCACGGCGTCGATCGCTTCAGCACCGGCATCATGTCCGCTCCGGCTCCTCCGGCAGGGGGGCGCTCCACCGGACCCAGGCTCCCGGCGCGCCCGCGCGCCGCCGCCCCCAGCGCCCCTCGCCCGCCAGGAACTCTCGCCTCTTCGCGCGCGCGGCGCGCCACAGCGGGCCGGAGCGCGCGAAGTCCGCGATCAGCCCGGGGGAGGTCGCGACGGCCGCGGCGAACATCGCCGCGTCGCGCAGCGCGATGAACGGGAAGATCGCGCGCAAACGAGCCCGCGGCGTCGTTCTTGAGCATCGTCAGCCAGCGATTCTTGAGAATGTGGAACCTCAGCGCCCGGGGCCGGCGCAGCAGGGCCGGCGCCAGGCGCCGCGACCCCCCTGCGCCCGCTTCGGTCCCCCCGCGGTAGTGGTACGCCACGGCCCGCGGCGCGTACCAGGCGCGCCATCCGGCCAGGCGCGCGCGCCAGCCGATGTCGAGATCCTCCGAGAACGCGAAGTACGACTCGTCGAAAAGCTGTCCCGCCACCGAGATGTCTCCGACCGTCTCCCTCCGGACGAGCAGCGCCGCGCCGCACGCCGAGAACACGTACCCTTCGGCCGCCGTCGCGGGGCCGTCGGGCATCCCGTACCCGCGCTCGACGACGCGCCGCGAGCGGGTCATGAACTGACCCGCCGAGTCGACGGTCCGCCGGTCGAAGCGGAGCAGCTTCCCGCCGACGATCCCGATCCTGGCGTCGCGCGAGAACGGGGCGATCGCCTCGAGGGCGAAATCACGGTCGAGGATGATATCCGAGTTGGCGAAGAGGACGTACGGGGCGCGGGCCAGCGCGAGCCCCGCGTTGTTCGCCGCGCAGAACCCGACGTTCGCGCCGAGCTCGAGGAGCCGCGCCGCAGGGTAGCCGCCGCGGATCAGCGCCTGCGAGCCGTCGGTCGAGCCGTTGTCGACGACCACGACCTCGACGCCGACCCCCTTCTGCGCGAACAGCGAGCCGAGGCAGTCGTCGAGGAATCTCGCGCTGTTCCACGAAACGACCACCACCGAGAGGTCGGGCCGCGCCGGGGATCCCCCGCCCCCCGTGGACTCCCCTGCCTGGGTCAGTCTCCATGCGCAAGAGAAGCTAAAGCCCCGCCCGAAAGAGGCAAGGCGGAGCCCGGCGGGGGCCGGACGACAATCCCTGGGGGCGAGGTCCGGGAGGCCCCGGAACCTGGTGGTCCGGAAGCATCCGGGCACCTGCTCACTTCGCGCACCCTGCTTCGTGGTGCGCAGATCGTGGTTTCATGGCGCGCTGCCCCATCAAGGCGGAGTCCACAACCGACGTCCCCCAAAAGGAGTTCGTTCCCGCGACCAGGTCGATCCCGGCATTCTTCGTCACCTCGAGGCTCTGCCAGACGGTCCATTTCGGTCACTCAGTCTCGGAACCACCAGGGGCACCTTCCACCCGCTGATCGATCAGGCGTGCCAGCAGCGCGGCCACATCGGCTGGGGCGATCGCGCCATATCCGTGATCGCCCGGGCAGTCGGCCCGGAAGCAGGGACGCGCGCAGGTCGAGGGGCCGGCGAGCGCGACGTACCGCTCCGGGCGGTCCCAGGTCCAGAGCGTCTTCGGGTCGGTCGGCCCGAAGATGGCGACGGCGGGCGTCCCGACCGCCACCGCCAGGTGCGCCGCGCCGCTGTCGTTCGCGAGGAGCACCGACGAGCGCCCGATCACGGCCGCGGCCTCGGCGAGGTCCGTCCGTCCCGTGAGGTCGAGGAGCGCGGCCGCGCCGCCCGCGGATCCTTCCGCCCCGAGCGACGCGGCCACGGCCCGCGTCGCGCCCCGATCGGCCTCCCGCCCCCCGAGGACCACGCTGACGGCGCGCGCTCCGGCGAGACGACGGATCGCCTCGGCGAACCTCGCCGGCTCCCCAGCTCGCCGCCGGGCGGTTCGTGCCGGGGAAGAGCGCCACGACCGGCCTGTCCGCCGGCAGGGGGGCCATCAGGCGCCGGGCGGCCTCGAGGGCCGCCGCGGGAACGGTGAAGACCGGGCGCCGCCCGGCGATCGGCCCGGCGCCGAGCAGCGTCGCGACGGCGTGGTTGCGCGAGATGAAATCCAGGGCCGGATCGAACGGGACGCAGTCGGTCAGGAGCGCCTCCAGGCCGATGCGGCTGAAGCCGGCGCGGCGGCGGGGCGCCGCTCGCGCGCGCGATCAGGATCGAGCGGAAGTCCCCGCGCAGGTCCGCCGCCGCATCGTAGCGCCCCCGGCGCGCGGCGAAGAGGCTGCCGAGCAGGCGCGAGGGGTCGGGCCCTTCCCTGCGCCCCGGCTCGAACCAGGTCGCCTCGATCGTCAGGACGCGATCGATGTCCGGGTTGCCCCGGACGGCGGGCTCGCCCCACGGAGAGACGCAGCAGGTCGAGGGTCGCTTCGGGCAGGGCTCGCCGCAGCGCGCGGATCGCGGGGGTCGCCATCAGGAGATCGCCCGCGTGGTCGGGTCGGATCAGGAGGATCCGGCTCGGCGCGGGAGACGCGCCCGGCCGGCGCCGGCCGGCTCCTTCCGGGGCCGCGTTGCCGGGGGGGCCGGGCGAGCGGCGCTCGTCCGGTCCCGGGGGCCCGAAGATCGGCGACGCGGCGATGTCGAGCGCGCGCGCCAGGAGGCGGGCCCGCGGGCCGTGGTTCCGATACTCGGAAGCGGGCCTCAGGGGCATGGCAGCACCACCCCGCCAGACGCGCGCGAGGAGCGGGCAGGATCGAAGCGGAGGGAGCCCTGGGAGCGGAAGCCGCCGCATCTCCTGTCCCGCCTCCCCCGTGAATGCCGGGGGAGGGAGTTCGAGCACGCGGCGCGTCCGCATCAGGGCGGGGAGGAGAAATCCGGCAGCGCCATCATGGGGCTTCCGGTCCTCTCGCGAAGAGCTCGTGGTACAGAGCGTGCGTCTCGCGCGCCGTCCTCTCCCAGGTCAGCTCGGAGGCGCGCGCGAGCCCCCGCTCGCCCATCTCCCGCCGGAGCGGCTCGCTCGCCAGGATCCGCCGGATCGCCGCCGCGAAGGCCCCCGCGTCCTTCTCCTGCACGCTGGCGGCCACGCCCGGAGAGGACCTCGGGGACGGTCCCGCACGCGAGCGCCGCCACGGGGCAGCCGCACGCCATCGCCTCGAGGGCGGGGAGCCCGAACCCCTCGTAGAGCGAGGCCGACACGAACAGGTCCGCGGCGCGGTAGGCGGCGGCGAGCTCGTCGTCGTCCAGCCTGCCGAGAAGCCGGACTCTGTCCGCGACGCCGTGCCCCGCCGCCGCCTCGCGCAGCCCCGCCGCCGCGGGGCCGGGATCGCCCACGAGGCAGAGCGCGACGTCCGGCTCGGGAAGGGACGCGAGCGCCGCGAAAAGGAACGGCACGTTCTTGGTCGCGTTGAAGCCGCCCGCGTAGACGAGGATCCGCTTCCCTTCGCTCCGGAGCTGCTCGATGACCGCGAGCCTGGCCCGCCCGGCGGGCAGATCCAACCTCGCGCCGGGAAGGACGGTGCCGGTGGGACACGCACCGCCCCTTTCGGACAGGACGGTATTCACTCCCTCTCCGAGAAATGGCGCGCCCACCCCCATCGGGATGACGCGGATCCGGCCGCGCGGGACGCCGACCAGCCGCTCGAGGTCGTCGGCCGTGCGCGCCGAAGGGACGATCACGGCGTCGGCGCCGCGCGCGGACCGGTAGATCCTCCGGAAGATCGCCGTGTTCTTGATGCCCACGGAGCCGGGAACGGTGAGCGGGATCAGGTCGTGGACCGTGAGGATCCGCTTCGTCCCGGGCGCGCCGAGCGCGGGGAGCGCGTAGAAGGTCGAGTGGAGCAGCTCGATCCGCTTCCAGGCGCACAGCAGGGGGGTCGCCAGCTGGTCGAAGAGCGTGATCGCGCGCGGCGGACGCAGGAGGCGCACTCGCCGCCCCGCGTGAGCCGCCGGGGAGCGGCCCGGGCGCGAGCCAGCGCGACTCCAGGTAGAGGTGCTCGTCCCCGCCCCGGGGGAGAAGGGAGATCAGCGAGCGGACATAGCGCCCCACCCCGCGAAGACCGCTCTCGTTCTGCAGAGGACGGATGTCGATCGCGATCCTCACCGCGGCGCGCCCCCGGCGCGGAACGCGCGGAAGATCTCGCGGTCGGTCCTCCGCTGCGCCGCCTTCTCGATCCGCCGCCCGCGCAGCGCCTCCCCCGCGCGGCCGGCGGCCATCGCAAGGCCGCGGAGGAAGGCGGGCCGGCCCGCGAGCGCGCGCACGATCCTCGCGGGGAGCCAGGCGAGGTGGACGGCCGTCATCCCGGGCGACGTGATCGTCTTCCACTGGAAGAGGAGGCGGTTCCGCTCGTGGATCGCCGCGACCTCGCGGCGGTCGAAGCGGGCCCCGATCGTGGCGCTGTGCTCGTGGTGAACGACGCTCGCCGGGACGTGGACGATGCCCCAGCCCCGCTTGCGCGCCCGCCACGAAAGATCCACGTCCTCCCAGTAGAACGGCGCGAACAGGGGGTCGAGCCCGCCGAGCGCCAGCCAGCGCCCCCTGTCGAACGCGGCGGCGCCGCCGCAGGCGTACAGGACTTCACGCATCCCGGGGCCGGTTCCGCGGAGCTCCGGCGTTGCTGCACGCGCCGCACTCCCGTCCGCTGCCGACGCTTCCGCCGCCGCCGCGGCGGCGACGTGCGGCAGCCCGGCCGTTGCTCCGGCGCGAGCGACGCCGTGGCCCGGACCATCCCCCGCTCGGGGAAGACCGTCTCGATCAGGCCGAAGCGAAAGGCGCAGGCCGTCACGGCCTCGTCCCCGCCGTACGTCCTGTTCACGATCCGCGGCGCGGTGGCGAACAGGTCGGAGCGCGCCTCGAACGGCGCGAGAAGCGGGGCGAGGAAATCCGGCTCGACCCGCATGTCGTTGTTGAGCAGCACCACGTGGCCGTGGCGCGCCGAGGCGACCCCCGCGTTGACCGCCGCCGCGAACCCCTCGTTCGAGGCGCGCGCCAGCAGGCGGACGGACGGGTGCGCCGCGCGGACCCAGTCGGGCGGTGCCGTCGCGGCTGCCGTCGTCCACGACGATCGTCTCCCCTCCGCCGGGATGCCGCGCGAGCGCCGCCGCCACGGACGGCAGGTTCCGCTCGAGGATCTCCCGGCCGTTCCAGGTCGGGATCACGATGGAGACAGGACGAACCAGTGCAGCTCCTCCCTGGCCGGCGCGCGCGCCCGGCTCAACCTCGACGGTGCGAAACGACCTTCCTCGCCAGTTCGCCGGCGAGCACGGCTGTCCGCCACAGGCCCAATCCGACGAGGGCGAAGAGCAGCGGCTTGACGGGGACCAGGAACCGGGCGCCGTCCCCGTAGGTTAGCATCACGCCCAGCGTGTTCAGGGCGAGCACGGCCCACAGGACGAGCGACTCGCGCCCCTCGCGCAGGCCCCAGGGGAGCGCCGCCAGCGCGAACAGGACCAGCAGCCCCCGACGTGGGTCGCTCCAGGGATCGTTCCAGAGGTCCCGCGCCTTCAGCGCCATCAGCCGCGGGAGGCGCCGCCAGGTTCGAGCGCGCCCACGCGAGCGCGGCCCGCTGGCCCACCTCCGCCTTCGCGGTCTCGCCGCGGATATCCTCCAACTCCGTGATCGGGGTGGCATGCTCGGCCCAGAACCGCCGGGCCGCGTCCGGCGTCCAGACACCCCCGCTCGCGAGGGCGCTGTCGGAGTAGCCGATCGGCAGGTTGATCCCGCCCTGCGTCCCCAGCGGCATGAGCTTCCCGGTGACGGCGCAGTTGCGGATCCACCACGGCATCGGGACCAGCAGGGCCCCGGCAAGGAAGAGACTGCAGAGCGCGAGCGCCGTCGTCCGCCGCCCCCCCTGCGCCGGGCGCGTCTGCCAGAGCGCGAGCGCCAGGATCCCGAGCGCGGCGAATGGGTACCACATGACGAAGATGCCGCGGACCAGGACCAGCAGGCCGAGGGCCGCCCCGCCGAGAACGAAATCCCGCGGGGCGCCCCTTCTTCCGATCCGGGCGAGCGCCACCGTGAACAGGCCCACGGCGAGACAGCTCCACCCCTCGGTCAGCATCGGACAGGCGAAGAGGAAGTACATGAGCGAGCGATCCCAAAGCGCCATCGCGAGCAGGATCAGCGCCGGGACGAGCCCGCCCAGCCTGAGGGCGAGGTGCGCCGCGATCGTCAGAGCGGCGGCGGCGATGAGGGCGTGGATCAGACCCCAGACCAGGAAGCTCCGCCCGAAGAGAGCGTAGGTCGCGGCCAGCGCCGCGGGAAGAACGGGCGGCCGGTAGGCTGTCGGGGAATAGGGGCCGCTCCGCGCCAGGATCCCGTCGTAGATCCCCGCCTCGTTGTGCTCCAGGTAGGGAGCCCGCCATTCCGGGTCGTCCCAGAACTGTCCGAAGCCGCGCGCCCGCACGAGGTTCAGCGCGATGTTGTCGTAGTCCTGACCGTCCCCCGGGACCGGGGGGAGATGCCACCTCCCGACCGTCCTGAGCGCGGCGACGCCGTTCGCGAGCGCGAGCAGGAACACCGCGATCAGGAGGATGCGCCGCCCGAGCGGGCTGCGCGGCGGGCCGGGGCTCTCTCCCGCCGCCCCGCTCACCGCGCCGCGCGCAGCGACAGTCGCAGGGTTTCCCGGGCCCGTCCCGCGAACGGCCGCTGTCACGCGCGGCCCTCGAGGGTTTCGAGGATCAGGCCCGCCATCGTGCGGCACATCCGCCGGGGATCGAACTGCCCGGCCACCCGCGCCCTGTTCTCTTCCCCCGCCCGGGTCCTCAGGGCGGCATCGCCCGCGACCGCGAGGATCCTCGCGCCGAGGGCCGCGTCATCGCCGGGGGGGGCGAGGAAACGCCCCGAGCTTTCACCGAGGACCTCGCGGATTCCGTCGTTGTCGGTCCCCACGACGGCGAGCCCGGCCGCCATGCACTCGAGGACGCCGTTGGGGCAGGCTTCCTCGCGCGAGCTCAGAACGCCGAGGTCGAGCTCCGCGAGCAGCGCCCCCACGTCGTCCACCGGCCCGAGGAAATGCACGTGCGCGCCCAGTTCGAGCGCTCGCACCAGCGCCTCCAGGGCCGGCCGCGTCTCTCCATCCCGCCCGGCGAGAAGAAGGTGGCAGGGCCTGTCCGGAAGCGGCCACCGGTCCACGACCGGCCGCATGGCCCGGACGAGCGTGGCGTGGTCCTTGTTCGCGTGGAGGTTGGCGATCATGCCGATGAGAAACGCTCCGGGTGCGATCCCGAGGCGGCGCAGCCGCTCCGTGTCCCTGCCGGCGGGAGCAGGGATCGCGACGCCGTTCGGGACGATGAGGATCCTGTCCGGATCGAGCCGGTGTCTCCCGGCCAGGTGGAGCGCCCCGGTCCGCGAGTTCGAGACGATCCGGCGGGCGCGGTTCACGGACCACCTCTCGAGGCGGCGGCCAACCCTCCCGATGCCGGCATCGCGCTGGTTCCAGTGCGGGGCGGGCGTTCCCGGCGCGATCGATCCCGCGCAGCACAGCACGTTCGGGACGAGCGTGTAGGGAAGGGCCACCTCCGCGCGCGAGCGTCGCAGCTCGCGCGCGAAGCGCGCGATCCGCGCGAGCGTTCGCAGGCGCCCGGGGCCGGGATCAATGGCCATTGAGCGCCACCTCAGGGCCGCCGCGTCGCACAGGCGGGAGACGGGACCTGGTGGGCCGAGGCCCCAGACCTCGACGTCGCTTCCCTCTTCCTCCGCGAGATGGCGGGCGAGGAGCATCGCCTGGCGCTCCGCGCCTCCCATGTCGAGGCTGCCGAGGACGAAGAGGATCCGCCGTCCCCGGAGACCGCCGGGCCCGGGGATCCGGACCTCTCGCTCCCGGCCGGCCGCCGTGCGGACCGTGACGGTCTGCGGCGCGCTCAAGGCCTCTCCCCCGCTCCGGGGGCGCCGAAGTACCCCTGGAAATACTGGACGTCGCGCGCCACGTGGTAGCCGAAATGGGTGATCCGGTCGAGGTGAAGCGCCCCGGCGCATCCGAGGAAGGCGGCCAGGAGCGCCTGCCCCGCGCTCGAGCCGAGCACGGCCCGGACCGGCGCCTTGAGGAGAAGACGGTTGCTCAGCCTGAGCGCCGCAAGGCCGGGATTGATCGCGCCGCCCGCGCGCGGCGAAGGCCCGTCCACCCTCAGGTACTCGCGGAAGGGACCTTCCGTGTACCGTTCGGCGAGCTGCCGAGCCACTTTCCCGACGTCGAAGTGCCGCCGCAGGTAGCGGTCGAGCTCGACCATGTAGGCGCGGTGGAGCGCTCCGGCCTGGGGGAGGTAGACCATCCTGACCCCGCGCGTGACGAGGCGATAGGCCAGCTCGATGTCCTCGAGCCCGTAATGGAGGATGGACGTGTCGTATCCGCCCGCCTCCACCAGGAGGCTCCGCGGCAAGGAAAAGTGCCCCGTCATGCAGAGCGGGAACGGCAGGTTCCCGCGGTTCTCCAGGAGCTGCCGCTCGCGGTTGCTCTCCTCCCGGTCCAGGAACCGCTGAAAGCACGAGGCCGGCCCCGGCCCCCGCGCCTGGACGATCCGCCCGACTGCCGCGCACCGCTCCCTGGCCGCGTGCGCCCGGAGGTGGGCTTCGAGCGCGCCCGCCTCGAGCGTCATGTCGTCGTCCAGGATGAGGACGGTCCCGCCGGCCGCGGCCGCAATCCCGCTGTTGCAGGCCGCGGCCCTCCCCCCGGGGGTCTCGTGGCGGACGACGCAGGGAGGACCCCAGGGAAGGCGGGCCGCGAGCGCGACCTCGCGGGTCCCGTCCGAGGAGCCGTCATCGACCACGACGACCTGCACCCGGCCGGCGACCTCCTGGCGCGCGATCGCATCGAGCGTTTCACCCAGCCTGCCAGCCCCGTTGCGGGAAGGTATAACAATGGATAGGTCGGGAGCCGGGGAGGGAGGGACGCCAGCAGGATCGATCGGGGTTCCCGGCATCATGAATCTCGGTCTCGGATCCTAACCCAATATAGTCCTTCCCGGGATTTGTCCTCTGCCGGCCGTCGCGGCCCGGCGCGGGGTGGTCCCTCAGGGCCGCTGAGTTGACAGGTTCTTCGCAAGACGCTATTTCTACAGTACTTTGGAAGCGACCTCCCGACAGATTCCGGCCGGCGCCCCGGGCGGCGAGGGCCCCCGGCGGGAACCGGTCACCATCCGGATTCGCCCTCGCAAGGGCTGGCAGCCGATCGATCTTGCGGAGCTCTGGCAGTACCGGGAGCTCCTCTGGATCCTCGCCCTGCGGGACATCAAGGTCCGCTACAAGCAGACCCTGCTCGGCGCCGCCTGGGCGGTCATCCAGCCGGTCGCGACCATGGTCGTGTTCAGCCTCTTCTTCGGCTACCTCGGCGGCATCGGGAGCCGGATCGAGGGAGGGATCCCCTATCCCATCTACACGTTCTGCGCCCTGCTGCCGTGGCAGCTCTTCTCGAGCGCCCTGACGAGCGCGGGGAACAGCCTGGTCGGCAACCAGGCCCTGCTGAGCAAGGTCTATTTCCCCCGCCTCATCATCCCCTGCTCCTCCATCCTGAGCAGCCTCGTCGATTTCCTCGTCTCCTTCGCCGTGCTCATCGCGATGATCGTGGGCTACCGGCTCGCCGGAAGCCCGGTGGCCCCGTCCCTGGCCGTGCTGGTTCTGCCCGCGCTGGTCCTGCTGGCGTTCGTCACGGCCCTCGCGGTCGGCCTGTGGCTGGCGGCGCTCAACGTCCAGTACCGCGACGTCCGCTACGTGATCCCGTTCGTCGTCCAGTTCTGGATGTTCGCGACTCCGATCGCCTACCCGAGCAGCCTCGTCCGCGAGCAACCGTGAGCGCTCTATCTCTATGCGCTGAACCCGATGGTCGGGCGTCGTGGACGGCTTCCGCTGGGCGCTCCTGCGGCGGCGGGCCCGCCCGGGCCCGGCCTGCTCGTGTCCGTGCTCGTCGTGGCGCTGCTCCTCGTGGGCGGGCGTTCTATTTCCGCCGCATGGAGCGGACATTCGCGGACATGTCTAGCGATGAGACTGGTCATGCCAGGGGTCGAGGGCCTCGGCAGCGATACCGGATCGGGGGCCGCCGGAAGCGCTAAGCCGCAGCCTCGAGGCGCGGCCGGTGCGCGTACGCCGGCTCGCGGCGCCTGGTCGACGCCGTCCGCCGCGCTCGCACGGCGCTGCGCAGGCCAGACCGACAAAGCCACCCGTCGCCGGCCGCGACGACGAGTTCTGGGCGCTGCAAGCGACGTCTCCTTCGACGTCCAGCAGGGCGAGGTGGTCGGGATCATCGGCCGCAACGGCGCGGGCAAGAGCACGCTCCTCAAGATCCTCTCGCCGGATCACCGAGCCCACCGAAGGCCGGGTCGACATCCGCGGGCCGCGTCGGCGCGCCTGCTCGAGGTCGGCACCGGCTTCCACCCCGAGCTGACCGGCCGCGAGAACATCTACCTCAACGGCGCGATCCTCGGCATGACGCGCGCCGGAGATCGCCGGCAAGTTCGACGAGATCGTCGCGTTCGCCGAGGTCGAGCAGTTCCTCGACACGCCGGTGAAGCGCTACTCCAGCGGGATGTACGTCCGGCTGGCGTTCGCCGTCGCGGCGCACCTCGAGCCGGAGATCCTGATCGTGGACGAGGTGCTGGCCGTCGGCGACGCGGCGTTCCAGAAGAAGTGCCTCGGCAAGATGGAGCGAGGTCAGCCGGCAGGGCGGACCGTGCTCTTCGTCAGCCACAACATGAGGCGATCCGCCAGCTCTGTTCGCGGGTGATCTGGCTCAATGGGGGCCGCGTAGCCAGGTACGGCGCCACCGACGAGGTGGTGGACGAGTATCTCGAGGCGCGGCAGACGAGGGGTTCGAGTCGTGGCAGCGCGCGATCGCGGACCTGCCCCCCGACCCGTCGTTCCGGCTGCGTGACGTGCGGGTCCTCCAGGATGGACGGCCTCTCACCGACGTCCTCAGCGGCAGGCCGGTCTCGGTGGAGGTGGTGTACGATGTCCTCCGGGAAAGCGTGGGGCTGCACGTGTTCATCCAGCTTCGCGATTCGGAGGGAGGGCTCCTGTTCGAGACCATTCACAACGGCGCAGAGAGCGAGATCCCGCGTGTCGCCCCGGGATCGTACGCGTCGACGGCGGTGATCCCCGCCGACTTCCTCGCTCCCACCCGCTACGAGCTCTGGGTGCACGCCGCGATCCACGGGGTCCGCACGTGCCTGCCCGCGCCGCTGCGCTGCCCGCTGACCGTCACGGCTTCCGGCCTCGTCAACCGCGCCTATCCCGGCTATCACACGCCGGGCAAGCTGGCGCCCCTCATTGACTGGCGCACGGAGCGACGCTCTCCGTGAGCACCTTTCCCGGGGGCGCGCGAGCGACGCCGCGCCGCCGGCATGATTCCCGGGCCACGGCTGCGCCGCCGCCCCCCGGAACCAGGTAGGACGATGGCCAACTGCCTCGCGTGCAAGACCCCCATCGAGCCGTTCATGTCCTTCGGCCGGATGCCGATCGCGAACGGCTTCCTTCCCCGGACGGAGTTCGACAGCGAGTACTTCTTCGAGCTGAGGTCGGCTACTGCGCCGAGTGCCAGATGGTGCAGCTGACCGAGCTGGTCGAGCACGAGCAGATGTTCCACGAGAACTACGCCTTCTTCTCGTCCACCTCGACGCGGATGGCGCGAGCACTTCAGCGGCTTCGCCGAGGTCGTCAGCGAGAGCTACCTGCCGCGCCACGACCCGTTCGTCGTCGAGATCGGCAGCAACGACGGCATCATGCTGCAGCATTTCGCCGGGCCGGCGTCCGGCACCTCGGCATCGAGCCCTCGGCGAACGTGGCGCAGGTCGCGCGCGAGAAGGGCGATCAACACGATCTGCCGAGTTCTTCGACGAGGAGGCTGGCCGCGCAGCATCGTCGCGCGAGCACGGCCAGGCCGACGCGTTCCTGGCGGCCAACGTGCATGTGCCACATCCCGTACATGCACTCGGTGCTGCGCGGCATCCAGGTCCTGCTCAAGCCGAACGGGGCGTGCTCATGTTCGAGGATCCGTACCTGGGCGACATCATCGAGAAGACCTCCTACGACCAGATCTACGACGAGCACGCCTTCTACTTCTCGGTGCACTCGGTCGGTACCTGTTCGGGCGCACGGATGGAGGTCATCGACGCTGCGCCGCAGCCCGTCCACGGCGGCTCCATGCGCTACGTCATCGGCCACAAGGGCGCGCGACCGGTGTCGCCGCGCGGTCGCGGTCGCAGCGCGAGAAGCGAGCAGGCGACTGGGCCTCCTCGACGCCGAGACCTACGTCCAGTTCCGCCGAAACGATCGAAAAGTCGCGCGACGGGCTGCTGGCCCTGCTGCGCGGACCTGAAGGCGCAGGGCAAGCGGGTCGTCGGCTACGGCGCGACCTCGAAGAGCACCACCGTCACCAACTACTGCGGCATCACGCCCGATCTGGTCGAGTTCATCAGCGACACCACGCCGATCAAGCAGGGCAAGTTCAGCCCCGGGCAGCACATCCCCGTCGTGCCGTACGAGAGTTCAGGCGCGCTATCCCGACTACGCGCTGCTCTTCGCCTGGAACCACGCCGAGGAGATCATGGCCAAGGAGCGGGCGTTCCGCGAGGGCGGGCGGCCGGTTCATCGTCTACGTGCCGAACGTCGCACGTCGAGTCGGAGGTGCTGCCGATGATCCCCTGCAGCAACCCCAGGGCGCAGTACCTCGCGCACGAAGGCGGAGATCGACGCGGCGATCGCACGGGTGCTCGACAGGGGCTGGTACATCCTCGGCGAGGAGGTCGAGGCCTTCGAGCGCGAGTTCGCCGCCTACGTGGCGCGCGCACGCCATCGGCGGTCGGCAGCGGCACCGACGCATTCACCTGGCGCTCGCGCGCCTGCGGCATCGGCCCGGGCGACGAGGTCATCACCGTCGCCCACACGGCCGTCGCCACCGTTGCCGCGATCGAGCTGGCGGGCGCCACGCCGGTGCTCGTCGACATCGATCCGGCGACGCTTCACGATGGACCCGTCGCTGGCTCGAGCGCCGCGATCACGCCGACGCACCAAGGCCATCGTCGCCCGTGCATCTCTACGGCCAGCCCGCGGACCTCGAGCGCGATCTCGGCGCTCGCGGCGCGCCACCGTCTGCAGCTGATCGAGGACTGCGCCCAGGCGCACGGCGCGCCCTCCGGCGGCCGCCGCGTCGGCACGCTGCGGCGGCATCGCGTGCTTCAGCTTCTACCCGACGAAGAACCTCGGCGCGATCGGCGACGGCGGCATGGTCGTCACCAGCGACGCCGCGCTGGCCGAGCGCATGCCGCCTGCTGCGCGAGTACGGCTGGGCCGAGCGCTACGTCAGCGCGATCCGGGGTGCAACACGCGGCTCGACGAGCTGCAGGCCGCGATCCTGCGCGTGAAGCTGCCCCAGCTCGACGCCGACAACGCGCGCGCGCCGCGCGATCGCCGGGCGCTACGACGCGCGCGCTCGCGGGCCGCCGCTCGCGCTGCCGGCCGCCGCGCCCGCGACGCAGCACGTCTTCCACCTGTACGTGGTCCGCGGTGCGCCGCCGCGACGCTGCTGCAGCGTCTGCGCGCGCGGGGCATCGGCGCGCTGATCCACTACCCGGTGCCGGTGCACCTGCAGCCCGCCTACGCGGGCACGCTGCCGGGCGGCGACGGCCTGCCCGAGACCGAGCGCGCCGCGCGCGAGGTGCTCTCGCCTGCCGATGTACCCCGAGCTCGGCGAAGCCGAAGTCGGGCGCGGTCGTCGCGTTCAGTGCATGCGTCCGAGGGAGGGAGTAATGATCGAAGGCGTCGTCATCAAGGAGCTGGTGACCCACGTGGACGAGCGCGGCTATTTCCGCGAGATCATCCGCGCGACCGACGATTTCTTCCCGAGGGCTTCGGCCAGTGGGGCCACTCGATGATGTACGCGGGCGTCGCCAAGGCCTGGCACATCCACGGGATCCAGACCGACTGGTGGTATGTCGCGTCGGGCGTGCTCAAGGTGGCGCTGCACGACTGCGCGCAAGGACCGCCCACTATCGGGAGACCATGGAGTTCTTCATGGGCGACCAGCAGCCGGCCCGCGTGCTGCGCGTGCCGCCAGGCGTGGCCCACGGCTGCAGCGCCGTGCAGGACCTGCCACTCTTCTACATCACCTCGCACGTCTACGATCCGGCCGACGAGGGGCGCATCGCCCACGATGACCCCGAAATCGGCTACGACTGGACGGAGGGCCTGCCATCAAATGACGCGAGCCGAGCCCCGGCCCGGTGCCCTACCGGCAGGCCCTGATAACGGGCGGCGCGGGCTACCTGGCCTCGGCCTGGTCCGGCTCCTCCCGGCGTGGCGCTCTGTCAGGCGGCTCTGCCGGCGCCCGCGCAGGGGCCCCCGCTCGGCGGGCCCGCGCCATCGAGGATTCGCCGGCGACATCCGCGAGTCGGCGACTGGGCCCCGCTCCTCGAGGGGGTCGATCTCGTCTGCCACCTGGCCGCGCAGACCAGCATCTGCGTCGCCGAGGCGGATCCGCTGGCGGACTCTCGCGCCAACGTCGCTCCCCTGCTCCGTCCTCGAGGCCTGCCGCCCGCGGCGGCTGCGGCCCGCGT
Organism: uncultured Acidobacteriota bacterium; assembly: GCA_963747925.1. Classification (GTDB taxonomy): domain Bacteria; phylum Acidobacteriota; class Polarisedimenticolia; order QHYA01; family CAVVHA01; genus CAVVHA01. The sequence continues at coordinate 575,565 of CAVVHA010000006.1, forward strand.
AGTTTTCGCCGGCACGGCCACCCGGCGGGCTGACGCCACGCCTCCCGGTGGGCGAGGAGCTCCCGACGCCCCGTCACCGTCTACGACCTGCACAAGCAGATGGCCGAAGCGCTACCTCGAGCATTATGTCGGAGGGGGTCGTCCGCGGCGCCACCCTGCGGCTGGCCAACGTCTACGGCCCGGGGCCGAGCGAGCAGCAGCGCTGACCGCGGCATCCTGAACCGGATGATCCGCCGGGCCCTTCGGGGCGAACCCCTGACCGTCTACGGCGCCGGCGAGCACCTCCGGGACTACCTCTACATCGAGGATGCGGCCCGCGCTTTCCTCGCCGCCGCACCGCCCCGACGCGTGAACGGCCGGCATTTCGTCATCGGCAGCGGCGCGGGCATACGCTCGCCGCGGCCCTGCAACTGGTGGCCGAGCGGGCCGCGGCGCGGACCGGCCGGTCGGCGGGTCAGCACGTGGCGCCGCCCGCCGCCCTGTCGCCCATCGAGCCGCGCAATTTCGTCGCGGACATCCGGCCGCTTCTCCGCGGCCACCGGCTGGCGACCCGCCGTCCCGCTCGTGAGGGGATCGACCGGACCATCGAAGCTTTCCTGCAGGAAGGCGAAGCCATGAATATTCTGATCATCGGCGGCGCCGGTTTCCTCGGCGCCAACCTCGTGCGCCGTTGCCTGCCGAGCCGGACGTGCAGGTCACGGTGCTGGATTCGCTCGATCCCCACCTGCACGCCACCACCCGCACCTGCGGAGGTCTGGCCGCGGATCCGCTTCGTCCGCGGCGACATGGGCGACGAGCACGCTGCTCGCCGAGTCGTCCAGGAGCCAGGACGTCATCTTCAACTGCGCCGCGCAGACCTCCCATCCGCTCTCGCATCCAGTACCCGCTCCTCGATGCCGAGATCAACTGCCTGGGCAACCTGCAAGCTGCTGGAGAGCCGTGCGCCTGCTCAACCGCACGGCCGTGATCGTCTACACCTCGAGCAGCACGGTCATCGGCAAGGCCCAGACGGCGATGGTCGACGAAAACCACGGCGAGCGGCCCCTGGACATCTACTCGGCCAACAAGGGGGTGGCGGAAAAGTACTACCGCATCTACCACACCGTCCACGATCTGCAAGACGGTGGTGCTGCGCTTCGCCAACCTGTACGGCCCCTACGGAAGGGCTTTCCCGAGTTCGGCTTCATCAATTACTTCATCCACCTGGCTGGAACGACGAGGAGATCCGGATCTTCGGCACGGGCGAGCAGACCCGCAACGTCCTGTACGTCGAGGACGCGGCGGAGATCCTCGTCCGGCGCCGCCGGAACCCCCGCCTGGTCGGCGAAGTCGTTCTTCGCCGTGCACGACGAGCACCTGACGGTCGGGAGATCGCCCGCAGATCGTGGAGGTTCGGCCGCGGCCGGCTGTCCCACGTCGAGTGGCCCGACTGCGCAGGCGCATCGAGATCGACGACGTCCGGATCTCCTCGGAGCGGCTGCGCGGCTCACGGGCTGGCGGCCGCGGTACAGCTTCGAGGAGGGGCTGGGAAGGACGAAGGAGATCCTCCTGGCCCTGGGGTGAACACCCGATGACCTCGACCCGGGGGCAGAGTCTGCGCCGCCTCCGCGCCGCCGCCAGGCGGCTCAGGAGGAGGCTTCTTCCCGCCCCGCGTCCCGCCGGAGAAGACGGGGCCGTCCGACTGCACCTGGGGTGCGGCTCCGAGTACTGGCCCGGATACGTGAACATCGACGCGTCCATGGAGGCCGACTCGGACCTGAGACTGGACTTCACGAAGGTCGCGCGCCGGTTCCGTGCCGGGGTCGGTGGCGGAGATCGCGATGGTCCACTCCCTCGGCTACCTCCGCCTGTGGGAGGCGCGCGCCTCTTCTGCGACCTGCACCGGCTCCTGGCGCCTGGAGGAAGGCTCGTCATCGAAACGCCCGACCTGGGGAAATGCGCCGCCCGCGCCCTCGCGTCCAGGGGGACCCGGCCGCGTATCTCGAAGCGGTCCGGGGCCTCTACGCGTTCGACCTCGACCAGCTCGAGGCCAGGGTCCCCTACACGCCCTACGCCTTCGGCTGGTCCTCCTGGCACCTCGTGCTCGAGCTCGAGCGGGCGGGATTCGGCGGCGTCCGCGTGCTCGATCCCGCGACCCACGGACCGCGCCCGTGGCGGGACACGCGGATCGAGGCCGTGAAGTGACGTCCCGGGGATGCGGGTCATGATGCGCGCGCTCGTGGTCACGGAGACAGGCGACGCGTGGCCGAGCGGCTTCATCCGCGCGCTGATCTACAAGGATCTCCTCGCCGCCCACGGTTTCGAGGTCCGCTACGAGACCCGGCGCAGCGCCCGGCTCACGCGCCTGCGGGAGCAGCCGGCTCCCCTGCTCCGCCGCGCGATCGCCTCGGGCGGGCAGGGACTGTTCGACGCGCTCGAGCGCCGCGCCACCGCCTCGCGCGAGGCCGCGATCCTGCGGGCCGCGTCCGGGTTCGACGTCATCTACCTCCAGAAGGTCGCGTCCTGGCCCCTCGTCGAGGCGCTGCGCGCCCTGCCGGGCAAGCGGCTCGTCTACGATCTCAACGACGCGGTCTGGCTCCCCCGCTGGGCCTCGTTCGCCCAGGGACGGATCCGGGAGATCCTGCGGACCGTCGACGCGGTCACCTGCGACAACCCGATCTCGCTCGCTTTCGCCCGCCGGCAGAACCCCAACGCCTACCTCGTGCCCGATCCGCCCCAGGTGGAGCGCTTCGACGCCCTCCGGGGGGCGCGGGATCCCGCGGGGAGAAGGTGGTCCTGGGCTGGGTCGGCAGCCCGGGGACCGCCTACAACCTCTTCGCCGCCTGGGAGGCGCTCGAGCGCCTGTTCGCCCGCCATCCCGGCATCGAGCTCAGGCTCCCTGGGGACCGGCCACGATCCCGCGCCCGTCGCCGTTCGAGGCGGTGCGCGTCACCACGCTGCCCTTCTACTCTCAGGAGGAGATGATCCGCGAGATCCTGCGGATGGACATCGGCCTCTTCCCCCTCTTCGACGTCGAGGATTCCCGGGCCCGCGGCATCCTGAAAGGCGACTGGTGTACATGAGCGGCGAGGCGGCCGTGGTCTGTTCCGACGTCGGCCAGTGCGCGGAGCTGATCCGGCAGGGCGAGAACGAAATGGATGCTCGCCCGGTCCCCCCGCGAGTGGGAGGAGTGCCTGGAGACGCTGATCACCGATCACGGCCTGCGGCGCCGCATCGCGGCCGGCGGCCTCGAGACCGTCCGCCGCCACTTTTCACTCGAACGCTGTTTCCAGGGATTGCGGTACGCGCTGACGGGCGCCCCTGCCCGCGACAGGAGCGAATCATGAAGAAGATCGTCGTCACGGGAGCTCTGGGACACATCGGGTCCCATTTCATCCACACCCTGGCCCCCGGCACCTACCGGGAGGTCGTGCTGTTCGACAACCTGCGCGACGCAGCGGTACTGCTCCCTGTTCAACCTGCCCGGGGGTCCGTTCCCTCCGGTTTTGTCGAGGGGGACCTCTGCACCGCCCCCGCTCGAGGGAGCCTCTTCGAGGGGGCCGACGCCGTCGTCCACCTCGCCGCCATCACCGTACGCCGCGGGCAGCTTCGAGATCCAGGACAAGGTCGAGCGCGTGAACCTCCGCCGGGACCAGCGGGTGGCGCGCGCCTGCGCTGCGACCGGGGTCGGCCTCCTCTACCTTTCGACCACGAGCGTCTACGGCGACGCAGAGCGAGGTCGTGGACGAGGATGCCCGGATCGAGGACTCTGAAGCCGCAGAGTCCCTACGCGGAGGAGCAAGCTCCGCGCCGAGCCGGCTCGCCGAAAGCCTCGGCACGGGGCCAGGAAGGCGCTTCTGCGGTCTATCACCCTGCCGGTTCGGGACGATCTATGGCACCTCGATCGGCATGCGGTTCCACACCGCCGTCAACAAGTTCGTCTGGCAGGCCGGTCATGGGGCCACCCCCTCAGCTGTCGGTCGCACGGCGCTCGACCAGAAGAGGCCCTTACCTCGACCTGACCGACGCCGGCCTGCGTGCCCTAGACTTCATTCTCCGCAGCGATATCTTCGACGGGCGCGTCTACAACGTGCTGACCGAGAACGCCACCGTCCGGCAGATCGTGGACCTCATCCGGAGCGAAGTCCCCGATCTCCAGGTCGACTTCGTAGACACACGGATCATGAACCTCCTCTCCTACACGGTCGCGTGCGAACGGTTCCGCTCGCTGGGGTTCGCGTTCGAGGGGAGCCTCACCCTGGGGATCCCGGACAGGTCCGGCTCCTCCGGGGGAGCGCGCCGCGTCGCCGCGGCGCTGAACGGCTAGGCCGCGGGGGCCGGCGCGGCCTCAGTTCCGGAGGCGCTCCTCGAGAGCCGCCCAGGCTCTCGCCGGTTCCACGCCAGGATCTCCGATTCGTACGGATCCGAGGGAACGATCCCGGAGACCGCCGCGCGACTGCGCGCGGCCTCCGCGAACTCCCGGCGCGCGTCGTCCGCCCGGCCGAGGTCGAAGAGCGCGGCCGCCCGCAGGCGCCTCGCCTCGAAGAAGCTCGGCTCGAGCCCGATGGCTCGTTCCGACGAGGCGAGGGCGGGCTCGGGCCGCCCCGCTTCGAGGGACATCCAGCCGGACTCGACCATGGCCTGCGGCCTGAGAGGGCTGAGCGCCGACGCGCGCGCGTAGTCCTCGCCGCCATCCTGATCCAGTCGGCCTGCCCCCCACCGGCGCGGAAGGCCGCGCGGGCGAGCCTCGCGCGGAGGACGAAGTAGCGCGGCTCGACCGGCTTGAGCGCGATCGCCTCATCCACCGCGAGGAATCCCGCCCGCAGATCGGCGGGCCGGGGGGCGCGGCCGGCGAGGACCGCCTCGGCGAGCGCCGCCCTGTACTCGGGCTGGATCGGGTTCCAGAAGACGGCGGAAGCGTAACGGGTCCCGACATTCGCGCCACCCGCCCGGAAAAGGCGGAACGAGCGGTCGCCCAGGTACGGAGCGATCACGAGAACGAGCGCGGCCCAGAGGATCGCCCCGTACAGGAGGATCGCTCGGGCCGGACGCATGAGCCCGGGCCCGCGCGCCGGCGCCGGGCGCCCGCCCCCGCGCGCGGTGCGGGCGAGGAGCAGGCCGGCAAGCAGCGCCCCCGTGCATGCGACCGCCGGGCGGGTCGAGAGGTTCTCGAAGAGGCACTGGGCCAGCAGGCCCGCGACCGCCGCGCCGATCGCCGCCTCCCCCGCCCCTCCCCGCCGCACCGCGCGCGCCGCGCCCGCCGCGACGGCGAGGAGCAGGGCTCCGAACGCGAGAGATGCCGAGGAGCCCCGTTTCGGCCGCGACCCGCAGGTAATCGCTGTGGGTCGCCTCGACATGCTTCGCGTAGCGGACCGGCCAGTCCGCGCGCGCCAGGTCGAACGGGCCGCTGACGTGGCCGAACAGTCCCGGACCGACGCCGAGCACCGGGTGCTCCGCCCCGACCCGCAGCGCGACCCCCCACAGGCGCAGCCGCTCCCACCGGTAGGGGTCGTCCTGCGTCGTGAAGCGGTGCGCAAGGACCGCGGTCGCGGCGAGAGCGAGCAGGAGCGCCGCGGCCGCGGCGCCAGAGCCGGGCCCGGCGCGTCATCGCGCGGAGCCGCAGCGCGAGGAAGAGCCCTCCCCCCGCCAGGAGTCCGACGAGCGCCCCGCGCGAGGCCTGGAGGATCGCCGCGCCGAGCAGCAGCGCCCCCGCGACGGGCGCGACACGCGGGCTCACGGCAGATCGGCGGCAACGGCCCGAAGGGGCCGTGGCGCGGGAGCAGGAGATGGCCCCGGTCCAGCCCAGGGGCCTCCCCGGCGCGCCAGCGCCCGGCCGCGACCAGCGCCCAGAAGGCCAGGACCAGGTAGGCCGCGGCGTGGTCGGGGTTCAGGAGAGTGCCGGGGGTCCGCGCCCGGAATCCGCCCGCGATCCAGGCTCCGAGGATCAGGAGCGCCTGGACGAGCCCCGCCCCCGCGATCGTCGCGGTCGCCGCTCCGCGCGAAGGAGGGGCGGGCCCGGGCGAGCGCCTCCCCGAGCACGAGCGCCGCGAGAATCGCCGCGAGATCGAGCATCGCGAGAAGCGAGGCGAAGCGGTAGCTCCCCCATCGCGCCCGACGCGGCCGCCACCGCGAGCACCCCGAGCGCGGGCAGCGCCAGGCTCCTGCGAAGCGGCGCAGAGCCGCGGGGCCGTCGCCGCGATGGCCGCGAGCAGCGCCAGCTGGGCCGTCAGGAGCCCCGCCGGCGTGGCGCTCCCTTCCTGGAGCGGCAGGAGGAACAGGAACAGGAGCCAGAGGATCATCGGCCCGTCCCTTCCGGCGCTCCCGCGAAGAGGCGCGATTCGAGCTCCTCGAGCCCCTGGCGGTAGCCCGGGCTCATCGGGTACAGGGCGGTGGCCCGGACGAGGCCGGCCCACGCCTCCGCGGGCCTCCCGAGGCGCAGCTCGAGGAAGGCCAGGTCGCGCCGCCGGAACGGCGTGCGCGGATCGAGCGCGACGGCCCGGGCCGCGAGCGAGCGCGCCTGCTCGAGCGCCCGGGTATCCGCCGCGGGCGTGGCGAGCGCGCCCGCCAGGTCCCCTTGCGCCTCGGGATCGAGCGGGTCGATCGCGGCGGCGAACCGGAGCCGGCGGAGCTCGGTCGCCGGGATCGACCCCGTGGAGGGCGATCGCCCTCTCCCGCGCGAGGTCCGAGAGGCCGGAGGCGGCGAGGACGACGGCCGCGGCGCGGGCGAGCGCGACGAGGCAAACTCCGCGCCGTCCGGCCGGAGGTCGCAGCGGGGAGGAACTCGGGAGATTCGCTTCGGCCGCTGTCGGCCCCCGCTGTGGATTCCCGGGGGTGGCCGGGCCAGGCGCCTCGGACCCGCGCCGCGGCGGGCGCGTTCTCGGGCCCCATCCCGTGTAGGGGTCCCACGGCCGGTATCGTGGTCACGGCCACCCGCGCGCTCCCGCCGGCGGCGTCACGGACGGCCGCTTCTGCCGTGTCTGCCGCCTCCGGAGCGCGTCGCGGCCAGCACGGCCGCGAGGACGAACAGGGCCCCGACCGCGGGCTGGTAGGCCGTGAAATCGACCACGTTCTGGGCCAGGAAGGCGAGCGCGCCGATCGCCGCGGCCATTCCGAGCGCATCCGCCGACCGCGCCCGTCGCGCGAGCAGCCACGCGCCGGCCGCCGCGAGCGCGAGCAGGGGCAGGGCTCCGATCCCCAGCTCGGCCACGAGCTGCAGCCAGGTGCAGTGCGCGTAGCGCGACTCGTTCATCCCTTCCGCCCGGTACGCGGGGAAGACGTTGCCGAAGGTTCCGACCCCGGTCCCGAGCAGCGGGTGGTCGCGGATCATCTCCGCGGCGGCGATCCAGTTCCCGGACCGGTACAGGAGAGGCCGGTCCTCGGGACCCGGCGCCGGAAGAAGGGCGCGGCGGGCGGCGAGGCCGGCGGCGAGGAGAAGACCCGCGGCGATCACCGAAGACGATCAGCGCCCGCCGCCCGCGCCGGCCGCGCGCGAGCGCGGGCGCGAGAACGACGGCGGCGGCGGCCGCGAGGGAGACCCAGGCCCCGATCGAGAAGCTCCAGGCAAGGGCGGCAACCTGGACGAGCGCGAGCGCCGCGAGGCCCGCGCGCTCCCGCCGCGCCTTGCGGGCAGCCGCCAGAGCGACCGTCAGGGGAAGCGTCACCGCGAGCGCGCCGCCGAGCGAGGCCGGGAAGCGCGAACGTTCCCCAGACCCGCCCCGACTGCAGGCGCGTGAGCGCCGCGTCGCGCGCCGCCCCGGCCTCGAGCTCGAGCGCGGCGGCCACGCTCGCGTGCCCGAACAATCCCTGCCAGAGCGCCACGGCCGAGGCGGCGGCGCCCGCGAGGACGCCGAGAAGCGCGAGCCGGACCGCGCGCGCCCTCGCGGGCCGGGGCGGCAAGGCCCGCCGCGAGCAGCGCGAGCAGCGACCAGCGCGCCAGCACGAGCATCCCGGCGTGCGGCTCGCATCCGAGCAGGATGTTCAGGTAGAGGAGCGGGGCGAGATACGCGGCGAGCGGCACGGCGAGGGGCGCCGCCAGGCGGGCCGAGGCGAGGGCATCGGGGCCGAGCGCGACGAGCAGGGCGAGAATCCCCGCGCACGCCGCCGCCTCGGGATGGATCTCGATGGGGCGGAGGACGCACAGCAGGAGGAGCGTTGCGGCGGGAAGCGATCGGACCGAAAAACCGCTGCTGATGGCCCCCCCCTTCGACGGTGGCCCCGCGCCGCGCCGGCCGCGGGGTCCTGACCCCGGATCAACTCTCCGGCGATGCCACGAACAAGCCGTTGCTGATGACCAGATCGCGATTGAACTCGAACCGGGTGCTGTAGCTGATCTCCAGCCCGTCCACCCCGTCCTTGCCGAAGGATTCCACCGAGTAGCTCTCCAACCCGTTGTAAGTGTACAGGTAGTCGTGCCTCCAGTGATCCTGCATGCGAAGAACGCTCGTCTGGTAGGGTACCAAGATCTGTCCCAGCTGGTCCATCGCCAGGCCGTTGGCGGGGTAGCGGTCCGCGTCGACTCGGTAGGTTTCCAGGGCCATGGCGACCGTCCTCATGTCGGCCATGGTGCCCCGCTGCTTTGCGCGATCGAGGGCGTTCTGAAGGGCCACGGTCGCGATCGCGGAGAGGACGCCGATGATGGCGACGACGATCAGCAGCTCGATGAGCGTGAATCCTGCCGATCCTTTCCGTTGTCCGTGCCGTCCGGCTCGCTCTCTCATCACCCGATCATTCCCGTCCCGGAGGGTTCAACTTCCGTGCCGCCGTTTCGTGGCGCCCGATCGACTGCCGCGGAAAGCAAAAGGGCGGCGGTCCCGCGAGAGACCGCCGCCCGGATTTCGGACTGGACCGTGGTTACTGCTGGATGCCGTTCGGCCACGCGGTGAACTGGCCGACCTGGAAGATGATGTCGCAGTTGAAGTCCTGCGTCTGGCCGCCCGTCCCGTTCTTCGTGCCGTCCTTGCCGAGCGAGCGGACCGTGTAGGCCGAGCCGCCGGTCGTCGAGCCGTACTGGATGTTCCAGTTCCAGCCGTCCTTCAGCGGGACGATCTTGATGTAGGTCGGCTCGAGGTTCGTCGAGATTCCCGACACCCCGCCCTGGGTCGTCTGGACCGGGTAGAAGTTGTTGTCGATCGAGTATTCCTCGCAGGCGGTGCCGACGGAGCGCATGTCGGCCATCGTCCTCTTCTGCTTGGAGCGATCGATCGCGTTCAGCAGGTTCGGAATCGCGATGGCGGCGATGATGCCGATGATGGCGACGACGATGAGCAGCTCGATGAGGGTGAAACCACTTTCCTTGCGCATTCGGTGAATCTCCTTTCGGGGTGATCTATGAGCAAGGGCGGTGCCAGGAGCGGACCTCCTGGCTGAAATTCGCAAGCTCTTTGGCTGCAGCACTTGCGAAGACGGGGTTGACGACGCTCCCCCGCTCAGGGGCCATCGGCGGACACTCAGTGGAGCCGGGGTGACGCGCGTTGTCAGTGGGGTCGGGGCGCGGAGCCGGGCTCGGAAGCCGGCTCCCCCGCCGCGCCGGGAGTGGACGCCGGCTTCTCCACCGCGGGCGGATCGCCGGCCTGCCGTACGGCCGCGACCGGAGCGGGAGCGCGCGCCAGGAGCTCGGAGAGAAACGTCTCGGCGCGCCGGCAGGGCGGGGCCGAGCGGTCGGCGATCCGCCGCTCCGCTTCGGCCCGCAGGCGCCGGGCGAAGTCCGGTTCCCGGTCGGCGCGCTCGAGCAGGTACTCGCGGTCCTCGGGATTGAACTCCCGATACTCGCCGCGGGAGATCCAGCTCTCCCCCGCCCCTCCGCGCCGCATGAAGACGAGCGCGGTATCGTCGAACCAGACGAGCGCCCATTCCGCGGGCGGAAAGAGGTAGGCCGACCAGGCGCGGTAGCCGCGCTCGGGCGGGGCACCGGGACGCGCCGGCGGGTAGAGGACGCCGACCTTCTCCTCCTTGTACCGGACGATCGATCCTTCGATCCCGTATTCACGCACGAGCCTGCGCCAATCGTCGTAGTCCCCGACCGAGTGAATCCGGCCGAGCCGGGCGAGCAGTCGCGGGTAGACCTCGTTGCGGCCGTCGATGAACACCCGGCCGGGCGGGTGAAAGCGCCAGATGAGGTACCCTCCGAACGCCACGTCGTTGTAGAGCCTCAGTCCGGGCGCGCTCCTCGCGAGCTCCTCGCAGGCCGCCACGGGGAAACGGCCCGGCTCGAGGATCCTCCCCGCGGGCCCTTCCGCGCCGCCGCCGGGGAGGGTCCATCCCCCGGCGAGGGCGAGCCCCCCGGCCAGGACCGCCCCCCCGGCCGTCACGAGCACCGCCGGCCGGCCGCTCAACAGGGCCCGCGCACGGCTCCCCGCATCGAACCCTTCGAGAAGCGGGCCCGCGGAGAAGAGGAACGCGACGGCGAAGAGCCCCATGTGGCGCATCTGCTGTTCCCCGAGCGCCCCGAGCGCGAGCGCGACGAGGATCGTACCGGGCGGCAGGCGCCGGCGGCGCGCCACGAGCATCACGGCGGCCACGGCCGTCGCCGCGAGGGCGAGATGAAAGAGCGGGAAGCGCGCGAGCGGCGGGCGGAGCCACTCCGGGTTGTAGAAGGCCTGGGTCTTGACCAGGGTCGACAATTTGAAGGGGACCGCCCAGAGAGCCGCGCCGTAGGGGTTCACGAGCGTGCCGAGCCCCGCCAGGGCAGTTTCGAGCAGGAGCCCGGCCCACGCCCCCGGGCGGCGCGCGCGCAGCGCTCCGTCCGCCCCGGCACCGCTGGCACTGCCGAAGCAGCCTCCCAGGCCGTGCAGCAGGACCAGCAGCGGCGCAAGGAGCGCGGCGGGGTGGACGTTCGCCCAGAGGGCGACGATCCCCGCGAGCGCCAGCGCCCGGCGAAGGCCCGGCCGCGCGCTCTCGAGGAGCAGCAGGACGAGGGCCAGGAAGAGCAGGCTCGCCGTCTCGGGCCGCACCATCATGCGCTCGCGCGCCAGCTCGGCCGCGAGAAGCCCCATCGCCGCGATCGCCCCCGCGGGCAGCCCGTCGCGGGCGAGGACCCACACGGCGGCGAGGAAGGCCGCGGCCACGAGCGCCGCTCCGAAGAGGATCAGCGCGCAGCCCGCGAGCGGGTCGGGCGCGGGGCCCCGGCCGGCCGCGACGGCCGCGTAGAGGCCCTGCGCCGCGATCTGCCAGAGCCACTCGTGGTCCACCCAGGGCCCGCCGTCGGCTGCGAAGGAAAAGGGATCGGTCGAGGGGATCGAGCGGGTGGCGAGGATCTCGCGCCCCGTCGCGAGGTGCCAGAAAAGGTCGTTCGCGTTGAGGGGGCGGAAGGCGACGGCGGCGGCATAGAACAGGACGGCGGCCCCCGCGACCAGCAGCAGCGTCCGCGGCCCGGCCCGGCCCCGGACATCGCCCCCGGGGGGGGCGCCCTCGGGCAGGCCCGCCCCGGAGCGCCCCTCAGGCCTCGTGGTCGACACCCTGGCCCAGCTCGACGGGCTCCCCCTCGGGGAGGTCGGCGCGGCCGCCGAGGTTGTGCTTCTTCGCAAAGTAGCGGAAGGAGCGGAACGACATCCCGAGCAGTTTCGCCGCGTGCGACTGCACGCCGCCGGCGCGGCGCAGCGCCTCGCGCATGAAGCTCGCCCGCTGGTCCTCGAGGTACTGCTCGAGATCCATCCTCCCGTCGAGCGCCATCGTCGCCTCCAGCGTGTGGCGCCGGGCCGGGGAGCGCATGTCGAAGGGCAGGCTCTCCAGACCGATCTCCGCCCCCATCTCGAGCGCGACGGCCCGCTCGATCACGTTCTCGAGCTCGCGGATGTTCCCCGGCCAGTCGTACGAGAGCAGGACCTCCATCGCCTCCGGGGCGATCCGCTCGATCTGCTTCTTCCCGATGATCTCGCGGTACCGCTGCAGGAAGTGCACCGCGAGCTCGGGGACGTCCTCCCGCCGCTCGCGCAGCGTGGGCAGGCGGACGGGGATGACGGCGATGCGGTAGTAGAGGTCCTCGCGGAACCGCTTCTCGCGGACCAGCGCTTCGAGGTCCTGGTTCGTGGCGGTCAGGACCCGCACGTCCACTTCGAGCTCCTCGGTCCCGCCCACGCGCCGGATCTTCCGCTCCTGCAGCACGCGCAGGAGCTTCACCTGCATCGCGGTGGAGGTCTCCCCGATCTCGTCCAGGAAGATCGTCCCGCCGTCGGCCACCTCGAACAGGCCCTGCTTGTTCCCCGTCGCCCCCGTGAAGGAGCCCCGCATGTGGCCGAACAGCTCGCTCTCGAGCAGCTCCGAAGGCAGCGCCCCGCAGTTGATGGAGACGAACTGCCGGTCCCGCCGCTGGCTGTTGTAGTGCACCGCCCGGGCGATCTGCTCCTTGCCGGTGCCGCTCTCCCCGCAGATCATGATGGTCGAGTTCGTGTCGGCCACGCGGTGGATCAGGTCGTAGATCGACTTCATCTTCCCGCTCGATCCGACCAGGTGGAACTTTCCCTTCAGCTCGCGGCGCAGGTAGACGTTCTCGGCGGCGAGGCGCTTCTGCGCCAGCGCGTTGTGGACGCGCGTGCGAACCTCCTCCACGTTGAACGGCTTCTCGAAGTAGTCGAAGGCGCCCAGCTTCACCGCCTCGATGGCGGTTTCCTTCGAGCCGTAGGCGGTGATGAGGATCACCGGCGTGTCGGGGGAGGACTCGTGCACGCGGCGGAGCACGTCCAGGCCGCTGATCCCGGGCATCGAGATGTCCGAGATCACGAGGTCGTAGACGTCCATCTCGAACAGCTCGCAGCCGGTCTCGCCGTTGGCGGCCGTGGTGACGCGGTAGCCCGCGCGCTTGAGGACGTGCGCGAGCAGCTCCCGCATGCTCTTTTCATCGTCGATTGCCAGGATCCGCTGCATTACCCGTGCCTTTCATTCGCCGTGGCCGGCGAGCGCCGGCCACCGAATCGACCGCGGCGCGCGCCCCTGCAACGGACGGGGGGCGGGCCGGCAGCGTGATGAGGACCTCGGTTCCGTTCCCCGGACGGCTGCGCAGGCGGGCTGTCCCGCCGTGCTCCTCCACGATCCGGTAGACGATCGCGGCACCGAGGCCGGTGCCCTCGGTGAAGCTCCCGTGGAACGGCTGGAAGTAGCGCTCGATCTCCTCCTCGCTCATCCCGATGCCCTGGTCGCCGAACACGATCTCGACGCATCCGGGCTTCTCGCTGATCGCCGATCCCGAGCGTTCCGCCCCGCGGCATCGCCTTCAGGGCGTTCGTCGCCAGGTTCCAGAAGACCTGCTTCATCCGGTTGACGTCGATCTCGCAGTGGATCTCGGGCCGGGACGAGCGGATCTCGATCTCGTGGGTCGCGTGGAACTCGCGGCTGTTGCGAAGGAGCTTCGCGGACTGCGTCACGAGCGCCACCACGTCCGCGCGCTCGGGGGTGAACCGCGCGGGCTTGGCGAAGACGAGGAAGTCGCGGATCGTCTGGTCGAGTCTCTGCGACTCCCGCAGGATGATCTCCATCAGCTCGAGCTGCTCGCCCTGGAGCGTGAGCTCGCTCCGGAGCACCTGGACGGAGCCGCTGATGGACGCGAGCGGGTTGCGCAGCTCGTGGGCCATCCCCGCGGCCATCTCCCCGAGGGCGGCCATCCGCTCGCGCAGCCTCACCTGGCGCTCGAGCGCGCTGATCTCGGTCAGGTCCTGGAAGATGAAGATGAACCCCAGCGGCCGCTGCTCCCGGTCGCGGAGGATGGAGACGGCGATGCCGAGGAACCGGTCCAGGCCGTCGGGGGTCCGGAACGGCCGCTCGAGGCGGAACCGCCGCTCGGTCTCCAGCACCGCGCGGATCTTCTCGAGGAACGAGCGGTCGAGGTTGAACAGCTCGGTGACCATCCGCCCGACCAGGTCGTGGCGCCGGCAGCGGGTGATGTCGCAGGCGCCCGGGTTCACGAAGGTGATCCGCCCGTCGCTGTCGGTCGTCACGAGGCCGGAGTTGATGCTCTCGACGATGTTCTCGTTGAGCACCTTCAGCTCGTCGAGGTCGGACTGCTTCTCGGCCAGCTCCAGGTCGGTCCGCCTGAGCTTCTCGGAGAGGTAGGAGGCGAACAGGGCCGTGAGGAAGAACCCGAAGAAATGGCTCAGGAGGGAGTACAGCATGTGGCGCGAGCCGAGATCGACCCCCAGCTCGACGAACCGCGGGTAGGCGGGAATCACCCCCAGGTCGGTCGAGAGCGCCAGCCCCGCGTAGAGGATCGAGGCCCCCGCGGCCGTCGCGAGCGCCCCCCGGCGAAGCAGGAGGAGGCTCGCGGTGACGATCGGCACGAGGTACAGGAACGACATCGGGCTGGCGATGCCCCCCGTCGCCCAGACGAAGCCGGTCACGACCAGCAGGTCGCCGGTGATCTGCATGACGACCAGCGCCTGCGACCGCGGGGCCAGGCGGTACGCGACCGCGTAGGCGATGACCAGGAGGAAGGAGCCCGCGCACAGGACGTAGAGCGGCAGCAGCGACGCCGCCGGCGCCAGCAGGACCTCGATCGCGTAGGCGGCGACGAGGAGGGTCGCGGTCACCGCGACCCTCGTCACCATCAGCCAGCGGACGGGCTTCTCGTTCTCGAGCCGCCGCACGAGGTCCCTCAGCCGATCTTGCTGAGCAGCGCGAACATCGGCATGTACATCGAGATCACGATCCCGCCGATCACGACGCCCAGGAAGGCGATGATGACCGGCTCGAGCAGGGCCAGGAGGTTCGCCGTCGCCTCGTCGACCTCGTCCTCGTAGAAGTCCGCGATCTTCGAGAGCATGGTGTCGAGCGCGCCCGTGTGCTCCCCGACCGCGATCATCTGCGCCACCATCTGCGGGAAGACGTCGGTGTTCTTCAGCGGCTCGGAGATCGTCTTGCCCTCCTCGACGCTCTTCCTCGTGCTCATGATGGCGTCCTCGACGATCGCGTTCCCCGAGGTGCGGGCGGTGATCTCCAGCCCGTCGAGGATCGGCACGCCGCTGCTCACCAGCGTGGAGAGGGTGCGGCAGAAGCGGGCCACGGCGATCTTGCGCAGCAGCGCGCCGATGACCGGGATCCGCAGCATGAGGCGGTCGAGGACCCGGCGCCCGTTGTAGGTCTTCTTGTAGCGGTAGAGCGCGTAGATCGTGACGACGATCGAGCCGATGATCGCCCACCAGAAGGTGCCGAGGAACTTCGACAGGGCGATCGTGATGCGGGTCGGCAGGGGCAGCGAAACGCCGAGCCCCTCGTACAGGGTCGCGAAGACGGGGATGACGAAGGTCAGGATCACCCAGACGACGATGGTGGCGATGGCGATGACCGCCGTCGGGTAGATCAGGGCCGAGCGGACCGCGCCGCGCAGCTTGACGATCTTCTCGATGTAGACCGACAGGCGCTGGAGGATCGTGTCGAGAATACCGCCCGCCTCGCCCGCGGCCACCATGTTGCAGTACAGGTCGTCGAAGACCTTCGGGTGCTTGCGCAGGGCCTCGGCCAGCGACGAGCCGCCCTCGATGTCCTGCCTGACCTGGAACAGGACGTTCTGGAACGTGCGGTTCGACTGCTGCGAGCCGAGGATCTCCAGGCACTGCACCAGGGGCAGCCCCGCGTCGATCATCACGGAGAACTGGCGGGTGAAGATCGCCAGCTCCTTCCGCTTCACGCCGCCGCCGAGCTTCGGGAGGGCGAACTCCTTGCCCTTCTCCGTGACGGCGGTGACGATGATCTGCTGGCGCCGCAGCATCGCGACGGCGGCATCCTTGTTGTCGGCGACCAGGACGCCTTCCTGGATCTTCCCGCCGCGCGACCGGCCCTTCCATGCGTAGTTCGGCATCGTCCGTCCTCCCGGCTGGTTCGCCTACCGCTTCACCGGCCGCCCGGCAGCGGCGGGCGCCGGCGGCGAGTAGATGAGACCGCTTCCCCGGTTGATCATCTCCTGCAGCTCGTCGGGGTGGTGCGACAGGGAGATCGCCAATTGAAGGCTGATCTGCTTCTTGAAGTAGAGCGTCGCAAGGGACTGGTTGAAGGTCTGCATCCCGTACTTGGTCTGGCCCGTCTGCATCACGGAGTAGATCTGGTGGACCTTGTCCTCGCGGATGAGGTTCCGGATGGCCGAGTTCGGGATCATGATCTCCAGGGCGAGACAGCGCCCCTGCCCGTTCGCCCGCGGCAGCAGCGACTGGCAGAGGATCCCCTCGAGCACGAAGGACAGCTGCGCCCGGATCTGCGGCTGCTGGTGGGCCGGGAAGACGTCGATGATGCGGTTGATCGTCTGCGCGGCCGAGTTGGTGTGCAGCGTGGCGAAGGTCAGGTGGCCCGTCTCGGCGATCCGCAGGGCCGATTCGATCGTCTCGAGGTCGCGCATTTCGCCGATCAGCACGACGTCCGGGTCCTCGCGCAGCACCGACCGCAGGGCGTTCGGGAAGGAGTGCGTGTCGCTGTGCAGCTCGCGCTGGTTCACCACGCACTTCTTGTGCGAGTGCAGGTACTCGATCGGGTCCTCGATCGTGACGATGTGCTCGTGCCGCTCGTTGTTGATCTTGTCGATCATGGCCGCGAGCGTCGTGGACTTGCCCGAGCCGGTCGGCCCCGTGACCAGGACCAGGCCGCGCGGCCTCTCGCAGATCCCCTGGATGATGTCGGGCAGGCCGAGATCCTTGAACGAGCGGATCTCCCAGGGGATGGTCCGGAAGGCCGCGGCCACGGCGCCCCGCTGGTTGAAGACGTTGGCGCGGAAGCGGGACAGGCCCTTCACGCCGAAGGAGAAGTCGAGCTCGAGGTTCTCCTCGAAGCGGTGCTTCTGGTTGTCCGTGAGCACCGAGTAGACGATCTGTTTCGTCTCCGCCGCGTTGAGCGGGGGAAGCTGGAGGGGCACGAGCCGCCCGTCGATGCGGATCTGCGGCGGCGAGTTGGTGGTGATGTGAAGGTCCGTTCCCCCCTGGTCCACCAGGGTCTTGAGCAGCTGGTGAAGCGTTACGGCCATCGGTCTCTCCCTTTTCCCGTCCGTCTCAGAGAACGGTCTCGCGGACGACCTCTTCGATCGTGGTCATACCTTCGCGCACCTTGGTGAGCCCGGACTGCCGGAGGCTGATCATCCCCTCCTCGACGGCCTTCCGCTTGAGCTCGATGGACGACGCGCCGGCCAGGATCAGCTCGCGGATGTCGTCGGAGATTTCCATGACCTCGTACAGTCCGACGCGGCCCCTGTAGCCCGTGTTGTTGCAGCTCGGGCAGCCGCGGCCCTTGAACAGCTTGAACGAGCCGGCCTCCCCCTTGTCGAAGCCGACGTCCATCAGCGCCTGCGCCGGCATGTGGATCTGCTCGCGGCACTCCTTGCAGATGCGGCGGACGAGCCGCTGGGCGCAGATCAGGTTGACGGAGGTGGAGACGAGGAACGGCTCGATCCCCATGTTCATGAGCCGGTTGATGGTCGAGGGGGCGTCGTTCGTGTGCAGCGTGGACAGCACCAGGTGGCCCGTGAGGGCCGCCTTGACGGCGATCTCGGCCGTCTCGAAGTCGCGGATCTCGCCGACGAGGATGATGTTCGGGTCCTGCCGCAGGAAGGCGCGCAGGGCGGTGGCGAAGTTCAGCCCGATCTGCTCCTTCATCTGCACCTGGTTGATCCCGTGCAGGTTGAACTCGACCGGGTCCTCGGCGGTGATGATGTTCGTCTCCGGCGTGTTGATCCGGTTGATGGACGAGTAGAGCGTGTTGGTCTTCCCGGATCCGGTCGGGCCCGTGACGAGGACCATGCCGTACGGCTCGAGGATCGACCGCTCGAACTTGACGAGGGAATCGGCCTCGAAGCCGAGCTTCGCCATGTCGAGCATCAGGTTTTCCTTGTCCAGGAGGCGGAGCACGATCTTCTCGCCGAACAGGGTGGGCAGCACCGAGACGCGGTAGTCCATCTCCCGGTTCTTGCCGCCCAGCTTCATCTTGACCTTGATGCGGCCGTCCTGGGGGAGGCGCTTCTCGGAGATGTCGAGCTTCGCCATGATCTTGATGCGGCTCGTGATCGCGTCCTTGAGCTTCATCGGCGGGTGCATGATCTCGTAGAGCACGCCGTCGATGCGGAACCGGACCCGGAAGTCCTTCTCGTAGGGCTCGAGGTGGATGTCCGACGCGTTCTTCTTGATGGCGTCGGTCATGATGATGTTCACCAGCTTGACGACGGGCGCGTCCTCGCTGGCGGCCTCGAGGCGCTGGATGTCGGTCTCTTCCTGCTCCTCGAGGACTTCGAGGTTCTCCGCCTCGGTCTCGGCCATCTCGTCCATGACCTTCTTGAGCTCGATGGCGTGCGAGGACCCGTAGTACTGGTCGATCGCCTCCTTGATGGCGATCTCCGAGGCGACGACCGGCTCCACGTTGTAGCCGGTCATGAACTTGATGTCGTCCATCGCGAACACGTTGGTCGGGTCGACCATCGCGATGGTGAGCGTGGCTCCCGTCCTGTTGACGGGGATCACGAGGTACTTCTGGGCGACCTCGGAAGGAATCAGCTTGATGACGCTCTCGTCGATGTCGAAGTGCCGCAGGTTGATCGAGGGGACCCCGTACTGCTCGGACAGGAGGTTGGTGATGTCGTCCTCCCGGACGAAACCGAGCTTGACCAGGTTGAACCCGATCTTCCCGCCGTTCTTCTTCTGGTGCTCGAGAGCCTCATTGAGCTGCTCCTGGCTGATGTAGCCGGCTTTGAGGAGCATCTCCCCGATCTTCACAGCCATGGCATTTCCTTCTCTCCTCTCCCTACGGAGTCGAGATAGAGGCGTGTTGGCGACCGGAGTCGAATACTAGGTTCCGTGACACATTCTGTCAAGGAGCGGCTAAGAAATTGACCTGCAAGCATTTACGGCGACCACGGATTCATGGTCCTGGCGCCGATTCAGCCGTCGGGCCGCCGGAGGCGGCCCGCGGCTGATCGTGCGCGAGCCCGGAAAAAGCCCGCCGGGGGATCGGTCGGTGCTGAAGTCACGGCCCTGGCGCCGGGCCGGGAGGATCGCGCGCGGATCGGAGAAGCCCCCGGGCCAGGGTCGGTCGCTGCTGAATCCACCGCCCCGGCGCCGGGCCGCGGGAGGATCGGGCGCGCGAGCCGGAACGCGCTAGCGCAGGGCCTCCAGGAGGGCCTCGACGTTCTCCCGCACGGAGCGCCCGCCGGAGTACAGGGCGGCGATCACCGCCACCCCTGCCGCCCCGGCGTCGAGCACCGCCTCGCGTTCGAAGGCGCCGATCCCCCCGATCCCCACGACCGGCAGGGAGACCGCGGCGCTGAGGAGCCGCACCGTCTCCAGTCCGACGACCGGCTCCGCGTCGGGCTTCGTCGCGGTCGCGAAGACCGGCCCGATCGCGATGTAGTCCACCGGCAGCGCCGCCGCAGCGATCCCCTCCTCCAGCGAGTGCGTCGAGATCCCGACGATCGCGCCCGGCCCCAGGAGCCGCCTCGCCTCGTCGGCCGGCAGATCGTCGCGCCCCACGTGTACGCCGTCGGCGCCCGCCGCCAGCGCGATGTCGGCCCTGTCGTTCACGACGACCAGGGCCCGGCCCCCGCGCCGTTCGCGTCGCGGCCGCCTCTCGGACCGCCGCCCGCGCCTGCTCAAGGAACTCGCGGGGGGAGAGGGCCTTCTCGCGCACCTGCACCCACGAGGCGCCCGCCGACAGCAGCTCGAAGCGCGATCCGGGCATGGTCCATCCCACCCGCCAGCGCGCGGTCGGTGATGGCGCACAGCCTTGGAAGGTTCGCGGGTATCGCCCGGTTCATGGCGGCACGCCGCCGGCGGCCCCCGGGGCCGCCGGGGCGCCTCAGGACGCGACGGGCTCGGTCTTCGGGGCCGGCATGAACCGGTCCATGAAGCGCGTCGAGAGCTCGCCCCGCTCGAAATCCGGATCCGAGAGGATCCGCTGGTGCAGGGCGATGTTCGTCTTGATCCCCTCGACGATGAACGAGTCCATCGCCCGGCGGATCCGCGACAGGGCCTCGGCCCGGCTCCGCCCGCGGGAGATCACCTTCGCGATCAGCGAGTCGTAGTGCGGAGAGATCCGGCATTCCGCGTGCGCCGCCGTGTCGACCCGGATGCCGGGCCCGCCCGGCAGGTTGAACGCGCGGATCGTGCCGGGCGAGGGGGCGAAGGTCACCGGGTCCTCGGCGTTCACGCGGCACTCGATGCTGTGCCCGAGGATCTTGATGTCCTCCTGGCGGTACGGCAGGGGCTCCCCGGCCGCGACCTTGATCTGCTCCTTGATCAGGTCGATCCCGGTGATGTTCTCCGTCACGGGATGCTCCACCTGGATGCGGGTGTTCATCTCCATGAAGTAGAAGTTCCGCTTCTCGTCGAGCAGGAACTCGATGGTCCCGGCGTTCACGTAGCCGACGAGGTTCGCTCCGGCGAGCGCCGCCTCGGCCATCTCCTGGCGCAGGGCCGGGGACAGCGCGACCGAAGGCGCCTCCTCGACGATCTTCTGGTGCCGCCGCTGGATCGAGCACTCGCGCTCGTTGAGGTGGATGATGTTGCCGTGCCGGTCGCCCAGGATCTGGAACTCGATGTGCCTCGGGTTCTCGACGTACTTCTCCAGGTACAGGTCGCCGTTCCCGAACGCCGCGGCGGCCTCGCGCTGGGCGGTCTCGAACGACTTGCGGAGCTCTTCCTCCCCCCGGGCGATCCGCATGCCCCGGCCGCCCCCGCCCGCCGACGCCTTGACGATGACCGGGTAGCCGATCTCCGCGCCGAGCGTGACGGCCTCGTCCACCGTGGCCAGGACCCCCTCGCTTCCCGGCAGCACGGGCACGCCGGCGCGCTGCATCGTCTTGCGGGCCATGGCCTTGTCGCCCATCAGGCGGATGATCTCCGGCCCCGGGCCGATGAAGGTGATGCGGCAGTCCTGGCAGACCTCGGCGAAGTGGGCGGACTCGGCGAGGAACCCGTAGCCGGGGTGGATGGCGTCCGCGTCGGTGATCTCGGCGGCCGAGATGATCCGGGAGATGTTCAGGTAGGAGTCCGCGTTCTTCGCCGGGCCGATGCAGACGTCCTCGTCGGCGAACTTCACGTGGAGCGAGTCCTTGTCCACGTCGGAGTGGACCGCCACGGTGCGGATGCCGAGCTCCTTGCACGCCCAGATGATCCGGAGCGCGATTTCCCCGCGGTTGGCGATGAGGATTTTCTTGAACATGCGGTCTCGGGCGCCGGGCCTAGCCGACCGGGCGGATCCTGAAGAGGATTTCGCCGTACTCGACCGGCTGGGCGTTGGCGACGAGCACCTCGACCACCTCCCCCTCGACCTCCGACTCGATCTCGTTCATGAGCTTCATCGCCTCGACGATGCACAGCGTCTGCCCCTTGCGCACGCGCGATCCCACGTCGGCGAACGGCGGCGCCTCGGGCGAGGGGGAGCGGTAGAACGTGCCGACCATCGGGGAGGTGACGTTGAACAGACCCTCCTCGACGACCGGGATGGGCGCCGCCGGGGCCGGGAGGGGGGCCGGCATGGCCACGACCGGGACCGCCACGGCGGCCGGGGGGGAACCGTTCGGAGCGGCCGGCTGGGCGCCGGCCTCGGGCTTCCTCACCCTGAGCCGGAATCCTTCCCGCTCGAGCTCGAACTCGACGAAATGGCTGTTGGCCAGAAAATCCAGCAGGTCCCGAAGCTCGGAACTTTCCACCGGGCCTCCTTGCGGCGGGGGAAACCCCGCCTGCGCTGAGCGTGGGGATACTACCACGCCCGGTTGGGCCCCTCAATCCGGCCGGGGGGGGTCAGGCGAGCTCGCTGTACAGGTCGGCCGCCGCCTTGCGCAGCTCGAAGCGGGCCTTGCCGAGGCTGCCGCCCGCGGAGAGGATCAGCAGGAGGAAGTACTCGGGGGTGATGGAGTGGAGGACGATCAGGTACCGGTCGGTCCTCTGGATCATCTCGTGCAGCTCGCCCGCCTCGAGCTCCTGGTTGGCCACCTGGAGCTTCTTGGCGATGTCGGTGAACTGGGCCGTGGCGAGGTCGAGGTTCGGTTCCTGGGTGGCGGCGAGCCTCTCGACGGCGATCCCGTCGCGGCCGATGACCGCGACGGCCCGCGCTCCTTCCACGGACTGGAGGATCCTGTGCAGGCGCTCGGTGAAGACCATCAGCATGGTTGCCTGTCCGCCCGTCCCGGATGGGGAAAGAAAAGGGGGCCCCTGGGGGCCCCCCGTGTCCGTGTCGTCGCCTTCCTAGCTCGCGCGCAGGATCTTCGGCGTGATGAAGATCATCAGCTCGCGGTTCTGGGTCGTGATGTTACGGCTCTTGAAGAGCCAGCCGAAGAACGGGATGTGCTTCAGCCAGGGAACGCCGCTGTCGGAGTGGCTCTCGCTGACCTGGAAGATGCCGCCGATGACGGTCGTTCCGCCGTCCTCGACCATCACCCGGGTCGTCGCCCTCTGAGTGTCGATGCCGGGGATCGAGTTCACCTTGACGGTGTCGCTCGGCCGGTTGTTCTCCACGATGATGTCCATGATGACCGTGTCCTCCGCGGTGATCTGCGGGGTGACCGTCAGCTTCAGCGAGGCGGACACGTACTGGACGCTGATCTCCGTCGCGGTGGTGGTCGCGATCGGGATCTGCACGCCCTGCTCGATCTCGGCCTTCACGTTGCTCTGGGTCGCGACCTTCGGGGCCGAGAGCACCCGGGACTTCCCCTCCGACTCGAGGGCGTCCAGGGCGAGCTGCAGGTTGAAGGTGCCGGACTTGTTGAACAGGTTGAAGCCGAGCCGGCTCGCCGATGCCGCGCGCGGAAGGTTCAGCGCGTACGTCACGTCCCCGTGGTTCGGGAAGTTCCAGCTCGTCCCGGTCTGGTTGTAGTTGAAGCCCCACTGGATCCCGAGGTCCTGCAGGAAGTCGCGCGCCGAGAGGACGATCCTGGCCTCGATCATGACCTGCGGGGTCTTCGAGTCGAGGTCGGTGATCAGCTTCTCGAGCGGGGAGATCCGGCGGGGCACGTCGACCACGATCAGGGTGTTGGTCCGCTCGTCGAAGTACGACTTGCCGCGCGGCGAGAGGAGCGAGCCGGTCTTGATGATCTGGTCGATGTCCCGGGCCTTCGCATAGGAGAGCCGCCGGGTGATGCCGACCATGTCGACCTCGAGCTCCTTCGGCGTCCTTCAGCGCTTTGCGGCTGCCCGCCTCGGAGGCCAGCTTCTGGGTGGTCGCGATGCGGATGACGTTTTCCTCGTAGACCTTGTCGAGGCCGTTGTTCTTCAGGATCAGGTCGAGCGCCTGGTCCCACGGAACCTCGTCCAGGACGATGGTCACGTTCCCCGCGACGCCGGGATCGAGCACGAAGTTCAGGCCCGAGATCTCGTGGAAGAGCCGGAACACCTGCTTGATGTCGGCGTCCACGAGGTTCAGCGAGATCTTCTTGCCCGAGAATACCTGCGCGTCCGGCGTGACCCTCTTCGAGGTGAAGGTGGTCCCCTGCTCACCGGCGGGGGTGACTTCCTGGCCGGCTTCGGTTGTCACGGCCGGCGCGAGAACGGAGACCGGGGCCTTCGCGGCCGGAACCGGGGCCGGGGCCACGGGATCCCCGCCGATCGCCTGCGCGATCGGGTCGTCCCCCGCGGGGGCGTCGGCAGCCGGAGCTTCCGGGGCCGGCGCGGGCCGGTTCTCCGCGACCGTGGCCGCGGGACTCGTCTGCAGCCTCCCCCCTCCGATCGAGACGAGGACACCGCCCGGAGCGGGCGTGACCTCGTACGGCCGGATGGCATCGAGGTCCACGACCACGCGGGTCACCGGGGTCTCATCCTCCCGGCGCTGCCCGACGCGGACGCGGCTGACGATCCCCGAGCCGACCTCGACCCGGTTGCTGGCGAGGGCGGGCTCGACCCCTTGCAGGTCGACTACCAGCCGGCTCGGAGAGTCCAGGATGAAGGGACGCGCCGTGACGGCTCCGCCTGTCGCCAGGAAGATCTTCACGGAGTCCTGTCCCGGAGTCGTTTCGATGGCCGTGAGCCGCTGAACGCCCGGTGACGCCGGCACAGCCGGCGCGGCGATCGCAGGCTCAGGCGACCCGGCGGTGGACGGGGCCGGAGCCTCGGCCCGCAGCGCCACGGGGAGGAAGCAAACGGCCATGAGGATCCAGCCGAGCCTCCGCCCGAACGAGCTTCTGCGATTCATTGGGCTTCCTCCTCTGTCAGGGGGGTGAGGCGTTTCGTGATGTCTCGATACGGTTTGATCTGCCTGGGGTCGTCCACGCGCTGGCGGAAGGTCACGGTCCCGGCGGCGGGATCGATGTCGATGATCCGGCCGTCGTACACTTCTTCGCCGACGTGCAGGAAGTACCCCTTGCCGTCGCTGCCCTTGAAGAATGCGAGGTTCCCCTTCGGGTCCTTGACGGTCCCCACGAGATCCACCTCGCCGATGAGCATCCCGGCGATACCCTTGGGGCGCGGCCCCTTGAAGCGGCTGACCTGCTCGAGGAGCGAGCGGAACGGGTCCCGCCGTCCTCCCGGGTCGTAGGTGAAGCGCTTGCCCGTGATCAGGTCCTCCTTGTCCTTGAGGACCTGCTCGACCACGGCTGCGCCCTGCTGCTGGGCCGTGGACTGCAGCTCGCCCCCTGCGGCGGGGGCGCCGGCCGCGGGAGTCCCGGCGGGCGGGGCCCTCTTCTCCCCGGCGGGCGGGTCGGCCGCCAGCGCGGCCGGGGCCGCGAGCGCCAGGGGCGCCGCGAGAAACGCGAGGATCAGGAGCCTGCGGATTGCCATCATATCCCCCCGGCGGCGGCCTCGTCGGCTTTCTCCGCCTCCTCGTTGTAGATGAAGGTCGTGGCCGTGAAGTCCGACCGGATCGTCTTCTCCCCTCCGCCGGGGGTGGCCTGGATGTTCACGTTGCTGACGTTGATGATCCGGGAGTACTTGCTGATCCGGTCGAGGAACAGCCCGAGATCGTGGTAGGCGCCCACGATGCTCATCTTGATCGGGATATTCCTTGTAGAACTCGACCTGGCGGAGGGCTTCTGGCGTGAAGTCCTTGAGGTCGAGGTTCGACTGGTCGGCGAGGTTCTTGATCCACTTCAGGAGCTCGCCGCTCTCCGGCTCGGTCGGCAGGATCTCCTTGAGGTCGGCAAGCGTCTGGCGCAGGCGGGCCAGCTCGGCCTCCAGCTGCGGCAGCTTGGCGACGATGTCCTGCTCCTGGCGGATCTGCTGTTTCTTCGCGGCCAGCTGGCTCCGGAGCTCACCGATCTTCTGGTAATCCTCGGCCAGCCAGAACTTGTACCCGACGAAAACGACAGCAGCGCCCACCGCGATGACGATCAGCAGCTGTCCCCAGAACGGGATGTTCTTCATCATGACTGGCCCTGCTGCTCCTCCGGAGCCTTGATCTTTTTGACCGAGAAGTCGCAGTTGATCGTGAACGCGACGCCCTCGGGCACTTCGTAGACCTTCCCCTGGGTGACGTTCTCGAACCAGCCCGACTGGATGAGCCGGTTGTAGAAATCGGCGACCGCGTTGTAGGTCGTGGCCTTGCCGTTGAGGACGATGTGGTTCGCCTGGTCCTGCCGGAGCGAGTCAAGCCACAGGAAGTCGGGGAGGTTGCGGCTGATCTGGTCGAGGAGGTGGACGGGGACCTGCTGGTTCTTCTTCAGCTCCGTGATCAGGTTCACCTTCTTCTCGAGGAGCTCCTTCTGCTTGGTGAACTCCTCCATCTTCTTGCGGATCTCCGACAGTCTGGCGAGCTCCGCGTCCGCCTGCCGGATCTCCTCCTGCAGCGTGGCCACCGTGTGCTTCACGTAGTAGCCGAAGCCGAGCAGGCCGACCAGGACGGCGACCAGCACGAGCGCGAGGAGAAGGTTCTGCAGCGTCCCGCCGACGGCCTCCCCCGTGACTGCGAGGGGACTGGGCGCCGCCGCGCCTTCGCGCGCCTTGCGCTCCGCCAGCAGATTGATTCGGATCATCGGTCCCCCACCTTTCTGAGCGCGAGCCCGACCACCACCGCGCACCCCGGAGCCAGGCGGGTCACGACCTCCGGGGACAGGTCCCGGCTCGCCGTCTGGATCTTGCGGAACGGGTTGAGGTACTCGACCGACGTGCGGAAGCGCTGCGCGAGCGCATCCTTGAGGTTCCCGAGCTGGCTTGCGCCGCCAGTCAGGTAGATGCGGTCGAGGGGCTCGTCCGAAGCGCTGGTTGCCTTGTAGAAGTCGATGGTCTTCTGGATCTCGTTGCAGACGTCCTCGGTCACCGCCGCGAGGATCGGCGCCACGCTGTCGGACTTCGTGCCGCTGACCTCCTCGCCCCTCTTCAGCCTCTCCGCGGTGTCCTGGTTGAGGTTCAGCTCCTTCTGGATCGCGTCCGTGTACTGGTTGCCGCCGATGTTGATGTCGCGCCAGAACGAGGGGTTCGCCCCCTGAAGGAGGGTGATGCTGGTGACGGCCGCGCCGATGTCGATCAGGGCGACCACGTGCTGGGGTTCGGGGTCGTAGTTGGCCTCGTAGGCGTTCTGCAGCGAGAAGGCGTCGACCTCGACGACCACCGGCTGCAGGCCGGCCTGGGTGACCACGCTGGTGTAGTCGGAGATCTTGTCCTTCTTCACCGCGACGAGCAGGACGTCCATGTTCCCCTCGCCCGACAGGCTGGACCCCTCCAGGATCTGGTAGTCCATGGCCACGTCCTCGATGTCGAAGGGGATGTACTGCTCGGCCTCCCACTGGATCGACTCGGCCAGCTCCTGCTCGTTCATCACCGGGAGGGAGACCCTCTTGATGATGACCGAGTGCCCGGACAGGGAGGTGGCGACCTGCTTGTTGCGGACCCCGCTGTTGCGGACCAGGCGCTGGATCGTCTCGATGACGACGCCCGAATCCATGATGGCGCCGTCGACAATCGCCTCACCGGAGAGGGGTTCGCTGGCGAGGGCGACGAGCTGGTAGCCCCTGCCCCTGCCCCAGATCCCTCAGCTCCGCGAGCTTGATCGCGGAATCCCCGATGTCGAGCCCAACAAGGTTCCTGCTTCGGTTGAAAAGCATCCGGTACCCCCTCGGGACGACTTGATGATCAAGGACTTACGCCGTTCAACGGCAGGACCGGCCAAACACGGGGCCAAACCTAAAACAGTCCCCACGCCATGTCAAGCGTCAATCCCTGCAGGCATCAAGCAGGCTGTCCGATAACAACAATGCGACCTTGCCGTTTCCCCTATCGATATCCGAAACGCTAATATAGGTCCCCGGGCACGGCCGTCAAGAGCGGCGCAGGGGGCTCCCCCGGCGCGAGCCCGCGGAGGGGCGCCCCCCTTCCCGTCCCGGGATCCGGGCGGGAGCCGGGCCCGGAGCGACGGGACTGGGGGGGCCGGGGAACCGGCCGGGAGGCCCGGGGTTCCGGCGGCGCCGGGCGGTCTTTCCGGGCGGGGGAACCCCGGCGATTGACAGGGGGAGCCGGTCCGTCTAGAATTACGGTTTTTGGGGAGATTCCGTCATGGCTCGCATCTGTGAAACCTGTGGCAAGGGGCCCCGTTTCGGCCATGCCATCAGCCACGCCCACAACGTCAGCCAGAAGATCTGGCTGCCGAACCTTCAGACTGTCCGGATCGTGACCGAGAACGGCACCCGCCGCCGGATCCGGATCTGCACCCGCTGCCTCAGGTCCGGCCGCGTCCGGAAGGCCGTGAGCTAGCTCCCACCGGGTCCCGCCGCGCGGGCGGCCCGCCGGACAAGGCGCGGCCCCCGGGCCCGTGGCGGGGCGTTCCCCTCGCATCCCCAGGAAGCGCCCGCGCGGTCAGACCTCCGCGATCGCGTCGATCTCCACCCGCGCCCCGCGCGGCAGCGCGGCGACGCCGACGGTGGAGCGGGCCGGCGGGTTGGCCGGGAAGAAGGTCCTGTAGACCTCGTTCATCTCCGCGAAGGAGCCCATGTCCGCCAGGTAGACGGTGGTCCGCAGGACCCGGTCGAGCCCCGAGCCGGCCGCCTCGAGAACGGCCCGGAGGTTCTCGAGCACCCTGCGGGTCTCGTCCGCGACGCCGCCCCCGACCAGCTGGCCGGTCGCCGGGTCGAGCGGGATCTGCCCCGACAGGAACAGCAGGTTCCCCGAGCGCACGCCCTGGACGTAGGGCCCGATCGCCGCGGGCGCCCCCGATGTCTTGATCTCGCTCTTCATTCGTCCCCCCGACGGTTCACCGCAGGACGCGCTCGACGTGCTCCACGCCGTCGAGCTTGCGCAGGCGCGACATCACGCGGAACATGTGCGCCCGGTCCCTGATGTCCAGGGACAGGCTGATGAGCCCCTTGTTGCCGGCCATGCTCTTCGCGTCCACGTTGCGGATGTTGGTTTTCTCGTCCGAGATGGTGGAGACGATCCGGGCCAGGATCCCCTGCTGGTCCTTGGAATGGACCGCGAGGGTGACCTCGTACAGCGTCTCCCCGTCCGCCTCCCACTCCACGTCGATCCTCCGCTCGGGCGCGTAGAGGAGGTTCACGACGTTGCGGCAGTCCACCGAGTGGACCGACACGCCCTTGCCCCGCGTGATGTACCCCACGATCTCGTCGCCCGGGATCGGGTGACAGCATTTCGCGAGGAAGATCATCATGTCCTCGAAGCCGCGGACCTTGACCTTGCTCTCCTGCAGGCCCAGCGCGCGCTTCACCGCGCGGCTGATCAGCGACTCCTTCTTCTCCTCCAGCGATCCCTGCGGCACGAGCTTCTGCACCAGCTGGAAGGCGGTCACCTTCCCGTAGCCGACGGCGGCGTGGAAATCCTCGAGGCTCCGGTAGTTCAGCTCCTCGAGGGCCTTGTCCAGGACCCCGCTCGCCTCGAAGGGCTTCAGCGTGAGGCGGTACCTCTTGAGCTCCTTCTCGACGAGATCCCGGCCGAGGGCCACGCTGCGCAGCCTCTCGTGCGTGTGGATCCAGGCCCGGATCTTCCCGCGCGCCCGGGCCGTCTTGACGATGTTCAGCCAGTCGCGGCTCGGGTGGTGGCCCGGGCGAGGTCAGGATCTCGACGATGTCCCCGTTGGAGAGCGGCGTCTTCAGGGTGACGATCCGCCCGTTCACGCGCGCGCCGCTGCAGTGGTGCCCGACGTCGGTGTGGATCGCGTAGGCGAAATCGATCGGCGTCGCCCCGCGCGGGAACGACAGCACGCGGCCCTTGGGCGTGAAGGCGTAGACCTCCTCGGGATAGAGGTCCACCTTCACGAGCTCGCGGAATTCCCGGGGGTCCTTGACGTCCTGCTGCCATTCCATCAGCTGGCGCAGCCACCGGGTGCTGTCGGCGTCCTGCTGGTCGACCCGGCCCTCCTTGTAGCGCCAGTGGGCCGCGATCCCCTCCTGGGCGATCCGGTGCATCTCGGGGGTCCGGATCTGGACCTCGAAGGGCTGGCCCTTCTCCGAGACGACCGAGGTGTGCAGCGACTGGTAGCGGTTCGGCTTGGGGATCGCGATGAAGTCCTTGATCCGGCCCGGCACGGGGCGCCAGAACGAGTGCACGATGCCGAGGGCGCCGTAGCAGTCCCGGACGCTTCCCGTGATGACGCGGAAGGCGACGTAGTCGTACACCTCGTCCACGTCGATCTTCTGCGTCTGCATCTTCTTGTAGATGCTGTAGACGCTCTTGATCCGCCCCGTGATCTCCGCCTCGATCCCCTGCTCCCGCAGGCGGCCTTCGAGGCTCTCGCGGATCTCGCGGATGAAGGCCTCGCTGACCGCCTTCTTTCCCTCGAGCTTGCGGACGAGGTTGTTGTAGCCGATCGGATCGGAGTAGCGCAGGGCGAGGTCCTCGAGCTCGTCCTTGATCTTCCCCATCCCGAGCCGGTTCGCGATCGGCGCGTAGATCTCGAGCGTCTCGCGGGCGATCCGCAGCTGCTTCTCGGGCGCCAGGTGCTCCAGGGTCCTCATGTTGTGCAGGCGGTCCGCCAGCTTCACCATGATGACGCGCACGTCGTCCACCATGGCCAGGATCATCTTGCGCAGGTTGGCCGCCTGCTTCTCGGCCTCGGAGGAGAACTCGATCTTGCTGATCTTGGTGACGCCCTCGACGATGTGGGCGATCTCCTTGCCGAAGTAGGCCTCGATCACCTCGATCGTGGTCAGCGTGTCCTCGACCACGTCGTGCAGCAGTCCCGTGGCGACGCTCGTCACGTCGAGCCTGAGATCGGCGAGGATGCCCGCCACGGCGAGCGGGTGGATCAGGTAGGGCTCCCCCGAGACGCGGAGCTGCCCCTTGTGCTCCATGGCGGAGAACACGTAGGCCCGGCGAAGGACGTCCGTGTCGGCGTCGGGATGGTGGGCCTCGACCTTGTCGAGGATGTCTTCGAATCGGATCATTTCCCGCGGGCCCCTTCACGGCCCCCGGGAATTATAAGGCGCGAGGGGCCCGCGTCACGCGCGGGCGCGCGCCTTTGCCGGCTCGGGCTTCTTCGCGAACATCTTGTCCCAGAAGATGATGATCGGCGGGGCGACGAAGATCGAGGAGTAGGTTCCCACGATGATCCCGACCGTCATGACGAACGCGAAGCCGTTGAGCACCTCGCCCCCGAAGAGGAACAGGGCCACGACCACGAGCCAGGTCAGCCCCGACGTGATGATGGTCCGGGACAGGGTCTGGTTGATGCTCGCGTTGATCACTTCCTCGAGCTTGCCGGACGCCCCCTTCTTCTTGCATGTTCTCCCGGATCCGGTCGAAGACCACGATCGTGTCGTTCGTCGAGTAGCCGGTCAGGGTCAGGAACGCCGCGATGACCGGGATCGACCACTCCTTGCCCACCACGCAGAAGATGAGCAGCGTGACGATCACGTCGTGGATCGTCGCGACGATCGCGCCGAGGCCCCACTGGAAGCGGAACCGGATCCAGATGTAGATGAGCATGATCGCCATCGAGCCGATCACAGCGTAGAAGGCCTTGCGGGCCAGCTCGCGGGAGATCGCGCCCTCGACGGAGTTCTGGCTGCGGATGGAGAAGGCCGCCAGGGTGGACTTGCCGGACAGCCACGAGAGGACCTGCGGGTTGACGCCCGTGAGCGTCTTCAGGTCGTCCGCGCTCCCGATGATCCCTCCCCGGCCCTTCTTGTAGGCCGAGATGGCCGCCGCGGCCACCTTGGACTCGTCGGGGGAGAACTTGCCGGCCTCGACCAGGAAATCCCCCACCGTCTTCTCGTCGGCGACGTTCAGGTCGATCGTGCCGGGGGGCGCCGGCTGCTGGCCGGTGATGCCCCGCAGGGCGTCCTTCACCTTCTCCAGCAGGACCTGGGTCTCGGCGGCCTGCAGCGGCAGGCGGATGTAGACCTCGTTGTCCTTCGCATCGCCGATGGTCGTGACGGAGGCGCCGCGCAGGTCGACGTTGTCGAGCGCCGAGCGGACGTCCCCGACGCTGACGGACCTGGCGAACTTCACCTGGATCTCGGTCCCGCCCTTGAAGTCGATGCCGACGTTCAGGTGGCCCCCGGCGTACTGCCAGGCGAACACCGCGAGCCCGAGCACGTTCAGCACCGTGGAGACGATGACGAAGTGCCGCTTCCACTTCATGAAGTTGACGTTGACGTTCGCGAACAGTTGCATGGGTCTTGGCCCCTTGGATCCCTGGTTCCGGCTAGATGCTCAGCGTCTCGGCGCGCGGCCTCATCGAAAGCTCGATGTCGTAAATCGTGCGGGAGACGAACACCGCGGTGAACACGCTGGCCAGCAGACCGATGATCAGCGTCACCGCGAACCCCTTCACCGGCCCGGTCCCGTACAGGTACAGGCAGGCCGCCGATCCCAGCGTGGTCACGTGGGTGTCGATGATGGTGATGAACACGCGCCCGAAGCCGGCGTCGATCGCCGCCCGGACGGTCTTGCCCAGCCTCAGCTCCTCGCGGATCCTCTCGAAGATCAGCACGTTCGAGTCCACGGCCATGCCGACCGTAAGGATCAGCCCCGCGATGCCCGGCAGCGTGAGCGTCGCGTGGAAGTAGGACATGATCCCGAGAAGGATCACGACGTTCAGCGCCAGCGCCAGGACCGCGTTCACCCCGGAGCCGCGGTAGTAGAAGAGCATGAACAGCATGACCGCCGCGAACCCGATCGCGGACGCCCAGATCCCCTTGCGGATCGAGTCGAGGCCCAGCGACGGCCCCACGGTCCGCTCCTCGATCACCTTGACGGAGGCCTTCAGGGCTCCGGACTTGAGCTTCAGGGCGAGATCCTTCGCCGAGTCCTTGGTGAACCCGCCGGTGATCTCCCCTTCGCTCGCGATGATGGACTGGATGATCGGGTCGGAGATGACCTTGCCGTCGAGGACGATGGCCGCGATCTTCCCCACGTGGGTCGCGGTGAACTCGCGGAAGCGGGCGCCGGCGGCGGGGGTCAGCTCGAACTTGACGACCCAGCCCTTGAACGGGTTCTCGCCCGGGGCCGCCGTCCGCAGGTCGTTGCCCGAGACGACGGAGACCTTCTTCAGGGGGAACCACTGCTGCAGTTCCTGGCCCTTCGGCGCCGATCTGTCCGAGCGACCTCGGGTAGGCCTCGGTGTCGGGCGGCAGCTGGCCGCCGAACAGGGCGAGCAGCGCTTCGCGCGAGCCGGGGGCGTCGAAGCGGCCCGAGGCGGCTCCTCCCGGGGGATAGGTGAGGTCCTTCCACTCCAGCTTCGCCTGCGAGCGGATCAGGTCCTTGACGCGGGCGGGGTTCTCGACGCCCGGCAGCTGCAGGACGATCCGGTCCGAGACGCCGCCGGCAAGGCCTCCCTGGCGGTTGATGATCGGCTCCGCCACGCCGAAGGCGTCCACGCGGTTGCGGATCGTCTCGAGGGTGGCCCCGACGGCGCCGTCGCGCACGTCGGCCTGGATCCGGGGAGGCATGGTGAGCTTGTACTTGCTCCCCGCCTCGACCGTCTCCTGCGCCCAGCCCGGCGCGAAGAGGTTGAAGGTCTTCGACAGATCGTCGATCGGCGCCCCGGGAGGCAGCGTCACGACCACGGAGCTGTCCCCCTCGCGCACGACGCTCTGGGCCAGGGCCCCGCCGCCCGCCGGCGGCGCGTCGAACTCGGGCTTGAAGATCTTCTTGTCGCGGAAGTCCTTCTCGATCCGGCTGGCGACCGTGTCGGTCTCGTCGCGCAGCGCCTCGGCGGTCTGCACCTGCATGACGAGGAACGACCCGCCGCGCAGGTCGAGGCCCAGGTTGACGTTGGTGCGTGACTTGAATCGAGGGTTCTTGATGTCGCTCAGGTCGACGAAGATCAGCGCGACCGAAACGACCAGAACGCCAACGACGATCAGCACCCGGTAGAGGATAGGCATCGTTTTCATGATCAGGATCCCGCCGGCGACTCGGGTTGCAGCCCGGTCACCGCATTGCGCGCGACTTCGATCTCCACGGAGGGAGCGATCCGCAGCCGGACCGAGTCCTCCCCCTTGTTGGCCTTGACGATGGTCCCCAGGATGCCGCCGCTCGTGACCACCCGGTCGCCGCTCTTCAGGTTGTCGAGCATCTCCTGGATTCTCTTCTGCTTCTTGCGGGCGGGGGCGACCAGAAGGAAATAATAGATGACGACGATGAGCGCCATCGGGACCAGCCAGCTGGTCAGGAAGGCGGCTCCTCCGGCGGGGGGGGCGGACTGCAGGGGCATGGCTATCATGGTTTTGACACTAACTCCTTCATGACAAAGCGGTAATGATGCGGTAGGGGCGGCTCGCAAGTCAAGTCGCGGCGCACGATCCCGCCCCGCCCCCTCCCCCCGGGAGGAGCCGCCGCCCCGGCCACGCTGGGTCGGGGACGCGGCAGCCGGGCGCGGAAGGGGTTGAACTGGCCGGGCCGAGCGGCGAGAATCCCCTCCTCCATGGAAGCCTCCCGATCCGCCCCCGACGGCTGCACGCTCGAGCCCGCCCCCGGATACTCACTCCTGCGGGTGGACGGCTTCGCCGGAGGTCACGCGCACGCGTTCGTCGTGCGCGGCGCGCGGAGCGAGCCGCTCTTCAAACCGGGCCCCGTGCCCGGCGCCGAGCTGTGCCGCGCCGCCGGGCTCGCCGGGGCCGCGCTGCATCTGCCCCGGCAGGTGCACGGAGCGACGGCCGTCGAGGTCCCCGCTCCGCCGGGCGAAGCGCCGGCCGGCGGCCCCCCGGTCGCGGACGCGCTCGTCACGCGGGCGGCGGGGCACGCCGCCGCCGTCGCGACCGCCGACTGCCTGCCGCTCCTGATCGCGGCGCCGTCCGGGGCCTGCGCGGCCGTGCACGCCGGCTGGCGCGGCCTCCTCGCGGGGGTCATCGAGGCCGCGATCGCCCGCCTGCGAGGCGCCCCCCGCCTCCGGGCCGCCGGCCGGGGCCGGGCGCCGCGCCCCCGCGCGGGACGGAAGCCCTCGAAGCGGCGATCGGGCCTGCGATCGGACCGTGCTGCTTCGAGGTCGGAGCGAGAGGTCGCGGAGCGGTTCCTCGCGCGATTCCCCGGCGATGGAGGGTTCCTCTCGCCCGCCGCCGCGACGGGCAAGAGCTGCGTGGACCTGGTCGCCGCGGCGCGCCGCTGCCTCGGCGAGGCGGGCGTGCCCGCGCGACGGGTGCGCTCGGTCGGCCTGTGCACGCGGTGCGGGGAAGGGCTCCTCGAGTCGTTCCGCCGCGACGGGGATCGCGCCGGCCGGATGATCGCGCTGATCGGCCCGCGCGCCTAGCCGACCGGGACCGCCTCGGGGACCTTCGCCCCGCCCGGCGCGCGGGCGGCGGCGAGCGGGAGGGAAACGTAGAACGTGCTCCCCCGGCCCGGCGCGCTCTCCACCCAGATCCGCCCTCCGTGCGCCTCGACCGCCATCCGGCAGAACGTCAGGCCCAGGCCGTGGTCGGTCCGCACGCCGGCCCGCTTCACCTCGGCCTGGCGGAATTTCTCGAAGATCACCGTGTGGTAGGCCTCGGGGATCCCCTCCCCGGTGTCGCTCACGTAGAGGACAGCCTCGCCGCCGCGCTCCCGCGCGCCGATCGTGATCGTGCCGCCCTCGGGCGTGTGCTTGATCGCGTTCGACAGCAGGTTCGCGACGACCCGTTCGAGGAGCCCCTTGTCGGCGCGGGCCGGCGCGAGCTCCGCGGGGAAATCGGTCCGGACACCGATCCCCGCCGAGGAGATCAGCCCGCCCGCCTCCTGCACGCAGGCCTCGGTGACGTCGGCGAGCGCGAGGGGGGCCAGATCCAGCTCGAGCCTGTTCTCTTCCATCCGGCCGATGTCGAGCAGGTTGAGGATCATCCTCATCATGACGCGCGAGGAATCGAGGGCCAGCGCCGCCCGGCGGGCGATACGCCCGGGCTCGTCGGCGGACTGCAGCAGCAGGTGCAGGTTCCCGACGATCGCCGTCAGGGGGTTCTTCAGGTCGTGCACGATCATCTGGGTGAGCGATTCCTTGAGCTGCTCGAGCCTCAGAAGCTCGTCGTTCTTCTTCGCCAGCTCCTCGTTCGCGCGGAGCACCTCGTCGTGAAGGACCTTCACGCGGAGCAGCGAGCGGGTCTTCGCCAGGAGCTCGAGCCGGTTCACCGGCTTCGACACGAAGTCGTCCGCGCCGAGATCGAGGCCTTCGACCTTGTCCTCGGTTGAGGAGAGCGCGGTCACCAGCACGATCGGGATCAGCCGCGTCCGCTCGTTCGCCTTCAGCCGCCGGCACACGTCGTGCCCGCTCATGCCGGGCATCATGACATCGAGCAGGACAAGGTCCGGAGGGGCCTCCTCGGCGCGCATGAGCGCCTCCGACCCGCTGCTCGCCTTCTCCACCGCGTACCCCGCAGCGCGGTAGATCCCCTCCAGGAGGCGCACGTTGCGGGGATCATCGTCCACGACCAGGATCTTCTCGGCTCGGTTCTGGTTCATATCGCTTTCGCCGCCAGGTACTGCGCGATCTGCCGGGGCAGCTCGGAGACGCTGACGGGCTTGGTGATGTAGCCCACGCATCCAGCCTCGCGCGCGCGGTCTTCGTCTCCGGCCATCGCGCAGGCGGTGAGGGCCACGGTCGGTATTCCGCACGTTGCCGGGTCGCTGCCGATCATGCGGGTGAGCGTCAGCCCGTCCATGCCCGGCAGCTGCAGGTCCATCAGGATCAGGTCGGGGCGCTGCGCGCGGATGAGGCGCAGCGCCTCCTCGCCGTTGGCGGCTTCGAGCACCGAGAAGCCGTGCCCGGCGAGGATGTTGCGCGTGAGGCGCATGTTCGTGGGGTTGTCCTCGACGATCAGGACGAGCCCGCGCCCGTCGGGAGCGGCCGGGGCCGGCTCGACGGACCTCGGCGGGCTCCGGCCCGCCGCACAGCTCCGCCTCGGCGGGGCGCACGACGCCCGGCAGCCGGAAGCGGAAGACGCTTCCTTCGCCGAGCCGGCTCGTCACCTCGATCGCGCCGTCGTGCATCTGCACGAGCCGCCTGACCAGCGACAGGCCCAGCCCCGTCCCCTCGTGGCGGCGCGTGTAGGACCCGTCCACCTGGTAGAACTCGTCGAAGATCCTGCCGATGTCGGAGGCCGGGATGCCGATGCCCGAGTCCTGCACCGACACCACCAGGTCCTCCTCCTCCGCGACGGCGTCGACCATGACCCGCCCGCCCTCCTCGGTGAACTTCACGGCGTTGGAGAGGAGGTTGTACATGATCTGCTTGAGCTTGCCGGGGTCCACCCAGACGAGCCCGCGCGGCCGGGTCGATCGCGACCTGCAGGTGGAGCTTCTTCTTGAGCGCCAGGGGGCGGACCACCGTCAGGGTCTCCCGCAGGATCTCCGGGAGCTCGGTCTCCTCGCGGTGCAGCCCCATGCGCCCCGCCTCGATCTTCGACAGGTCGAGGATGTCGTTGATGAGCTCGAGCAGGTGCCTCCCCCCGGAGTGGATGTCCTGCACGAACTCGCGCTGGTCCGGCTGGAGAGGGCCGAAGTTGCTGTCCTGCAGGAGCTCGGAGAAGCCGATGATGGCGTTGAGCGGCGTCCGCAGCTCGTGCGACATGTTGGCGAGGAACTCGGACTTCAGGCGGTTCGCCCGCATGAGCTCCTCGTTGGACTGCCGGAGCCGCTCGTTGAGCTCGACCAGCTCCTGCGTCCGGCGCGCGACCTCCGATTCGAGCCGCGCATTGTGGCGTTCGATCTCCTCGATCCGCTTGCGCCGCTCGGCCGCCCGGTCTGCGTACAGGCGGAAGAAGTGATAGATGAGCAGGATCGGAGGGGCCGCGAGGAGCAGCGAGTAGGGGCCGAATGCCTGGAGCAGGTGGACCATGCCCGCGGCGATCGATCCTCCCGCGAGGTAGGAGATCAGCGTCCAGCCGAACGAGTCCCGCCAGACCTCCGAGAAGGGCCTGCGGTTCGACAGGGCGATCACCATCGCCACCAGGCTCGTGTTCGTCACGAAGTAGGTCAGCACCGAAACGAGCAGCGGGAGGATGTACGCCGAGGGGGTGAAGCGGGCGTCCCCCGCGGCCAGCTCGGTGTAGATCCTCCCCGAGGCGAACGTCACGATGGCGATGCTGGTGACGTTGAAGAGGGTCCGGTGCACGGGAAACGGCTTGCGGCGCAGCAGGCAGGTGCTGAGCATCCCGACGACGGCGACGTCGAGGGCGGCTCCGTCGCCGACCGCGAGCAGCGCGCACAGGATCAGGGGGAGGGACAGCGCCATCTCGGCCTTGTGGCCGAGGGCCACCGTGCGCGAGCCGAGGGCGACCGCGAGAAGCAGCAGAATGACGAAAACGGGACCGCCCTGAAGCAGCGGCCCCGTTCCCATCCTCCAGGCGATCGTCGCGACGCCCGCCAGGACGACGGCGACGACATAGACCCGCGCCGCGCGGGGGAGGTTGCGCATGAGGGAGCTCTGTTCTACTCGCTACACGCCAGATCGCTTCCCGAGCCGCTCCGCGACCAGACCGCCGTGTCCTCGGCGGTGACCGTCTCCGACAGGCCGCGCGACCAGACCGCCGTGTCCTCGGGCGCCACATCGCCCGCCGCGAGCCCGGGCCCGCAGACGAACAGCGTGCCGTCGCCGAGCAGCGTCAGGCTGAAGCCGGCCCCGAACAGCGGGTCGGCCGGCGCGCCGAGGAAGGCGACGAACGCCGCCGCGCCTTCCTTCTCCCCTCCTCCCGCGAACAGCACCGCGCACGGCGGCGCGCCCGCGCTCTCGCCGGCGAAGACCGTGCCGCACGCAGCCGCGAGAAGGATCGTTCCCAGGAACCATGTTGACCGACGTTTCGCGGTAGGGTTCATGCTCGTCTCCCTTGCCCTGAGTGATCCGAACAATCCTCGATTCCGGACCTGGAGGGAGCAACCGGGGTGCCACGGCGGGGGCCGGGACCGCCTGGCCCGCAAGTCGCTGCACGGCAACCGCTTGCGTGCGCGGGCTCAAAAACGTAATCGTCGCGGAGCATCCCCGTTCGGTCAGGATGACCGAAGTTCGGTCGGTCTGGATGGCCGGTTCCCCGTCAGGGACCGGCGACGGGGAGGGAGCGAAGCGGCCGCGAGAAGGCCGACCGGAGGGCCGGCCTCGGCCCGGGCCGAGGAGCCCCGCGCGCGAAGGGGACACCCGGCGCGCTGCCGGGTGCCGGCCCACGGGGGACTCAGCGGCATCACACCGCTCAGCGCTCTACCGGGTCACTGAACAGCGTGTCGGGAGAGGACGGCTAGCCCCCCTGGAGGAACTGCTTGATGCTCGATGCGTCCTTCGCGGCGGGGTCGATCTCGAGGTACGACTGGAAGTGCTTCTTCGCCTCGTCGATCTTGCCGGCGCCGAGCAGGAGGTAGCCGAGCTCACGGTGCGCTTTCGCGTTGCGCGGGTTGAGCTGGATCGCCTTGTTGAAGGCGGCCATGGCGCGCGCGCGGTCCGCTTCGCCGAGATCGGATTTCTTCGTGATCTGCGCTCCGACCCGGTAGTAGACGAGGTCCGCGCCCTCCGGGTTCTGCGCCAGGACCTTCTTGTAGATCTCCTCCGACTTCTGCGTCTCCCCCTTGCCGGTGTAGAGCCCGTCCAGGGAAACGAGGACGTCGGTGTTCGAGGGGTCTCTGGCGGCGATCCCCTCCAGGACCCGGATGGCATCCTCGGTCCGGCCGGCCTCGGCGTACAGTCCCGCCAGCGCGGCCCCGCTCTGGGAGTCGTCCGGGTGCGCCTTCACCTCCTGCTCGAACTCGGTGATCGCCTCGGCAGTCTTGCCCTCCTCGTAGGCCATGCGGCCGAGCTCGAGGTGGGCCTTCGGGTAGGCGGGATCCTTCGCGAGCACATCGCGCAGCGCCACCTTCTCCTCGGGTATCGCGCTCCTGCAGGTGGTAGACCTGCGCCAGCGTGAACTCCACCTCGACCGAGCTGTTCGTCTGCTTCAGGGTCTTGAGCAGCTCCTCGGCCTCGGCGTACTTGCTCGCGGCCATCAGGGCCCGCGCCTTCGAGAGCGGATCCTCCTCGACCGGGGCGGCCGGCTCGGCGTCCTTCGTCCCGCCCGCCGCGTGGCCGACGT
This sequence comes from uncultured Acidobacteriota bacterium, assembly GCA_963747925.1. Lineage (GTDB taxonomy): Bacteria > Acidobacteriota > Polarisedimenticolia > QHYA01 > CAVVHA01 > CAVVHA01. The sequence continues at coordinate 614,821 of CAVVHA010000006.1, forward strand.
ACGAGCTGACCAGCGCGATCGTCAGGTCGACCTCGGCGTGCCCGCCCGGCTTCGCCATCAGGGGCGGGAGCTTCAGCTTGGGCACGGCGTTGTTCTCGTCGCCCTGGATCAGCGTCCCCTTCCCCTCTTCCTGGGCGCGGCGCTGGCGGCTCTCGATCCTGAAGTGCTTGACGTAGTAGGTCTCATCGCCGATCGAGACGTCCCACCGCCCCTCCCCCTGCGCGTTGTAGGTCAGGAACGGGAACGACGCGGTTCCCTGCTTGCCGGTCTTCGCCTTGAGGGGGGCCTGGGCGAGGGGCTTCTCGGCGGTGTCGAGGGCCTGGAGCACCACCTCCATGCCGACGACCGGCTCGCCCTTCTCGTCCTTGACCGTGATCTTGACATCGGTCTGGTTCGCCGCGAGCGCGGGGAGGAGCGACGCAAAGGCCATGACCAGGGCCAGGGCCGGAAGGGTCAGGATCGCCCTCGGGCGGCGGAACGGCTCGTGGCTGCGGCCGGGAACGCGTGTCGTCATCGGGGTCCCCCCGTGAAAGTGGTCCACGTCCCCGCCATTATACTTTCCGTTTGACGATGCGCGGAACGGGACGTATCATGACCGCTCGTTCACCACGATCCCAACAGGAGGAAGCTCATGAAGAACATGACCCGTTTTGCCGTCGTGGCCCTGGTCGCGATGGCTCTCGTGACTGTCGTCTTCGCGTGCGAGGGCGACAAGGCCGCGGGCTGCAACCATGCCGACGCCGCGAAGGCGGACGGAGGCGGCTGCCAGCACGCCAAGGCCGAGGCCGCGAAGGCCGACGGCAAGGGGTGCCCGCACGCCGAGGCGATGGCGGCCAAGGAAGAGGGCGGCTGCTCCCACTCCAAGGTCACCGATGCGCAGCGCGCCGCCCTGGCGAAGGGGTCCAACGTGACCCTCGTCGGGCGCGTCGTGTGCGCCTCCTGCGATCTGAAGACCGCCGCGTCCTGCAAGTCGATGTTCAAGACCGACGACGGCCAGCTCTACGCGATCGTTTCGAGCGAGGCGTTCGAGAAGCTCGCCGGCGAGACCAAGCACGGCGAGAAGAAGGTCGAGATCAGCGGCACGGCGGCCAAGGACGGCGACCAGCAGATCGTCCAGCCGCAGAGCTTCAAGATCCTGAGCTGATCGCAGGGTCAGTCAGCACGATCGACAAGGGGCTGCTCCGGCAGCCCCTTTTTTCGTCTCCCGGGCGGGTCAGCGGCCCTGCGCGTCGTCCGCGGGCCAGTCCCCCATCCAGAGCGCGGGGCCGTCGCGCGAGATCCTCTCCTGCAGCTCGATCGCCGACAGCGCGCGCCCGAGCGGCGCGGGAAGCTGCACGCGGCCCGCGAGCGCGTTCTCGTCGCTCTCGGAGAACATCTCGAAGAAGCCCCTTCTTCCTCGGGTACGCCTCGAGCGACACGCGGGCCGAGGCGGGGATGCCGGCCTTCTCCCTGGCGATCGAGACCGCCTTCGCGAGGCCTCCCAGCTCGTCCACGAGCCCCAGCTCCTTCGCCTGCGCCCCGCTCCAGATCCTGCCCTGCGCGACCCTGTCGATCTCCTCGTCCTTCCTGCCGCGGCCCTCGGCGGCCTTGTGGACGAACGTCCGGTAGAAATCCTCGAGCTGGACCCTCAGGCGGGCGCGCTGTCCGTCGCTGAACCCCTCGTAGTCGCTGAAGAGGCCTGCGTTCTCCCCGCGCTTGAGCTGCTCGCGGCGCAGCCCGAGCCACTCCTCGTAGAACCCCCTCATGTTGAACTTGCCGGAGATGACGCCGATCGAGCCGGTGATCGTCCCGGGCTCCGCCACGATGGCGTTCGCTCCCATCGAGATGTAGTACCCGCCCGAGGCGGCCACGTCCCCCATGGAGACGACGAGCGGCTTCTCCGCCTTGAGGAGCTGGGTTTCCCGCCAGATGGCGTCCGAGGCGATTCCCGAGCCGCCGGGACTGTCCACGCGCAGCACCACGGCGCGGATCCCGTCATCCTCGCGCAGCTCCCTGAGAAGCTGGACGAGCGAATCGGACCCGAGGAAGTCGCCCCCGAACGAGCTCCGGCCGCTGCGGCCCGAGACGATCGTCCCCGACGCGCTCACGACCGCGATCCGCGCTCCGCCGCCGAACCGGAAGCCGCCCGTCTTCTTGTAGGAGCGGACCCGCACCTCGCTGTAGTCGCCGACCTCCTTCCGCAGCTCGTCCTCGACCTGGTCCAGGTAGAGCAGCCCGTCCACGAGCCCGGCCTGTCTGGCTTCGGCCGGCGTCAACAGGCCCGCGTCGATCGCCCGCGTGACCTGGGCGGGGGTCAGCTTGCGGGAGGCCGCGATGCCGTCCACCAGCTGCGAGTACAGGCTGTCGAGGATCGCGTCGGTGGCCCGGCGCTGCGGCTCGGACATCGAATCGCGCATGTACTGGTCCGAGGCCGACTTGTACTCGCCGACGTGCTCGAAGTCGGGCGTGATCTTCAGCTTGTCCAGCGTCCCGCGCAGGAAGGTGGCGTCGGCCATCAGCCCCGTGACCATCAGCATCCCGCCCGGGAGCATGTAGAGCCTTGTCGGCGACGGACGCGAGGTAGTACTCCTGGCTCCCGCCGGCCTCGAGGTGCGCGATCACGGGCTTTCCCGCGGCGCGGAACTCCGCGAGGGCCGCGCGCAGCTCCTGGGCGCGGGCCCATCCCGCCTGGATGTCTCCGACTTCGAGGCGGATCGCCCGCACCCGCTCGTCGCGGGCGGCGCGGGCGATCGAGTCGGTGATCTGGCCGAGCGTGTCGACCTCCCCGCCCAGGGCCTGCTCGAGGGGCGAGCGCAGGTCGTGATCGACGAGGGGACCCGAGGCCCTGATGACGAGGACCGACCGGCCGGGGACGCGCGCCCCGCTGATCACCAGCACCAGGATGACGCCGACCGTCAGCGCGGAAACCACGAGCAGCCCCGCGCCCAGGAGGGCCCATTTGGCCGATTGACGCATCGTTCCTCCGTCCCGGGCCCCCGCGCCGTCCCGCCAGCCGGACGCCGGCGCGGTTCGACCCCGATGATGTGTACGGCCCGCGGGGCGCGCGGTTTCAATCCAGGCCGGAATCAGGGCGGCGGCGGCCACCCCCCTGGCGTGCATGCAGACCGCGACGCGCCATCGGCCCTCGCTGCTCTGATGACGCGCGCCACCATCTGCCCTACAATCTCCGGCGATGGAAGACCGAACCCGCCCGCTCACCGTGGACGACTCGCGCGTCATGATGACCGAGATCGTCATGCCCGAGAACGCCAACAACCGGGGGACCGTCTTCGGCGGCCATGTCCTCGCCCTGATCGACAAGGCGAGCGCGATCGTCGCCATGCGGCACTGCCGGGCCCCCGTGGTGACGGCGGCGATCGACCGCGTCGACTTCCTCGCGGGAGCCCACCTCGGCAGCATCCTGGTCCTGGAGGGGCTTCTCAACGCGGCTTTCCGCACCTCCCTCGAGGTGGGCGTCACGGTCCACGCCGAGGACCCGCTGAGCGGCGAGCGCCACCTGACGTGCCGCGCCTTCGTCACGTTCGTCGCCGTGGACGGCGCGGGCCGGCCCGTCGGCGTGCCGCCTCTCGAGGCGCGCTCCGACGAGGAGCGCCGAAGGGTCGCGGAGGCGGCCGAGCGCCGGCGGCTGCGCCTGGCCCGAGGCTAGCCCCCTACCAGTCCAGCGCGTAGCCGTCCTCGTCGAGGGACGGGTCCGCCGCAAGCCGGACGGGAAGGTCGGCCGAGCGCGCCGATTCTCGCCGGCGCGGGCACGCGGAACCGCAGCCCGTCCTCCTCCAGGCGATGCAGGTTCGAAGGGTGCAGGCGCAGGACCGGGCCCTCCGGGCTCGCGAGGGCCGCGCCGCGGGCGAGGTCCCGCTCGATCTGGTAGTAGAGCGCCGCGAGCGAGCGGATCCGGCCGCTCCCCCCGCACGAGGGACAGGCCGACTGGAGGATCCGGTCGAGGGAGCGGCGCGTCCTCTTGCGGGTCAGCTGCACGAGGCCGAAGTCGCTCATCGCGAGCAGCTTCGTCCGCGACCGGTCCTTGCGCAGCTCCTCGTGGAAGACGCGGAGCAGCTCCTCCCGGCTCGCGCTCTCGACCATGTCGATGAAGTCCACGACGATGATCCCGCCGAGGTCCCGCAGCCGGAGCAGCCGCACGATCTCGCGCGCCGCCTCGAGGTTGGTCCGCAGGGCCGTTTCCTCCAGGTCCTTGCGGCCGACGTACTTCCCCGTGTTGACGTCGATCGCGACCAGCGCCTCGGTGGGGTTCACGACGATCGAGCCGCCGCCCCGCAGCCAGAGGCGCGAGCGCATCGAGCGCTCGATCTCCTGGTGGATTCCCAGCTCGTCGAACAGGAGCCAGCCCCCGGCCGCGCGCCGGACCTTCGGCCCCTGCCCCGACATGTAGGCGCCCAGGAACGAGCGGGCCGTTTCGAGCAGGGGCTCGGAGTCCACGATGACCTCGTGGAACTCCTCGGTCACGACGTCGCGCAGGAGCCTCTCGGCGAGGCTCAGGTCGTGGTGGAGCAGCACGGGAGCGCCGCTGCGGACCTCCCGCTCCTGGATCGCGTTCCACAGCCCGACCAGGTAGGCGGCGTCCCGCGCGATCGCCGTCTCGCTCGCCCCCTCGGCGGCGGTCCGGATGATCCAGCCCCCGTCGGCGCGGCAGACCTTCTCCGCCAGGGCGCGCAGCCGCTCCCGCTCGGCGGCGTCCTCGATCCGGCGCGAGACGAACAGCCGCTCCATGTGGGGCATGAAGACTAGGAGCCGCCCGGGCAGGCCGATCTGGGCCGTCACCCGGGCCCCCTTGGCGGCGATCGGCTCCTTCGCCACCTGGACGACGAGCTCCTGCCCTTCCCGCAGCAGGTCCTGGATCGGGACCAGGGCGCGCGGCCTGTCCCAGGGGACCGGCTCGTTCCACGGGCGCTCGGACGGCTCCCCGTTCCCCCGGGGCGGCGGCTCCGCCCGAGGATCGGCCCCTTCGCGCGGGGCCGCGAACTCCAGGCCCAGCTCCTCGGGCGCGGGGCCGGCGAGAGGGACGGCCGCTTCGTCCGCCTCGTCGGGCTCGAAGGGGAAATCGCCCGGCCGCGCCGCGGGAAGGTCCGAGACATGGAGGAACGCGCTCCTCTCGATCCCGATCTCCACGAAGGCGGACTGCATCCCGGGCAGGACCCGGCTGACCCGCCCTTTATAGATGTTGCCCGCGACGCCGGGACGGCGCGCGTTCTCGACGTGCAGCTCGACGACCTGCCCGTCCTCGATGACCGCCCCCCAGGTCTGGTCTCCCACCTGGCTCAGGACCAGAGTGCAGCGCATGGCGCCTAATCTACCAGTTTCGGGCGGCGCGGTCCCGTCCGCGGCCCGCGGGCGGCTCAGGCGGGCGGCGCGAGCGGCGTGACGAGCTGCCCTCCGCGCTCCACCCACAGCTCCGAGCGGCTCACGCGGGCACCGGCGGCCGCTTCGCCGAGGATCCCCTCGAGGACCTCGACCGGCCGCAGGGTCGCCCCCGCGTCGAGCGCGAGGGTCAGGGACACGTTTCCCGCCTCGTCCCAGGTCAGGCCGCGCAGCTGCGGGCCGAGCGGCACGGTCTCGGATTCCCCTTTCCGGGTCCGCGTGATGAGGATCTCATCCCCTGCCACCGCGCGGGCCAGCCGCGCGAGGACGGGGGGAGAGGGGGGCGCCGCGAGCCGGGCATCGTAGCGGGCCTGGCGAACCGCCTCGGAGACCGCCTTCTCACCTTGCGCCGGGCGCATGTCGAGGAAGGCGAGCCCGGGCGGGCAGACGGCGTTCATCCGCGCGAGGAACTCCCCCGGATCGAGCCGCTCGGGGGATTCGAAGTCGAGGTATTCCGCGCGGGATTCGAGCCCCACGGCGAGCGCCGGGCCGAAGGAGAGCTTCGGCTTGGGATGAAAGCCCGCGCTGTAGGCCAGGCGGACCTTCGCCCGCCGGAAGACCTTGGGGATCGTCCGGAGCAGGTCGAGGTGGGAGACGAACCGCAGCCGGCCCTCCTTCGCGTACCGGACGCGGTACTTGAGGACGGCCTCCGCCGGGGGAGGCGGCGCGGGGGCGGCAGTCTCCGCCGCGGAGAGCTCCCGCCCCGTCGTTTCCTTCACGATCCCCGTGACGCAGTCCTTCGCGAACGGCGCGCACCCATGGCACGACGCCGGGCCGCAGACGGGCAGCGTCGGGAGCTGGAGCGCGCGCCGCGCGCTCGTTCCGAGCGCCCGCTCGAGGTCGGTCGCGAGCCAGGCCTTGTTGACGAGCGCGTCGGTCACGTCCCAGGGCAGGCGCCCCTTCACGGGGTACTCGGTGTAGGCGTACAGGTCGGGGTCGACGCCCTCGGCCCGGAACGCCTCCATCCAGAGCTCGTGCTTGTAGTGCTCCGTCCAGCCCTCGAACCCGCCGCCGGCCCGCCATGCCCGCTCGATCACGGCGCCCAGCCTGCGGTCCCCGCGCGAGAAGACCGCCTCGAGGTAGCTCACGCGGTTGTCGTGGTGGCGGAACTTGATCCCCCGCGGGCAGAGCGAGCGGATCAGGTTCTGCTTGCGGTCGAGGTTCTCGACGCGGTCCATGGGGAGCCACTGGAACGGCGTGCACGCCTTCGGGACGAACGAAGACGCCGAGAGCGTGCAGCTCGCCCGGTTGCCGACCCGGCGGCGCCCCTCGGCGAGGATCTTCTTCGAGAGCTCCACGATCCCCGCCACGTCCTCGTCGGTCTCGGTCGGCTGCCCGATCATGAAGTAGAGCTTCAGGACCTCCCAGCCGGCGGCGTAGGCGTGCTGCACCGCCGTGAGGATCTGCTCCTCGGTGAGGTTCTTGTTGATGACGTCGCGCATCCGCTGGGTCCCCCCCTCGGGGGCGATCGTGAAGCCGGTCTTGCGGACACGCTTGATCTGCTCGGCCAGCTCGGCCGTCAGGGTCGTCGCGTGCAGCGAGGAGACCGCCGCCGACACGTTGCGCGGCTCGAACTCGTCCATCAGCCTCATGAGGACGGGCTGGATGGCGCCGTACTCGCCCGTGTTGAGCGAGGTGAGGGAGAACTCGTCGTAGCCCGTCGCGTCGAGCGATCGCTCCACCGCCCGCACCACCTCGCCGGGATCCCGCTCGCGGGTCGGGCGGTAGATGTACCCGGCCTGGCAGAACCGGCACCCGACCGGGCAGCCGCGCATGATCTCCATCGAGATCCGGTCGTGCACGATCTCCCCGTACGGGACCACGATGGCCGCCGGAAAGGGGAACCGGTCGAGGTCCATCAGGATCCGCCGCTTCACGGGGAAGACCGCGTCGCCGGTCGGGACCGCCACCACGAGACCGCTGTCCGCCTGCAGCTCGGTCTCGTAGAGGGACGGCACGTAGACGCCCGGGATCCTCCCCAGCTCGCGGTGCATGGTCCGGCGATCGGCGCCGCCGTCGCGCAGCTCCGCGTAGCGCAGGAGGAACTCCGGGAGCAGCTCCTCGGCGTCGCCCAGCAGCACGCAGTCCAGGAAATCGGCCAGGGGCTCGGCGTTGAAGACCACGGGGCCGCCGGCGATCACGAGCGGGTGCTCGCTGCCGCGGTCCCGCGCCCGGACCGGGACGCCGGCCATGTCGAGCATCGTGAGCACGTTCGTGAAGGTCAGCTCGTACTGGAGGGAGAAGCCCAGGACGTCGAACTCGCCCAGAGGCGTGTCGGTCTCGAGGCTCGCGAGCGGCATCCGGTTCGCGCGCAGGGCCGCCTGCATGTCGGGCCACGGACAGAAGGCGCGCTCCGCCGCGAACTCCTCCCGCCCGTTCAGCAGCGCGTACAGGATCCGGAAGCCGAGATGGGACATGCCGATCTCGTAGAGATCCGGATAGCACAGGGCGACCCGGACGCTCGATTCGCGGGGATCCTTGACGGACTGGTTCCACTCCCCCCCGATGTACCGGGTGGGCCGCTCCACCGTCGGGAGGATCTCCTCGTACCGGCGCCTGTATTCGCTTCGATCCATCCGCTCGCCGCCCCTTCCTCGAGAAAAGCGCAAGCGGTCAGTTTACCCCGGATCGACCCCGCATGGCCGTCCGCGCCGGATCGACCGAGCCCCTCCGTCCAGGGCGCGGCCAGCGGCGGGGCCGGCCCTAGTTCACGAAGCGCCGCATCCTGACGTTGGCCGCCAGGCCGACCGCCATGAGCGTGGCGATCACGGACGAGCCGCCGTAGGAGACGAGCGGCAGCGGGACCCCGATGGTCGGCAGGACGCCGAGGACCATCCCGAGGTTGATCAGGCTCTGCCCGCAGATCAGCATCGCGATCAGCGCCGCCAGGTGAAGGCCCAGCCGGTCGCGGGCGAGGCGCGCCGTCTGCAGGATGCGGAGCACCAGGAAGGTGAGCACGGCGAGCACGGCCCCCGCCCCGAGGAAGCCGTGCTCCTCGGCAAGGAAAGCGAAGATGAAATCGGTGTGCTCCTGAGGGAGGAACTTGAGGCGGCTCTGCGTGCCCGCTCCCAGCCCCTTGCCCGTCAGCCCGCCCGAGCCGATGGCGATCCGCGACTGCTGCACCTGGTAGCCGACCCCCGCCGGATCGCGCGAGGGATCGAGGACCGTCAGGATCCGCTCCTTCTGGTACGGCTTCAGCACGAACTTCCAGCCGATCGGCGCCGCCAGCATCCCCACGATGAGCAGCGGGACCCAGACCTTCCAGCGCAGGCCGCCCAGGAACAGCGCCACGGCGAGCATCGGCAGGTAGGTCAGCACGGTCCCCATGTCGGGCTCGCGCAGGATGAGGACGACCGGCGCGAGGACGACGGCCACGAGCTTGAGCAGCGTCCTGGGGGCGGGCTTCTCCCCCGTGCCCTCCCCGAGCAGCGAGGCGAGCATCAGCGCGGTCAGCGGCTTCATCGGCTCGGAAGGCTGAAGGCGCAGCGGGCCGAGCTCGATCCACCCGTGCGTGTTCGCGATCGAGCGGCCGAACAGGAGGACCAGGACCAGCAGCGCCATCCCCACGAGGTACAGGGGCAGGGCGAAGGCGGCGAGCGTGTGGTAGTCGAGCGCGACGAGGAACAGGAACATGACGAGACCGATCCCCACCGCCAGCGTCTGCTTCTGCGCGAGCGAGGCGGAACGCGCGGGCTCCTCGATGCTCGCGACCATCATCAGGCCGACGCCGATCAGCGCGAGGGCGGCGAAGAGCGAGCCGTAGTCGAAGCTGTCAAGGTATCGGCGATCGAGCAAGCTGGATCCTGTCCTGGGGCGCCCGCGGCGGCGCGGCGGGGGCCGGCTGCGGCTCTTCGCGGGCGGGAACGCCGAAATAGACCTCGAGAACCTTGCGAGCGACCGGGGCGGAGATCGTGCCGCCGTGTCCTCCGTGCTCCACGAGGACGGCGAAGGCGATGGTGGGGTTCTCCATCGGCGCGTAGCCGATGAACCAGCCGTGATCGCGCTGCTCCTTCGACAGCTTGTCCGAGTCCACGCCCGAGGAGGCCCTGTAGACCTGCACCGTCCCCGTCTTCCCCACGACGGTGATGCCGGGAATGCGGACCTTCCCTCCCGTTCCCTCCTCGACGACGTTCTGCATCGCGCGCCGCACGACGTCGAGAGCGTGCGGGTCGATGTCGATCCTGCGCAGCAGCTCGGGCGTCACGGGCGCGCCCTTCTCCGGGCGCACGAGCCTGGGCTTCTACGCCGTGCCGCCCGTCGCGAGCATCGCGGCGAAGTTCGCCATCTGGAGCGGGGTGACCTGGGTGGCGCCCTGCCCGATCGCGACCGAGATCGTCTCGCCCGCGTACCACTTCTCCTTGAGCGCGGCCAGCTTCCACTCCGGCGAGGGGACCACCCCTTCCTCCTCGCCGATCAGGTCGATGCCGGTCTTCTGCCCGAACCCGAAGCGATGCGCCTCGGCCGCGATCCGGTCGATCCCCATCCGGTTCCCGACCGTGTAGAAGTAGATGTTGCAGGACTGCGCGATGGCCGAGTCGAGCGAGAGGGTGCCGTGCCCGCCCTTCTTCCAGCAGCGGAAGGGGTGTCCGAAGAAGTTGGCCACGCCCCCGCAGTGCACCGCCGTCCCCTCGTCGATCACCCCCCCCTCGAGCCCCGCGAGGGCGACGACCAGCTTGAAGGTGGACCCGGCCGAGTACAGGCCCTGGATCGCGCGGTTCTGGAGCGGCCGGCCGGGGTCCTCGATCAGCGTGCTCCACTCCCCGCGCGTGAAGTGGTGCGCGAAGCGGTTGGGGTCGAAGGCCGGCGTCGAGGCCATCGCGAGGATCTCGCCGTTGCGCGGGTCGAGGAAGACGCCCGCGCCCACCTCCTCCCCCAGCGCTTCGACGAGCTTCTTCTGCATGTCCATGTCGATCGTCAGCCACGCGTCCCCGCCCGCCTCGGGCCTGCGCCCGATGCTGACCGAGCCGACCGGCCGGCCCAGGGCGTTGACCTCGACCAGCTCCTCGCCCCGGCTTCCGCGCAGGCGGCTGTCGAACGCCTTCTCGACGCCGCTGCGCCCGACGGTGTCCCCCATCATGAGGGTCGGATCGGCCCGCAGCTGCGACTCGGACGCCTCGCCCACGTACCCCACCACGTGGGCGGTCTCGCGCCCGTTCATGTAGTCGCGGCTCGGCTCGGCGACGACCTGCAGGGACGGGAACTCGACGCGGTGCGATTCCACGAACGCCAGGTCCGCGAGCGACACGTCCTCCTTCAGGACCGCGCGCTCGTAGGTCGGCCGCCCGCGGTAGCGCTCGATCCGCTCCCGCAGGTCGGGCTCGGGGATGCCGAGGGGAGCCGCCAGCCGGCCCGCGAGCTCCGCCGCGTCGTAGGCCTTCTCGCGGTCCATGACGATCGCGTAGGCGACGCGGTTGCCGACGATCACGCGCCCCTTCCGGTCGAACATCATCCCCCGCTGCGGCGGCAGGAACACGCGCCGGAGGCGGTTCATCTCCGCGAGGCGCCCGTAGTCCTCCCCCTTCTGGACCTGGAGCCACCACAGCCCCGCGAGGATCGCCACGAAGGCCAGCGCCACGAACGCGCGCAGCACGATCAGCCGGCCGCGCAGGGTGCGCGTCTGCCGGTACTGCTCGAAATCCCTGCGGCGCTGGATATCCATCGTCGTCCTACGTCGCGACCACGCGCTTCTTCGGGCGCCGGGCCGGCAGCTCCTTCGCCCCCGCGAGGGCGAAGAAGAAGATCGCCCCCGCGAGCGTGTTGCCCGCGACCCGCCACGCCAGGTCGGCAGCGTCGAGGTGCGCGGGGACCCCGAGACCGACCAGGATCGCGGGCTCCGTGAGCTTCTCGATCAGGGTGGCGGCCGCGACCGCCAGCAGGCGCGCCCCGGGATGGGCCATGTCGAAGCGGCTACCCAGGCTCCCGAGCAGGTAGCCGATCAGCGTCTTCGTGAAGCCGTGCAGCCCCATCAGGTCGCCGAACCAGACATCCTCGAGCAGGCCCCCCGCGGCCCCCGCCAGCATCGCTCCCACCCGCGACCCCGAGCTGCCGTAGAAGACGACCACGAGCATCACGAGGTCCACCGAGCGCTGGATCCAGGGCACCCGGTGGGACACGAGGATCTGGATCAGGAGCGCCCCGGCCAGCAGGGCGAGCCCCTTGAGGAACCGGCTCATCGCGCCCCCGCCGTTCCCCCGGCGCGGGAGCCGGGCCGGTCGCGCCCGTCGCGTCCGGACGGGAGGGCGGGGCGGTCCGCAGGACCAGCACTTCCGCGATCCGCGAGAAATCGACCAGGGGCCCCACCTCGAAGCGGCGGTCGATCCCCTCCCCCTTCGGCGTGCCGACGATGCGGCCGACGGGGATGCCCCGCGGGTAGATCTGGTCGAGACCGCTCGTGACGAGCAGGTCGCCGTGCGTGACCTCGGCGTAGGGGGGCTGCAGGTACTGGACCTCGCAGGCGCCCTTGTTCTTGCCGATCACGACCCCCTGCCACCCTCCCTGGTCCATCATGACCGCGACGCCGCTCGCGGTGTCCGTGAGGCACTGGACCTTCGCGAGCTGCGGGGCGACCATCACCACCCGCCCCACGACGCCCCCCACGGCGATCACGGCCATCCCGGCCTGGATGCCGTCGCTGGTGCCCGCGGTCGATCAGGAGCGTGTCCGCCCCGGAGGCGAACCCGCTTCCCACGACGCGCGCGGAGATCCCGCCGGGGGGAAGGGACTGCTTGAGCTCGAGCAGCCCCTGCAGGCGCTCTCCGGCCGCGGCCTTCTCGCGCAGCCGGTCCAGCTCGCGCTGGGTCCTCAGCAGCTCCTCCGAGAGCCGGAGGCTCTCCGCCCTCGCGCCGCGCAGGTCCGCGTAGTTGCGGAACAGGTCGCTCACGAACGCGGTCGCCGAGGAGCCCGCGCGCACGGCCGGGGCGCCGGCCTGGAACAGCAGCTCGCCCGCGATGTCCTTGCCGCCGCGGTTGCCCACGTCGTGGCTCATCAGGACCAGCATCGCGGAGATCAGGACGATGAAGATCAGCGTCGGGACCTTCTGCCGGAGGAACTGGATCATGGCCGGCGGCCCGCGGCTAGTCCAGCGAGATCTTCCGCAGCAGGTTGAAGTCGGTGAGCATCTTGCCGGTGCCGAGGGCGACCGAGGCAAGAGGGTCGTCCGCCATGGAGACGGGAAGACCGGTCTCCTCCCGCAGGCGCTTGTCGAGGTTCTTCAGGAGCGACCCGCCCCCCGTCAGCACGATCCCGCGGTCCACGATGTCGGCCGACAGCTCGGGCGGGGTCTGCTCGAGCGCCTGGCGGACCGCCTCGATGATCACCGAGACCGTTTCGGCCAGGGCCTCGCGGATCTCCTCGTCGCTGACCACGAGGGTCTTGGGCACGCCCTCCACCAGGTCGCGCCCCTTGATCTCCATGGTCATCTCCTCGTCGAGCGGGAAGGCGGACCCGATCTTCATCTTGATCTCTTCGGAGGTCCTCTCCCCGATGAGGAGGTTGTACTTCCTCTTGATGTACTGGATGATCGCCTCGTCCATCTCGTTGCCGGCGACCCGGACCGAGCGGCTGTAGACGATCCCCGCCATCGAGATGACCGCGACGTCGGTCGTGCCGCCGCCGATGTCCACGATCATGTTGCCGGTCGGCTCGGTGATCGGCAGTCCCGAGCCGATCGCGGCCACCATCGCCTGCTCCACGAGGTACACCTCGGTCGCCTTGGCGCGGTAGGCGGAATCGCGGACGGCCCGCTTCTCGACCTGCGTGATCTCCGACGGGACGCCGATGACGATCCGCGGGCGCACGCCGACGTGGCGGTTGTGCGCCTTCTTGATGAAGTAGTCGAGCATCTTCTCGGTGTGCTCGAAGTCGGCGATGACGCCGTCCTTCATGGGACGGATGGCGATGATGTTCCCCGGGGTCCGCCCGAGCATCTCCTTCGCCTCCTTCCCCACGGCCTCCACCTTGCCCGTCTTCTGGTTGATGGCGACGATCGACGGCTCGTTGACGACGATTCCCTTCCCCTTCGCGAAGACGATCGTGTTCGCGGTCCCGAGATCGATCGCGAGGTCGTTCGAGAAGAGGCTCAGCAGGGAACGGGGGGTCCAGGACATGTCAGGGCTCCAAATCCGCTTCGAGAAAAACGCTCATGACCGCCCTCTTCGCCTCACGCGACCGGCCCGAGGGCGAGTCCACCGGACAGCGAACTCCACCTCTGCGGCGCTCCATCCCGCCGACTGGCGACGCACTGCACCTGTCTCGGTGTCATCAGCCGCGTGCTCCTGCACGCCGGCGGAATGGCACCAGTAACCCGATGGTGTCATCAGCCGCGTGCTCCTGCACGCCGGCGGAATGACACCCGTAATCTGATGGTGTCATCAGCCGCGTGCTCCTGCACGCCGGCGGAATGGCACCAGTAATCTGAGGGTGTCATCAGCCGCGTGCTCCAGCAGGGCGGCGGAATGGCACCCGTAATCCGATGGTGTCATCAGCCGCGTGCTCCTGCACGCCGGCTGAATGACACCTTCTATACAATTGTCCACTATTTTTAGGATTCCCGGAAATAACCGTGGCTGCGAAAATTATGCGCACTGCTCCTGGCATGCCAGTTCGATCCCGTTCTTGCCTCGTTCCTTGACCCGGTACATGGCCCGGTCGGCGTTGCCGATCAGGTCCTCGCGGCTCTCGCCGTGGTCGGGGTAGCAGGCGATCCCGATCGAGGCGGTGACCCGGACGGCCAGCCCCATCGACTCGAGGAACACATGCTCCTCGAGCGACTCCCGGAGCCGGCGGGCGATCACCACGGCCCCCTCCACCCCCGTCTGGGGCAGGACCACCGTGAACTCGTCCCCTCCGTAGCGCGAGACGACGTCGGTCTCGCGGGTCGTCGAGCGGATCACCCTCCCGACCTCGGTCAGGGTGCGGCTCCCGGCGAGGTGGCCGAAGCGGTCGTTGACCGACTTGAAGCCGTCCAGATCGAGGAACATCAGGGAGACCGAGTAGCCGTACCGCTTCGAGCGCTTCATCTCATGCTGCAGGTACTGGTTCAGGTAGCGCGAGTTGTAGAGCCGCGTGAGGTCGTCGGTGACCGAGAGCTCCTCGAGCCGCTTGAACAGGATGGCGTTCTCGATCGTCGTCGCCGCCGGCTCCATCATCGTCCTGAGGGTTTCCAGGTCGCGCTCGGCGAAGCACCCTCCGCCGAGCTTGTTGCGCAGCTCCACAGCGCCGATCACGCGCCCGCGGCTCGCGAGCGGGATCGACAGGAGCGAGCGGACTTCCGAGCCCGGCAGCCGCTCCGGCTCCTCGACCCAGCGCGGGTCGCGCTCGACGTCGTCGATCACGGCCGGCCTGCGGTGGCGCACCACCCAGCCCGCGATCCCGCGGTCAGCCGGCTTGCGCATCGTCGTGAGGTCGTGCCCCAGGCCGCCGCGCGTCACCTCGAACCAGGAATTCTCCCCTTCCTCGACCAGCAGGTAGACCGACCACCCCTCGGCGGCCAGGAACTCCTGCGTGCGATCCATGATGACCTGCATGACGCGCGCCGGCTCGAGCAGCGAGTTCGCCGCCTTCGCGCTCTCCACGAGCAGCTCGAGCTTCTCGGACTGCTCCCGGATCCGCGCGAGCGATTCCTGGTAGCGGCGCGAGACGGAGCGCAGCCGCCCCTCGCGGTCGATCAGGATCCTGAGGTTCTCCGCGGCCAGGGGCACGACGATGTGCCCGTCCAGGCCGGGCATCGGCCCGCACCCCGGCCCCGCATCCGCGCCCTTCCCGGCGAAGGAGAAGAACGACGCGTCCGGGTACGCCCGGCGGAGGATCTCCAGCAGGCCCCGCCGGCAGGCCATCAGCGGGGAGGCCTTGCACAGGACCGCCTCCACGACGATCCCCTCAGGCGTCCCCTTCTCGAGCTCCTCCCAGGTCATGGCATGGATGCGCGCTGCGGGGCTCTCCTCGAGCAGGACGCTGCTGCAGTCCGAGCGCGTCTCGCCGAAGACCAGCGTCATGGGTTCCGGAGTCGCTCTCCATCGGACCTCCCGCGGGCCCATCCGCGGCGCATCGGCTTCCTGCACCGCTCAGCTAGCTCTCCACGAACGCTTCCATGGACTTGCGGGTCTCGTTCCCCGCGGGATCCTGGGCGACCACCCGCACCTGGTTCATGCCCTCGCGCCGCAGGCGGACGACGGCGTAGAACGCTCCCGACTCGTCCACGTCGATCCTCTCCCCCTCGACCCAGACGGTCGCCTCCGGCTCCGTCTTGCCGTTGAGGATCACGAGCGCCCCGTTCTGGATGAAGTCCTGCAGCGCGAGCATCGGCGGGGTCTTGTCGCCGTTCTCGCGCACCTCCCCCGTGGCGATCCGGAACTTGCGCGCGGGGGAGAAGGGGCTGACCCGCCCCGCCCCGTCCACCGTGGCGACGCGCCAGTAGTAGGATGCGGCAGGCAGGCCCGGCAGCTCGACCATGCTCGTGCGCACGTCGGGCTTGTCGAGGAGAAGGTCGGTGAACAGCGAGCGGTCCGAGAGCTGCAGCCGGTAGCCCGACGCCTCGGGGACCTTCTCCCAGGCGAGGGTCGTCGAGCTGCCGCGGGGCGAGGTGTAGACGAAGATCTTCTGGTCCTGGGGCTGCAGGAGGCGGGGCGCGGGGGGCAGCTTCTCGACGCTTCCCAGGACCCCCTTCTCGATCGCCACCGTCTCCCCCGAGCCGATCGTCACCTGCGACTGCGGGGTGGCGACGTCCACCCGCCCCGTGAAGAGCGAGACGCGGCCTTCCTGCTTCGTCCGGTCGTAGGCGACACGGAACTCCGACTCGTCGGTCGCCTTCGCGCTCGCCGATTCCGACTGGACCTCGTGGAACGAGCCCGCGACGTTCGCCTTGCGCGTGGAGGTCTCGACCTCGCCCCAGTTGAGCTTCTCCCTCACCCGCCGCTCCCGCGTGCTCGGCTCCTCGTAGAGGTCCTTGATCTCGAGCAGCGACTCGGGGCGCACGGTCGTGATCGTGCCGTCGAAGTAGATGATCTGGGCGCCGGCCCGGGAGCCCGTCTTGATCTGGTCCCCGATCCTCAGGAGCATGCGGAGGTTGGCGTCCTCCCAGTGGAACTCCCCGGCGCGCTTGACGCGGACCTCGCCCTCGATCTTGTAGAAGCGGACCTCCCGGCTCGTGGCCGACTCTCCGCGGCCCATGTCGATGACCTTCTGGGCGTAGTTCTGGGCGACGATCGCCGAGGTCCTCGCGTCCTGGTAGTCCCGCTGAGCGTACTGCCGCTGCGCCTCCTGCAGCTTGGCGGAGGCGTTGTCCCGCAGCTTCGTGGAGCGCTCCTCGCGCGCGTAGGCCGAGGCCTCGGAGATCTTCCTCCCCGCCTCGGTGATCTCCGAGCGGGCTTCCTTGCGGGCGCGGGAGAGCAGGTCGGCGATCGACTCGCGGAACATGAAGCCGACGACGAGACAGAGGACCAGCGCAGCGATCCCTCCCCCCACCATGTACACGTTCCGGTAGGGGATGTTGACCCAGTCCAGATTGAGGCTGAGCCGATCCCGTGAGCGAACTCCCATCCCTGCCGTAACTTAGGCCAAAAGGAAAATTCGGCAAGCCGCGGGCCGTCCTCCGCGCGCGATTTCGGATCCGTCATGGCGGCGGCCGCGCTCCGGAGAGCCGGTCCGGGTCTTTTCGCGCCGGCTGGAGAGGCCCCCTTGTTTCGGAGGGGTCGTCTGCGTATCATTATGAGGCGCACGGACTTGTAGGGACATTAACGGCTCTTGCGCAGGGTCCGCCCGACCGCCGGGGGGATCCGGGCGCAGGACTGCCATTCACTCAGGGGATTTCATGCTTCAAACGCTCCGCGAGAATCCAGCCATCAAGAAGGGAATTCTGTGGATTGTCGTCGCCGCCATGGTCCTCGGCATCGGGATCGGCGTCACGGCGGTCCTCGGGGACCTTCTGGGCACCGGTCGCAACAGCTCCACCCCCACCGGCCCGTGGGTCATGCGGATCGGCAGAGAGACCATCACCCCTGCGGCGTTCGAGGCCGAGCTGAGGCGGGTCTCCCGCGAGCTGGAGCGGCTGGGAATGGCGGAAATGCCCGATTTCCAGGCCCGCGTGAGGCTCGAAGCGATGCAGCGGCTCCTGAGGCGAACCCTCGAGACCCAGGAGGCCAACAAGATCGGGATCAGCGTCTCCGACCGCGAGGTGTCCGACGCGATCCGGTCCATGCCCGAGCTTCAGCGCGACGGGCAGTTCATCGGAGGGGACGAGTACCGCCGCCTGCTGGCGATGAACGAGGTCGACGTGGCCGGCTTCGAGGCCGGCGTGCGGGGCGATCTGCTGATCGGGAAGTGGCAGGAGCTGGTCGGCGCGGGCGCGGTGATCACGGACCGCGACGTGGACGAGGAGCTCGCGCGGCGCAATCAGAAGATCCGCTATGACTTCGTGCTTCTCGACTCGAGCAAGTACAC
Source organism: uncultured Acidobacteriota bacterium (assembly GCA_963747925.1). Classification (GTDB taxonomy): domain Bacteria; phylum Acidobacteriota; class Polarisedimenticolia; order QHYA01; family CAVVHA01; genus CAVVHA01. Next base: position 632,629 of record CAVVHA010000006.1, read on the forward strand.
GCCGGCCGGCGCCATCTCCGAGACCGACATCAAGGCCTGGTACGACCAGCATCCCGACCGCTACCAGCGCTCGGAGGCGCGCAAGGCGCGCTACGTGGTGATCGACGTGAAGGAGGACGACAGGGAGCTCCCCGCGACGACCGAGGACGACCTCCGCAAGGCGTACGAGGTGGACAAGGCGCGCTACCCGGGCACGTTCGAGCAGGCCCGCGAGGCGGTGGCCCGGCAGCTGCAGTTCCAGAAGGCCCAGGCCGAGTCGGATCGCCGCGCCGCCGTCTTCCGCGCCACCGTGACCGACGCCACCGCCTTCGAGGCGGCCGCTGCGAAGGCCGGACTCGCGATGCAGGAGGCGGGTCCCGTGCGCCGCGAGTCGGAGGCGCCCGCGAACCTCGGGCCCGGCTTCGTGGACGCCCTCTTCCGCGCCCCCAAGGGCTCGCTCGGAGGCCCGGTCAGAACGCTGCACGGCAACGCCGTCTTCGTCGTGACCGACATCGAGCCGCCGCGGCAGGCGTCGCTCGCCGAATCGCGCCCGGACATCCTCGCCGACCTCCAGAAGGACAAGGGGCGCGAGTCGGCGGTTCTCGCCGCCCGCAAGGCGATCCTGGGGGCCGGGGGCGACCTGGCGCAGGTCGCGAAGACGCTCGGCGCGACCGTGCAGAACGGAGCGCTGGTTTCCCGGGGCGAGCCGGTCCCCGGGCTGGGCTACGACGAGGGAGTCGAGAAGGCGGCGTTCGCGACCGAGCAGGGGAAGATCGCCGAGCCCGTCTCGACCCAGGGCGGCTCGGTGGTGGTGCTGAAGGTCGAGGAGAAGAAGGTGCCCGACCCCGCGGCGCTCGCGGCCGACCGCGACAAGGTCCGCGAAGAACTGCGGCGCAACAGGCAGCTCGCTCTCGTGAATTCCATCCTGGAAGCTGCCATGAAGGCGACGGAGATCAAGACCAATGAAGAGTACCTCAGGCAGTTTGGCACCTGAGTCCAGGTCCGCCGCCGAGCGCGGGGCGGCCACCCTCTGCAGGCCCGCCGAAGAGGCCTTCCGGAAGGGGATGTACTCGCTGAAGAACGAGGAGCACACGGTGGCCCGCGCCTACTTCGAGGCGGCCATCCAGATCGAGAGGCGCAACGGCATCTCGCGGATCCAGCCCCGGTACATCTCCTACTACGGCCTGACCCTCGTGGAGGATCCGTCGCGCCGCGTCATGGCGCTCGACTGCGTCCGCAGGGCGGTGAAGGAGGAGTTCTTCAATCCCGACCTGTTCCTGAACCTCTCCCGCGTCCTCATGAAGCTCGGCAACCGGGGCGAAGCGCACAAGGCGGCGATCCGGGGACTCAACCTCGATCCGAAGCACCCGGGCCTGAAGCTTCATCTCGAGGAGATGGGCGTGCGCGGCCGCCCGCCGCTGCCGTTTCTCGGGCGAAACAACTTCCTGAACGTGACGCTCGGGAAGATGATGCGCCGCGGCCCCCATCGCGCCGAGCAGTGAGGCGGGCCGGGCGCTGCCGGCCCGCCGGCGGCCCAGCGGAGGATCGGTGAAGGAGATACTCGGCGTCTTCGCCCTGCCGCGCGTCGTCCTCTTCCCGGGCGCCATCCTGCCCCTGCACGTGTTCGAGCCCCGCTACCGCGCGCTCGTGCGCGACGCTCTCGCCGACGACCGGCATTTCGCCATCGGCCTGCTCAAGCCGGGATTCGAGGCCTCCTACGAGGGGAACCCGGAGATCTACCCGATCGGCTGCGCGGGCCGGATCGGCGAGGTGGCTCCCCTGCCCGACGGGCGGTTCCTGCTGACCCTGGTCGGGACCGAGCGGGTCGAGTTCGGCGAGATGACGCGCGGCGTCCCCTACCGCCGCCACCGCGTCCGCTACCTCCCCGAGCTCGCGCCCGACGAGCGGTCCCCCGAGGCGCGCGAGGTGCTGCTGCGGCTGGTCTCGGCCTATCAGCAGATCCTCTCGGCGATGGCCGGCAGCACCGTCCCCTCGCCCGTGGCGACAGGGATGCCGTTCGCCGAGACCGTGAACCGCGTCGCGCTCGGCCTCGAGATCGACCCCTCGGTGAAGTACAGGCTGCTGGAGAACGGCGACCTGCTGGCGCGCGCCGAGCGGCTCGCGACGATCCTCGAGGCGGCGCTCCCCGAGCACCTCGATCTCGACGGCGGCTCCGTCAACTGAGCGCGCGCCCCGCGCCCGGCCCCCGGGGCGGCGCGCGCTCCGCCCGGTTGAAGGAAGCCCTCCCGAACTGTCATAATCCCCTGCCCAGAGACGCACACACGTCCTTCTCTCCCGGATTCGAGGCGACCGATGGAATTCAAGACGCTGCAGGACATGAACGATGCTCTCTCGCCCGTGCTGAAGTGGAACGGGCGCGTCGAGGTGCCCAGGCCCGCGGAGCTGCGGGGCCGCGCGATGGACCGGCTCGTCTGGACGGCGGTCTTCGCCTCCGACCCGCTCCTTCGCGACACCGCCCGCTGGCTGATCCGCGGCGCCGCGGTCGCGACGGGCGCCTGGCCGGCCTCCATCCTCGAGCTGTACCTCGCGCGGGGGCGCGGGGAGTGCGCCGGCTTCACCGTGCCCGCGTTCAACATCCGGGCCCTCACCTACGACAGCGCCCGGGCCGCCTTCCGCGCCGCGAAGGCGTGCGGCGCCTCGGCGTTCATCCTGGAGCTCGCGCGCTCGGAGATCGGCTACACCGAGCAGCGTCCCGCCGAGTACGGCTCGGTCGTGCTGGGCGCCGCCGTGCGCGAGGGGTGGGAAGGGCCGGTCTTCCTGCAGGGGGACCACTACCAGGTCAACGCGAAGAAGTTCGCCTCCGACCCCTCCTCCGAGACGAGCGCCATCGAGGCGCTCATCCGCGAGGCGCTCGCCGCCGGCGTCTTCAACATCGACATCGACACCTCGACCCTCGTGGACCTGTCGCGCCCGACCGTCGCCGAGCAGCAGGAGCTGAACTGCGAGCTGGCGGCGCGCTTCAGCCTGCACATCCGCAAGCACGAGCCGGCCGGGGTCGGCGTCTCGATCGGCGGGGAGATCGGCGAGGTGGGAGGCGTGAACAGCACCCCCGAGGAGCTCGTCGCCTACATGGACGGGTACCTGCGCCGGGCCGGCAGCCCGCCGCCGGGCCAGGGCCGGATCAGCAAGATCAGCGTCCAGACCGGCACGAGCCACGGGGGCACGCCGCTGCCGGACGGCTCGATCGCGCCGGTCTCGATCGATTTCGGCGTGATCCGCGACCTCTCGACGCTGTCCCGCGACCGCTACGGCCTCGCCGGCGCCGTCCAGCACGGCGCCTCGACGCTCCCCGACGACGCCTTCCACCGATTCCCCGAGGCCGAAACGGCGGAGATCCACCTCGCCACCGGCTTCCAGAACATGATCCTCGACCATCCGGCCCTTCCGGCCGGGATGAAGGCGGAGCTCCGGCAGTGGGTCGCCCGCGAGTGCGCCTCCGAGCGCAAGGCCGGGCAGACCGAGGAGCAGTTCCAGTACAAGGCGCGCAAGAAGGCGCTCGGCCCGTTCAAGCGGCAGCTCTGGTCGCTGCCCGCGGACGCGCTCGAGGCCATGGGCAGGGATCTCGAGGCGAAGTTCTCCTTCTACTTCCACAAGCTCGGAGTGGCCGGGACGCGCGAGCTCGTCGCGGCGAAGATCCCCAGGGTCGAGGTCTCCGTGCCGAAGCCGGACAGCGCCGCGCTGTCCGGCGCGGCCGCGCGCGAGGTCCACGCGGAGAAGGACCTGCCGCACTCCGAGCACGCCGACTGAGCGCGGGCAGCGGGCCCGCGCGCAGCGACGCGCGGCGCGTTGCCGGGCGACGATCGACGATTGACGACCCAGGACGGGACGAGGTGATCCGGACATGGCGACATTCGGCATCCTGACGGGCGGGGGCGACGCGCCCGGTCTCAACGCGGTGATCCGGGCGGCGGTCCGCCGCTCCCTGGCGCGCGGCCACGCGGTGACGGGGATCCGCTACGGATGGAAGGGGCTCCTCGAGAAGGACACGGTTCCCCTCGACGCGGCCGCCATCAGCGGGATCCTCCACCGGGGCGGGACGATCCTCCGCACCTCGCGGACCAACCCGTACAAGAAGCCCGGGGACGAGCAGCGGCTCAAGGAGAACTTCCGGGCGCTCGGCCTCGACGCCCTGCTCGCCTGCGGGGGGGAGGACACCCTCGGCGTCGCCAACCGGCTTCACGCCGACGGCTTCCCGGTCATCGGCGTCCCCAAGACGATCGACAACGACCTGTCCGGCACGGACGTGACCTTCGGCTTCGACACCGCGGTCTCGATCGCCACCGAGGCGATCGACCGCCTGCACACGACGGCCGAATCGCACGACCGCGTCATCGTCGTCGAGGTGATGGGGCGCCACGCGGGGTGGATCGCCCTGCACTCGGGGATCGCGGGCGGGGCCGACTGCATCCTCGTTCCCGAGGCCGCGACCCCGATCGACAGGGTCGTCGAGGCGATCACGGCGCGCCGGGCGCGCGGGAAGAACTTCTCGATCATCGTGGTCGCCGAGGGGGCCCACCTGGAGGGGGAGGGAGCGCCCGTGCTGAAGGACGGCGCGACCGACGCGTTCGGGCACGTGACCCTCGGCGGGATCGGCGAGACCCTCGCGGCCGCGCTGAAGGCCCGGACCGGCCTCGACACCCGCAGCGTCGTCCTGGGCCACGTGCAGCGGGGGGGACGCCCACCGCCCGGGACCGCTGGCTCGGCACGCTGTTCGGCGCCGAGGCCGCGGACCTGGCTCACCGCCGCGAGTTCGGGAAGATGGTCTCCCTGAGGGGCGAGCGGATGGTCGCCGTCCCGATCGCGGAGGGGGTGGCCGCGCTGCGCACCGTCGAGCCCGCTCTGCTCGAGCTCGCCAGGACATTCTTCGGCTAGGAGCCGATGGGCCGCGTCACTCTCGCCTTTCTCTGGCACATGCATCAGCCGTTCTACGTGGACCTCGCCGAGGGCCGGGCCACGCTTCCCTGGGTCCGCCTGCACGCGCTCAAGGACTACTACGACCTGCCGGCCATCGCCCGGCGATTCCCCTCCGTGCACCAGACGTTCAACCTGGTCCCCTGCCTGCTCGACCAGCTCGAGGCGTACGCCGAGGGAAGGCTGACCGATCCGTTCCTCGAGGTCGCCTCGCGCGGGGCGCACGAGCTGACCCGCGAGGACCGGCTCTTCCTCCTGCGCGAGTTCTTCTCCTACCATCCCCCGACCATGGGCGCCCGCCTCCCGCGCCTGGAGCAGCTGCGCCGCAAGCGCGGCGCCCGGCCCCCGCACCCGGGCGACGACGCGGCCTTCGCCGCCTGGCGCGAAGCGGACTACCGCGACCTGCAGGTCCTCTTCCACCTCGCCTGGTGCGGTCCCGAGCTCTCCTCGCGCCCGCCGGTCGCCCGCCTCATCGCCAAGGGAGCCGCCTTCACGCAGGAGGAGCTCGACGGCCTGCTGGAGATCCAGCGGGGGTTCCTGCGCGAGGTGGAGGAGCAGTACCGCCTGGGGGCGGGCGAAGGGATCCTCGAGCTGTCGGTCTCGCCCTACTACCACCCGATCCTTCCCCTGCTGTGCGATACCGCCTCGGCGCGGGAATCGGGCCCCCACCTGGCCCTGCCCTCCGTGCCGTTCCATCACCCGGATGACGCGGCCGTCGCAGGTCCGCGAGGCGCGCCTCTCGTTCGCGAAGCGCTTCGGCGCGGCCCCCGCGGGGATGTGGCCCTCCGAAGGAGCGCTCTCCAACGCCGCGCTCGCCATCCTCGCGCGCGAGGGGATCCGCTGGGCGGCGACCGACGAGGACATCCTGTTCGCCTCGCTCGGGACCTCGCCGCGGGATTTCGGCGAGCGCTCGTGGCTCCTGCACCGCCCCTATGCCGTCCCGGGGGGCACGGCCCTGTTCTTCCGCGACCATCTCCTCTCCGACCGCATCGGGTTCGTCTACTCGGGCTGGGACGCCGAGGCGGCGGCGGACGACTTCGTGCAGCGCCTGCGACGCCATCGGCGACGCCGCGGGGGGCGAGGACCGCGTGGTCTCGGTGATCCTGGACGGCGAGAACGCCTGGGAGTACTACCCGGACAACGGCGCGCCGTTTCTCTCGGCGCTGTTCACGCGACTGTCGCGCTCGGACCGGATCAGGGCGCGAACCTTCTCGGAGATCCTCGACGAGCGCGGCCGCGAAGCGGCCCCGCCGGCGCCGCTCCAGGGCGTGCGCGCCGGATCCTGGATCCGCGCCGACCTCACCACCTGGATCGGCGACGAGGTCAAGAACCGCGCCTGGGAGCTCCTCGCCGAATCGCGCGCCGCCCTCGGGCCGCCGGCGCCGGGAACGCCCGCGGGGGATTCCCTGCTCGCCGCCGAGGGAAGCGACTGGTTCTGGTGGTTCGGCGACGAGCATTCGTCCGCGCACGACGTGGACTTCGACCGCACGTTCCGGACCCACCTGCAGAACGCCTTCGCGCTCGCGGGGCGCGACGTGCCCGTCTCGCTCGGCAGGCCGCTCGCCGAGGCCGAGCGGGCGCTCGTCCCCCCGCCCGCGCCGACCGGCCCGCTGTCGATCCGCCTCGACGGGCGCGCGAGCGACTACTTCGAGTGGCTCACCGCCGGGCGCGTCCACGGGGACCTCGGCCACGGCACGATGAGCCGCGCGGGGCGGATCCTCTCCGCCCTCCTGTACGGGATCGACGGCGAGCGGCTGGCCCTGCGCCTCGACGCCTGCGCCAGGTCGGCCGCCGAGGTCCTCGAAGGGGTCGTCCTCGTCGTCGAGTTCGCCAGCCCGGCGCAGGCGAAGGTGCGGATCCCGCTCGCGCGCGGCTCCTGGGAGAGCCCCGCCGCCAGCGGGTGCCTCGGGAACGAGTCCTCGAGCTGCTCGTGCCCCTCCGGCATGCCGGCGCCGGGCCGGGAAGCCGGCTCGCCTTCCGGGTGCTCCTGGAGGAGGCCGGCGGGCGGCGCCTCGAAGCGCTGCCCGCGGACGGGTTCATCAGCCTTCGACATCGGCGCCGAGGGGCAGGACTGGATGGTGTGATCCGGACCCGGGCGCGGGCCGCCGACTGGCCCCCGCAGCCGGGAACGGTTAGATTGTCGCGGAGCTTGGACGAGCACGCCGCGGCCGGCCACGGCCGGCCTTGACGAGGGGCCCGCAGCGGGACCCCCAGGAGCCACGGAATGTCCGAACTGAGGCACGACCCGATCTCGAAGAGGTGGGTCATCATCGCGACCGAACGCAGCCGCCGCCCGATGGACTACATCCCCGAGCCGGAAACCACGGGCACGGGCTCGTTCTGCCCCTTCTGCGAGGGGAACGAGGACAAGACGCCGCCGGAGATCATGGCCGTGCGCAACCCGGGGACCGCTCCCAACTCGGCCGGCTGGTCGGTGCGGGTCATCCCCAACAAGTTTCCCGCCCTGATGATCGAGGGGAGCCCCGACCGGCGCGGCATCGGCCTGTACGACAAGATGCGCGGCATCGGCGCCCACGAGGTGGTGGTCGAGACCCCGCAGCACACCGTCATGATCCCGGACATGTCGGACGAGCACCTGGCCACCCTGACCGGGGTCTGGGCCGAGCGGCTCCGCGACCTGATCCGGGACAACCGCTTCAAGTACATCCTCCTCTTCAAGAACCACCTGTCGACCGCGGGCGCCTCCCTCGCCCACCCGCACACGCAGATCATCGCCACGCCGGTCACCCCGCGGGCGGTCGCGGTGAAGCTCGAGTCGGCCAAGGCGCACCACCAGGTCAAGGAACGCTGCCTGTTCTGCGACCTCATCGCGCAGGACATCGAGGAGGGGACGCGGATCGTCTACATGGACGAGCACTTCGTCGCCCTCGCGCCGTACGCCTCGCGCTTCCCCTTCGAGATCTTCCTCGCGCCGCGGCGCCACTCGCACTCCTTCGTCGAGACGCCCCCCGACGAGCTCGCCGCCTTCGGCCGCGCCCTCAAGGATGTCCTCGGGCGGCTCCGCTCCGCGCTCAAGGACCCCCCGTACAACCTCGTGTTCCACAGCGCGCCGAACACCGAGACCTTCCCGCGCCGGTCGTACTACTGGGACACGCTCGCCTTCGACTTCCACTGGCACGTCGAGATCATCCCCCGGCTGACCAAGGTGGCCGGCTTCGAATGGGGCACCGGGTTCTACATCAACCCGACGCCGCCGGAGGACGCCGCGACCTTCCTGCGCGACGCCAGCCCGGGTGATCAGCCCGGACACCTGTGAGATACTCGCGGGAGAAGCGTTGATTCCACGCGCCTCATGGCGGGGGTTCGCTTGACCGATGCGAACGCTCACGCGGCCAGGGAGACCGTCGGCCGCGACATGTTCCTCGACCTGCTCGACCGGCTCCCCCAGGCCGTCGTCATCCTCGACGAGGAGGGCCGCGTCCGGTTCTGGAGCGCGGGCGCCACGGCGCTGTTCGGGTACTCGCGCGAGGAGATGACCGGCCGGGACAGCGCCGCGCTGCTGCCGCACTCCCGTCTCCAGTCGGGCGAGCCCGCGCGCCTGCTCGGCCACGCGCGCGACGGTGGCGAGCTGCGGGACTTCGAGACCGACCGCCTCACCCGCGACGGGCGCCAGCTCGCGGTGCTGCTCACGCAATCCCCCATCCGGGGCCCGGAGGGCTCGTTCGGCGGGGTGATGCAGTGCCTGACCGACATCAGCGAGCACCGCAGCCTGCTGCGCACGCTGGAGCGGCGCGTGCACCAGCTTTCGATCGTCAAGGAGATCGGCGAGGCCCTGCACGGCACGATGGACCTCGAGGAGATCCTCCACCTGATCCTCGTCGGCGTCACGGCCGGCCCGGGCCTGCGGTTCAACCGGGCGTTCCTGCTGCTCGCGGACGAGGAGGACTCGCGCCTGCAGGGGCGGCTCGCGATCGGGCCCGCGGACGCCGACGACGCCCGGCGCATCTGGGAGGAGCTGGCGCAGCGGCCCATGACGCTCCGGCAGATGCTCCGCCGCTACGAGCGCTCGCTCGCCGAGACGAACGTCCGGGTGAACCAGCTCGTCACGGGGATCGCGCTCTCGCTGGCCGACGACGAGTCGGTCCTCGTGAGGGCGATCCGCGCCGGCTCGGCGGTCACCATCACGCTGGCCGAGCTCTCCCCCCGCGACCGCGAGCTCGCCGAGCTCCTCGGGCGCGACCGCGTTCGCCATCGCGCCGCTCACCGCCAGGGGGCGCATCATCGGCGCTCTGCTCGCCGACAACGCCATCACGGGCCGCGAGATCCTGCCCGACGACCTGGAGATGCTCCAGCTCCTCGCCGCCACGGCGTCGATCGCGATCGACAACTCGCGGCTCTACGCGGAGCTCGCCCGCCGCCTCGCCCTGCTCGAGGCCGCCCGGGCCGAGGCGCGCCGCAGCCGGCAGGCCGTGATGCGGGCCGAGCGGCTCTCGGCGATCGGGGAGATGGCGGCGACGGTCGCCCACGACATCCGCAATCCCCTGGTGGCCATCGGGGGCTTCGCGCGGGCGCTGCGGTCCCGCTCGGCCCCCGACGAGGCCGCCCGCGAGTACCTGGACATCATCGTGGACGAGGTGGGCCGGCTCGAGGGGATCGTCACGAAGGTGCTCGACAGCGCCCGCCCTGCCCCCGCGGGCGCGCAGCCGGTGCAGCTCAACCTCATCGTCGAGGAGGCCGTGAAGCTCCTCGAGGGGGAGCTCCAGAAAGCCGACGTGAAGGTGATCATGCGCCTCGATCCCGGCCTGTCCCCGATCGCGGCCGACTCGGACCGGATCTTCCAGATGGTCCTGAACCTCATGCGCAACGCGGTCCAGGCGATGCCCGGGGGCGGCACCCTGTCCATCATCACGCTCCCGGCGGGCGAGTGGGTCGAGATGCGGTTCACCGACACGGGGCACGGCATCGCCCCGGAGATCCGCGACAGGATCTTCTCCCCCTTCTTCACCACCAAGTCCGCCGGGTCCGGCCTGGGCCTCACGATCGTGAACCAGGTCGTTCGCGAACACAACGGCGTCCTCGACGTGCAGAGCTCCGTCGGCGCCGGAGCGACGTTCACCGTCAAGCTCCCCTTGAAAGGAAGCGAGGTAGCTCATGCCCAAGATCCTCGTGGTTGACGACGAGAAGAACCTCAGGACGCTCTACCAGTCGGAACTGGCGCAGGAGGGATACGACGTGGTGGTGGCGCTCGACGGGCAGGAGGCCATCCGGATGCTGGACGCGGAGAAGCCGGACCTCGTCGTGCTCGACATCCGCATGCCCGGCATCGACGGGCTCGAGACGATGGCGCGCATGCTCGGGAAGGACCACCACCTGCCGGTGATCCTGAACACGGCCTATTCTTCCTACCGGGACAGCTTCCTGTCCTGGTCGGCCGACGCCTACGTCATCAAGTCGGCGGACCTCGGCGAGTTGAAAACGCGCATCCGCGAGGTGCTCGCCGCGCGGGCCGCCGCAACCGGCAGGACCGAAGGCCAGTGAGAGCCGGCATCCTCGAGCGCGAGACGCTCGTGATGATCCTGGCGGGCGGCCAGGGCGAGCGCCTGTACCCCCTCACGAAGGACCGGTCCAAGCCCTCGGTCCCCTTCGGCGGCCAGTACCGGATCATCGATTTCACGCTCTCCAACTGCCTCAACTCGGGCCTGCGGCGGATCTACGTCCTCACGCAGTACAAGTCCGCCTCGCTCATGCGGCACATCAAGCACGGGTGGAACCTGTTCTCCTCCGAGCTGGGGGAGTTCATCTACACGATCCCCCCGCAGCTGCGGGTGGGCGCCCAGTGGTACCTGGGGACGGCGGACGCCATCTACCAGAACATCTACCAGCTGGAGATCGAGCGCCCGCAGCGGGTCCTGATCCTCTCCGGGGACCACGTCTACCGGATGGACTACGAGCCGATGATCGAGGCGCACATCCGCGCCGGCGCCTCCGTCACCATCGCGACCGCCCTCGTGGACGCCGCCGAGTGCTCGCGGTTCGGGGTCCTGGAGACGGACCCCTCGAACCGCGTCGTCGGCTTCGAGGAGAAGCCCGCCAGCCCCCGGGCGAAGCCCGACGCGGACGGCCGGATGCAGGTCTCGATGGGGATCTACGTCTTCGACACCGACGTCCTGGTCCGGTCGCTCGTCCAGGACGCGAAGACCGACAGCAGCCACGACTTCGGGCGGGACATCATCCCCGCCCTCATCCCCACGGGGCGCGTCCAGGCGTACCCGTTCCGGGACGGGACGGGGCAGCCCGGCTACTGGCGCGACATCGGCACGCTCGGCTCGTACTACGAGGCCAGCATGGACCTCGTCGCGGTCAGCCCCGTGTTCAACCTCTACGACGCCGAGCTCCCCCTGAGGACGCTCCCGCGCTCCCTGCCCCCGGTGAAGACCGTGTTCGCCCAGGAGTACGCGGGGGGCCGGCTCGGGATCTGCCTCGACTCGCTCGTCTGCGGAGGCTCGATCGTGAGCGGCGGCCGCGTCGAGCGCTCGGTCCTCTCCCCCTTCGTCCGGGTGAACTCCTTCGCCCTCGTCGAGGACTCGATCCTGATGGACCGCGTCTCGATCGGGCGCCGCGCGAAGGTCCGCAGGGCGATCATCGACAAGAACGTCAGGGTCCCCGAGGGATTCTCGATCGGCTACGACCCGGAAGAGGACGCCCGCCGCTTCACCGTGACCGACGAGGGGATCGTCGTCATCGCCAAGGGCACGAAACTCGACGAGTGACGCGCGAGATGTGGTATAAGAACCGTGGCGGAACGGACGAAACGAAAGACAGGCGCCACGCAAGTTGGAACGACTGACTCTACGCGACGCTGCCGAGCGCACGGGCCTCTCGGTCACCACACTCCGGCGCTACATCCGCTCGGGCAAGCTCCACGCTGACAAGACGCCGGGCCGCTACGGTCCGGAATACACGCTCTCCATCGCCGTCCCTCGAGCAGGCCGGGGTCGGAGTGCCCGCCGGCAACGGCGGCCCGCCCCCCGCGCCGCCGTCCGCAGGGTCCACCGCGCTCGCCGCCCCGCAGGGCTCAGCCGCGCAGCCTCCCGCCGCGCCCCGCGCAGGGTGGCTCCCGGAGAACCTCCTGCGCGAGGTGGTCCCCGTGGATCTGTTCCGCGAGCTCGCCATGAAGCACGAGCAGCTGCTCGTGCAGTACGGCATGGTCCGCGTCGGCGGCCAGAAGCTGATGGAGTACAAGGCCGAGGCCGAGAGGCTCGACCAGGAGCTGGGCGAGGTCCGCGATTCGGCCAAGTCGGAACGGGACCGCTACGCCCAGGAGGTCGGGTTCCTCAAGAAGCACCTGCGCCAGGCCGAGCTCGAGATCGAGCAGCGCAACCAGGAGATCGCCGCCCTCCAGGAGAAGGTCCGGATCCTGGAGCTGCTGAGCCGCAACGCCATCATGACCGAGAGCATCGAGCACCAGTTCCTGAAGGTCCTCGACAAGAGGCTCGAGCTCGAGGAGATGCACGCGACCTCCTCGGACGAGCGCCGGCGCAAGATGGCGGCGCTCGAGGAGGTGCTCCGGACCGGGTTCCGGGCGCGCCCGGACGAGAACCCTACCGACCAGTAGGGGTCGCGGGATCCTTGCGCAGGCGCAGCAGCGTCCAGTTCCCGAAGAGGTTGACCCGTTTCTTCAGCTCCAGCGCCAGCTCGGGGTCGTGGAGCACCGAGGCGAGCGGCGTGTCGAGCCGGAACCCCACATGAACGGACAGCGGCGTCAGCACCTTCTCGAGCGAGGCCTTGACCGGGTTCCGGCTCAGGAAGTGGTTGACGATCACGATCCGCCCTCCCGGCCGGCAGACGCGCTTCATCTCGTCGAGCACGCGGCGCGGGTCGGTGACCACGCTCATGACATAGGGCGCGAGGACCGCGTCGAAGGCCCCGTCGGGGAACTGCAGGGCCGAGGCGTCCATGCGGCAGACCGAGGCGTGCCGCAGCCCCAGCTCGTTGATCCGGTCGCGGGCCTCCTCCAGCATCCCCTCCGAGAGGTCGACCCCGATCACCTCGACCGTCCGGGGATACAGGGGGAGAAGCAGCCCCGTCCCGACGCCGATCTCGAGGACCCGCTCGCCCGAGCGCAGCTCGAGGGCCCGCACTGCTTCTTCGCGGCCGGCCTGGAAGATCCGGTCGAAGAGCAGGTCGTAATGACTGGAGAGTTTGGAGTAAACCCGTTCCGTGCGATGGGCTTCCATCAGGCCCTCCTGCGGCGGCGGATTCTAGCACGGAACCCGGGCGGGCCGTCCCGGCCGGTCCCAGGGCGCCCCTCCCCGGGCGCCGCCGTCCGCTTCGCCGCGGCCCTCGTTCTGCTCCTCGCGCTCGGGACCGTCCCCGCCTGCAGGACGAGTCCGCCGGCCGCGCCCCCCGAGCCGTTCTTCGCCGGGATCGCGCTTGCGCTCTACGGGCATCCGCCCGATCCCGCCCTCGCCGATGCCGACCTCGCCGCGATCGCCTCGCTCGGGGCCACGGGCGTCGTTCTGCCCCTATTCTGGACCTCCCGGGACGTCACCTCCAGCTCGATCGAGCCGTTCGCGTACGGGGTTCCCCAGCAGGCGTACGACCGCGCCACGATCGAGATCGCCCGCCGGGCGCGCGCCCGCGGTCTGGCCGTGGGCGTGATGCCGATCGTGCGCCTGGAGAAACTGGCCGCGGGGGAATGGCGCGGGACCCTGCGCCCCGCCGACTGGGCCGGCTGGTGGGCCTCGTACCGGAGGTTCATCCTGCACCATGCCGCGGTCGCCCGGGAGGCGGAAGCGGCCTGGTTCTGCGTCGGCTCCGAGCTCGGGACGACGGAGGGGAACCGGGAGGAGTGGCTCGCGCTGATCGGCGAGGTGCGGCGGGTCTTCCCGGGCCGGCTGATCTACTCGGCGAACTGGGACCACTACGAGTCGGTCAGCTTCTGGGACGCCCTGGACGGCATAGGCCTGTCGGCCTACTCCGAGCTGGCCGACGCTCCGGGAGCGGCGCAGGAGGAGCTCGACGCCGCCTGGCGCGCCCGCCGGGACAGGATCCTCGCGTGGGCCGCCCCCCTCGCGAAGCCCCTGTTCCTCACCGAGGTCGGCTATCCCTCCCAGAGCGGCGCCGCGGTGCACCCGTGGGACTACACCCTGGACGAGCCTGCGGATCCGGAGGCCCAGGCCCGCTGCTACCGGGCCTTCGCCGCCGCCTGGAGCGAGGCGGCGGGGCTCCGGGGGGTTACGATCTGGGTCTGGGAACACGGCAGGAGCGGGCCGGCGGACCGGGGATACGCCATCGCGGGCAAGCCCGCGGCCGCCGTCGTCCGGGAGTTCTTCCGGCGGAGGACCTCGCCCGGCCCCGCGCCGTCGCGGCCCCCCGGCTGAATGATCCCTTTGCGTCGGCGGGGCGGGGGTGGCATATTGTCAGGGAATGACCGGACGCGCTTCCATCTCGAGGCTGACGGCCGCCGCGCTTGCGCTGGCGCTCGTCATCCCCCTGTTCGTCGCGTCCCCGGCCTGCGCCCACGCCGCGAAGCGCGGCGCGAGGGGCTGCTGCTGCTCGCACGAGGCGGCACCGGGCCCGGCCCTCGACCGCCCGATGGACTGCTGCAAGGTCGAGCGCCCGGCCGCGCCCGCCCCGGCCCAGGGCGACCCCGGCCGGTCCGGCCAGCGACCCGTCCCCCGAGGCCACCCTGGCCGGGGATGCCGGATCGACGTCCGTTCGCGCCGCCGGCGAAACGCCCCTCGTTCCCGGCAGCGCCCGCAGCCACGGCCCGCCCGGCCCTCTCTTCCTGCTGAACTCCGCCTTCAGGATCTGATCCGCCCCGCCTCGCGGGGACAGGTGCGCTCCGGCGCGCTCCGAGCGGGCGCGCGCGGGCATCCGTCCTTCCCTTTCCGTCCCCGAATCCAAGGCTGCCGCGCTCCCGCTCGCTCGAGCGGCGCGCGACGAAAACGGAGAATGCGATGCGACCCTCTGGCAGGAGCGCGGATCCCGGCCCCGGTGTAGGATTCCCCGGAGGCCATGGACACTTTGAACGAAACGGCGACGACGTCACCGCCTTCCCGGCCGCCCCGCTGGCGCTCCCGGAGGGGAGCGGCCGCGCTGGGCGGACTCGCCCTCGCGGCGTTCCTCCTGGCCCGCTGCGGGGCGCTCGCGCCGAAGTGCCCGGCGTGCGAGCGCAGCGAGTGCCGGAACATGACCTTCACCATCCACCTCGCGGGGGGCGCGGCGGTGAAGACCTGCTGTCCGCGCTGCGGACTGCGCTACATGGCCTCGCATCGCCTTTCGCCCGCCTCGCTCAGCGTGCGCGCCTTCGATACGGCCGAATCCCTCGACGCGAAGGGGGCCTCCTACGTGGAGGGGAGCGACGTCTCCCCATGCACGGCCGGCGCCGCCTCGGGGCCGAAGGACGAGCGGGGCTGCTGCGTGAACCCCGTCTACGACCGCTGCCAGCCGAGCCTGATCGCGTTCGCCACCCCGCAGAGCGCGGCCGCGTTCGCCCGCTTGCACGGGGGGGCCGTCAGGACCTTCGGCGCGATCGCGGCCGAAAAGCCCTAGCCGCCCTTCTGGCGCCCCTGTGCGCCGCGGCCCTCCTCGGCGCCGGCCGCGGCGCGCGCGCCTCGACGGACGCCGCCGGCGCGGCCGAGCCGGCCGATCTCGCCGCCCTCCTCGCGGAGGCGGAGACGGGCAACCCGTCGGTGCGCGCCGCGATCGCCCGCCGCGGCGCGGCCTCGCATCTTCCCCCGCAGGCCGGGATCCCCGAGGATCCGCTCTTCAGCGTCGCCTACACGAACGACACCGTCAGGAGCTTCACCCTCGGGAGCCTCGGAATTCTCGAACCTTGCCTTCACCTGGACCCAGGATCTCCCCTACCCGGGCAAGCGCCGCCTCGCCCAGGACGTCGCCCGCGCCGACGTGCGGGTCGCCTCGCTCTCCGTCGAGGAGACCTACCTCGCCGTGCGGGCCGCCGTGAAGTCGGCCTATGCCGAGCTGCTGAGGATCGACCGCACCGCGGCGATTCTCGGGGAGAGCCGCGGCCTGCTCGAGTCGTACCGCGACGCGGCGCGCGCCCGCTACGAATCGGGCGAGGGGATCCTGGAGAACATCCTCCGCGCCCAGACGGAGCTGACCAAGCTCGAGCTCACCCTCGCGGGCCTCGCCCGGGAGCGGCGCAGCGTCGAGGCTTCGCTCGGCGCCCTGCTCGGACGCCCGCAGGGGCTGTCCCTCGGGCCGGCCACGCGCGAGCCCCGGATCGAGGATCCGGGCCCCGGGCCGACCGAGAAGACCGCGCGCGAGGCCTCCCCCGCCCTGCTGGTGGTGCGCGCGGTCTCCGCGCGCGAGCAGGCGCGTCTCGAGCTCGCGAAGAAGAACCTGAAGCCCGATTTCATGTGGGGCGCCTCGTACCAGAACCGCGGGGGGCTCGACCCCATGGTCATGGGGATGTTCGGCATCCGGCTGCCGATTCACCGCAGCCACATGCAGGCCGAGGCCGTGGCCCAGACCGAGAGCGAGCTCGACGCGGCCCGCCGGGAGGCGGAGGGACGCGAGAGCGAGCTTCTCGCCCGGCTCCGCGACCTGCGCGGCCGCGCCGAGAGCGCCGCGACCGAGGAGCGCCTCTACGACGAGGGGCTCATCCCGCAGGCGCGCAGCGCCCTGGACTCCGCCGCCGCGTCCTACCAGGCCGGCCGCGCCGAGTTCGTGACGCTGATCGAGGACTTCCTCGCCGTCCTCACCTACCAGGTCGAGCGCGAAGGGCGCAGGGCCGAGAGGATCCAGGCGCTCGCGGAGATCGAGGCCCTGACCGGCGCGACGATCGTCCTGCCGGCGGACAGCACGGTCGCCTCGGAAGCCGGTCCCCGGCCGGAGGCCGTTTCCGCGCGCGCCTCGGGCCCCGGCGCGGACGGCGCGCCGATCCCCGACCGGCCCGGCCCGCAAAGCCTGTTCCGCCTGGATTCCCCGGCGGTGGCGGCGCCGGGCGCCGCGGCTGTCCCCTCCGGAGGTGCGCGATGAGCACGGTCCTGAAGTCGCTCCCCGTCCCGCTCCCCGCGGCGTCCGATCGCGGGGCCGCGAAGCGCAGGGCCCGCAGGTCCCTGCCGGGCATGTACGGCGCCGCGCTGCTGATCCTGCTGATCGGCGCTCCCGCCCTGCTCGCGACCGCCTGCCGCTCCGGTGAGCCCGGGACGGCCCGGGGGGACCGGGCCGCGAAGACGGCCCGCTATCACTGCCCGATGCACCCGACGATGGTCTCCGACCGCCCCGGGGACTGCCCGATCTGCGGGATGCGCCTGGTCCCGATCGAGGATGAGGAACCGCCGGCCGTTCCGGGCGGAGCGCCGACGGGAGCGGACCGCTCTCCCGCGGCGGCTCCCCCTGAGGGCGGAGCCGGCCCGGGCTCGGGCGGGACCGCGCAGGCCGGACCGGCCTACCAGTGCCCGATGGATCCCGAGGTCACCTCCGATCGTCCCGGCCGGTGCCCGAAGTGCGGGATGGCTCTCAAGCGGGTGGAGGCAGCGCCGACCGCCGGCGCGGGGGGCGAATCCGGTCCTTTGGGAACGTCGCCTTCCCCTGCCCCGGCGCCGTCCGGCTCCGCCGGCGAGCCCCCTTCGGGGGCCCCGCAGGCCGCCACTGCCACGCGCGCAAGGAAGCTGCTGTACCGCTCGACCATGAACCCCGGCGAGGTCTCCGACAGGCCTGGGAAGGACTCCATGGGCATGGACATGGTCCCCGTCGAGGTCGAGGGGGAGGCCGCGGCCGGTGCGGCAGGCCCGGCCGCCGTCGCCGGCCAGGCCACCGTCACGA
Source organism: uncultured Acidobacteriota bacterium (assembly GCA_963747925.1). Lineage (GTDB taxonomy): Bacteria > Acidobacteriota > Polarisedimenticolia > QHYA01 > CAVVHA01 > CAVVHA01. The sequence continues at coordinate 650,299 of CAVVHA010000006.1, forward strand.
TCAGCCCCCGCAAGCAGCAACTGATCGGCGCCCGGACGAGCCTCGTGACGCGCCTTCCCTTCCGGCGCGAGATCCACGCCTCCGCGCGCGTCGTCTACGACGAGACCCGCCTCACCCACGTCCACACGAAGATCGGGGGGTACGTCGAGCGCCTCGAAGCCAACGCGACGGGAACCCCCGTCCGCAAGGGGCAGCCCCTGCTGGAGATCTTCAGCCCCGAGCTGCTCGCCTCCCAGCAGGAATACCTGGTCGCGCTCAAGGCCAGGGAGCGGACCGCCGGAAGCACGCTCCCCTCGGTCGCCGCTTCGGGCGACGAGCTCGTCGCGAGCGCGCGGCGGCGCCTGGAGCTGTTCGACCTGGGGGCGGAGCAGCTCGCGGAGCTCGAGCGGGGCGGGCAGGCCCGCCGCACGGTGACCGTCTACGCGCCGATCTCCGGCACGATCCTGCAGCGCAACGTGACCGAGGGGCAGAAAGTCGACTCCGAGCTGAACCTCCTCGATCTCGCCGACCTCTCGCGGGTCTGGGTCCTGGCCTCGGTGTACGAGTACGAGCTGCCGTTCGTGCGGACGGGACAGGAAGCGGTGGTGACCCTCGCCTACCTGCCGGGACGGACCTTCCCGGGGCGGGTCTCGCTGATCTACCCGGCCCTCGATCCCGCCACCCGCACCGCGCAGTTGCGGATCGAGCTCCCGAACCCGGGCGGGCTCCTGAGGCCCGAGATGTACGCCGAGGTCACGCTCGTCGCCGACCTCGGTCCCCGCCTCGCGGTCCCGACGGGCGCGGTCATGGAGACCGGCAGGCGGAGCCTCGTGTTCGTCGCCCGGGGCGACGGCGCCTTCGAGCCGCGCGAGGTGACGATCGGCCTGCGCCTGCCCGACCAGTACGAGGTCGTGGCGGGGCTCTCCGAGGGCGAGGCGGTCCTCACCTCCGGCAACTTCTACGTGGACTCGGAATCGAAGCTGAAGGCCGCGCTCGCCGCGATGGCCGCGGGGGAGGCGCCCCGCTAGGGGCGGGCGGAGCCATGGTCGAACGCATCATCGAGTTCTCGGCGAGGAACCGGTTCATCGTCCTCGTCATCGCCGCCGCCGCCGTGGCGATGTCCGTCTACGCCATGCGCCACGTTCCCCTGGACGCGATCCCCGACCTGTCCGACACGCAGGTGATCGTCTTCTCCCGCTGGGACCGCAGCCCGGACATCATCGAGGACCAGGTCACCTACCCCATCATCACCGCCCTGCTCGGCGCGCCCGGGGTGAAGTCGGTCCGCGGCTTCTCGGACTTCGGCTTCTCCTACGTCTACATCATCTTCCAGGACGGGACCGACATCTACTGGGCCCGCAGCCGCACGCTCGAGTACCTGAGCAAGATCCTCGCGCGCCTGCCGGACGGCGTGCGGACCGAGCTGGGGCCGGACGCGACGGGCGTGGGATGGGTCTACCAGTACGCGCTCGTGGACCGGACGGGGAAGCACGACCTCGCCGAGCTCCGCTCGTTCCAGGACTGGTACCTCCGCAGCTGGCTGCAGGGCGTCCCGGGCGTCTCGGAGGTCGCCTCGATCGGCGGCTTCCAGAAGCAGTACCAGATCAACGTGGACCCGAACCGCCTCCTCGCCCGCGGGGTTCCCCTGCGGCGGGTCGTGGACGCGGTGCGCGAGGGGAACAACGACGTCGGGGGGCGGCTCGTCGAGTTCGCGGGGGCCGAGTACATGGTGCGCGGGCGCGGCTACGCGAGGTCGATCGGCGATTTCGAGAAGATCGTGGTCGGCCGCGACACGGGCGGGATCCCCGTCACCGTGCGCGACGTCGCCACCGTGGCGCTCGGGCCCGACATCCGCCGGGGCGTCGTCGAGCTCGACGGGGAGGGGGACACGGTCGGGGGGATCGTGGTGATGCGCTCGGGCGAGAACGCCCTGAGCGTCATCGACCGCGTCAAGGCCAAGCTGGAGGAGGTGCGCCCCTCGCTGCCGCCGGGGGTCGAGCTGGTCGTCACCTACGATCGCTCCGAACTGATCCGGCGCTCGATCGACAACCTGAAGGAGGAGTTGATCCTCGAGATGATCATCGTCAGTCTCGTGATCCTCCTGTTCCTGTGGCACATCCCCTCGGCGATCGTCCCGATCGTCACGATCCCCGTCTCCGTGGTCCTCGCGTTCATCCCGATGTACTTCATGGGCGTGACGTCGAACATCATGTCTCTCGCGGGGATCGCCATGAGCATCGGCGTCCTGGTGGACGGCGCCATCGTCGAGGTGGAGAACGCCTACAAGCGGCTCCAGCAGTGGGAGGCCGGGGGGCGGCGCGGGGATTTCCACGAGATCCGCCTGCAGGCCCTCAAGGAGGTCGGCCCGTCGGTCTTCTTCTCGCTCCTCGTCATCGCGGTGGCGTTCATGCCCATCTTCACCCTCGTGGACCAGGAAGGGCGGCTCTTCAAGCCCCTCGCGTACACGAAGAACCTCGCGATGGCGATCGCCGCACTGCTCGCGATCACGCTCGATCCGGCGATGCGGATGCTGTTCACGCGGATGGACCCGATCCGGTTCCGCCCCCGCTGGCTTGCCTGGGCGGCGAACCAGGCAGTCGTGGGAACCTACTACCCCGAGGAGAAGCACCCGATCAGCCGGGCCCTCTTCGCGGTCTACGAGCCTGCCTGCCGGCTGGTCCTGCGCTTCCCGCTGACGACCATCCTCGTCGCGCTGCTGCTCGTCGCGACGACGGTCCCCGTCTACCTCTCCCTGGGCTCGGAGTTCTTCCCTCCCCTGGACGAGGGCTCCCTCCTCTACATGCCGACGACGCTGCCGGGCCTGTCGGTCACCGAGGCGGAGCGGCTTCTGCAGACGACCGACCGCCTGATCCGGGAGGTGCCCGAGGTGGAGCGGGTATTCGGCAAGGCGGGGCGAGCCGAGAGCTCGACCGACCCCGCGCCGTTCTCCATGCTGGAGACCACGATCCTCCTCAAGCCCCGCTCGGAGTGGCGGGCCGTCCGCCGCTTCTACGCCGACTGGCCGCGCTTCGCGCAGGCCCCCCTCCGGCGCCTGTGGCCGGACCGGATCAGCCGCGAGGACCTCGTGGCCGAGCTGGACCAGAAGCTGCGGCTGCCGGGGGTCACGAACGCCTGGACGATGCCGATCAAGAACAGGATCGACATGCTGACGACCGGCATCCGCACGCCGATCGGCGTGAAGGTCTTCGGGCCCGACCTCGCGGCCATCGAGCGGATCGGCGCCGGCATCGAGGCCGCCCTGCGCGAGCTGCCGCGCACGCGGAGCATCTACGCCGAAAGGACCGCGGGGGGTACTTCCTCGATTTCGACCTGCGCCGCGACGAACTCGCGCGCTACGGGCTGACCGTGGACGAGGCGCAGCTGGCCATCACCGCCGCGATCGGGGGGGAAACGGTCACGACGACGGTCGAAGGGCGCGAGCGGTACTCGGTGAGTGTCCGCTACGCGCGCGAGCTGCGCGACAACCTGCCGGCCCTCGAGCGCGTGCTGGTCCCGACGATGTCCGGGGCCCAGGTGCCGCTGGCCCAGCTCGCGGACATCCGCATGACGACGGGGCCGGCGATGATCCGCGACGAAGGGGGCATGCTCGCGGGGTACGTCTACGTGGACATCACGGGCTCGGACATCGGCGGCTACGTCGAGGAGGCGAAGAAGGCGGTCGCCGCGAAGGTGGCGTCTTCCGGCCGGCTACACGGTCCAGTGGAGCGGCCAGTACGAGAACATGCTCCGCGTGAGGGAGCGCCTGAAGGTGGTCGTCCCGATCACGATCTTCCTGATCTTCGTGCTGCTCCGGATGAACACGAAGTCGTCCGTGAAGGCCGGGATCGTGATGCTCGCGGTCCCCTTCTCGCTGATCGGCGCCGTCTGGCTGGTCTGGGCGCTCGGCTACAACCTTTCGATCGCGGTCTGGGTGGGCATGATCGCCCTGATGGGTCTCGACGCCGAAACGGGCGTCTTCATGCTGCTGTTCCTGGACCTTTCCTACTACGAGGCCGTTCGCGCGGGCCGGATGCGGACCCGCGAGGACCTTCGCGAGGCGATCATCCACGGCGCCGTGAAGCGGATCCGCCCCAAGGCGATGACGGTCGCGGCCGCCTTCATGGGGCTGATGCCGATCATGTGGTCGCTCGGCACGGGGGCGGACATGATGAAGCGGGTCGTTGCGCCGATGGTCGGGGGGCTCGTGACGAGCTTCATCCTGGAGCTGCTGGTCTACCCGCCGATCTACGAGCTCTGGAAGTGGCGGTTCGAGCTGAAGGGCGGGACCGTGGATCCCGCCGACATCCCCGTGCCGGCGCTGCACGCGCACCCGGCGGGGATGCCGTAGCCTCGGGCGGAGACGATGGATTGTCGCGACTAAGAGGTCATAAGAGGTCCTTTCCCGGGGGAGCCGCCGCTCCGCGGATGGACCACGGCGACCGGGGCAGGAATCCCGGGCAGTTCTCCGGAAGTGCGGTAGGATGTGGGCCATTCAGGGAGGATTCCAGATGAAGAGGTATCGGCTTGTCACGGCCATGCTGGGGATTGGTTTGTGTCTCGCGACCGCCGCTTTCGCCCAGAACAAACCGGCGAAGGCCGCCCCGGCCGGGCAGACGAACATGAAGGCCCTGCAGGAGGCGATGGACCCGGGAGAAGGGCAACGGAAGCTCGCGCACCTGGCGGGGACCTTCGATGTCAAGGTGAAGACCTGGGCGACTCCCTCCGCGCCTCCGGCGGAATTCACGGGCGTCAACGTCAACACCTGGGTTCTCGGCGACCGCTTCCTCCAGCTGATGTTCTCGGCGGTCTTCAAGGGCGAGCTCATCAGCGCCATCAGCTACCTGGGGTACAACAACGTCGAGAAGAGGTACGAGCTGGTCTCCATGACCACCGGTGGAACGGACATGGAGTGGTACACGGGCAACTTCGACGCGCCCGGCTCACAACTGACACTCAAAGGAATGATCGCCAACCCGGGCGCCGGCAATCCCGTCCCCGTCGAAATGAGGGTGAAAACCCAGGGCACCGGAGACCACGCCGTCGCGATCTGGGGTGAAGGTCCGGACGGCAAGATGTTCGAAATGATGGAGCTCACCTACACCAGGACAAAGCCGTGAGGCGAAGTCCCGGCGGAACCGAGGAAGGCCTTGAACTGCCCACGATGAGGCTGTCGAAGAAAGAGAGGAGCAGACACATGACACGCGAACCGCGCAGGGACAGCGTCCGCGCAGGATCCCTGCTGTGCATGTTGGGGCTGACGTTGATGCTGTGCGTGGCCACGGCTTCCACCCTGGCGGATGCTCCCAAGGACACGGGGGCAGCGGCGGAGAAGCCGGAGCTGCAGGTATTGTTCGTGCAGAGTTCGAAGGGGTTCGTCGCAGACAAGCAGGAGCGCACCCTGACGCTCACGGGGTTGAGTCCCACGACACTGTTCTTCGCAGACCGTCCGGCGCGCGATGCCGGGCACATTTCGACCGCGGAGTTTCTGCACCTCTGGGGCGATGGCGAGAACAGCTTCCGGGCGCATCCACCAAACGCGACACTCTCGGTCCTCCTGGAGGGTCACGAGCGACCCGCCAATATCGTCGTCACGCTGATGAATCCGCGGCAGAGAGGCGACGACCTCATCTACGACTTCGTTCAACTGGAAGGGCAACTGCCCGCACAGGGCGGACCCACGTCACTGTTCATAGACGTCCTTGGTGTCAGGCGTCGCACGGCAGTGGTCGCCTATACCGCCGGCGAGGAAACGGCCGCGGCAAAGTCCGCCGCAGCAGCAGGCCAGCAGCAGGCCGCCGCCCAGCAGCAGGCCGCCGCCCAGCAGCAGGCCGCAAGCGCCCAGTCCGCCGCCGCTGCGTCACAGGCGGCCGCGGCATCCGCGGCTGCCGCCAAGGCCGCGGAGGCTGCCGCCCAGGCAGCGGCTCATCCGCCTGCACCCGAAAAGACACCCCAGCAGAAGCTCGCGGATCTGAAGTCGCTCTACGACCAGAAGCTCATCACCGAGAGCGACTACAACGCCGCAAAGGCGAAGATCCTCGCCGACATGACAAAGTGAGCCCTGCGGATGGGCCGCCGTCCTCGCGGCGGCTCATCCGGCGCACGGGCCGAGCAGGCGAATCCGCCGGGGGACAGGAGATCCAGGGGGCCGGCGGGGATTGCAGCCCCGCGGCCGGGGACCAGGGGCGCGGGTGGAAAGTGCACCCTGCGAAACGGCGTCCGAGACTTCGCGGCAAACCCCGGTTCGCGCGGGGATCGGCATCTCAATGAAGCGGTTTCCGGGCGGGAGGGAGGACGACACCACGCCTCGTCCACCCGCGCGGTTCGGGTATAAACTTGCGTCGCCCATGAGCGCCGCCATGAAGAGTCCGACCCCCGCCCTCCCGCTCCTCCTGATCCTCGCCCTCGCGCTGTGCGCCGCCCCGGCTTCCGGCGCCCTCCCCGAGGGGACGAGGGAGACGGCCCAGGCCCCCGAAGGAGGGCCCGCGCAGGCTCCCCCGGCCGCGACGGCCCCCGCCGGGAACGACCCGCGCCCCGTGGTGCGGATCAGCGTGACCAGCTCGATCAAGAAGGGGGACAAGGTGTTTCCCCAGGTCGTCGAAGGGCGCCTGGTCAGCGACCTCGCCGACATGGAGACCTTCCGCTCCGTCGGTCCGGACAGACCGGGGGACTACCTCATGTCGGTCTCGATCCAGGCGCTGGACCTCGAGCAGGGGGGCTCCTACGACAACCCGCGCGACGCGGAGAGCAACGGTCAGCTGGCCATGAAGGACACGCTCAACGCGAGGATGACCCTTTCCTTCGTCGTGGAGGACGGTGCGGGGCGGAAAGTCCTCGAGCAGAAGCTGTCCGTCGATGCGAGCCGCGAGCTGGAAGGCTCCGCGGAGCACGCGGTCGACTCCATGTCCCAGGAGCTGATCGACCGGGCCGCCGTGAAGATCGAACGACTGCTCAGGAAGAAACTGCCCCGCCCGCGCTGAGGGTCGATCGTCCCGACCGCGGAGGAAACCCTGCCGGACAGCCCCGGGCTCACGATCCGTCCGCGGCGCCTCCTTCGGCGCGGCGATCCGCCGTCAGGCGCGTGATCCGGTTCCCCTTGATCTCCTCGACCCGCAGCTGCCAGGCCCCGAAGTGAACGGTGTCCCCCACCCTCGCGATCCGCCCGAGGGTGTGCTGCACGTAGCCGGCCACGGTATCGACCTCGGCCTCCGGGGACTCCAGGACTTCTCCCAGGCGGCGCGCCGCCTCTTCCAGCCGCGCCGACCCCGAGATCCGGAAATGCCCTTCCCCGGCCGGCGCGATCTCGGGGATTTCCTGGTCGAACTCGTCCTGGACCTCGCCGACGATCTCCTCCAGGACATCCTCCAGGGTCACGATCCCGGAGGTGCCGCCGTACTCGTCCACGACCACCGCCAGGTGCAGATGCCGCTTCTGGAACAGGCGCAGCATCCGGTCCGCCGTGGCGGTCTCGGGAACCACGACCGGGGGGCGGGCCACGGCCGCCAGGTCGGTCTCGGCCCCGCCGGCGGCGAGGTCCTTGATGTGGACGATTCCCAGGACATGGTCGAGATCCCCGTCGCAGTAGGGGAACCTGGTGTATCCCGAGGAACGCGCGGTCTCGAGGTTCTCCGCCCCACCGCGCGAAGTCGACAGCCAGACCACGTCGGGTCGCGGGATCATGATCTGGCGCGCGGTCAGCCTCGAGAAACCCAGCACGCGCTCCAGGATGTCCCGGCCGACGCGCGTGATCTTCCCGCCGTCGTGGAACCGTCCCAGGATCGCGCGCAGTTCCTCTTCCGTGTGCGCCGATTCCTCTCCGAACGCCGAGGGGAGTCCCGCGAGCTTCAGGATCGCGAGGCTGATGCCGTTCGTGACCGTCACGAGCGGGTAGAGCGCGAACCTCAGGACCCCCAGGGGGGCCGCCGCGAGGAGCAGGGTCCCCTCCGCCTTCTGGATCCCGATCGCCTTCGGCACCAGCTCGCCCAGGATCACCGTCACGAAGGTCACGGCGAGAAACCCGAGGACGAACGAGAGGGCCCGCGACCAGGACCCGTGTTCGAACGGCCCGAACGCCGATTCGAGGATCTCGGCGATCGCCGGCTCTCCGAGCCATCCGATCCCCAGGCTCGCCAGCGTGATGCCGATCTGCGTCGTGGCCAGGGTGCGGGGCAGGTCGCGCAGCAGGGCCAGGGCGGCGCCCGCCCGGCGGCTCCCGCGCCGGCGCAGCGCCTCGAGCCGCATGACGCGCGCGCGGACGATGGCGAACTCGGCGGTCACGAGAAAACCGGTCGCGGCGATCAGGATCAGGGCGAGTCCCGCCCTCAGCCAGGCTCCCATCGGGGCAGAACTTATCACGGTCCGGGCGCGCCCCTGCCAGCCGCGCCCTGCCGCGGGCCTCCCCTCGGCCGCGCTCCTGGCAGCTCCGGCCGGATCCCCCGACGCCGTCCATCCGGCCCCCCTGACGCCTTGCGCACCCCATCCTCCGGGCCCCCCGCGAGAAGCGCTTCGTGGCCTATAATTTCCGCTTCCGCATCGAAGCGAGGATCGACAGACAGGAGACCGGATGCCCGAGATCACCAGCGACATGCTCCTCGAGGAGCTCAAGAAGGTCCCGTACCCCGGCTACACGCGCGACATCGTGTCGTTCGGGATCGTCCGCGGGGTGAAATTCCACGAGGGGACCGCCTCGGCCCGCCTCGAACTCACGACCGACAACCCCGGGATCCTCGACGCGATCAAGGCCGAGGCGGAGAAGGTCCTCGCCGCGGTCCCGGGCGTGACCCGGGTCTTCGTCGAGACCCAGGCCCGGCCCCCGTCCGCGCGGCCGGCTCCCCAGGGCGCGGCGCAGAGGGACCTGATCCCGGGCGTCCGCAACACGATCGCCGTCGCCTCCGGCAAGGGGGGGGTCGGCAAGTCGACCCTGGCCGTGAACCTCGCTGTCTCGCTCGCCGCCCTCGGATGGAAGACCGGCCTGCTCGACGCGGACATCTACGGGCCCAGCATCCCCCTCATGATGGGGGCCGAGGGGGCCCCCGAGACGACCGAGGACCACCGGGCGATCCCCTTCGAGCGCCACGGCGTGAAGCTCATGTCGATCGGCTTCTTCCTCGAGCGCGACTCCGCGCTCGTCTGGCGCGGCCCGATGGTGATGAAGGCCGTGACGCAGCTGCTCGGGGACGTCGACTGGGGCGAGCTGGACTACCTCGTGGTCGATCTCCCGCCGGGGACCGGCGACGCGCAGCTGACGCTCTCCCAGGCGATCCGGATGGAGGGGGCGGTCATCGTGACGACCCCGCAGGACGTGGCCCTCATCGACGCGGTGAAGGGGGTCACGATGTTCCGCAAGGTCGAGGTGCCGATCCTCGGCGTGGTCGAGAACATGTCGTTCTTCTCCTGTCCCCACTGCGGGGAGCGCTCGGAGATCTTCAGCCACGGCGGGGCGCGCCGCGAGGCCGAGCGGCTCGGCGTGCCGTTCCTCGGCGAGGTGCCGATCGACACCGCGATCCGCGAAGGGGGCGACACGGGCGTGCCGATCGTCGTCAGCCGGCCCGATTCGCCGCAGGCCCTCGCCTTCCGCGCGATCGCGGCCGGGATCGCGCGGCAGATCGACGGCACCGAGAGCCCCGCGAAGCCGGCCGGATCCCCCCTCGACCGGCTGAAGAAGGTCCTGGGCGGCTGATCCGGGCCCGCGAGGGGTCACGCCGCGCCGGGCGGGACGGGGTCGCAGGCCCGCTCCCCCGTTGCGCCCGCTGCCCCGCCGGGGCGGGTGCGGCTCCCGGCGCCCCGCGCTAGAATGTTCGTCCCATGCCCGGAACGCTCAGGATCGCTCTTCTCGCAGCCCTCGTCGGTTTCGCGGCGGCCCCGCGCGCCGTCGCCTCCGCGCCCTCGGCGCCCGCCCGCCTCGCCCGCCCCGGCCCCCCAGGCGCCGCCGCCGGCGGGCGCAGGCTCGCCGCGGCAGGCGCGCAGGACCAGGCCGATGCCGTCGCCCTCGCGGACCGCAGGCTCGACGCGCGCCTCCTCGCGGCCGGCGGGGACGTCGAGGGCCAGACCGGCGTCTGCCTTCGCCTCGTCTGGGACCAGAACGAGCCGGACGCGGGCCTTCGCGAGGCGGCCATGCGCAGGCTGCGCACCACGGACGCGCGGGTCGTCGCCGACGGGATCGTGGAGCTCATGCCTTCCTCGCTCCCCGCCGTCCGGATCGGGATGCTCGAGCTGATGGCCGACATCTACCCGGGGCTCGGCGGCAGGCACTCCTACGTGGACGGCGCCATGGCCGACCAGATCCGCTCCCCGAACCTGGAGGTCGCGAAGACCGCGATCGCCGTCTGCTCGCGACTGGGGATCCCCGACTCCTACCTCCCGATGCGCGAGCTGGCCTCGCAGCCGAAGAGCCCCCTGCGCGGCGACGCCATCGCCGGCATCGCGCGCCTGCGCGACCCGCGCGCGGTCGGATTCCTGTCGAAGCTGCTCGAGCCGGGAGCCGGGGCGGGCTCGTCCGCGGAAGTGTTCCAGGCGCTCGCGGAGATCGGACGGCCGGCGGCCCTCGTGCTGAAGACGAAGACCGACGATCCCGATCCCGCGATCCGCGAGCAGGCCATCGAGGCGCTCCTGCGGATCGCGACCGCGGAGGACCTCACGGCCCTGTACACCTACGTGCAGAAGCGCAGGCCGCAGGGCGAGCTCAAGACGAGGCTCTACGACAAGATCGCGGAGCTCGAGGCCGGGGCGTTCGAGCGCCCGGTGGGCCAGGACTAGCCGGCCCTCTTCAGGCCGCCGCGATCTCCGCGACGGCCGCCGCCGCCGCGTCGATCTCCCGCTCCGTCGTGAAGGGACCCGCGCTCGCGCGCACAGTCCCGCCCGGGTCGAGGCCGAGGCGCCGGTGGATGTACGGCGCGCAGTGCATCCCGGCGCGCATCGCGATGCCGAACGACTGGTCGAGGATGGCCGCGACCTCGGACGGCTCGTACCCCTCCACGGTGAAGGTCACGAGCCCGATGGCCGACGCGGCGCGGGCCATCCCACCGGGGGAATCGTCCGCCCGGGAGGCGCCGGCGCCCGCGCCGGCTTGCGCCCGCGCCCGCGGGGGCTGGGCCGCTCCGCCCTCCTCCGGGCCCGGGGCTGCGTGGATACGCACGCGCGGGACCGCGGCCAGGGCCTGCGCCAGCCTGCGGGCCATCGCCCGCTCGTGCCGGCCGAGCTCCGCGGCTCCCCGGTCGAGGACATACCTCACCCCCGCCCCGAGCCCCGCGAGACCGACGGCGTTCGGCGTCCCCCCCTCGAGGAAGTGCGGAAAGCTCTCGGGCTGCGTCGGCGAACCGGAATCGCCCCCCGTCCCCCCTTCGCGCCAGGGGCCGATCGGGACTCCCTCGCGGACCACGAGCCCGCCGGTCCCCATCGGGCCGAGCAGCGCCTTGTGGCCCGTGAACGCCAGCAGGTCGATCCCCATCGCCTCGACGTCGATCGGGATGACGCCCGCCGACTGCGAAGCGTCGAGGACCAGCAGCGCCCCGCCCGCGCGGGCGACCCCGGCGAGCGCCTCCGCGTCCTGGAGGATGCCGAGCACGTTCGAGGCGTGGCAGACGGCGACGAGCCGCGTCCTCGGGGTCATCGCGGCCCGGATCGCGGCGGCGTCGATCCACCCCGCGCCGTCGCACGGGACCCGCGTCAGCGTGATGATCCCCTTCCGCGCGAGCCCTTCGAGCGGGCGGGAGACGGAGTTGTGCTCGATGTCGGTCGTCACGGCGTGATCGCCGGGGCGCAGGCACCCCTTGATCGCCATGTTCAGGGCGTCGGTCGCGTTCAGCGTGAGGACGACCCGTTCGGGCGAGGAGGCCCCCAGCAGCGACGCCAGGGCGCGCCTCGCATCCTGGATCGCCGCGTCCGAGCCCATCGCGAAGCGGTGCCCGCCCCGCCCCGGGTTCCCCGCCCCGGTGCGGCTCAGCGTCTCCACCGCGGCGTGGACCGACTCGGGCTTCGGGAACGTCGTCGCCGCGTTGTCCAGGTAGATCGCCGTCTTCACCAGGCCCATCCCTTCCCCGCGCCTCAGGCGCCGATGTACCGCGCGTAGATCGCCCGCGCCCGCTCGCGCTCCTTCGTCCCCGACACGATCGCCCGCCCGTCGCCGAACACGGTCACCTCCACGCCCTCGAGCCGGGCGCGGACGAGGAACCGGTTGCTCTCGACGGGCCCGAGCGCGGCCAGGCGCGCCGCGAGCGCGCCCAGGTCGCACCGCGCCCCCGCGGCCGGGGTCACCTGCACGGAGTTGCGCCCGCACAGGGTCGTCGTCTGCGAAGCGAGGCTCCCCTCCAGGTGCGGGAAGCGCCGCTCCCCGCAGGTCGGGCAGGGCGGATCGGTCCGCCGCGCCACCTTCAGGCGGTCGAAGCGTCCCTCCCACAGGTCCACGACCGTGAGAGCGTCGCTCGCCCGGTCGCGGCGCCCCGCGAGGAGCTTGAGCGCCTCCATCGCCTCGAGCGCCCCGATCGTGACCGCGACCGGCGACAGGATCCCGGCAGTGTCGCAGGTCGGAGCGCTGCCGGGCGGGGGCGCCGATTCGAAGATGCAGGTCAGGCACGGCCCCGTCCCGGGGAGGATGTTCATGGTCAGCCCGTACGAGCCGACCGCCGCGCCGTAGATCCAAGGGATCCCCTCGCGGACCGCCCAGTCGTTGATGAGGAACCGCGTCTCGAAGTTGTCCGTCCCGTCCACGATCACGCCGGCGCCGCGGGCGAGGCGATCGAGGCTGTCCGCCGTGACATCGGCCACGATCCCCTCCACCTCGACGGCGGAGTTGATCGCGCGCAGCTTCTCCGCGGCGGCGGCGGCCTTCGGGAGCAGCCCCCGCGCGTCGGCCTCGTCGAAGAGGATCTGGCGCTGGAGGTTCGTCTCCTCGACGATGTCGCGGTCCACGATCCGGACGCGTCCCACGCCGGCGCGCACCAGGAGCTGCGCGATCGTGCACCCCAGCGCCCCGCACCCCACCACGAGGGCGCTCGCGCCGCCGAGCCGGCGCTGTCCGTCCTCGCCGAGCTCGGCGAACAGGACCTGCCGCGAGTAGCGCGCCGCGGCCCCGCCTCCTTTGCCGTTGTCGTCCATCTGCAGGATCCACGATGATAGGCGCGGCCCCCCGGTCGGTCAACGACTCCGCTTGCAGTAGAATCCGCACTTTCAGGAGCCCGAGATGATGCCATCGCTCCACGCTCGCCCTTTCCTTGCTGCGCTTGCCGCCGCCCTGCTCCTCGTCTTCGCGCCCTCCCCTTCCCCCGCGGGGCCGGAGGGGCCGGCGCCGGACGACAAGGGCCGCCGCCGCGAAGAAATGGGACGTCGCGAACCCGCCGGGCGAGTGGAAGGAAGTCACGATCGACACCGACGAGACCACCTGGTCCGACGTCGACGTGAGCCCCGACGGGGGCACCCTGATCTTCAACATGCTCGGGGACATCTACCGCGTCCCGATCGCGGGGGGCGAAGCGGTCCCTCTCACGTCGGGGATCCCCTGGGACTTCCAGGCCCGGTTCAGCCCCGATGGGAAGCAGATTGCCTTCATCAGCGACCGGGGCGGGGCCGACAACCTGTGGGTGATGAACGCCGACGGCTCGCAGCCGCGCGCGATCTCCGAGGAGAAGGAGCACCTGGTCCACAACCCGTCCTGGAGCCCCGACGGGCAGTACATCGTCGCGAAGAAGGGCTTCACCTCCACCCGGAGCATCCCCGCCGGCGAGATCTGGCTCTTCAGCCTGGGCGGCGGCGAGGGGCTGCAGCTCGTCGAGCGGCCCAACGGGAAGAAGGACCAGAAGACGATCGCCGAGCCGGCCTTCTCCGCCGACGGCCGCTACGTCTACTACAGCCAGGACCTGACCGGTGGGGTCACCTGGCAGTACAACAAGGACTCGACCGGGCAGATCTTCGCGATCCGGCGCCTCGACCGCGAGACGGGCGAGGTCGAAACGGTCGCCGGCGGGCCCGGCGGAGCGATCCGCCCCGTCCCCTCGCCCGACGGCCGGTCCCTGGCCTTCGTGAGGAGGACGCCGGCGTTCACGAGCGCCCTGTTCGTCAAGGACCTGAAGTCAGGGAAGGAAGTCGCGGTCTACGACCGGCTCGACCGCGACCTGCAGGAGACCGACGGCAGCCAGGGGAACTCCCCCGCCTTCGCATGGGCTCCCGACGGGGCCTCGATCGTCTTCTGGGCGGGAGGGAAGATCCGCCGCGTGGAGGTCGCCACCCGGGAGGTGAAGGTCATCCCGGTGCACGTGCGGGCCGTGCGGAAGGTCCACGACGCCCTGCGCTTTCCCGTCCCCGTCGCGCCCGACACCTTCGACGTGAGGATGCTCCGCTGGCTCCAGCTTTCGCCGGACGGGACGAAGGCGGTCTTCCAGGCCCTCGGGCACATTTACATCCAGGACATCGCGAGCGGCGCGCGGCGCCGCCTGACCGACCAGGACGAGGAGTTCGAGTTCTATCCTTCCTTCTCCCGCGACGGGCGCAGCATCGTCTACACGACCTGGAACGATGAGGCGCTCGGCCGCGTGCGCGTCGTCGGCGTGGGCGGCGGGCGGGGCCGCGCGCTGACGCCGGACCCTGGCCTGTACCTCGAGCCCCGTTTCTCGCCCGACGGCAGCCTCGTGGTCTTCCGCAAGGCGACGGGCGGGTACATCCTCTCCGGCCAGTGGGCCCAGGATCCGGGCCTGTACGTCGTTCCCTCGGCGGGCGGCGCACCCAGGCGCCTGATCCCTTCCGGGAGCGCCCCGCAGTTCGGGGCTTCGGGCGACCGGGTCTACTTCTCGGACACGATCGAGGAGACGATCCTCGTCCTGAAGAGCGTCGACCTCTCCGGCCACGACGAGCGGACCCATCTGAAGGGGGCCGAGGCCACCGAGTTCAGCCTCGCCCCGGACGGGCGGTGGATCGCCTTCACCGAGCAGAACAACGCCTTCGTGGCCCCCTTCACGCCGACCGGACGGGCGGTGGAGCTCGGCTCGAAGGCCAAGTCGGTCCCCGTCCGGCAGGTGTCGAAGCGTGCGGGCGAGGGGCTCCACTGGTCGGCCGACAGCCGCAGGCTCTCGTGGGCGCACGGGCCGGTGCTCTACTCGCGCGAGCTGAAGGACGCCTTCTCCTTCCTCGCCGGCGCTCCCGCCACGCTCCCCGGGCCCGTCGAGGAAGGGATGAACTTCGGCTTCCGCCAGGAATCGGACCGCCCGCGGGGGCGGATCGCTCTCGTCGGCGCCCGGATCGTGACCATGCGCGACGCGGGGAAGCGGCAGGAGGTGATCGAGGACGGGGTCATCGTCACGAACGGGAGCAGGATCGAGGCCGTGGGGGCGCGCTCTGACGTGACGGTCCCGCCCGGGGCCGCCGTCTTCGACGTCGCCGGCCGGACGATCATCCCCGGGCTCGTGGACGTCCACGCGCACGGCGCCATGTCCCAGGAGCAGATCACCCCCCAGCAGAACCGGATCCTCTATTCGGACCTCTCCTTCGGCGTCACGACGATCCACGATCCGTCCAACGACACCTGGAGCATCTTCGCGGCGGCGGAGCTGCAGCGGGCCGGGAAGGTGGTCGGCCCCCGGATCTTCTCGACGGGGACCGTTCTCTACGGGGCCCACTATCCCGGCGTGACGGCCTCGATCGAGAGCCTCGACGACGCCCTGTTCCACGTCCGCCGCCTCAAGGAGGCCGGCGCCATCTCGGTCAAGAGCTACCAGCAGCCGCGCCGCGAGCAGCGCCAGCAGCTCATCGAGGCGGCCCGCCAGCTCGGCATGATGGTGGTGCCCGAGGGGGGGGCCAAGTTCGAGTCCAACATGAGCCAGATCGTGGACGGGCACACGGGCATCGAGCACGCCATCCCGATCGCGAACGCCTACGAGGATGTCCGCCAGCTCTGGTCGGCCAGCGGGACCGGCTACACCCCGACGTTCGTCGTCGCCTACGGCGGCATCATGGGCGAGAACTACTGGTACCAGGCCGGCGACGTCTGGAAGGACGAGCGGCTGATGCGGTTCTCCCCGAGGTTCCTCGTCGAGCCCCGCTCGATGCGCCGCGAGAAGGCCCCGCAGGAGCAATACAACCACATCTACGTCGCTCGCCTGGCCAAGGCCCTGCGGGACCGCGGCGTGGAGGTGAACATCGGGGCGCACGGCCAGAGGGAGGGGCTTGGCGCGCACTGGGAGCTCTGGTCGATGGTGCAGGGCGGGTTCACCCCCTGGGAGGCGATCCGTGGCGGGACGATCGACGGCGCCCGCTACGTCGGCCTGGATCGCGACGTCGGCTCGATCGAGCCGGGCAAGCTCGCGGACCTGGTGATCATCGACGGCAACCCCCTCGAAGATATCCGTCTCTCGGAGGCCGTCGTCCAGACGATGCTGGGCGGGCGCCTGTACGACGCGGCGACGATGAACCAGCTCGCGCCGGACCGCGTCGCGCGCCGGAAGTTCTTCTTCGAGCAGGAAGGGGGCGACACGGTCCACCCCGCCACCTGGCGGTGGCTCGAGGCGCTGAGCGAGCGGCTGGGGTGGGTCCACTGAGCCCCGCCGCCTGCGCGCGTCCGCCGGCGGGGCCGCCTGATCGCTCCACCCGCCCGCGGGGGGAGGCCCCTGTCCGCTCCACCCGGCCGCGGGGGGAGGCCTCCGCCGGCGCGACCCGGGTGCCGAGCCGAACCCCGGCCGTCCTGCGCCCGGCCCGGCCGGGGAGGGCGCGGTCGTGAGCCGGACCTTCGGCGCCCTCATCTTCGACCTGGACGGAACCCTCGTCGATTCCTACGAACCGATCGCCGAGAGCCTGAACCACGTCAGGACAACGCTCGGCCTTCCTCCCAAGCCGCTCGAGGAGGTCCGCCGCGAGGTCGGACGGGGCCTCGATTCCCTGATCCGGGACAACGTGGGCGAGGACCGGGTGGAGGAAGGGATCCGCCTGTTCCGGATCCGGTACCGCAAGGTCTTCCGCGAGGGAACGCGCCTGCTGCCGGGCGTGGCCGGAACGCTCGGCGAGCTCGGGCGTCGGGGCATCCCCATGACGATCACCAGCAACAAGCCGGCCTACTTCAGCCACGAGATCGTGGAGAGTCTCGGACTCGGCGGGCTGTTCCTCGCCGTCCTCGGCCCGGAGATGGTCGAGCGCCCCAAGCCGGACCCGGAGATGATCCACAAGGCGATCGAGTGCCTCGCCCGGCCCGCCTCGGAGGTCCTCTACGTGGGCGACATGCGGATCGACATCGAGACCTGCCGCCGGGCCGGGATCGCGGTCTGCGCGATCCCCTCGGGCAGCGATACGCGCGAGGCGCTCGCGGGGGCGCATCCCGATTTCCTGATCGAGAGGTTCGAGGAGCTGCTCGGGCTGGTCTCGCCCTGAAGCGTCAGTTGTTGCTGCTGAAGCGGCGCGCGATCCCGACGAGCTCGTCGATGGAGAACGGCTTGGGCAGGAACGAGCCGATCGAGGTCAGGTACTCGCGGATCTCCGGGGATTTCACCCAGCCCGACACGAAGATCGTCTTGCGCGCCAGGTCCGGATCGATCGCGCGGATCCGCTCGTGGGCCATGATGCCGTCCATGTCGGGGAGCATGATGTCGAGGATCATGAAGTCGTAGCTGGTCCGGCGGATCAGCTCGAGGGCCTGGGAGGCGGTCACCGCACCGTCCACCTCGTACCCCTCCTCCTGCAGGCACTCCTTGAGCAGCTCGACGATGTGGGGCTCATCGTCGACGACGAGGGCCTTGTTTCCTGACGCCCCTGGTACGGGCAGGGCTACCGGCATCTGTCCTCCTCGTGCGCCCCCTGGCAGTGGGACGCGGAACTACCCGTCAATCTAGGGCCCGCGGGAGCGGCTGTCCACCCCTGGGGACCGGGGGGTCAGCGCCCCGGCCTGCGGGCCAGGATCGCGTCGATTTCGTCCATGACACGGTTCATTTCCGCCACGGTCGCCCGGTACGGGTCCGGCCGGGACAGGTCCACGCCGGCCCTGACCAGCAGGTCGAACGGGTAGCCGGAGCCTCCGGCCTTCAGGAAGTCCAGGTACCCCTCGACGGCCCCCGCCTCGCCCGACAGGGCCCGGCGTGCGAGGAAGGTCGAGGCCGCGAACCCCGTGGCGTACTGGAAGACGTAGAAGTTCATGTAGAAGTGGGGGATGTAGGCCCATTCGACCCGGTACCGGTCGTCGACCGCGCACACGCCCTGCTCCGCGCCGTAGTATTTCCGCAGCAGGCCCAGGTAGATCCCGCCGAGCCGCTCCCCCGTCAGGCTCGCGCCCCCTTCGGCCACCTCGTAGATCGCCTTCTCGAACTCGGCGAACATCGCCTGCCGGAAGAAGGTCCCCCGCATCCCGTCGAGCCAGGAGGAGAGCAGGAAGAGCTTCTCGTCGTCCCCCTTCGCCCGCTCCGTCGCGTGCCGGTACAGGAGCGCCTCGTTGAAGGTCGAGGCCACCTCGGCGACGAAGATCGAGTAGTCGGCCGTGGGAAACGGCTGCGCCTGGTTCGCGAGGTGGCTGTGCATGGCGTGGCCGCACTCGTGCGCCAGCGTCGTCACCGAGTCGAAGTTGCCGTTCCAGTTCATCAGGATGAACGGATGCGTGCCGTAGACGGCCCCGTTCGAGTAGGCGCCGCTGCGCTTGCCGGTCGAGGGCCAGACGTCGATCCACCGGTTGTCGAAGCCCGCGTCCAGGACCTCGATGTACGCCGGGCCGAGCGGAGCGAGGGCCCCGAGGACCATCTCCCTGGCCGCGCTCCGGGGAGTACTCGCGCACGGTGGACGGCACGAGGGGCGCGTAGATGTCGTGATAGGCGAGCTCCCCGACGCCGAGCATCCTCGCGCGCAGCCGCAGGTAGCGGTGAAGGGACGGGAGCCCCTCGTTCGCCGACGCCACCATCGCCTCGTAGACCGCCACGGGAACCTTGTTCCGGTCGAGCGAGCCCTCGAGCGCCGAGCCGTAGCGGCGCGAGCGGGCGAAGAAGATGTTCTTCTTGACCTCGGCGTCGAGGGTCACCCCGAAGGTCCGGGCGTACGACTTCCCACGCGCCGAAGAAGGTCCGGAAGACCTCGAGGCGCTCCTCGCGGATCCCCGAGGCCCGGTGCCGGACGTAGCTCGAGGGATCGAGCCTCACCTTCGCGCCCCCGGCCAGGACCAGCTCGGGCCAGGGCAGATCGGCGTTCGCCAGCACGCCGTAGACGTTCTCGGGCGAGATGGCCATGGCGCCGGCGTCGGCCAGCAGCTTCTCCTCGGCCGAGGAGAGCGTGTGCGGCCGGCGCCTCAGGATGTTGTCGAGCTGGTGGGCGTAGATGCCCAGGGCCGGCTCGGCGGCCTGGAAGCGGGCCACCGTCCCGTCGGGGAGCGCCAGGATCTCGGGCGCGACGAACGAGGACGCGGCATCGAACCGCGTTCCCGCGAGATCGATCTCCTGGGCGCGGGCGAGGGCCCCCGCTTCCCGGGTGTCGAGGTCCGACTTCATGTGCGCGTAGGAATGGAGCGAGAGGAACTCGCGCTGCAGCTCCGCGATCAGGGTCAGGGCCGCCAGCAGGCTGGCGGGCCCCTCCCCCAGCCTGCCGCGGTGGGCCTCCAGTCCGGGGAGCCTGGCGAGGAACCGGCCGGCCGCGTCCTGCCAGGCCGCGTCGCTCGCGTACAGCTCGGTGAGGTCCCACGTGTCCTTCTCGGGTCGTGCCTGCGCCTGCGTCTCTCTCGCCATCGGTTGTCTCCGGTCCCGCTCTTCATCCGGTCGTTATGAGCGCCATCCTCGCTGGCGCGGAGACGGCCGGCCCGCCCGGGCCTGCCGCGCCGCGGGCCGCCGGCGGAACCGCGCCCCGCGCGAGGACCGCCATTATCCACCGCCGTGCCAACGCCGTCATCGTCCGGACGGGGCCGGGCGAAAAGCCAGGTGCGCGTTTGCGGAAGTCGTGGAAGAATGACCGTCCACCGAACGATCAACTTCGAGGAGGCAGTCCTGATGAGGAAATACGCGCTGTTCATGCTCGCGCTTGCAACGATCCTCGCCGCCGTCGCGGCCATCGCCGTCGCGGGAGAGGCGACCGGCCCGCAGCTCGAGCCGGGAGCCAAGGCCCCCGGCTTCTCGCTGAAGGGGACCGACGGGGACATCCACACGCTCGACAGCGTGAAGGGTCCGAAGGGCACGGCTGTCATCTTCACGTGCAACCACTGCCCCTTCGCCAAGGCCTATGAGGATCGCCTGATCGCCCTCGCGAAGGAATTCGGCCCCAAGGGGATCGGCTTCGTTGCGATCAACTCGAACGACCCGAAGATCGCCGAGGAGGACAGCCTCGACCAGATGGTGATCCGCGCGAAGGAGAAGGGGTTCCCCTACCCGTACCTCTTCGACGCGACTCAGGAAGTCGCGAAGGCCTACGGCGCCCAGGTCACCCCGCACGTGTTTCTGTTCGACGCCTCGGGCGTCCTCAGGTACCGGGGCCGGGTGGACGACAGTCCGAAGCCCGACGAGGTGAAGAGCCGCGACTTCGCGAATGCCCTGAAAGCGGTGGTCGAGGGGAAGGATGTCCCCGTGGCCGCGACGAAGGCGTTCGGGTGCTCCGTGAAGTGGAAGAAGCCGGCCTGATGAGCAGGGGGCGAGGGAAGTGGACGGAGGGGGCCTGCGCGCGCCGCGACGTGGCCGCCCCCACCCTCGCCGCCCCGGGGGCCGGCCGCGCGGCGGGGACCGGCCGGCCCGCGCGCCGCTTCGTCCGCGCCGGCTCCGCCGCGTTTCTCCTTCTTTTCGTCGGGCTCGCCGCCGCATCCCCGGCGGCGATCGAACCAGGGGACCTCGCGGCCGTCCGCCGCGCCCTGGCCGCCCGGAGGGGCGCCCCCGTCCTGCTGAACTTCTGGGCGGCCTGGTGCGATCCCTGCGTGCGCGAGCTCCCCGACCTCGCCAGGGTGGAGGCGCGCTTCGCCGCGACCGGGATTCGCGTGCTCGGCGTCAGCTCCGATCTGGCGCTCGAGGACGACGGACCGGAGCTGCGCCGCGCCGTCAAGACGGTGCTCGGGAAGGCGGGGGTGACCTATCCCAACATCCTTTACACCGGCCCCACCGATCCGCTCCTCGAGGCATTCGACCTGCCCGGATCGATCCCCTACTCGATCCTGTACGGGGCGGACGGGCGGGAGCTGAAGCGCTGGAACGGACAGCTGACCCTGGGCGAGCTCGAAAGCGCACTGAAGAAGCTGCCCCGGCGGCCCAAGCCGGCCTGACCGGAAGGAACTCCGACCCCGACGCTCCGCCGCTCGCCGGGATGACCCGAGCGGAGCGGCGGCCGCCCGGCGCCCATTCCTCCGCCGATGCGCCTGCGGCGCCTCGCGGCTGATGACGCGCACCGGCCCCTGTCATAGAATCCGGAGGCCATGAGCGCCGACAGTCGCAAGCCCCGCTCCCTGCGCGCCCTCGCGCACAGCTGGGTTCCGTTCGGGCTCGGCGAGACCAAGCCGCGCCACTTCCGGGACATGGCGCGGATCGCCTGGGAAAACCGCGACAACCTCGCCTATGCCTGGAAGGTCCTGAGCCGGGGCGTCTGCGACGGCTGCGCCCTCGGCACAAGCGGCCTGAAGGACTGGACGATCGAGGGGGTCCACCTCTGCATGGTCCGCCTCGAGCTGCTGCGGCTGAACACCATGCCCGCCGCCGATCCCGCGCGCCTCGCCGATGCCGCGGCGCTCGGCCGGCTCTCCTCGAAGGAGCTGCGCGAGCTCGGCCGGCTGGCCTGGCCGATGAGGCGCCGCCGCGGGGAGCCGGGCTTCACGCGCGTTCCCTGGGACGAGCTCTGGGCCGACGCAGGGCCCCGCTGGAGGCGCTTCCCGCCCGCGCGGACCGCGATGTACGTCACGAGCCGCGGGGTGACCAACGAGGTCTACTACGTCGCCCAGAAGGTGATGCGGTACCTCGGATCGAACAACGTCGACAACTCCGCGCGCCTGTGCCACTCCCCGAGCACCAGCGCGCTGAAGGAGGCCGTGGGCGCCGGGGCAACCACCTGCTCCTACCGGGACTGGTTCGACGCCGACCTGATCGTCTTCCTCGGCTCGAACCCCGCGAACGACCAGCCGGTCGCGATGAAGTACCTGCACCGCGCCAGGCGCCGCGGCGCGCGCGTGGTGATGATCAACGCCTACCGCGAGCCGGGCATGGCGCGGTACTGGATCCCCTCCACTCCCGATTCGGCCCTGTTCGGCACCAGCGTGACCGACCGGTTCTTCCTCGTGAAGGTGGGCGGGGACCTCGCCTTCCTCAACGCCGCGCAGAAGCTCCTGATCGACCGCGGCTGGGTGAAGCGGGAGTTCATCGCCGCGGCGACGGAGGGATTCGACGCGCTGCGCGCCAGCCTGGACGCGCAGCCGATGGAGCTGCTCCTGGCCCGGTGCGGGCTCCCCCTCTCCGAGGTCGAGGCGTTCGCGCGCGAGCTGGCCGACGCGGAGCGCGGCGTCCTGGTCTGGTCGATGGGGATCACCCAGCACGCCCACGGGGCGGACACCGTGCGCGCGATCGTCAACCTGGGGCTCCTGCGCGAGTACGTCGGCCGGCCCGGCACCGGCCTCATGCCGATCCGCGGCCACTCCGGCGTGCAGGGCGGAGCGGAGATGGGGGCGTACGCGACCGCGCTCCCGGGCGGGCTCGCGATCACGGAGGAGACGGCGCGGCGCTTCTCCGCGCTCTGGGGGTTCGAGGTCCCCGCCGCGCCCGGGATGACGACCGTGGACTACCTCGAGGCGGCGCTGCGGGGCGAGCTCGACGCGCTCTACTCGATCGGCGGCAACTTCCTGGAGACGATGCCCTCTCCCGCGAGGATCGAGGCCGCGCTCGCCCGGATCCCCCTCCGGATCCACTCGGACATCGTCCTCAGCAGCCAGATGCTCGTCGAGCCCGCGGACACGGTCTACCTCCTCCCTGCGCGGACGCGCTACGAGCAGAAGGACGGAGGAACGGAGACCTCGACGGAGCGGCGCGTCATCTTCTCCCCGCAGATCCCCGGTCACGCCCCGGGCGAGGTCCGCTCGGAGTGGGAGCTGCTCCTCGACCTCGCGCGCGCGGCGAAACCGCAGGAGTACGGCAGGATCCACTTCGACTCCGGCGCCGCGATCCGCGCCGACATCGCCCGCGCCGTGCCGGCCTACGCGAGGATCGCGCGGCTCGAGAAGCAGGGGGACCAGTTCCAGATCGGGGGCCCGAGGCTCTGCGAGGGGCGCCTGTTCGCCACGGCGGACGGCCGCGCGCGGTTCTTCCCGGTCGAGAGTCCGGCCCCGAGGGCCGGGGAGCCGGGCGACGGCCGCTTCATCCTGGCCACGAGGCGGGGCAAGCAGTTCAACTCGATGATCCAGCGCCCCGTCGATCCGCTCACGGGCGCGGGACGCGACCACGTGTTCATCTGCGCCGAGGACGCGGACCGCCTCGGCCTGGCGACCGGCGACCCGATCCTCCTGCGCAGCGACGCGGGAGAGTTCCGCGGCAGGGCCTTCGTCGCGGAGGTCGCGCCGGGCACGCTGCAGGGGCACTGGCCCGAGGTCGCGGGGCTGATTCCCCACGGGATCGTCGATCCCGGCGGGGGGGTCCCCGACTACAATGCCGTCGTCACCGTGGAGCGCTGAGCCATTCGCCGCACACGCCCGAAGAGCCCTGGCGCGCGGTCCAGGCCGGGATGCCGGCGGACCTTCCGACCGCTCGATCCTCCGCCTGAGGAGCTCGCGCCGAGCTGCTGCTGGAATCGCAGCCCGGCCCCGTCTCCTCCTCGATCCTCGCCCGCGAGCTGCTCGGCCTTCGGGGCGGGCCCGGCACACCGTGGGAGGCGCTGCTCGCGCCGATCCTGGGCGGCGATCCGCGATTCGAGCGGCGTCGCGGGCGGCCGGCTGGTGCCTCGGCGAGCCGCGCGCCGCCGATCGCCTCCCCCCGTCCTCGTGGTCCTGGTCGGTCTGGGCCGTGGAGCCAGGCTTTCGGGCCGCCGCCGTCGTGCGCCTCGAAGGGGGACGGGCGGTCGCGGAGGCGGAGGCCGGCGAGACCCCGCGTGCGGGCCACGGGGCGGGCCGCCGCTCGCGCGTGGCGGCGGCGGAAGCCGACGACCACGATCCGCCGCCCGCCGGCGCGCGCGCCGATCTTCCTCCGCACGGAGAGGAACCGACGAGGGTGGCGGCTCGCGTCCGCGCCGGCGCCCGCGCGGGCGGGGGCGGCGCCGGCCGGTGGCGGGCGCTCCCCCGCTCTCAGCCCCCGCGCTTCGCCGCCTGCTGCGCACCGCGCGCGCGAGCGCCCGGGTGAGCGCCGAGCCGGCGGGCCTCTTTCTCCCGTTCGCCCGGCGCCTTGACGCGGCGGGCGGCCCGGCAGGATGCGTCTCCCGCTTCTCCCTGCACGCAGCTCGCCTCCGCCGCCGGCGAGCGGCGAACCGCTTCCGCGCGGGCCTGCCGGCCTCGCCGTCCTCGCCGCGAGGCTCGGCGCCGGCCCCGTGGCGCTCGAGCGCCCTCTCGACCGCGCCCGGGCCGCCGCCGAATGCCTCCTGCGGATCCTGCGAGACTCCCCCCCTGGCGCGCGCGCGCACCCTCGAGGAGCTCGAGCTGCTCGCCCGCGCGCGTCCGGCCCCGGTGGAGCTCTCGGGACGCGGCGTTCGGCGCGGCCGACCTCGCGGCGATCCCGGACAGGCCCGGCACCTACCGTTTCCTCGACGCCGCGGACCGCCTGCTCTATGTCGGAAAGGCGAGGAACCTCCGCGCGCGGGTCGGCTCCTATTTCGCGGCGCGCCGCAGGCCCGATCCGCGCACCGCTCTCGTGGCTCGCGCGCGTCCACCGCTTCGAGCTCGAGGAGAGCGGCTCGGAGCTCGAGGCGCTCCTGCGCGAGGCGGAGGGGATCGCCCTCGCCCGCCCGCTTCACAACGTCCAGCGCCGGGTGCACCCCAGACGACGCTCCGGCCCCGGCCACCTGGTGCTGATCCTCCCCGCGCCGACGGGGGGCGGCGCACGCGCCTGCCTGCTGCGGGACGGGGAGCTGGTAGCGCGCGTCGCTCTCGGGCCGGGCCGGCGCGGGGAGGCCCGTCTCGCGCGGCTTCTCGAGCGCTTCTACTTCGCATCCGCGCCGGCGGGGTCAGCCTCCCGCGGGGCGGCGCGCGGTGGGGCTCGCGGCGCGGCGCGCGGCGCCCCGTCGGCTTCCCCCCGGACCCGGGAAGGCGCGGAGCGCGCCCGGGCGCTCATCACCTCCTGGCTCGGCCGGCAGGAGGGGCCCGTCCCCGCCTTCGATCCCACCGACGCCGCCGACGCGCGGGGCGCCCTCGCCATCGCGCTCGATTACGCGGCGAGCCTCGCGCGCGGCGAAGCGCGGGGTCATCCACCGCTGAGCCGCAAGTGAGGGCCCGGCGCGGGGCGCTCTGTACCCGGGCCCGTGGCTCTGGTACTGTGTCCGGCCGTAGCGGGGTGCGGCCCGCGGGGGCCGGGGCAGCGGGCGGGGGCCCCGGGAAGACTCCGCGGAGCAACCATCCTGGAGATTCGAGAGGGATCCCGATGATGAGACCGACCGGCCGGCGTCTGACAGTCGTCCTCCTGGCGGCATCGCTCGCCGCCGCCTGCGCCCGCGGGGCGCGCGTCGCTCCGGCCGCGCGCCCCCCCGAGCGCCCGTTCCCCGCGATCCAGGACTACAGCGCCGGCGCCTCGAAGCTCACCTCCGACGTCGCGGCGTCCTTCAAGGCCAAGGACTCGTCCGCCTTCGATCGGATCCTCGCCCCCGGCGTCGTGCTGAAGGGGGCCACGCTCGCCGCCTCGGCGCCGTTCGTTTCCCCCTCGGGCCTGCGGGTCGAGCGGTTCACCGCTTCGCAGACCCCCGTGACGGGCAGCGCCGTCAGGACCGAGCTGATGGCCCGGCGGGAGAAGTTCCAGGGCGTCGTGATCAGCACCGTGCGGATCGCCGGAGTCGAGGGGAGCGGCGCGCGGCGGACACTCAGGATCCACTCCTCGTTCGCGGGCATCGCCCCGGACGGCTCGCGCCGCCAGGACGAGAGCTGGTGGCGCTGGGAGGTCGAGGGGAAGCCGCCCGCCCCCGCGGCCCCTGGGCGCCGCGGCCGAGCCCCCGGGCGCCGGCAGCGCCGCCGCGAAGAGCGCGGTCCCCGGCTCCTCCTGGGACTGGGCGGTCGTCTCCATGACCGAGGAGCGCCGGACGATCGTCACCTGCCCGCAGCCGCTGCTGCGGCAGCTCTATCCCACGGGCGACGCGGGCGACTGGATCTCCGACTCGGAGCTGGACGCGGAGTACAACAACACGCCGATCCCCGGCGATCACGACACGGGCGGCGTCGCGATCCTCGATGATTGCGTGAACGGGGGGCCCTGCCTTCTCTTCGGAAGCGGGATGGGGCTCGGCGTCCTCAGCCGCGGGCGGCTCTCCGACGAGGGGCCGTTCGAGGACCGCGCGGAGCTGCTCGGCCTGAAGAACACGTTCGGGGAGGCCAAGGCGATCCTCACGGGCGACTTCAACAACGACGGGATCCCCGATCTGCTCGTCACCTTCGACCGGGTCCCGTGCCGCCTCTGGAAAGGGCGCCGGCTCCTGCAGGAGGTCGGCGAGGACAGGCACCGCGTCGAGGCCCTCAACTTCGAGGACGTGACCGCCGGCTCGGGACTGCAGGGTCTCGAGGGGCCCTACCGCGGCGCCACGGCTCTGGACGCCGACCGCGACGGGCGGCTCGACCTCTACCTGGTCCAGTTCGGAGACACCTCGAAGACCGGCCCCTCCGCGGACGGCCGCAACGGCCTGCCGAACAGGTTCTTCCGGAACATCAGCGAGCCGGGAGGGCCGATCCGCTTCGCGGACGAGACCGCCTCCTCCGGGTCGGGCGACACGGGCTGGGGCCTGTCGGCCTCGGCCGCGGACTACGACGGCGATGCGAAGACCGACCTGTACGTCGTCAACAATTTCGGCCGGAACGTCCTCTACCGCAACGCGACCGAGCCCGGCGGGCCGGTGCGGTTCACCGACACCGGGAAGAAGACCGGGACCGACGAGAGCGCATCGGGGGCGGGGGTCGCCTGGGGCGACTACGATGAGGACGGCCGGCTCGACCTGTTCGTCACGAACTACTGGTCGGACGAGAGCTGGATCATCGCCCAGCCGCAGTTCCCCGCGCCGCCCGAGGTCCGTGCGGCGCTGCGCCGCCGGGCCTCCGGAAACTCGCTCTTCCACAACGAGGCCGCTTCGCGCGGACGCTTCGCCCGCGTCTCGGAGAAGGCCGGCGTCCTCGACGGCGGATGGGCCTGGGGCGCGGCCTTCGGCGACATCGACGGCGACGGGAGGCTCGACCTCGTGGTCGCCAACGGGATGCTGGTCGGCAACCGCGGGCAGAACCGCGAGGTCGACTTCTGGAACGAGCTCGGCGCGGGGTGGGCCGACTACATGAAGGGGGACTGGAAGATCGATTTCGGTCCCGACGGCATCACCGGCCCCCAGCCCGAGCGGCTCTTCCTCAACCTCGGCGACGGCACGTTCGCGGAGGCCTCCTACGCCGCGGGGCTGGTGACCATGGCGGACCTGCGCGGGATCGTCGCCTCGGACATCAACGGCGACGGGGCGCCCGACATCGTCGCCGGCGCCTTCCTCGGATCGCCCGTGATCTTCGAGAACATGAACGCCGGCGCCCCCGGACGGGTCCGCGTCGTGCTCCAGGGGACCGCCTCGAACTGGGACGCGGTCGGCGCCGTTGTGCGCTTCACCGCGGGGGGCCGCACGCAGACCCGCCAGGTGATCGCGGGCGGATCGTTCCTCTCCGATGCGGGCAGGGGCCTCGACTTCGGCCTGGGGGGCGCGCAGGCGATCGACCGGATCGAGGTGCTCTGGCCGTCGGGGCGCAGGTCGGTCACCGAAGCGCCCGCTCCGCGCCGCGGCAAGGTCACGATCTCCGAGCCGCCGAAGGACGAAAAGGGGCCCTGACCCCCGTGCCCCGCGGGGCCCGATAGGTGTATTCTCACGGCGTCGGGCGGGGAAGTCGTTTCGGAGCGAACCGGGGACCTGGGGATGGATTGTCCGGCCTGCCTTTCGAAGGTGAAGTCGGGTGAATCCCGCTGCTCTTCCTGCGGCGCGAGCCTCATCAGCCTCGCGACGACGGTCGGCGCGGCCCCTCCCCCCTCCCCTGCCTCCGCCTACCTGGACTTCCCGCCGGGCGCCGTCTTCGCGAACCGCTACACGATCATCGAGCGGGCCGGCCGGGGAGGGATGGGGGTCGTCTACAAGGCGATCGACACGGCGCTCGACAGCGTCCTGGCGCTGAAGCTGATCCGGCCGGAGTTCGCGCGCCGGGCGTCGTTCGTCAGCGGCTTCAAGCGCGAGGTCCGGCTGACCCGGCAGGTCACCCACCCGAACGTCTGCCGGGTCCACGACCTGGGCGAGGTCGGGGGGATCCTGTACCTGTCGATGGAGTGGATCCAGGGCGAGACGCTCCGCCAGCTTCTCAACCACGCGGGCCCCCTCGATCCCGAGCGCGCGATGGAGATCGCCGAGAGGACGCTGCTCGCGCTCGAGGCCGCGCACGCCAAGGGGATCATCCACCGCGACCTGAAGCCCGAGAACATCATGATCGACGACGCGGGCTCGGTCTTCGTCATGGACTTCGGCCTCGCCGTGCAGCAGAGCCCCGACCAGGAGGAGACCCCCGGCATCGCGGTCGGCACGCCGGCGTACATGGCCCCCGAGCAGCGGCGCGGCGAACCGGCCGACGCGCGCACCGACCTGTACGCCCTCGGCCTCGTCCTCGCGGAGATGCTCTCGGGACGGATGCCCGATCCGGCCAACCCCGCCGGTCAGACGCTGCCACCGGCCCTGAAGCGCGAGGTCGGCCCCCTTCTCGACCGGCTTCTCGCCGAGAGCCTGGAGGCCCGCTACCCGTCGGCCCGCGAGGCGATCGAGGGGCTCCGCCGCATCCGGCCCCACATCTCAGGGGTGCGCAGCGCGCCGCTTCCCCGTCGGGCCAGGATGGGCCGCGGGCCGCATCCTGGTCTGGAGCGGGGCCGGCGCCGGGGCGATCGCGGCCGCCTTCTTCCTCTTCAACGCTCTGCGCGCCCCCTCCGGGACCGCGCCCGGCACGGCCGGCTCCGCGACGGGAGCGGTCATCGCAGGACGGGCCGCCGAGGAGGCCCTGCGATCATCCCCGGGATGGGGGTACTTCCAGCAGGGGGTCGAGTACCTCGTCAAGGAGTCGGACGACCTTCAGGGAGTGGACGCGGCACTGCAGCTGCTCAACCGCGCCGTCGAGGCCGACCGCGGGCTTGCGCCGGCCTGGGGGACCCTGGGGACCGCCTACTGGGTCCACCACGAGCAGGCCGTCGACGCAGCCTCCAGGGAAATGGCGGAGGCCGCGCAGCGAAAAGCGTTCGCGATCGTCCCCGCCCTGCCCGAGGGGATCTGCAGCGAGGGGGTCGGCCACTTCGTGGGCGGGGATTATCAGGCGGCGAAAGCCGACCTCGAGCTCGCCGTGACGCGCAGGCCCGGGTACGATTTCGCGTGGGCGCGCCTCGCCGCCGCGCTCAGCCACCTCGACGATTACCCCGGCGCCCTCGCGGCGGCCGCCAACGCGGTTCGGCTGCGTCCCGACAGCGCGCTGTACCGGATCATGCTCGGGAACGTCCACGACCGGTTTGCCATGTACGACGCGGCGACGGGGGCCTACAGGACGGCGACCGAGCTCAAGCCCCGCAGCCGCATGGCCTGGAACAACCTCGGCACGACGTTTCTTCGAAACAACCAGCCGCGGGAGGCCGCGGCGGCCTTCAATCGGGCGCTCGCGATCGCGGAGACTGCCTCGACCCGGTCGAACCTCGCGACCGCCTACTACTACCAGCGCGATTTCGAGCAGGCGCTCGCGAACTACCGGCGCGCCGCGGAACTGTCTCCCCACGACCCCGTGATGTGGGGGAACCTCGGGGACGCGCTCCAGAGAGCGGGGAAGCGGGACGATGCCCGCGCCGCCTACCAGGGGGCCGCGCGCGAGGCGCGCGAGGCGCTCAGGAAGTCCCCCATCCGACCGCGAACGCGCACGAAGAGCTCGGGCTCTACTGCGCCAAGGCGGGCGATGCGCTCTGCGCGATCGAGGAGGCGACCCGCGCGGACCAGCTTCAGCCCCGCGACACGGCCATCCTCTTCACCAATGCGATCATCCGGGCGATCCTCGGCCGCCAGGAGGAGGCGCTCGACTGGCTCGAGCGGGCCGTCCGCCTGGGGCTCCCAAAATCCGAGATCGTCAACGAGCCGGCGCTGGACCCGCTGCGCCGGAACCCGCGCTACCGGAAGATCCTCGATCTCGCGGGATGAGCCTCCCGCACGGCCTAGGGACCGTCGACGATGATCTTCGGATCGAGGAAGGCGTCCTCGACCTCGTTCCCGCCGTCATCGAGCCCGATGACCCAGTACTTGTCGACCTCGCGGGTATCGTAGGAGGAGCGTCCGCCCACACGAGAGCCTCGCGCATGGTCGTGCCCTTGTCCCGGTCGTAGGGGACCACCTTCAGGTCCTTCACCAAGGAGGATCCATCGGTCCGGCTCGGAAGTACCTCCTTGGCGTCGTCGAACCGGATCTGGACCTTGGTGACGTTCTTGTTGAAGCTGGCGACGTGCCAGAAGATCGGCTCCTGCGGCTTGACCGCCTCATGGTACCCGTACACGTAGGGCGCGCCTTTTTCCGGAAACACGACCCGGATGTCCGCCATTGTTCGCTCCTCCGCCCTTCCCCCCGGGTCGGGAGGAGAACCCCCCAGTGCGTTCCCCCACCCGGCGCCCTTGTCCGAGGAAGACTCTTGGCGGAAGGCTACGCCGCCCCCATGCACTGTCAACGAAATCCACACTCGGCGGCGCGCCGGCCGCCGGGGCGGCGCAGATCTCGGACAAGGGGCGAATATCCGGCGAAAAACTGCGTCGGCCCTTCGCTTCCGAGCAACAATCTCGCGCCCACCATGGGAGGGCTCAGCGCCGGGCTTCGAGGATCTCGATGTCGTACCCGCTCGGGTCCTTCACGAAGATGTACTTCGAGGACATCTCCGGGCGGGACCTCCGGTACCACCAGCCGCCCGCCTCGACCTTCCTGATGACCGGCTCAAGATCGTCCACGAGGAAGGCCAGGTGCCCGAACTGGTCTCCCAGGGTGTACTCGGAGCGACCGTGGTTCAAGGTCAGCTCGATGTGGTACCGCTCTTCCTCGTCGGTCAGGAAGACGAGGGTCGCCTCCTGCCCGATCGTCGTCCGGCGGACTTCCCGCAGGCCGAGGAATCCCGTGTAGAACGCGAGGGTGGCGTCGAGGTCCTTGACGCGGATCATGGTGTGCGCGAGCCGCATGGTCTCTCCTCCGGTGGCTGCCGAGGTTAGCACGCTCCCCGGTCCCGTCGCCCCCCTGCCGCGGCGGTCGCCGCTCCCCCCCCATGGTCTTCCCCGTCCCCTCGAAGGGGTGCGCAGCCGGGTGATCGCCCGTGGAGCGAGGGAAGGACGGATCACCCGGGGGCGCGCCGTCGCGGCCTGTGCCTCCGCCCGATCTGTGGAACAATCCTCCCTGTACTTTCCGACATCCCCCGGAGGTGACCGGCATGACCCCTCGAGAGCTCTTGGGACCGCTATTGCAGGTACCTGTGCGTGACCGACACTGGTCGGGCTCTGGCTCGACATCAGCCGCATGCGCTTTCCGCGGAGTTCCTCGAGACGATGGAGCCGCGGATCGGCGCCGCCTTCGACGCGATGGCGGCGCTCGAGGGGGGCGCCATCGCCAACCCCGACGAGAGGCGGATGGTCGGGCCACTACTGGCTGCGCGCCCCGGAGCTCGCGCCCAAGCCCGCGCTAGGCGGGAGATCGAAGCGACGCTCGCGCCATCGAGCGTTCGCCGCGGACGTGCACGCGGGCCGCGTGCGGCCCGAGCGCGCGAGCACTTCCGGAACGTGCTCGTCGTCGGCATCGGCGGCTCGGCCCTCGGCCCGCAGTTCGTCGCCGACGCGCTGGGGTCCGCGCCGATCCGCATGCAGCCGTTCTTCCTCGACAACACCGATCCCGACGGCATCGACCGGCGTGCTCGCGCGATCGGCGCCGGGCTTGCCGAGACCCTGACCGTCGTCATCTCCAAGTCCGGCGGCACCAAGGAGACGCGCAACGGGATGCTCGAGGCGCAGGCCGCCTACGCCGCCGCGGGCTTCGATTCCCCGGCACGCGGTGGCGGTCACCGGCGAGGGCAGCGAGCTCGACCGCAGGCGCGCGAAGCGGGCTGGCTGGCGCGCTTCCCGATGTGGGACTGGGTCGGCGGCCGCACCTCCGAGCTGTCGGCGGTGGGCCTGCTGCCCGCGGCGCTGCAGGGGATCGACGATCGACGCGAGCTGCTCGCCGGCGCGGGCCATGGACGAGGCCACCCGCGTCGCGCGACACCGCGGGCAACCCGGCCGCGCTGCTCGCCCTGATGTGGCATCACGCGGGGCGGGGCGCGGAGCCAAGGACATGGTCATCCTGCCGTACAAGGACCGGCTGCTGCTGTTCAGCCGCTACCTCCAGCAGCTGGTGATGGAGTCGCTCGGCAAGGAGCACGATCTCGACGGCCGGATCGTGCACCAGGGCATCGCGGTCTACGGCAACAAGGGCTCCACCGATCAGCACGCCTACGTGCAGCAGCTGCGCGACGGCGTGAACAACTTCTTCGTCACCTTCATCGAGGTGCTGCGGGACCGCGAGGGCGCGTCGATGGAGGTCGAGCCGCGGCGTCACCCGCGGCGACTACCTCTCGGCTTCCTCCTGGGCACGCGCCGGGCGCTGTACGAGAACGGCCGCGAGTCGATCACGCTCACGTCCCGACGCGTGACCGCCCGGACGCTCGGCGCGCTGATCGCCCTGTACGAGCGCGCCGTGGGCTTCTACGCCTCGCTGGTCAACATCAACGCCTACCACCAGCCCGGCGTGGAGGCGGGGAAGAAGGCCGCCCCGACGTGCTGGCCCTGCAGCAGAAGGTGCTCGACGCGCTGCGTGCCGGCCCGGGCAGCCGGCGGCGGAGAGCTCGCGGCGAAGGCCGGCGCGCCGGACCAGGCGGAGATCGTCTTCAAGGTGCTCGAGCACCTCGCGGCGAACGCGCGGGCGCGAAATTTTTTTTTTTTTTTTTTTTTTTTTTTTTTTTTTTTTTTTTTTTTTTTTTTTTTTTTTTTTTTTTTTTTTTTTTTTTTTTTTTTTTTTTTTTTTTTTTTTTTTTTTTTTAAAAAAAAAAAAAAAAAAAAAAAAAAAAAAAAAAAAAAAAAAAAAAAAAAAAAAAAAAAAAAAAAAAAAAAAAAAAAAAAAAAAAAAAAAAAAAAAAAAAAAAAAAAAAAAAAAAAAAAGGCGCCGGTGACCCCGCTGCGCTATTCCTTCTTCTTGAAGAGCGCGTCGAATGCCTCGCGCGCGCTGGGCGCGCGTCCGGCCTCCTCGCGACGCCCCGTGGAATCGAGCACGGCCTTGGCCTGCATGTGCTCGCAGGCGTTCGCGGTCCGCTTGCTCTGCACCGCCACGGTGACCAGAGGCTCCCGGCATTCGCGCGGAACCCCGGGATCGAACTTCATGCAGTTCATGCAGCAGTGAAGCGCCTGCCCGCACCCGGCGCACCGCTGCTCGAGCCCGAACGTCTCGGGGGCCAGCTCCTGGCGCCCGCAGTTGTGGCATCTGAAGACGAGCGTGGAAACCCGTTTCTCCGCGAGACGCGACCTCGGCGGCATCCCATCGTCACGCTTCTTCGGGGGCGCCTCCTGCTTCTTGCGGTCCTTGTCGTACTCGTCGTCCTTGTAGCCCCTGTGCCTGTACTTCATGCCCAGAGAATACCACCGGGCGCCCCCGGTGCGGATCGGTCCCGAACTCGGTCACGGAGTCCCATCCTCCCCCTCCCGCTGTGACCGACCCGCCGGGCCCCCCCGCCCGCCGGGGTTCCCGCGCCCGGAAAGCCCCATGGGCAGAGGATTTCCGATCACCGGCGGCGAGCGCCGCATGCTGGCAGGCCGCTTGCTGGTAGAAGATCCCCGGCCCCGCCCGCCACCGAACCTACAGCGGGAGCCGGCACGATGCACCGCGGTCCCGCGACCAGGCCGCGGCCCCCCCAGCCGGCGGCGAGGGTCCCTACCCCTTGCCGCTCCTGCCTTTTTCGGCCCCCCGCGCTTGCCGCTCCCCTGCGGCTCGACTATAGTCCCCCCTCATGATCCATTCCCCGCGTTGGTCGGCGGCCGCCGGCCTGCTCGCTCTCGCCCTCACGGGGCAGCCTCGCCCTGCTCGCGCCAGGTCTCCTCGCCGGCGCATGATCCCCGGGCAGGCTTCCCCGCTCGGCGGCGCAGCGCGGCGCGGGGACGGCCGCGCGGAGGGGGCCGGCGGCGGGGCGGCCCCGGCGTGGGCGCGGGCGGACGCAGCGGGTGGGCCGCTCACGCCCGCGAAGCGCCAGCAGGCGCTCGAAGCCTCGCTGCGGCCGATCCTGGTCCAGCCGGGGCTGCGGGCGGGGGTCTTCGGGTACGACCCCTCGAGCGGCGCCTTTTTCACGCTCGAAGGGGGGGATTCATACGCCGCCGCGAGCCTGATCAAGATCCCGCTTGCCGTCGCCCTGCTGGTCGCGGTTGACCGGGGAGAGGTCCTCCTCGGCGAGACGATCGCGATGCGCGAGGAGGAGATCGCGACCGGATCGGGCCGGATCCAGTACATGCCGGCAGGGACCCTGTTCTCGGTCGAGCGGCTCGGCGAGCTGATGATCCGCAAGAGCGACAACACCGCGACGAACATGCTGATCTCGCGCATGGGCGGAATCGAAACGGTCAACGCCATCTTCGCGGCCTGGCGCCTCAAGCGCACGCGCATCGAGTCGCCGCTGCCCGACCTCTCGGGGACGAACCGGACCTCCCCCAGGATCTGGTGACGATCCTCCACCGGGCCATCAACGAAGGAATGCTGAGCGCGGCCTCGCGGGACAGGCTTCTGCTCTGGATGAGCCGCTCGCACGTGCGCTCGCTGATTCCCGCCGGTGTCGGCCGCGGCGCCTTCGTCGCGAACAAGACCGGAGACATCCCGGGCGCCCTGGGCGACGCCGGGTACGTGCTGGCGTCGGGGGGCCACCGCTATCTCCTGGCGGTCCAGGTCGAGCGTCCGCGAAACAGCGCCCGCGCCCATGAGCTCATCCGGGCCGTATCGCGCGTCGTGTGGAAGCAGCTGACGGGCCAGACAAGCCTCCTCGAACAGGACCGGCGGGCCTCGCGCGCCCCCCGCACACCCCGCACCCGCCCTTCCGCTTCCTGAGAGTCCCTGTCGGCAGCGCCAGCGGTCCCCGAGGCGGGTCCGCTCACCCGTCCCGCTCTGCGCCCCCCGGCTCGTCAGGCTCCACGCCCGCCCCGGCGACGGTCCCGCCCTGCCGCGCTCAGCGCCTCGCCCCCGCGCAGGCGGGGCAAGGGCACAGGGATCGGAGCATGGCGTGAGAGTAGATCCCAGTCGTGTGGCCGTCGGACCAGACGAACTGCACGCCGTAGTTCCCGATCCCGTGAAAGAGCCGGGGCTGGACGTCCGATGGGACCATCGCGTCGTCGAGGACCTTGCGGCCGGTGTTCTCGTCCACGCAGCCGGCGCACGGGCAGTGGCAGCGCAGGTAATGGCCACCGAAATACGATTCGTGCCCATCCCTCCAGACGATCCCGATTTCCCCCGTGGGGAAGACATCCATCCGGGCGGGGGTGGCTCCGTCCCTGCTCTCCGTCATCGCATTCCTCCAGCCGGAATTGTAGCATCACGGCAGGCTGCCGGCTGCCCCCCTCTCCCTCCCTCTCTCCCTCTGCGCGGCCGGGGCCGGCGCCGGATGCGTCGGCACCTACTCCAGCTCGGGACACCGCCGCTGGGCGCTCAGTGCCCTTGACGGCCCTCTCCTGATACCATGCATCGAGCCTCGTCGATCAGAGCGGCCACACGGAGGATCGCCGCACGATGAACGTCCTGTTGGTCTACCCCCGCTTCCCCCCAACCTACTGGAGCTATGAGTACGCCCTGAAGTTCGTGCGGAAGAAGTGCGCGCTGCCCCCGCTGGGGCTGATCACGGTGGCGGCCATTCTTCCCGCCCACTGGCGTCCGACCCTGGTGGACTTGAACATCGAGACCCTCAGCGACCGGCAGCTGCGCCGCGCCGACGTCGTGCTGCTGACCGGAATGCACGTCCAGTCCCGATCGCTCCACGAGATCCTCGCGCGGTGCCGCAGGCTCGCGATCCCGACGATCGTCGGCGGGGCCTACGCCACCAGCGAGCCGGAAAAGCTTGACGACGCGGACTACCTGGTCCTCGGCGAGGGCGAGGACACGATCGCCTCGGTCTGCGCCGCTTTCGAGGCCGGACTGGCGCCACGGGTGACCCGCAACGCCGAGCGGCCGGACATGACCACGAGTCCGGTCCCCCGCTACGACCTCCTCAAGCCCGGGGCCTACTACAACATGTCCCTTCAGTACTCGCGGGGCTGCCCCTTCTCCTGCGAGTTTTGCGACATCATCGTGGTGTTCGGGCGCAAGCCCAGGACCAAGACCGCGGAGCAGATCGAGGCCGAGCTCGACGCCATCGACGCCACCGGGTTCCGCGGCTCGGTCTTCTTCGTCGATGACAACTTCATCGGGAACAAGAAGGCGGTCCGGGAAGTCCTTCCGGCCGTCCAGCGCTGGCAGGAGCGGCACGGATGGCCCTTCGAGTTCTACACCGAGGCCTCCTTGAACCTCGCCGAGGACACGGCCCTCATGAAGGCCATGACCGCCGCGGGGTTCTGGTCCGTCTTCATCGGCATCGAATCCCCCTCCACGGTGTCGCTCGAGGAAACGGGCAAGAGCCAGAACCTCACCCGCGGGCTCGACATCGCGGCGCGCGTGCGCGAGGTCCAGAAGCACGGGCTGGACGTCTGGGGCGGGTTCATCGTCGGATTCGACAGCGATGGGCCGGGGATCTTCGACAGCCAGATCGAGTTCATCGAGCGGGCCGCGATCCCCGAGGCGATGGTCGGCCTGCTTCACGCCCTGCCGGGAACACCTCTCGAGCTGCGCCTGCGCCGGGACGGCCGGCTGCGCCCGCTCGAGATCCTCGACCAGTTCGGCGGGACCAACATCGACACGCTGATCCCCCATCCTGTCCTCCTCCGCGGCTACCAGCGAATCCTGCAGACGATCTACGAGCCCGGCTCCTACCTGAACCGGGTGAAGGAGATGATGCACCGCCGGCCGGGGCTGGTGTCGCGGCAGGGCTGGCTGCAGCCGCGGAAGCTGCTCGCCGGAGCGCGAGCCATGCTCGCCCAGGGGATCCTCGCGAACTACCGGATGGAGTACTGGCGCTTCCTGCGCGACATCTGGCGCTGGAACCCCTCGCGGCTCGCCGAGGCGATCATGCGCGCCGCGGCCGGTCATCATTTCATCGAGTACACGCGCCTTGTCGTGGTGCCCAGGCTCGCCCTGCTCGGCGAGGCCGGCGCGGCGACGATGGGCCCCTCGGGAGTCGGATCCGCCCCGGAGTGAGCCGCGCCCGCTCCGGAAGCGTCAAGCGATGACCGGACCGGCGCGGACGCGGTCCGCCCGGGAGACCTGCGGGAGGGGCGGGAGGAGGGCGCGATCGGCCCGATCTGCCAGATGCCGCCACTCGACGGAGATGCCATGATCCTGCGAACCTTCCGATCCCTCGCTCTCGCCGCTCTCGTGCTCAGCGCCTGCGCGCCGGCGCCCGCTTCCGCGCCCCCGCCCCCGGGACCCCGCCCGCCGCGGGCGGCATCACCTGGCTCGATCTCAAGGTCGAGGAGGCGCTGGCGCTCGGGCGCAAGACCGGGAAGCCGGTCCTCCTGGACCTCTGGGCGAGCTGGTGCGGGCCCTGCAAGGAGATGGAGAAGGAGATCTGGAGCCAGGGTGCGGGGGCCGAGCTCGGCAGGAAGTCGGTTCCGATCCACGTTGACTTCGACTCGGAGTACGGCCAGAAGCTGAAGCGCCGCTACAACGTCGTCGGCCTCCCCTGCGTGATCATCCTGGACGGGAAGGGGAACGAAATCGACCGGATGCTCGGCTTCGACAAGAAGGACGAGTGGCTCAGAAAACTGCAGCCGATTCTCGACGGCGTCGACCCGATCCCGGGCCTCGAGGCCAGGCTCGCCGCCGACCCCGGTAACGCCTCCCTGCTCCTCGAGCTGGCGCAGCGCCGCCTGTTCCGCGGCGATGAGGCGCGCGCCTATCGCGACTTCCTCCACCTGCTCGCCCTTCTCCCCCGCCCGAGATCGCGGTCCAGGTCGATTTCCTGATGGGCCGATACCTTCAGCGCGTTCGCGAGCTGCCCGCGGAGGCGCTGCCTCACTGGAAGCACATCGTCTCGGCCTACCCGGACAGCGGCATGCTCAGCGGGGCGGTCTGGTGGGGGCTCGACGCCTACAAGACGCTCGGGCGGACGCACGACGGGCTAGCCTGGGCGGACACCGTCAGCGCCTCGCGGCCGGACGACGGGGAGCTTCACTACGCGATCGCATCCTGGGCGGGGAGAACAAGGTGCGGGGGGAGTCGGTCCTGGCTCACGCCAGGAAGGCGAAGGAGCTCGGGGTCGAGGCCGAGGACCTGGAGGAGTTGATCGCGGCGCTCGCGGGGACGGAGAAAGCGGGCAAGTGACCCCGGTGGGCCTGTGATGTTGCAGGCCCCCCTGACCCCGTCTCCGCCGCGGCGGCCACCCAACCATCCTCAGCGTCCCGGGCTTAGTGCCGCCCCGGAACCCGAGTCGAGTAAGGCAAGAGGCGAGCACAGGCCTTTGGGTCGCCGGCGCGCAACAATCTCCCGCCCACCGATGCGCGATGGCTGGGCTACTCGTGCTTGACGGGGGGCGGCGTCGTTTTGTTGGAGGGGCTCTTCTCGGCGCGCGCCGGGAAGACCCGCATCTGGGTCGGCCCCGTCACCTCGAACCGGACCATCGCCGCCTGACCGAGCGCCTTCAGCAGGTCCCTCGCGGGCCCAGACTGGCTCACCGTGATCGGCTTCTTGAGGTTCACACCGGGCATGAACCCCCATTCGATGCCAAGGAGGCTTCCGAGCTGCATAAACGCCAGCTCCGCGGGCTGCTCCACCAGGGCGAGCTGAACCGGGCGGTCGAGGTTCACCTCAAGCAGCTTCTTCGGGTCGGTCATGCTGCCGGCGGAGGTGTCCACGGGCTGCATGACATCCTTGCCGGACGGGGCGCGGGCGATGGCAGCTGAAACCGCCAAGGCCAGCGCACCGCGACGATTCCGATTCTGCAGCCTCGTGTCCATCGAGAGGATGATACGACGGCTCCCTCCGGCCGCCAGAGCGGTCCCACTAGTCCGGGACTGGCCTCAGGGTCCGCTCTTCTCGGCCCGCCCGGTGGCCGAGGCGAGCAGGAGCGCGCCGGAGCGGTTCTCGAACGTGAAGAGGATTCTCAGCGTGGGGCGGTCCCTTTCCTCGTACACGAACTCAACCGAGAGGGCATCGGCCTTCACTACCCTGCCGCCGCCTTTCCACTCCGGGGAGAAATAGAGCATCGCCTCCAGGACATCCGGGGAGACGCAGCGCTTCCGGGCTTCGTCCCGATCCCCCGTCCGAACCGCCTTGATCAGGGCTCGGCTGACGTCACCGGTTCGGGCAGCGGGGCGGCACCGGATGGGTCGCGAACTCTCCCGCTGCCCGCTCGTACCAGAGCAGGGCGCGGAACAGCTCGGGCGGCGCGCCCGTGAGGACTCCCTTCGGGGGCTCGCGCCCCGTGACGAAGAACGCTCCCGCCTCTCCCAGGGCGGCGAAACGAGCGCCGGCCGGCGGCGCGATCCGCCCGCTCGCGCGCCAGGTCCCCTCGCGTTCATCGAAGACCAGGAGCCCTTCGACCCCCGCGCCCGGCCGTGGACTCCTCGATCACCAGCGTCCTCGCACCGGCCTCCGGGCCTCCCCCTCCCAGCAGAAGCGCGGACAGGGGGTGCCAGGATGCTCCCTCTTGCTCGGCGAGTTTCTTCCCGCCATCGTGATACCAGGACAGGGCGGGCTCTCCTCCCGGCGCTTTCTGAACGATGGCGTAGACCACGTACCCGGCCGCCGCGGCGTCCGCCTCGAGGAAGGCGCCGAGGTCGAGGCTCAGCAGCCGCAGGCTTTCGCGGCCTCCCGAGGGATCGATCCAGAGGATCCGCGCGCGCTCGCCGCCCGCTCCCAGAACCCGCGCAGCTCCCTCGCTCCCGCGGGACCATCGAGCGTCCAGAGGTCCTTGCGCATGAAGAACGGCTCGAGCAGCGCTTCGATCGCCGCGGTAGCTGCCGCCTCCCCCCGGGAGGCCTTGCGCGCGAGTTCCTCAATCGACGGGCCGCGTGGGCTGCCCGCGAGGGAGGCCACTCCGAGCGAAGAGGAAGAACAGAGGGCGGCCACGATGGGAGCCCTGCCGAAGGCGCGGTGGCGCTGTCATTCCTCATGCGTCCGAGTATACCTACACGGTGAGCCTGAGATTGTGGTGCCCCGAGCCCGCCCCCGGGGCACCACGCCGGAAGCCCCGGATCAAGACTTGCTGGAGTCCGTGGATCCGGCGCACGGACGAAGGAGGGTAATCGCCTCGAAGGGAAGCCGGCTTGCGACCGGCCGGGCCCCCCTCGGGCCGGGCCCGTTCCGAGCAACAATCTCGCGTCCACCATGTATACTGCGCCCGCCCGACCGCTCGAGGTCGGGGCCGGAGCTGCCACGAAGATGCCGACACGCCCCCGCAAGACGCTCGAGACCTTTCCCAACCCCTCCCCCCGCAGAGACTACGAGATCAGGTTCGACTGCCCGGAGTTCACCTGTCTGTGCCCGATGACGGGCCAGCCCGACTTCGCCACGATCCGTATCCTCTACGTCCCGGACAGGCTTTGCGTCGAGCTCAAGTCCCTGAAGCTCTACCTCTGGTCCTACCGCAACGAAGGGGCCTTCCACGAAGCGGTGACCAACCGGATCCTCGACGACCTCGTCAGCGCCCTCCAGCCGAGAAAAATGACCGTCGAAGGCGACTTTCTCGTGCGGGGGGGGATCCACACCACCGTGTCCGCCCGGCACGAGAAGCGCGCCGGGGCCGCCGGACGGCCGCGGTAGCCTCCCTCCCCGGACCCGGCCGGGTTGCCCCCCCTCCTCGCGGAACCTAGATTCGCCCTGTCCGGAGTGTCTTTTTTTTCACGGCGGGAGCCATGAAACCAACCCAACCGCAGGTCCTGGTCGTCGACAGCGACCCCAAGGACGTTCGCGTTCTCCTGGAGGTCCTTGAATCGGTCGGCATCGACGTGCACGTCCGCACGAACGGCCGCTCCGCCCTCGAGGCATTCCACGAGATCAAGCCCGACCTCGTGCTCGTCGATTCCCGGATGCGATCGGGCAGCGGCAAGCGCGTCAGCGCCGAGCTCGCGAAGGCCGATCAGGGGCGCCCGATCCCCGTCATCCTGATGACGGGAGATGCCAGCGGCGCTGCCGGCCCTGCGCGCGCTCGACACGGGCGGGTGCGCCTCGCAGCTGCAGAAGCCTCTGACCCGGCAGGACCTTCTGGACACCCTCTCGCGCTTCCTCCCGACGGCGTTCCTCACGGAGGCGGGGGGCCGGCAGCCCCGGCCCGCCGCGCCAACAATGCGACCCGCCATGCCCGGAGGGCCCGCAAGCCCGAGCCGGGTCCACCGAGGACGAGAAAGAGCTCGGGTCGCTCCTCGACAAGGTC
Organism: uncultured Acidobacteriota bacterium; assembly: GCA_963747925.1. Lineage (GTDB taxonomy): Bacteria > Acidobacteriota > Polarisedimenticolia > QHYA01 > CAVVHA01 > CAVVHA01. Next base: position 691,865 of record CAVVHA010000006.1, read on the forward strand.
TTCCCGACGAGCGATTCGGGCGACCTCGCCGGCGCGATCGTTCAGCAGGTCCGCCCCGCGGCCCGCGAGCCGGAGAGGAGCCGGGCCACGAACCCGACCGAAGCGGCGCCCGTCCCTCCCGGGCGGTCGGCACCCGCCGCGCGGGATGCATCCGCGCCGCTCGGGGACCTACCGATAGACACGATCGACGCGATGCTCGAGTCGATCTTCCCGACCGGAGCCCGGCGCGAGCCGCCCGCCGGCTCGGCTGGAACCGTCCAGCGGTCCGCCTCGCCCTCCTCCGCCGCGGTCGCGACGGCCCCCCCCCTGTCGCAGAACAGCCAGCCTCGCCCCCAGTTTCGATCGCGAGCCCAGCCGTGACGGTCGAAGAACCGGCGAGCGTGACGCCGCCATCCCGTTCCCTCGAGGCGGGTCCGCTCCAGGGGGCTCCCGACGTCGCGGCGCCGACGGAGCCGGCGAGTGCTCCTCTGCGCGCACCTGCGAAGCCCGCGTTGAGCGCGGACGCGAGCGAGACGATCCCGAGCGCCCGTCTCCAGGATCCTGTCACGGCCCATGTCGCGACGGCGGCCGCCCCCGCGATGGAGCCCCTCGCAGGCGCAGGCGAGATGACGATCGATTCGGCCCCTGCCGAGGGAACGGACCCCCCGAGCCCGCGCAGGCCGCGCCGACCCCGGCGTCAGTGACGGTTTCCCCGGTGATCGCCCCCGTGCGATCCGGGCACGACGAGCCCCCGGCGCAGCCGCTCCTGCCGAAGGGACCGATCGCGAGCGAGGACACGGTTCCTGACTTTGCGGTCCCCCCGCGCGAGCCCTCCCGAGGCATCGAAGCGACAGCCGCCACGGAGCATGCTTCGCCGGCCGCGGCGGAGGCTGCCTCGGCGCCTGAGCTCCCTGCGCCCGGCACGACCGGCTCCGAGCCTGCGCGGATCGCAGAAACAGGCGAGCAGCCGAGCCTGGGGCGCGCGCGCGGTTCGAAGCGGGACAAGAAGGCCCGCAAGAGAGCCGAGCGCGACGAGGCCATGCGGATCGGGACGAGGGGCGCGCAGCCCCCCTCACTCATCCCCGCCGCGGCTCCGCCCTCGGTCATGGAGGCACCGTCTGCGGCGGCGTCCGAGGCCGCAGTCACCACGACGATCCCGTTCACACCCGACCTCGGGAAGGAGCTGAAGCAGGCGTTCGAGAAGCCACGGCTCACCGCGCCGCGCCGCAGGACCGGTCGGATCCTCGCTGCCGCGGGGATCGGGCTGGCTGCCTGCGCGGCCGCGTTCTTCGTCCTGAGCCGCTCCGGAGTCCAGCGCGCACCGCAGAGCCCGGCCCCATTCCCTTCCCCCGCCGCCGACCTCCGTCGGCAGACCGGCAGTGCGCCAGGGTCCAGCGTCGCCTCCGGGAGCCTCACCGCAACCCCTTCGCGGGAGTCCCTCCCTTCGCTTCCCGCTGCGCGGGACACAGGGAGAACCGCTTCCTCCGGTGAGCCCGCAGAGGTCGCCGCACCGGCCGAGCACAGGATCGCGCTTCCTCCGCCTCCTTCGCCACCCACGACGGCTTCGCCCTCCCGCACAGCCCGGGCCGCTGTTCAGGCCCCCGCTCCACATGCCGGCACCCCGTTGCCGGCGCAGGACTCCGTTCCTGGTCTGGCATCAACCCCGACTGCCCCGGTGAGCCGCGCGGCGGTTCACCAGGCTGGCCCACCCGCCGCTTCGGGCGAATCCGCGACCGCCCCTGCGACCGGCGCAGGCCCCGTGGCCGAACCCGGCAGCCTGAGCGGCGCCGGCACTGTGGGGCACTCGCCTGGGAGCAGCACGGCACCGACGGCACCGACCGCACCTTCCACCGACATCGCGCAAACGCAGATGGAGCGCGCCGCGAGCGCAGCCTCCGAGGCCGCATCCCCTGCCCCGGCCGCGCCGGGCGAGGCCGCCGGCGAGCATCCGGTCCAGCTCACCACGATTCGGACTGCCGAGGGCGCCGAGGCCCACGAGGCCGTGCCGAATGCCGCCCAGGGAAGCGAACGGGGAAACCCGTTCGCCACGGATGTTGTGCCGTTCGCGTCGCCCACTCCGCTGCGCCACGCCCCCCCCGACTACCCTTCGGTGGCGGTCTCGATGAGGCAGACAGGAAGCGTGCGTCTCCTCGTGAAGGTCGCCTCGGACGGACGGGTTACGGAGGTTCGGGTCACAGGGCATGCGACGCCCGTGCTGGACCAGGCGGCCGTAGGCGCAGCCTACGGGTGGAGCTACAGGCCGGCGCAGCAGAACGGACAGCCGGTGGCAACCTGGGTCGAGGAGACCGTCGAGTTCAAGCTCCGTTAGTGGTGGCCTCGAGATTGTGGTTGAAGGTGGCCACCGGAGGACGAAGGGGGGCATCGGCGTGGCCGCCCGCGGACAGGCTGCGCGCCGGGAGCGCGTCACCGCGGCGTCCGGGCGCGGGCACGGGGCTTGCGGAGCACCTGTTTGTGCTCTGGCCCTCGGAACCGATCGAACTGGCGCCCCCGGAATCGTTCAGGCCTGAGCACTGCCCCTGGGCTCCCTGCCCTTCCCGCGGCTCAGCCCTCCGTTTCCGCTACCGCAGGCACGGGTCCTACCGGACACGCTGCCAGCCTCTTTCCATACCCCGCTTCCTCTGCCTGTGCTGCCGGCGCACGTTCTCCCGGCAGAGTTTCTCGGTTACGTACTACCTCAAGCGGCCCGAGCTGAGCGCACAGATCGCCGCGGCCCTTGTCGCGGGCTCCGCCCACCGCCCCACAGCCCGTTCGCTCCGGTGCTCCCCCACAACGGTCACCCGGCGGATCGCCCGGCTGGGCCGTCACTGTCTGCTCCTGCACAGCCTCGTGCTCGGCGGGCTCCCGACCGTCAGCGAACCGCTTGTCTACGATCACTTCGAGACTTTCGCTCATTCGCAGGAGGAGCCGTGCGGTCTCGGGACACTTGTCGGCCACCAGAGCTGGTTCGTCTACTCTCTCGACTTCGCGCCGCACCGTCGAACCGGGAGGGCGACCCCCGCCCAGAGAATCCGGCAGCGCCGTCTTTTCGGAAGCCGGCCTCGCGGACCCGACCCCTACCAGGCGGCGTTCCGGGAGGGCTTCTCGGTCCTGCTGGACCACCTCCCGCCCCGGGCCCTCCCCGTCCATGTCGACGCTCATAAGCTCCTATCCGCGCGCGCTTGCCAGAGCGCCGCTCCATGGTCGATTCGAGCTGATCGTTCACCCCAACCCCAGACGCGGCCCCAAAGGGTCGCCTCGCTCGAGCCTTGCGATCGCCCGGGATCGCGCACTATTTCCCACGGACCTGATGCATGGATTGCTACGGCATAGTCTGGCTCACCACCGTCGGGAAACCATCGCGTTCGGGCGCCGCCACAACGCTGTGCTCGAGCGGCTGTTCGTCTTTACCGTCTGGAGAAACCTGGTCAAGGTGCGCTCCGAGCGCACCTCGAGCAGCCCCACCCCGGCGATGTCTCTGGGGCTTGCTTCCGAGCCCTGGACCTGGGAGAAGGTCCTCGCGAGGAGACTGTTCTTCTGGCGGGAGTCCGTTCCGCGCAGCTGGGATGCATCTATCGCCGGCAGATAGACACACGCGGGCTTCCATTCAATGCACGGCATTCGTTGAAGAACGCTGCCTGAGAGTGACGGAGCAGAAGAAAAGGGCGATCGCCAGATCGCCCTTCGCCGCGTTGCAACAATCTCAGCCCCACGATGGGGCTAGCGGAAGCGTCCAGCTGACTCCTCCGTGGACCATCGCACCACCCTGACCATCGGAATCAACCGCGAACCACGGCCGCGCAATCGGCCGCACCGGGGCCGGCGTCGAATCGATCCGCACCTCCCCGGCGCCCGCCGGCACGCCCTTCGCACGTGGATTGTCGACCACGGGGCGGCGGAGGATCCTTGCCCCCGACCGTGCTCGCCGCGCGCCCGCCTCCCGGCCCGATCGAGAATCCGAATCCATGCAGCGTCACACCCTCGATCCGCTCCTCCCCGGGGCCCGAGGGGATTCCGTTCGAGTGGGGGTTGCCCGCGATCGGACGGTAGACCTGCGTCTTCGGGACCATCGCATTCCCTGCGACGCGCCCGCCGGCCGATGGCACGAAGCCAAAGCCGAAGCTGTGCAGGGTGGCGGCGTCGACGCGCTCCTGGCCTGCGCCCGTCGTCGCTCCGTTCGCGCGGGGATTGTCCACGATCGGGCGGTGGGCCGGGGTCTTCGGAACCAGAGTGCTCATGGTGAGCCGTCCACCGCCGAAGGCGACGGAGGAAGCAGCGGCCAGCAGAGCCGCGGCTGCCGCAACCTTGATGCACCAGGCGATTCCAAGTCTGTCGTTTCTGCTCATGGTGAGGGTCTCCAAGATCAGTTTGGTCGGGTCCACGCCACTCCATCTTGCAATATATGTGCAAATTGAAAACTACATATGCATTTTTTAATAATACTCAAGTATCTGCAATGTTTTTCGTCGACCAGTCGGGTCAGGGATGCGCCCCGATGGGCTGCTAGGTGACGTCGAAAACCGTCACTTCTTCCCTGCATCGTCAGTCGAAGGAAGCGACTCGGTCGAAAAGTCCCATGGTGAAACTGAGATTCTGCGGGGGCCCGTTTGGGCGCGAGCACCCGAGTTCCCTTTCGGGCTTCCAGGCCCTGGCGGCAAGCCTCAACGGTCCTCGCGCAGGCGGGCCGGAGCGAGAGCGAAGGCGCCGGCTTGCCTCGTGGCCCTGCAACAATCTCGCGCTCACCATGGGGGGGTTGAGCCTGCCGATCGCTCGAATGGTATAGTCCAATCGTCGAAAGGCTGGAGCTTTGTCACGCAATTGATCTAGACCAATCGAAGAGCGTGGCCCACTACCTCCGGATCGCGGACGACCTGCGCCGGAGGATCCTCGAGGGCGCGATCGCCTCGGGAGCCCAGCCTGCCGACGACGCGCGACATGGCCCGGAGCCTCGGCGTGAACCGCAACACCGTGGTCGCGGCCTACAACAAGCTCGTCGAGTGGGGCTTCGCGCGCCCGCACGTGGGACGCGGCACCTTCGCCTCGAGGCCGGAGTCGGCCCCGCCCCCTCCCCCGACGGCCTCGCAGCCCGCTCCGAGCGCGACCGGCGTCCCCCGTCCGCGCCCTGGACCGGCGCCTTCTCGCGCGCCCTGGAAGGACGCAAGCTCGCCAGCCTCGCGCCGGGGCACGCCAGCCCGGGAGGGCGCAAGGCGATCTCCTTCGCGGGATCGTTTCCCGCGCCCGACCTGCTCCCCGCGAAGCGGTTCCTGCGCGCCCTCGAAGCGGCCATGAAGGGCGGGCGCGCCGAGCACCCTCTCCTATGCTCCCGCCCAGGGCCTTCCCCCGCTGAGGAAATGGATCGCGCAGGAGATGACCCGGCGCGGCACGCCGACCTCCGCCGAGGAAGTCCTGATCACGAACGGCTCCCAGCAGGCGATCGACCTCATCGCGCGCGCGTTCGTGGACCACGGGGACCTGGTGCTCATCGAGAACCCGACCTACAGCGGCGCGATCTCGTCGTTCGAGTCGTTCGGCGCCAGGCTTGCCGGGCTGCAGCTCGACGAGGACGGGATCCTGCCCGGCGGGATCGCCCGCTCGGCCGGACGGACGGGGGCGAAGCTCCTGTACGTGACCCCCTCGTTCCAGAACCCGACGACCGCCGTGATGCCCCTGCCGCGACGCCGGCAGGTCCTCGAGGAGGCCGCGGCCTCGAACCTGATGGTGATCGAGGACGACTGGGCCGGCGGCCTGCGGTTCGAAGGCGCGGACCCTCCGACCCTGAGGTCGCTCGACCGCGAGGGTCGCGTCATATACCTCTCGACCTTCGCGAAGCAGCTGATCCCCGGTCTTCGCATCGGGTGGATCGCCGGGCCCCGCCCGGTGATCGATCGCCTCTCGGTCCTCAAGCAGATCAACGATTACTGCAGCAGCCCGCTGATGCAGGTCGCGCTCGAGGAGTTCTGCCGCGGCGGCGGCCTGGCGCGCCACCTCGCGCTGGTGCGCCCCGCCTACCGCGAGCGGCGCGACGCCATGCTCGCGGCGCTCGGCGGCACTTTCCCCGCCGGCGCCGCCTGGACGAAGCCGGAAGGGGGCCTGTTCCTCTGGGTGCGCCTTCCCGGCGAGCTCGACGCGGCGGAGCTTCAGGCGGAAGCCGAGCGGCGGGGCGTGATCGTGAGCGGCGGCGATCCGTTCCACCTCGAGGGGCGCGGCCCCGCGAGCCTGCGGCTGACGTTCGCCTCCGCCACCACCGCCGAGATCGAGCGCGGGATCCGCTCGCTCGGATCGATCCTGAAGAAGATGCTGTCCGCCTCGGGGCGCCGGCGCCAGGAGCCGGTCGCCGAGGCTTATCCCCTGGTATGAAACCAGATGGCCCATTCAAGACCGGTCGACCGGTAGGACGAGGGACGCCATGGAAGAGAAGGGAACGCTGAGACTGAAGACCGGCCTCGCCGAGATGCTGAAGGGCGGGGTCATCATGGACGTGACGAACGCGGAGCAGGCGAAGATCGCCGAGGAGGCGGGCGCCGTGGCCGTGATGGCGCTCGAGCGGGTCCCCGCGGACATCCGCGCGGAGGGCGGCGTGGCCCGGATGGCCGACCCGCGGAAGATCCAGGAGATCCAGAAGGCGGTCTCGATCCCGGTCATGGCGAAGTGCCGGATCGGCCACTTCGCCGAGGCCCAGATCCTCGAGTCGCTCGGCGTCGACTACATCGACGAGAGCGAGGTCCTCACCCCGGCCGACGAGCAGCACCACGTCGACAAGTTCGCCTTCAAGGTGCCGTTCGTCTGCGGCTGCCGGGACCTGGGCGAAGCCCTGCGCCGGATCGGCGAGGGGGCCGCGATGATCCGGACCAAGGGCGAGGCGGGCACCGGGAACATCGTCGAGGCCGTGCGGCACATGCGGTCGGTGATGTCCGCCATCCGCCGCGTGGGCGTCCTGGGCGAGGAGGAGCTGATGGCCGAGGCCAAGGCGCTCGGCGCGCCGTTCGAGCTGGTCCGCTGGGTCGCGCGCAACGGGAAGCTGCCCGTCCCGAACTTCGCCGCCGGCGGCATCGCCACCCCGGCCGACGCGTCCCTGATGATGCAGCTCGGGGCCGAGGCGGTCTTCGTCGGCTCGGGCATCTTCAAGAGCGGGGATCCCGCGCCGCGGGCGCGCGCGATCGTGCGCGCGACGACCCACTTCCGGGACGCGAAGATCCTCGCCGAGGTCTCGGCGGGGCTCGGCCAGCCGATGAGCGGGATCGAGACCTCGAAGCTCCAGCCCGGCGACCTGCTGCAGACGCGGGGCTGGTGACGGCGGAGTGCCTCCCGCCGCGCGGTGGGTCCGCGGGGACCGCGCCGCGCGGGGGGCCGCGCAGGATCGAAGCCAGGCTCATGACGACACCGCGGAACAGACAGGGACATCGGGGTGCTGGCCCTGCAGGGGGATTTCGACGCGCACCGCGGCGCGCTCGCGCGCTGCGGCGCGATCGTGCGCGAGGTCCGTCTGCCGGAGGAGCTCGCGGGGCTCGGCGGGCTCGTGATTCCCGGGGGGGAGAGCACGGTCCTCCTGCGGCTCATGCGCGAGTACCGCTTCGATCGAGGCGCTGCCCGCGTTCGCCGCGGGCGGGGGGGCCCTCTACGGCAGCTGCGCCGGCGCGATCCTCCTCGCGCGCGGCGTCTCCTCACCCGGGCAGTGGTCGCTCGGCCTGCTCGACATCGACATCGAGCGCAACGCGTACGGGCGGCAGGTCGATTCGTTCGAGGACATCCCTCGAGGCGGTCGCGCCGGAGCTGCTCCGCCTCCCGGACGGCGGCCCCCCCTCGGCCTCGCTGAGGGCCCTGTTCATCCGCGCGCCCCGGATCCGCCGCACCGGCCCCGGCGTCGACGTGCTGGCCTCGCGGCTCGGCGAGCCGGTCCTGGTCCGCCAGGGGCGGATCCTCGCTTCCACGTTCCATCCCGAGCTGACCCCGGACACGAGGATCCACCGCTACTTCATCGAGCAGGTCGTTGCCGCGCCCGGAAGGGTCCGGGGGGCGGACGATCGCCTTTCGGGCCCGCCTCCTTCCGCGCCATGAGCCGGGCCGGGGTCCATGCCGATGTTCGAACATCGTAGCGCTCCCGTCCTCCCGCGCGCCCGGTTCCTCCGGCGCATGCTCAGGAGCAGCGCCATCGCCGCGGCTCTCATCCTGCTGGCTCTCGCCCTGGGGATCGCGGGCTACCGCGTCCTCGGCGGCCTCGGGTGGGTCGACGCGCTCCTGAACGCCTCGATGATCCTGGGCGGCATGGGGCCCGTCGATCCGATCACGACGACGGGGGGGAAGCTCTTCGCCTCCTTCTACGCGCTCTTCAGCGGCATCGCCTTCCTGTCGATCGCGGGAGTCCTCATCGCCCCGATCTACCACCGGTTCCTCCACCGATTCCACTTCGACCTCGATGAGGACGAAGACAGGGACGCGGACGCGGCGGCGACACCGCGAGGGGCTGAGGGCCCCGCCGCACCCACGGGGGCCCTGCGGCCGGATCGCCGGCAGGACTGGACCCACCGGGCTCCGGCAGCGGGCGGGCGCGCCGCGGGGACTGCGAATGGCGAGCACGCGGGCAGGGAATGCCGAGCGTGGCCCCGGTCGCCCCGCCCGACCACCCAGCCGGGCCCCGGCTATAATGGCCGTTCCATGAACGCGAAGTGGTGCGAATCCCCGTTCCTCTACCGCCGCAGGCCGACGCGCGAGGTTCGTGTCGGGGACGTGGGGATCGGCGGCGGCAACCCGATCCGCGTCCAGTCGATGACGACGCCGGCCACGACGGACATCGCGGCGACTGTGGACCAGATCGAGCGTCTCGTCGGGGCAGGCTGCGAGATCGTGCGCGTCACCGTTCCGACCTCGGGCGACGCGCGGGCCCTGCCCGGGATCCGCGAGGCCCTCGCGGCGCGAAGGATCCGCGTTCCGCTGGTGGCGGACATCCACTTCTCGCCCGGGGCGGCGCTCAAGGCCGTGGAGCACGTCGAGAAGATCCGCGTGAACCCCGGCAACTACGCCGACCGCAAGCAGTTCGAGGTCCGCGAGTACAGCGACGCGGAGTACGAGCTCGAGCTCGAGCGGCTGGCGGAGACCTTCCGCCCGCTCGTCGCGAGGGCGAAGGCCCTCGGCGTCGCGATGCGGATCGGCACGAATCACGGCTCGCTCTCCGACCGGATCATGAACCGCTACGGCGATTCCCCCCTCGGGATGGTCGAGTCCGCGCTCGAGTTCGTGCGGATCTGCGAGTCGGAGGGATACCGCGACCTGGTCATCTCGATGAAGTCCTCGAACCCCGTCGTGACGATCGAGGCGTACCGCCTGCTCGCGGCGCGGATGGCGGACGAGGGGATGGACTACCCCTTCCACCTCGGCGTCACCGAGGCCGGCGACGGCGAGGACGGCAGGATCAAGTCCGCGGTCGGCATCGGATCGCTGCTCGACGACGGGATCGGGGACACGGTGCGCGTCTCCCTCACGGAGGACCCGGTCGAGGAGATCCCCGTCGCGCAGCGGCTCGTCGAGCCGTACAACCGCCGGCTGCGCGCTGCAGGGTGAGGACGCGGCCTCCCGGCGCCCGCCGGCCGAACCGGCCGCCGCCCGGGGTCGGCCCGGCGCGCTCGCCGCCGGGCGCGGCCCCCTTCGATCCCTTTTCCTACTCCCGGCGCGCCGCGCGCGAGGCCCGCTTCGGCCCGCTCGTGCTCGGCGGGGAGCGGACGGTCGCCGTCGAGCTCCCGCTCGCCTCCCCGCTCGGCGCGCGCGAGGCGATCCGCGCGGAGATCGACGCGCACGCGGGCCCGCGCGTGCCGATCGAGACGCGCGCCGACCTGGTCGAGGTCCGCGTGCTTTCCGAAGAGGAGCTCGGCCCGCTCGCGACGCTGCACGAGGCGATGAAGCTGCTCGCGCCGGGGCTCGCGCTGTCGGCGCGCTTCGAGCCCGCGCTCGCCGCGCGCCTTCTCCGCGGCCTCGCGGGCGGGGCTCCCCTGCCCGCGGGCTTCAGGCCGGGACTCGCCGACAGGATGGTCCTCCCCGTCGGAGGCCCTGCGTCCCGCCGCCGGCGCGGGCTCCGGGCGGATCGATCTCCCCCTGGGCGCTGCCGGGGAGGCTCGGCTGCGGGATCCTCCTCGAAGGGTCCGCGGAAGCGATCCTCCGCCTGTTCGGCGGACCGGCCCGAGCCCTCCGCCGGCGTCGCCGGACCCGGGCCCGGGCTCGCGGTCGCGATCGCCGCGCCGGGCGCGGACCTCGCCGGCTTCCGGCGGGCGTGCGCTCTCGGGGGCGGACGGCGGCGGGGGCGACGCCGCCGGCAGCACGCCGTCCACGAGCACCGGCGCCTGGCCGCGGGCCTGCGCGAGCTCGGGATCGAGCTCCCGATCGTGCTCACCTGGGACATCGCCGCGCGGGGGGGCGATGCGCTGCTCGCGCCCGCTCTGGCCCTCGGATCACTCCTGTGCGACGGCATCGGCGATGCCGTCTCGATCCGCGCATCCGACCCGTCCGCGGCGCGACCGCTCGCGTTCAACATCCTTCAGGCGGCCCGCGTGCGGATCTCGAAGACCGAGTTCATCTCCTGTCCCTCGTGCGGCCGGACCCTCTTCGACCTCGAGGAAACGACGCGGCGGATCAAGAGCCGGACCGCGCACCTCAAGGGGCTCAAGATCGCCATCATGGGGTGCGTCGTGAACGGCCCGGGCGAAATGGCGGACGCGGACTTCGGCTACGTCGGCTGGGGCGCGGGGAAGATCGCCCTGTTCGTGGGAAAGGAACTGGTCGCGCGCGACATCCCGACCGAGGAGGCCGACGACCGCCTCGTGGAGCTGATCCGCGCCCACGGGAAGTGGCAGGATCCGGCCCCGGAGGCGGAGACGCCGAGCCTGATCCGCCCCGCCCTGCGGAGCGGGCTCATCGCTGCGCGCGCGAACCAACCCCGCACCCGCCAGGCCCCTCGATCGTTCCGCCCGCCGGCGTCACATTTCCGCACCGGCGGTGCGGCCGGGCGCCCGTCCTGTCAGGGCTGGGTGTCGAAGTGCCAGTGGACCTCGACCTGCGGCCCCTTGTAGGCCGCGGGCAGCGGCGCGAACGGCGCCGCCTTCCGGACGGCGGCGAGCGCCGCCTCGTCCCAGGACGCGGACCCCGACTTCATCGTCACCACGGCCCCGAGGAGCTTCCCGTCCCGCCCGATGGAGGACTGGACAACGGCCTTGCGCCCCGGCTTCGGGAACTGCGCGGGCGCAGCTCCAGGCCTTCCCGACCTTCGCGTAGGCGGCCTGCTGGTAGGCGCCGTCCGTGAAATCGGCCTGGAAGAACGCCGTCATCCGCGGCTTCGCTCCCGCCGCCGCGGCGGGCCCCGCGCCTAGCGTCGAAACGGCCACCGCCAGCGCGACGGCGGCCGCGATCCCCGCTCCGGCGACTGCCGCCGCCAACCGCTCCGTCTCGATCGCCTGTCGCATGATCACCTCCCTGCTCCGGATTTTATGACAGCCGGTGGCGCGCGTCATCAGCCGCGAGGCGCCGCAGGCGCATCGCCGGCTGGATGAGCGCCGGGCGACGGCCGTCACTGTAGCGGGGTTAGAATCGCGCCTCGAGGTCATGAGCGAGGACCGCAGGGGGATCGCATGGTCGACGGGGCCGAAATCGTCCCAACCGATGCTGCCGGAAGGCTCGCTTTCCGGGCGCGTCCTGATCGTCACGGGCGGAGGGTCCGGGCTCGGCCTGAGGATCTCCCGCGGCGCGGCCCGTCTCGGCGCGCGACTCGTCCTCGCGGGTCGCGATCCCGGGCGGCTCGATGCGGCGCGCGCCGCCATCGAGGAGGCGGGAGGAGAAGCGATCGCCGTCCCCACCGACGTTCGCGACCACCGCCAGGTCCGCGCCCTGGTCCGGGCCGCGACGGAGCGGTTCGGCCGGGTGGACGGCCTCGTCAACAACGCCGCCGGGAACTTCGTCCGGCCCGGCGGAGAGGCTTCCCGAGGAAGCGTTCCGCAACATCGTGGACATCGTCCTGAACGGAACGTTCTTCTGCTCCCGCGCCGCGGGGCGCGCGATGATCGAGCGCGGGCGAGGGGGGCGCGATCCTCAATATCCTCGCGACCTACGCTTGGACGGGGGGCCCCGGCACGATCCACAGCGCCTGCGCCAAGGCGGGGGTCCTCGCGCTGACCCGCACCCTTGCCGTCGAGTGGGCCCGCCACGGGATCCGGGTCAACGGGGTCGCGCCGGGCCCGTTCGACACCGAGGGGGCCTCCGCGCGCCTGTGGCCGAGCGAGGAGCTCGAGGAGCGGGTCCGGCGCTCGATCCCGCTCGGGCGGTTCGCGCGCCTGCAGGAGGTCGCCGACGCCGCGCTGTACCTGCTCTCCGACCATGCCTCCTACATCACCGGCGAGGTGCTCACGCTCGACGGAGGGGCCTGGCTCGGCCGCGGGATCCTCGCCGGCGGGACCGAGGAAGCGGTGCCGGTCGTGCGCCGGCGGCGCGCTCCCCGCGGGCCGGAACCCCAGCCCTAGCGCGGCCCCGCCCGGCCCCGGCCCGTTTGACAGCCCCGGGAACGGACCCTAGAATCGCCGACGCATGCGGGTTTCCAGGGTTCCTCTTCTCGCGGAGTCGCTGCTCCTGCTCCTCGGGCTGTGCGCCACCCCGCTGCCCGCCGCGGCCGGGACGAAACCTCCCACGCGCGAGCTCGTCGATCCCGCCGATGGCGCCGCCCGGAGCGCGAAGCCGTCCCCCGCCCCGCAGCCCGCCGCGGCCCGTCCCCCGGCGCCGGCGGGCCGCGGCGACGAGGAGCTTCAGCTCATCCCGGAAGCGAAGCGGATCATGCCGCCGCCCGCTTCCCGCGGACCTCGAGTGGGTCCGCGGCATTCCCCTGTCGCTCGAATCGCTGAAGGGGCGCGTCGTCCTGATCGAGGTCTGGGAATCGAGCTGCGTGAACTGCATCCGCAGCCTGCCCGCGATCAGCCGCCTGCACGCCCTGTACTCCCGCTACCGTTTCATCGCCATCGGCATCCACTCGCCCGAGTACGGATTCAACGCCAGCCGCGCGGCGGTGGACCGGGCCTCGCGGCGGTTCGGCCTCGAGTTTCCCGTCGCCTCCGACACGCACAAGTCGTTCTGGAACTCGTGGGACGTGCAGGGGTGGCCGACGACCTACCTTCTCGACGCGCACGGCCGGCTCGCCCACCTGCACCAGGGCGAGTTCACGGCCGCCGCGATGGAGCGGCGGATCCGCCGGCTGATGCTCGAAGTCGTTCCCCGACCTGCCGCTGCCGGGGATCGCCGCGATGCCGCCCGACCGGGACGCGTACGCTCCCGAGTGCGGCTTCGTCACGCCCGAGATCCCCACCCGCCCGGGCCTGGATTTTCTCCTGAACCCGGAGGGGTACCGGGAGGGAGAGACGGTCCTCTACGCCGACCCGGGCTCGGCCCGCAGCGAGGGGACGCTCTTCCTGAAGGGACCCTGGGCCTGGCTGGAGAACGGCCTGCAGCGCGGCGCGGCGCCGGCCCCGGCGGCGATCGGGATCACCTACTCGGCCAAGGAGGTCTACGCGGTCCTCGCGCTGAGCGGGGACCTGCCCCAGGAGGTCGAGGTCCGCCAGGACGGCAAGCCCCTGACCATGTCCAACCGCGGCACCGACATCGAGTTCACGCGCGACGGCCGCTCGATCGTCCGGCTCAAGGAGTCCCGGCTCCACTACCTGGTCGTCAACTCCGACGTCAGCCGCCACGACCTCGAGCTGTTCCCGCAGAGCTCCGGCTTCACCATCCACAACTTCAGCTTCGGCAACCGCTGCCAGACCGACTTCCCGCACCGCTGAAAGGATCGCGCCCCGCTCAGCCGCGGGCCAGCAGGAGCGCGAGGATCAGCCCCCCGAAGGCGATCCGGTACCAGGCGAACGGCCGGAACGTGCGCGTCCTCACGTAGGCGAGGAACGACCGGACCACCACCGCGGCGCTCAGGAACGAGACGAGGAAACCCGCGGCGAAGAACGGCACGTCGGCCGCGCCGAGCCGGGGAAGCTCCTTGGCGAGCGAGTAGAGGGAGGCCGCGCCGAGGGTCGGGATCGCCAGGTAGAAGGAGAACTCGGTCGCGACGGGACGGCTCATGCCCGCGAGCAGACCGCCCAGGATCGTCGCGGCCGAGCGCGAGAATCCCGGGAAGAGGGCGGCCACCTGGGCGAAGCCGACCGCGATCGCCTGCCCCCAGGACACGTGCTCGAGCGCGAGGGTGCGCGGCTCGAGCCTCGCGGGATTCGACCAGGAGGATCAGCGCCCCGCCCACGATCATCGCCCAGGCGACCGGTCCGTCGAAGAAGAGCCGCGTCTCGATCTGGTGGTGGAAGAGAAAGCCGAGGGCCGCGGCCGGCAGGAACGCCACGGCCACGCCCCCGAGAAGGCGGCGCGACGGCCCCGGCCGCAGCGAGGCGCGCGCGTGCGAGAGGAGCGGGCGCCGGAGCTCCCAGACGACCGCGAGGATCGCTCCGAGCTGGATGAAGATCTCGAAGGAGTTCGCGCGCGCGCCCTCGATCCCGAGCGCGCGGCCGACGATGATCAGGTGCCCGGTCGAGGAGACGGGAAGGAACTCGGTGATCCCCTCGACGAGCCCGAGGACGACGGCGATGAGAAGGGCCTGCAGCACGGGCCGGCATTGTAACCCCTCCCGCCCCGTCCGGGCCGTCCGCCGCGCCGCGCGCGCCGCGGACGCGCGCCGCGGAATCTCCTGCCGGCGTCAGAATGCCCTTGCACGCGCCGAGCCCTGCCGCGTACACTCTCCCGCGAGGAAGCCGGGATGAGCGCGCGTGAACAATTCGTGCGGCTTTTCACTCTCGCGGAGGCGCAGACCCTCCTCCCCGAGATCGAGCCGCTCGTCGCCGAGATGAAGGCGACCTTCAGGAAGATCCGCCGGGAGATCTCCGAGGCGTCCCGCGCCACGGGGATCCCCGCCAGCAACCCCCGCCTGTCCGAGCACCTCGAGGAGCGCGGCATCGCGACCCCGCTGGTCGAGCAGGTGAACGACCTCATCCGCCGGATCAACGAGAAGGGGTGCCTCGTCAACGGGCCGGAGGCGGGCCTCGTGGACTTCCCGGCGCTGCTCGGATCGGAGATCGTCTTCCTCTGCTGGCGGCACGGCGAATCGGGGATCAGCCACTACCACCGGATCCCCGACGGGTTCTCCGGCCGCAAGCCGCTGCTCGACACGCGCAGGGACGGCCCGCGTCCCACGATCCACTGAGAGCCCGCCGACTCCCCCGCCGTCTCAGCCGGCCTCGGCCCCGGCGGCGCTCCTGCCTGCGGCGGTCCAGGAGCACCATCAGGGCGGGCAGCAGCGTCAGCGACGTGAACAGGCATCCCACCGTCCCGAGGACGCAGACCAGGCCGACGCTGCGCAGGCCCGGATAGTTCGAGAAGGCGACCGTCCCGAACCCCGCGATGTTGGTCAGGGCCGCCATGACAACCGCCTTGCCCGTTTCCAGGACCCCCTCGTCCCCGGGCCGCTCCGCCCTGGCCAGGCGGTGGATGATGTGGATCCCGTAGTCGACCCCCACGCCCAGGATCATCGTCGTCGCGAAGGCGTTCACGAAGTTCATCTGGATGCCGAGCAGCCGCATGCAGCCCAGCATCGCGACACGCCCGCGCCGAGCTGCAGCATGGCGAACAGTGTCAGGGAGAGGCGCCGGAAATCGAGGTACAGCAGCAGCGCGACGATCGCGAGCCCCAGCCCGACGGCCTTCACCGCGTCCTTCCGGAACAGGCCCCGCAGCTCCAGGCCGACCAGCATCACGCTGGTCGCCTCGATCGAGGGGTCCCCCCCTCGAGCTGCCCGGACAGCACCCGCAGCCTCTGCGCGTCCACCCGGCCGGGCGCCGGGAAGACGTAGGTCGCCGTGATGTGCTCGCCGTTCACGACGCGGTGATACCGCCCCACGAGCTCGCCGAGCCGCCGCTCCTCGAGCCCCTCGATCGTCAGCACCTTCTCGGGGCGCAGCGTCCGGCGCATGCTGGCCAGGTAGTCGTCGTACGCGCCGGGCCGGAAGCCGTTCTCCTCGAGCGCCTCCCGGAACGTCCGCTCGATGCGGTCCACGTCGAAGGCGCCGGGCGAGCCCGCGGCCAGCTGCCGCACGACCGCCTCCTGCGCCACGCGCGGGGGCAGGTACGACAGCAGCGTTTCGTACCCCTGCACTTCGCCCGTCGCCGCGAGAGGCTCGAGCTTCGCCACGACCCTGCGGTTGCGCTCGAGCGCCTCGTCGAGGGTCTTCCCGTGGCACATCACGATCATGTAGTTCAGCGACCCGCCGAAGCGCCTCGTGACCTCCTCCTGCACGCGCACCCCCCGGTTGTTGGGCGAGCGCAGGTCCTTGATGTTCTCGCTGAAGTCGATGTCGAGCGCGAACAGTCCGAGGAAGAGGCAGATGGCGAGCGACGCCGCGGCCGTGAGGGCGGGCCAGCGCCCCGCCACCTTCAGGAGGTTCTCCACGCCGAACGAATGCAGGTAGAGCTTGCGGGGCTTCCCCTCCCGGGCCAGCGCCCGCTTCTCCCACCAGCGCAGCAGCGGGAGCGGGAACGCGGGGAACACGAGCAGGGCGAAGACGCCCGCGATCCGGGAGACCTTCTGGCCCTCCACGTAGGCGATCATCGCGGGAAGCAGGAACAGGATCGCCGCGCCGCACAGGAGGATCCCCGTGCCGACCAGGAAGCCGAAGTCCCGAAGGCCCGGCAGCTCCGTCACGCACATCGCGTAGAAGGTCCCCGCCGAGGTGATCACGCCGGTGAAGACCCCGATCGCGGTCTCCCCCATGATCCGCCCCACGGCGTCCTCGAGCGTGCGCCCCAGCCGCCGCTCCTCGATGTACCGGCCGTACATCACGATCGTGAAGTCGGTCCCGAGCCCCATCAGGAGGGCCGTGAAGCCCGAGGTCGCGGAGTTCAGCCCGGAGAGGAACAGGTACGCGACCGCGAAGGTCAGCGCCTGGCCCGCGGCGAGGGGGATCGTCGAGTAGGCGATGGCCGCAAGACGCCGGTAGCAGAACAGGTAGAGGCCGGTCACCAGGAAGAACGACACCACCGCGTTCCAGAGGATGTCCCCCTTGATCAGGTCCGAATCGTCGATGGCGATCATGTAGCCGCCGCCGTAGTCCACCTTCATGCCGGTGGTCGGATCCGGATCCCCGGGATCGAGGCCCGAGCGGACCTTCGCGATCGCCTGGCGGCGCGCCTCCTCGACCTGCTCGCGCAGGAGGTGCGCGAAGGCGACATCCTGGGGGGGGCGCCTGGGCTTGGCGATGATCAGCAGGGCCTTGCGATCGGAGGAGAGGTAATAGCCGTCCGCGAGGTCGATCCGGAAGGCCCCCCGGTTCTTCAGGAACGATTCGTAGAGAACGGGGAGCAGTCCGACCGGGTCGAGGCGGGCCCGCAGCTTCACCATGAAGGAGGGCTGCGACTGGAGATTCTCGCGAAGCTCCGCGATCCGCGCCCTGATCGCCTCGTCGGTGAACAGGGACCGGACCTTGTCCAGCCGGTCCGGCCCGGCGAAGACCAGGGCGTTCTCCGCGAGGTTCGTGAAGATCGGGGAGGTCTCGTCGAGCCGGTATTCGACGTATTCGACGCTGTCGAGCTTCGCGAGCCGGGCGGCGAACTCGTCGGCGAACTCTTCGTAGTCCTCCGCGCTGCTCCCCCCCGCCGACGCCGCCCCGTCGTCGGGCGCCGAGACCAGGATCAGGAAGTAGTCGAGCGAGCCGAAATCGCGCAGGGACCGCTTGAAGACCCCGATCGACCGGTTGCTGTCCGGCACCATCGAGAGGATGTCCGTGTCCAGGTGGAGCCGGGTCCCGCACCAGACCGAGAGACCCACGAGGATCGCGGCCACGGCGAAAACGACGCCGGGGCGGCGCAGGGAGAACCTCTCGATCCGGCCGAAGAGTCCTGTTGGGAGCATAGGGCGGCGGGCGGGACTATAAACAATCCGGGGCGTCCCGGGCAAACGGCGGGGAAGGCCCCCTGCCCGGCAGCCCCCTCGAGGCCCGGCCATGGGACCCGGTCACGGGCAGACCCATCCCCGGAGGAGGCCCGCCGCGGGGCGGGCCCGGCGGAGGGGCCACACACTCCCTGCTCCGGTTCCGGGCTAGAATGCGCGCTCTCCGGAGGGCCCTTGGTCACCAACATCCTCGCCACGATCGCCGCCCTGATCATCGCCGTCATCTCCGCGACCGGCTACGCCGGCGTGTTCCTCCTGATGGCCGTGGAATCGGCCTGCATTCCCCTTCCGTCCGAGGTGATCATGCCTTTCGCCGGGCACCTCGTGGAGCGCGGGCAGATGTCGCTCTTCTGGGCCGGCTTCTGGGGCGCCGTGGGATGTGTCGCCGGATCGCTCGTCGCCTACGCCGTCGGCGCGATGGGGGGCCGCCCCCTCGCGGAGAAGTACGGCAAGTACGTGCTGATCAGCCACCACGACCTCGACCTGGCCGACCGCCTGTTCGCCCGATACGGGGACGCGATCGCGTTCACCGCGCGGATGCTCCCCGTGGTCCGGACCTACATCGGCTTCCCGGCGGGTGTCGCCCGCATGCCGCTCGGCCGGTTCTGCCTGTATTCGTTCCTGGGCTCACTCCCCTGGTGCATCGGCCTGGCCTGGGTGGGCCAGCGGCTGAGCCGCGGGTTCGGGATCGCGGACCCGCACATGTTCGTGCAGAGGATGCACGAGTACCTCGGGAGGTATTTCCACATCGCGGACGCCCTGATCGGGCTCGCGATCCTCGCGGGGATCGCCTGGTGGGTTCGCCGCCACCTCCGTCGTTCCTGACATGGTGGACCTGAGATTGTTGCGCGCGGAGTCTGGCATCGTCGTCCCGGGGCTGGCGGGGCGCCTGCCAGCGTAGCTCCACGGAGTTCCTGGTCGCTTGCCGGATCCCCCTTCCCGCCTGCCGAGCGCGCCGCCATCGGCTCGCCACCGAAGTAAGAACGAAACGCCTTCATTTGCTTCACTTACGAGCAACAATCTCGCGCCCACCATGGGGGGGAGCGAAGAACGAAAATAATTCTTGATCACCAAAATCGTTGTGATAGAATTCACAAATCATGCGCTGCACATACAAATTTCCGTCCGACGACTTCTACTGCTGGCGCTACCAGGTCTGGTACAACTCCTACGATTGCGCCTACCGCACCAAGTTCCAGACCTCTCCGGGCTGCAGGGACTGCGCACAGGGCGACGGGAACCTGAAAAGGCACACGACCCGTCTCGCCAACGTGCGTTGGCCCGGCGCCGGAGGCCCCGAGATCACCGATGATCTCGAGGTCGAGAGCGTAGCGGACGTCATCGCGGCCGCCTTGAAGTAGGCCGCGGCCCCGGTCGGGGCGGACCGGAGGATCAGGGAGGCGTTCGCGCCGGCCCGGGGTCCGAATCTTTCCACTCCTCCAGCGGTCGCCTCCTCCACAGGCCGGAAAAGCCCCGGCGCTGTCGCCGTCCCGCAGCCGTCTCGCAGGCTCCCTTCGGCATCGCGGGAGCCGGCCGCCGGCCCCGCGGTAGAATGACGCCGTGCCACGACGTCCCTCCTCCGCGCGCGTCGCCCCGGCGGCGTCGATCGCGCGGATCGCCAAGGTCGAGCTGCACCAGCACGTGGACGGATCGATCCCGGCGCGGAAGACCTGGGAACTGATGCGCCGGCACGGGCTCAACCCCGTCGCGACGCGGGGGGAGATGGAGAGGCTCCTGGCGCTGCAGCCCCACGAGGAAGGCTCCCTGCTCGCCTACCTCGACAAGTTCCATTACCCGCTCTGGATCACGCAGTTCTACGAGAACATCCTCGAGGCGACCTGCGAGATCGTCGCCGAGGCCGCCCGGCGCAATGTCCGGGTGCTGGAGCTCCGCTATTCCCCGGTCATCCACACCTACGCCGGGATCACGATCCGCCAGGCGATCCGGGCGGTCCTCTCGGGGATGAACCGGGCGCGGGAGCGGCACGCCATCCACGTCGGCCTCATCGTGATCGCCATGCGCCAGCACGGTCCGCACATCGCCAAGATCCTCGCGCGGCAGGCGATCGCCGAGGCCCAGCACCTCCACGACCGCGCCGGCGTCGTCGGATTCGACATCGCCGGGGCCGAGAAGGGAAATCCCCCGAGGCTGTTCGCCGAGTCGTACCGGGTGGCCGAGGCGGGCAGGCTCGGGACTCACGGCGCACGCGGGGGAGGACGAGGACGCCCGCTACGTCTGGCAGGCGGTGGACGAGCTGGGGGTCCGGCAGGGTCGGGCATGCCTGCTCCGCCGTCCGCGATCGCAAGCTCCTGCGGCGCCTCGCCCGCGACCGGATCCTCGTCGAGTGCGCCCTCACGTCCAACTACCAGACCGGGGCGGCCCGGCGCGGGGAGCCGCACCCGATCCTCGCCTTCCTCGAAGCCGGGGTCCCCGTGGCGGTCTGCACCGACAACACGACCGTTTCCGCCACGGACCAGAACATCGAGAACCGCCTGCTGTCGAGGGACCTGCCGCTGCGCGAGATCGCCGCCATCCACCGCCGGGCCGTGGCGCACTCCTTCATCCGGGGGGCAGGGCCTCGCTCCCGCCCGCCGGCCGCGGGCGCGCCGCGCCTAGTTGTTGATGCCGTAGGAGCGCAGCTTGCGGTAGAGCGTCTTGGGGCTGATCCCCAGCAGCTCGGCCGCGCGCCCCCGGTGCCAGCGGACCTGCTCCAGGATGGCGATGATCTGCTGCTTTTCGACGTCGTCGAGCCGCGCAAGGCTCCGGTGCGTCTGCCCCGGGACCACGCCGCCGGCGCTCGCCGCGCCGCCCCCGGCGGTCACGGCGGCGGGCAGCTCCGCCCCGCGGGTCATCTCCGCGGGCAGGTCCTGCGCCTCGATCGTGTCCATCCGTCCGATGAGGGCGGCCCGCTCGATGACGTTCTTGAGCTCGCGGACGTTCCCCGGCCAGGAATAGCGGATCAGGAGATCCATGACATCGGGGGCGACCTGCTTCGGGGCCGCGAAGTGCCGGGCAAGGAGCGGGATGTCCTCGGGATGCTCGCGCAGCGGCGGCATCGCGAGCTCGAGCGCGTTGATGCGGAAGAAGAGGTCCTTCCGGAACCGGCCCGCGTCCACCTCGGTCGCCAGGGTGCGGTTGGTCGCCGCGATGACGCGCACGTCGGCGTCGATGCGGCGGCGGCCGCCGACCCGGTAGAACGACTTCGTTTCGAGGACCCGCAGCAGCTTGACCTGCAGCCCGAGCGGCAGCTCGCCGATCTCGTCGAGGAAGAGCGTCCCGCGGTGGGCCATCTCGAACAGGCCCGGCCGCGCGGCGTCGGCTCCCGTGAACGACCCCTTCTCGTACCCGAACAGCTCGCTCTCGAGGAGGTTCTCCGGGATCGCGCCGCAGTTGATGTCCACGAAGGGGGCCTGCGCGCGGTGGCTCGCGTCGTGGATCGCGTGAGCGGCGAGCTCCTTGCCGGTGCCGCTCTCCCCCGAGATGAGGACGGTGCTCTCGCTCGGCGCGATCCGCCGGATCATGTCGTCGAGCTTGCGCATCGCCTCGCTGCCGAAGATCAGCCCCGACCCCTGCTCCTTGCGCGCGAGCCGGCGCTTCATCAGGAGGTTCTCGCGCAGCAGGCTCTTCTTCTCGGCCGCCTTCCGCAGGATCTGGTCGATGGCGTCCAGCGAGGATGGCTTGTTCACGAAATCGCACGCTCCGAGCTTCATCGCCTCGACCGCGATCTCGATGGTCGAGTTGCCGGTCAGCATCACGACCTCGGGCGCCACGTCGAGCTCGCGGGCGAGGCCGAGCACCTGGAGGCCGTCCATGCCGGGCATCCTCACGTCCAGCAGGAGAACGTCGAATTCCTGCTTCTCGAGGCAGGCCGCGGCCTGCGTTCCGTCCTCGGCCGCGGTGACCTGGTAGCCCCGCCGCGCGAGCTCGCGCGACATGACCGATCTCAGGTTCGCTTCGTCCTCGGCGATCAGGAGCCGGATGGAATCGGCGTGCAGCATGCGATGGTCCCTTCCTCTTCAGGCGTTGTTCGATCGGCCGCCGGGAGGACCACGGTGAACCGGCTCCCGACGCCGGGCCGCGAATCCACCTCGATCCTTCCCCCGTGGGCCTGCATGATCCCGTAGCAGACGGCGAGCCCGAGCCCCGTGCCGCGGCCGGGAGGCTTCGTGGTGTAGAACGGCTCGAAGATGCGGGGCAGCGAGGCCGGATCGATCCCCCCGCCCGTGTCCCGGACCTCGCAGCGCACTTCCCCGCGTCCCGACGAGGTCGTGAGGGTCAGACGGCCGCCCTCCGGCATGGCGTCGAGCGCGTTGATGATCAGGGCGACGAAGACCTGGACGATGGCGTCCTCCTCGACGGCGATCGGGGGCGCCTTCGGCCCGGGGCGGCGCTCCACCTCGATCTTCTTGAAGCCGGCGTGGTGCTTGAGGACCAGGAGCGTGCGGTCGAGGATCCGGTCGATCGGCAGGACCCGCCGCGACGAGGGGCGGACGCGGCTGAAGTCGAGCAGGTCCTCGGTGATCCGCTTCGCCCGGTAGGCCTCCTGCTCGACGATGTCCAGGTACTCGCGGAACGCGACGGAAACGCTCGATCCGGCGGGCAGCTCCGCGAGCCGGCTCCGCAGCCCGTCCGCGCAGGTGACGATGGTGGCCAGGGGGTTGTTGATCTCGTGGGCGACGCCCGACGCGAGCCGCCCCATGGCGGCCATCTTCTCGGCCACCACCATGGACTTCTGCATCCGGCGCTGCTCGGTGATGTCCTCGCCGATCGTCAGCACGTGCGTGACCTCGCCCGGCTCGAGGTGCATCGGCAGCTTGCGGATGCGGTAGTGGCGCAGCTCCCCGTCGGCGCTCGAGTCGCGCTCGAACATCAGGCTCTCGCCGCGCTCGAAGACGGGCTGCAGCTCCGCCTCGATCTGCTCCACCTTCTGCTGCTCGAAGACGTCGAAGACGGACCGCCCGATGACCTTGTCGCGCTGGATGCCCAGGTGCCCCATCTCGCGCTGCCGGTTCCAGGCGACGATCCTCCGCATGCGGTCCAGCACGTACAGGCTGACCGGCAGCGAGTCGACGATCTGGCTCGTGAAGCGGATCTGGCGCTCGAGCGTCTCGGTGCGCTCGCGCAGGGTCGTCTCGAGCTGCTTGAGGCGCTCGTTCGCCTGCTCGAGGGCCCGGCGCTGCACCCGCTCGCGCAGGTGCGTGCCGAGCCGCACGCAGACCTCCTCGGGCCAGAACGGGCGCTCGAGGAAATCGTCCGCCCCCGCGGTGTATCCGTCGAGGCGGCGCCGCGCCTCCCCGTGCGAGGAGACCAGCATCACGGGCAGGTCGGATCCCTTCGGGCTCTGCCGGATCCGGCGGCACAGCGCGATCCCCCCGCCCGAATCCACGGCGATGTCGATCAGCGCCGCGTCGGGCGTCGGGCTCCGCGATCGTCTCCATCGCCTCGTCCGGCGTCGCGGCGCGGACGACCTCGTAGCCGCTCGCGAGCAGCTGCTCCACGCTGCCTTCGAGGAAGGAGGGCGGCTCGAAGACGACGAGAACGGTCCCTTTGCCGGTCTGGGCCAGTTGGATCCTCTGATTCCTTCTGATGAACGGCGACCATGCGGGGCCCTAAGGCCCTGAACCGAATATAGTTCCGCCGCTCCGGGGCGGCAACCCGGCCCTTCCTGGTCCCGCGCCGAGCGGGCGGGCGGAGCGGGAGCGCCGGCGGTGGCCGCGCGGGCGCCCCGCCGCGGCGAGCCGGGCGCGCTCCCCGCTGCTATACTTCCTGGCGTGAAGCGGCGCGCTTTTTTCGCAGTCGCGGCCGCGGTCGGCGCGTCCTCGCGCTGGCCGCCGCGCGCCCCGCCGGAGCGCTGGTGCTGGTCCCCGACACGGGCGGGAACCGGATCGGGGAGCGCGAGTCGCCGGCGAGCGAGGCGGAGGCGTCCCGGCGGCTCGCGGAGCTGATGCCCCAGTGGGCCGCGGCGGCGCGGCGCTATGAGACGTACGCGCTGCGCTTCGTGTGCACCGAAACCCACAGGACGATCGATTACTCGCGGTCCGCGGGCGAGGCCCGCAGCGAGAAGGCGACGCCGTTCGGCTACCTGCTGACCCTCGACCCGAAGAACGCCAGCTTCGAGGTGATCCGCCAGACGCTCGACGAGGAGAAGCGGCCGACCGGGAACGAGCGCACCCTCGACCTGCCCTGTCCCGAGCCGTACATGTGGACCTTCCTCTTCCTGCCCTCCCTCGCCTCCTCCGTCCGCCTCCACTATCTCGGACGCGAGATCCAGAACTACCGCCTGGCGCACGTGGTGAGCTTCGAGGGCTCCGCCCCGCGCGTGGACGGCAGGGATCTGCGGGAATGGACGGGAACGGTGTGGATCGAGGAGAACACCGGCAACATCGTGCGCGTGGAAGCGCGCCCGAGCTTCCAGAACGACCGGATGCTCGCCCTCTGGCGCGAGTTCCAGCAGGCCTTCGGCCTTCCCCTCGGCTTCAAGACGAAGGCGCGCCCGCACGGGTACGTTCTCTCGGTGCTCTTCGACGCGGAAAAGGACGGGCTGCTCTTTCCTTCGCGCCTCGACCTGACCGACTTCGTCTGGCTCGCGACGAACCGCGAGGCGATGGACACGCGCCTCGTGCTCACCTACGACGATTACCGCTTCTTCAAGACCGAAGCGGAGGAAAAGGTCGCCGAGCCCTCCCCGAAGTGATTCCGCTCCGGGATACGGTCCCGCGGCGGCGGGTGCCCCTCGTCACCTGGCTGCTGATCGCGCTGAACGCCGCGGTGTTCCTCTGGGAGCTGAGCCTGGGCGCCCGGTCCGGGACCTCGCTCGCCGCATGGGGGTTCGTGCCGGCGAGGTTTCTCGGCGCACGCCCCGGGAGGCGCGGCGGACCTTCCGGCGCGGCTTCTTCCGCTGCGTGACATCGATGTTCCTGCATGCGGGCTGGCTTCACCTTCTCGGGAACATGCTGTACCTCCACATCTTCGGCGACAGCGTCGAGGATGCGCTCGGGCATCTCCCGTTCCTCGGCTTCTACCTCCTGTCGGGCGCGGCCTCGGCCCTCGTCCAGGCGCTCGCCGCCCCCTCGTCGGAGATTCCCATGGTCGGCGCGAGCGGGGCGATCGCCGGGGTCCTCGGCGCCTACTTCGTGCTCTATCCCAACGCGCGCGTGGTGACGCTCCTGCCGCTCTTCGTCTTCATCCGGATCGTCGAGGTCCCCTCGTTCTTCTTCCTGCTGTTCTGGTTCCTGCTGCAGTTCCTGAGCGGCGCCATCTCCCTCGGCTCCGCATCCGCAGCGCAGGGGGGCGTCGCCTGGTGGGCGCACGTCGGCGGGTTCGCGGCGGGCCTCGCCCTCGGCCTGCTCGTGCGGGTCTCGAGAGCGGCGGGGCGCGGCCGGCGAAAGCGCTGAAGGGCCGGGAGGAAATCCCGCCCGCTGCGGAAGGCGCGGGGCCGCTTCCCCTCGCGCGGGCGTCCCGCCTCCCCTCCGCGCGCTGCGCGCCGGGGGCGATCACGGGACCCGGCGGACGGACCGCTCCCGCCTTCAGCGCCTCCTGCGGAACTGCAGGACCGCTTCCTCTCCGAGCTGCGCGCGCAGGTGCTCGGCGAGGCGCTCGGTGAGCTTCTTCTCGGCCTGGCGGACGGCCTCGCGCGTGATCCCGAACCGGTCCCCGAGCTCCTGCAGGGTCGCCGGCTCCTCGGAGAGGAGACGCGCGTCGAGGATCGCGGCATCCCGCTCGGAGAGCCCCCGGCGGAACGCCTCGAGCTTCCCCTCGATCAGCTCCTGGAACTCGCGTCGCGCCACCTCGTCCTCCACCGACGGCGCTTCCCGCGACATCAGGTCGCCCCGGGTGGCGCCCCCCTCCTCGCCCACCGGCGCATCGAGCGAGAGGTCCCCGCCCGGCCAGCGACTGCTCGATGTCCACGACGTCCCGCTCGGAAACCCCGAATTTCTCGGCGAGCAGCCTCGGGCCCACCGAGAAGCCCGCCTCCTCGAGCCGCCTCTTCTCGCGGTTCAGGTTGTAGAGGAGCTTGCGCCGCGCGTTCGTCGTCCCCACTCTCACCATGCGCACGTTGTCCAGGAGGTACTTGAGGATGTAGGCCTTGACCCACCAGGACGCGTAGGTCGAGAAGCGGACTCCCTGCTCCGGGTCGAAACGGTCGAGGGCCTGGATCAGCCCGACATTCCCCTCCTGGATCAGGTCGAGGAGGTTCGCGACGGCCCGGCGGAACATCCGCGCGATCTTGACCACGAGCAGCAGGTTGGCGGTGACGAGCCGCCTCGCCGCCTCGGGATCGCCGGTTTCGCGGAACCTGCGCGCCAGGCGCTGCTCCTCCTCGCGGTCGAGCGGCGCGTAGCGGCGGATCTCCGAGAGGTACCTTCCGAGCGGATCGAGGCGGACCAGGGAACCGCTGTCCGCGCCGCCCAGGTCCGAGGTCCCCTTCCCCGGTCTCGTCTTCGTCCCCGGCGGAGGGGTCGAGCTCGAGGACTTCGGGGATCAGCACCCACCGCTTCCTCCGCGGCGGGCAGAAGCCCCTCGGGGCCATCGTCGGGGTCAGGGGACGGGGCGGCCGCGGGGGGCGCGCCCGCCGCTCCTCCGGGCCGGAGCGGCCGTCTCCTCCTCGCTGTCAGGCGGGAGCGGCTCCGGCCCGGCTGAATCGAGGGCCGGGGCGCCTGCCTTCCTGGTCTTCCTCGTCCTGCGGGTGGCGGCGGAGCTCATGGTGTCCCGGGGATCCGAGACTACAGCCCGTCAGAGGGCGGCGCAAGGGGCCGGAAGAGCGGCCCGGCGCCGCGGAAAGGGCCTTCAGTCCCGCCCGGACGCCGGGCGGGAGATGGGTCCATTCGCCGTGCGCCCCGTAGGTGACGCCGTATCGCCCGGCCATGTACTTGCGGAACTCCTCGGCCGTGACCAGCTGCCATCCGTTGAACAGCTCGGGGTGCTCGGACAGAAGCCAGTGGACGTCCTGGGAGAGCTCCACGCCCGCCGCGCCGTTCACGATGAAGGTGGGCACCTCGCGGCAGCTGTCGAGCCAGAGCTTCACCTGGGCGTCGAGCTTCTCGTAGAGCGCCTGGCCGAGCTGGGCGTCGCCCGCGCCCATCGCCTCGAAGTTTCCCCTGTGCGCGCTCTCGTAGGCCTGCACCAGCTTCTCGCCCACGATCCCCAGCTGGATGAGCAGCCCGCTGAAATCGGCGGCCGGATGGCACAGCGGCTCGAAGCGTCCATCGGGGGTCCGGCCCTGGAGCAGCCAGTCCACCGCCTCGCGGGCCGTGGCGCGCCGGACGAGGAAGTCCAGCTCCCGGTTCCTGTCCAGGAGGACGTGCGCGGAGATCCATGCGCGGCGTCCTGTCGTAGTTCAGGTGGTGCCATTCGGGATCGTAGAAGATCCGCTCCGTGCAGCAGGCGTGGTTCATCTGCCCGAGCCCGCGCGGATCGCCCGAGCCGCCGAAGTCGGCCGCCGCGTTCTCCAGCAGGGGCTGGTTTTCCGCGAGCACGTACTTGAGGCCCGGGAAGCCGGCCGTGCGGGCGTACAGCGAGCGGAACGCAGGCCAGAAGACCCAGCGTCCGGCCCCTTCCTTGAGGATCTCGACGCCGTCCTCCTGGCAGAGGATCCCGACGGCGGCCATCGTCTTGTCGAGCTCCTTCTGGATGCCGGCTTCGCCCAGGCGCCCCGCGTCGGGGGTCCGCCGGAGGTCGGCTTCGTAGCGGCGGCGCAGCTCTCCCCGGCGGTGCTTTTCGTTCCTGTCGGACCAGAAGAGGGCGGCGATGCTCTTGCCGGTGCCGGAGGGGCCCGTGAAGCAGGTCGCGTTGCCGGAGCGGCTGAGAGCGGCCACGGCGGAGCCGGAGGAGATCACCTCGATCAGCGACATGATCGTGGCGATCGGCGACATCACGCCCCGGCCCTTGATCTCCCCGTGCCAGTCGGTGTTCACGGTGATGACGGTCAGGTCGGCGGGCAGTTTCGCGAGCCGGGAGAAGGGAGCGAAGCAGGACGGGACGATCCCCTTCGACGCGGCGTCGTAGAAGCGGCTCTCGGTGAGCTTCTCGGGCAGCCCGAGCTTGACCGGATCCTTCTTCGCGGCCTTGACCCGCTTCATGAAGGCCGCCCACTCGGTCTGCGTGTGGGGGACCCCGGTGAGGGAGAGCACCGTCACGCCCGGGACCTGGCGGCGCGCCTTGCGGAAGCGGAGCCGGACCAGGGATTCGAGGCGGAGCATCTCCGAGTCGCGGACATCGTAGAAGCCGAGCCGCGACGTCCGGTGCAGGTGGGGGTCGTTCGTGAGGTGCGCGCAATCGATCCCCGCGCACTTGAAGTCGGTCTTGAGGGTCTTGCCGGCGCCGAGCAGGGCCATCACCTTCAGCCAGGCCTCGGCCTCGCGCCTGTCCGCCGCCTGCTCGTCGGCCGCCTGGCGGACCACGAGCCGCCGGCTCCACCCCTGGACCAGCGTGTGAACCGAATTCGGCACCGGCCCGACAGCGGCCTTGTCGGCCGACTCGGGCTCGAACCGGACCAGCAGGTCCTCGCGATCGTTGACGCCCAGTTCCCGGTACCCCGGAGCCCACTTCAGCCAGAGCCCGCCATCGTGAACGATCGTCCCGAACGGGAGCGCGATGCCGCTCGCCGCGGCGGCCTCGTCCCGGCTGATCTGGCACAGCTCCGAGGGGAGCACCCAGACCTCCTCCCCTCCACGCAGGCCGTCCTTCAGGATCCGCAGCCTGCGGCCCATCTCGAGGAAGGACTTCCCGGACTTGCCGATCCGGTCGAAGTCGATCAGGGACTCGGGGATCAGGATGGGGCGGCGCCTGTGGTCGCGGACCATGGAGGCCGCCGCCTTGCCATCCCCGACTCGAAGGAACTTCTCGAGGGCGATGCGGATCTCGGACCGCTTGCTCATCTTGCCCTTAACTCTCTTTGTTTTAATGACTTACAGGGACACCGCCTCATAGTGCCACTCAATGGACGGGCATCATACTTAAAGACCGGGAGAATGTAAAGGTCTAGGGGAAAAGGAGTTAACCGACGGTGGCGCCGGCAGGCGGAGTCCGCCCGGCCGGGGAATCAGTCGCGAGGGGACTGGAGAGACGCCACCAGGGCGCCCCTCGCGCGTGCGAGCGCCCGCTCGAGGCCGCTCCTTTCGCCGGAGCCGCGGGCCGACTCGGGCCTGCCACCCCCCTTGCCGGCCATTTCGCCAAGCGCCAGGGCGAGGATCGGACGGACATCGAGGCTGCAGCCCGTCCGAGCGAACGATCACGAGCTCGCCCCTGTCCCCTTCCCCCGCCGCAAGGACCGCGGCGAGGGAGGGCTCCTTCCGCACGAGCCCGGCCAGCAGCGACAGGTGCTCGGCGCTCGCTCCCTCCCGCAGGCTCGCCACGACGCGGCCCTCGCCGGCCGGCTCCGCGCGGGAGACGAGCTCGGCGGCTTCGCGGACCGCCAGAGCCTGGCGCAGCGCGCGGTTCTCGCGGCGCAGGGAGGACAGCTCCTGGAGCGCCCGTCCCACCGCCGCCGGGACCTCCGATTCCTCCACGCTGAATCCCTTCGCGAGCGTGAGCAGGTCCCGGTTCTTGCGGCCGTAGTCCGCGACCGCCCGGCCGCCGCAGAGGAAATGGACCCGCGCGCGCGAGCCGACCTTCTCCCACCTGCGGAGCTTCACGAGGCCGACCTCTCCCGTCGCGCGGCAGTGGGTCCCCCCGCACGGGGTGGCGTCGAACTCCTCGACCTGGATGATCCGGAGCTCCCCTTCGCGCTCCGTCTCCTTGCGAAGGCGGAAGCGTGCCCGATCCTCGGGGCCGGCCGCGTAGTGGATGGTCACCGCGCGATTCTCCCAGACGATCCGGTTCGCGAGCGCCTCGGCCGCCGCGAGCGTTTCCTCGTCGAGAGCCCCGGCGTCGAGATCGATGTCCACCCCCGTCGGCCCGAGATGGAAGCCGATCGTCGCCGCTCCGATCAGGTCCTCGAAGGCCCGCGAGAGGATGTGCTGGCCCGTGTGGTGCTGGCGGTGGTCGAGCCGCCGCGCCCCGTCCACCCTCCCCTGCAGCGGGTCCGGTCCTGGATCGCGGTCGAGCACGTGCAGGATGCCGTCCCGCTCGGCCTCCAGGACCTCGAGGACCGCCGCCTCCCCGAGGCGGCCCGTGTCGTGCGGCTGCCCGCCGGAGGTGGGATAGAAGGCCGTGCGATCGAGAACGACCGCGATCCTGCCTCCCTCCTCGCGCCTGCCCGTGACGCGGGCCTCGAACTCGAGCAGCGCCGGGTCGTCGTAGTAGAGCCGGACCGTCACCTCGTCCCGTCCCCGGATCGGCCTCCGCCCGCCCCGCCGCTGCCCGAGCCCGCGTTCTCCCGCGCGATCGCCCCCTTCAGGCGGAGCGCGAAATCGTGCTCCGGTCCGCTGGCCATCCGGCGCAGGACCTCCTCGACGTGCCTGGACGCCTCCTGCGCCCGCCCCGTGTTGATCAGCAGGAAGGCCAGCTGGTTGTGGGCCTTCACATACTGGGGATTCAGCTCGAGCGCGCGGCGCAGGTACTGCTCGGACTTTCGGAACCAGGGCCCGGCCGCCTGCTGGCCGTCGGCGCCCAGCAGCCGCTCGCCGCGGCGGAGTGCGGTGACGCCCATGCCGTAGTAGGGGGTCGGGTAGTCCGGGCGCATCCGGATCGACCGGTCGAAGAACTCGTCCGCCTTGTCGAAGTCCTGCTCGTTCATGTAGAGCATGCCCAGGTTGTTCAGGGCGATCGAGCGCCCCTCGGCGTCGTAGTCCACGCCCGGGTCGATCGCCTTGAGGTACTCCTTCTCCGCCTCCCTGTCGCGGCCGAGGTTCGCGTTGGCGAGGCCCAGATGGAGGTGCGCGAGCCCCTCGTTCGGCGACTTCGCAACGCCGTCCTCCCAGAACACCAGGTCCGACGCCCAGACCTTGCCGCGCTGCACCGTGCCGGCGGCGTACGCGAGCCCGACGGCGAGAACGAACGCCCCCGCCGCGAGGACCGCGGCGCCTCCGGCCCCGGGCACGAGGGCCGGCAGCTTCACGATGACCACCCAGGCCGCCAGCAGGCAGAAGGCCACGGACGGAAGGTACAGGTACCGCTCGGCCACGGGCGCCTCGGAGATCGCGTAGACCGCGATCGCGAGCGAGGGAGCGAGCGCGCCGAAGAACCAGGTCCCCAGGAAGAGGATCGTCTTCTCCGCCCGCCGCCACGCGAGCCACCCGGCGGCGAGCGAGGCGGCGAGGCCGAGCGCGCCGACGGCCAGCATCAGGCCCGGGCGCGGGATCACGGGAATGTAGGCGTCGAGGTTCACCGGGAAGAAGATCTTCGAGAGGTAGAACCCGACGGCGCGCAGGACGTTGAGGAGGGTCGTCACGGGATCGGACTGCTGCGCGACGAGCCGTCCCGGTTCCACCGCGAGGGCGCTCGAGCGCATGGCGTAGTAGACGAGCGCGGCGCCGAGCAGCAGGGCCCAGCCCTTCAGCAGAGCGAAGCCGCCGGCACCGGGCGACGAGGAAGGGGCCTGGGCCCCGCTTCCCCTCGTGAGCGGCTTCCCCTTCGATCTCCCCTTTCGCCGGCGCCCTGCGGTGTTCCACTCCCCTGACCGGATCGCCGGAGCCCCCGGCAGGCCCCCCCGCCCCTCATCCGGCAGGGCGCCGGTGATCCCGAGGATGTCCGCGACAAGCACCACGCCGAGGAACCCGACCGCGGTCTCCTTGACCAGGAGTCCGCCGAGGAAGAGCAGGGCGGCGAGGACGGCGAACAGCCATCCCGCGGGGCGGCGCTTCCAGGCGAGCCAGCAGAGGAAGGCCGGCAGCAGGAAGATCCCCGCGAGGGTGTCCGAGCGGCCCGCCATCCAGCAGACCGACTCGGTGTGGATCGGGTGCGCCGCGAAGAGCACCGCGGCCCCGGCTGCCGCCAGGACCCCGTGGCGCGCCGCCCCGAAAAGCCTCCGGCCGATGAGGAAGACCAGCCCCGCGTTGAGGGCGTGGAAGAGCACGACGGGAAAGTGGAAGGCGAAATTCTGGTTCTTCCAGAACCAGTAGTCGAGCTGCCGGTCCACGACGTAGGAGAGCGTGATGATCGGGCGGTAGTACAGGCGCCCGAACTGGGGAATCTTGGGTGGCGGGAAGAAGATCTCCCCGACCGTGTGGAAGGCGGAGAGCTGCTGGCCGATCACGATCGGATCGTCCCAGACGAACTCGTTCCCGACCGAGCGGGCGTAGATCACGAACGAGAAGAGGGCCACGGCGACGAAGATCAGCGCGATCGTCCCGCGGCCGGGTCGTTCGAGCGCGGCGAGCACCCCGCCCCGGGGAGCCGCTGCTGCCGCGCCGGGGCGCCGCGCTGTTCGGTTCGGGGGTCCGTCCTGGTTCCATGGAAGGTAGAGGATACCAGCATCAAACCCGGGGCGGCACGGCGCTCAGAGGCCGGTCAGGCCCGCCACGGCGGCGATCACCTCGTCCACCGTGATCATCTTCATGCACTCCGTGTCGTACGGACAGGGGGGCACATAGTTGTACCGGATGCAGGGCGAGCAGGGCAGCTTCTTGCTCACCGCGCGGTAGCGCGAGCCGCGCGGGGCCCACTTTTCGAGCACCCCCGGCCCGAACAGGTGCACCGTCGGGGTTCCCACACCGTAGGCGATGTGCAGCACCCCCGTGTCGCTGCCGACGTAGAGGTCGCAGAGGGCGACGATCGCCGCCGTCTCCTCGAGCGGAATCCGGCCGCACAGGTCGAGCGCGCGCCCGCCCGGGACTCCCCCGGCGATCTCGCGCGCCGCCTGCTGCTCGGAGGGGCCGCCGACGAGGATGGTCCGCCAGCCCCGGTCCGCGGCCCAGCGCGCGAGGGAGAGGAACTTCGCCGGCTCCCAGCACTTCTGGATCATGGAGGCGCCGGGCTGCACGACGATGGCGCCCCGCCCCTTCTCGATCCCGTAGCGGGACCTCGCCTTCTCGAGGAGCGCGTCCCGGACCGGGAAGAACGGGGCCTCCTGGTCGAACCCGCACTCCTGGCCGGTCACGGCCCGGGCCAGGTCGAGGAACGAGAAGACCTCGTAGGTCTGGTCGTCGTAGTGCACGCGGTGCGTGAACAGTCCCCCGCGCCCGCGCGTGTCGAACCCGCACTTCACGGGCGCCTTCACCAGGTGGGCGATCACCGCGGACAGGTAGTGGTACTGCTCGGTGTCCACGACGAGGTCATAGGCGCTCCGCACGACCCCCACGAGTTCGGTCCCCAGCGCGCCGTCGTAGACGTGCACCCGGTCGACGCGGTCGTTCGCGCGGAAAATGCCCGCGTTGCGCCTCTCCGCCAGCACCTCGAGAACCGCCTCCGGCCAGGCCCGCCGCAGCGCGGCCAGCATCGGGTAGAAGAGGACGGCGTCGCCGATGCCGCCGGGCCGGATGACGAGGATCCTCCGGACACCGCCGGGAGGAAGCGGCTCCGAGGGACCGGGGCTTCGCCCTCCGCGGCGGGCGGAAGCAAGCAGCGCGCGATAGAGGGTTCCCCCGATCGCGCGGTCCGCCGTCTTGAGAGCCGTGATCTGAAACGAGCCCATACCGGAGGTCCCGTAGGATACCTTCGCGCGCGGACCCCCACAAGGAACGGCTCCCGCCCTGCGGCAACTGGTAACATATCGGGCTCCTGATGAACGGGCCGTGCCAGCGCGACGATCGGGATCCGGAACGCTTCGACGCTTCCTATTACAGGAACGTCTACGGCGTGGACGCGGCGCCCCGCTTCAGCATCCCCTGGTGGGCGAACCGCTACTACGCCCGCCTGTGCGAGCGCCTGCTCCGGCGCTGCGGGGGCCGGGCGCTGCTCGACGTGGGGTGCGGGCAGGGGTTCCTCCTGGGGCAGGTCCGCGGCGGAGCCGACCGCTGGGGGATCGAGGTGTCCGAGTACGCCGCCGCCCGCTGCGCCACCTTCGCACCGGGGGCGCGGGTTCTCGTCGGCGACATCGAGACCGGTCTCCCGGCCGGGCTCGCCGCCCGGCGGGTTCGACGTCGTCGTCGCGCGCTACGTCCTCGAGCACCTCGCCGATCCGGGCGCCGCGATCGCCCGCTGCGCCGCCCTCGTCCGGCCGGGGGGCTATTTCCTCTTCTCGGTCCCCAACACCACTTCCCCCGGGCGCCGCCTGAAGGGGTCCGACTGGTTCGGCCTCCGGGACGAGACCCACGTCTCCCTTCTGCCTCCGGACGAGTGGCTCGCCCTCGTCGGGAAGGCCGGGCTCCGGGTCGAGCGGGTCTTCGGAGACGGCCTGTGGGACATCCCGTACGTCAGGCGGGTGCCGAGGCTCCTCCAGTACGCGATCTTCTCCGCGCCCACCATCCTCGCGGTGCTGCTCGTCTCGACGGCCCTCCCGCTCCGATACGGTGAGAATCTCATCGCCTGGGCCCGCAGGCCGGTCTGACGGCCCTCCCGGCGGACCTTGCGATCGCGCCGCGAGTTCCTGCATAGTGACCGCGGCTGAGACAAAAAGAAAAGGAGGTCACCGCTCATGCAGAAGTGGAGAACTCGCGATGTCCGCGGCGCTCGTGGCCGCGCTCGCCGCGCTCGCCTTCGCCCCGGTCTCCCTGGCCGCCAAGAAGGAATACTGGAAGGGGCGCCCGGAGATCAAGGAGGGGGAGGTCAAGGGGTACTTCATCTGGGAGGACGGCGACGGGTTCCATGCCCGTTGGACCACGAAGGGCGGGAAGTCCATCTTCTCCGGGACCGTCACGTGCGACGGGGAGTTCATGCAGTTCGAGGCCGTGAAGAAGGACGAGAAGGACCTGATCAAGAAGGACTCCGCCACCACGATCCGCTTCGACGCGAGAACCCAGGGCGGCGTCGACGGCTTCAACGTGCGCGTGAGCCCCTCGACCCGCAGCGTCACCTTCAATCTCAAGATCGACGGCGCGTGGGCCTCCACCCAGGAGGTCCGCCTCGGAGAGAAGAAGGAGCGCCCCTCGTCGGTTCCGTTCACGATCGAGCGGATGGGAGGCTCCTCGACGGCTGCGACGACGAAGGACGCGAAGGCCGCGCCCGCGACGACTCCGGCGACGACCGAGCAGCCGCCCGCGCAGCCGAAGCCCGCGAAACCGAAGCCGGGAGCCCCGGCGCCAAAGTAGCCGCCGGCACGCGCTGCTGGACCCGAAGGGGGGCGTTCGCGCCCCCCTCCTTATTTCCGCGGGGAATGTCCCGCCGCGAGGATCCTGACGCGGGAGGAATGCGGTGCCGGGCGGGAGGGATCCCCCTGGCCGTCCCGCACCGTGCGGGACGGGACAACGCCCCGCCGCGCGCGGCGTCGCTCAGCGGACCCGGCGGGGGCTCAGGGCTTGGGTGGGGGCGGGGAGGACGGGGCGCCTGGGGCGGGCGGCGCCGGCGAGGGGGAACCTCCGGCCGGGGCCGGCGTCGCGGCCGCGGCCGCCGCTGCCTTGTCGAGGTCGGCCTTCATCTGGGGGTTCACCGGGAAGCCGAGGTCGGCGGCACGCCCCAGGGCCTTTTTCGCATCCTCGAAGCGCCCCTTCTTCCAGTAGGCCACTGCCAGGTTGACCTGCACCTGGGCGAACTTCGGGCTCTTCGCCGCGCAGGTCTCCCACGACGCGACTGCGTCCTCCATCCGGCCGAGGCGGAACTGGGCGTTGCCGATGTGGAACCAGACCTCCCCCGGCGCCTCCTTGGCCGTTCCCTTCGTCGGCATCTCGACCGCCTCGAGCTTCCCGATGCTGTCCTCGACCTCGGCGATCTCCTTCTGGACCATGGCGGGATCGCCCTTCGCGGAGTTGAGCTCGGTGCGCAACGTGCTCAGCCCGTCCCGGTAGGTCGTGAGCTGGTGCTGCACGGCCTGGTACTGCTGCACCCTGAGGTCGAAGATCGCATCGCCGATCACGCCGAACGAATCGCGGCAGGTCTCGAACTCCTTGAGCGCCTCGGCGAAGCGGCCCTGCTTCATGAGGACATTGCCGAGGCCGAGGTGCGCGTCGGGGTAGGCGGGAACCAGCTCGAGGGCCTTCTGAAAATGCTCCTGCGCCTTCTTCACGTCCCCGGCGTTGAGGGCCTTGTTCCCCAGGTCGCAGGAACTCGCGGCACGCTGCAGGTCGCGCGCCTTCGTTTCCGCGGGGGCAGGGACCGCCTGCAGCGCCAGGACTGCGATGGAGACAAACGCCGGGAGGAACGCGCGCCTGAGACGGGCTCCCATGCGGAGATTCTAGTCTCCCGGCCGCCGCGGGTCCAACCGCGCGGCCGCGGGTCCGGCTTCGCCGCCGCCGCGGATGAGCCCGGCGCCGCGAAAGAGCCTGACGCCGCCATTGGTGCTACAATCACGCCCCGTTGAAAAAGCCGGTGCTCTTCACGACCCGGCCACTGTCGCCGAGGATCGCACCCCCCCCATCCGGAGCGCGAGCCCGGCGGGGCGCGCAACCCGAACAAGGAGCCGATTGCCGATGAAACCGTTGAAGATCTGTTTCGTGACCTCCGAGATCCACCCTTTCTCCAAGACCGGCGGGCTTGCCGACGTCTCGGGGTCCCTCTCCCGCGTTCTGAGCGCGGCCGGGCACGACGTGCGCGTGTTCACGCCGCTCTACTCCCAGATCGACGCGAAGAAATACGACTTCAAGCCCGTCGAGCACACGCGGGACGTCCCGGTGACGCTCGGCGGCCGGACGATCACCTTCTCATTGAAGAGCGCGCTCCCGCCCGATTCCCGCTGGCCCGTCTACTTCATCGACTGCCCCGAGCTGTATCACCGCGCGGAGCTGTACACCAAGGATCCCGACGAGCACGTCCGGTTCGCGATGTTCTCCCGGGCCGTGATCGAATCCGCGCAGCGGATGCAATGGGCTCCCGACGTGTTCCATTGCCATGACTGGCACGCCTCGCTCACGCCGCTCTACCTCAAGACGCTCTATGCGTGGGACCGGCTGTTCCAGAACAGCCGGACAATGCTCACGATCCACAACATCGGCTACCAGGGCCTGTTCCCCTCGAGCATCCTCGACGACCTGTCCCTTTCCGACAGCGGTCACCTGTTCCACAGCGGGGACATGCACGCCGGCAAGCTCAACTTCCTGAAGACCGGCATCCTGTGGGCCGACGAGCTGACCACGGTCAGCCGCACCTATGCCCGGGAGATCCAGACCGAGGAGTACGGCGCCGGCCTTCACGAGCTGCTCCTCCAGCGCAGCGACTCGCTCGTCGGGATCGTGAACGGCGTGGACTACGGCGAGTGGGACCCCTCGGTCGACCCGCACATCCCGACCCGGTTCTCCGCAAAGAGCCTCGCCTCGAAGGGGAAGAACAAGAAGGCGCTCGCGCAGAAGCTGGGGATCGAGCTCGCCGCCGGGGCTCCGATCCTCGGGATCGTCTCGCGCCTGAGCGGGCAGAAGGGATTCGACCTGTGCTTCGACATTCTCCCCCGGATGCTGAAGGAGCACGACTTCGGCCTCGCCGTCCTCGGGACGGGCGAGCCGCCGATCGAGGAGTTCTTCGAGAAGCTCGGGCGCAAGCACCCGGGGCGGGTCGGGCTTCTACAAGGGGTTCAGCAACGAGCTCGCCCACCTGATCGAAGCGGGCAGCGACATGTTCCTCATGCCGTCCCGGTACGAGCCATGCGGCCTGAACCAGATGTACAGCATGAAGTACGGGACAATCCCGATCGTGCGCAGGACGGGCGGCCTGGCGGACACCGTCCATGCCGTTCGACCCGAGCACGGGCGAGGGAACCGGCTTCGTCTTCGAGGAGTTCACGCCCGGCGCGCTGCAGGCGGTCGATGGAAGCGGCGCTCGTGACCTGGAAGGACCGCAAGGCCTGGAAGCGCCTCGTCCTGAGCGCCATGGCGCAGGACTTCTCCTGGGGCGTGCAGGTCCGCGAGTACGTCGACCTGTACCGGAAAGTGGCCAGCCGGCGAGCTTCGCCAGCCTGGTCCACGCCTGAGGATGCCGGGGCCGGCCGGGGGGCCCCCCGGCCGGCCTCACCTCACGGCGGCTCCTCCTCTTCCCGCTTCAGCAGTCCAGCCAGCCCTGCAGCTCCAGGACCGGGTACCCTTCCGCGGGCACACTTGTTCATCTCCGCGTCGATCATGTAGAGCCCGGCCTCGCCCGCCGGGACGGGGTGAATCCCCTGGTCGTAGACCACCTGCCGGCCGTCGGTCCTGAGGGTCCGCAGGCCGCCCCGCGCCACGGCGCGGGCCGAGGGGGAGGCCCACTGCTCGAGCTCGGCCAGGCATTTGCGATGCCCGAAGTGGCCAGCCGCCTGCAGCAGGCCAAGGGGGAGTGTGCGGGGATCGTAGCGGCGCGGGGCCGGCTCGAGGAACTCCTCCGCGCCCGCGGCTCGCGCCTCCTTCCGGGTCCGAGGGTCTCTGGTAGAGAAGCCCGCCCCCCTCCAGGCCGATCCCACGGCCCAGCCCCGTGGCGAGTCCCCCGGGAAGGTAGAGCGGCCCCAGGTCGAGGGGGGCGCTCTCCCCGCGCCGCCATCGCTCGCCGACCCGTTGGACAGCCGAATCCAGCAGGTCATTCAGGCGTCCGGCGATCGCCGCCGGGGACCGCTCCCCGGCCAATCCGAGCAGGCGCAGGTCCCGGCCGGTCACCGATGCATGCGTGAGCAGAAGCTCGCGCGGCGGGCCGTCGCCGGTCACGATCCGGCCCGCGTGCGCGAGGCGGAACCGGCCGCCGACGAGGAGTGACCTCACGAGCTCCCGTTGACGCTCCGTGAACGAGGCGAAATCCCGCACGGCGACCCCTGGCGTGGGGATGTCCGGGAACTCCTCCTGAAACAGGCGCAGCAGCTCCGTGCCTGTTCCTGCCTCCCGCTCCTGGATCTCGCGGGCGAGCCGGCGCGCCCGGGCGAACCCGGCGTCCGTCGTGCGATACAGCTCCATGACGCGCGCCAGATCGTGATTCCCCGCGAGGAGGATCGCCTGGCCGGGCGGATGCGCCGCCAGCCAGCGCAGGAGAAGCCACCCCTCCTCGGCCGCGAGCGCGGGTCGGCGCGTTCGTCCTGGTAGTCGAAGTGATCTCCGGCCGAGAGCACGGAGACGCCGTCCTCCAGCCGGCCGTCCTCCCCGAGCAGGCCGTGGCGATCGAGGATCCGCAGGAACTTCTCGATGGGGGCCTGGGGGTCACCGATCGCGACCGCGCGGCGCGGAGGAGCCGCGGGGCCGGGCGGGCCGGCCCCCACGCGGAGCCCGGGCTCCCGCGCGAGCTCGAGCGCCGCCCGCACGCGCCGCGGGAGCGCGGGCCCCTCCGTGCCCGGCGGTCCGGTCATCTTCGGATTCCCTCCCCGGCGCCCATGCGGGCTCCATTCTATTCATCCGCGGCCATACTCACCCCCCGGCGCCCGCGATCGGCGCTCGGGCCCGGCACACGCCACCCCCGGTGCCTTCGCACGGCCCTTCCACCCGGCCCCGGCCCCCGGGCAAAGGAGGGTCGCCTCGCGCCGCCCCGGGACCTATGTTCTAGGGGGTGCCTTTTGCGCGGCGGAGCCTGACAGCCGCCCGGGCATCCTGGCCAAGTACCCCACAATGGGACCTTTCCGGAGGACACCACGAACATGAGCAAGTCGAGAATCCTGCGCAGCTCCGTCGTCGTCGCCATCGCCCTCGCGCTTTGCATGTCGGCCGCCTGGGCGGCGAACCCGAACACCGTCCGGCAGGAAGCCGTCGCTTCCCAGAGCCCGCTTCGCGTCGAAGGTCTGGCCATGGGAAACCAGGTCATCCTTCCCCCCGCGGCGTTCTCGAGCGACGGGTACGAGCCCGGAGGCTACTTCATGAGCTTCTCCGGCGGCTACATCACGGAATCCGCGAGCAGCACCGGCGGGACCTGCCTGCTGGCGCCGATTCACTTCCCGGCGGGCGCGACCACCATCAAGAGCGTCACGCTCTACGTCGAGGACACCAACGCGAGCGAATCGCAGTGGTTCGACTTCTACCGGATCAACCTCGCGACGGGGACCCCGGAGATGCTGGGTGAGGCGTTCACCGTTGACTCGGTCGATCCCGTGCCCCTCGTCATCACGTTGAGCAGCAAGTCGATCACGCCCGCCTACGCCTACCAGCTCACCACCTGCCTGAGCTCGGGCGTCAGGCTGTACGGCGCGATCATCAAGTTCGGAAAGTCCTAGTCCGGGCGGGGAGGGGGAGCCTGGCTCTCCCTCCCCCTTCCGCCTCTCGCGCCGCCCTCCCCCGCTCGCGCCCCCTTCCGCCGCGCGCCCCCCCGCCACCCACCCTCCCCTTCTGCCCCCGAGGCCCCTCCGGACCCCGGGACCACTCCCCCGCTCGCGTCCAGCCCCACACTGATCGCTCCGGCTCCCCCTACCGGGGCCCCCAGTCCCCCATCGCTGGCACCCACCGGGCAATCGAGGACATGCAATATCCACGATCCCGTGGTACGGTGAAATTCACCCGCCCGCGCGGCGGCGGCAGGAGGAAACCATGGGAAAAACGACGCGTGCCCGAGCTCCCGCACCCTCGAATGCCTGGCCTCGCTCGCCCGAGCCGGATCGGCGATCCTGCGGGCCGGCCTCGGCGCCGGCCTGATCTTCTTCCTCTGCCAGGCGGGGGCCCTGCGCCCCGCCGGGGCCGTCACGAAGACGGTCAACATCCAGGCGCTGTCGTTCGAGCCGCCCACGGTGAACATCGCCCTGGGGGACACCGTGAAGTGGGTCTGGGTCTCGGGGACCCACTCGACGACCTCGGGCACCTGCTCGGGCGCCAGCTGCACGCCGGACGGCCGGTGGGATTCCGGGATCCGCTCGAGCGGGGAGTTCACCCACACCTTCAATGCCGCCGGCAGCTATCCCTACTTCTGCACGCATCCACAAGTCCTCGATGACCGGGACCGTGAACGTCTCGGGCCCCGTGCCCCTGCAGGCGCGCGCCACGGCCAGCCCGGCCTGCGGCGCGGCTCCCCTCCAGGTGGCCTTCACGGGAGGAGCCACGGGCGGGCATTCTCCCTACCAGTTCCAGTGGGATTTCGGCGACTCCTCGGGCTCCACCGAGCAGAGCCCGCTGCACGCGTATGCCGCCGCCGGCGAGTACACGGCTCAGCTCCAGGCGACCGACGCCGACGGCTCGGTGGACGACATCGCGGTTCCGATCAGCGCGCGCGACACGGCGGTCTCGGCCATCACCAAGGTGAAGAAGCTGACCGCGCCGCTGCGCCTCGTGATCGTCGGCTCCGGGTTTCCCGTCCACCCGATCGTCCTGATCGACGGCCAGCCCGTCCCGGCCACGAAGTTCGTCAGCGCCACCAAGGTGGTCGCCCTCAAGGGCGCGGCGCTGAAGGCGATGCTCCCCCGCAACCAGGATGTCACGATCACGGTCAAGGACGCCGACACCGGCGTCGTCGGGGTGCCCCCTCGGCTACATGCGCATGGACGCGCCGCTCTACCCGGCCGAGCCCGCGCCCTCGATGGAGATGGAGGGGCCGCCCGCTCCCTGACATAGAATGGCGCGGATGACCCGCCGGATCCGCGTCACCAGGAATGCCGGGGCGCTGACCGCGCTCGCGGTCGCGCTGGTCATGATGCTGGCCAACCTCGGCGGGCCGGCGCTGGTTCAGCCCGACGAGGGGCGCAACGCCGAGGTGGCCCGCGAGATGGCCGCCTCCGGGGAGTGGCTCGTCCCCTCGTTCAACGGTCTGACCTACCTCGACAAGCCCGCGTTCTACTTCGATCTCGTCGCCGTTTCCCTGAAGGCGCTCGGGAACACCGAGACCGCGGCGCGCCTCCCCTCGGCCCTGTTCGGCCTGCTCCTGACGGGGATGGTCTGGCTCTTCTGCCGGCGCGAGTACGGCGAGCCCGCCGCCTCCCTCGCCGCCATGGTCGTCGCGTCCTCGCCCATGGTCTTCGTCTTCGCGCGCTCGGTGATCTTCGACATCGTCCTGACATTCTTCGTGTGCGCCGCGATCCTGTGCGGCTACCTCGGCTCGGAGAGCGAGGGGCGCCGGCGATCGGCGTGGTTCGCTCTGGGGGCGGCGGCGGCCGGGACCGCCACGCTCGTGAAGGGGCCCGTCGGCGCGATCGTCCCGGCGATCGTGCTCGCCGCGTTCCTCTGGATCGACGGGAAGCGCCGCGCGATCCTGCGGATCGTCCATCCCCTCAACCTGGCGGTCTTCCTCGCGCTCGTGCTCCCCTGGTTCCTCGCGCTCGTGCGCCGGTACCCGGATTTCCTCGAGTACGGCCTGCTGCGCGAGTCGCTCGACAGGCTGACGAAGCCGGTCTTCGAGCGGGGGGGCCCCTGGTACTACTACCTCCCGGTGCTCGCGGGGGCTCTTTTCCCCTGGAGCCTCCTGCTCCCCGAAGCCGTGGCCGCCTGGTGGCGAAGCCGCGGCCGCCTCGCCCGCGCCGACCGGTTCTTCGCCGTCTGGGCGGCGGCCGTCTTCATCTTCTTCTCCCTCTCCCGGACCAAGCATCCCGGCTACGTTCTGCCGGGCGTCGTCGCGCTCGGGGCGCTCCTCGGGCGCGGCTTCAGCCTCGCGCTGTCCGATCCGCGCGGGCGCGCCGCCGCGCTCGTGCGGCGCGGCGCCGTGGCCCTGGCCGCGGTCGCGCTCGCGGCATGCGCCCTGCTCGCGGTCGAGGCCGGCCGTCCCGGAGGCCTGGCGGGGCTGGCAGGCGTCGAACCCGCGCGCGCGCGGTGGGTCGCGGGGGCGGTGCCGCTGCTGATCGGCGCTCTCCTCGTCGTCGCCGGGCTGGCGACTTGCCGGACGCTGGCGGCGCGATCCCCTGCTCGTCTTCGCGGCGTGCCTGCTCCTTCCCGTCGCGCTCGTGACCGTCCTGGCGGGCGGGCTCGCCGCCTACACCGAGGGGCGCTCGCACCGGGTCCTGGCGCTGCGCCTGGAGCGGGCCGCGCGCGGGGCGGAGCTCGCATCGCTGGAGTGCTTTCCCTCGGGCGCGCCGTTCTACCTGCAGCGGACCCTGACCCTGATCACCGCCGACGGGAACGAGCTGCAGGAGCAATTACGCCGTCTATTCCCTCGCGCGCGCGAAGAGCTGGCCCCCGTCCGTGGTCCGCCTCGCGGAGCGGGACGCGTGGCTCGCCTCGCGCCGGGCCCCGGTCTACCTCCTGGTGGACCGCGGCGGCCGCGGCTTCCTTGCCGCCCTGGCCTCGGCGCGCGGCGCCCCCGTCGAGGAGCTCGCGCCCGGCTGGTGGGGCGCCCTGCTGCGCCCCGCGGAGGGGAACTGAGGTGTGCGGGATCTGCGGGCTCGTCGGAATCGACCGCCCCCTTCCGGGCGCGCAGACCGGCCCGAAGGTCCGGACGATGCTCTCCCTGCTCGCTCACCGCGGCCCCGACGAAACGCGCGTCGCATCCGGCGCCGACGGGACGCTGGGCGCGACCCGCCTCGCCATCCGGGGCGTGCACTCGGGATCCCAGCCCCTCGCGGACCCCGACACGGGCATCCTGGCCGTCTGCAACGGCGAGATCGACAACCATCGCGAGCTGCGCGCCTGGCTCGAAGCGCGCGGCCGCGCCATCCGCCTCGACACCGATATCGCGGTGATTCCCGCCCTCTATCTGGAATGCGGGGAGAGGTTCGTCGAGCGCCTCGTCGGCGCCTTCGCGCTCGCGCTGTGGGATCCGCGGGAGAGAGCGCTCCTGCTCGCCCGGGACCGCGCCGGCGAGCGCCCGCTCTTCTACTCCCGGACCGGGGGCACGGTCCGCTTCGCGTCCGAGGTGGCGGCCCTCGTCTCCGACCCCGACCAGCCGCTGACGCCCGACCTGCCCGCGATCGGTCACTACCTGCGCTTCGGCTGTTTCGCCGCCCCGATGACGGCCTTCGCCGAGGTGCGCCGCGTGCGGCCCGGAGAGCGGATCACGATCGGCCCCGGGGGAACGAAGCACGAGAGGTACTGGCGGTTCCCGGTCGCGGGGGCGACGGGGGAAGTCCCGTCGCTCGAGCGGTTCGACGCCGTCTTCCGCAGCGCGGTCCGCTCGCAGAGCGACGTGGAGGTGCCGTGCGGGGTCTTCCTCAGCGGGGGAATCGACTCCTCGCTCGTCGCGGCGGTCGCGCGCCGCGAGCGCGGCGAGCCCCTGCGCGCCTACACGGTGCGCTTCCGCGAGCATTCCTACGACGAGGGGGACGCCGCCTCGCAGGTGGCCCGGCTGCTCGGCTGCGATTCCGCCGACGTCTGGGTCGGGGCCGGCGATTTCCCGGAGGGGATCGCCCGCCTGATCGGCCAGTCGGGCGAGCCGCTCGCCGATCCCGCCTGGGTCCCCGCCTCGCTCCTGGCGCGGCGCGCGGCCGAGGACGTGAAGGTCGTCCTGGTCGGGGAAGGGGCCGACGAGCTGTTCGGGGGATACCCGACCTACATCGGCGCGCTGCTCTGCGAGCGGTACGCGCGGCTGCCGCGCCTCCTGCGCGCCGCCTTCGCCCGCCTCGTGCGCGCGTGGCCGGTCAGCGACAGGAAGGTCACGGTCTCCTACCTCCTCAAGAAGTTCGTCGACGGGGCCGACCTGGACGGGATGGAGCGGCACCGCGCGTGGACCTCGAGCATTCCTCCG
Organism: uncultured Acidobacteriota bacterium; assembly: GCA_963747925.1. Taxonomy (GTDB): domain Bacteria; phylum Acidobacteriota; class Polarisedimenticolia; order QHYA01; family CAVVHA01; genus CAVVHA01. The sequence continues at coordinate 736,226 of CAVVHA010000006.1, forward strand.
GCGCTGCTCGCGCGGCTGTGGGCCGGGGCGGGCGACGCGCTCGCGCCGGCCGCGCCCGGGAGCGGCCCCTCGACGGGCTCCCGCCCGGGGGAAGGGGCCGCCGCGCGGCTTCTCGACCTGGTCCAGCTGCACGACCTGGAGACCTCCCTCGCGGAGGGGCTCCTGACGAAGGCCGACCGCGCCGGCATGGGCTCGGGGCTCGAGCTGCGCGCCCCGTTCCTGGATCGGGACGTGATGGAGTTCGCCGCGACGCTGCCGGCCTCGAGCAGGGTCCGGGGCCTGAAGACCAAGATCTTCCTGAAGGCGTACGCGCTCGGCTACCTCCCCTCCTCCATCGTGAACCGTCGCAAGCGGGGCCTCTCGGTCCCGCTGGCGGCCTGGCTGCGCGGTCCGCTGAAGGATTGGGCCCGCGGGAGGCTCGCCTCGCCGCGGCTCGCCTCGATCGGGATCCGCACCGACGCCGCTCTCGAGGTCCTGCACGAGCATTGCGGCGCGCGCGCCGATCACGCCCGCGCCCTGTGGACGCTCATCGTCCTCGAGGAATGGCTCGAGTGGCTCGCGGGGCGCCGCGGCACGCAGCGGTCCTAGCCCGGACGCTGATCGCTCGCCGCGAACGGCTCGACCGGATCAGGGCCGGCCCGGACCGGACCGGCCACATGGATCCAGCGCGCCCTGCGCAGGCTCGCCCTGCCGAAGCCGCCGAGCCCGCCCCGAGAACGTTATCAGAGTCGTCGGCAGGGAGAGTTGCTGCATATTGACGTGAAGAAGCTGGGCAAGATGGGAGGACGGGTGGGGCATGGCATCCACGGCGATCGCGCGACACGCTGCCGGGGTGTGGGCTGGGAGTTCGTTCACGTGTGCGTGGACGACAACACCGGCTGGCCTACGTCGAAGTGCTCCCCAACGAGCAGGCGCTGACGGCCGTGGGCTTCCTGGATCGCGCTACAGCCTGGTACCGGACGCTGGGGATCCGCGTGCGTGGCGTGATGACCGACAACGGCAGCCCCTACGTCTCACGCGTCTTGCGGGCCGCCTGCCAGCGTCTTCGGATCCGTCACCTCAGAACCCGACCCTACCGGCCACGGACCAACGGCAAGGCCGAACGGTTCATCCAGACGCTGATCAGGGAATGGGCCTATCTGAGGCCCTATCTCACGTCCAGACTCCGTACCATGGCCTTGGGTCGGTGGATCCGGTATTACAATCGCAGCCGTCCACACGAGGGGACTCAATGGCGCCACGCCTCTCAGCACGCATGAGTCGCGAACAACGTGTGGGAAAACACTAGCGGGCGCAGTAGGAATCGGCCGTCCGCTCGATGAGCGCGGAGCTCTTCCCGAGCGAGCCCTCGGTCTGGGGGCCGTTGTCGGCGGTCACGAGGAAGAACAGGATGTTCTTCGGCCCGGTGATCCCGGCGTCCAGATCGTAGCCGGCCACCTCGAGCATCCCCCCTCCCACGGGCGCGGCTCCCGCGAGGGCGCAGGAGCGCTTGCCCGTCTGCGGGTCGGTGACGGCGAACGGCGCGGTGGAGGGATGGCTGGAGACATAGAGGTTGTAGTGCGCCGAGCCGACATCCTCGAACCGGACGGTCACGCCCGCGGCCCCCTTCGAGACCCTGAGGCCGTTCACGGAGCCCGGGGAGACCTCGGGAACCGGCCTGGACATGGACCGACCAGTAGACCGAGTCCATGTTGGCGCCGTAGCGGTCGGGCTTGATGAAGTTCGTGTCGGCCGTGACGGTCGCCGGAGAGGTCGTAGGTGCCCGGCAGCGTGAAGGAGCGCGTGTAGGCGGGCCCGGCGGTGTAGACGCTCGTGGGGACCGGGTAGCCGGGGCCCGTGAGGATCCAGTCGAAGCCGTTCGTCGCGCCCGAGATGCCGAGCCGCGTCACGAGGGAGAAGGCGACCGGGGCGCCGGCCTGCGCCGCGACCGGCGAAGGGGGGCTCGCCGACTCGATCGGCGCGGTCGGAGCGACGTGCGGGTGCGAGAAGAAGGTCAGCGCCCACTGCTGGTTGCAGACGGCGCAGAACGGCAGGCTGAGCGCGCGCATGTCGCAGTTCGCCTGGGGGCGGTACAGGCACTGCTGGTAGTACTCGGCCCCCTGCACGGGCGACCCGATCGTCGGGACCCACTCCGGCCAGGCGCCGTTCACCGAATCGATCGAGGTGTTGATTTCGCCCGCGTACCAGCCGCATCCCGCGTCGTAGGAGTACTCGTCGGCGAGGTTCGCGAGGGAGTGCCCCAGCTCGTGGACCGCGACCTCGGTCGCGGAGCCGTTGCCCGCCGAGTACACGGCCCGGTAACCCCCGCAGCCCGCCGTACCGGGTCGTGTTCACCATGACGAGGGTGGTGTCGCGCGCGGGGGCGCGAAGCTCGGCGGCCGCGATGTTCGTCGTCCGACACGTTCGGGTCGCAGTTCGGCCCCCCGTTGCCGCTGCCGTAGTAGAGGCAGCGGTTGTCCTGAGTTCCCGCAGCTTGCGGTGATGAGCGGGAACCGCGTGTTCATCGCGGTGTCCTTGACGATCGAGCAGTCGCACTGGTCGGTGCCGCTCTCGGTCGAGTAGGCGAACACCAGGATGTAGTTCACGAACGGATCGTGCTCCTTGAAGGGCGTCTTCGTCCGGAAGTAGTTCACGAGCGACTGCGCGTGGGAGATCATCGTCGCCTTCTGCGCGTAGGTGTACCCGTCCGGCACGATCACGATGTTGATCCGCTTGTCCACGTCGTCCTTGCCGTAGATCAGGTAGGGGACCGTGTCGCCGTACTCCTCCGGCCAGTGGACGGTGCCCGGCGTCAGCGCGGCCGGCGCGGCCGAGGCCGCAGTCGCGTCCGACGCGAAGGCGAGGTCGGACCAGGAGTGGCTCCCGCCGGCCGGGGTGAAGCGGTCGGGGGCCAGGGCGAACGAGCCGAGCGGCACCCGCGCCGCGAAGCCCGCGCCCGCCGCGTACCTCGCGACCTCGATGCGGTCGAACCCCTCGAGCTCGGGGAGCTCGACGATCAGGGTGTCCCTGTGGACCCGCACCCGGTCCCCGGTGATGTGCGGGGCATCCCCCGCCGGATGATCGAGGCACAGGCCGGCGATCTCCAGCCGCTGCGGTGACGCGCTCGCCCCCGGGGCCGAGCAGGGCGACTTCGAGCTGCACCGCGCCGCCCGGCGCCGCGCCGGCGCGGGCGCTCGGGCAGGTCGAGGGACCTGCGGAACGGACGGTCCTTGAGCGTGAAGGCGGCCAGCGTCGCGCTGTCGCGATCGACCGTCACGGCGACGGAGACCGTCCGGGCCGACCAGGCGCCGATGGCGGCAGCGCCCGACCCCGTGATCGAAGCCGGGGCGAGCTCCGCGGCCGCGAGGGGGGGCGCGAGCAGCGCGCAGGCGATCGCGAGGAGCCCGATCCGCGACGGTCGTCCGGTCCTGCTGGTCACGTCCCGTTCCTCCTGCGCCGGGAGGCCGCTGCGGGCCCCCTGGCGTGCGGGTTCACCCGGATAAGATACTCCGGCTTGCTCCCCGAGGCCCGTCGATCCTCCGCAAAACCTGTCCGGGAGCTCCAGCGGCCGCTTCCGGCGTTGCGTCTCCTTGACAGCCGGCCCGCCGGCCGCAACAATGGCGCGGCCAAATCCGTTCCGACCACAGGAGATCCCACTGATGAACAGGCTTGCCGTTCTTCTCTGCGCCGTTTCACTCGCTCTCGCCGCCCTGCCTGGACCGGGCGCTTTCGCGCAGACGGCCCCTCCGCCCGCCGCGGCCCCGGCTCCGACGCCGAACCTGCGCTCGTTCCAGTCGTTCATTCCCGAGGCCGACATCGTCGAGAAACAGTGGTACGGCCTCGAGTTCCGCTACCAGAACGGCGCCGTTCCCCCCGTCGAGTCGGCGGACGGGTATCTCCTCACGCCCACGATCGCGCTGAGCCCCCTCAAGAACCTCGAGGTCGGCGGCACGTTCTCGTGGATCGACTACAGCATGAACAACGACATCGAGGTCTCCCCCGGCGACACCTTCTCGGGGGATTCCGGGATCGGCGACATCACGGTCTGGGGCAAGTACCGGTTCCTGGACGGCCCCGTCGCCGCCGCGGCCGGGCTCTTCGTGACGCTCCCCACCGGCTCCGAGGACAAGGGGCTCGGCACGGGCGAGGTGGACTGGGCGATCTTCGGCGGCACGCGGGTGAAGGCGGGCTCGGGGTACTTCGACGGGAACGTGACGATGAGGTTCAATCACGATGCCACGGTCCTGAACCAGGAGCTGGACGGGAAGACCTCCATCTCGCTGGCCGCCGGGTACATGTGGCAGCCTTACAAGGACTGGGCCTTCTCGGGCGAGCTCACCGCCGATTCGGAGCGCTACGCCGGGGCCAGCTCGGACTTCCGCGTGACGGCGGGGGCCCAGTTCCTCGGCCTGAAGCACTCGCGCCTCCGGGGCGCAGCCTCGCTCGGCCTCACGGACGGAGCGCCGAACTTCGAGGTGATCCTCGGGTACGCGTTCGCGTTCTGAGGGGCAGTCCCTCCTGGAGACGCCATGAGAGTCGGCCGCTGGATCGTCGGTGGTGTCCTGGTCGCCGGAGCCGGCATCGCGGGCTGGAGGCTGCTGTCGAACGGCACCGAGGCCGAAGTATTCCTCACGGTCCCCGCGAGGCGCGGCCCGATCTCCTCGGCCGTCGCCGCCACGGGAACGGTGAACCCCGTCATCACGGTCCAGGTCGGGAGCCAGATCTCCGGCCAGCTGTCGGCGCTCTACGCTGACTTCAACTCGGTCGTGCGCAAGGACCAGGTGATCGCGCGGCTCGACTCGTCCAACCTCGAGGCCCAGGTCAGCCGCGATCGCGCGAACCTCGCGTCGACCCAGGCGAACCTCGAGCGGGCCCGCGTCGAGGCCGATAACGCGCGGCGCGCCTTCGAGCGCGCCGAGAACCTCAAGGCCCAGGCCCTGATCCCCGACTCCGACTTCGACGCCGCCGAGTCCGCCTCGGCGGCCGCGGCGGCCTCCGTCAAGACCGCCCTGGCGGCGGTCGAGCAGGCAAAGGCCTCCCTGCGGATCTCCCAGGTCAACCTCGACCACGCCACGATCCTCTCCCCCGTGGACGGGATCGTGATCTCGCGCAACGTGGACGTGGGCCAGACGGTCGCGGCCTCGCTGCAGGCGCCGACGCTCTTCTCGATCGCCCAGGACCTGCGCAAGATGCAGGTCCACATGAACGTCGCCGAATCGGACATCGGCCGCCTGCAGCTCGGGCAGGACGCAACCTTCACCGTGGACGCCTACCCGCAGGAGCGGTTCCGCGGGACCATCGCCGAGATCCGCAACTCGCCGACCACGATCCAGAACGTCGTGACCTACGAGGCGATCATCAGCGTGAACAACGACGACCTGCGGCTGAAGCCCGGCATGACCGCGAACATCTCGGTCGTGGTCGCCCGCCGCGACGACGTCCTGCTCGTCTCGAACTCGGCCCTGCGGTTCAAGCCTCCGGAGAAGTACCTGACCGAGAAGGCCTCCGGAGCCGCTGCCGGAGGCGGAGCCAGCCAGCCCCCGGCAGGGGGGGCTGCGGGGAGCAATGCCGGCCAGGCGCCGACGACCGGCCCCTCGACGGGAGGCGCAACGGGCCAGCCCGCCGCGGCGGGCTCCCGGGAAGCGGAGCAGGCCAGCCTCAGGCGCCCGGCGCCGCGACGGGAGGCGAAGCGGGCCGCGCGGCCGCCACGGGGGGCGCGCCGGGAACCGAATCCGCCCCGGGCGCGCGGTCCGGGTGGAGCGGGCGGGGCGGCAGGCGCGAGGGCTCGCAGGGGGCGGGCACGGAGGCGGGAAGCAGCGGCCGGCGCAGGGCCGGCGGCCCCGGGGCCGGTGCCCCGTCGGAGACCCCGGGCGGCGGGGCTCCCCCGGGAGGCGCCTCCGCGGCGGGGAGCGGGACTCCTGCAGCCGGGTCGGCCAGGTCGGCCGCGCAGGGCGGGGCGCCCGGCGGAGGCATGCGCCCGGGCGGGGGCGGATGGTCGGGCGGCGCCGGGAGGATGGGGCCCTCGGTCTGGATTCTCGCTGACGGCAAGCCCCGGCGGGTCCCGGTCACGCTCGGCATCACCGACGGCTCCTCCACCGAGATCGTCTCGGGTGAGCTCAAGGACGGAGACCCGGTGATCACCGAGCTCACGGCCGCCGCGGCCGCCGCGCAGGCCCGGACCCAGCGCCCCGGCATGGGCCGGATGTTCTAGGCGTGCGCGGGCCGGACCTGCTCCGCACCAGGGCGGGGCGGCTGACCGCGTTCTTCTTCCTCTACCTCACGGAAGGGATCCCTCTCGGCTTCACGGCCACGGCCGTGGCGACGGAGATGCGCCGGCAGGGGGTGAGCCCCGCCGCTGTGGGGACCTTCGTCGGTTCCCTGTACCTTCCCTGGGCCTTCAAGTGGGTCCTCGGCCCGATCGTGGACGTGCTCTCCTGGGACCGCTTCGGCCGGCGCCGGATGTGGATCGTCCTCGCGCAGGTCATGATGGTCCTGACCCTGCTCGCCGCGCTGCCGGTCTCGTTCTCCGCGCAGCTGCGGCTGTTCACCTTCCTCGTCCTCCTGCACAACGTGTTCGGGGCGACGCAGGACGTCGCCATCGACGCCCTGGCCTGCGGCGTGCTGCCCGAGCAGGAGCGCGGGACGGCGAACGGGCTGATGTTCGCGGGGGCCTACCTCGGGCAGGCGGTCGGGGGCTCGGGCGTCCTGTTCCTGACGGGCATCGTCAGCTTCAAGGCCACGTTCTTTTTCGTCGGGGCGTGGATCCTCTCGATCACCCTCGCCGTTGCCCTCCCGCTGCGCGAGCCGAAGTCCGAGCCCGCGGCGCGCGCGCCCGGCCCGCCCCTGGCGGCCGCCGGCCGGGAGATGGCGCGGTTCGTCGGCGACTCCCTGCGCGCCTTCACCGGGAGCCGGGGGGCCTTCTTCGGGGTCCTGTTCGCGATCCTGCCCGCCGGCGCCTGCTCGCTGAGCCTCGCCCTGCAGTCGAACCTCTCCGTCGAGCTCGGGATGACCAACAGCCAGATCGGGTGGCTGAGCCTCTGGTCCACGATCGTCGCCGCCGGGGCGTGCGTGCTCGGCGGGCTCCTTTCCGACCGGTTCGGCCGGCGCCGGATGCTGACCCTGTACACGGTCGCGATGTCGGCCCCGACGCTCTGGCTCGCCGCGGCGCTGCAGCGCCAGGGGTGGGTGGCCCCCCTGGACCCGGGCGCCGCCGGCCGCCCGGGGGCCCCGCACGGCCTGATCGCGGTGTTCTGGGCCGCCTCGCTCGCCTACGCGCTCTTCAACGGCCTGATGTACGGCACCCGGACCGCGCTGTTCATGGACATCACGACGCCGGCGGTCGCCGCCACGCAGTTCACGGCCTACATGGCGCTGCTCAACGTGGTGATCTGGTACTCGGCCCGGTGGCAGGGACTCGCGATCGAGCGGTGGGGGTATCCCGCCACGCTCGTGCTCGACGCGATCGGCGGCCTGCTCTGCCTCGCGGTGCTCCCGTTCGTGACGCCGGGCTCCACGCGCGGGAGAGCGGCCCTGCCGGCCGCCGCGCCGTGAGGGGTCCGGGGCCGGCTCCATCGGCGGCGCGGGCGGGAGGTTGCTATCATGGTCCGGTGGCGCGGCGCAGCCTGCTGCCGGGCGCGGCCGCTTCGGGGTGAATCATGGTCGATTTCGGCGAGATCTCCATCGTTGCGTTGAAGGCGCTGAGGCGCAACCTCATGCGCTCCACGCCTCACCGCCCTCGGCATCATCATCGGCGTCGCCGCGGTGATCGCCATGCTCGCCGTCGGCAAGGGGGCCGAGAGCTCGATCCAGAAGCAGATCGCCAGCATGGGCAGCAACATGCTGATCGTCTTCCCCGGCTCCGTGACGCAGGGAGGCGTGCGGACCGGCTGGGGAGGCTCCTCGCGGCTGACCGAGGCGGACATGGAGGCGATCCGCAGCGAGTGCACGGCGGTGGCGCTCGCGGCGCCGTCGGTGAGGACGGTCACCCAGGTCGTCAGCCCGACCCAGAACTGGGCCACGGCGATCTACGGGACGACGCCCGAGTACCAGTCGATCCGCGACTGGAGCCCTGTCCGCGGGCGAGTGGTTCAGCGAACTGGACGTCACCGCGGCCGCGAACGTGTGCATCCTCGGAGCGACGACCGCCGACAAGCTCTTCGGCTCGGACAACCCGATCGGGCAGACCGTGCGGATCAAGAAGATCCCGTTCCGCGTCGTCGGGACCCTCGCGCCCAAGGGACAGTCGGCGATGGGCGAGGACCAGGACGACTGCATCGTGGCGCCCTACACGACCGTCCAGAAGAAGCTCATGGGGTCCACGTCCCTCGGCACGATCCTGATCTCGGCCACCTCCGGCGAGGACACGACGCGGGCCCAGAGCCAGATCGCGGCTCTCATCCGCCAGCGGCACCGGATCGGCCCGGGGCAGGACGACGACGTGACGGTGCGCAACCTCGCCGACATCTCGGCCGCGGCGCAGCAGGCCTCGGGCGTGTTCACGATGCTGCTCGGCTCGATCGCGTCGATCTCGCTGCTCGTCGGCGGGATCGGGATCATGAACATCATGCTGGTGTCGGTCACCGAGAGGACCCGGGAGATCGGCATCCGCCGCTCCCTGGGCGCGCGCGCGCGCGACATCCTCACCCAGTTCCTGGTCGAGTCGATCGTCCTCTCGCTCCTGGGCGGGGGGATCGGCATCCTGCTGGGGATCGCCGCCTCCCGGGCGGTCACCCGCTTCGCCCAGTGGGAAACGGTCGTCGCCCCGGAGAACGTGCTGCTCGCGTTCAGCTTCGCGGCCTCGATCGGCCTGATCTTCGGCATCTATCCCGCCCGGCGGGCCGCGCGGCTGAACCCGATCGACGCCCTCCGGCACGAGTAGGCCGCCCGGGGATTCCGCCTGCGCGCGGCCCGGCGCTCTGTCACGACGCCCAGACGGATGGCGACTCGGACCGGCCGGGCGTCCGGGCCACGGCGTCTCCGGGCCGGATGGGCTCAGCCCCGGACGGGCGCCGGGGAACGGGGCTCACCCCGGCACGGTCTCCCCGGGGCCGACGGCCGCCGGGCCGAAAACGCGGGCGCGGGAGCGGGTTTCCGCGTATATTTTCAAGGCCTCAGGGAGGGGAGACGCGGAGGATCGGCTATCGCCCAGACTCCTGATCGTGGCGCCCGGATGAAGGCAGGGCGCCCGAAGTTCGCGCCGGATCCGGCCCGCTCCCGCGGCGGCCCGGGGGCCTTCCCACGACAGGATTCGCCTCGATTCACGGAGCCCATGCATGCGCGCTGCTGACGTCCTGAAGTCCCGCCGTCCTGCTCGCCGTCCTCTGCTTCGCCCTCCTGGCGCACGCGGCCTCGCCCGCGCGCGGGGAGGCGGGGCCCCTCGACCGGCACGACCTCGTCGTCATCGACCCCGCCGATCAGGACAAGCTGATCGCCGCGGACGTCCCCGTGATCTGGAAGGGGTCGACCTTCGTCCTCGGCGACTGGGACCTGAAACAGCAGCAGCTCGCCGCGGGCCTCGGGATCCCCTTCGACGTCATCCTCCCCTGGCTCGACGAGCGCCAGGAGCTGTTCCTGTTCGAGATTCACGAGGACGGCGAGATGCCGCGCGAGTGGAGCGCCAGGGTGCTCTTCAGAAGGGGCGGGAGATCGTCGTCGCGATGGACCCGGACGCCGCCGAGAGCTGGATGAGCGAAGGGTTCCACGCCGTGCGCGTCCCGCGGATCTCCCGGGGATGGAAGCGGCCGGTCGAGACGTTCGTGCCGTTCACCTGCTCCTACAACGCGACGGTCGGCTCGCTGCTCGGCCAGACCAGCCAGGCCCAGTGGACCCACTGGATCAAGAAGGTCTCGGGCTTCGAGAGCGTGGTGATCGGCGGGACCACCTACACGATCAAGACGCGCAACTCCCCCACCATGTTCACCGCCCCCAACACCATCGCGAAGGGGTACGACTACGCGCTGTCGCAGGCGCAGGCGTGGCACTACCCCGCGGGGAACATCGAGGAGGACTCCTTCACGGGGACCAGCGGGACCTGGAAGAACCTGGTTCTCACGATTCCCGGCCAGACCTCCCCCGGCGAGGTCGTCCTGATGACCGGCCACCTCGATTCGACCAGCGGCTCCGCGACGACCCTCGCCCCGGGCGCCAACGACAACGGCTCGGGCGCGGCCACGCTGCTCGAGGTGCTCCGCCTGTTCCGCCAGTACCGCTGGCAGCGCACCGTCAAGGTGATCTTCTTCACGGGCGAGGAGCAGGGCCTGTACGGCAGCGCGGCCTACGTGGCCGACCACTCGATGACCGGCTACCTCGGCGTCGTGAACCTCGACATGTTCGGGTACGACGGCAACGGCGACAACTGCTTCGAGATCCACGCGGGGACCCTCAGCCAGTCCCAGGACGTCGGGAACTGCTTCAAGGACAGCATCGCGTCCTACGGGCTCGGCCTCACCCACGACTTCGAGACCTCCACCGCCACCAACCGATCCGACCATGCCTCGTTCTGGAACGTGAACGTCGGCGCGATCGAGATCGCGGAGAACTACTTCAACGACAACCTGCCGGGCGGCTGCGTCGGCTCGGACCCCAACCCCTCGTACCACACCGTGAACGACCTCTGGTCGAACGACCAGGCGGCCAGCAACGTGAAGCTCCCCTACTCCTACAACATCGCCCGGACCGGCATGGCGACGCTCGCGGCGATGGCGGTGCCGGTCGCCCCCTGCTTCGCCTCCGCTCCCGCGCTCACGGTCAGCCCGGCCAACCTGGCGGTCGACCTGAGCTGGACCCCGGTGGGCGGGGCGAGCTCGTACCGCGTCTTCCGGTCGACCACCGGCTGTCAGGGGCAGTGGTTCGAGATCGGCCTCCACGGCCGGCACCAGCGCCACCGACACGAACGTCACGCAGGGGACGACCTACTCGTACTACGTCGAGGCGGTCGCCGCCGACGGGTTCTGCGTGTCGGCCGCCAGCAACTGCGGCCAGGGCGGGCCGGCCTACTACCACGCGACGCCCGCGGGGGTGACGATCAACGACGTGTGCGCCTCCGGGGGGCCGGGCCACGGCAACGGCGTCCTCGAGCCGGGCGAAACGGCCGTGCTGCCGGTCACGCTCACGAACGACGGAACGATCGGGCTGACCTCGATCGCCGGGACGCTCTCGGTCACGACCCCGGGCGTGACGGTCACCGACCCCTCCGCGACCTGGCCCAACCTGGGGATCGGAGCCTCGGCCCCGTCGAACCCGGACCACTTCGCCGTCGCGGTGGACAGCTCCACCGCCTGCAACACGGCCGTCTCGAACACGCTGGCCCTCACCTACAGCAACGGCTCGAGCAGCCCGAGCCTTCCCCTGACCGTCGGCGCGACGGGCCAGACGCTGCTCCTGGACGAGGGGTTCTCCTCGGGGATTCCCCCCGCCTGGACCGTCGTGGACGGGGGGACCGGGGGCGGGGCCTACGCGACCTGGACCACGGCGAGCACGGGGCGGACGATCGGCGCGCCGTTCTCCTCCCCCTGGGCGATCGTGGACTCCGACAAGGCGGGCAACGCCGCGTCCCAGAACGAGCAGCTGATCACGCCCGCAGTTCAACGCCTCCTCCTGCAGCCAGGTGGTGGTCGAGTTCAGCAACCAGTTCCGGCGATACACCGGCGCCCAGCAGGAGCAGGCCGACGTGGACGTCAGCACGAACGGCGGCTCGTCCTGGACGAACGTGCTCAGGATGCAGCAGTCGACCGGCGACGACGGGTACCCCACGCCGAACACCAAGAGCGTCGACATCACCGCGGCGATCGCCGCGCAGCCCTTCGACGGTGAAGGTCCGGTGGCACTACTACCAGGGCCAGTACGAATACTGGTGGGCGATCGACAACGCGAAGGTGAAGTGCTTCTACGGCATCTGCAACGTCTGCGCCGCGCCCGGCCCGCCTCCGGGCGAGCCGGCCTCCCTGCTCGTCCAGCGCGCCGGGCGGGAACCTCCAGTTCTCCTGGACCGCTCCGGCCGGCTCGTGCGGCACGAGCGCCTACGCGCTGTACCGGGGCGACCTGGCGGCGCTGCGCTCGGGGGGCTACAACCACGGGACCGCCCTCGCCTGCGCGGCGGGCGCGGGCGGCTTCAGCCTGCCCGCGAACGACCCGCGCCTCGGGACGGCGGACTACTTCCTCGTCGTCGCCGAGAACGCGGGGCAGGAAGGCTCGTACGGGAGGAACTCGAGCGGCCTCGAGCGGCCCGTCTCCGGCGCGGCCTGCCGGACCATGCAGAACCTCTCGACCTGCGCTCCATGAGCTGACTCTCCCCGGCCCGCGCGCACGCGGCTCCACCGCGGAGCCGCGCGCGCGGAGGTGGATCCGCCACCGTGGTGCGCTCCGGCGGTCTCCTCCCGCCGCGCGGCGGTCCCTGGCCGCGCCGCGCTGCGAGGCCTGCTCTTGCGCCGTTCCTCCCGCTCCGCGCAGCGGCCGCGGCCGTTCCGCACCCGGGCAGCGGTTCGGTCCTCGCGCGCCGCTTGCTAGAATCAGCCTGCTGGAGACGGGCCCCCCGTGGCGCCCATGCAGCCGTCGGCGCGCCACCGGCGCGCCGCGGCCGATGACGCGCCCGACCACCTGTCCCGGAATCGGATGTCATGAGAACCCGACGATGACGAGCCTCCACGATCTGCTCGCGAGCTCCATTCCCCTCCTGCTGTTCACGGTCATCGGGCTCGGCTACTTCCTGGGAAGCCTGAAGCTGCGGGGCTTCAGCCTCGGCATCGCCGCGGTGCTGTTCGTCGGCCTCGTCTTCGGCGCCATCGACCCGCAGGCCTTCGTCCTTCCCGAGGTGATCTACATCCTCGGGCTGATCCTCTTCGTCTACACGGTCGGGCTTCAGTCCGGGCCGGTCTTCTTCAACCTGTTCCGGCGCCAGGGGGCGCGGATCACCGCCCTCGCCCTCGCCGTGACCGGCATGGCCGCCGCCGCGACCCTGGCCGCCTCCCACCTGCTGAAGATCAGCGCGCCGGTCGCCTCGGGCCTGTTCTGCGGATCGCTGACCAACACCCCGGCCCTCGCCGCCGCGATCGAGCGGCTGCGGCACACGCCGTCCGGCTCGGGGCTCGATCCGGCCGCCCTGCGCCTGCTCCTGGACGGGCCGACCGTCGGCTACAGCCTCGCCTACCCCTTCGGCGTGGCCGGCGTGATCCTCGCGATGCAGGTGATCCCGCGCCTGCTTCGGATCGACCTCGGCGAGGAGCGCCGCCGCGCGCGCGACGCGTCGGGGATCCCCGCCGAGGATCTCCTGATCCGCGAGCTGCGCGTCAGCAACCCCCAGATCATCGGCCGCAGCATCGACGAGTCGATGCTCACCGAGCTGACCGGCATGGTCTTCACCCGGATCAAGCGGGGGTCCGCCGTGGAGCTCCTCGTGCCGGAGTTCAGGCTCGCGGAGGGGGACGTGCTGGTCGGCGTCGGGTCGCCGGACGCGATCCGCAGGGCCGAGCTGACCGTGGGGCCGGTCGTGGAGGTCGGGCTCGAGCGGCTCGCCTCGGGGATCGGCTACCGCGACCTTCTCGTCATCCACCGCAGGGTCGCCGGGATGTCGGTCGCGCAGCTCTCGGTGCACGTCGGCCAGCCGGTGATCGTGAGCCGGATCCGCCGCGGCGCCGTCCAGATCACGCCCCATCCCGAAACGACGCTGGAGCTCGGGGACCAGATCCGCGTGGTGGCGCGCGCCGACGACCTCGACCACGCGACCTCGCTCGTCGGCGATCCGCTCAAGGATTTCTCCGAGACCGACTTCCTCTCCTTCAGCCTCGGCCTGATCCTCGGCGTCGTCGTCGGGATGGTGCCGATCCCCTTCCCGGGGGGTCAGTACCTGCAGCTCGGGTTCGCCGGGGGGCCGCTCGTCGTCGGCCTGCTGCTGGGCTGGCTGGGCCGCACCGGCCCGATCGTCTGGACGATGCCGCCGAACGCGAACCTGACCCTGCGCCAGCTCGGCATCATGCTCTTCCTCGCGGGGGTCGGGACGAGGGCCGGGGGCTCGTTCGTGCACACCTTCCGCGAGCAGGGTCTGGCGCTGCTCCTGACCGGCGCCGTCATCACGCTGCTCTCGGCGGCGGCGGTCGTCCTGATCGCGTGGCGCGGCCTGGGGTACGACATGGTCTCCACGTTCGGCCTGATGGCCGGCGTCCACACCCAGCCGGCGGCGCTCGCTTTCGCCAATTCCCACACCGGATCGGAGAGCCCGAACATCTCCTACGTCGCGGTCTACCCGGTCGCCCTGATCGCGAAGATCATCCTCGCCCAGGTGCTGGTGGGCCTGTGACGGCGCGCCGCCCCGCCGGGCCCGCCCGCCGGCCTTCCGGGCTCCGCCCGGCGCGCTCGCCCGGACGGGGGGCGGCGGGACCGCAGAGGCCGGTCCCACCGGCGGAGCCGCCGCGCCCGCGCGATCACGAGGGGGGCGGCCGGGCCGCCCGGAGGAAAGGGTCCCGGCTCGCCGGCGAGCGGCTGCACGGCGAGCTCCCGCCGGATCGGGGAGGCGCCTGGGAGCTCGTCTACGCGCTGGTGCGGAGGATTCCCAGGGGGCGCGTGATGACCTACGGGCAGGTTTCGACCGCGATCGCGAGCCGCCTGTCGGCGCGGGCGGTCGGCTGGGCGCTTCACGGCTGTCCGAAGGACGTGCCCTGGCAGAGGGTCGTCAACGCCTCGGGCGGGTTCTCCACCGATCGGCTCCCCGATTTCCCCCAGGGCCTTCAGAAAGCGATGCTGGAGGCCGAGCGCGTCCCTTTCAGGACCAACGGGACCGTGGACCTCGAGAAGTGCCGCTGGGCGCCGCGGGGGATCGCGGAGGACCGGCCTCGCGCGCGGCGCCCCTGAAGGAGCCGGGCGGCGAGCCGGGAGCCCCCCTCAGGCCCCGTGCGCTCCGGCGCACTGCTCGCAGACGCCGTCGGGGCCGAAGGGGGCCCCGCAGATCGTGCAGGCATCCTCGCCCAGCTCCTGGTCGAGCTGCAGGGCGAGCTCGGCGGCGCGCACGGCCGAGCCGGGCACGCGGATCCAGCACTCCTCGACCGGCTCGCCGTTCTCCCCCGGCTCGCCGTCGCGGATCACGAGCTCGGAGGGGATCCGGTCCTCCTTCAGCCTGCGCCGGGCGGCGCGGGCCTCGGCCTCGTCGAGGAACGGGACGAGATCGACGTACGGGGGCGCGATCCGCGGTCCGGCTCGTGCCGCCCCCGGCGAGCGCACCGCCGCTTGCGCGGCGCGTCCGGGCCCGGCAGCTCCGCAACGAGGCGGACCTCGCAGGTCGGGCAGGTCTCGATTCCCTTCCGGTACTCGCCTTCGCATTCGGGACAGTACATGGACAATCTCTCCCCTGGTCGGTTGCCGGGCGCCTCGCCGCAGGCCGTGCCCGCAGGCGTCATCTTAGCAGGGGGGCACGCGGAGAGGGGCAGGATCGGCGTCGGCGTGGTATAGTGGACAGATTACATAGAGGATCCGTGAAAGAAAATATCAAGCCGATCGACCTCAACCTCCTTCGCAGCTTCGATCCCCTCGGACGTCTTCGAGCTTCCCCGCATCCGGACCCTGGCCAAGGCCCTGTTCCTCGTGGCCCTGCTGGGATCGGCGGTCGCCTGGGGCACCACCTTCGAATCGACGGCCCTGAAGCTCGCTCCTGGGCCTCGCCATGGGGCCGTTTCTGTTCTCCCTTGCCTCCCTGGGGCACGAGTCCGGCCATCACACCGCAAGCCGCTGGCGCTTCGTGAACGACCTGACCGGCCTGCTCACCATGTCGCTCATCGGGATTCCGGCCCGCGGGTGGAAGGTGAAGCACGACATCCACCACCAGTTCGGCGGGGTGCCCGATCGCGACACCGACCAGGAACCGAAGCTGGAGGCGTACCTTTCCCACGGACCGCTACTGCGCTGGGTGATCCGAACCTCCAACCGGCTCCAGGTCCTGCTCTGGTGGGCGATGCCGCTCACGCTCTGGGTGAACTGCTGGTACTACGCGGCGCGCAACCTGGCCGCCCGAGGCACCCGCTACCGGAGCCGGACGCGCTGGACGATCGCCGACATGGTCGTTTCGGCGGCCTTCTTCGGCGCGGCCGCGCTCTACACCGCGACCTTCGGCTGGGCGAACCTGGGCCTGCTCGTCGGCATCCCCTTCGCCGGGGCGGGGGTCGTCGGCGCCGTCTGCTTCGTCCCCAACCACCGCGGCATGCCGCCCCTGTCCGAGGAGCAGGCCCGCCGCCCGGCGCGGTACACCCACGTGAACTCGCGGACCGTCCTCTATCCCTCGCTCATCCCGGCGAACTACTTCATGAACTACGTGCCGTGGCAGATCGAGCATCACATCTTCCCGACCGTCGCCGGCTTCCGCCTGAGCCGCCTGTCCCCGCACCTCCAGGAGTACGCCCGGCGCGAGGGAATACCGCTCGCCTACGAGACCTTCGCCGAGGTGATGCCCCGGATGCTTCGCCGGGAATGGCTCTGGGGCCAGCGCGACGGACAGGCAGTACACCTACACCGAGGCCGAGGAAATTCTCCGGCGCCAGGGCCACGGAAGCAGCGCCGCGGGCCACGCCCCTCCCGCCACCCGCTGAACCTGCTCCGCGCACAGGCACCCGGCGCGGAGTCGCTCGCGCCAAGCCGGCGCCGGAGCTCGCAGGGAGTGCGCCCGGATGGCGCATCCCGGCCGCGCCCTTGAAGCCCGATTTCCCCGCGGAATGGCCGCCTGCAGCGCGGGCACGGGGAATGCAGCCGGGCCGTGTTGTCCGCCCGCGGGCTGCCGCTGCCGCGCGACCTCGCGGGCGGCTGGAGGTGATCGCCATGAAGCTCCCCCGCGTTCTCGTCCCGCTCGTCGCGGCGCTTGCAGCCGTTCTTCCCGCAGCCGCGGGTTCCCACGGCGACACCAGCGAGAAGCTCGCCCCCCTGACCTGGCGCGAGCAGTTCGGCAGGGTCACGCTCGTCGTGGATGCTTTCCCCGCTTCTTTCGAGGGGAAGGAAAACTACGTTCCCCTCCGGATCGCGATGGCGATGACGGACAAGGGGGCCCCCCTGACCATCGGCCCCGAGTCCTTCACCCTGATCGACGCGGACGGTGGCTCCATGCCGGTCGCGTCCTACCCGGCCTTCGCGAAGGGGTACGGGCGCCGGGTCTCCGACGAGACCCTCTTCAGCCGCTACCCGATGCAGCTCGACGCGCGAACCGTCGGCCTGAGGCGGCTGGAATCGAGCTTCTTTCCCGCCCCGGGGCGGGAAACGCGGACCGGCGCGGTGCAGCTCGCCCCCTTCACCTGGTTCCAGGATGTCCTCTATTTCCCGAGGCCGGTCGCGGGCCTCGACGGTCTGATGACCCTGCGCCTGACGGCGAAGGGCCTCGACTCCCCGATCGAGGTCAGGTTCCGGATCACCGAGAACGCGAGCGGGCCCGCGGGAGGCGCCCAGAACTCCGGGCGGCGCTCCGCGCTCGAGGATCCGGCCGCGAAGAGGCATCCCTTCCCGCTCCGGGGCGAACCCTCCGCGCTGCTGTCCGACGACGACCCTCTCGATGTCGGGGCGGTCACCCCCGCCGAGGCGGCGGCGAACCAGGGGGCCGGGGCTTCCCGTCCAACCGTTTCGCGCTGATCCGACCGGGCGGGGCCGGGACGCGCCCAGGATCGAGCTCGCCGCCCGGCGGGCGGACGGCGCGGCGGCTACCCTTCGATCAGCTCCACGTTCGCCCGCGGCAGGGTCACCGTGGAGCCGTCCGCCAGCCTGACGCCGAGGACCCGGACCATCGCCTCGGTTTCCAGGGCGACCAGCTCGGTGGGAAGCTCCGCCACGGTCCCCAGCAGCCCGAACCACGGCTCGCGGATGATCCTCACGGCCGAGCCGAGCTCCATCATCCCCGCTTCCCGCCGCAGCGACTCCGTCGCCGCCCCCTGCTCGCCCGCGACCGGGACGATCACCTCGGGGCGGATGACGCCAGCCCGGATCTGGGTCGCCCCGTTGATCGAGGCTTCCCGCCCCTCGTGCCGCGCCAGCAGCTCGAAGGTCTTCCGCGCGATCGCGATCTGGCCGAATCCCTCGGTGATCACCAGGCTCACGCCCAGCGTCTCGTGCCCCGTGATGGCCACGCCGAGATCGAACCCCAGGATCGCCCGAAGGTCGTCGTCGTTGATCCCTCCCACCACGATCCCCGCGACGCCGATCCTCGCCGCCTCCCGCACCGCCTCGAGGGTGATGAGCTTCCCCCCGACCAGGATCCGGCCCGCATGCGCGGGCTTGAGCGCGGCCGGGGAGAGGATCTCGTCCGGGTCGCGCACCACGACGGCGATCGGACCGTGGGCCTCCCCTCCGATCCCGAAGATCCCCTGGATGAACGCGCCGCGCGCCTCGACCACGACCCCTTCCCCCGGGAGCACCTCGCGGACCGTGCCGCGCACGTAGGCCCGGACTTCCACGGGGACCGGCGGCTCGCGGTAGAGCACCTGGCCGGTGATGGCCGAGATCGTCTCGACCGTTCCGGAGACGGGGGCCAGCGAGCGCGACTTGAAAACGCCGAAGAACGACTTCTGCTCGGCGACGAGCTCGTCCTTCGCGACGGCCTCCCCTTCCTTCTTGAGCATCGCCGCGGGGACATCCGAGGGCGGAAGCCCCAGGTCGGAGGCGACGTTCCTCGAGTGGACCCTGTCCCGGCAGGTCGGTGCGCGCGACCACCGTGTCGGGGCCGACCTCCTGCCCCTCGCTCACGACGACCTCGCCCTTCAGCGGGAGGATCCGCCGCTTGAGCACCGTCGCGAGCTCGGAGACCATCAGGCCGGGCGTGTACGCGTGCGCCATTCCCATCACCTCGCGCGGCGTCGATGCGGCGCTCTGGTCCCCCGACGGGCCGCCGGGGCGCCGGCGGTAGGGACGGAAGGACATGATCAGGCGGATCGAAAGCGCCGCCAGGACCATGACGCCGATCGCGGGGCGCAGCAGCCTCCCGTGCTTGAGGTCATCGAGCACCCACCAGACCAGCGCGATCGTGCCTCCCGCGAGAAGCACGAGCGAGATCGCCAGGACCGGGCCCGGATAGCGCTGCTGCCACCGCCTGAGAAGCCAGCCGATCACATCGACCGCGGATACATGCCGAGCGCATCGAGCCATTCGCCGAGCCGCCTGCGCCGCTCGGCGTCACCGGCCGGGAGCGCACCCAGGCGCGTCCGGCCCCTGTCGTCCTTCACGCGTCCCCGCCCGTCGAGGACGAGCCCCACGACCCCCCCGTGCACGACCGCCCGGTGCTCGCGCCCCGCTCCCCCGCCGGCGTCCGCGGAGCGCTGCGGGCGCGCGAGCAGCCCGGCGCTCTCGCCCGGGCCCAGGGGAAGGAGCTTCAGCTCGCCGAAGTTCAGGACGACCTCCTCCCGTCGTCCCCCCGGGAAGGCGAGCTCGAAGCGGCAGAACTCCCGGCCCGGCTTCCCTTCCCCCGACGGGCAGACGCTCGTGCCGAGGTGGATGAGGCAGTCGGCGTGGAAGACCTGCAGGGCGGCCCTCGGGTGGAGCGAGGCGAGCACGCCGAGCTGCGGCATCATGAAGATCGAATCGACCGCCAGCCTCGTGACCCCCTCGGGATAGAAGCCGTCGAGCAGCAGCATCGCCGCCTGGCGGCGCCGCGGGGCGTGCGAGAGGACGCCGCCCGAGCCGACGAGCAGGTCGAGCGCCATCATGTCCACGAGCGTCCCGGACATCGTCTGCTCGAAGGTGTCGGAGATGGTGCGCTGCTTCTGGACCCCCTTCAGCTCGGTCGCGAACTCGCGGTGCTGCTCGAGCGCCAGCCGCAGCGCCTCGCGCGCGATCGCCTGCTCGACGATGAGCTCCTCGAGCGTCTGGGGGATCGTGGTCGGCCGGATCATCTTGTTCTTGATCCGGTTGCGCAGGTCCCGCTCGTCGAGCGGGAAGGGAACCCAGCGGGCGATGTTCTCGATGCCGGCCGCGGAGAGCACGTTCGAGATCGAGTAGGACATGCCGAGGTTCGCGGAGACGGTGCGGTTGAAGACGCCGCGGAAGACGCTGAAGACGTCGGTCGTCGCCCCGCCGATGTCCACGCCGAGGACCTGGATCTTCTCGAGGTCGGCGATCGTCTTCATGATGTCGCCCACGGCCCCGGGCGTCGGCATGATCGGCGCGTCGGTCCAGGTCATGAGCTTGCGGTAGCCCGGCGCCTGGGCCATGACGTGCTCCATGAACAGCTCGTGGATCTCGTCGCGCGCCGGGCCGAGGTTCTCGACCTCGAGCGTCGGGCGCAGGTTCGGAACCACGGTCAGGGCCGTCTTCCCGGCGAGGTCCCGCTCCACGATCCCGGCCGCGTCCTTGTTCCCCGCGTAGACCACGGGCAGCTTGTAGCCGATCCCGAGGCGGGGCTTCGGGTCGGCGGCGGAGATGATCTCCGCGAGCGCCGCGACGTGCGAGGTGGTCCCGCCGTCCACGCCGCCCGACAGCAGGATCATGTCCGGGCGCAGGTGCCGGATCCGCTCGATCTGCTCGTGGGGCAGGCGGCCGTCGTTGGAGGCCATCACGTCCATGACGATCGCGCCCGCGCCGAGCGCCGCGCGCTCGGCCGATTCGCCGGTCATGGACCGCACCACCCCGGCCACCATCATCTGCAGGCCGCCCCCCGCCGAGGAGGTGGAGATGTAGATGTCGACCCCTTCGTTCCCCTGCTGCGGCTTGAGGATCGCCTGCCCGTCGCGCAGGAGCCTGCGCCCGGACAGTTCCTCGACCTCCTGGACCGCGTTGAGCACGCCGACCGTCACGTCATCGAACGGGGCCTCGACGGTCGTCGGCGCCTCGCCCCGGAACTTGAGGCGGTACCCGTCCCCGTCCTTCTCGATCAGGATCGCCTTGGTCGTGGTGGACCCGCAGTCGGTGGCCAGGATGCTGCGGATCTCGTCGGGGTTCATCCAGAGGACTCCTGCAAGGCGAGCGGAGCGGGAATTCTAAGGGAGGGGCGGAGGGAAAGCAAAAACCGGGGTCCCCGGGCCGTCGGAGCAAGCGGCCCGGCGGCGGGCCGACAAAAAACCCCGGCGGCCGTCAGGCCGCCGGGGTCGGATACGCGAGCGCGACACCCGCGATCGCCATCAGGGGTTACAGAGGCTGAACGTTCTCGGCCTTGAGCCCCTTGGGGCCGCTCGTCACGTCGAACTCGACGCGCTGCCCCTCCTCCAGAGTCCGGAAACCGGAAGACTGGATCGCGGTGTGGTGAACGAAGACCTCGGTGCCATCATCGGCGATGATGAATCCGAAGCCCTTGGTGCTGTTGAACCACTTCACTTTGCCTTGCTGTGCCATGCGGATCTATCTCCTTTCCGGTGTACGAGCGTAGATCCGAGGGACAGCAAAAAAAGACCGCGAAGGCTGTCGCGTCGCTCTTCGCGGCTTCGTATGTGCTCCGTACTCGTGCAACCTACGACTTGACACCAGAGCAAATGTAGCATTGGCATTTCCGGCTGTCAACCGCCGGGCGGGGGGCGCCCCGGGGCCCAAAAAGGGCCACGGGGCGCAGGAATCCGGCTCGATCAGGCCCGGTGCGGGCGGCCGATTCGGCGTGGACGGGGGTGCCGTCCCACTTGGTGCGGGCGCGGAAGGCTTCGAGAAGCCGCGCGAAAACCGGGCCGGGCCTGCCGGAGCCGATCGACCGGCTGTCCACCTCGACCACCGGCACCAGCTCGGCTCCGCTGCCCGTGAGGAAGACCTCGTCCGCGGCGTAGACATCCTGCATGACGAGCACGCGCTCCTCGGCCTTCAGGCCGAGCTCGCGGGCGATCTCGAGGACGAGCCCTCTCGTCACCCCCTTCAGGAGGCCAAGGTAGGCGGGCGGCGTCAGCACCTCCCCCTTCTTGATCACGAACAGGTTGTCCGCCGTCGCCTCGGTGATGTATCCCGAGTCGTTCAGCATGATCGCCTCGTCCGCCCCCTGCCGGATCGCCTCCTGCAGGCCCAGGATGTTGTTCAGGTAGTTCAGCGACTTGATCTGGGTGTTGAGCGTGTCGGGGCGGTGGCGCCGGGTGGAGGCCGTGATCACCTTCAGGCCCTTGTCGTACTTCTCCTTCGGGTAGATCCCGATCTTGTCCACGATGATGTAGACGGCCGCCTTCTGGCACTTCCTGGGATCGATCCCCAGGTCTCCCGCCCCGCGTGAGACCACCAGGCGGATGTAGGCGTCGTCGAGGCCGGAGCGCCGCACCGTCTCGAGGAGGGCCTGGCACAGCGCCCCGCGGTCGAGGGGGATCTCGAGCATGATCCCCTTGGCGGACTCGTAGAGCCGCTCGATGTGGTCGTCCAGGCGGAACACCCTGCCGTTGTAGACCCTGATCCCCTCGAAGATCCCGTCCCCGTAAAGGAACCCGTGGTCGAACAGAGCGACCGTCGCTTCTTCGCGGCTCGACACGTAACGGCCATCAAGATAGACGGCGAGCGCCATGATTGCCTCCTTGAAGGTGCCTCACTCGGGCTTTGGCAGGCCGCGCCCCTGCCCACCTGGCGCCGCCTCCCAATGACTCTACGGAAATCGCGCGGAGTGTCAAGCCGCGCGCGTCAGGGCTTCCCCGGAAGCCCGCGCGCAGCCAGGCCGCGCGCGTGGGACAGGCACGGCAGCCGGCGGCGGACCTCCTCGACCCGCCCGGGGTCGAGCTCGGCGGCGAGGATCCCCTCCCCTTCGCCGAGCGAGGCCACGATCTCTCCCCAGGGGTCCACGATCATCGTCCGCCCCCACGAGGAGCGGGAGGCCGAGTGCCGTCCGCTCTGCGCCGGGGCCGCGACGTAGCACTGGTTCTCGATCGCCCGGGCGCGCAGGAGGGCCTCCCAGTGATAGCGGCCGGTGTAGGAGGTGAACGCCGCGGGCACGAACAGCGTGGTCGCCCCCAGGAAGGCGAGCGCACGGTACAGTTCGGGGAACCGCAGGTCGTAGCAGACGCTCAGGCCCATCCGCCCCCAGGGAGTGTCGGCCGTCACGAGCTCGTCGCCGGGCTCGACCCCATCGGACTCGCGCAGCTCGACCTCGCCCGGGATGGCGACATCAAAGAGGTGGATCTTCCGGTAGACGGCGGCGGTGCTCCCGTCCGGGCGGAGCAGGACGCTCGTGTTGTGGATCTTCCCCGCCGTCCCCGAATCCTCGGGGATCGATCCGAGCAGGAGCCAGATGCCATGATCCCTGGCCAGCGCGCTGAAGCGGGTGACGGTCTCCCCGTCGAGCGGCTCGGGTCGCGGGGGCGGATCCCCCTCCGATCGGAGGTAGGAGAAGTTCTCGGGCAGGGCGACCAGCCGCGCCCCCTCCGAGGCAGCCCGGCGCGCCAGGCTGTCGGCCCGCTCCAGGTTCGCCGCCCGATCGGCGGTCGAGGTCATCTGGATGAGTCCGATCCTGAGCCGCCCGCCGCCGGCCCCGGAGCCCGTGGAAACGGTCATTTCGGCGTGGATTCTAGCACCTGGCGGGCGGCGGAACTCCCCCGGCGACGGTGCCCGGTTGACCGGGCCGGGATACGACCGCTAGAATGCCCGCCATGCCTGCCGCGATCCTGTGCCCGCCCTTCCGCGGAGTGGAGAACTGATGCCGAACGGCCACTCCCCCACGGGGCAGGACGTTCGGGAGGCGCTCGGCAACCGCCACAGCCTCGCCCGCATGGGGGGCCGGGACATTTTCGCGAAGGCCTACGCCTTCGAGCTCGCCGACCAGCTGCGCAGCCTGGGGATCTATCCGTTCTTCCAGGCCTTCGACCGCTCCGAGGGGGCGGAGGCCGTCCTGCACGGCCGGCGGGTCCTGATGTGCGGCTCGAACAACTACCTCGGCCTCACCGTGGACCCGCGGGTCCGGGAAGCGGCGCGCGAGGCGATCTCCCTGTACGGCACCTCCATGACCGGCTCGCGGCTCATGAACGGGACCTCGAAGCTCCACATGGAGGTCGAGGAGAAGATCGCCGCCTTCCTCGGCCGCGAGGCCGCCCTCATCTTCACCACCGGCTACCAGGCGAACCTCGGGTTCATCTCGGCGCTCGCCAACCGCAACAGCGCCGTCGTCATCGACAAGGAAGACCACGCCTCGATCTACGACGGCTGCCGCTTCGTGGACGGCAAGGTCCTCAAGTTCCGCCACAACCAGATGGGACACCTCGACAAGGTGCTCTCGCGCCTCGAGCCGGACCGCGGCGTCATGATCGTCGTGGACGGGGTCTTCTCGATGAGCGGGGACATCGCCGAGCTTCCCGAGATCGTGCGGGTGGCCCGGGCGCACGGCGCGCGCGTGGTCGTGGACGACGCCCACGGCCTGGGCGTCGTCGGCGTGGGGGGCCGGGGGACCGCCAGCCACTTCGGTCTCGACGGGGAGGTGGACCTGGTCGTCGGCACCTTCTCCAAGTCGCTGGCCTCGATCGGCGGGTTCGTCGCCGGCCCGGCGCGCGTCCTGGACTACATCCGGCACTTCGGCCGGCCCATGCTCTTCAGCGCCAGTCTTCCCCCCTCCTGCCTCGCGGCGGCGGGGGCGGCCCTCGACATCATCCAGCAGGAACCGGAAAGGGTCCAGCAGGTCCTCGCGGTGGGCAAGCGGGTGCGCGACGAGCTGGTCCGGCTCGGCTTCGAGGTCGGGGCGACGATCACCCCGATCGTCCCGATCTACATCCGCGACGAGCACCGAACCCTGGTCGTGTGGCGCGATCTCCTCGAGGAAGGGGTGTTCGTGAACCCGGTCGTCGCCCCGGCCGTCGCGCGCAACGACTCGATGCTCCGGACCTCCTACATGGCGACCCACACCGACGCGATGATCGACCAGGCCCTGTCCGCCTTCGAGAAGGTCGGACGCCTCCACGGACTGATCCCCTGAGCCCTTCGCAGCCCCCCGCGGTCGCGCCGCTGCGTTCCCGGAGGGACCTGCGCGACTGGCTCGATCTGCCGGAGCGGATCCAGGGCGCGGATCCATGCTGGATCGCCCCCCTCCGGTTCGATCAGAAGCAGCTCCTCGACCGGAAATCGAACCCGTTCTTCCGTCGCGGGGAGGCGGAGTTCTTCCTGGCGCGGCGCGGGGGCAGGACGGTGGGCCGGATCTCGGCCCAGCTCGGACTGCCCATGGCCGGTCTGGATGCCGCGAAGGTCGGCACCTTCGGCTTCTTCGAGTGCGAGGACGAGCCCGAGACGGCGGCGGCCCTGCTCGGCGCGGCCGAGAGCTGGCTGTCGGCGCGCGGCGCGCGGGAAGCGCTTGGGCCGATGAACTTCAGCCTGAACCACGAGTGCGGCCTGCTCGTCGAAGGGTTCGACACGCCCCCCTTCCTGCTGATGGGGCACAACCCCCCGGGCTACGCGCGCCTCATCGAGGGGTGCGGTTACCGCAAGACCAAGGACCTCTACGCCTGGCGGTACGTCCCCGGACGGATCCCCCCGACCATGGTCCGGCTGGCCGAGCGGACGCGCCGGACGACGGACCTCAGCGTGCGCCGGCTCGACCGGTCGCGGTTCGACCAGGACACCCGGGCGGTCCTGCGCCTCTTCAACGATGCCTGGAGCCGGAACTGGGGCTTCACGCCCATGCTCGAGGAGGAGTTCGACCAGGCGGTGCGCGACCTGCGCCGCATCGTGGACCCGGACATGGTCCTGATCGCCGAGAAGGAGGGGCGGCCGATCGCCATGGCGGTCTCCCTGCCGAACCTGAACGAGGCGCTCGCGGGGCTGCACGGCCGGCTCTTCCCGTTCGGCTTCCTCCGGCTGCTGTGGCGCCTCAAGGTGCGCAAGCCGAAGACGGCCCGCTGCCTCATGCTCGGCATCGAGGAGTCCGAGCGCCGCTTCGCGACGCTGGGCCTGTCCACGCTCCTGTACACGGAGATGGATGCGGTGGGGGTCAAGGCCGGCATCGAATGGGGCGAGGTCTCCTGGACGCTCGAGGACAATGCGGCGATCAACCGGGGGATCGAGGCGCTCGGCGCCGTCCGCTACAAGACCTACCGGATCTACCGGCGGGAGCTGGCGCCGTGAGGGGGGCCGCTCCCCCGCCCGGCGCGGGCACCCGGAAGCGCGGGCAGGCCCCCGGCCGCGGAATCCTTCGGCCGTGAGGGTGCTCGTCACGGGCGTGACCGGTTTTCTCGGCTCGCACGTCGCCGAGGAGCTTCTCGAATCCGGGCACGAGGTGGTCGCCCTCGCCCGCGATCCCGCCGCCCTCGACCGGGACCTGGTCCCGTTCCTCTCCGCCCCGGCCGGGGCCCCGGCGCGGCTCCGCATCGTGCGCGGGGCGCTCGCGGAGGAGCGGGCCCTGCTCGAGGCCGTCGCGGGGGTCGACGCCGTGGTCCATGTCGCGGGCCTGATCCAGTCCGCGACCGAGGCCGGCTACATGCGCGTGAATCGCGACGGGACCGAATCGCTCCTGCGGGCCGTGGAGGCCGCGGCGCCGGGGCTCGGGCGGTTCGTCCTCGTTTCCAGCCAGGCGGCGGGCGGCCCGAGCCGGGACGGGCTCCCGGTCGCGGGCCGATCAGCCCGCCCGCCCCGTCTCCGCCTACGGGCGGAGCAAGCTGGCCGGCGAGGAGCGGGCGCTCGCCCGATCCGCGGCGATCCCCGTCACGATCCTGAGGCCGCCCGTGATCTTCGGCCCGCGGGACCGGATGCTCGCGGGGATGTTCCGCGCCGTCGCGCGCGGCCGGGTGCCCGTGTGGGGGAACGGCTCGCACGCCTTCAACGTCGTCCATGCGCGCGACGTGGCCCGCGCCGCAGGTCTCGCCCTCCGCACCGGGCACCCGAGCGGGTCGATCCTCTACACGGGGGACGATCGCGCGTTCACCTGGAACAGCTTCCTCGGGCTGCTCGCCACGACGGCCGGCGCGCGGGTCAGGCTCGTGCGCCTGCCCGCGGCGCTGTTCGTGGCGGTCGCCGCCGCCTCGAATTCCTGGGCCTGGCTGACCGGCCGCGCCCCGCTGCTTTCCTGGGACAAGCTCTACGAGCTGCGCGAGCCCGCCTGGCTGTGCACGAGCCGCCGGACGCAGGAGCTCCTCGGCTGGTCCCCCTCGCTGAGCGTCGAGCAGGGCCTCGCCGCCACCTTCGCCTGGTACGGGGAGCGCGGCCTGCTGTAGCGCGGGCCCCGCCGGCCCTGCCCGCCCCGGGCCGGCTGCGCGGGGGCGGTCCGGGACCTATATTCATCTCGTGCAGCCCCCGAAGCCTCGGATCCTCATGGTGGACGAGGAGGAGCCGGTCGCCCGCGCCTTGTCCTATCTGCTCGAACGGGAAGGGTTCGAAGTGCGCACCGTCTCGGGCGACGGGGAGGCGATGGCCGAGGCCCGGGCCTTCCGGCCCGACCTGATCCTCATCGAGACCACCCAGAGCGAGACGCGCGGCATCGGGACCCTGACCCTCATCCGGCAGGACGCCGAGCTCGGCAACACGGCCGTGATCCTCGTCACGGCCCGCTCCAAGCCGCGGGACGTCGTCGCCGGCCTCGAGCGCGGCGCGGACGACTACATCCTCAAACCGTTCGATCCCAAGGAGGTCGTCGCGCGCCTGAGGGCGCAGCTGCGGATCCGGCGGCTCCAGGACCAGCTCGTCGTGGCCGAGCGGTGGCGGGTGCTGCTGGAGACAGCCGGCGCGGTCGCCCACGAGATGAGCCAGCCCCTCACCGCCGTCATGGGGAACCTCGAGCTGCTCATGCAGCGCATGCCGGAATCCGCCCCGAACCGCCACCTCGTCGACAGGATCTTCGAGAACGGCTTGCGGGCGGTCGACCTGCTGCGCAGGCTGCAGCGGATCGAGGCCTACGAGCTGAAGGAGTACCCCGGAACCGCCAAGATCCTCGACATCGAGAAATCGTCCCGGTCCTGATCGCCGCCGTCCGGCACGCTCACGCGGGGGTGGTTTCCAGGATCGGCAGGATGCGGTGCAGCATCGTCAGCTCGAGGACCTCGCGCACCGCCGGCTGAGGATCGCGCAGGGCGATCGTGCCGCCACGGCGGCGCGCCCCCTTCAGGGCCGACACGAGCGCGGCGAGCGCCGCGGAGTCGACCTCGCGCACGGCCGACAGGTCGAGCACGAGCTCCGTGAACCGCTCCGGCATCAGCGCGATCAGGGCGTCGCGGAACTCCCCGGCCAGGCCCTCCCTCAGGCAGGGTCCGGGAACGAGGACGAGGAGCCTCTCGCCCGCGCTCTCGCAGGGACAGCTTCATGCGGACACCACGGGCTTGGGGTCCCCGATCCGGATGGTCACGCCTTCTCCCATGTCGTGCGCTTCGTGCAGGGCGAAATCGGCGAGCCCGAGGAACGACTCGGCGTCGCCGGCGTTCTCCGGCACGACCGCGACCCCCATCGAGCATCGCACCGGCTCGGAGAGCGAAGGGACGTTGAACGGGTACCCGGCGATGACCTGGTGCAGGCGCTCCGCCACGCGCAGCGCCCGCTCGCCGTCGGTGTGGGGCAGCAGGATCCCGAACTCGTCCCCGCCGTAGCGGGCCACGAAATCGATCCGGCGCAGGCGCCGCCGGATCAGCTCCCCCATCGCCGTGAGAAGACGGTCGCCGGCCACGCGTCCGGCGAGCAGGTTGATCCGCCGCATGCCGCACACGTCGAGGAGGATCACCGCCGCGGGGTAGCCGTAGCGGACGCACCGCTCGGTCTCGACGCGGACGATGTGCTCGAAGTAGCCGCGGTTGTAGATGCCGGTCAGCGCGTCCTGGATCGTGACCTGGCTGAGCCCCTCGTAGAGCGCCGCGTTCTCGAGCATGAGGTCCGCCTGGCGCAGGAACAGGCCCAGCGGCAGGAGGTCCTCGTGGATCGGTCTGCCGCTCGCGGCGTTGTCCGCCCAGAGGAACCCGTCCACCGGGAAGACGGGGCACGGCAGGCAGCTGTCCACGATGTGGGCGTCGTCGATCGCGACGAGCTCCCCCAGCTCGGGGCCCGGCCTCGGCCTTCGCGCACCCCTCGGCCACGCGGCGGACCCGCCAGCACCGGTCCTGCCCGCGCGAGAGCAGCGGGGCGATCAGCGCCTCCTTGGGGGGCTCGCCGAGCCCCTCGTAGACGGTCTCCAGGATCGGATCGCGCACGCCGGGGTCCGGGCGCAGCACGCGTCCCTGGTGGAGGACCTGCCGGAGCAGCGGCAGGAAGGACTGCAGCGGGAACCTCAGGGTCCGCACGAGCTCGGGGGAGACGCCGAACCCCGTCTCGCCGAGGAAGCACCGGGAGACGGTGTCGTAGCGCCAGATCGCGACCCGGTCGAAGGAGAGCTCCGTCCGGACGCCGGACGCGATCCCCTCGAGGACCCGGTTCTTGTCGAGCGGCATCCCCCCGCGGCACATCATCTCGTTCACCGCGTTGAGCTGCAGCAGCAGGGTCATCAGGTCCCTGTTCGCTGCCTGCAGCTCCTCGACCGAGGGTTTGCTCCCCGCCCGATCGCCGGCGGGAAGCTCCGCGGCGCGGGCGTGAACGGGGCTCTCCGCCCCGCGATCACCGCGCGCGCCCGCCTCAACCGGCCTGCTTTCGAGCCGCTTGTCCCTGCCCCGAATACCCGTTCCTCCTTCGCGCAGTCCGCGGGCCCGAAGGCCCGGCCTCAGACGCAAAGTTAGGTTTCGGAGCGGGTTTTCGCCAGCCGCGGTGGGGCGGCGCCCGGCGCGGGTCAGGAATAGAGCAGGATGTCCCGCCGCGCCGCGTCCCAGGCCTTCTCGGCCCCGGCCCAGCCCGAGATGAGCTCGGAGAGCGGAACTCCCCGCTCGATCGCCTCGCGCGCCTCCGGGCCCCCGGTGAGAAGATCGATGGCGGGCCTGTCGGCGACGAACTCGTACGGCTCCGAGCGCCAGGCGAAGCGGTCCGGGGCGAGGCGCCGGGCGGCGGAGAGGATCGCGATCGCCGGTCCTGACGGGCCGGAACGCCTCCGGATCGGTCACGTGCAGGGCGACGCCTCCGCAGGGACGGCCCGCCCACTTGTGGAAGGCGGGCACGAAGACCTGGGGCCGGAAGATCGACGCCGGGCAGCCCCCCGGCCTCGAGCTCGTCCGCGAAGGCCTGCGGTTCGAGAAACGGCGCGCCGATCCACTCGAACGGGCGGGTCGTTCCCCGTCCCTCGGAGAGGTTCGTGGCCTCGACGAGGCAGGCCCCCGGGTAGACGAGGGCTGTGTCGGGCGTGGGCATGTTCGGGGACGGAGGGACCCAGGGCAGGCCGGTGTCGGCGAACCGCATCGAGCGCCGCCAGCCCCGCATCGGCACCACCTCGAGCGCGTGCGCGAGCCCCGAGGTCCGGGCGTGGTGCAGCAGGAGCTCGCCCATCGTCAGGGCGTGCCGGACCGGCACCTCGATGTGGCCGACGAACGAGCGCATGGCCGGCCGGAGGGCCGGCCCCTCCACGAGAAGGCCGCCGATCGGGTTCGGGCGGTCGAGCAGGACCAGGCGCCCGCCGCGCTTCGCGATCGCCTCCAGCGCGAGGGCGATCGTGGCCGCGAAGGTGTAGTAGCGGGCGCCGACATCCTGCAGGTCGGCGACGAGGAGCGTCGACTCCCTCGAGCATCTCCGCCGTCGGCGCGAGCGATTCGGGATGTGTCCCCGTAGAGACTGTGGACCGCGAGACCACTGGCGCCGTCGCGGCCCGAGGCCACGGGGATCATGTCCTGCGCTCCGCCCTGGAGTCCGTGCTCGGGCCCGAACAGCGCGGTCAGCGTCAGCCCCGGGCAGGCCGCGATCAGGCGCGCGGCCCCGCGCAGGCGGCCGTCCACGGACGCCTGGTTCGCGATCAGCCCGATCCGCGCCCCCGCGAACCGCCCGGGACCTTCCTCGAGAAAGACCTCGAGCCCGGTCCTGACAGCGCCGGCCGGAGACCCGGTCACGACCCCGCTTCGGCGCCCGGCGCCGCGGGCTCGGAGGCGGGAGGCGGCTGCGCCGCCCGCTGCGTCAGGCGCACCCGCTGGTTGGCGAAGTCGAGCTCGACCCGGCACAGGCGCAGGAGCGAGTAGCCCAGGATCCCGCTCACGTCCACTCCGAGCTGCCGGGTCATGCTCCGCAGGTCGGTGGCCGTGGCCGGGAAGCTCTTGAACTCGGCGCCGGCCAGCTTGAGGTCGGGCATGGTGAGCTTGAAAAGGTACGGGCCCTGGTTGATCTTCTTCACGTCCGGGGAAAACAGGGTGAGTCCGGTTTCCACCGCGACCAGGCGCGCATCGAGGACGCCGGGCGTGTACGAGGACGAATCGAGGACGAACCGCCCGACGGCCCTGTCGCCGCGGTACCCGTCGACCAGGATGGCTGAGGTCTGGAAGAAGGGGGTCCCGTCCAGGGGGGGGCCATCGGGACGGGAGAGGGTAATCGTCCTCGCCGCGTAGTCGAGCACCACCCGGAACCTGCGCAGGAATTCGCGGCCGAGCGTGCCGGCGATCTTCTCGTCTGGATAGCGCAGGCCCGGCGCGACGCGCGCCGGGATCCGCCCGACGGTCAGCTCGCCGAGCCGGATCTGGTCGAGAAGGACATAGGCGGGAGCGGGACGCTCGCGTCCCTCGTCGTCCTTCAGGAGCTCCTTCCCCCTGTCCGGCAGGCCGAGCGCCCGTGCAGCCTCCGAGGTGAGCTGCGCTTCCTCGGAACCCGTGTCGATCACGAAGAGACGCTTGACCGCCTCCTTGCCGAGCTGGACCTCGACGAACGGCGGATATCCCCGCGCCACGACGAACGGCACGGTGGCGCTGGTGAATCCCTTCGGAAGGACGACGGGCGGCTCCTTGGCGAGCTTCTCGAACAGGGCCTGCTTGCCGGAGAGCGGGGCGCCTTCCTTGCCTGCGGCCCCCTTGAGGATCCCGATCGCATCGCCGTACCGGCCGGCACGCTCCAGGACGAGCGCGAGCGTGGTGCGGGCATCCTGGTTTCCCTTGTCGAGCGCGAGGGCCTTGCGCAACGCCGATTCCGCCGCCTTCAGGTCCCCGCGGATGAACGCGGTCTTCCCGAAGAGGGTCTCGACCCGCGACGACGATCCATCGATCGCCAGCGAGCGCTGCAGCTGCAGGGCTGCGAGCTCGAACTGCCCGTCGCGCAGCAGCGCCCTGCCGAAGGCCGCCAGCATCTCGGCGGATCCGGGGAATCTTTCGACGAGCGGAGGCGCGGCGTCGAGCGCTTCCAAATCCTGACCGAGATCAAGGAGCCCCTCGATCCATGCGACCTGGTAGCGCGCCTCGTCGGGGTG
This sequence comes from uncultured Acidobacteriota bacterium, assembly GCA_963747925.1. Taxonomy (GTDB): domain Bacteria; phylum Acidobacteriota; class Polarisedimenticolia; order QHYA01; family CAVVHA01; genus CAVVHA01. Next base: position 768,288 of record CAVVHA010000006.1, read on the forward strand.
CGCCGTGGCGGCCGCGCGCAGGGCGCCCGCCTTCTCCGCGACCACGCGGTCCCGCTCGATCTGCCGGGCGACATCGGGCGGGGGGGCGGCCTTGTGGCCTGCCTCGGGGGGCGCGCTCTCGCCCGGGGCCGGGGCGGAGGAGGCCCCGGCCGGCGCCTGCGCCGCTGCCGCGGGGGGCGCGGGGCTCGCGGAGCCTTCGGGCGGCGGGTCGGCGGCGAACGACGCGGGCGGGGCCATGAAGAGGAGGGCCGATGTGGCCAGAACAAGGCTGAGGACGCGTGTCATAGGCTCTCCGGGGTCGGTCGCGCGAGAAAGCAGGAATTATAGCCTCGAACCGCGCGGGCCGCCGATGGTCGAAGCGGGCCGGCGCGCGCCGATCTTCAGAACTTGTCCCCTACCCCGCCCGGAGGCTGCGTCCCCTTCGAGCCAGTCGCGGGTCAGCTCGCACCAGAGCGCGAGCCCCCGCCAGGCACCGAAGGGCGCGTAGCGACGGGAGATCGCCCGATCGAGCGCCGGGAGGGAGGCTCCCCGCCGTCCCCGCTCGCGCGCCCCCCCGGACGCGCCGGGGGTGGAGCCTGGAGAATTTCGCGCGGCACCAGGAATCGAGGGCAAGCCCCTCGTATCGCCCCAGGAGCTTCAGCAGGTTCTCGGCCGTGTACGGCCCGGCCCCGCGCACGGAGAGGATCTGCTTCTTGAGCTCCGCGGTCCCCTCCCGCGCCAGGAGCCACCCCTCGACGTCGAGCCGTCCCGAGGCGACGCTGCCGGCGAGCTCCGCCAGGGCGCGGGCCCGGTAGCCGGCCCGGACCTCCTTCTCGTAGAACCGGGCCGTCTTTCCCGCCATCGCCTCGGGGGTCGGAAAGGCTTTCGCCGCGCCCGCCCCTCCGCTCGAGCGCGCGCGCTGCCCGCTCCCCTCCCGCTCCCGCGGGACGGCCGGTTCGCCGAGCGACTCCACGAGGTTCCCGACGATCACCTCCGTGAGGGCCCAGGTGCAGTTCGTCGTGCAGATCAGCTTCACCAGGTCCTCGAAGACCGTCGGCGAGCGGAGCAGCCGGCCGGCCCCCGCCCGGGCGATCCACTCGAAGCCGGCCCGCGCCGACGCGAGCCGGTAGAACGGGTCCAGGTCCTCGTCGAGGCGGAGCATGTGCCGGACCTGGGCGAGAAGGGAGGCCCGGTCCCCGGCCCCCGGCGCTCTCCCCTCCCATGCCACCCGGAGCTTCCCGCCGGGCGCCGCGGACAGGACGACCGGGAGGATGCGGCCCGACGGAAGCCTCAGCACCCGCTCGAGGAGGAACGGATCGCGGCGGAAGCGGAACGGCGGAAGCATGCACCAGCCATGGCTCAGCGCCGTGCGGGGGAAGCTGAACCCGGCCGGCGTCGCGAGCTCGAGGGAGCGGACCGTCACGGCTTGAACCGGAAGGTCTCCAGCAGGCCTTCGAACAGCCTGTCCTCGGCCCCGAACCGCTCGCGCGGGGCCTTGAGCATCAGGTAGTACTTGCTCCCGGCGTGGTTCAGCGTGACGTAGCGGGTCATGATCCGCTTCCCCGCGGGGGGCGCGGCCGCCGCGCCCGGAGCCTGCGGCTGGTCGGCGACTCCCCGGGGCGCCGGCTCGCGCAGCAGGTCCTCGCGGATCAGGGTGTATCCCTTCTCCCTCGCGATCCGGACCACCTCCTCGTCCACGATGACCGCCTCGGGATCCTGGAAGATCTGCCGCTTGATCCCGCGGACCGTCTCTTCGATCGGCAGTTCGTTCCCCGCCGAGACGAGGATCTTCACCAGGCACTCGCCGCACGACGCGGAGGAGAACTCCATTTCGTCGGCGGTGGAGCTGGCGGAGAGGGTCCATCCCGCGGGAAGCGCGAACTGGAACCCGTGGGCCGGGTTGCGGAGGATTCCCTCCTGAACGAAGGGGGCGCCCGCGGCCCTCTCCTCCCCCGACGCCTCCCCGCCCGCCTGCCGGGGGGCCGCTTCGCCGGCACCCTCCCGCGCGCCGGCGGCCCCGCCCTGCCGGGCGTCCTCGCCCGATGCGGCGGCAGCGGCGACCGGCGCGGCCCCGGCGAGCGCGGCCGCCGCGATCGCTCCCGCGAGGATCGTCGCGAATCGTGTCCTTCTCATCAGAGGCCGTACTCCTTCCACCGCTTCGTCACGCGATCCACCACCTCGCGCGCCATCCGGATCTCGTCGGGCCAGGGCCGTTCGAACCCCTCCCCCGGCCACTTCCGGGTGGCGTCGATCCCCATCTTGGACCCGAAGTTCGGAAGGCGCGAGGCGTGATCGAGCGAGTCGAGCGGACCGAGCGTGAACTGGATGTCCCGCTCCGGGTCGATGTGGTTGAGCACCTTCCAGACCACTTCCTGCGGATCGTGGACATCCACGTCCTCGTCCACGACCACGATCACCTTGGAGAACATCATCTGCCCGAGCCCCCACAGAGCGTGCATCACCTTGCGCGCGTGGCCGGGGTAGCGCTTGCGGATCGAGACGAGGACCAGGTTGTGGAAGACGCCGGCCCAGGGCAGCTCCATGTCCACGATCTCGGGGAGCTGCTTGCGGATCACGGGCAGGAAGATCCTCGTCACGGCGTTGCCCATGTGGCAGTCCTCCATGGGCGGGCGTCCGACGATGGTCGTCTGGTAGATCGGGTCGCGCCGGTGGGTGACCGCGGTGAGGTGCAGGACCGGGTATTCGTCCGCGAGCGAGTAGAAGCCGGTGTGGTCGCCGAACGGCCCCTCCGTGCGCCGCTCGCCGGGATCGACGTACCCCTCCAGGACGATCTCCGAGTTCGCCGGGACCTCGAGGTCCACCGTCTCGCAGCGGACCATCTCGACCCCCTTGCGGCGGATGAACCCCGCGACCAGCATCTCGTCGAGATCGTCGGGCAGCGGCACGATCGCCGCGAAGGTGACGGCCGGGATCCGGCCCGATCGCCACCGCCACGTCGATCCGGCTTCCCTTCCCCTCGGCCTCCGCCTGGTGGCGGGCGCCGTGCTTGTGGATCTGCGAATGGAACCCGAGCGTCCGATCGTCGAAGACCTGCAGGCGGTACATGCCGCAGTTGCGGGCCCCCGTCGCGGGGCTCTTCGTGAAGACGCACCCGAACGTGATGTAGCGGCCTCCGTCCCCCGGCCAGCACTTGAGGATCGGCAGCGCGGCGAGGGAGGGGTTCGAGGTCTCGACGACCTCCTTGCAGGGGCCGGAGCGGACGGTCGAGGGGAAGATCGAGCCCAGCTCCGCGAGCTTCGGCAGCATCATGACCTTGCCGAGCAGCCCCTCCGGGGCCTTCAGCTCGAGGACCCCGCCGATCCGCCCGGCGAGGGCGTCGAGCGATTCGGTCTCGAGGGCCAGGTTCATCCGCCGCTCCGAGCCGAGCGCGTTGATCAGCACCGGGGACCGGTAGCCGCGGGGGCGCTCGAAGAGCAGCGCCGGTCCGTACTGCTTGGAGACCCTGTCGGCGATCTCGGTGATCTCGAGCTCGACGTCCACTTCGGCGGGGATCCGCTTGAGCTCTCCCCTTGCTTCGAGCGCCGCGACGAATTCCCTGAGATCCTTGTAGGCCAAGTCGGCTTCTCCCTGGAACGGAAACGGCGCCCCCCTGCCGGGATCCTCGCCCCCGTGGCGCGCCCCCCGCTGCCCCGCGGGGCGGCCGCGCCACGCAGCCTCTGCAGGGGATCCGCGGGGCGCAGCCCCGCCTCTCCCCCGGCGGGGTGAATCAGCCTACACCAAGGGACGGGAAGACCGGTACGCGCAATCCTCCGGCCGCCGCCAGGGGCTCCGCGCGCGCAAGGGGGCGGCGGCCCGCCCCCTTGCCGGCCCGGGATCAGGGCTTCTGCGCCTCCGGGCGGCGGTACAGGTTCGGCTTCTTCCCGTCGTCGCCGGGGGCGGAAGCCGCGGCCGTCGTGCAGGAGGGCGAGCGCTTGCACTTGAACGTGAACGCGTTCCACTCCTCGCTGAAGGCCTGCCCGCCGATGATGAAGCGACCTCCCTGGTCGGATTTCCCGCTGAAAGTGATGGCGAAGAGGCTCGCGGAGGTGCTGATGCACTCGAACTTCGCGGAGGCGTTGAAGTCCGGATCGACGAAGGTCCCTTTCGTCGTGCACTTGCAGCCCAGCGTGTCGCCGAGACCGTCGATGTAAAGGTCCATGCCGTCGTAGGAGAGGAGCCCCGGCGCGGTGAAGCGGAAGCAATCGTCGAAGTCGGTTCCCATGTCGCTCTTCACATGGCAGAAATAGACTTCGTTGCCGAGCTGGTTCATGCAGGTCTGCCCGAAGACGGAGCCGGACCCCGCGGCGGACGCGAGCAGGAGGAGGGCGCCGCAGGCGCACCCGCGCGCAGGCACGGCGAGAACGGAACGATCGTCTCTCATCGGTATCCCCTCTTTCTGGCCGGCCTGCCCGGCCGGCGGCAGGGTCTCCACGCGGGGGGATCGCGCGCGATCCAGTTCCGGAAGGAGACATCGCGCGGCTTGCGGCGCTCCAGGCGCATGGACCAGTACGATCGACTGCCTGATTCTAGATCCGCCCGGAGGCCCCGGCGTCAATCCGCGCCGCGGCCAGGATCCGCCCTTGCGGCTCCCGGCCCCCGGCTCGCGCCCTCCCGCCGCGGACCGCGGTCCGACGCCCCGCCTTCCCGCCGGACGCGTTGACAGCCCGGGGGAGCGTTGCTAGTCTGATTCCTTTTCAACACGGCGAAACATGGAGAAATCGACGTTGAACCCGGCTCTTGACTCGGCGGTGCGCGCGGCGGGGCTCGAGGACATCCTCGCCAAGGTCGTCGCGGGCGAGCGGATCACCCCGCGAGGAGGGGGTCCGGCTGTTCCGATCGAAGGATGTCGTCGCGGTCTCCGCGATGGCGAACCTGGTCCGCGAGCGCAGGCACGCCGACCGGGCCTTCTTCATCCGGAACATGCACCTCAATCCCACGAACGTCTGCACCGTGGACTGCAAGTTCTGCGGCTTCTACCGCCCCTACCGGGAGAAGAGCCAGGGCTGGACCTGGACGCTGGACCAGTGCTTCCAGAAGGTGCGCGAGGGGCTGGCCTCCTCGGAGATCACCGAGGTCCACATCGTCGGCGGCCACAATCCGGACTACCCCTACGATTTCTACACGGGGCTCCTGCGCGGCATCCGCGAGCTCGCGCCCCGGGTCCACCTCAAGGCGTTCACCTGCGCCGAGTACGATTTCTTCGCCAAGCGGTTCAAGAAGCCCGTCGAAGCGATCCTCGAGGACTTCAAGGCGGCCGGGCTCGATTCGCTGCCGGGCGGGGGCGCGGAGATCTTCTCCGCGCGGGTGCACAGGGAGATCTACCCCAAGAAGATGACCGCGGAGGAGTGGCTCGACGTGGCGAAGCGGGCCCACAGGGCGGGGCTGCGCTCGAACGCGACGATGCTCTACGGGCACATCGAGACGATCGAGGAGCGGATCGAGCACATGGACAGGCTCCGGCAGGCCCAGGACGAGACGGGCGGGTTCATGTGCTTCATCCCGCTCGCCTTCCATCCCGAGAACACCGAGATGAGCGACCTGCCCGGGCCGACGGGCCTGGACGACCTGCTCACGATCGCGGTCTCCCGCCTGATGCTCGACAACTTCGACCACATCAAGGCCTACTGGATCATGATCTCGCCGCGGATCGCCCAGGCCGGCCTGTGGAGCGGCGCCGACGATCTCGACGGCACGATCGTCGAGGAGAAGATCGTCCACATGGCCGGGGCCAGGACCCCGGTCGGCCTCACGGTCCCCGAGCTGCTCCGGCTGATCCGCGACGCGGGGCGGGTGCCGATCCAGCGCGACTCGGTCTACAACGTGGTCCGGACGTTCGAGGACCCCGTCCCGGTCGCGTGAGCGCGCGTCTCGGCCTCGTTTCCTACCTGAACTCGAAGCCGATCGGGTTCGGCCTCACGGCGGGGCGCCAGCGCGGCCGCTTCGAGGTGATCGAGAACGTCCCCTCGGCTCTCGCCGACGAGCTCGCCCGCGGCGGGCTCGACCTCGCCCTGATTCCCTCGGTGGAGGTGGCGCGCGCGGCCGGCTGCCGGGCGCGACGCGGCCATCGTCCCGGGCATCGCCATCGCCGCGCGCGGGGCGGCCGAATCGGTCCTGCTCTTCCGGCGCGCGCCGCTCGAGGCGGTTCGCTCCATCGCCCTCGATGTCTCCAGCCGCACCTCGGCCGCGCTGCTGCGGCTGCTCCTGCGCCGCCGCCTTCGCCCCGGCGCCCCCGACCCGCGGTTCGTGCCCGCGGGACCGGACCTGCCCGCCATGCTGGCGGAGTGCGAGGCGGCCCTCCTCATCGGCGACCGGGCCCTGTTCGCCGCCCGGGAGCTGCCGGGCCTGGCGAAGGAGGTCGAGGTCCACGATCTCGGCCTGGAGTGGATGGCGCTGACGGGCCTGCCGTTCGTCTTCGCCGTCTGGGCGGGCCCCGTCCGGCCCGACTCCCCCTCGATCGCGGCCGCGCTGCGGGATTCCCTCGAGGAGGGGCTCGCGAACGTCCCGCGGATCGCCCGCGAGCAGTCGGGCGGAGACCCGCAGGTCGAGCGCCTGATCGCGCGGTACCTGACCGGGCCGATGCAGTACCGGCTCGGCGCCGAGGAGCTGCTCGGCCTCGAAACGTACTACCGGCTCCTCGCCGAGGAGGGGCTGCTCGACGCCGCCCCGGCGCTGCGATTTCACCCGCTCGGCTGAGCCCGCACCCGCCCCCGCGGGGCGAGCCCGGTCGCGCCCGCCTCCGGCGCGAGTGTATGATTCCGCTCACGCACCGGGAGAGCGCGCGATGGAGATCGAATCGCTGAAGAGAGAAGCCGCCGTCGCGGCCGCCGCCGAGATCCGGGACGGGATGCGGCTCGGCCTGGGGACGGGGAGCACCGTCAGCCACCTGCTCGACGTCCTCGGCGAGCGCGTGCGCGAGGGGCTGCGGGTCACGGGTGTCCCGACCTCGGCGCGGACCGAGGCCCATGCGCGCCGGCTCGGGATCCCGCTGGCCACGCTCGAGGAAACCCCCGAGCTCGACCTGTGCATCGACGGGGCCGACGAAGTGGACCCGGGGCTCGACTGCCTCAAGGGGCTCGGCGGGGCCTGCGTGCGCGAGAAGGTGGTCGCCGCCGCCTCGGGCCGGTTCGTGCTGATCGTGGACGAGACGAAGCTGGTGCGCCGGCTCGGGGAGCGGGCGCCCGTGGTCGTGGAGACGATCCCCTTCGCGGTCCCGACCGTGATGCGCGCCCTGAGGGCTCACAACCCGGTCCTGCGCGCGGCGCTGGGAGTGGCCGCCGCCGCTTCGGCCGCCGACGCGGTCTCCCGGTTCGAGAGCGCCGGGGCCGGCCCGCCCGCCCTACGTCACCGACAACGGCAATCACCTCCTGGAGCTGCGCACCGGCCCGATCGCCGATCCCTCCGCGCTGGCCGCGCTGCTCGATACCACCCCGGGCATCCTCGACCACGGCCTTTTTCTCGGGATGGCCCGCGCCGCCTACGTCGCCTCGGCGGGGGCGTCAGGAAGCTCGAGCGCCCTGAGGGATCCCCGGCCGCCGCGGGCCGGCCCGGTCGTGGAGCTCCGGGACTGACGTCCCATGCCAAACCGGGGCCGGCCGGGCCAGTCCAGACCGGGGCGCGGTGAACCATGCCGGTCCGGGGCGGCACCGTCGACCTGACCCGGGACGGGCCGCGGGCCGCGCGATGCGGTAGAATGGCCCCTTTTTCGAGGGCCGGAGAATGCTGGACGCCATCCTGGAAAGCGCGATCGCGGGCCGGAGGATCACTCCCGAGGAGGCCCTCGTCCTGCACGCGCAGGCCGACATCCTCACGCTCGGCGCCGCGGCCGACGCGATCCGCCGGCGCCTGCACCCCGACGGCATCGTGACCTACATCATCGACCGCAACATCAACTACACGAACGCCTGCAACGCGTTCTGCACCTTCTGCGCGTTCTACCGGCCCCCGAAGCACGACGAGGTCTACGTCCTCGCGTACGAGGAGATCGACCGGAAGATCGATGAAGTCCTCGCCGTCGGGGGCGAGCAGATCCTCCTCCAGGGAGGGCACAACCCCGAGCTCAAGATCGACTGGTACGAGGGGCTGTTCCGGCATCTGAAGGCGAAGTACCCGGCCCTCTGGCTGCACGCGCTCTCCCCTCCCGAGATCGTCCACATCCGGAAGGTCTCCAGGATCACGCTGCGCGAGACGCTCGAGCGGCTGATCGCCGCGGGGCTGGACTCGATCCCGGGCGGCGGGGCGGAGATCCTCGTGGACGGGGTGCGCCGGAAGCTCGCGACCAACAAGTGCTCGGCGGACGAGTGGCTCGAAGTCATGGAGGTCGCCCACGGGCTCGGCCGCCGCTCCACGGCCACCATGATGTTCGGGCACATCGAGACCGTCCGGGACCGGATCGAGCACATGCGCCGCGTCCGGGAGCTGCAGGACCGGACGGGCGGCTTCACGGCCTTCATCGGCTGGACCTTCCAGCCCGGCAACACCGAGCTCGGCGGCGCCGAGGTGACCTCCCACGAGTACCTCAGGATGCTGGCGCTCGCCCGCATCTTCCTCGACAACGTCCCCAACATCCAGGCCTCCTGGGTCACCCAGGGGCCGAAGATCGGCAGCGTCTGCCTGCGCTTCGGCGCCAACGACATGGGGAGCACCATGTTCGAGGAGAACGTCGTGTCGGCCGCCGGGACCACCCACTCGATGGACGAGGCGGAGATCGTCCGGGTCATCCGCGACGCCGGCTTCACCCCGCTCCGCCGCAACATGCGCTACAGCAGGCTCGGCGAGCCCCTGCTCGCCTGACCCGGGCCGCGGACCGCCCGTCCGCAGATAGCGGAGCCCCCCTCATTTGCCCGATGGTGCAATCGCATCACCCCGTCCTAGACTCCGGACAGGTTCAGGTGGAGGCAGCCATGCAAGGGAAAACGACGGCGACGAACGGCAGGGGCGGCACCGACCGCGGCCGCGAGCCCCGATCCCTGTACGGCATGTACGTGGCGGATGCCCGCAGCGTCCAGCACCCCGACAAGGCCGCGTCCGGCGCTCGATCACGACCTGGTCGAGTCCCACCTCTTCTACGTCATCCAGGTCGCCAAGGAATACCGGAACCTGGGGATCCCCATCGAGGACCTTCTCTCCGAGGGGAACCTCGGCCTGATCGAGGCCGCCGCCCGCTTCGACCGGACCCGGGGGGTGAAGTTCATCTCCTACGCGACCTGGTGGATCCGCAAGAGGATCTGCGAGATGGCGACGCGCCAGGCGAGCCTCGTCCGGATCCCCAAGTACAAGCAGGAGCGCCTGCGCCGCCTGCGCTCGGCCGAGCGCGAGCTCCGCTCCACGCTCGGGAGAACCCCGAGCACGGAGGAGATCGCCCGCGCCAGCGGCCTGAGCTCCGTGGAAGTGGACACCCTCTACCGCCAGACCCAGAGGGAGATCCCCCTCGACACCGTCATCAACCGGGACAGCGGGCTGCGGCTGGAGGAGATCGTCTGCGAGCAGAATCCTGCCCGGCCCGACGACGGGATGATCCTCGCGAACGCCTCCGAGTCGCTCGCCCGGTACCTCGAGCTGCTCCCGAAGCGCCAGCGCACCATCCTGTCGCTGCACTACGGCCTGGACGGCCGGCGCCCCTCGACCCTCTCGGAGATCGGGGAGAAGCTCGGCGTCAGCCGCGAGCGGGTCCGCCAGCTCGAGCGGCAGGGGCTCGCGCGCCTGCGGCGCCTGCTCGAGACCGACGGGGTCGGCGCGGTCGCCTCCTAGCGGCGTCTCCGGGGCGAGCCGGCCCTGCGCGACCGCCTCCCGCCCCTGACCGGGCCGCTGCGCCCCCTCCCGGCGAGGACCCGCGCGCTCCGGCCCTCGCGCGCGCGCCGGCCGGCCTCAGGCGTCCGTCCCCGGCTCCGCGGCGCGCGCGGCGGGGCTGTCGTCCGCCGCCTCCTCCTCGCCGAGGGCCTCCAGGCGGCCCACCGAGTCCTGGAGCTTCCCGAGCCTCTTGCTCCCGTCCCCGTGCTTCTTCAGGGCGTCCTCGAGGTGCTTGCCGAGCGTCTGGAACTCGGCGCGGAACCTGTCGAGCTCGCCGCCCAGCCCGCGCAGGGCGCGCAGGATCTCGTGGGCCCGCTCGTCGATCTGCATCCCCTTCAGGCCGAACAGGATCACCTGGAGGTACGAGTAGAAGGTGTTGGGCGAGACCGGGATGACCCGCTTCTGGAGGGAGTAGTCGTACAGCGCGCCCCCCTCTTCCTGGTCGCGGACGATCGTCTCGTAGTAGACGTTCTCGGCGGGCACGTACATGAGCGCGAAGTCGAACGTTCCCTCGGCCGGCAGGATGTACTTCCCCGCGATCTCGTCGATCCTCTTCTTGACGTCGGAGATGAACGCCTTGCGCGCCTGGAGGCGGACCTGGTCCTCCTCGGCCTTCACCATCCGGCTGAAGTTCTCGAGGGGGAACTTGGCGTCCACGGGGACCAGCTTCCCTCCGAGCCGGACCACGGCATCCACCCGGTCCCCGCTCCGGAAGCCGTGCTGCAGCGAGTAGGCCGCCGGGGGCAGGACCTGCGCGAGCAGCTCGCCGAGGAAGGTCTCGCCGAGGCCGCCGCGCAGCTTCGGGGTCCGGAGGATCTTCTGCAGCTCGGCGATCTCCTGCCCGACCAGCAGGATCCGCTCCGTCGCCCCCTGGACCGTTCCGAGCCGCTCGTGGACCTCGGCGACCGCCTTCGCCGCCCCCTCGAGCCGCTGGCCGATCATCCCGCTCGTGGTTTCCAGGCGCCGGCCGACTCCTTCGCCCAGCTCGGAGAGCCGGCGCGCGACCGTCTCGCCCAGCTCCGCGAGGCGACGGTCGGTCTCCGTCGAGGACTGCGCGAGGCGCTGGTTGAGCGTCTGGGTGGCGCCATCGAGGGTTCCTCGCAGCTCGAGCCGCAGCGAATCGAGCGAGGACTGGAGCTGGCCCTGCGCCGCCGCGGCGTCCGGCCCGGCCCCGCGGCGGCGCACGACGAGCGCGGCGACGGCGGCGCCCACGAGGGCCGCGAGGAGCGCTGCGGCGAGCACCGACACGACGATCGAGGGCGTGGCGTCCATGGCCGCGACACTAGCAGAGCGCTTCGCGGACCGTCAATGCGCACCGCCCGGCGTGGCCTTTCGCGCGGCGGCCGCACCCGGGCGAAGGCCCCGGTGCGGCCCGACCGGGCCTGCGCCGTCCGGCGCGGCGTCTGAGCGCGCGACGGGGCGCCTCCGCGAGCGTCATCGCGCGCGCACGAGCGCGCGGCCCGCGGCCCGGTCCCGCCCGCTACATCAGCTTGTAGTGGGGCCCGCTGCCCCCTTCACGGGGGGTCCAGCGCGGGCCCAGGACATCGGTCGCCTTGCAGTCCACGCAGTTCGGGGCGTTGACCTTCAGGCCTCCCTCCACGGCCTCGTACACTCCGGCCGGGACAGAGCCGCTCGTAGAAAGCCGCGACCTCCGGCCCGACCTGCCCGGAAGTGATCAGGTGGGAGGGGATCGTATCGCGCGTGCGGTTGCCCGACTTGTACACGGCGTCCACCTTGCTGAAGGTCAGCCGGTTGTCGGGCGTGAACGGTTCGGGACGCCCGGCGCGCTTGCCGGCCTCGGCGTCCGCCTCCATGGGAATCCGGCCTGCGGGCAACCGGCCGCCCGTCAGCGTCGCGAGCGCGGCCTTCAGGGCTCCCGCGTACAGGCCGTCCTTGAAACCGAGGCGCATGTTCCGCGTCCGGCGCAGGTCCTCGACGATGTAGGAGCCGTCCACCATCCGGTCGTACCCGGACAGGCCCGCCGAGGAGAGGTCCCCGGCCTTCAGGGCCGCGAAGATCGTCCGGGCCGCGTAGATCCCCGATTGCATCGCGTAGTGGATCCCCTTGAGCGAGGGGACGTCCACGAAACCGGCCGAATCCCCCGCGATCAGGACCCCGTCGCCGTGACGGCGGGCCGGGATCGAGTAGTAGCCCCCCTCGGGGATCGTCTTCGCGCCCCACTCCACCAGCTCGCCCCCCTCGAGCCAGGGACGGAAGACGGGGTGCAGCTTCATCCTCTGCATCAGCTCGTGGACGTCGAGCGAGGCGTCGCGGTAGTCGAGCCCCACCACCAGGCCGATCGAGACGAGGTTCGGACCGAGCGGGTACATGAAGCTGCCGCCGAATGCGTCCGAAGGGAGGGGCCACCCCATCGTGTGGATCACGGAATCGAGCGGCCGCTTCGTCTCCCAGACCTCCTTCACGCCGAGGGCGAAGACCTGAGGGATTCGCCGAGGAGACCTGCTGCCACTCGCACCAGGCCTGCGCCAGCATCCCCCGCGATCCTTCGCACAGGACCGTGGCCTTCGCGACGAGGTCGTTCGGCGCCATGAAGTTCGACATCGGCTGCCCGTCGCGGCCGAGCCCCGTCGCCGTGGTCCGCACGCCGGCGACGCGGCTCCCCTCGACAAGCAGGCCCGCCGCCGGGAAGCCGGTGAAGATGTTGACGCCCAGCCCCTCCGCCTTCTCGCCGAGCCAGCGGACCAGCTCGCAGATCGAGGCGGTGTAGAAGCCGGCGTTGTGCATCGTCGGCGGGGTCGGCAGCGGCACGGAGCCGCGCTCGGTCAGGTAGAGGACGCGCTCCTTCGCGACCTTCGCGCGGAGGGGAAGCTCCTCGTCCTTCAGCCCGGGAAACAGCTCGCGCAGCGCCCGCGGGTTGACCACCGCCCCGGAGAGGGAGTGCTCGCCGAGCGACTCAGCCTTCTCGAGGACGCCGATCCCGACCTCGCCGAGCCCGCCTCCGGATTCGTTGTCCTTCGCGACGAGCTTCGCGAGCTCGATGGCGCCGGCGAGCCCGGCGGGCCCGGCCCCGACGAAGAGCACGTCCATCTCGAGCGTTTCCCCCTCGCCGCGGTCCTTCAGGATCAGCTGGTCGAGCGGGAGCGGGCTCTGGTGGCGGGAAGGCCTGATCGGATCCATGGCGCCCTCAGTCCGCCTCGACCTTGAAGCCGACCTGCAGAGTGACCTGGTATTCCGCGACTGTCCCGTCCTTGACGCGGCCCCGCTGCTCGACCACCTCGAACCAGGCCAGATCGCGCAGGGACTTGGACGCGTCGGCGATCGCGCTCTGGATCGCCTCCTCGAGCGAGCGCTGCGATGTTCCGACCAGTTTGATCAGCTTGTAGGTTGCCATCCGGGCCTCCTTGTGTAGCCGGCGTGAAGGCGCAAGTCTAGCGGACTGCCCGGATCGCTCAACTGCGCGTTCGTCGCGGTCCGGCTGCGCGCTGCGGCGCTACGATCCGGCGCCCGCGCCGGGGCGGCGCGGGGTCCAGCCCGGCGCGAAGGGATCGTTCAATCCCCTGAGCCCGTCGGCCGGCGCATCCCTGGCGAGGATCATCACGCGGAAGATCCGGCCCATCCCCTCGGGATGGATGAGGGACATCATCGCGCTGCGCGAGCGGACCGCGGAGGCATCCATGGAGCCGGCGAGGGCGGCGATCCTGTCGGCCAGGCCGAGCGCGATCAGGAACCGGTCCTGGGTCGTGAAGCCGACCCCCGGCATGCCGGCCTCGCGGGAGGCATCCTCGATCGCGCTGAAGTTCACGTGGGCGGTCAGGTCCTGCGCGCCGGGCCGGTCGAGGACGTCGTCCACCGCCTGGTGGCGGCGATAGGCGAGCAGCGTCCCCGCGGGGCGGATCCGGGCATCGTAGAGCCGGTCGGCCCGATCGCCGTAATCGATCACGAGCTGGAACCCCCGCCGCACCGCGCGCGCGACGCGCCCGGCGAAGGCGCGCGCGGCGAGCCCCGCCTCCGCGATCGCCCCCTCCTGCGCGGCCGCGCCGTAGCGGGACGCGTACTCGATGAGCTCCGGGTCCTGCGCGGGAGCGTCGACCCAGGCAAACGGGCCCGGACCCTGGTCGCCCTCGCCCGGTCCCGCGCCCCCCCGCCGCGCGAAGCCGACCCTGCGCTCGAGCAGCGCTGCGTCCCGGCGCGTGACCACGCGCACGGGGAGGGCGTCGTAGAACTCGTTCGACACGACGCAGCCGGCGATGCCGTCCGGACGGATCGCGCCGATGTCGGACGCCCAGCGGACCCTCGCCGCGTGGGCCTCGAGCGAGCGGCCCTGCGCGGCGCGCATCGCGCCGCTGCGCTCCACGATCCAGTAGGTCAGCCGCCGGTACAGCGGCGCGTGCTCCTGCGCGAGGGCATCGAGGATGTCCGCCGCCATGAACCCCTTGCCGGCGCCGAGCTCCACGAGGTCGCAGGCCTCTTCGCCGAGGCGCGCGAAGCACTCGGCCAGCTGCCCGGCCAGCGTCCGGCCGAAGGCGGGAGTCGCGTCGGGGGAAGTGTAGAAATCCCCTTCCCTTCCGATGGCGGCGCTGCCCCGCTCGTAGTAGCCGCCGGAGACCCCGTACAGCGCCTCCTCCATGAAGACGTCGAAGGGAATCGGGCCCTGCTCGCGGATCCGAAGGGCGATGGCGTGGGCGGGGTCTGCGGGGCCGGCGGGACCGGGAGGATCAGGGGGTGTCTCCCGGCCGGGGGGGCGCTCCCCCCCGTCACTTCGCGGGCCCGGTCAGGATCGGAAGGTCGCTCGCGGGGGCGCCGGCCGGAGCCTCGATCCTCTCCGGGCCGCTCCAGGCCTCCGAGCGGGCGGCCACCTCCGCGGCCGACGGCTCGCCGCGCTCGATCTTCTGCTGGATCCGCTGCAGGGCGTTGATCAGGGCCTCGGGACGGGGCGGGCAGCCGGGGATGTAGACGTCCACGGGGATGATCTCGTCGACCCCCTGGACCGTCGAGTAGGAATTGAACATCCCTCCCGAGGAGGCGCACGCTCCCATCGAGATCACCCACTTGGGATTGGGCATCTGGTCGTAGATCCGTTTCACGGCCGGGGCCATCTTCTTCGAGACCGTGCCGGCGACCACCATCAGGTCCGCCTGCCGCGGCGAGAAGCGAAGCGCCTCGGCGCCGAACCGCGCAAGGTCGAAGCGCGCCGCCACGGTCGCCATCAGCTCGATCGCGCAGCAGGCCAGCCCCATCGGCATCGGCCAGAGGGAGTTCTTCCGCCCCCAGGCGACGAAATCCTGCACGCGGGTCGTAAAGAACGTCTCCTTCTCGGTCGCGCCAGCCGGTCCCGTCTTCACGCGTTCATCCTCCGGAGGAGAAAATGTTAGCACATAACAAAAAGGCCCAACGCTCGGCGTCGGGCCTAGTGTGGTTCTCCGGGATATTTTTGCCGTGGTCCGGAGAGCGCCAGAGGCGCCACGGGTTCCTTGCCGGAAGACTTGCTCCCGGTCGTCTCTGCCAGCGGCTCAAGGCCGGTGGCGATGGAGCCATTACCGTTGGGCTTTCACCCCTGGCTCCTGCCTGCACCTGCCATTGGCGGTGCTCTGACCAGGCGGCGCCGGGCGGCGTTCCCTACCCGGTACATCGGCTCCCACGTTTCTTATACTGCTTTCGGAGAGCGTTGTCCAGTCGATTTCATCACGATTTCATCACGATTTCATCGCGGGTTTTCTCATGCGATGTCGACGTAGATGTCCTCTCCGCGCACTTCGACGGGAAAGGATCGCACGCCGAGCTCGGCGCTCATCGTCGACCGTCCCGTCGTCACGTCGAAGCTCCAGTGATGCCACGGGCACGTGACGACCTGTCCGCTCAGGTCGCCTTCGCCGAGAGGACCGCCGCGGTGCGCGCACGTGTTGTCGATCGCGTGATACGCGCCCCCGACGTTGAACAGCGCGACCTTGATCGCGCCTCCGTCCACGACGCGCCGCCCTCCCTCGGGCAGGTCCGAGGTCCGCCCCGCCGGAATCCAGTTCGCCATTGCCGCTCCTCCGCGTGTAGGCTCGAGCCCGGGACGATTGTCGCACGGGCGCAGGGGCGACTCCCCCTTCCACTCCGGGCGGCCCGCGCGGTCGCGGACTATACTCGGTCTCCCGGGAGCGGGCCGGGGAAAGGAGCGGACAACGCATGCAGGGGCCAGGAGGGCGCAGGGTCGTCGTCACCGGGATGGGCGCGATCAGCCCGAACGGGACGGGACTCGATCGGTTCGAGGAGGCGCTGCGCTCCGGCAGGAGCGGCGTCGGCCCGATCCGGTCCTTCGATCCTTCGCGCTATTCGACCCGCATCGGCGGGGAGGTCGTGGAGTTCGACACGATGTCCGTGCTCCCCGACGCGCACGAGCGCAAGCATGTTCCCCGCGCCACCGCGATGCTGATGGCGGCGGCCGACGAAGCGCTCCGGGGCGCCGGGATCCGCTCCGCGGAGGTGCCGCTCGAGGAGCGGCGCCGCTTCGGCGTCTCTGTCGGCACCGGCGGGGGCGGGTTCGCCTTCACCGAGAGGATGTACGACCTCTGGTACGCGGGCGACGAGAAGAAGGCGAGCATCTACACGATCCCCGCGTCGACCCACGGCACGATGGCGAGCGAGATCTCGATGCGGCACTCGCTGCGCGGCTCGAGCCACGTGCTCTCGACCGGCTGCACCTCCTCGACCGACGCGATCGGGCACGCGTTCCTGAACATCCGCTTCGGGCGGCTCGACCGCACGCTCGCGGGCGGCTCGGACGCGCCGTTCGCCCCCGGGATCTTCGCCGCCTTCAGCGTCATGCGGATCATGACGGCCTCCTGGAACGAGGCGCCCGAGCGGGGCTCGCGCCCCTTCTCCCGGGACCGCGACGGGTTCGTCCTCGGCGAGGGAGCGTGGATGCTCGTCCTCGAGGAGCGCGAGGGCGCCCTCGCCCGCGGCGCGCCCGTCCTCGCCGAGATCCTGGGCTACGGCTCGACCTGCGAGGCGTTCCATCGCGTGCGGCTCGAGGAGGACGGCGTCGAGCCGGCGCGGGCGATGAGCCTCGCGATGGAGGATGCGCGGATCGGCCCCTCGGAGGTCGACTACGCGAACCTCCACGGGACCTCCACGGTGCTCAACGACCGGATCGAGACCCGCGCGCTCAAGCTGGCGCTCGGCCCGCGCGCGGGCGCGATCCCCGCGAGCAGCCTCAAGTCGATGATCGGCCACCCGCAGGGCGCGTGCGGGGCCGCGGGCGTCGTCGCGACGATTCTCGCCATGCAGGGCGGATTCCTCCCCCCGACCATCAACCTCGACGCGCCCGACCCGGAGTGCGACCTCGACTACGTGCCGAACGCGGCGCGATCCGGCCGCGTCCGCACGGCCCTGTGCAACTGCATCGGGTTCGGATCGAAGAACTCGGCCCTGATCGTCGGGATGCCGCGGCCTTGAGGTCCTTCCTGGTCCCCTCGCGATCCCGCGAGCCGGAGCTGCTCGACCAACCCGGTCACGGGGCCGCCGAGATGGCCCCGGTCCTGCGCGATCTGGCGCGGGTCAACCGCTGGCTCGGCGGCGTCTCCTCCCTGTGGGCCCCGCTCGCGGCCCTCCTCGAGGAGGAGAAGCTCCGCGCCTTCACGCTGCTCGACGCCGGGGCCGGGGGCGGGGACGTGGCGGCGGCCCTCGCCGCCCGCGCGGCCCGTCTCGGGCTCGACGCCCGCCTCGTCGGCGTGGACCTCGACGCGGCCTCCGTCTCCTACGCGGCCTCGCGCGCGGCGGCCCCGGCGGGAGGCGCGATGGACGGGAGCGGCCGGCCGCGGCTCGCCTTCCTGCGCGCCGACGCAATGCGCCTCCCCTTCCCCGATCGCAGCGTCGACTTCGTGACCTGCTCGATGATGTTCCACCACTTCGAGGAGGCGGAGGCGGCGCTCCTGCTCGCCGAGCTCGCCCGGGTCGCCCGCCGCGCCGTCATCGTCAACGACCTCGAGCGCCACGTCGTTCCCTGGGCGACCATCTCGATCCTGGTTCCCTTCGCGGAAAGCCCCATGGTGCGCCACGACGCGCCGCTCTCGGTGCTGCGCGGCTGGACCGCGAGCGAGCTGGCTTCGGTGGCCGCGGCGGCGGGGCTGGGCGCGCGCGCGCGCGTCGCGCGCCTGTTCCCCTACCGGCTCGCCCTCACGGTGCGGACCTCGGACGCGGCGGGCCCGTGAGACGCCCCGACGCGGTGATCGTGGGCGCGGGGCCGGCGGGGAGCGCCGCGGCCATCCTGCTCGCCCAGGGAGGCGCGAAGGTGGTGCTCCTCGACCGCGCGCGCTTTCCGCGCGACAAGCTCTGCGGCGAGTTCGTGAGCCCCGAGGCGGTCCGGGTCCTCGCCCGCGCGGGAGTGCTCGCCCGGCTCGGCCCGTCGGCCGGGCGGGCGCGCGAAGCCGTCATCACGAATGCCGCGGGCCGGAGCCTGCGCATTCCCATCCCCGCGCCGGCGGGGACGCCCGCCGAGGCGCTCGGCATCCCGCGGCGCGACCTCGATCTCGCCCTGGTCGAGGAAGCGGCCCGGCTCGGGGCCGAGGTGGTCCAGGGGTTCGAGGCGCGGCGCCTGCTCTTCGCGGACGGGCGCGCGTCCGGGGTCGCGGGCGCCCCGCGCGGCGCCGGGGAGCCGGGCGCCGGCGCCGTCTTCGAAGCCCGCTTCGTGATCGGAGCCGACGGGCGCGATTCCGTCCTCGCGCGCCTCGCGGACCCCGACGCGCCCCCGCGGGCGCGCCGGCGCGCGGTTCGGCCTGAAGGCGCACTTCCGCGGCGTCGCCTGGCCCGGGGACGCGGTCGAGCTCCACTACTTCCGCGGGGGATACCTGGGACTGCAGGATGTCGGCGGAGGAACGGTCAACGCGTGCGCGCTCATCGACCGGGAGCTCACGGGCCCGCTTCCCCGCGACCCCGACGGGATCTTCCGCTCCCTGTGCCTTCGCAACCCCCACGCGCGGCAGCGGCTCGAAGGGGCCGGGCGGGTCTCCGACTGGCAGGCGGCCGGTTCCCTCTTCTTCGGAGCCGGGCAGCCGGTGCTCGCGGGCGCGATCCTCGCGGGCGATGCGGCGGGCACGATCGACCCCTTCGCGGGCGAGGGGATGTCGATGGCGCTCCGCTCTGGGGAGCTCGCGGCCGAGGAGATCCTCCGCGCGCTCGACGGCGGCGGCGACGCGCTCGCGCTCGAGCGCTACGGGCGCCGCTGGAAAGCGGAGTTCTCGCGCCGCATCGCGCTCTGCCGCCGCCTCGGCTGGCTGGCCGTCAGGCCCGCCTTCCAGGCGCCGATGCTGGCGCTGCTGCGATCGCTTCCTCCGCTGGGCCGCGCGCTCGCGCGCTCCACGCGAACCGGGGCCTGGCTCGAGCAGGGCTAGCCCGGGAGACGGGCGGCGGCCGGGGGGCGCTGTCAGGCCGCGGGCCGGCGCATCAGGCGGACGATCTCCGGGATGGTCGGGCTCTTGCCGTACAGCAGCAGGCCGACCCGGAACAGCTTCGCCATCGTCTTCATGGTGAGCCACACCGCCGCGGCCAGCGCCACGGCCGCGAGCGCGACCTCCCACCACGGCGGGGGCTCCGGCGAGTTCAGGCGCAGGAACATCGTCCCGGGCGCCGTGAGCGGGATGAACGAGAGCACGCGGGCGAGGAGCCCGTTCGGCTCGGAGAGCAGCAGCACCATGAACATCATCGGGACCGCGCTGCCGAGCGACCACATCATGCCGTACTGCTGGCTCTCCTTGAGGTTCTGCCCCAGGGCGCCCGTGCCCGTGAGCAGGATGCCGTACAGGAGGAAGCCGAGGACGTAGAAGACGATGGAGGCGAGGATCGCCCCCGGGCGCACCCGGAGCGTCGGGATGACCTTCCCCTCGACGATCAGGACCAGCAGGCTCCAGACGGCGATCTGGAGGAGCCCCGCGCCCCCCAGCCCGATCAGCTTGCCGGTCAGCAGGTCCTCGGCCCGGATCGAGGAGAGGATCACCTCGATGACCCGGTTCTCCTTCTCCTCGGAGACGCCCTGCAGCATGAAGCCGCTGCTCATCGTGACGGAGATGAAGAACAGCACCGTGAAGACCAGGGGCACGGCGAAGGAGCTGATCTCGCGCAGAAGATCCTGCGGCTCGAACGAGCCGTCCTTGCGCAGCGTGAGCGCCGTGACGTTCATCGGCCTGCGGACCCTCTCCTGCAGCGCCGGGTCGATCCGGCCCGCCAGGAGCCGCTCCACGACGAACTTCCGCACCAGGTCGTAGCCCGTGGACTTCCCGGGCCCCATCACCCCCTCCTTCTGATAGGCGGTGACCCTGCCGGTCGCCACGTAGTCGGGCGGGAACTCGAGCAGGCTGGAGATCTCCTTCGACCGCAGGGCGCGCTGCCCGTCCTCGAGGGTGGTGTACGGGCGCAGCACGAGCCTGCTTGCCCGCGCGAACGCGCCCTCGACGGCGCCGGCGGAGCCTTTTCCGTCGAGCTGCTTCTCGACGAGCTCCTGCGAGCTGGGGCGGAGGGGGAGGCGTGAACTCCAGCTCCCTGTCGAGTTTCAGCGCGCCGGAGCGGTCCACGATCCCCACCGTCCGGGTCTCGGCCTCCTTCCTCGCCACGATCAGCGCAGGGATCAGGGAAATCCCCAGGATCAGGGCTCCGAACAGGGGCATGCCGAGGGTCGCGATCAGGTACGAGGGCCTGCGGACCGTCGTCACGAACTCGCGGCTCGCGACGACGCCGACCTTGCTCCTCATGCGTCCGCTCCCGTCGCCACCTTGACGAAGATCTCCTCGAGCGGCGCCTCGGCCGCCTCGTAGGAGTCGGGCACCATGTTCCTGGCCACGGCCTCCGCGAGGAAGTCCTTCGGGGCGCTTCCCTCCCGCAGGGCGAGATGCCACTTCGTTCCCGCCGGCGCCGCGGCGGCGATGCTGGCGAACGAGCCCCACGCGCCTTCGCCCGACACCAGCAGCGCGCTCCCCGAGTGGGCCCGGCGGATCTCGCGCAGCGGTCCGTACAGGACCAGCCGTCCCTTGTGGATCATCGCGATCCGGTCGCAGAGCGCCTCCACCAGCGCCATCTGGTGCGTGGAGAGGATCACCACCTTGCCGGCCGCCTTCAGTTCGCCGAGCAGCTCGCGGACGAGAAGGACGTTGACCGGGTCGAGCCCCGAGAACGGCTCGTCGAGCACGACCACCTCGGGATCGTGCAGCGTGGTCGCGAGGACCTGGACCTTCTGCTGGTTCCCCTTGGAAAGCGCCTCGATCCTGGCCTTCGCGCGGTCCGCGAGTCCCGCGCGCGCGAGCGCGCGCGTGCGCGGCCTGCCGGGCCCGCGCGGCCGTCATCCCCTTCAGGCGTCCGAAATAGACCAGCACGTCGGCCACCCGCTGCTTGCGGTACAGGCCGCGCTCCTCGGGCAGGTAGCCGATCCGGTCCTTGTCGGCGTCCCACGAGGGGCGACCGTCGATCAGGACCCTCCCCGCGTCTGGCCGCAGGATGTCCATCAGGATCCGGATCAGGGTCGTCTTGCCGGCGCCGTTCGGTCCAAGGAGCCCGAAGATCTCCCCGCCGCGGACCTCGAACGACACCCCGTCCACGGCCCGGATGCCGTCATAGGACTTGCGCACGTCATCGAACGTCAGGACCGGCACAGGAGCCGCACTATACCGGCAGACCGGTCAGTAATACCAGACGAACGGACCCGTGACGTCCTCCGGCCGGCGCCCGTCGGCGCCCGGGGGCCGAGCGCCGACGCGTACGCGCCGATCCGCTCGACCACGCGGCCCGGGCCGAGGGGGGAGTACTCCGCCAGTCCGAGCGCGGCGAGGTTCCCCTCGGCGAGGAGCGAGGCCGGGAAGGTCGGCGCGGACCGGGCCGCCCAGCGGCCAGGCGGCGAGGAGCTTCCCCTTCATGGCCGGATCGCGCGCGAGCGCCCGCAGGCGCGCGCCGAACAGCGCGGGATCCTCGGCGCTCACGAGCAGGACGAGCGGGGAGCCTGCCCCCGCGGGCGGAGCCGACACGATTGCGCCCCCCTTCCAGGCGGCTGCGATGGCGTCGCGCAGCGCGCGCGAGGAGCCGGGGAACCCGTCCTCCGGCAGCAGGAGAACGGCCTTGCCCGCCGCGACCCCGCCCGCGCGCCACCGCTCCACCGAGCGGGCGCCGTCCGTGCCGACCACCACCGGAGGGGGCCGGCGCGCCCGGCGTTTCGGAAGTCCACCACGCCCCGAGCGAGGCGGCGATCCGCACGGGATCTTCTTCCCCGGCCCGATCGGCCAGCGGACCGTCCCACGGCGGAGCGGCTGCCGCCGGGTCCATCATCACCATCAGGTGACGCGGCCCCTCCGAGGACCTTCGTCGCGGGTGCCAGGCCGGCAGAGGCTTGTCGGGGACGAGGTCGGCCCCGCGACCGAGCACGAGGCGCTGCAGCACGGGCCGGGGGAAGACCGCGCCGAGCTCGCGCCCGCCCGCGCCGCGGACCTGCAGGCGCACGGCCGGCTCGGGGCCGCCGGCAGGACCGCCGGGGGAGGGCGCGGCGGCCCCTCCCGCGCCGGGACGTTTCGCCCGCGCCCTGAAGCTGGACCTCCATCGTCGCGAGCTCCTGCGGGAGCTCCGCGACCGGCGCAGATCCGCCGGGCGCTCCGGCGCCCGCGCGCGCCTGCGGGCCGGAAGCCTGCGCGGCCAGGGCCGGCGGCAATCCGTCCGGCGCGGGCACGACCGCGAGGCCTGGTCCTTCCGCCGCGAGGCGGTAGCGGAGGAACCGGCCTTCTTCGAGACGCTCGAAGGTCCGTCCGCTACCCCTGCCCCCCGCGATCAGGCGCCGGCTGCGCGGCTCGGGTCCTTCGGCCCCCGTGACCCACTCGATCCAGGAGACGGCCTCAGGCCCCTTCCCGCCCGCGCCGGTCGCGGTCCACGAACGGCCCACCTCCCCTGCCCCCGGCGTCTGGGGTGGAAGTGCGATCGTTGGCAGCATGGGCGGGTCCGGCCAGGGTCCCCCCGGACCGGTGGCGGCCGGTGCGGCGCTTCCCGCCCCCGCTCCGCCGGAACCGGGCACTCCCGCGGACCCCTGCGCGCCCTGACCGGCGATGCCCACCTCGCCGCCCCCCTGCTCCGCCGCGCCGCCCGCTCCCACCTGCAGCTTCTCGTTGCGCCCTTCTGCGCGGGCGAGCGCCTGGCTCATGCCGAGGTCGAGGCCGCCGATCCCGACGCTGATCGTCCGCAGGCCCGGCACCTGCTCCCTGCGCCGCTCGACCTCCTGCTCCTGTGCGGGCGGGAGCGTGTTGAGGACCAGCTGGTGCATGCGCAGCCGCTCGGCACGGTAGGCCAGCACGTCGAGCGAGCTGTCGTCGAGGGTCGCCAGGTTGTACCCCTCGAGCTCCTGCGCGAGGGCCGCGTGGTCCCCCTGCCGCCGGTCGAGCGCCGCGAGCGCGCGGTGGAACCGCCGCGGGGCCGGCAGTGGCTGGCCCGAGCGGGGCTGCAGGGCGTCGAGCGCCTCGCCGGCGGAGATCCGGTTGAAGACCTGGGCCTCTCCCGGCTCGCCGGACGGGGGAAGCACGTTGTACGCGAGGAGCTGGGGGAAGCGGCGCGGGGTCGGCTGCGCCGGCAGCTCGAGCGCGAGCAGGACGTCGAGATCGGGAAGGGCCATGCCGCGCGCACCCGCTTCCTTGAGCCACGTGAAGAAGGAAAGAAGGCGCACCACCTGGTCGAGATCGGCGAGCTCGGGGAAGATCCGGTTCAGCCGGTCGTAATCCCTGTTGATCGCCGCGACGGTCTCCGCCGTCCAGGGCGGGTCCGGGGAGCGCTCCGCCGCCTGGGGATCCTGCTGGATCCGCTCCGAAGCCGCGCTCATCCGGGGCCGGCGCAGGACCAGCACGTCGTTCTGGGGCGAGAGCGTGAGGTCCACCGAGTCGGGATAGAACCAGAGGCGGGTCTGCTGCGTGAGCACTCCCGCCGAGCGGCGGTCGGAGGCGAACCGCTCCTGGTGCGTGCGGAACGAGGGGAGCTCCCGGCGCAGCGACTCGCGCAGGTCGCGTCCCGTCACGACGTCGATCCCGAGGCTGAAGGTCTTGAAGCGGATGTCGCACAGCAGGCTGACGAGGCCGAGGCTCGTGTCCTGCAGCCGCCCGCCGTAGTTCACGAGCGAGGTCTGCGGGGCGCCCCCCCGGTCGAGGCTCATGTACGGCTCTCCCAGGCCGCCGTGGAAGACGGCCCGGTAGGCGACGGCGAAATCCGCGAGGGCCAGGGGCCTGCCGAGAAGCGCCGGCCTGGAGGCCGTCTCGCTCCCGAGGAGCCGGATCGTGCCGTCCGGGTCGAGCCGCCCGCCCTCGAAGCAGCAGGCCCCGGTCGAGGAACGCCTGCCAGGCTGCGAGCTCCACGGGCGGGAGCGCGCCCCGACCGCGCGTGTCATCCACCTTCGTCCGGAAGGGGCGCGCGCCGAGCTGGAAGAGCGTGCGCGCCGGGAAGTGCCGGTAGGCGTAGACCTCGCACTCGAGCGAAGGCCCGGCGGAAGGCGCCGCCCCCTTGCCGGGATCGCGGGCTGGCCCGCGCGCGCGCCCGCCTCCTCCGGAGAGACGCCGCTCCTCGGCCGCGAATACGTGCCTGAGCACGGGCCAGGCCGCCTGGAACGCCTGCTGCGCGGCCTCCTCGCTCAGCGCGGCGGGGGGGGCCGACCCTCGGGCGGCGCGGCCGCCGGGGACTCCGACCACGGCAGGAAGAGGCGCAGCCTGCCGCCGCCGTCGCTCTCGACGAGATAGCGGCGGGCGCGCAGGAGCTCCGCCCAGGCGGGCTGCGCCTCGCCCGGGCTGCCAGAGCGAGCCGACCTCGACGAGCGGGGCCGAAGGGGCCGGGCCGAGCGTGTCGACCGCGTCGGGGAGCACGAACGCGTACGGCTCGAGGAGCGGGTCGAGCAGGACGTGCCCGACCAGGTCCTCGGGGCGCTCGCCCGGACGCGGCGCTGGTCGCCCGCCGAGCCGCTGCAGCAGCATGCCGACCGATTCGCCGGAGTGGCTGAGGCGGCGGCGGTCGACGATCGAGCCGTATTCCACCTCCACCCATCCGCCCGGGCCCGGCGAGACGATCGGGGTGCCCGGGGCGCCCGCCGCCCGCGGAGGGCGCGGGGTCCGGCTTCGATCCCGCGGCGGAGGCGAGCCTCAGGCCCGCGAAGAGCGCGCCGGCGGCGAGCAGCGCAAGGGCGGCGGACGAGAGCCGGCGCCGCGCCTGGCCGCGCCGCGCCTCCTCGCGAGGGCCCGCCTGCGCGGGGTCGGCGGTTCGATGGGTGCGTCGGGTGGGCGGTTTTGAGTCGATCACGAGCGGTTCTCCCCCTTCATCGGCGCACGAATGATAGCCGCCAGGCGCCCCCCGCGCACCTGCGCGCGGCAGGGAGGCGGCAGGACTGTCGTGAGTCGCGAAGCGATCGCGGCGGCTGCGCCCCCCGCGCGGGCGCGCCAGGAGACGCGGGCTTCGCCAGCGGGCCGCGGGCCCCGGGGGATGCATCAGCTCTCTTCGGGATCCGGCCCCCCGGGCTCCCCGCCCGGGTCGCGGCCGGCCGCGGCGTCTTCCGTCTCCTGCCCCGGGGCCGCCTCGCGGTCCCCTCCGGCGGTCCCGGAGGCATCCCCACCCCCGCCGCGCGCCCCGCGCGCCTCGTCGGCCGCGGCCGCCTTGCGGGCCGCGTGCCGCTCGTGGGCGAGGACCGGGCCGGTCGAGTTCTTCCGGTACCAGTCCATCTGGCCGAGGACGCCGCGCAGGATCGCCACGTCGCGCGACTCGAGGTTGGCGCGCCCGAAGATCCGCCTCAGCGAGATCAGGATCGAGGGGGAATGATCGCCCGTCAGGAACCCGATGCTCCCGAGCGTCTCCTCGAGGTGCTGGTGAAACCGCTCCAGCTCCGAGGGGCCCGCGAGGCGGAGCCCGGCCCCCTTCGCGGCTTCCGCGTCCGGCGCGAGCGTCGAGCGGAACAGCACGTAGCCCATCAGCAGGACCGCCTGGGCCAGGTTGAGCGAAGGGAACCGCTCGCTTGCCGGGATCGAGACGATCCACTGGCAGAGGTTCAGCTCCTCCGCCGTCAGGCCCGAGTCCTCGCGGCCGAAGACGAGGGCGACGTCGTTCTCCGCGGTCAGCGGGGCGAGCTCGCGCGCGAGCTCCTCGGGGGTGAGCGCGGGGCGCCGGTACTTGCTGATCCTGCGGGTCGTCCCCACGGCCAGCCCGACCCCTTCGAGAGCCGCATCGAGGGTCGGGCGGACGAGCGCCTCGTCCATGATCTTCTTCCCGTCGCGGGCCATCCAGTACGACTCGGCCGTGAGGTGCTCGCGGGGATTGACCAGGACGAGGCGCGAGAGGCCGAAGTTCATCATCGCGCGCGAGACCTGCCCGATGTTGCCGCCGTAGAGCGGCTCCACGAGCACGATCTGGATCCTGTCGAGGCTCAGCCCTGGAGTCGCCATGTCCGCCCGTCTCCCCGCGCGGCCCGATCGCGGCCGGCCGCGGCGCGGGGAGGCCATTCTAGCAACGAGCGCGGTCCTGGCACCCGCGGGCGCGCGGCGCCGGTGGGGGTCGAGGGAAGCCCTACTCGCCGACGGCGAGGGGCAGTCCCGTCGCGAGCCCCGGCTCCACGGCGGGGACCCTGTCGGCGCTGTGCTCGCGGGCGATCAGCATGTAGACCGACGGGATGATGAAGAGCGTGAAGAAGGTCCCGATCGCCATCCCGGCCACGAGCACGAGGCCGATCGAATTGCGGGCCTCGGCTCCCGCCCCGGTCACCAGGGTCAGCGGGAAGTGCCCCGCGACGGTCGCGACGCTCGTCATCAGGACGGGGCGCAGCCGGGTGCGGGCCGCCTCGCGGACCGCGTCGAGCTTCGACAGGCCCTTGCGCTGCAGCTCGTTGGCGAACTCCACGATCAGGATGCCGTTCTTGGAGACGAGCCCGACCAGGGTCACGAGCCCCACCTGGGAGTAGATGTTGAGCGTCGTGGTCCAGCCGTCCGTCCAGAAGGACATGTTGGGGTTCGGCATCCGCAGGAAGGTCATCGTCAGGGCGCCGAACATCGCGAGCGGCACCGAGCCCGCGAGGATCACCAGCGGGTCGCGGAAGCTGTTGAACTGCGCGGCGAGGACCAGGAAGATCAGGACGAGCGCGAGCCCGAACGCGGGAAGGAACCGGTTCCCCTCCGTGCGCAGCTGGCGCGACTCGCCCGTGTAGTCCACGGTGTACCCCTGCGGGAGGATCGCCGCCGCCTCGCTCTCCAGGAACTTCAGCGCCTGGTCGAGCGGGACGATCGCGACGCCGCTGATCTTCACGGCGTTCAGCTGCTGGAAGCGGTTGAGCGTCCTGGGCTCGGTCGAGGTCCGCAGGGTCGCGACGGTGCTCAGGGGGACGAGCCCGCCATTCGGGCCGGTCACGTAGAGGTCCCGCAGCTGGTCGGGGGTGAGCCGCGCCGAGCGCTTCGCCTGCGGGATCACCTTGTAGGAGCGCCCGGAGATGTTGAACCGGTTCACGAAGTTCCCGCCGACCATGGCGGCGAGGTCGGCGCCGACCTCCTCGAGGCTCAGCCCGAGCGCCGCCACCTTGTCGCGGTCGACGACGATCTCCGCCTGCGGCTGGTCGATCTTCGTGTCGATGATGGGCGGGAACGCGAACAGGCCGCTCGCGGCCGCCTTCTGCTGCAGGCGCTCGGCGAACCCGAGGATCCGCTCAGGCTCGGCCGTCGAGGCGAGGACGAACTCGACCGGGAACTGCCCGCCGCCCGGGAGCGCCGCCGGCATCAGCGGGAGGACCCGCAGACCGGATGTCGCGGAGACCTTGCCCGCGATCTCCGGGAGGATCTGGAAGGCCGTCCGCTCCCGCTCGCCCCACGGCCTGAGGGCCGCGCCCGCCGAACCCGCCGCTCGGGAAGGTGATCTGGAACGTGTAGGCGGTCTCCGGGACGCTCATGAAGTCGCGGTTGATCTTCTCCGCGTAGCGGATGCTGTCGTCGATGGTCGCGTTCGCCGGACCTTCGAGGACGCCGAAGATGACCCCCTGGTCCTCCGTCGGGGCGAGCTCCTTCGGCGAGAAGAGGAACATCGGGACGCAGATCAGGCCGAGGGCGATCCACAGGACGTACACGGCGGGGCGCGCGTTCAGGGTCCGGTCGAGCAGGCGGCCGTAGAAGGCGCGGAAGCGGTCGAAGTCCCGGTTGATCCTGCCCGTGAATCCGCGCTCCTCGCGGCGGTGATCGAGCAGGCGCGAGGACATGACCGGGGACAGCGTGAGCGCCACGACGCCGGAGATCATGACGGCGCCCGCGAGCGTGAAGGCGAACTCGCGGAACAGCGTCCCCGTGAGGCCTCCCTGGAACCCGATCGGGGCGTAGACGGCCGCAAGGGTGATCGTCATCGCGATGATCGGGCCGACGAGCTCGCGCGCTCCCAGGATCGCCGCGTCGACGGGGGTGCGCCCTTCGCGCAGGCGGCGCTCGACGTTCTCCACCACGACGATGGCGTCGTCGACCACGAGCCCCACGGCGAGCACGATCGCCAGCAGCGTCAGGAGGTTGATCGTGAACCCGAACACCTGCATGAGGAAGACGGCGCCGATCAGCGAGACCGGGATCGCGACGACCGGCACGAGGACGGAGCGCATGGAGCCGAGGAACAGGAAGATCACGATGACGACGATGAGGAGCGTCTCGAGCAGCGTCTTGAAGACTTCCTGGAGGGCGTCGTTGATGTAGGCGGTCGCGTCGTAGGCGACGCCGGCCTTCATCCCGCTCGGCAGGTCCGCCTGGATGCCCGCCATCTCGGCCCGGACCTTCCGGATGACGTCCAGCGAGTTCGAGTTCGGGAGGACCCAGATGCCCATGAAGACGGCGGTCTGGCCCGAGAAGCGCACCTCGGTGTCGTAGTCCTCGGCGCCGAGCACGACGTCGGCGACGTCGCCGAGCCGGACGAAGGCGCCGTCCTGCTCGCGGATCACCATCTGGCGGAACTCGTCCGCCGAGCGGAGATCCGTGTTGGCCGTCAGGTTCACCTGGATGAGGGAGCCCTTCGTGCGGCCGACGGCGGCCAGGTAGTTGTTGGCGGCGAGCGCGCGGCGGATCTGCGCGGGGCTCACGTTCAGGGCGGCCATGCGGTCGGGCTTGAGCCAGATCCGCATCGCGAAGGTCCGCCCGCCCAGGATGTCGGCGCGCTGGACCCCCTCGACGGCCGAGAGCCTCGGCTGCACCACCCGGACGAGGTAGTCGGTGATCTCGTTCTGCTGGAGGATGTTCGAGCTGAAGCTCAGGTAGGCGGAGGCGAACTGCGAATCGGCCGGCTCGATGTTGATGACCGGCACCTCGGCCTCGGGGGGCAGGTCGCCGCGGACCTGGTCCACCTTCGAGCCGATCTCCGCGAGGGCCTTCGTCGCGTCCTGGTTCAGGCGCAGGCGCGCGGTGATCGTCGAGACGCCGAGGGCGCTCTGGGATTCGAGGTAGTCGATCCCGTCGGCCGCCGCGATGGCCCTCTCGAGCGGGGCCGTGATGAACCCCCGGACGAGCTCCGCGCTCGCGCCCACGTAGACGGTGGTCACCGTCACGGAGGCGTTTTCGCTGCGCGGGTACTGGCGGACGTTCAGCGTGCGGATCGCCTGCACGCCCGCGATCACGATGAGCAGGTTGACGACGACCGCCAGGACGGGCCGGCGGATGAACAGGTCGGTGATGGTGCGCATCGGAGGGCCGCTCAGGAGTCGGTCGGTTTCGGGTTGGTCCGGGCGTCGGGCGCGAGGGTGTTGTCCACCACGACCGGCGAACCGTTGCGGAGCTTGAAGACGCCCGAGGAGGCGATGGTCTGGCCCGCCTCGAGCCCCTGCGTCACCGCGACGAAGTCGCCGCGCGTTTCGCCCAGCCGCACCGTCGTCAGGCGCGCCTGCTTGCCCCGGCTTGCCGGCCTTGTCCCCCGCCTCGTCGGCGATCACGAACACGGAGTCGCCGTACGGCGCGTGGAGGACGGCCGTGGCGGGAACCACGAGGAATCTCTTCGACTCCGGCAGGACCAGCTCGACGCGCGCGAACATGCCGGCCCGCAGCGCGCCGTCCGGGTTCGGCAGCGTCGCCTGCAGCTGGATGTTGCGCGTCGCGGTGTCCACGTCGGCGTTGAGGGCGGTGAGCGAGCCCGTGAAGGTGCGGCCCGGCACGGCGTCGGTGGTGACGCGCACCGCGAGGTCGCGCCGGACGAGGGAGAACTGCTGCTCGGGAAGGCTGAAATCGACGAACACGGGGTCGAGCGACTGCAGCGAGACGATCGGGTCGCCCGCGCTCACGAACTGGCCCAGGTTGACCGTGCGGATGCCGAGCCGGCCCGAGAACGGGGCGCGGATCGTCTTCTTCGCGATCGAGGCGCGGATGTCGTCGACCGCGCCCGAGCTCTGGCGGAAGGCCGCCTCGGCGGCGTCGTACTCGGCCTGGGAGATCAGGGCCTGATCGCGGAGATTCCGCGCGCGGTCGAGGTTCAGGCGCGCGAGCTCCGCCTGCGCCTCCGCCGACCGCAGCCGCGCCTGCTCCGAGGAGATGTCGAGCTGCACGAGGAGCTGGCCCGCCGCGGCGTCCCGCCCCGACTCGAAGGCGATCTCGCGAACGGTCCCCGGCAGCTCGGCGCGGAGCACGACGCCCTGGACGGGCTTGACCGTGCCCACGGCGGTGAGGACGGAATCCCAGGACGCCTCGCGCACCTCGGTGCTGCTCACGGTCTCGGGAGGAATGGTGAATTCCTTCCCGGCCCGGACCATGGCGGAGATCTGCAGCGCCTTGACGCCCGCAAGGGCGCCGAGGATCACGAGCAGGACGAGCGCGGAAATGATGATTTTTCGGGTCATGGCCTTGTCCTTCTGCGGGGAAAGGAAACGAGGATAAAATGAGTCCTCTTTCCTGTCAAACGGACCGGCCGGCTATAATCCGGGCGGAGGTGCCCCGTGCCACGGATCACGCCTCTCGACCCCGCCGATTCCGAGGGCCCGACCCGCGAAGTCTTCGAGCAGTTCCTGAAGGAGCGCGGCAACATTCCGAACATGATGCGGACGATGGGACACCGGCCGGAGTACCTGCGCACCATGGTCGCCCACATGCGGACCGTGATGAACACCGGCACGGTCCCCAGGCTCCTCAAGGAGCTGATCTCGGTCCGGGTCAGCCGGATCAACCTCTGCGATTACTGACTCGCCTCTCACACCGTCTTGGCAAGACGGTTGGGAGCGACCGACGGGCAGATCGAGGCCCTGTACGACGTCACCGGCGCGGGCGCGGCGGCCCTGGCGGGATTCCCGGACGAGTGCCTCGGCACCGCGCCGACCAGCCCGCCCCCGGGCGCGTCCGCGGGGCCTGACGACCTGTTCAGCCCCGCGGAGCGCGCGGCGCTGCTGTTCGCCGAGCAGATGACGATCGGGCCAGGGCGCGTGCCGCCCCCGACCTTCCAGCGGCTCGCGGAGTTCTTCGAGCCGGCCGAGATCGTCGAGATCGCCGCCGTGGTCGGCCTCTTCAACTACTTCAACCGGTTCAACAACGCCCTCGAGGTCGAGGTCACGCGCTAGCGCGAGGCTCCGCGAGGGGCGGGAACAGCAGCCGCTGCGGCCCTCCCGAGAGGCACCCCAGGCGCGCGAGCCGGCCCGGAAGCCGCCCGGCGGCCCGGATCAGGGCCTCCGCCTCCCGTGCGCCCGGGGGACGGTCCATGCAGGGAAGGCTCGCGACGAGCCGCCGGGCCTGGACCAGGCCGAGCGGCCCGAGCCTGATCTCCGCGCCGGGGGGCGCCGCGTCGTCGTGCTCCGCCGTCACCACGAGAATCCCCGCGCCCTCCTCGCCCGGGTTTCCCGCGAGCGCCTCGATCACCAGGCGCGACCCCTCGTCCGCCCGCTCGAAATCGTCCAGGACCACGAGCAGGGGCCGGTCCGACACGCGGCGTCGTGAAGAAGGAGGCGATCGCTGCGGCAAGGGCGCGCCGCGCCTCGCCGCCGAGCGCCCCCGGCGCGCACCAGAGCGCAGGCCCCCCGAGCAGGGCGAGCAGCTCGCCGTCCGACGGCCGGCGCCCGGCGGGGTGCACCGCGCGCCCGCGCAGGATCAGCTCGCGCAGGGGCCTGCGCAGGGCGGAGAAGGCCGCGTCGCCCCCCGAGCAGGTCCACTCGTGGACGAGCCATCCTTCCGCGCGGCCCAGCACCGCGGCCTCGCGCGCGAAACGCGACAGGCCGCTTCCGGCCTCGCCCACGATCCTCAGGCGGCCCCCGTCCCGCGCGGCGCCCGCCAGCCAGGTCGCGAGGCGGCCCAGCTCCTCGCGCCTGCCGATCAGCGGCCCGCCCGGCATCGCCGCCCCCGGGCAGGCCCGGCCCCGAACGGGCGGGGCCGCGCCGGCAAGCTCCTCCCACGCTTCCCTCGCGCTCGCGTGGCGCTCGTCCGGCCGGGCCTGGAGGAGGCGGGCGATGACCCGGGCGAGGGCGGGCGGCAGAGAGCGGGCTGGACAGGTTCGGGGCGCGGGCCGCTCATGTGCCACTCCAGCGCCGCCGCGGGATCGGCGTCGTTGAACGGGAGCGAACCGGTCGCCGCCTCGAACAGCAGGACGCCGAGCGAGTAGAGGTCGGAGCGGGCGTCCCGTCGCGCGCCGGAGATCGCCTCGGGCGCCAGGTAGTGGAGCGTGCCGGACAGGGCGCGCGATCCCGACCGCGGCCGGGGTCCCCTCGAGACCAGCCCGAAATCGCAAAGCTTGGCGCCCGGGCGCGGACCGGAGCGGTGATCGAGCAGGATGTTCGAGGGCTTCACGTCGTTGTGGACCAGGCCGTGCGCGTGCAGGCATCCGAGCGCCGCGAGAGGTCCAGCGCGAGCCCGGCGAGCCGCTCCGGGTCGGCGCGCAGGCGCGTCCCGCGGGGAAGCGGGGCCACATCGAGAAGCTCCATCGTGAGGAACGGCGTCCCGGCCGCGAGCGGCCCGCTCTCCACTTCCCCCAGCTCGAAGATCTCCACCAGGTTGGGATGGCGAACGCGCGCCTGGTCGAGGAACTCCCGTTGCGCCCGGCGGCAGGCGCCGCCCGCGCCCCGGCCCCCGCCCTCCGGCGCGGCGTCACCCGGGCGCACGCGCCGGCCCCCGAAGGTCTTGATCGCGACGAGCCTCTCCGCGACGAGATCGAAGCCCCGGTAGACGGTCGCGGCCCCCCCGCGCCCCACCAGCCCGGTGAGCAGCCACCTTCCGTTGAGCGGCTCGTTCGAAGCGCGCGAATCACGCCCGCCTGAATACACCCGGGCGCGAGGGCGGCAACGGGTCCCGGCCCCCGGCGCGGGCGCCGGGAGGATGGAGGCCTTTCACCGGTGAAACGCGCGCTTGTCCGCGCGGAACGGCCGGACGTCCGCCCGGGCCCGCCGGGGCTCCCGGCCCGGGGCCGGACCATCCACGATGCCTAACGGTTGACGCGCTTGACGAACCGGCCGCTCTCGGTCTCGACCTCGACGATCTCCCCTTCCTTGAGGTAGATCGGCACGCGGATGGTCGCTCCGGTCTCCAGGGTGGCCGCCTTGGTCTGGCTGCCGCTGGCCGTGTCGGACTTCGCCGCCGGCTCGACCTCGACCGCCTTCAGCTCGACGAACTGCGGCAGCTCGACGCCGATCACGTTTCCTCGGAAGAGGATCGAGCGCAGCGTGCAGTTCTCCACCAGCCACTGGGCCTGGTCGCCGAGCTTCTCGGTGGGGATGTGGAACTGCTCGTAGGAGGAGGTGTCCATGAAGTGGAGGTCGTCCCCCTCGCGGTAGAGATACTGGACGACCTTCATCTGGAGGTCCGGCTCGTCGAACTTCTCCCCGGACTTGAAGGTCTTGTCGAAGACGGCCCCTGTGAGGATGTTGCGGACCTTCGCCTTGACGAGCGTCGCGCTGCCTCGCGCCGAGGGGGTTTGGACCGTGTAATCGAGAACGAGAAAGGGCTCGCCGGCGATCTCGATCCGGAGTCCTTTCTTGAAATCGGCGGTCGTCAGCATGTCCGGGTCTCCTCCGAGCGTCCTTGCCCGCCCGGCATCCGTCTGCCCGGCGCTGCGTTCGCGGCCGGAACAGGCCGCCGGCCCCCGCTCCCCGCAGGACCGCTCCCTCTGTTCCGCTACCTGGATTGTCGGCCGCAGGGAGGATTGTACACGACCCCGCCGGCCGCCGGGATAGAGGCCGATCGCGGCATCCCGGATCGACGGAGGGATCGTGGGCGGGCGCCGCCGGACAGCGACCCCGCGCTCCACCCGGGCTTCAGGCGCCGATCCGCTCGATGACGATCTCCTTGATGATGACCTTCGGGGTGAGGTCGAGCAGGTAGAGGACCGTCTGGGCGATATCCTCGGGCTGGATCATCTCCCCGGCGGGGACCTCGGCGCCGGCGACCATCGGCGTCGCGACGTACCCGGGGCAGATGGCGGTCGCGCGGATGTTGTTCTTCTTCTCGTCGGCGATGAGGCTCTCCGTGAAGCCGATCATCCCGAACTTCGAGGCGCAGTAGGCGGCTCCGCCCGCCATTCCCTTCTTCCCCGACAGCGACGAGATGTTCACGACATAGCCGCCTCCGTTGCGGCGCATCAGGGGAAGGACCTCGCGCACGCACAGGAAGGCTCCCTTGAGGTTGACCGTCATCATGCGGTCCCAATCGTCCTCGCCGAGGGTCGTGATCTCGCCCCAGGTTCCGACCCCCGCGTTGTTCACCAGGAGCGCGGGAGGGCCCAGCCGGTCGTTGGAGGAGGCCACCCATCGGCGGACCTCCGGCTCCTTCGACACGTCGGCCGGCTCGGCATAGATCCTCCCCGCGGCTGTTCCCGCGCGCGGATGCGGCGCCGCGCCGCGCGCGCCGGTCGCGAGCGAGCGGCCTGCCAGCGTCTCCAGCTCGGCCCAGACCCTCTCGAGCTTCGCTGCGTCCCGCCCGCAGATCGAGATGTCCCAACCTCGAACGAGCAGGGCGCGCGCGATCGCGAGGCCGATGCCGCTGCTCCCGCCCGTGACGTAGGCGGTTCCGGTTATTCCGCTCATGGCGCCCTCCTTCTCGAACGCATTGTCTCCCCGGACCGGGCCGCGGGCCACCCCCGCCCAGCCCCGGCGGCCCCCCTCAGGTTCCCGTCGTCGGGCTCGGGGTCGCGCTCCGCATCCGGGACCGGGTCGGTCCCGCTCCCCGCTCCCACGCGCTCCTCGAGCCGATGCCGCCGGTAGATCGAACGGTAGACCACGCCCCGCTCTGACAGCTCGGCGTGGGTCCCCTGCTCGACCAGCCGGCCATCCTGCAGGACGAGGACCCGGTCGGCGCGCTCGAGCGTGGCGGTGCGGTGGGTCACGACGAGGGTTGCGAGCTCGGGCAGCGCCCGGTGCAGCTCCCCCCACAGGGCCGCCTCCGTCTCCGCGTCCAGGGCGGCCGTGATGTCGTCGAGGACCAGGACCCGCGGCCGCCCGGCGAGCGCCCGCGCAAGCGCCACCGCTGCTTCTGCCCTCCCGAGAGGGTCAGCCCGCGCGCCCCGACCCGCGTGTCGAGACCGTGCGCGAACTCCGCGAGGTCGCGCCCGAGGCGGGCGACCTCCACGGCCCGCTGCAGGTCCTCCCCGCCCACTCGCTCCCGGCCGAAGCGGATGTTCTCGCCGATCGTCCCCGTGAAGAGCAGCGCCTCCTGCGGCACGTACCCGACGGCGCGCCTCAGGGGCGCGAGCGGAAGCTCGCGCAGGTCGGCGCCATCGAGGAGGATCCGCCCGCCCGACGGATCGGAGAGCCTCGGGACGAACCGAAGGAGCGTGCTCTTCCCCGCGCCGACCATGCCGGCGACGGCGACGATCTCGCCGGGGTGCACCTCGAAGGAGACGCCGGAAAGGGCGAACCTCGACGCCGCATCGAGCCGCCCCGGCGCGAGATTCTCCCTTCGCATGGTCGTCTCCGTCTGTGCGCCTTGCCCGGCGACCCCGAGCGACGGGGCATGCGCCTGCTCCGCGCCGGGCTCCCCTCCAGACCCGTCGCGCCGCGGAGCGTGATCCTCGTCCGGCCCGGTGCCGGCATCCCGGGCCGTTGCCGGGTAGGCGTAGGCGACCGACTCGAATCGCAGGACGCCGCGGACCGGTTCCGTCATTGGGCGCGGATCCAGGCGCTCGGCGATCTCGGGCGGCTCCTCCTCCAGCTCCCTCAGCCGGCCGATCGAGACGGCGCTTTGCCGCCCGCGGACAAAGAAGGTGCCGATGTCGAACATCGGGAAGATCAGCATCAGGACATAGGCGTCGAACGCGACGAACGTGCCGAGGGTGAGCCGCCCGTTCATGACGCCGATCCCCCCTGCGAGCAGCACGGCCACGACCCCGAGCTGCCACACATGGCCGAACAGGGAGTCGATCAGGGTCTGGCTCTTCGCCGCCTCGATCTCGGCCTGGCGGCACTCCGAGGCGAAGCGGCGGAAGGTCCGCTCTTCGGCCCCCTCGCGGCCGTAGGCCTTCACGACGCGGATTCCCGAAAAGCAGGCTTCGAGCGCGCCGTTGAGGCTCGAGATCTCTCCTGCACCGCCTCGAAGCGGCGGTCGAGCACGGTGCCGGTTCGGATGAAAAGCAGGATCAGCAGCGGGAGCGGACCCACCGTGAAGAGCGTCAGCAGCGGGATCGAGGCGGACCATCATCGCGACGGCGAAGACGATCACGGCCCCCGCCGCGAGCGCCCGGAAGATCCCCGAGCAGATGAACCACGAGAGCTTCTCCGACACGTCGTCGGTCAGCCGCGTGACCAGGTCGCCCGTCCGGAAGCGCTGGAAGAAGCCGGGCGCCTGGCGCACGAGGCGCGCGTAGGCCTGCCTGCGAGCGGCGGCCTCGAAGGCGATGTTCATGGTGCCGCGCGCGAAGATGAGCCCCGTCGCAAGAACCCAGTCCAGAGTTCCCAGCCCCAGGTAGAGCGCTGCCGCCGCGAGCAGGGCGTTCGCGGTCAGGTCGCCTTCCAGCCCGTCGAAGGCCCTCTTCAGCACGAGCGGCAGTTGACCCGCACCACCGTCGCGACGAGCGTCCCCGCCACGATCAGCGGCAGGACCCCGAAGTACGGTCTCCAGAGTCTGCGGATCCAGAGAAGGTCGCCGCGCGTCACCGTCCCCCTCCGTCCCCTTGCTGTTCCGCGGCCCGCAGCCGGACCCGCTCGCGCCCCCGCCGGAGCCGGTGGACGCCGCGCCGCCCGCCGGCGCAGCCCCGCGGCGAACTGGAGCGCGTGCAGATCGGCGTACACCCCACCGCGCGCGAGAAGCTCCTCGTGCCGGCCCTGCTCCACGATCCGTCCCCCCTGCACGACCAGGATCCCGTCGCAGTCGCGGACCGTGGACAGCCGGTGCGCGATCACGATGGCGGTCCGTCCCTCGAGGAGCCGGTGCAGGGCACTCTGGATCTCCGCCTCGGTCGCTGGGTCGACCGAAGCCGTCGCCTCGTCGAGGAGGAGAATCTCGGGGTCGGCGGCGAGAGCGCGAGCGAACGACAGGATCTGCCTCTCGCCCGCCGACAGGTTCGCGCCGCGCTCCGCGAGCATCGTCCGGTAGCCGTGCGGAAGCCGCGACAGGAACCGGTCCGCTCCCGTCACCCGCGCGGCTTCGCGCACCCTCCGCTCCGCATCCGGGCCCGCCGCGAGACCGTCCGGGGCGAGATTCGAGAGGATGTCGCCCGGGAACAGATAGACATCCTGCAGGACCAGCGCCATGCGCGCGCGCAGGTCCCGCTGCGCGATCGCGCGCACATCCAGGCCATCGACGAGGACGGCCCCGCGCTGCGGATCATAGAAGCGCAGCAGGAGGTTCAGGATCGAGGACTTGCCGCCCCCCGTCGCGCCGACGATCGCCCACTTCTGCCCGCGCGGGATCCGGAACGAAACGCCGCGCAGGGCCCACTCGTCGTTGCCGAAGTAGGAGAAGGAGACGTCGCGGAACTCGATCTCCCGCTCGAGCCGCCCCCACAACGGCGGGCGCAGGAGGATCCTTGACCGCGGGATCGAGATCGAGGATCGCGAAGACCCGCCCGGCGGCGGCGAAGGCGCGCTGCATCACGTCGAGCTGCTCGGAAAGGCGCATCACGGGCTCGAACAGCCGCCTCAGGTACTCGATGAACATGAACAGGGTGCCGAGCGACAGGGCCCCGGCCATGGCCCAGCGCCCGCCGAACCAGAGCACCAGGGCGAGGCCGACGATCTCGAAGTAGAAGATCCCCTGGAACAACCCGATGCCGAAGATCTCCGCCCGGACCATGGCCCGGAACTTCGCCCGGTTCAGAGCCTCCATCTCGAGGATCGATCCGTGTTCCCGGTCAAACGCCTGGAGGACCGCCGTCCCCTGCACGCGCTCCGCGACGAAGGCGGAGATGTCGGCGGAACGGCGCCGCACGTCGCGGAACCGTTTCGCCCCGCCCCAGGCCATGACCCAGGCCACGCCGATCATCGGCGGGACGATCGCGGCCACGACGAGCGTCAGGCGCGCGCTGACCGATGCCATGACGGCCAGCATCCCCGCGAAGAGCACGAGAGCCTCGACGAGCGTGACGACCGTCGAGGCGAACAGCTGGCGCAGCGCATCCGTGTCGCTCTGCACTCGGGAGATCAGCCGGCCAACCGGGTTCCGGTCAAAGAACGAGAGAGGCTGATTCAGCAGGTGCGCGAACAGGCGCTCGCGCAGACCGCAGGATGATCTCCTGGCCCATCCGCTCGAGGCGGACCTTCTGGACGTAGTTCAGGACGAGGAACCCCGCCTGGACCGCGACGTACCCCGCCACCGTCACGAGGAGGCCGGAAAGGCTCCTCCCGCGGATGTCCACGTCGATCGCGCGCCGGATCAGCAGCGGCCCCCCCAGCTGCGCGGCGGTGGTCGCGGCCAGCAGGACGGTGGCGAGCGCGAGCGTCCGCCCGTGCGGGCGGAAGAGGACCGCCAGCCTCCGGAGGATCTCCGGGCGCGACCCCTCCGAGCCTGCCACCTCATCCGCTTCGGGCGATGCCGTCACCTTCCGCTCCTGCCTCCCGCCGCTTGCGCCCCCGGCCCCGAGTGCCGGCGACCCCGCCGCTCTCGCGCTCCCTCGGCCGCGATCAGGGTTCGAGGCGGTAGGAGCTGGTGATCGCCACCGACCCTCGAAGCATCCCCGCCACGGAACAGTAGGTTTCCTCGGAGAGCTTGATCGCGCGCTCGAGCGCCGAGGCCTTGATCCCCTCTCCACGAACCACGTATTCCAGGTGGATCTTCGTGAAGATTCGCGGATGCTCCTCGCGCCTCTCGGCCGCCAGCTCCACCCGCAGCGCCGCCGCCGGCGTCCGAGCCTTTCGCAGGATCGAAACCACATCGATCGCGCTGCACGAGCCGAGCGCCATCAGAACCAGCTCCATCGGCGTCGGAGCCCCGTCTCGTCCCGCCATTGGCTTCCGACCAGTCGAGGGAGGTCCAGTGCTTCGACTCCGAACGGCCGACGAAGCCTCCCCCTTGCACGTGGATCACTGTCGCTTTCATGGCCTTCTCCGAATCCCGCAATCGCTGCACGGGGAAGGGTCAGTTTAGGCCGGAGGGCGCCGGAATTGCGAGCGCCGCTGCCCCCTCGGCGATCCGGAAGCCCGGGAAACGGCCCTGCTGGTGCATTCGCATCACTCCCGGCGAGCCATTGCAGCGTAGACTGTCGGGAGAGAGGAGTTGTAACCGCAAATGCAGGTGGGAGAGCCTGGAATGACCACCTATTCAGGACCCGCGCCGGGGGCCGCGATGGCCGCCGGTGAGGAAGGAAGGGCAGCACCCATGACGATCAGGAAATCCAGGGCCTCGACCCATCGGCCCCGCGGTCTTCCTCGCCCTCGTGACAACCGTATCACCGGGCTTGGGCGAGACCGCCACCGATCCCGTGATCGGCGAGAGGCCGACGATCGAGCGCCACCTCGACCAGTCGGAGATCAATGCCGGCAAGCTGAGCCTGCGCGAGTTGAGAAAGGCCGGCGGCCGACTCTTCAGCGCCGCCTTCAACCGTCTCGACGGACAGGGCCGGCCGGCTTCCACGGGATCCGGGGCGCCTCGCGTGGCCGATCAGCCCGCCTTCATCCGCACGTCGGGACCCGACTCCAGCTCTTGCGGAGGCTGCCATTCCCAGCCCCGCGCCGGCGGCGGCGGGGACTTCGTCGCGAACGTCTTCGTCCTCGCCCAGACCCTCGACCCCGTCACGTTCTCCGTCGCGCCCGAGTTCAGCAACGAGCGGAACACCCTCGGCATGATGGGGAGCGGCGCGATCGAGATGCTCGCCCGCGAGATGAGCTCCGAGCTGATCGCGATCCGCGACGCCGCGCGCGCCCATGCCGCCTCGTCGGGCGTGGCCGTGACCAAGCCCCTGGCCGCGAAGGGAGTCTCCTTCGGATCCGTCACGGTCCTTCCCGACGGCCGCGTTGATCCTTCGCGGATCGAGGGGGTTGACTGGGACCTCATCGTGAAGCCGTTCCACCAGAAGGGAGCTGTCGTATCGCTCCGTGAGTTCACCAACAACGCGATGAACCACCACCACGGGCTGCAATCGGTCGAGAGGTTCGGCGAGGGAGCGGACCCCGACGGGGACGGCGTGGGTAACGAGCTGACGGTCGGGGACATCACCGCCGTCACCATCTGGCAGGCTGCTCTCAACATCCCGGGCCGCCTGCTTCCCGCCCATCCTGCGAGGCGGGCGGCGGCGGAACGCGGCGAGCGGCTGTTCGCTTCGGCAGGCTGCACGTCCTGCCACGTGCCTGCTCTGATCGTGAACGATCCCGTTTTCGAGGAGCCGAACCCGTTCAATCCGCCCGGAAACCTCAGGCCCGCGGATGTGCCGCGGCCGTTCTCATTCGACATGACCCGCGAAGGACCTGGTCCGCGCCTCGAGAAGGCCTCCGGCGGCCGCGGCGCCATCGTGCGCGCTTTCACCGACCTGAAGCGGCACGACCTGTGCGACGTGGACGATGCCTTCTTCGCGAACGAGCAGCTCGCCCAAGGCAAGCTGAACGGATTCGCGCCCGCCTCGGCCTTCACCGTCCCGCCTGCCGCGCGCCCGACCCGCCAGTTCCTGACGCGCAAGCTCTGGGACGCGGGCAACTCGGCGCCCTACGGGCATCGCGGCGACTTGACGACGCTGACCGACGCCATCGACCACCACCACGGCGAGGCCGCCGCCTCGCGCGCTTCGTTCTTCGCGCTCCCGCCGGCCGATCAGGCCGCGATCATCGAGTTCCTGAAATCGCTCCAGGTCCTGCCGGACAACGCCCCGCGGGTTTCGATCGAGGGAGAGGGTCCGGGAGACTAGCGGCGCCGGTGCTTCGCCGGGGGCGGGCTGGAAACTCCGCCCCGCGCGGCGCGCGCCGGACGCGCGACACTTGACCGGCGCGCACGGTTGGACCACGCTCGAGCCGTGCCGAGGGAACCCGATGGGCCGTGGGACCGCGCCGGCCATCCCGCCGGGAGACGGCTCCTGTTCGCGGCTGCGGGGGCGCTGGCGATCACGGTCCAGGTGGCGCTCCTGCGCGAGCTGATTGTCGCGCTGTCGGGAGACGAGACAGCGGTCGGGATCGGCTCGCGGCATGGCTCGGCGGGATCGCCGCGGGCAGCGCCCTGGGCGATGCGCGCGATCGGGCGGCGAGGGAGCGGCGCTCGGGCCGTGACCCCGGGCGACGGGAGCCGTTCCATGATGCGGCGCGTCGGCATCGCCTTGGCCCCCGCCGGTTGGCCGCGGGAACCCTCGCGCTCCTTGCTCTATCGGGTCCCGTGCTCATCCTTGCCGGGCGGTGGACGAGACTTCTTCTTGCTCCTCCACCGGGCGAGCTGATGGATTCGGGAGGAGCGATCCTTCTCGCCGCCGCCCTGCTCGCGCCGCCGGGCGCGCTCGTCGGCATGCTCTTCACCGCGCTTGCCTCGGCGACAGGCGCGAGCGGCATGGCGCCCGCCCGAGGCATCGCGAGCCTCTACGTGTTCGAATCGCTCGGCTCGCTCGCGGGCGGCCTCGCCATGACCTTCCTCGTGGTGCCCTCTCACGGACCCGCTCCGCGGGGCCGCCCTCGCGGGCGCGGCGGGCCTGCTCCTTGCCCTGCCGTCGACCCTCCCGGGCCCCGCTCCCTCCTCGGCGGCGCGGGCGGGGCCTTCGAACCGGGCCAGGCCTTCCTCCCGTGGCGCGGGCTCCTCGCCACCTCAGCGATCGCTCTGGTCCTGCTGGCGATGCCTCCCGTCGCCGACAGGCTCGAGAACTCGTCCCTGAAGGTCCGGTTCGGAGCGCTCGCTCCGGGGGTTCCGCTTCTCGACTGGATCGATACGCCCTACCAGCACGCCGAGCTCGGAGGGGACGCCGGCGTGAAGCACCTCTACGCCGGGGGACAGTACGCCGGATCCTTTCCCGACGCGGCTTCCAGCGAGGCCCTGGCGCACACCCTCGCCTGCCTCTCCCCCAGCCCGGCCCGGATCCTCGCGATCGGCGCGGTGGCACCGGGCCCTCTGCGGTTCCTCCTCCTGCATCCGGTCGTGCGGGTCGACTTCACGGAGCCGGACACCCGCTACCTCCGATG
Organism: uncultured Acidobacteriota bacterium; assembly: GCA_963747925.1. GTDB lineage: Bacteria > Acidobacteriota > Polarisedimenticolia > QHYA01 > CAVVHA01 > CAVVHA01. The sequence continues at coordinate 810,454 of CAVVHA010000006.1, forward strand.
GCTCCGGCGTCACCTCCCGCCCGAGGATGCCGCCGCCATCGAGGATACCCGCGTCAGGATCATTCCCGACGATCCGCGTCGCCACCTGGCGACCACCGAGGAGCGGTACGACCTGATCCTCGTCCTCGAACCCGATCCCGTCACGCTCGCGCTTGCGCGGACCACGACCCAGGAGTTCTATGCCCTCGCCTCCTCGCGCCTCGCACGGGACGGGGTGATGGTCGTGGGCCTCAGGACCGCGCCCAACGAGCTCACCGGCGAAACGGCCGCGCTCGGCGGGGCGATATTCGGCGCTCTGCGCGGCGTCTTCCCGGTCGTCCGCGCGGGTCCGGGGCCCGATGGTCTGCTCGTGGCGGGCTTCGATCCCGGGGCCGCGACCCTGGACCCCTTCGTTCTCGCCCAGCGATGGCGCGCGCGCGCGATCTCCTCCGAGCGGTTCGCTCCGGAGATGTTCGGGGTCCTTTTCCCGGCCGAGCGGGTCCACGCGCAGGAGAAGGCCCTTGCGGACGCGGCCCGTTCGGTGGCGCCGAGCCGGGATCAGCGCCCGGTTTCATTCCTGTACGCACTCGCGCGCCGCGAGCGCATCTCGGGAGGCGCGGCGGGACGAGCGCTCGCCTCGATCGCACGCCTGCCGCGCCCGCTCCTCGCCCTGTTCGTCTTTCTGCCTTCGCTGGCGGCCCTCGGGGGAGCAGCGCTCCTGCGCACGCGCGCGGCGCCGCGCGCAGAATCTCGTCGTCCGGGCGAAGCGCCCGGCCGGCCCCGGCGACACCTCCCCGCGAGGCGGGCTCCCTCGCGCCCGCTGTCCGTGGCCGCCCTCCACGCGGTCCTCGTCACGGGCGCATGCGGCATGACCTGGAGCCTTCTGCTCCTGTTCTCCTACCAGACGCGCGCGGGCGCCCTCTACTCTCAAATCGGCCTGCTCACCGCGCTCTTCATGCTCGGCCTCGCGGCAGGAGCCGCGATCGCCGCGCGGGCCGCCTCTCCCCGCGCCGATCGTCCTGCCTCCTTGATGACTGCGGCGCGGGGGATGGCGCCCGGTGGGCTCCCGCTCGAGCCTGAAGGACCGTCACCCTGCCCGCGACCGCCCACGCGGCCGGGGATCTCCGGATCAGAGACCGGCGCCGCGACCGATCCGATGCCACCCGCAGAGCCGGAGCGCCGCGCGCTGCTCGCGGCCTCGTTCGGCGCACTGCTTTTCTCCCTGCTCCTTGCCGCCGCGCTGACGCTGCCTGCCCTCAGCAATGCGACGGTCGCGTCGGGGTTCGCGGAACCTCTCTACGGCGGGCTTCTCCTTCTCGCCGGGATGGCGACCGGCGCCGTCTTCCCCATCGCCGCGTCGGCCCTGCTCATCGGCGGCCGGAGCGGGAGCGCATCCCCCTCCGGCGCCGTGACCGCTGGCCCTGCGCGAACCGATGACCCCGAGGAGGTGGGCTTCGCGGACACCTGGGGAAATTCATCGGTCAACGCGGGGAGCGGGTCAAGCGCCGCCGCGGTCGCGGCCGCGCGCGCCGGCGGCGCGATCGAATCGGCCGACCACGCGGGAGCGGCCGTGGCCGCGATCGCCGCAGCGCTGATCTTCGTCCCCGTTTTCGGTGTCGGCGGAGCCGCCTGGCTGCTGGCGGGGCTTCAGCTCCTCGCGCTCGCCGGCATCGCGCTCACGCCCAGATCCCGGGGATGAGACGGCCGCAGTCCGGGCATTTCCCGTCCTTGAGGCGGTTCTCGAGGAGCGCGAGCCCCATCCTGCGAATGACCTTGCCATTGCACCCCGGGCAGAACGTGTTCTCCGCCGGGTGACCCGGAACGTTCCCTACGTAGACGAATTGAAGTCCTTCCGCCTTCGCGAGCTGCACGGCGCGGTCGAGCGTGGCGATCGGCGTCGAGGGGAGATTCATGAGGCGGTAGCTGGGATGGAAGCGCGTGAAGTGGATCGGCACGTCGCTGCCCAGGTCCGTGCGAACGAATCGGACCAGCGAGCGGAGCTCTTCCTCGCCGTCATTGAGGGTCGGGACGATGAGGACCACGATCTCGGTCCACATCTTCTTCCTGCGCAGGCGGCGCAGCGTGTCGAGGACCGGCTTCAGGTCGCCGCGGCACTGGTCCTTGTAGAACGACTGCGTGTAGGCCTTGAGGTCCACCTTCACCGCTCCCAGGACCTCGCAGAGATCGGAGAGCGGCTCCTCCTCGATGAACCCGTTCGAGACCATCAGCGTCTTCAGCCCCGCCTTCCTGCCCGCCTCCGCGATGTCGTAGACGTATTCAGCCCAGACGACCGGCTCGGTGTAGGTGCAGGCGATCGCGGGCGCCCCGTTGCGCTTCGCCACGGCCACGACCTCGGCAGGCGGGAGCGCGATCTTCGACAGCTGCTCGGGCCGCGCCTGCGCGATCTCCCAGTTCTGGCAGAAGCGGCACTCGAAATTGCAGCCCGCCGTCGCGAGCGACAGCGCTGGGGCCCCCGGCAGAACGTGAAAGAACGGTTTCTTCTCGACCGGGTCGAGGTGGACGCTGCAGGGGCGCGAATGGACCAGCGTGACAGTACTCTCCGCCCCGGTTCTCCCGCACGCCGCAGGTACCCCGCTCGATGTCGGCGACCACGCAATGCCGCGGGCAGAGCCCGCACTCGACGTCCCGCTTTCCTTTCTTCTTCCACCAGCGGGCGGGGCGGGGCGCGAGGCCCATCTCGTCCGGGGCGACGAGCGAGCCGCTCCCCGCCTGGTCCTCCGCCCGCACGGGACGCATGCCCCCCGCAGCCGCCGCGCTGAGGGCGCACCCGCCCGCCAGCAGGGCCAGCGCGCGGCGCCGATCGAGCGTTTCCTCGCTCATCGACCTGCCGCCCTCATGCGTCCTGGACTCGAATCCGGGCGACATCGGCCTCGCCGAGTCCCAGCTTCGCGGCGTCCTCGATCCACCGGGGCACTCGTTTCTCGGCGGCAAGGGTCGGAAGCCCGACCTCCCGCCGCCGGTCCTCGATGATCCTCGCGCCGATCGCGTCGATGGCCACCGGGTCGGTCGAAACGAGAATCCCCTGGTAGGGCCAGATCCATTTCGGGCTGCGCCCCGGGCCTCCCTCGCACTGCGCGGTCACGGCGTCCATCACGGTGAGGCGCAGCTTGCCGCGGATCAGGGGGAAGGCGGCGAGGTGGGGGATGAACGGAGCGCAGTTGTCCTCGTGGCACTTGTTCGGGTTCTGGATGGCGCCGTACCAGCTCTTCATGCCGCCCGAGGTGCCCGCCAGACCGTGGTCTTTCAGGACCCCCACGTTGATGAGCGCGGTCAGGTCCTCGACCAGCAGGCGCGCAAAGCACGAGCCGTTCGGTCCCCACTCGCGCGGCTTCCATTCGTAGTCCTCGTTGGTGCCGTAAACCCGCACGCCGTCTCCCGACCTGTTGAGCTCGAACCCGGCGTTCTTGAGCTCGCGGTCGGTCCTGTCCCAGACCACGATGTTGCGCGCGGGAAGGCCGGCTTCCTGAAGCCACCGGACGAGGAGGGCGACGACCTCGGGGCGCGAGGAGAGCCCCTTGCCCGCGATGCAGTTGACCTTGATGCCGACAACGTCGTTCGGTTTGAAGAGACGGCGCAGTCCGGCTCCAGCCGCCGCCTCGCCGCAAGCGCCCGCGACGGCCGCGCCCAGGGCCGCCTCGAGCAGCGCCCTGTCGGCCTTGCCCTCGCTCCCCACCAGCTTCTCCCGCCTCGCCCGGTAGACCGTCGGTCGCGACGGGGCGGATTGCGCAGAGGGGGGCGGTCCCCCCGAGGCCGCGGCGGGCGCGCCGCCGGATGCTTTCCCCGCGGGTGTGCCCGTCTTGGCTCCGCTCCCCGCCGCGGGGCCCTTCGCCTCCTCCGCGAGTGCCGCGCGCACCGCGCGCGACGAGGCCACGGCGCCGGTCAGAAGCGCGCCCAGAAAACTCCTCCGGTCCCGATCGTGGCTCATCGTCCCTCCTGTGGCGACCCGGAGCCGGAGGATGACCGGCCCCGCTCCGGATTGTCCTTCGGCTCGGCCTTCTTGCTCTTGTCGTGCTCCTCGAAGACCTGGCCCGTGAAGACCGAGATGGCCGCCCCTTCCTTCCACGCGTCCGGGGAAAGGCCGGCCTTGCGCGAGAGGGCGCTCAGGGTCTGCTCGAGCGTCCAGCCCTGCTCGGGCGCCACCTGGGGAAGGAAAAGAGCCCGCCGGCGATCCTTCTCCAGCACGATCCCGTGCGTGCCGAGCTTGATCTCCTTCCAGGAGGCGACCGGCCTCGGAACCGAGAGCACGGTCAGCTCGACCTCGAGGCGGTCCAGCTCGGCGGCCTTGACCGGCTCGAACCGGCCATCGTGGATTGCCGCGGCCACCGCGGCCTCGACCACCGCCTGGTAGATGGGATAGGCCGGCAGAACCTGGCCGACGCAGCCGCGAAGCTTCCCCTCCGCCTCGATCTCGGCCGGATCGATCCGCTGAAGCGTGACGAAGACGCCTTGCTGCCGGTCGAACACCGGATCGCCGTGGAAGGTCGCAAGCTCGCGGTCGAGGTCGCCCCCGCCCGCCAGCTGCGTCACGAGAGCGGCCCGCGCCAGGCGCACGAGCCGGGCGCCCGCCGCCTGTGCCAGGGGCGGGGAATCTTCCGTCACGTCGCGTTCGATGGGTGGTTCCATGATCGGCTTTCCCGAGGAGGGTTCCTCGCGCGTGTAGGCGATCGCCGCATAGCTGACCGAGCCGTCGTCTCTGACGCCCGGGATATCGGCCGAGGCGTAGGCGCCGAGCAGCGTCGCTTTCGCCGTTGGGGCAATCCGCCCCAGCAGCTCCAGCATGGCCCCGAGCCCGGATCGCCCGCAGATCGTGTTCTTCGTTTCCTCCAGGTACGCTCTGAAGCCCGCGGCATCGACCTTGGTCAGCAAGCCGATCGCCCGCCGGTCCAGTCCGCGAATCTTCTCCCTTGCCGCGGACGCCGGGGTCCCGAAGGGTGTGTATCCGAACCGCGCCCCGTAGTGCGTGAAATCGCTCGAGAAGACGAAGAGCGTCCTTCCATCATTCAGCGCCGCGAGGCCTTCCGCCAGGGCCCGCTCCGATGTCGCCGAGGTACGGCCCGCCAGGACCGGCAACAGGCAGAATTCGCCGAGCGTCTTTTGAAGGAGCGGCAGCTCGATCTCCACCGAGTGCTCGCGGGCGCTCGCGCCTTCCACGAGGGTGACCGCTCCTGCCTCGAGCAGCGCGGCCCGGGCGTCGGCGCAGACGGGGACCGCGCCGAGGGGCGTCCGGTAGGCGGACGCGTCGTCGGTTCCGAACGCGTCGAAATCGCCGTAGTGCGAGGGGGCGACGATCACAACGCGGCGGAAATCGCCCGGCCGCAGAGTGTGGAAGGCGGCCGCGGCCAGGGCTCCGGAGTAGGCCCAGCCCGCGTGGGGCGTTACGAGCGCGATCGGTTTCGTCCTGAACACCGGCGCGCCCGAGGCGGCACGGAGAAGCCTCCAGATCTCCGCCTTCAGCGAGGCCGCGTCGGCCGGGTACCAGCCTCCGGCCAGCGCCGCAGGACGCTCTTTGCCGCCTCCAGCCGGCATCGTCGCCGGCGCCGGGGTGCTCGCCGTGGAGGGTGCCCCCGGGACCGAGGGCCCACTGGAGTGCGATGGAGGCGCCAGGCTCGCCGCCGCGACCGCCGTCAGCACAACGGCCCTCGCCGCCCAAGAGCGCCCGAAGGAGCGCGGGAGGGGTTCCAGGGCCGGTCCGGGCGCAGGGAGGGGGTCCATTGCCGGTCCGGGCGCGGCGAGGGGCGTCTCGGAACACTCCTCCGGGCGCGTCACCCCACCAGCCTCCCGGCAGAGACCCGGGCGCCCCCTCCACGGACCGTCCGGGAGCCGAAAGCGACGGCGAGGCAGTTCCGCACCTGGAGGGTTCCCTCTCATGACCGGCTCCTCAGCGTGAAGGACGAGGACGGATCGCGCGATTCCCCCGCGCGCGTCACCCGCACCGCCGCAAGGTCCGTGACCGGGCACTTCGCTTCACACAGCCCGCATCCCACGCACTTCACCGGCTCGAGGTGCGGTCGCTGGAGCCGGACGGTCGATCCATCCCTGCGGGCCACATCGACCTCCTCAAGCCAGATGGCCTTGGGGCTCGTGGGACAGACCTCCTGGCAGACGATGCACGGCGTCGCCATGGCCCATGGCAGGCACCGGCCGAAGTCGAAGAACGCGGTCCCGATCCGCACCGGCGACTCCGGCTGGCTCCACCCCTTCTGCTCCGCGCTCAGCTGGCGGATCGCGCCGGTCGGGCAGACCTGCCCGCAAAGCGTGCAGCTCGGCTCGCACCATCCGCGCCGCGCCACGAGGATCGGCGTCCACGCTCCCTCGATCCCGGCGGCGGCGAAGGACGGCTGCAGCGCCGAGGTGGGGCAGGCGTTGATGCAGGCGCCGCAGCGGATGCACCGCGCGAGGAACTCACTTTCGGGCAGCGCGCCCGGCGGACGGATCGCCAGCGGCCCGGGCGCCAGCGCAGAACCCGCGCTCGCCCTGTACAGGGGAAGCAGCGCCGCCCCTGCGATTGCAGCTCCGAGCAGCTGCCGGCGCGGAACCGGTACGCCGCCCGAAGGGGCGGCGGCGGGAGCAAACGGACGGAACGTGATCGCCCCTTCGGGGCAGGAGGCGACGCAGTTCAGGCAGACGTGGCATTCGGAAACGCGGTGGCCCGTGAACGGCTCGTCCGCACCCTGGCAATCTCGGACGCAGAGGGTGCATTCCGTGCACGCGGCGGGCTCGACGCGGATCCTGTAGATCGCCGCGCGCGCCACCCAGCCGAGCCCGGCCCCGAGCGGGCAGAGCGCTCGGCACCACCACCGCGCGATCCATCGGTTCGCGAGGAGCAGCGCGATGAGGATGCCGCCTGTCAGCCAGGCTCCCGCGTAGATCCTCGTGCGCAGGCCGCCTCCGCCGACAAACGCGTGCAGCGCGGGGAGAATCGAAGATCCGAGCGAGCGCGCGAGCAGCGACAGGGGGTCGAGCAGTCCCGCCTGCAGGCTTCCCGCCAGCGCCGCGGCCATGCAGGCCACGAAAAGCAGATACTTCCAGCGGAAATGGGGGCGCCAGCGGTTCACTTCGCGGGGAGGGCCGCGCCGCGCGCGGCGGGTGAGCCACGCCACGAGCTGGTTCAGCGTTCCAAGCGGACAGATCCAGCCGCAGAAGGCCCGCCCGAACAGGACGGTGAGCGCGATGACGGCGAGGGAAAGCAGCAGCCCGGTCGGGAGAAGCCAGGAGGAGCCGAGCGTCGCCGCGGCGGCGAACGGATCGGCATGGAAGAGGAACCGGACCGGGAAGCGCCGGACCCCTTCGTCGGTCATCATCCAGAGCGCGACGAGGAAGAACTCGAGGAAGAACACCTGGTAGATCCGCCTGAAGATCACCGGTAGATAACCGCGACGTTCCCGGCGCGCGCCGGAGACGAAGCGCAGCGCCGGATCGCTCAGCCTTACGTGCACGGCCGGGGATGGGGGAGGAGTCCTAGGCCAACGAGGACCTCCTTCACCAGACCCGTTCCCGCGCGGATCGACCCGAGTCCCCTCCCCTGGGCGATCACCAGGAATGGGATCTCCGCCGGATCGAGCTCGAGCAGCCCCGCCCCCCAGGCATCGCACGCCACGGGATCGGTCCCTGCGGCCAGGGCGTTCATTGCGACCACGTCCTCCAGCCGCCCTCCCGTCGGCCCCCCGCGCAGCATCACGCGGGTCGCGTCCACGACGGTGAGCGTCGGGCGCATCGCAGCGGCCAGATCGGCGATCGACTGGTGGATCTCCTGGTGCAGCCGCGCGCGCGTCCCGCCCAGCAGGCCGTACCAGTTCTTGAGCCCGCACGTGAGCCGTGTCAGCGCGTGGTCCTTGACCACGGGGAGGTTGATGACCCGGTCCGCCTCGAGCACCGGGGAGATGACCTCCCAGGAATCGAGCACGGCGCCATCGAGAGCCACCCGGATGAAGTCCGCCTGGGCTGGAAGAACGAGCGTGGCGCCCGTGGCGAGGGCGGCGGACCGGATGCCCGAGCGCTCCGCCGAGCGCGCGGCATCGTGCACGGGGACGTCCGTGATCAGGACGCGGCCGGCCTTCGCCTCGAAACAGAGGCGAGCCACCTCGGCGACGACGGCGGGGTGGGTGTTCGCGCCCTGCGCCACCGTGCGGTCCCATCCCATGTTCGGCTTCAGCAGCACCGTCTCGCCCGGCCGCACGAAGCGCCCGATCCCTCCTACCGCTTCGACCGCCGCGCGGATCAGCCGGGCAGGGTCGGCGCCCGCGCGCGACAGCCATCGCCGGGAGCGACGGATCGGGCGCGACGGCGTGGTCCTTGATCTTCCCGGGCGCCGGGCCGGCGCGCCAGCGGCCGGGCGACAGGACACCGAGGGCGCCGAGCGCGCCGGATGCACCGACCGCGAGCCCAGCCTGGCCCAGCCGGCGAAGGACCATTCTCCGGTCGGTCATCCGCCGAGCCCTCCACCAGACGCGGAGGTCCGGGCGACGATCCGGTCCGGGACAGGACGTCGTCGAGCCTGGAGGCCAGATCCCTCAGCCGGCCTGCGGCGCGGGCGCCTCGGGATCGGCGAGGAAGCGCGCGTAGAACGGCCCCCTCCTGAACGGAACGGCCTGGTCTGAGACCGAGGCCTCATTGCCGGGCCGCGTCGCGCTCCTTGCCTGCATCGCGCGCGAGCGCGGCCGCGGCCCCTTCGTCCCAGCAAAGACGAGCAGCTCGAGATCCGCGGGCGGCGGCGAGCTTCCCAGACGATCAGCCGACGGCAACCGAGGCCGCGCAGGTAATCGGCCGCGCCGTCCACGCGTTCCTCGAGGCGGTCGGCGGGCAGATCGAACTCGGGCTCCGGTACGAGGAGGGCGCGTCGTACCCGTCTCGAGGATGCCGTCGCGCGATTCGCCCCCGTTCTGCCATGCCCGGCCGGGGGCGGCCGAGAAGAGATCGCGCTGCGTCCCTGTGAGCGGTTGATCGCCCCGTTCGCCAGCCAGGCGATCAAGAGGACCAACGGGGCCGCCAACAGGACGGCCTGAACCCATGTGCCGGGCCGCGAATCTCTCATCGGGGCTCCCTTCGCCACCGGGCCTCCATCTGGATGATACGCCCCGCCAACTCCCCTGCGAAAACCCAGCCAACCTGATGGGAGCGCCGTCGCCGAACACGATTTGTCGCAGACTCAATGCGGACGAATCCTCGCCATGCATTGAAGTAGGCACGCGATTTGTATTCGGCTATCGTGCTGAAGGTGCGGCCGTCAGCCGGGCCGGAAATCGCGGGAAAGCTGCCTTGGTCCGTCGTTTTCTGCGCAGCGGATGAAACCAGAATCTCGAGGTTCGCGCATAAATTGCGTCTCATGCTCGCTGCATCTCAACTACACCCTGAGGGGTGCCGGAGGATGCATGTCGACTTCGTCACAACCTGATGGCCGAGGTGAAGGCCAAGAACCCGGCCGAGCCCGAGTTCCACCAGGCGGTGCAGGAGGTCGCCGAGTCGCTCGACGCTCGTGCTCGAGCGCCATCCCGAGTACCGCAACGGCGAAGATCCTCGAGCGGATCGTCGAGCCCGAGCGCGTGATCATGTTCCGCGTGCCGTGGGTGGACGACCAGGGCGAGGTCCAGGTCAACCGCGGCTTCCGCATCGAGATGAACAGCGCGATCGGCCCCTACAAGGGCGGCCTGCGCTTCCACCCGTCGCGTCAACCTCGGCATCCTCAAGTTCCTGGCCTTCGAGCAGGTGTTCAAGAACTCGCCTGACCACGCTGCCCGATGGGCGGCGGCAAGGGCGGCTCGGACTTCGACCCGAAGGGCAAGAGCGACAACGAGGTGATGCGCTTCTGCCAGAGCTTCATGACCGAGCTGTTCCGCCACATCGGCCCGGACACCGACGTCCCGGCCGGCGACATCGGCGTCGGCGGCCGCGAGATCGGCTTCCTGTTCGGCCAGTACAAGCAGCTGCGCAACGAGTTCACCGGCGTGCTGACCGGCAAGGGCCTGAACTGGGGCGGCTCGCTGATCCGGCCCGAGGCCACCGGCTACGGCGCCGTCTACTTCGCCGCGGAGATGCTCGGCGACCCGCAACCAGACGCTCGAGGGCAAGACCTGCCTCGTCTCCGGCAGCGGCAACGTCGCCCAGTACACCGTCGAGAAGCTCCTCCAGCTCGGCGGCAAGCCGGTCACGCTGTCCGACTCGAACGGCTACATCTACGACGCGGACGGGCATCGACGCGCGAGAAGCTGGCGTTCGTGATGGACCTGAAGAACGTCCGCCGCGGCCGCATCAAGGAGTACGCGGACAAGTTCAAGGGCGCCGATCTACACGCCGATCGACGCCAAGCTCGACTACAACCCGCTGTGGAGCCACAAGGCCGACTGCGCCTTCCCGAGCGCCACGCAGAACGAGATCAACGGCAAGGACGCCGCAGAACCTGCTCAAGAACGGCGTCTACGTGGTCGCCGAGGGCGCCAACATGCCGACCACGCTCGACGGCGTGAAGCTGTTCCTCGACGCGAAGATCCTCTACGGGCCGGGCAAGGCCGCCAACGCCGGCGGCGTGGCCACCTCCGGCCTCGAGATGTCGCAGAACAGCATGCGCTCTCAGCTGGACGCGCGAGGAGGTGGACGAGCGGCTGCACAGCATCATGAAGACCATCCACAAGACCTGCGTCGAGACCGCCGAGCGGTTCGGCACGCCGGGCAACTACGTCAACGGCGCCAACATCGCCGGCTTCCTCAAGGTCGCCGACGCGATGATGGACCAGGGCCTCGTCTGATCCCGTTCGCTAAGCTCGTGACTCCGGCGGGGGCGGCGACGTCCGCGCCGCCTCCCCGGGAGCGACCCGTGCACGCGACTGAGCCCGTCGGCACCAGCACTCGCCGCGCTCCGCGCCTTCCCTGCGCCCGGCCGACGTGGCGTGGCTTCCAGGACCTGATGCCCTACCGGGTCCAGGACATCCTCCTGGTGTCGAGCCTGTACGACTCGTTCATCCTGCAGGAGGACGGCCAGCTCAACGAGCGGATCCTGGGCGAGTTCCGCGAGCTCGAACCTGCGGCACGACCCCGGGCATCACCCACGTCTCGACGCGGCGCCGAGGCGCTCGCGCTGTGCGCGGCCGCAGCCGCGCTTCAACCTCGATCGTCACGACGCCTGCACGTCGGCGACATGGACGCCGCCGAGCTGGCCCGCGGGTGCGCGCGGAAGGGCTCGACGTGCCCGGTGGTGCTGCTGGCCTACGACGCCCGCGAGCTCGAACGACTTCGTCGGCGCGCCACGACGCCGCGCGAGCATCGAGCGCGTCTTCCTCTGGCAGGGCGACGCGCGGATCCTGCTCGCGATCGTCAAGTCGTCGAGGACCGCCGGAACGTCGCGCACGACACCCGCGACGGCGGGCGTGCGGGTCGATCCTGCGTGGTCGAGGACAGCGTCCGCTACTACTCCTCGTTCCTGCCGGTCATCTACACCGAGCTGCTGCCGCCAGTCGCAGCGCGCTCATCCCGCGAGGGCATCAACCTCTCGCACAAGCTGCTGCGCATGCGGGCGCGGCCGAAGATCCTGCTCTGCCGCGACCTACGAGGAGGCCTGGGACGCCTTCACGCGCCTACCAGCGAGGACGTCCTCGGCGTCATCTCCGACGTCGAGTTCCCGCGCGGCGGCGTGCTCGCGCCGACGGCCGGCGTCGAGCTGGCGCGCCGCATCGGCGCGAGCGCGACCCCGACCTGCCCGATCCTGCTGCAGTCGAGCCGCCCGAGAACGAGGCGCTCGCGCAGCGAGGCTGGGCGCGGCGCTTCCTGCTCAAGGAGCTCGCCGCTCCTCCTGCACGACCTGCGGCGCTTCATGGTCGACGAACTTCGGCTTCGGCGACTTCGTCTTCCGCCTGCCCGACGGCACGCGAGGTCGGCCGCGCCGCGCGACCTGAAGAGCCTCGAGGAGAAGCTGCGGACCGTGCCGGCCGAGAGCGTCGCGTTCCACGGCGAGCGCAACCACTTCTCGAACTGGCTCAAGGCGCGCACCGAGTTCGCGCTCGCCCACAGCTGCGCCCGCGCAAGGTCGCCGACTTCCCGACGCTCGAGGACCTGCGCCGCGACCTGATCGACTCGATCGCCGAGTACCGGCCGCGAGCGGGCGGCGGCGTGGTCGCCGACTTCGACCGCGACACCTTCGACGGCAGCGCGCGACTTCTGCCGCATCGGCGGCGGCTCGCTCGGCGGCAAGGCGCGCGGCCTGGCCTTCGTGCGCCGCTGCTCGACGACGCGCGGCCTGCGCCGAGCGCTTCCCCGGCGTGCGAGATCTCGCGTGCCGCCGGCCGTGGTCGTCGGCACCGACGTCTTCGACCGGTTCCTCGACGAGAACGACCTGCGCGACGTTCGCCATCGAGTCTGCGACGACGACGGAGCTCGCTCGGCCGCTTCCTCGCCGCGCCGCTGCCCGAGGAGACGTCGAGCGCGACCTCGCGGCGTTCCTGCGACGTCGCGCGGTACCCGCTGGCGGTGCGCTCCTCGAGCCTGCTCGAGGACTCGCAGTACCAGCCGTTCACCGGCGTCTACGAGACCTACATGCTGCCGAACAACCACCCCGAGCGCGTCGGCGCGGCTGCGCCAGCTCGTCGACGGCGATCAAGCGCGTCTACGCCTCGACCTTCACCGCGCACGCCAAGGCCTACCTGCGCGCCACGCCGTACCGCCTCGAGGAGGAGAAGATGGCGGTCGATCCTCCAGCGGGTGGTCGGGCGCGCCCACGGCGGGCGCTTCTACCCCGACTTCTCGGGCGTGGCGCGCTCGCACAACTTCTACCCGACCGCGCCCGCTGACGGCCGAGGACGGCATCGCCGCGGTGGCGCTCGGGCTCGGGCGAGAGCGTCGTCGACGGCGAGCACGTGCCTGCGCTTCTGCCCGCGCTACCGCGGCACATGCTCCAGTTCTCCTCCGTGAAGGACATCCTGAGCGAACTCGCAGCGCGACTTCTGGGCGCTCGACGTCGCCGAGGCGGCGCGGACGGCGGCGCTCCGAGCCGCACGTGCGCGAGCTGCGCCGCTTCGGGCTCGAGGTGGCCGAGCACGACGGCACGCTCGCCGCGGTCGGCTCGACCTACTCGCCGGAGAACGACGCGGTCTACGACGGGCATCGTCGCGGCCGGGCGTGCGCCTGGTCACGCTTCGCGCCGATCCTCAAGCACGGCGTCTTCCCGCTCGCCGAGATCCTCGCGACTGCTGCTCGACGATCGGCGAGCGCGGGCATGGGCCGCGCCGGTCGAGATCGAGTTCGCGGCGAACCTGTCGGTCCCGGGCCGGCGCAGCCGACGCGAGTTCGGCTTCCTGCAGATGCGGCCGCTCGCCCTCGCGCGCGGAGGAGGAGCCTCGAGATCGGCGAGCTCGACGCCGCGGCAGCTCCTCTGCCGGAGCCGGACGGTGCTCGGCAACGGCCGCGATCGACGGCATCCGCGACCTGGTGGTCGTCGACTTCCACCGCTTCGACCGCGGCCGGAGCCGCGCGGCCGCGGCCGAGGTCGGCGCGGCTCAACGCCGAGCTGGTCGCGGCGCAGGCGGCCCTACCTGCTGATCGGCGTCGGGCGCTGGGGCTCGGCCGACCCCTGGCTCGGCATCCCGGTCACCTGGGACCAGATCTCCGGCGCGCGCGTCATCGTCGAGGCCGGCTTCCGCGACTTCCGGGTGACGCCGTCGCAGGGGAGCCACTTCTTCCAGAACCTGACCGCCGTTCCAGCGTCGGCTACTTCACGGTGAACCCCGAATCCGGCGAGGGCTTCGTGGACTGGGACTGGCTCGCCGCGCAGCCGGCGAGCGAGGAGCGCGCCGTCGTGCGCCACCTGCGCTTCGAAGCCCCGCGTGCTCGTCCAGATGAACGGCCAGCGCAACGAGGGCTGATCTTCAAGCCGGCGAAGCGCTGAGCCCAGGGAGACACTCATGTCGGAAACCCGTCTGTTCTCGCCGTTGACGCTTCGCGAGCTGACGATCCGGAACAGGATCTTCGTTTCGCCGATGTGCCAGTACTCGTGCGCGCGACGGGCTGGCGGCCACTGGCACCTCGTCCACTGGGGAGCCGGGCCGTCGGCGGCGCGGGGCTGGTCATGGCCGAAGCGGCCGCGGTATCGCCCGAAGGGCGCATCAGCGCCCGGCGACCTGGGCTCTGGTCGGACGCTCAGGCCGAGGCGCTCCGCCCGTGTCGTCCTTCATCCGGCGAACACGGCGCGGCGCCGGCCGTGCAGCTCGCGCACGCCGGGCGCAAGGCCTCGACCGCCGCCCCTGGAACGGCGGCCGGCCCGTGGGCGAGTCCGAGGGCGGCTGGCAGACCATGGCTCCGAGCCCGGTGCCCTTCGACCGGGGGCTTCCCGGTGCCGCGAGAGATGACCCGGCGCGACCTCGGGGAGGTCACCGCAGTTCGCCGCCGCCGCGCGGCGGGCCCGCTCTGCAGGGTTCGAGGTGGCCGAGCTCCACATGGCCCACGGCTACCTGATGCACGAGTTTCTCTCGCCGCTGTCGAACCGGCGCGCCGACGAATACGGAGGATCGCTCGAGAACCGGTGCGCTTGCCTCTCGCGGTCGGCCGCGCCGTGCGCGAGGCCTGGCCCGCGCGACCTTCCGGTCTTCGTGAGGATCTCCGCGACCGATTGGGTCGAGGGCGGATGGGACCTGGCCAATCCATCGAGCCTCGCGCAATGGCTCAAGGAAGCCGGCGTCGACCTGGTCGATTGCTCCAGCGGCGGGTCTGGTGCAACCGCTTCGGTCCCCGCGGGCCCGGGCTTCAGACGCCTTCGCCGCTGCATCCGGCGGCGAGGCGGCATCGCCACCGGCGCGGTCGGCTTCATCACCCTCCCGAGCAGGCGGAGACGATTCTCGCCACCGGACAGGCCGATGCTGGTGCTGCTGGCACGCGAGCTTCTCCGCGATCCGTACTGGCCGCTGCACGCGGCCCAGCCCTCGGGCGAAGTGCGACTGGCCGCGCCAGTACCTGCGCGCCCAACCTGCCTGAAAGCCGCTCCTCCCCGAGCGGTGCACCGGCCTTCACGGGCTCCGCGCGCTGTTATACTCGCCGCGCGCCTCCGCCAGCGGGGCCCAGCAGGATGAAGAAGACCCCCATCGATCCGGAAGAGTCCGGCAGCAGGAGACGATCGAAGTCGCTGCCGAAGCGGCGGGGCTGCGGCTCGACCGTTTCCTCGCGGATCGCTACCCGGCCCGCAGCCGGTCCGGGCTGCAGCGGCTGATCCGCGAGGGGCTCATCACCGTGGCGGGCGAGGCGGCCCGGCCCAGCCAGGAGGTGCGCCCGGGGGACCGGATCGAGGTCCGATTCCCGCCCCCCGCGCCCACCGGTCTGCAGCCGGAGCCGATGGATCTGCATGTCCTCTTCGAGGACGGCTCGCTTCTCGTCATCGACAAGCCGGCCGGCCTCGTCGTCCATCCCGGCGCGGGGGCCGAAAAGGGCACCCTGGTTCACGGACTCCTCGCACGGAAGGGACCGCTCTCCGCGATCGGGGGCCCCCGCCGGCCCGGTATCGTCCACCGCCTCGACAAGGGGACCTCCGGGCTCCTGATCATCGCCCGCACGGACCGCGCGCACCTGAACCTGATCGCGCAGTTCAAGGGGCGCGAGGTCGAGAAGGTCTACCAGGCCCTGGTCTGGGGACGGCCGAAGGGGTCCTCCGGCACCATCGAGGCAACGATCGGCCGCGACCGGACGAACCGGCTCCGGATGTCCGTCAAGGCACCCCGCGGGCGCCCGGCGGTGAGCGAATGGCGCACGCTTCGCGATCTGCCCGGCTTCACGTTCCTCGAGGTGCGTCCGAGGACCGGCCGAACCCATCAAATCCGGGTGCACCTGCAGTCGATCGGCCACGCGATCGTCGGCGACGAGCGGTACGGCGGCGCGGGATGGAAGGGAGTGCAGGATCCCCGCCGGCGGCTCGCCCTGAGGAACTTCCAGCGCCTCGCCCTGCACGCGGCGCACCTCGCGCTGCGCCACCCGGTCAGCGGCAAGCGGCTCTCCTTCGATTCGCCCCTCCCCGCCGAGTTCCGCGCGCTGCTGGAGGCCCTGGAAGCATGAGGAAGGCGCGGCTCGCGGTGATCGGCGCCGGGAGGGCGGGAAGCGCCCTCGCGGCGCTCCTTCACCGGCGCGGGTGGACCGTGGCCGCGGTCGCGAGCGCGCACCTGGCCGATGCCCGCCGCCTGGCGCGCCGCTGCGGGGCACCGCTGGCAACCACCGACCCGGCACGGGCTGCCGGCGCTGCGGAGGCGGTCCTCATCGCGGTCCCCGATCGCGCGATCCCGAGAATCGCCGCCCTTCTTGCGGACTCCGCGCCTGCCCGGGAAAAGACCGAACGGGGCAGGGGGCAGCCGGCCCGCGGAGAAGGCGCGGCACGGCGCAGCGGGCGTGCGGCCCTGCACCTCTCCGGGGCGAGCGGCGGCGGCCTGCTCGAGCCCCTGCGGCGCGCCGGCTGGAGCGTCGGCTCCTTCCACCCGCTGGTGGCGTTCCCTCCGGCGAACCGGCCGGCCCCGTCTCTGCGGGGCGTCACGATCGCCATCGATGGAGATCCGCGGGCGCTGAAGATCGCGGGCGCGCTGGCCGCATCGCTCGGCGCCACGACACTATCGCTCCCCGCGCGGGACAGGGCCCGCTACCACCTCGCCGCCTGCTTTGCTTCAACTACCTGGTGACCCTGGCCGCTGAAGCGGTCGCTCTGCTCTCCGGAGCCGGCATCGGTCGCGACCGGGCCCTGGGGGCGATCCTTCCGCTCATGCGCGCGACGATCGACAACCTCGAGGCCTCCGGTCTCGCCGCGGGGCTGACAGGCCCCGTCGTCCGGGGCGACGATGTCACTCTCCGCCGCCATGCGGAGCTCCTGCGCCGGGCGCCCGAGGGACTGCGCGAACTCCACCGCCTGCTCGTGCGCCGCACCGCGCGCCTCGCCCGCTCGGCCGGGGCCCTCGACGCGCCGGCCCTTCGCCGGCTCGACCGGGCCCTCGGCCGGAAGCAGGAACGGGCGGAGAAGTCGCGACGAAAGAACGGCCCGCAAGAGTGGCCCAGTAGGGCGGGCCTGTCATGCGGGCCGGCTGCTGATCCCGCCCGAAGTCTCCCCCGGCTGCCCTGGTTGGAAGGCCGTTAGACCTGGCTCGTGCAGTACTTGCACTTCTTCGCCACCGCGAGAATCTGCTCGCCGCACTGCCCGCAGGCCTTCATGTCGGGCCCGGGAGGCGGAGGCGCAGCCGGCTTCATGGCGATCTTGGTGATCAGGAAGATGCAGAAGGCGATCACCACGAAATCGATGATCGTGTTGATGAAGAGTCCGTAGTTGATGGTCGAGACCCCGGCCGCCTTCGCTTCCGCGATCGTCTTGAAGGACTCCCCTCCCAGCGCGAAGAACAGGTTGCTGAAGTCCACCTTCCCCAGCGCGATCCCGATGATCGGCATCAGGATGTCGGTGACGAGCGAGCTGACCACCTTGCCGACCACGCCCCCGATGATGACACCGACCGCCAAAGCGAGCGCGTTCGTCTGCAGCAGGAACTCCTTGAATCCCTTCATTCCATGACCTCCCGGGCGCCGACGCGCCCCAGATTCGGGCCGAGCCCGCCCCACGCGCCAGATCCGCTGGCGCGCTCCGCACGAACAGGCTCAGCCTGTCTCTCCGTGAGAATAGCACGCTCGGGGCGGGCAACCGGTGATCGCGCCGGCAGACGCGGTCCGCGCTTGATCTCAGGCGGTTCGGTGCCCACAGGGCCGATTTTCGCCGACTTCGCCGGATATCCACCCCACCCGGAGGACCGAATGCCCCCCCCGGCGTGGACCGACCGCCCCACCCCGGAGGACCGGCCGCCCCACCCGGAGAACCGACCGCCCCACCCCGGAGGACCGACCGCCCCACCCCCACTCATCCGCTTCTGTCCGCAAGGGTCCGGGGCTGGGTGCAGTCAGGAACCAAAGAGGACTCCTGGCGCGGCGGCGGCGTTCCGGTATATCTCGATTCACCTCAAAATCAATCCCTGCTTGCGTTGCAGGGCACCGTATATTCTTGGTCCTCCGCTCGGAATCGGAGGTGGCCCCCCTGACTGCTCACGATCGGGTCCACCCCCGGACCGAGGGGGGTTGGTTTGTGGCCGTGGAGAGGGGGGAGCCCAGGAAGGTTGCCGATCCGCAGCCAAGCACACGTGCGATCGACGATCCGGGCTCGACCTTCACGGCCGCGAGAAGCGAGGGGAATGAGCAGGATCGGACGAACGACGGCGATCGGGCTCGGCGCGCTGCTGGTCGGCGCGAGGCTTGTGGCGGCGCCCGCTCTCGGCCCCGAGCAGCTCGTCTCGCGGCGCGCGAGCGCCGATGCTCGCGGCGGCGATCCGTGTCCTCGCCGATCCCGCCTCGGACCGCTTCGCGCTTCTGTGGACGGACGAAGCGGGAGCCTCCTCGCGCGCTCCCAGCGCGCCGATGGCCAGGGCGCTTCCGAACCCATAGCGATCGCCGAGGGAGGTGCGCGCGGCTACGATGCCTGCCTGTGCGGCGAGGCGCCAGGCGGAAAAACGCAGCTCGTGGTCGTCTGGCGCGACGCCGACGACCGCCTGATGGAGAGATCCCTTCTTCTGTCCGCCGGGGAGCTTGAAGCCGGGCCCCCGACTGATACTGGACTGACCGCCGATTCCCCGCCGCGCATCGCCTGCGATCCGGAGCGCGAGCGGGCCGGCATCGCCCTCCATGAGGCCGCCGGCGCCTTGCTGTTCCGCGAACTCGATCCGGCATCCGGACGGGCCGTGGGTGCCGGCCGGATTCTCGACGAGGCCCTCCCAGGTGATTCGGCCGCTTCCCCCCAACGCACTCGCCGTCTCGTGGTCCCCCGCTTCTCGCGTCTGGGTCATCGCCTTCGCGAAGTCCGGCCGGGCCGGGGGATCGGCGATGCGGAAATCTTCGTCGCCTCGGTTGGGGTTGAGGGCCGCGCATCGTGGCGCGACCGGCCGGTGGGCGGAATTACCGGCGCTGGTTCCCGCTTCATCGAGCTTTCGCTCGTCCTCGACCCGATCGGCGATCGCTTCGCGCTCGCATGGGAGGTCCGTGCGGCGCCGGCGCCATCGAAGCGCGAGGGAAGTGCAGCCCCTCGATTCGTGCCCGATTGATCGCAGCGTGGGACGGCGAGGCCGGCCCGGAGCGGATCGTCTCGCCCACGACGGCCCCCTCGGGGCGCGCCGGGCCGGCCGAGACCGGGCATGACGCCCCGCGCCTTGTCTTCGACGGCGCACGAGGCTCCTTCCTTCTCCTCGAGCGCACGACCAGAGCGGGAGGGACCTGCGCCTTGCGGTCCACCCTCTCGATCCGGACCTTGATCCTCTCCTTTGGTGATGAGCCGTTCGAGCTGGTCCAGACCACCCTCCCACCCGCCGCCGCCGCCGACTCCTTCGGCGGGGCCAGCCTCGCCTGCATCGTGGACGACGGAGGGACTTGCCTCGCGGCCTGGACAGGCGTCTCGGGGGACGACGCGGATGTCCGGGCGCGGGAGATGACTTTCACCCCGCAATCCCCCCCGCCGCCTCCGGACAGGGACCGGGACGGGGTTCCGGACTCGATCGACAACTGCCTGGACCTCGCGAATCCCCTTCAGGAAAACTTCGACCTCGATGCAAGCGGGGATGCGTGCGATCCCGATGACGACAACGACGAAGTGCTCGACATGCAGGATTGCGCTCCCTTCCAGGCAGCCATCCGGGCCGCGCCGACCGAGTTGGGCGGCAGCGTCCGGGCCGCGCGGGACGGAACCATCCGATGGAGTCCGGAGCCGGACGCCCAGGTCTACAACCTGATTCGGATCTCGATCCCTCCCGCGACGGCCTGGGCCTACAACACTTCGTGCAGGGCCCTCAACCTCACCGCCACGCAGGAATTGACCTCGAGCTTCCCCAGCCCGGCGCGCTGCTCGCCTACCTCGTGGGAAAGGTCAACTGCTTCGGGCAGGGTCCGATCGGCATCGGGCCTTCGGGCGAGCCGGTTCCCATTCCCAAGACTTGCTCGGATGTCGACATGGACGGAATCCTGGGGGGCCTGGACAACTGCCCGACCGTCCCGAACCCCGCCCAGGAGGACTTCGACGGCGACCGGCTCGGGGACGCCTGCGATCCCGACGATGATAACGACGGCCTCACCGACGCCGAAGAGGCCATGCTCGGTACGAACCCGAGCAACGCAGACACAGACGGAGACGGGCTCGGCGATCGCGTGGAAGTCATGTCGATCGGATCGGACCCCAGGCTCGCCGACACGGACTCGGACGGACTCGGAGACGCCGCGGATAACTGCCCGACAGCCGCCAACCCCGACCAGCTGAACCTCGACCATGACGGGCTGGGAGACGCCTGCAAGAAGAGGCAGTGGATCAGCGTCCTGGACGCGGGGGGGGTCGTGGCCCGCTCCAGCGCCTACATTCTGTCCGTCCAGTCCGCGGGGCAGACGGCCGCGGGGTCTTCCAGCGGGACCAGGCACGGGAAACTGGTCACCGTTGAAACGGGCTACGTGCAGGTCTGCCAATGACAATTCAGGACCCATGCCTGGAATCAGGGGGTTGATCGTGAACATGAAGCCCATCTCGAGAGCCTGTGTTCTTGCGTTCGCTGCTGGTTTCGCGGCCGGCGCCGCGGTGGCCGACGTCCCGAGCCTCATCTCCTACCAGGGGAAGCTCGTCAACGCGAACGGGACACCGGTCACCAACGCAACGCGCCTGCGATTCCGGATCTACCGGGGCGGCGACGCCACGCGCTATCCCTCGACGGGCGCACTGCTCTACAACGAGACCGCCATGGTCACGCCCGAACCGGACGGCGTCTTCTCGCGCATGATCGGCGCAGGGACGCCGGGCGGGGGGTGCCCCGAGGACCCCTGCGCGCTGACCGCGGAGGACTTTGGAAATGCCTCCGCCACTTCCTGGATCGAGGCCATGGCCGACCCCGACGGCACCCTTGGCACGGCCGACGACGACGTGCTCCTGCCGCGAACCCAGGTGGGGACGGTCGCCTACGCCTTCCACGCCGCGTCGATCGACGGCGCCATCGGCGGAGAGGTCGCCGGCGATCTTTCTGTCTCGGGCAGCATCACGACCCCGAGCACCGCGATCTCCTCCGGCGGCATCACGACCTCGGGGACGATCACCGCCGCGGGCGACATCAGCGCAGCGGGCCGCCTTCAGGCGGCCGATATCTCCTCACAGGGCGACATCGCGCTGACGGCGCGCCATGGGCTTCAGTGGCCGACCAGCTACACGCGCTGCGCGTCTTTCCCCGGTTTGTGGGGGGATTGCCCTTCCTTCGGCGGCCGCGTGGAGGCGAACCTCGGCTTCACGGTGGTGACCCCGGTCTTCCCCAACACCAACGTTTCCCAGGACGGCGTGGACGGACAGACCGACAACGTTCTGATGTGGGGCTACAACTTCAGCCCGCTGAACGGCGGGCGCCTGAACTTCGCCGAGGCGAAGTTCGTGCAGCAGATCGAGTCCTCCTTCTATGACGGGACCCAGCAGCTCATCGAGTACAACTGGGATTATCAGAACGCGGCCGGCATCCAGTGGCGTCCGCTCTACTTCCGGATCCGGACGGCGCCCGAGGGCGGACCCGGCCCCACACTCGATACCGGATCCCTGCAGATCCGGATGTGCGCCGATTGCGAGAACCTCGATCTCACCTCGAGCGGCAACGTCAACATTGGTTCCTTCAATGCGGCGAACGACTCGTCGCGGCTCGCCGTGCGGAGCGAGATCGGCTCCTTGCCGAGCCCCTCGAGCTCCCGCTTCGGCGCATCCCACAACCTTGTTTTGACGCCGGCCGGAGGGGCTTCGGCCGACCTTCTCGCGGGCACGAGCGACCGCGCGGCATGGAATCGGGGGCCCCGCAGCCGATGAGCGCAGGCTACATCATCGGAGCCCAGGCGCTCGCGGAGATCAGCGGCGCTTCCCCGGGAAAACGGGACGTCACGCAGTTCACCGCGGGGCTCGACGCCCGGTGCTGGATTCTCGGGAGCGGCTCGGGCGGCGGGTCCTCGAACTGCTACGGGATCAGGACGGAAGCCAGCGCCCAGGGAACCGGCCCGTACACCATCCCGATGATGGCGGGACTGCTCGTGGCCTCGCCTGCGCCGAAAGGAGCGGCGATCACGGTGAGCCGTGGAGCCGGAATCCGCATCAACGACCAGAAAGCGTACGGGGACATCACCCAGGGGAGCATCCTGATCGACGCGCAGACGGGCGGTCTCGGGAGCGGCGCGAAGGGCAATCTCGTCATGCTCGACGTCGACGACGGGCACCTCGCCCTCGAGAACGGTCACCTTTGGTACGACAAGGCGGCCCGGTTCTTGCGGGTGAAGGCGGGCCCGCCGAGCTCGTCCGGCGACGGCAACGCCGTGGTGACCGGCACCGGTTCGACCTCTCACGGCCCTCTGATGGGGGAGACGGCGCCCGGATCCCGCCTTCGACACCGGCGACGAGGTCTGCGCTTCGAGCGGCTTGAGCTGCGTCGACGTCAAGTCGATGGCGGGGGACGATTCGGATTCGCGCGCCCCAGCCTGCCGCCCCTTCTACGCGCTCTGCAAATAGCTCGGCCTCTCGCGCATAATGGGCGAGTGAGAGTGCTTACCTGCGCCTGGGTTTTTCCCGTCGCCGCCCCTCCCATTGCGGATGGCGCCGTGGCCGTCGATGGGGGGGGAGATCGCGCCGTGGGACCGGCGAGCGAGATCCTCTCCCGCTATGGGGGGCGTTACGGAGCCCACCCGCCGGGCCTCCCCGGCCGGGCCGAATCCGGGACCACGGAACTGGGCGAGGGCGTGCTGCTGCCCGCCTTCGTGAACGCGCACACCCACCTCGATCTGTCCTGGATGAAATCGGAGAGGCTGCCCCGCGGAGATTTCATGGCTTGGCTCGGGGCGATGGTCGGCCGACGCAGCGCGACCGCCGGGGAAATTCGATGCAGGCATCCATCGCGGGGTCGGAGAGATGATTGCTTCCGGGACGGCGCTGGCGGGAGACATCGGGAATCGGCCCCTCTCCATCCCGCACCTCGAGGAGGCCGGGCTCGAGGGCCGGTTCTTCCTCGAGCTGCTCGGCGAGCGGGCCGGTGGGCCGAGTCTGGCCTTCGAGGAGGCCTGCGGCCTGCTCGACGCGAACAGGGGAAGCCGGCAGCGAGGACCGGCGGCGAACGGGAACGGGAGATGGGGGCCGTCCCCGGGACGGAGGGGAGACTCCGATCGGCCCCGCGTCCCGACCGGACGTCGCCCGGCCTCTGTTCCAGGCATCGGTGGTTCCCCACGCCCCGCACACGGTCCCCCCCGCGCTCCTGCGCCGGATCGCGGAACGTGCGCGGCAGCGCGGGGACATCGTCTCGATCCACGCGGCGGAAAGCGCCGCCGAGGACGAGTTCCTGCGCCGGGGAACGGGACCGTTCCACGCGCTCATGGCGCGCATGGGCCTGATCCGCGGTGACTGGATTCCGCCCGGGCGCTCGCCGATCGAGGTCCTCGACGAGTCGGGGCTTCTCGGCCCGCGGACCCTCGTCGTGCACTGCGTGCACGCGACCGGCGACGACGCCCGGCTTCTCGCGGCGCGCGGGGCGACCGCCGTCCTCTGTCCCCGATCCAACGAGGCGATCGGGGCCGGGACCGCTCCCGTCGGGATGCTGCTGGGCGAAGGGGTGCGGCTCGCCCTCGGCACCGATTCGCACGCGTCGAACGACGATCTGGACTTCCTCGACGAGCTCGCCGCGCTGCGTTCGCTCGCCCCCGGGGTTCCGCCCGCGGCCTTGGCGCGCGCCGCCACGCTCGGCGGCGCCGAAGCGCTGGGGCTCGGTTCGCGCTTCGGCTCGATCGAGCCCGGCAAGCGCGCCGTTCTCCTGTGCCTGAGGAAACGGACCCGTCCCGGGGCGGCGGCCGATCGCGGGCCGGGCCCTGCCCGAGCCGCAACGGACGGTACGGCCGGCGAGCGCGGATCCGCGGGGCGGAGCGCGGCCCTGCCGGCAGGCCCCGTCGCCGGCGAGGAGGAGCCCTACACGACGCTGTTCGCGGGCTCCTCGCGCGTGGCCGCGACGTTCGTGTGAGCGCCGCCATGTCGAAATCGACCCGACGTGGACAGCCCGCGCCCGCCAGGGAAGAGCCAAGCCTCTTCCGGATCGTCTTCGAGGACTTCCGAAGGGCCGGCCTCTTCCAATCGATCCATCGGGACCTGCGGGAGCTGGAGCGTTTCTACCTGAGCGCCGAGCAGCAGGAGCGTTTGCAGCAGGCCGGGCGGTTCGGGCGTTTCGTGCGGCTGACATCCTGGCTTTTCAGGAACCTGCTGCTGCGGGTGCCGCCTGTCGCGCCGTGTCTTGATCGTGACGGCGATCGTCCTCACCTTCTTCAACCGGGATTTCCAGATCGGCGGGTCCTCTTTCCACCTCACGACCTGGCCGTGGTCGATCGTGCTGCTCCTCCTCGTGATCATGCTCGAGCTCAAGGACAAGCTCCTGGCCCGCGACGAGATCGAGCTCGCCCGCAAGGTGCAGCTGTCGCTCCTCCCCCAGAGCCACCCGAGGCTGAGGGGGTGGGCGGTCTGGAGCCACTCGCGCCCGGCCAACGACGTCGGGGGCGACCTCGTGGACTACGTGGAGGCGGCGGGGGGCCGGCTGGGGATCGCCCTCGGCGACGTCTCGGGCAAGGGAATGGGCGCCGCGCTCCTCGGGGCGAAGCTGCAGGCCGCCCTCCGGATCCTCGCCCCGGGGGGCGAGCCGCTCGACAGACTGGGATCCCAGGTCAACGCGCTCTTCCATCGAGGCGGACTGGACAACCGATTCGCGACGCTCATCTACCTGGAGATCGAGGCGGGGTCGGGCCGCGTGGTCTGGCTCAACGCCGGCCACAATCCGGGACTCCTCGTCCGCGGGCGCAACGTCAGCCGGCTTTCGGCCTCCTCCTATCCTCTCGGCATGTTCGCCGTCGCGAGCTACCGAGAGGAGAGACTCGAGCTCGAGCCTGGCGACGCGCTGCTCCTGTACTCGGACGGCCTGTCCGAAGCTCGCAACGAAAGAGGCGAGGAATTCGGCGAAGGCCGGCTGGTGCGGGCGCTCGTGGACCACCGGGACCAGGATGCGGAGCACCTCGGGCTGCGGATTCTCGGCGACGCGGAGCGATTCCTCGGCCGCGAGCGCCTCGAGGACGACATGTCGATCGTGGTCCTCAAGCGCGAGCCCTGATCCGGAGCGGAGCCGCCGCCGGCGGAGGCTGTTGCGGCCTCACCGCGACGATCGCGGAACTTCGTCTGAGCCCCGCCGGCCCGGGGGTCGCCGCGCCGGGCCGTTCTCCCTTATCATCGGCGGAATGGAGACCGCGACGGCGTGAGCGCGCTCGCAAGGACGATCCGCGACTACGGGAGGATGGTCCGCTTCACGCACTCGATCTTCGCCCTCCCCTTCGCCCTCGCGAGCCTTGCTTTCGCGGCGCTCTCCGCGCCCGTCGGCGTGCGCCAGATCCTCTGGGTGGTCGTCGCGATGGTCGCGGCCCGCAACGCCGCAATGGGGTTCAACCGGCTCGCCGACGCCGCGATCGATGCCCGAAATCCAAGGACCGCGGGGCGCGAGCTTCCGCGGGGCGTCTTGAAGCGGGCCGAGGTGGCGGGGTTCGTCGCCGTCCTCTCGGCCGTGCTTCATCCTCGCCGCGGGGATGCTCAACCCCCTCTGCCTCGCGCTGTCCCCCCTCGCCCTCGGGATCGTCTTCTTCTACTCCTACACCAAGAGGTTCACCTGGGGATCGCAGCTCTTCCTGGGGCTTTCCCTCGCCATCGCCCCGGTCGGTGCCTGGATCGCGATCACGGGGGGAATCGCCTGGCCTCCGGCCCTGCTCGGATTGTGCGTGCTTCTCTGGGTTGCGGGCTTCGACATCATCTATTCCCTCCAGGATGTCGCCTTCGACCGCCACGAGGGCCTTCACTCGATCCCGGCCCATTTCGGCCCCTCGCGCGGACTCCTCATCGCCCGCGGCTTCCACGTGGCGGCGGTCGGCGCGCTCCTGGCCATCTATCCCCTGCTTCCCCTCCACCCGCTCTATCTCGCCGGCGTCGCCGCTGGTCGCGGCGCTGCTGGTCTATGAGCACACGCTCGTGAAGCCTCACGATCTTTCCAAGGTCAACGCGGCGTTCTTCACCGCGAACGGCCTTGTGAGCCTGGTCTATTTCGTCGCGGCGGCCGCCTCGTCCGCATTGGGCCGCTGAGGGAGGAACCGATGGGTGATCTGCGAATCGTCGTGGGCGTGACCGGCGCGAGCGGCGCGCTGTACGCCGTCCGGACGCTGCGAGCGCTCCTGCTGGCCGGCGTCGAGATCGATCTCGTCGTCTCGGCCTTCGGAGCCCGCCTGCTGCGGGACGAGACCGGGCTCGACCTCGAGGAGGAGACGGTCCCCGAGTTCCTCGCGAGGACCGAAGGGCTGACCGCGGCCACCGGCCGGGTCGTGAGGTACGACGAGCGCGACCTCGGGGCTCCGGTTTCCTCGGGCTCCTACCCCGCGAGCGGCATGGTGGTGGTCCCCTGCTCGACCAAGACGCTGTCGGGCATCGCGCACGGCGCCTCGCTCAACCTCATCGAGCGGGCCGCGGACGTGACGCTCAAGGAACGGAGGCGGCTGGTCCTCGTCCCGCGCGAGGCGCCCCTCAGCCTGGTGCACCTCCGGAACATGACCGCCGTGACCGAGGCGGGGGCCGTGATCATCCCCGCGGCGCCCGGCTTCTACCAGAAGCCCGAGACCTTCGAGGACCTCGGGGACTTCATCGCGGGGAGGATCCTGAACGTCTTCGGCATCCCGCAGAAGCTCTTCACGCCCTGGGGGATGGAGCCCGAGCCGGACTGAAGCTCAGCGCCAGGCGCGCCCCGCGACAAGGCAGACGCCGAAGAGGGCCGACGCGAAAAGCACGACGGTCGCTCCCGGGGCCAGGTCCACGATGTAGGAAACGACGAGCCCCCCCACGGCCGCCGCGATCCCCAGCGCCACGGAGATCGGGAACACGGAGCGATAGCCCGTCGAGACCTGCAGCGCTCCCGCCCCGGGGATGACGAGCAGGGCCGCGATCAGGACGGCCCCGACCACCTTGATCGAGATCACGACCGTCAGCGCGAGGAAGACGAGGAGCACCGTCTGGAGCGCCGTCGTGGGAAGACCCACCGCCTTGGCCTGCTCCTCGTCGAAGGTGAGGAAGAGGAACTCCCGATGGAGCAGGACCAGCAGGATCCCCGTCGCCAGCGCCAGGACGGCAATCAGGCCCAGGTCCGAGGGGGCCACCGCGAGAAGGTTGCCGAAAAGGTAGCCGAACAGGTCGACCGAATATCCCTTCATCAATCCCAGGCAGACGACGCCGAACGCCATCGCCGACGCGAAGAGGATGCCGATCGAAACGTCCTCGGAGAGGCGGCCCCGCCGGCCGAGGACCCCGATCAGGAGCGCGACGCCCACCGAGAACACCGTCCCCGACAGCACGGGGTTGACGCCGAGCAACACGCCGAGCGCCACGCCGCCGAACGCCGCGTGGGCGACGCCGTGCCCGACGAACGACATCTTCCGCAGGACCACGAACGGGGACAGGGCGCCGCAGATGGCGCTGACGAGGATCCCCGCGACGAGCGCGCGACGCATCAGCCCGAGCGCGAGAAGGCCGGTCATCGGGGAGGCTCCGGATGGCGCGGGTGGGCGCCATACAGGTCGCGCACCTCTTCGCGGCTGAGGAGCTCGCCCGGCTTGCCGAGGAAGCGCAGGGTCCCGTTCAGGAATCCGACCTCGTCCACGAAGGCGCGGATCGCGTCCACGTCATGCGTCGCGAGCAGGATCGTGAGATCGAGCGTGTCCCGAAGCCTGAGAAGGAGCCTGTAGAAGTCCTCCTCGGCCACCGGGGTCCACGCCGGCGGTCGGCTCGTCGAGGATCAGGACCCTCGGCTCCACCGCGAGCGCGCGCGCGATGAAGACGCGCTGCTGCTGCCCGCCGGACATCCTTCCGATCGGTCGCGACTCGAGGCTCTCGAGCCCGACCCTGGCGATCGCCTCGCGGACGATCTCCTTGTCGCGCGGACTGACCCTGCGGCCGATTCCGATCCTCCCGTATCGCCCCATCATGACGACGTCGAAGGCCGAGGCGGGAAAGCGAGGGTCGAGAAGCGGGCGCTGGGGAACGTAACCCGGCCGCGAAGCGGGCGGCCCCGGCGCGGGAATTCCATCGATCCGCACGATGCCCGATCGGGGCCGGATCAGGCCGACGATCGTGCGGATGAGCGTCGTCTTCCCTCCCCCGTTCGGGCCGATCAGTCCGAAGATCCGGCCCTCCTGCACCTGGAAGGTCACGCGCTCGAGCACCGTCGCTTCGCCGAGCACGACGTCGAGCCCTTCAACCTCGATCATGGCCCGGTCGCGAGGCGTCATCATCGCAGCGCTTGCTCCATGACGCTCACGTTATACCGCATCAGGGAGAAATAGTCCTCGCGCCCGGGCACGCCCCTCCCGCCGAGCGGGTCGAGGATCAGCACCGGGACGCCGCACTCCGCGGCGACGACCTCGGCAGCCTTCGGCGGGTACTGTGGCTCGGCGAAGATCGCCCGGATCCCGTGCTCGCGCACCAGGGCCACGATCTCGCCGACATGGCGCGGGCCCGGTTCCTTTCCGGGGAACTCCTCGATGGCCGCGAGGACGGTCAAACCGTAGCGGCGCGCGAAGTAGTCCCACGCACCGTGAAAGGCGATGAAGCTCCTCGATTCGAAGCGCGCGGTCCGGTCCCTGAGCTCGGCGTCGAGGGCCTCGAGCTCGGAGAGCGTGCGGTCCGCCCTCTCGCGGTAACCGTCCGCGCCCGCGGGATCCTTGCGAGAGAGCGCCTGCGCGAGCCTGCGGACGCCCCCCTTCATCGCGACCGGATCGAGCCAGTAGTGCGGGTTCGCGGCTCCCGCCCGCTCCCGCAGGCTTGCCGCCGTGGGCGAACGGCTCCCATCGGCCCCGGCGCCGCCGGCACCCTCGCCCCGCTCGGGGTGCTCCGCGACGGCATCCACGCCGCTCCCGAAGATGAGGTCCACCTCCTCGGAGGCATCCACGGTCTCGAACGAGGCATCGTTCGCCGTGATCAGCTTGCCCGCCCAGGCCTCGAAGCCGAGTCCCACCTTGAAGAAGACCCCTCTCCCCCCACGGCGGCCGCATCGCGCGGCGAGGGCTCCCAAGTGTGCTCGCTCGCTCCCGGGGGGATGAGGGTGAGAACGGAGGCGCGATCCCCTGCGACCCGCTGCGCGAGGTCCGCGAGCGGCGCAATGGCGGCGACGACCGTCAGGGTTTCGGGGACCGCTCCGCCCGGGCCAGCCCGCTGCGTGGTGGACGGCGCTCCGCACCCGATGCTTCCTGCCGCGGCCAGCATCGCCACCAGGGCGGGCAGAACGAAAAAGCGCCGCGCCAGGGGCCGTCCCCCGCGGGGGGGCCCTCCGCACGGCGGCCTCTCCCGGCCTCCGGCCCGGGGCGGGCCCCCGGGACTGGCGGGGCGCGCGGACATGATGATCCTCTCGACGCTCAAGGGAAGGTCATTCTACAGGGACTCAGGGTGCGGGAGCGCCCCCCGACGCCTCGAGCTCGACGGCGCGCAGCGCGCACCCCCGAGCCGCCGCGGGCTCTCCCCTGCCGTGCAGGTCTTCGGCGAGCCTGCGCAGGAACGGCGCCGTACCGGGACGCAGCGCCCGGAGACCATCGTCCGAGGCTGTGATCCTCCGAATGACGCCGTCGAGGCGCTGCCTTCTCGGCCTCGATCTCCGCGAGCTTGTCCGAGGCCCGGGATTGCTGGATGTTCGCGATGTGCCGCGGGTTGATCGCGTGGGACCTGCGGAACGCGTCGGCCGCCTCCTCCAGCAGCCCGTTCATCCGGTAGATCAGCCCCAGGTTGTAGAACAGCACATCGTTGCCGGGCGAAGCGGTCATGGCCGCCTCGAATTCGCGGCGCGCCCCGGGCCAGTCCCGCTCGATGAGCGCAAGTCCGAGCATGTAATGGAAGTGCCCGATCAGGTTCTGCGTCAGGTAGTCCTTGGGAACCCACGGATCGTCCTCGCCGTCGAGGCGGCGCTTCGAAATGACCGGCTCGGGCGGGGGACGGTCGGATCTGCAGGCCTTGAAGACGACCCCGAGCGGCACGATGGAGAGCTCGGGCAGATTCCAGTTCGGGTGATGGGTGAAGTAGAGCGGATCGCGATCGGGATCGAACCTCAGGGGCGGGAGCGCCTCTCCTCCCACCCCTTCCAGGATGAGATCGAGGTCGGGCCGCCTGTTCTCCACGAGATGGAGGTACATCAGGGTGAACAGGATGTTGTCGTCCTCGGCGGCCAGGTGCGCGCCCGGGGCGACCGACGCCAGGACCAGCGTAGAGAAAGTCCTCGCCGATCCTGTAGCGGCTCCTGTCGTTCGCCCTCCACCCCCAGGCGAGGAGGAGGAGCGGCAGCAGCAGGGGCGCCAGGCGCGCCGGCCGGGGCAGGCGGCGCCACGAGCGCGTGCGCGCCGATCGCCGCGAGCAGCGCCGCCATGGCGTAGGACGGGATGTAGTAGCGGTGCCAGACGAAGATGTCGGTATGCGAGCCGTGGAGGGCGACGGCCGCCAGGTTGGCCGCCATGACGAGCACCGGGAGGAGCACGAACAGGCGTCTGCGGCGCCCCTGCCCTCTCCGCCGCGCGTCACGCGCCGGAAATCCCGACCCCGTGAAGCTCCCTCTTCCACAGCCAGGCGGCCAGGCCCGCGATCGCGAGCAGCGCGCCGGCCCAGGCCAGCTCCCGGCCCAGGCCCAGGAAGTAATCTCCCGCGATCGGGAGCAGGTCGGCGGGCCGCTCGAGCCAGCGCCTCGCCCAGAAGCCCCGGCGCAGCACGACCGTCAGGAAGTTCCCGAGCGTCTCGGGATTTCCCCAGTCGAGCCTCGGGTTCATCCTCGAGCGGAGCGGCAGGTAGAGGTACGGGAGAAGCCCCGGCGCGAACGCGCAGGCGCACAGGGCCAGGCGGAGCGGCCTGCGCACCAGCGCGGGATCGGAGACCGCGGCGTGGACGAAGAGGGCCGCGGCGAAGACGGCCATGAACGTGTGGTTCGTCGCGCCGATCCCGCAGACGAGGAACGCCGCGGCGAGGGAGCGGTCGTTCCCTCTCGTCGTCCAGCGCCACGCAGCGGCGGTCGCCAGCGCAACGAACAGGAGATTCAGCCCGTAGACCCGCTGCACGTTGGCCTCCGCCCAGAGGCTCGGCCCGAAGGCGAGCGTCAGCGCCCCCGAGAGCGCCGGCAGTGCGGCCGAGCGCCATCCGGCGCGCGAGAAGGAGGACGACCCGCAGGCCGCGGCCGCGCACGCCGCGCTGAAGAGGCTCATCCGCAGAGCGACCGAGCCCGCGGGGAGAAGAACGGTCCAGAGCTTCCCGAGCAGGACGTAGAGCGGGTAGCCGGACGGGTGCGGGATGCCCGAGAAGATCCACGGCCGTCACCAGCTCTCCGCTGTCGCCGACGTAGATGGTGCGGCAGGCGCCGGCGGCGTAGACCGCGAAGACCGCCGTCATCAGCGCGGCCGCGGCGAGGCGGTCCGCCCGGCCGACCGCACCTGCCCCCGGCGCCGGACGCTCCCCGGCTTCGGCGCGAGGATTTCCCGCGGCGTTCCGTCGAGGGCTCGCTCGGTCACCGGCTCCCCGCCGGCGCCCCGGGGCGGCGATCCCGGGTTCGCCTCTCCCTCGCCGCGCGGCGGCATCGCGGCTGCGGGTGGGACGGTCAGTTCACTCCGGTCGGCAACCATATGGATCGAAGGATCGTGCGCCCCCGGCCTCGGAAACCGGCGCCCGCGCACCCTCAGCGCGGCGCGCGGCTGCGCCGGCATGTTCTGGAGGTTCTTGAGGTTCTCCTGAAAAAGGGCGTTGTCCGGCTCGAGCTCGAGCCCCTTGCGGAGCGCCTCGACCGCCGCCGCGCGGTCTCCCATCAGATAGGCGACGTTCGACCGGTACTGGTAGATCAGGGCATAGCGGGGCGCGATCCGCTGCGCCTCGTCCAGCTTCTTCATCGCGTCCGGATAGTCGCCCCGGCGCGCCGCCTCGCTCGCCTGCTGCGCGATCTTGTTCGCGAGCTGCCGCGCCGCGTCGGCCGGCGCCTCCTCGGCCGCCGGGACCCCGAGCCGGGCGAGCGCCTGCCGCGAGGGCTCGTACTGCGGGTTGTAGCGCAGGCGCTGTCCGGTACTCGCGGATCGCCGCGTCCCGTGTCCCTCGCCGCTCGTGGATGACGGCGCGGTTGTGGTAGGCCTCCGGGTTGAGCGGCTCGAGCTTGATGGCCTTGTCGAGCTGCTCCATCGCCTCGTCGTATTTCCCGAGCGCCCCGAGCGTCCCCGCGCAGGCTGGTCCTCAGGCCCCCGTCCTCGGGCTTCGCGGCGACCAGCGCCGCGGTATTCCTGCTCGGCCTCCTCGTACTTCCCCGCCTCGAAGAGCACGGCCGCGAGGTTCCGGTCGCCCGAGGGGCGAGGTCTCCTGCAGATAGCCGAGGCTCCTCAGGCGCTCGAGGATCTGCGGATCGACCTCCGCGTCGCTCTCCGCGGCGCCGCCACCGGAGCCCTCGCGGCCGTTTCGTAGGTCGGCACCGGCGCGGGAACGGGACGATCGAGCGCCTCGGACAGCACGCGCCCCCGCATGTCGGCCGCCGGGGGGACGCCCGCCAGCGCCAGGACCGTCGGCGCGATGTCGAGAATCGCCGGCTGGTCGAGCCTCACGTGCGGGTCTCACGCCCTTCCCGTACATGTAGAGGATCCCCTGGATGCTGTGGAACTCCTCGCTGACCCGGCGCATGTCCCTGCGTCTTGCTCGGGTCGCTCTGCAGCACGCCGAGCTCGAAGCCGTGGTCGGACAGGACGATCAGCGCGCTGCGATCGTCCATGGCGGCCATGAAGTCCGCCGAGGAACCGGTCGGCGTAGAGGTACATCTGCTCGACCGCGTCGCCGTACTGCTTCTGCTGCTCGGCCAGCTCGCCCGACAGGGGCCCCGCGCGGAACAGGTGGCCGAACAGGTGCGACGTCGAGTCGGTCCCCTCGACGTAGACGAGCTGCGATGTCGGGGCGGAGCTCCTTCCAGAGCTGCAGGCCGATCCGGCGGTAGGACTCCGCGGTCGCGAGCGCCCACTTGAAGTGGCTCAGATCGTCGTCGAAGTCGAAGGGCCGCGCGATCAGCTCGGGCGTCGACGTGGACGAACGGCGCCAGGTCCGCCGGCCGTCAGCTCGGCGGGCCGGCGGACCAGGGGGGAGATCGCGCTTCAGCAGCTCCGGCGGGCCAGGTCAGGCCGGCCTCGTCGTGGGCCTGCGTCGCCCCCTCCTCCATGAGGAAGTGGTAGCAGAGATGGTCGCTGACGATGGCGCCGCGGACCGTCTTCGGCCGGCCAGGTCGCCCACCAGCCGACGACGGCCGCGCTCCTGCCCGTGTCGGAGAAGATGTTCCAGAGCGCCTTCACCTGTCGCATCCGGCTCGTGACGGGGAGCTCCTGACCCGTGTCTCGGGTTCTGCGGCGAGGAAGTGCCCGATCCGGTGCTGGTCCGGGGTCTTCCCCGTCGCGATGGTCGTCCAGATCACCGGGCTGAGCAGCGGCCGGCTGCTCTGCAGCCGCCCGTAGGCGCCCTCCTGCCGCATCTTCGCGAAATGGGGGAGCTTCCCCTCGGACATCAGGAGGTCCACGACCACGGGGTCCATGCCGTCGAATCCCGAGCACGATGACGCGGGGAGTGGAGGGCTTCGAGCGGCACCCCGCCAGGGCCAGGAGCACCCCGATGCCAACGGCCAAGGCGAGCGGCCGCGGGAGCGCGGCAGTCGCGCAGATCGGGATATGCAACCTCACGCCGGGCAAGGTAGTACGGGCGGGCGAGGGAGTCAACGCGGCCGGGGTCCCGTTCCGGAGCCGTTTGACCCCCCGCCATCCCATCGACTAGATTGCACTGCATGCGGATTCTGGTCACGGGCGGCGCGGGTTTCATCGGTTCCCACCTGTGCGAGCGGCTGGTCGCAGGCGGCCACGAGGTGATCTGCCTCGACAATTTCTTCACGGGGTCGAAAGCGAACGTCCGCGAGCTTCTGGGTCACCACGCGCTTCGAGCTGATCCGGCACGACATCATCACCCCGATCGACATCGAGGGCGACAGGATCTTCAACCTTGCCTGCCCCGCCTCCCCCGTGCACTACCAGTTCGATCCCGGTCCGCACCATCCAGGCCAACGTGCTCGGGGTCACGAACATGCTCGAGCTTGCGCGCCGCACCAAGGCGCGAATTCTGCAGGCCTCGACTTCCGAGGTCTACGGCGATCCCGCTCATCCATCCTCAGCCGGAGTCGTACTGGGGGAACGTCAATCCCGTAGGCGTGCGCTCCTGCTACGACGAAGGAAAGCGGGTCGCCGAGACCCTGATGTTCGACTACCACCGCCAGCACGGGGTGGACATCCGAGTGGCACGGATCTTCAACACCTACGGCCCCCGGATGGCGCTCAACGACGGCCGCGTGATGAGCAATTTCATCATCCAGGCGCTGCAGGGCAGGGAGATCACGATCTACGGCGACGGTTCCCAGACCCGGTGCTTCTGCTACGCGGACGACATGGTGGAGGGCTCGTCCGGCTGATGGACTGCGAAGGCCTGTCCGGCCCCGATGAACCTGGGCAGCCCGGTCGAAAGTCACGATCCTCGATCTGGCGCGGGCCGTGATCCGGATGACCGGCTCCCGATCCACGATCACCCACCGTCCTGCGCCGAGCGACGATCCGATGAGGCGTCGTCCGGACACCACCCTGGCCCGGCAGAAACTCGGATGGGAGAGCCGGATTCCGCTCGAGGAAGGAATCGCGAAGACGCTGGCCTGGTTCGAAAAGCGACTGGCCGAGTCCCGACCCGACCCTGAGTCTCCCGTGCGCCGTGGCAGGGCTGAAGCCCAGTCGCCCTCCAGAAAAGCCGCACCGCCCGGGGCGCCCCACCCTGCAGCACAGAATCCGGGGAACAAGGACCGAGGAAGCGCGCCATCGCGACAACCTCCCCGACCGGCTTCCGGGCAATTTTTCCCATGCGCGCAAAAACTGCACCCCCTGCCCAAAATCCGGGC
The DNA here is from genome assembly GCA_963747925.1 of uncultured Acidobacteriota bacterium. GTDB lineage: Bacteria > Acidobacteriota > Polarisedimenticolia > QHYA01 > CAVVHA01 > CAVVHA01. Next base: position 845,484 of record CAVVHA010000006.1, read on the forward strand.
AAAAAATGTGGCCCCGGCTCCACCTTTTGTTGGTAGATTTACCTCTCGGACCATTCAGACGGCCGACGCTCCGTTGATCGGGGCGCTGGCTTCATGGGGATTCACCTCCGATGGGAGAAACCGGCCGGAAGTCCAGGCAGGCCGGTGATCGGGGCTGTGGACAAGGAAACGGATCAGGGCTGAGGGCAACGAATTGATCGGACGAACTCCCCCCCATCGCCGGGAGATCCGCGCGCACCGGCTGCGCCGGAGCGCCGGTCTACAGCTCCGCGTGGCCGCCGTCTGCGCCGGCGCATCGTCCTGATCGCGGGCCTCACGGCGCTCGTGGCTCCTGCCGCTGCCCACGAGCCGGACGGGCGGATCCGGTTCCATTCGTCAGGGGCCACCAGCCCGACGGAGCCGGTGCCCGGCCTCGGCCCGGCGGAGAAACTGCTCCGGCTCTCGATCGAAGGGGTCGTCCCTCTCACCGGGGCGCGTCCTGGTTCACTCCTGCCCGTCGGGGGTCGCCCAGCGGCTCGTCGCCATCCATCGCGGCAAGGAGTCCCGGCGATCGACCCCGGAGCGGTGCGCCGCGGGCCGAGGTGGCGCTGGGGCCCCTCGATCCCGGGACCCCCCTCGTCCTTGAGTTCGCGGAGGAGGTCGCGGCGGGGGCCGGCGGCGTCGTCGTGTTCACGATCCGGATGCCGGCTCCCGACGGAACGTGCCTCTGGGAAGAATCGTTCGGCCTCTTCGTCGGGGCGGAGCGGAACCCCGGCGTCCTCAGAAACGGCGCGGTCGAGTATCCCGCGAACGAGCTCGCCGAGGGGGCGCCCTGAGCCGCGCGTCGCTCCATCGCCCGTCCCGCCACCGGGGGCGCGATGGGCGCTCGCATCGGCTCTCGTGGCGGCGCTCTGGGTGTGCGCCGGCCCGGCCCTCGCCAACTGGACCGCACCGGCACGATCAAGTACCGCGACCGCGAGTACGACCAGACGGGGTTCACGGGCGTCGAGCCGCTCGTCCCGGCGCGCTACGTCGACGTCGAGGTGATGAACGGCGCCACGATCCTCGCCATCGGCGGCACCGACGCGAGCGGGGCATTCTCGATCGCCGTGACCGACTCGAGCACCCACCAGCGTCAGCGTCCGTGCCCTCACCCGGTCCACCTACACCACCGGGCTGAACCAGCAGGTCGTGAACGGGGCGAGCGTCGTCTACGCGATCGCCAGTTCGACGATTCCCAGCCATGGCCCCAATACCAACGTCAACTTCGGGACCCTTGCCGCCGAGATCGGAGCCGGCGGCGAGGCCTTCAACCTGTACGACCAGGGGGTGCGGGGGGCCGACTTCCTGGCCTACCTGCAGGGAGCGCGCCCGGACCTCGCGCACTACGCTCTCGATCGTCTGGGCGATCGATCGCGGCGTGAGCGGCTCCAGCACCAGCACGACCGCGCTCAGCATGCGGGACACCGGCGGCTACGACGACGCCGTCGTCATTCACGAATACGGCCACTACGCGGTCCTCAACTATTCCGCCAGCAGCAACCCCGGCGGCTCCCACGCCCTCGCCGACTGCAACCAGGATGCGCGGCTCGCCTGGGACGAAGGGTTCGCCTCCTACTTCGGCAACGCGGCGCTCCGCTATGCGGGCGTGAACCGCCCGAACATCTACATGCGTTCGACCGGCGCGCCTGGGGCCGGGCAACCTGCAGCTCTGGTTCGACCTCGAGACCGAATCCCAGTACCAGTGCAGCGGCGACACCAGCGAAGTCTCGGTTTTCACCGCCCTGTGGGACATCTCGGACGGACCCGCGACGCTCGACTTCACCCCCGGCGTGGACGACGCGCCGATGGACTCCCTCGCACTTCCGGACACGGACATCTGGGACGACATGAGGAACGGTCTCCCGGGCCGCGCCTACATCACCGCCGAGGATTTCTGGGATCGCTGGTTCGAGACGCCCGTCTCCAACGGCCACCTCACCGAGATGAAGTCGATCTTCGGAAGCGGCGTCGAGATCAGGTTCTACCAGGACGGCTACGAGCCGAACGACACGCAGGCCGCCGCGAAGCCGATCAGCCCAACGGCGTCCCCGTCCAATGCACCTTCTTCTCGCGATCCGGCGGGAACCGGGTCGGGGGGGTCGGTCGGTCCGACATCGACTTACTTCTCGTTCGGCGCCGTCAGCGGTACGCAGTACGTGATCGAGACGCTGAACCTCCTCTCCGCCGCGGACACGTACCTGCGCCTCTACAACTCCGGCGGGACAATCCTCGCTTCGCACGACAACCGGTCCAAGACCGATCCCTCCTCGATCATCACCTGGACCGCCCCGGCCACGGCGACCTATTACATCCGCGTTCACCAGCCCGACACCAACACGTGTACGGTTCGTACGATCTGAAGGTCACTCCGCCGAATCCCCCCTCGGACTCGGACGGCGACGGTGTCCCCGACGTACTCGACAACTGCCCGACCGTCTCCAACCCGACCCAGACGAACTCCGATGGCGACACGCTCGGCAACGCCTGCGACAACTGCCCCACGGTCACGAACCAGAACCAGGCGAACGCCGACGATGATTCCCTCGGAGATGCCTGCGATCCCTGCCCCGCAGATCCGCTGAACGACCAGGACAACGACGACTTTTGCGCCGGCATCGGGTTCGCGGCGCCCATGATCGGCGACCGAGACAACTGCCCGACCGTCTCGAATGCAAGCCAGGCGAACGCCGACGGCGACACGATGGGCGACGCCTGCGACGCATGCCCCGGCGATGCGCAGAACGATCAGGACGGGGACGGCATCTGCGGCGGGACGGGATTCAGCGCCCCGAAGACCGGCGACCACGACAACTGCCCGACCACGGCGAACCCAAGCCAGTCGAACGCCGACGCCGACACCGCTGGGCGACGCCTGCGACAACTGCCCCGCCGTCGCCAACCCGAGCCAGGCGAACGCGGACGGCGACCCCCTCGGGGACGCCTGCGACCTGTGCCCCGGCGATCCCCTGAACGACCAGGACAACGACGGGGTCTGCGCGGGGAGCGGCTTCCAGGCGCCCAAGGTCGGGCAGAACGACAACTGCCCCGCCGCCGCGAACCCGCTGCAGGCCAATTCCGACGGCGACACGCTCGGGCGACGCCTGCGACAACTGCCCCACCGTCGCCAACCAGACCCAGACCGACACCGACGCCGACGGGGTCGGCGACGCCTGCGACAACTGCCCCTCCGTCGCGAACGCGTCTCAGGCCGAACGCGCGACGGCGACACGCTCGGGCGACGCCTGCGACAACTGCTCCGGGGGATCCGCTCAACGACCAGGACGCCGACGGGATCTGCGACAGGGACCGGGTTCAGGTCGCCGAAAACCGGCGATCGCGACAACTGCCCCACCGTCGCCAACGCGCTCGCAGGCCAACTCGGACACCGACACGCTCGGCGACGCCTGCGACAACTGCCCCACGGTCGCCAACGCTGACCCAGGCCAACCGCGACACCGACACGCTGGGCGACGCCTGCGACAACTGCCCGACGATCCCCAACCAGAACCAGGCCAACGCCGACACCGACCGCTGGGCGACGTCTGCGACAACTGCCCGTCGGTCCCGAACCGGAGCCAGGAGGACGCGCGACACCGACGGCGCTCGGCGACGCCTGCGACAACTGCCCCTCCGTCGCGAACCCGTCCCAGGCGAACGCCGACCGCGACGCGCGTGGGCGACGCCTGCGACAACTGCCCGCACCGTCGCCAACTCCGACCAGGCCGACGGGGACCTCGACCAGGTGGGCGACGCCTGCGACAACTGCCCCTCGCTCGCGAACCCATCGCAGGAGAACGCGGACGGGGACGGCTTCGGCGACGCCTGCGACCCGTGCGCGGGCGATCCCCTCAACGACCTGGACAACGACGGTGTCTGCGCGGGCCTGGGGTTCCAGGACCCCAAGACGGCAGACCGCGACAACTGCCCCGCGGCTGCGAACCCGACGCAGACCGACGCCGACGCCGACACGCTCGGCGACGCCTGCGACAACTGCCCGGCCGATCGGGAACACCGGCCAGGCGAACGCCGACGGGGACGCGCTCGGAGACGCCTGCGATGTCTGTCCCGGCGACCCGCCAGAACGACGCCGACGGCGACGGCGTGTGCGCGGGGGCCGGGTTCGCCCCGCCCAGGACCGGCGACCACGACAACTGCCTCTCCGTCGCGAACGCGGATCAGGCGAACACCGATGGCGACCTGCTCGGCGATGCCTGCGATTCGTGCCCCGGGGACCATTCAACGACCAGGACTGTGACGGGATCTGCGACGGGATCGGGTTCGGCGCGCCGAAGAGCCGGCGACCGCGACAACTGCCCGGCCGCCCCCAACGCCGATCAGGCGAACACGGACGGCGACGCAGTTCGGCAACGTGTGCGATGCCTGCCCGGGCGACGCGCAGAACGACCAGGACGGCGACGGGATCTGCGCCGGCGTCGGGTTCAGCCCGCCGAAGACGGGCCAGAACGACAACTGCCCGACCGCCGCCAACGCCGCCCAGACGAATTCCGATGCCGACGCACTGGGCGACGCTTGCGACAACTGCCCATCGCTGACCAACGCCGGCCAGGAGGATCGTGACGGCGACAGCCGGGGCGACATCTGCGACAACTGCCCCACGATCGCCAACTCGAACCAGACGGACTCCGATGGGAACGGAATCGGCGATGCCTGCGCCGCCGTCCCGGTCGGAACGCTCGATCTACATCGGGACGACGGAGGTCACGAACGCCGAGTACGCCGCCTTCCTCAACGCCGTCGCCAGGGCCGATACCAACGGGCTCTTCAACAGCAGCATGGGAAGCAATGCCCGCGGCGGGATCACCGCAGCGGCGACGAGCCCGAACTACACCTACACCGTCCGGACGAACATGGGCAACAAGCCCGTGAACTACGTCTCCTGGCTCGACGCCGCCCGGCTACTGCAACTGGCGGCACAACGGCAAACCGACCGGCGCGCAGGGGAACACCACGACCGAGAAGGGGGCCTACGACCTCACCGTCGGCACCCCTGGCAGCAATGCCGTCCGACAGGCTGGCGCCAAGTGGTTCCTCCCGACCGAAGCCGAGTGGAAGACCGCCGCCTACAACGACGCGACCCGGCCCTCCGATTGGCTTATCCGACGCGAAGCAACGCGACGCCCACGCTCGCCCTCGCAACCTCGACCGGAGGCGTTTCGAACCCGGGCCCCAACGTCGTCAACTACAACAACGGCGCCGTGTGGAATTCCCAGACGGGGAACGTGACGACGGTCGGGGGATGCGGCCTCTTCAGCATCAGCTACTGGGGCACCTACGACCAGGGCGGCAACGTTGCCGAATGGACCGAGACCGTTTCGTCCACGAGCCGGATCGTCCGCGGCGGGAACTACTCCAGCGCCTCGAGCGCCCTGCGCTCCGACACCGCCGGCACGGCCACGAGCCCGACCACGGAGAATGTCTCGACGGGATTCCGGATTGCCCGGCCGGCCGGGTGCGGGGACGCCGACGTGGACGGGGTGGTCGACTGCCAGGACAATTGCCCATCGATCGCCAACCCGACGCAGACCGACGGCGACGCGGACGGGTTCGGCGATGCCTGCGACAACTGCCCGTCGGTCTCCAACCCCGACCAGGCCGAACGCCGACGGCGACGCGCTCGGCGACGTCTGCGACAACTGCCCCGGCGATCCGCCAGAACGACCCGGACAGCGACGGCATCTGCGCCGGCGACCGGTTCACGTCGCCGAAGACCGGGGATCGCGACAACTGCCCGGCGGTCGCCAACGCAGCCAGGCGAACGCGGACGGCGACGCCGCGGGCGATGCCTGCGACAACTGCCCGGCCGTCGCCAACGCCGACCAGGCCGACACGCGACGGCGACGGCGACGGCGACGCCTGCGACAACTGCCCCGCCGTCGCCAACCCGAACCAGGCCGACGCCGACGGCGACGGCACCGGCGACGCCTGCGACAACTGCCCCGCCGTCGCCAACCCGAGCCAGGCGGACGGCGACGGCGACGGCAGGGGCGACGCCTGCGACAACTGCCCGACGGTCGCCAACCCGACCCAGACGAACGCCGACGGCGACGCCTCTCGGCGACGCCTGCGACAACTGCCCCGCGGTCGCCAACGCCGACCAGGCGGACGCGCGACGGCGACGCGCTCGGCGACGCCTGCGACCCCTGCCCCGGCGACCCGGAGAACGATGCCGATCGGGGACCTTGTCTGCGCGGGGCCGGGCTTCGGCGCGCCGAAGACGGGCGATCGCGACAACTGCCCGGCGACCGCGAATGCCGACCAGGCGAACGCGGACAGCGACGCGCTCGGCGACGCGTGCGATTCGTGCCCCGGCGACGCGCAGAACGATCAGGACAACGACGGGATCTGCGCCGGCGCCGGCTTCAGCGCCCCGAAGACGGGCGACCACGACAACTGCTCCGGCGACGCCAATCCGGGCCAGGAGGACGCGGACGGTGACGGGACTCGGTGACGCCTGCGATTCCTGCCCCGGCGACCCGCAGAACGACGAGGACAACGACGGCGTTTGCGCCGGCACGGGATACGCGGCGCCCAAGACGGGAGATCATGACAACTGCCCGGTGGTCGCGAACTCTGGGCAGCAGGACATCAATAACAACGGGCTCGGCGACGCCTGCGACCCCGACTCCGACGGCGATGGCTATCCGAACGCCCTCGACTGCGCTCCGCTCGTCGCGGGCGTGCACAGCGCGCCTCCTGCCCCCCCGCTGAACCTGCTTGTTCAAGAGCTCGACCCATCTCCAATGGGACCGCGCGGCCCAGGGAAACACCTACAACGTCTATCGCGGGACCATGGCGGCCGAAGGCCTCGCCGGCGCCTACAACCATACGTGCCTCGAGGCAGACTCGCCGGACGAAGCCACGGACGACATCCAGAGCTCCCTCGACCGGTGCCGCCTTCTACTACCTCGTCAGCGCGCGGAACCGGTGCGGGGAGTCGGATCTCGGCGCCGCTCCGACGAGACACCCCGGCCGCCCGGCACGGGCTGCTCGTACGTCGAGCGCGATAGCGACAGCGATGGCGTGACGGACATCGACGACAACTGCGCGGCCGCAGCCAACGCCTCGCAGGCGGACCTGGATCGGGACGGCGCAGGCGACATCTGCGACAACTGTCAGGCTGTCGCCAACCCCACACAGAGCGAACGCCGACGAGGATCTTCTCGGAAACGCCTGCGACAACTGCCCCTCTGTCTCGAACATCTCCCAGGACGACGCCGATGGCGACCTGACCGGCGACGCCTGCGACAACTGTCCTGCCGTCCCCAACCACGGGCAGCTCAACGCGGACGGCGACGCGCTTGGCGATGTTTGCGACACGTGCCCGGGCGATGCCCTGGACGACGCGGACGGGGATGGCTACTGCGCGGGTCCCGGCTTCGCTGCACCCAAGCTCGGCGACCACGACAACTGCCCGGGCGCGGCCAACCCTCTTCAGGACGATGCGGATGCCGACACTGTCGGGGACGCCTGCGACAATTGCGCAGCTCCCCCGAATCACGGCGCAGGGGGACGCAGACCGGGACGGCAAGGGGGATGGGTGCGACAACTGCCCGGCGGTCGCCGAACGCGGCCAGGCCGACAGGGACATTGACACGCTCGGGGATGCGTGCGATTCCTGCCCGGACGATTCGGTCAACGATGCCGATATGGACGGGGTTTGCGGCAACCTCGACAACTGTCCTTCCGTCCCAAACCCGACCAGTCCGACGCGGACACAGACCTCCTCGGCAACGCGTGCGACGATTGCCCGGGCGATGAGATGAACGACCAGGACGAGGACGGAGTCTGCGCCGGGGACGGATTCGCACCTCCGAAAACCGGTGACGGGGACAACTGCCCGCCACATCAATGCCGGACCAGCTCGACAACGACAGCGATCTGCCGGGGAACGCTTGCGACCCCGATGACGACAACGACGACATCGCCGACGGTCTGGACTGCGAGCCGCTCAGCCAGAACAACTGCGGCGATGGGAATCCCTGCACGCAGGACTCCTGCAACACCGCGAGCCTGATCTGCGAGCACGCCAACATCACGGGCCCCTGCAACGACAGCAACGCCTGCACACAGCGGACGACGCCTGCCTGGACGGCGCGTGCGTCGGAGGGTCGCCGCTCGACTGCGCGGACGGCAGCACCTGCACGGATGACGTCTGCGACCCGGCCACCGGCTGCGTGCACCTCAACAACACGGCACCCTGCGACGACGGGAATGCCTGCACCTGAGGACGATGCCTGCGCGGACGGCGCCTGCGCCGGCGGGCCCCCCACGGACTGTGACGATGGCAACGTCTGCACAGACGACTCCTGCAACCCGGCGACCGGCTGTGTTCACACACCCACCGTCTGCGACGACGGCAACGTCTGCACCGACGACTCCTGCAACCCGGCCACCGGGTGCGTCCACACCAACAACACGGCGCCTTGCGATGACGGCAGCGCCTGCACCACGGACGACACCTGCTCCGGCGGAGCCTGCGTCGGCGGACCGGCCCCGAACTGCGACGACGGAACCCCTGCACCGACGACACCTGCAACCCGGCCACCGGGTGCGTCCACACCAACAACACCGCCCCTTGCGAGGACGGCAGCGCCTGCACCACGGCCGACGCCTGCCGGGCGGATCCTGCGTCGGCGGGCCCGCTCCGAACTGCGACGACGGGAACCTCTGCACCGACGACACCTGCAACCCGGCCACCGGCTGCGTCCACGCGAACAACACCGCCCGTGCGATGACGGCAGCGCCTGCACCACGGCCGACACCTGCCCGGCGGCCTCTGCGTCGGCGGACCGGCGCCCAACTGCGACGACGCCAACCTCTGCACCGACGACACCTGCAACCCGGCCACCGGGTGCGTCCACACCAACAACACCGCGCCTTGCGACGACGGCAGCGCCTGCACCACCGCCGACACTTGCTCCGGCGGCGTCTGCGTCGGCGGCCCGGCGCCCAACTGCGACGACGGCAACCCCTGCACCGACGACACCTGCAACCCCGCCACCGGGTGCGTCCACACCAACAACACCGCGCCCTGCGACGACGGCAGCGCCTGCACGACCGCCGACGCCTGCTCCGGCGGCGCCTGCGTCGGCGGCGCGCGCCGACTGCGACGACGCGCAACCCCTGCACCGACGACACCTGCAACCCGGCCACGGGCTGCGTCCACACGAACAACACCGCGCCCTGCGACGACGGCAGCGCCTGCACCACGGCCGACGCCTGCTCCGGCGGCGTCTGCGTCGGCGGCCGCGCCCGAACTGCGACGACGCGCAACCCCTGCACCGACGACACCTGCAACCCCGCCACGGGCTGCGTCGCACACCAACAACACCGCGCCCTGCGACGACGGCAGCGCCTGCACCACGGCCGACACCTGCTCCGGCGGGCCTGCGTCGGCGGACCGGCCCCGAACTGCGACGACGCCAACCCCTGCACCGACGACACCTGCAACCCCGCCACCGGCTGCGTGCACACCAACAACACCGCCCCCTGCAACGACGGCAGCGCCTGCACCACGGCCGACACTTGCTCCGGCGGCGCTCTGCGTCGGCGGCCCGGCACCCGAACTGCGACGACGGCGAACGCCTGCACCGACGACACCTGCAACCCCGCCACGGGCTGCGTCCACACCAACAACACCGCGCCCTGCGACGACGGCAGCGCCTGCACCACGGCCGACACCTGCCCCGGCGGCGCCTGCGTCGGCGGCCCGCGCCGAACTGCGACGACGGCAACGCCTGCACCGACGACACCTGCAACCCGGCCACCGGCTGCGTCCACACCAACAACACGGCGCCCTGCGACGACGGCAGCGCCTGCACCACGGCCGACGCCTGCTCCGGCGGCGCGTGCGTCGGCGGACCGGCACCCAACTGCGACGACGCCAACCCCTGCACCGACGACACCTGCAACCCCGCCACGGGTGCGTCCACACCAACAACACCGCGCCCTGCAACGACGGCAGCGCCTGCACCACGGCCGACACCTGCGCCGGCGGCCTGTGCGTCGGCGGCCCGCCGCCGAACTGCGACGACGGCAACCCCTGCACCGACGACGCCTGCGACCCGGCCACCGGCTGCGTCCACACCAACAACACCGCGCCCTGCGACGACGGCAGCGCCTGCACCACGGCCGACACCTGCTGCGGCGGCGCTGTGCGTCGGCGGCCCGGCACCCAATCTGCGACGACGGCAACCCCTGCACCGACGACACCTGCGACCCCGCCACGGGTTGCGTCCACACCAACAACACCGCCCCCTGCGACGACGGCAACGCCTGCACCACGGCCGACACCTGCTCCGGCGGCCTCTGCGTCGGCGGACCGGCCCCGAACTGCGACGACACCAACCCCTGCACCGACGACACCTGCAACCCGGCCACCGGGCTGCGTGCACGCCAACAACACCGCCCCCTGCGACGACGGCAGCGCCTGCACCACGGCCGACACCTGCCCGGCGGCGCTCTGCGTCGGCGGACCGGCGCCCAACTGCGACGACGGCAACCCCTGCACCGACGACACCTGCAACCCGGCCACCGGGTGCGTCCACACCAACAACACCGCGCCTTGCGACGACGGCAGCGCCTGCACGACGGCCGACACCTGCTCCGGCGGCCTCTGCGTCGGCGGCCCGGCGCCGCAACTGCGACGACGGCAACCCCTGCACCGACGACGCCTGCAACCCGGCGACGGGCTGCGTCCACGCCAACAACACGGCGCCTTGCGACGACGGCAACGCCTGCACCACGGCCGACACCTGCGCCGGCGGCGCCTGCGTCGGCGGCCCGGCGCCCAACTGCGACGACGGCAACCCCTGCACCGACGACGCCTGCAATCCCGGCCACCGGGTGCGTCCACGCCGAACAACACCGCGCCCGTGCGACGACGGCAGCGCCTGCACCACGGCGACACCTGCGCCGGCGGGGCCGTGCGTCGGCGGCCCGCGCGCCGAACTGCGACGACGGCAACCCGTGCACCGACGACTCCTGCGACCCGGCGACCGGCTGCGTCCACGCGAACAACACCGCGCCCTGCGACGACGGCAGCGCCTGCACCACCGCCGACACCTGCCCGGCGGCGCGTGCGCGGCGGCCCGGCCCCCAACTGCGACGACGGCAACCCCTGCACCGACGACTCCTGCAACCCCGCCACCGGCTGCGTGCACACGCCAACAACACCGCGCCCTGCGACGACGGCAACGCCTGCACCACGGCCGACGCCTGCACCGGCGGGCCTGCGTCGGCGGCCCCGCGCCGAACTGCGACGACGGCAACCCCTGCACCGACGACTCCTGCAACCCGGCGACCGGCTGCGTCCACACGAACAACACCGCCCCCTGCGACGACGGCAGCGCCTGCACCACGGCCGACGCCTGCTCCGGCGGCGCCTGCGTCGGCGGCCCGGCGCCGAACTGCGACGACGGCAACCCCTGCACCGACGACACCTGCGACCCGGCCACCGGCTGCGTGCACACCAACAACACCGCGCCCTGCGACGACGGCAGCGCCTGCACCACGGCCGACACCTGCTCCGGCGGCGCCTGCGTCGGCGGCCCGCGCACCGAACTGCGACGACGGCAACCCCTGCACCGACGACTCCTGCAACCCCGCCACGGGCTGCGTCCACACCAACAACACCGCGCCCTGCGACGACGGCAGCGCCTGCACCACCGCCGACGCCTGCTCCGGCGGCGCCTGCGTCGGCGGCCCGGCCCCGAACTGCGACGACGCGAACCCCTGCACCGACGACACCTGCGACCCGGCCACCGGCTGCGTCCACGCCAACAACACCGCGCCCTGCGACGACGGCAGCGCCTGCACCACGGCCGACGCGTGCTCCGGCGGCCTGTGCGTCGGCGGACCGGCCCCGAACTGCGACGACGCAACCCCTGCACCGACGACGCCTGCAACCCGGCCACCGGCTGCGTGCACGCCAACAACACCGCCCCGTGCAGACGACGGCAGCGCCTGCACGACGGCGACACCTGCCCGGCGGCGCTGTGCGTCGGCGGCCCGGCCCCGAACTGCGACGACGGCAACCCCTGCACCGACGACTCCTGCGACCCCGCCACGGGCTGCGTGCACGCCAACAACACCGCCCCCTGCGACGACGGCAACGCCTGCACCACCGGCGACGCCTGCCCGGCGGCGCCTGCGTCGGCGGCCCCGCGCCGAACTGCGACGACGGCAACCCCTGCACCGACGACACCTGCGACCCGGCCACGGGCTGCGTCCACACCAACAACACGGCGCCTCTGCGACGACGGCAGCGCCTGCACCACGGCCGACACCTGCGCCGGCGGCGTCTGCGTCGGCGGCGCCGGCACCGAACTGCGACGACGGCAACGCCTGCACCGACGACACCTGCAACCCGGCCACGGCTGCGTCCACGCCAACAACACCGCGCCTTGCGACGACGGCAGCGCCTGCACCACGGCCGACACCTGCGCCGGCGGCGCTCTGCGTCGGCGGCCGGCGCCGAACTGCGACGACGGCAACGCCTGCACCGACGACACCTGCGACCCGGCCACGGGCTGCGTCCACACGACCAACACCGCGCCCTGCGACGACGGCAACGCCTGCACCACGGCCGACACCTGCGCCGCGGCGCCTGCGTCGGCGGCCGGCCCCGAACTGCGACGACGGCAACCCCTGCACCGACGACACCTGCAACCCGGCCACGGGCTGCGTCCACACCAACAACACGGCGCCGTGCGACGACGGCAGCGCCTGCACCACGGGCGACACCTGCCCGGCGGCGTCTGCGTCGGCGGGCCGGCACCGAACTGCGACGACGCCAACCCCTGCACCGACGACACCTGCAACCCGGCGACGGGCTGCGTCCACACCAACAACACGGCGCCTTGCGACGACGGCAGCGCCTGCACCACGGCCGACACCTGCTCCGGCGGGTCTGCGTCGGCGGCCCGGCCCCGAACTGCGACGACGCCAACCCCTGCACCGACGACACCTGCGACCCGGCGACGGGCTGCGTCCACACCAACAACACCGCCCCTGCAACGACGGCAACGCCTGCACCACGGCCGACACCTGCTCCGGCGGCATCTGCGTCGGCGGCCCGGCCCCGAACTGCGACGACGCGAACCCCTGCACCGACGACTCCTGCGACCCGGCCACGGGTTGCGTCCACACCAACAACACCGCGCCCTGCGACGACGGCAGCGCCTGCACCACGGCCGACACCTGCGCCGGCGGCGCGTGCGTCGGCGGACCGGCCCCGAACTGCGACGACGCGAACCCCTGCACCGACGACACCTGCAACCCGGCCACCGGGTGCGTCCACACCAACAACACCGCGCCCTGCGACGACGGCAGCGCCTGCACCACGGCCGACACTTGCTCCGGCGGCCTCTGCGTCGGCGGACCGGCACCGAACTGCGACGACACCAACCCCTGCACCGACGACACCTGCAACCCGGCCACGGGCTGCGTGCACACCAACAACACGGCGCCTTGCGATGACGGCAGCGCCTGCACCACGGCCGACACCTGCTCCGGCGGCCTCTGCGTCGGCGGCCCGGCCCCGAATTGCGACGACGCCAACCCCTGCACCGACGACTCCTGCAACCCGGCCACCGGGTGCGTCCACGCCAACAACACCGCCCCGTGCGATGACGGCAGCGCCTGCACCACGGCCGACACCTGCTCCGGCGGCCTCTGCGTCGGCGGACCGGCCCCGAACTGCGACGACGGCAACCCCTGCACCGACGACTCCTGCGATCCCGGCCACCGGGTGCGTGCACACCAACAACACCGCCCCTTGCGACGACGGCAGCGCCTGCACCACGGCCGACACCTGCTCCGGCGGCCTGTGCGTCGGCGGACCGGCACCCGAACTGCGACGACGCCAACCCCTGCACCGACGACACCTGCAACCCGGCCACCGGCTGCGTCCACACCAACAACACCGCGCCTTGCGATGACGGCAGCGCCTGCACCACGGCCGACACCTGCTCCGGCGGCGTGTGCGTCGGCGGCCCCGCGCCGAACTGCGACGACGCAACCCCTGCACCGACGACACCTGCAACCCGGCCACGGGCTGCGTCAACACGCAACAACACCGCGCCTGCGATGACGGCAGCGCCTGCACCACGGCCGACACTTGCTCCGGCGGCCTCTGCGTCGGCGGACCGGCACCCAACTGCGACGACGCGAACCCCTGCACCGACGACACCTGCGACCCGGCCACCGGGTGCGTCCACACCAACAACACCGCGCCTTGCGATGACGGCAACGCCTGCACCACGGCCGACACCTGCGCCGGCGGCGTGTGCGTCGGCGGCCGGCCCCGAACTGCGACGACGCAACCCCTGCACCGACGACACCTGCGACCCGGCCACGGGCTGCGTCCACACCAACAACACCGCGCCTTGCGATGACGGCAGCGCCTGCACCACGGCCGACACCTGCTCCGGCGGCCTCTGCGTCGGCGGACCGGCACCGAACTGCGACGACAACAACCCCTGCACCGACGACACCTGCAACCCGGCCACGGGCTGCGTCCACACCAACAACACGGCGCCTTGCGATGACGGCAGCGCCTGCACCACGGCCGACACCTGCTCCGGCGGCCTCTGCGTCGGCGGACCGGCCCCGAACTGCGACGACGCGAACCCCTGCACCGACGACACCTGCAACCCGGCCACCGGGTGCGTCCACACCAACAACACCGCGCCTTGCGACGACGCCAGCGCCTGCACCACGGCCGACACCTGCTCCGGCGGCCTCTGCGTCGGCGGACCCGCGCCGAACTGCGACGACGCGAACCCCTGCACCGACGACACCTGCGACCCGGCCACGGGCTGCGTCCACACCAACAACACGGCGCCTTGCGATGACGGCAGCGCCTGCACCACGGCCGACGCCTGCTCCGGCGGCCTCTGCGTCGGCGGACCGGCCCCGAACTGCGACGACGCGAACCCCTGCACCGACGACACCTGCAACCCGGCCACCGGGTGCGTGCACACCAACAACACGCGCCTTGCGACGACGGCAGCGCCTGCACCACGGCCGACACCTGCTCCGGCGGCCTCTGCGTCGGCGGACCCGCACCCATTGCGACGACGCGAACCCTGCACCAACAACACCCTGCACCCGGCCACCAGGTGCG